>CAWIII010000001.1:0-206879 GCA_963836065.1 uncultured Solirubrobacterales bacterium
GATCCTGTCGGTTTCGCTCACCGGGCCGATTTCCTCGATCCCGGATCGCCTGGCTGGTTGGGGTATGGCCTCGGGAGCGGCGCTCCTGGCTGTGGCCCTGTTATGGCCGGCGCCGGCGCACGATCCGCTGCGCGGCCCCGCGATCGTGGCCTGCCGGGCCTTGGCTGCACGGCTGCGCTCGGATGTCGCCTATGTCCTCGGCGGCAAGCGCGAAGCGTCGGGGGCTGATCATGATGCCGCGGTCGCCTGGGCGAACGCGACAGTCGGCGCTCTGCACCGGACGTTCTTCGCGACGCCCTACCGTCCGACCGCGCTGGGCACAGCAGCTCGGATGGTCGTGCGGTTGGTGGACGAGCTGAAATGGCTAAACGCGATCATCGTTCAGTCAGCGCCGCGGCCGGACGGGACGCCGGCCAATCGCGCTGGTTGTCGGGTGAGGTCAACGGCAGCGTCAGTGCTCGAATGCGGCGCGGATCTGCTCGACGTCCACGGAGGCCGCCCCGACGCGTTGCACGCCGCACTCGCCGAACTACGCGAAGCGCTCACCGAATTAGAGCGTGGCGACACACTGAGGCTGCCAGTCCGCTCGGCGTCGGGTTCACGCGCTGTCGCTGTCGAGGATCAGATCGGTGAGTTCATCACTTCGCTGGATCCGAGCTTTAGGCGCAGGAGATCAGCTTCGTCATCTCGCAGATCGCGGCCAATATCGACCTGCTCGCGGCTGCCGAGCGGCGCACCTTGCTCGAGCGGCTCCTAGGTCACCAGCCGGCGGGGGTCGCGGGAACGTTGTCAGCTGCGCAAGAGCGCGCCGGAGCACACGTCGACCGGCATTCGGTATGGCTGCACAACAGTGTTCGCGGCGCGGTCGCGCTTGGTCTGGCTGTGTTAGTCGCGAAGCTGACCGGTGTGCAGCACTCGTTCTGGGTGGTGCTCGGCACGCTCTCGGTGCTGCGCTCGAATGCTCTGAGCACTGGCCAGAACGTGGTGCGCGGCTTGCTCGGCACGCTCGCCGGCTTCATCGTCGGCGGTGCGCTTGTCGTGCTGATAGGCGCCAACACCACGGTGTTGTGGTTCCTGCTTCCGCTCGCCGTACTACTCGCGGGTCTCGCCCCCGCAGCAATCTCGTTCGCTGCCGGCCAGGCCGCGTTCACGTTGACTCTGCTGATCCTGTACAACATCCTGCAGCCCGCTGGGTGGCGGGTCGGGTTGGTACGCATCGAGGACATTGCTCTCGGCTGTGCGGTGAGCCTCCTAGTTGGATTGCTGTTCTGGCCGCGTGGTGCCGGTGCCGCCCTCGGCAAGGCGCTCGCAGACGCGTACGCCGACAGCGCGCGCTACCTCGCCAGCGCGGTGGAATTCGGGATGGGACGCTGTGACCCCAGCGCGCCGTCGCGGCCCGCGCCGACCAGCGAGGCGATCGACGCTGCGGCAGCATCCCGGCGCCTCGATGACACCTTCCGCGGCTACCTGGCCGAACGCGGCGCCAAGCCGATTCCGTTGGCCGAGGTCACCGGTCTTCTCACCGGCGCGGTGGGCCTGCGACTCGCGGCCGACGCGGTACTTGATCTGTGGCGACGCGACGACGCGACGGGCGGGAACCGGGCCGCGGCACGGCGGGAGCTGCTCGCGAGTACTCAGCTCATCGTCGGCTGGTACGACGGCTTCGCGGCCAGCCTCACGGGCCGCGGTGCCGTACCCGAGCCGCTCCTGCACGACGAGCTAGCGGACGGCCGGCTGGTCGAGGCAGTAAGCCGAGACCTGCGCCGTGACGACGGCCGGGCAAGCGCCACCGCGGCACGGATGATCTGGACCGGTGATCACCTTGACGCCGCGCGACGGCTGCAGGACGTGCTCGTCGAACCGGCCCGGGCAGCCAACGCGCAACGCACGACCTCTGCCCTCTACAAGATTTATCAAGCATGAAGGCCTTTTGTCGTGCGAGCGTGGCGCCAAGCCCGCTTGCGACACGCTCAAGTCCGGAGTGATTTGCCGGCGGGGCAGTCCTGAGCCCGGCGTGTGTAGTCAGGGAGGCGGACCTGGAGATTCTGCCGCACCGACATGGCGGTGAGCCAGAGCCATCGGCCGACTTCGTCGTTGGCGACGTTCCGAGCGAGCACCAGCTCGAGTGCTCGGGTAAGGGTTGGCGCGGCCGCTGCGTACCCCTCACTCAACCGGATCGCGAACGCGTCCAGCAGGACGTCCGCCGCCAGCGGCTCATTCCACGCCACGGCCAACCGTGATGAGCACGTTGCCGGTGGGTTCGCTCTCGACGGCCCCGCACGGTGACCAACCTGCTTGAGTTGGCAGTAGGCGCACGCGGCGGCATGCAGCGCTGCGAGGAGGTTTCCCGGTTCTACGCCACCGCATCGATTGCCGATGCGATATGGGCTTTGAAGGGCAAGCCTGGACTTCTTGACGATGTTGTGCTAAAGGGCGAGACTCGCGACCAGCGTCTTAAGATCGTTCCCTTCCCACAGCCGGGACGGTATACCACCTGGGAGCCATACCGCCGGACGATTGAGAGCACTGACGGGGTCCTGATCGACGAGCGCCGCGAACCAGAAACGGCCTTCGCAGGCCAGACCCGCCAGAGCCCCTGGGACGACTTTCAGGTGGCGTACTTCGCGGGCGAGGCCAACTGGCACTACTTCGTCGCACCCTTCATCCTCACCCGCTCACCCGCTCCGACTTCCTCACCGAGGAGGTCGAACTCTGGCACGAGGACGGCGAGGTGTGGCGCAGCCTGCTCGTTACCTATCCGGCGACGATCGTGGCCCACACTCGGCCGCAGACCTACTACTTCGACGAGGCGGGGCTACTTCGACGGCTCGACTACTCCGTCGACATCTTGGGCGGAGGACCTGCGGTGCACTACCCCTCTGAGTGCCGGGAGTTCGACGGGATCATGGTTCCGACGAAGCGCCGGGTCTACGTCCGCAATTCCGACGGCTCGCCGGTGCGGGACTCGGTGTCGATCGCCATCGATGTCACCTTCGACGGCTGATTTCGGCCGCTCCCGGACGAGAGGAGGACGCTCATGGACGCCACCGGAAACACGGTCCGGGCGCTGCCGAGCTGACGGCAATGCTGTCAGCTCACAGGCATGCTCCTACGATGCCTGATCGGAGGGCTCTCGCTTACGTTGCGCCTCGCTCGCCGGGTGCTCGACGAGCGCGAGAACGCGGCTGGCCATGAATCTAGCCCTCCGCACGGGTTCGCCCGTTCGGGTCACCTCAGTGACCTCAACGATGCCCCTCCCCGTTGTGATCTCGACCCGGCGACCCGCGCGTGCGGCGACGATCTCATATGTCCGAGAGCCGTCGTCTGCCGCGACAACAACTTCCACGCGGTCGCCTTTCATGGCGCGAGCGTACTCCGGCTTCGCTGGTAGTGGTACCGCACGTAACGGGTATCCCGGAGGAAACGGTCATCAACAACGACCCATGGTCGTTGCCATCCCCACCCTTTCGTGGATGACATAGGACCGCGCCCGCGGGCGACCCGCCTTGGGTGGATCCAGCAGATTGGCGTGCGCTTTGGACCGGCGGGGTCATTCGCTGGTGCTGCCGGAGCGCGTTGAGCCTGGTTCTAGAATGGGTGGCTGGCACCCCACGAGGGAGGACGGAGAGGATTCGACGATGAGCGGCCACCAGCAAGATGCCAATTGGAATGTCGCCGAGTGGCACGGCAAGATGCTGGTCGATCGCGACGGCGCAAGGATCGGAAAGCTGCAGGACGTCTACGTTGACGTGGAGAATGACGAGCCGCAGTTCGCGACCGTCAAGGAGGGCTTCATCGGCCGACACCTGACCTTTGTGCCGCTGGGCGGGATCACGGTAGGACCCGACGATCTTCAGGTAGCGGTGACCAAGGAGCAGATCAAGGCCGCGCCGAACATCGAACAGCATGGCGAGGAGCTCTCCCAGGCCGACGAGTCGGCCCTCTACCACCATTACGAGCTCAACTACTCACCGGCCAACACCGAGAGCGGACGCCGACTCGCCCGCCGCTGACCCACGACAGACCGGCTACCGCCGCCCCCGGTCCGCACTCAAGCCCATGGCCACTAGAAATCTGGACGATCTGCGAGCGCAGGCTCAGCACGCCCGTCAGCGCTTCCAGCTGTACAAAGCCAAGGCCTACGGACAACGGCCCACCAGCCCGGCACGTTTGCGCGAGCTCCAGCGAGCCAGCGAGCGGGCAGAAGCTCGTCTCCATGCCGCTGAGGCACAGGAGCGGCGCGCTCACAGAATGGACGACTGTCCGCCGGGTCCGACCTGACGCCCGGTGCGAGCCGCCTGCACCGTGGCTTGGCCCAGCCAATCCGTGGCTAGGGCCGGTGGCGTAGGCTTTACATCAGCACGTGGTTGAGTATCGTCCGGTCGTCGTCTTGGCGTGCGCCCTTGCGCGCCGCGACGAGGGTATCGACGCTGAGGCACCGCAGCAGCGGTTTGGCTTGCCGATCCAAAAGGCTGAATGAGAAGCCAGAACTGCTGAGCGCCCAGCCTCGCCGAGTGATGCGCGTGGTCGGTCATCTATGAGCTGGCGGAGGGTCGCTTCGGCGCGGCCGCAACCCGGCGGTGTGGCTCGCTCGTTCGGGCGCGGCCCACAAGTCTGGCTGCGAGCTCGCGAGCTGGGGCGGGCGCTGCTCGACGGCTTCAAGCAGCATGATCTGCTGACGTACTCGAGCGCGATCTCGTTTCAGATCCTCACGGCGGTGGTTCCGTTCGTCATGTTTGTGCTCGCGCTGGGAGGACTCCTCCACTTGGACGGCGTGTGGCGAAACCACGTGGCCCCGGAGATCCGTGCGGATGTCTCGCCCGCCGTGTTCAGCGTGATCTCGAGCGCCGTCAACAAGGTCTTCTCCGGCAGGGCACTACTCTGGGCCACCTTCGGCGGCGGCCTTGCCCTGTGGCAGGTGTCCGGGGCCGTCCGCGGTGATGGGAGCATTCGCCCAGATCTACGGAGCAAACTACGAGCGACCCTTCATCAGGCGCTACCTGTTCTCGTTCGCGCTTGCGATCGCGGTGGGAGGGTGCTTCATTCTCGCCGCAGTGTGCTTGGTGCTCGCGCCGTTCTTCGCGGTGCGCCGCCCGGGCGCGGCTTGGGAGTGTTCGCGTTCTGCGGTGTATCTGAACCTTTGATAGAGCGGCCGACTTTTTCACACCAAGCCTGAGGGTGTTTGTGGGCCGTGTTGGTGGGTGTGGTTCGGGGCGTCGTCCGTGCCCAGTTCCACCGACGTCCGTGCCGGCGGGCGACCCCCTCGCGCAGCGAGCCTCCGTCCCGCAGAAGCAGGAGCGGGCGGCTGGCGAGGATGGTCTCGGTCGCGGTCATTTCGATCGCCTCCGATTCTCGTTGATGCGCTGGGCGTGCGCTCGCTTGAGCCCGGCGATGCGGGCGCGGCGGATCGCGGGGCCGCGGCCGTGGTGCTCGTCGTCGGGGGTGACGTAGCCGATCGAGGCGTGCAAGCGGACCGTGTTGTACTGGCCGCGGATCCGGGCGAGCTCTGTGTCGAGCGCGGCCGGGTCGGTGATGCTGGTCAGGGTCAGCCAGTCGCCCTTCAGGTGGCTGAAGAACGACTCGACGTGCGCCTGGTCGGTCGGGGTGCCGGGCCGGCCGTGGTGCTGGGCGATCGCCATCAGCGCCATGAACTGGCGAGTGTCGATCGCTTTCATCTCCGACCCGTTGTCCGACCACGCCACCAGGATCGGCGGATCCTCAGGGGCGTGGTCGGGCGGCAGCCCGTCCGGTCCGAGCAGCCCCTGGTCCTCGAGCGCCCGGGCGAACAGCAGCTGCACCTGCGTGTGCGTCTGCTCGGTCGTGAGCAGGTAGCCGATCCAGTATCTGGTGACGACGTCGACGATCGCGTACGCGACCCGCTTGCACCGCGTGAAGTGGGTCGCGTCCCAGATCCAGATCCGGTTCTTTTCCCAGCAGATCTCGGGAAATGCGGGCTTTGGCGGTCGTGGGCGGATCAGCTCCCCCGGCAGCGTGACCTTGTTCTTCAGCGCCACGCGCAGCAGCGTCGAGGGCGACACGAACACAGTGCCGACATACGAGCCGCGATGCGCGAGCTTGCGATGCGAACGATCCACCACGCCCCACTCCTCGATCAGATCGAGGATCGCCTGCTCCTCCCAGTCAAGGATCCGGTGCACCCGGTTGCCGACCGGCGGACGGTCCTCCAACGAGCCCGTCTCGGCGAGCCGGGCGCGCCAGCGATGCATGCGCACATCCTCGATCTCAAGCACCCGGCACGCACGCGCGTGCGCCCACCCCGCCGACACCGCGCCATCGATCAGCCCCATCAGCTCGAGCTTGGTCTGCGCGCTCACGCGCCGCGGGACCGGGCCGAAAAGCCCGAGCGTTGCCTTCCCCGGTGCAAGCTCAACTCGACCGCCAGCTCCTTGAGCGCCTCCGAGAGCCGATCGTTCTCCGCCAACGCGGCCTCCAACTCGACCTGCTCCGGAGAGGGCAACCTGCCCGGCTTGGCGGCCGCAAACGCGGCCAGCGCCACGTCCTTCGCCAACTGCCTGATCCGAATCACCGTCGACACGTCGACGCCCCACTTCCGAGCTGCGTCCGCCTGCGAGAGCTGCTGCGAGCAGACCTCGAGGAACACCTCCCACTTCTCCTCCGGCGACAGCTGCCGGCGCTTGCGCGGCTTGCCGTGCTCCATCATCACGTCCTCCTGAGTCGGGGCCCGGACAGCCTCCCAGGATTGGCATGAAAAACAGGGGCAGCTCTATCGCAAGATCAGACGCAAACCACTTCCTCGCACGCTGGGTGCTGGGGGTGGGCTTTCTGTCGCTCGCGGTCGGCTAGTTGGTCCGCTTCGCACCGGCGACCTCGCAGCCGCTTCCCTGGGTAAGTCTCGGCACGATGATCGTGATCGTGTGGTGGGTGATCGTCTCGGTTGGCTTCTACTTCTACCTGACAGGCCTGGCTTCATACGACTCGGTGTTTGGAAGCCTCGCCTCAGTGATCGTGGTGATCGCCTATCTGTATATCTCCACGACCGCGTTTCTCTTCGGATCCCAACTCGATGCGATCATCCGCGCCCAGGCCACCGGCGCCCTCTCGGGCGTCGAAGTCGACCCGTCGGAGCGTTCCTAACGCCGATCTTCACCTCAGCTATAAGGGGATGAGTGCCCGGCCGGGGCCGATGTCGTCCTGAGCGCCGTCGCGATTGCTCAGGCGACGATCCGATCGCGCGCAGGGCAGATCCGCGAAACCGTCAGCTCCCGACCACGACCGAAAGCCAACTCCGACCGCGCGCCTCGGCGATCAGCCGCTCGCGCTCGAGCTGGCGGGTCTCCTCCCAACCCGGGAGGCTGAGTCGGCGCCCCGAGGTGCCTGAAACTGCCGCCGGCACGGAGCCAGCGGTAAGAGAAGCGCCGGTCATGAAGCTCCTTTCAAAGAGAGCAGGAGAGACGACGCCCGCGGCCCGTGGCCCGCGCCTGGGGGCGCTGGTGGGCGGTTACTAGGATCGTCGCATGGCGAACACGACATGGTTCATCACTGGCACTTCACGCGGCTTCGGTCGCGAATGGGCGATCGCGGCGCTGGAGCGAGGCGATCGCGTCGCGGGGACGGCGCGGGACACGAGCACCCTTGACGACCTAGTCGAGCGCTATGGCGACGCGATCGCGCCGATCGAGCTCGACGTCAGCGACCGCGAGGCGGATTTCCGGGCTGTCGAGCAGGCCCACGAGCATTTCGGGCGGCTGGACATCGTGGTCAACAACGCGGGCTACGGCCACTTCGGGATGGTCGAGGAGCTCTCCGAACGGGAGGCCCGGGCCCAGATCGAGACCAACCTGTTCGGGGCACTGTGGGTGACGCAGGCGGCGCTTTCCTTCCTGCGTGAGCAGGGCAGCGGTCACATCGTGCAAGTGTCCTCGATCGGTGGGATCTCCGCGTTCCCGGGCGTTGGCATCTACCACGCCTCCAAGTGGGGCCTGGAGGGGATCAGCCAGGCACTCGCCCAGGCGGTCAAGGAGTTCGGGATCAACGTCACCCTGGTCGAACCCGGCGGCTTCTCGACCGACTGGAGTGGGCCCTCGTCCAAGCGGTCACAGGCCAATCCGGCCTACGACGGGCTGCGCGAACGCCAGCAGCAGTGGCGTGCCAGTAACACCCCCGGTGACCCGGCCGCCTCGGCCGCGGCGATCCTGAAGGTCGTCGACGCCGAGCCGCCCCCGCTGAGGGTGTTCTTCGGCATCGTCCCGCTGGGTATCGCCGAGAAGGACTACGAGAGCCGACTGGCGACCTGGCGCGAGTGGCAGCCAGTCAGCGCGCTGGCCCAGGGAGACACGGATTAGTGGTCGTGGACCGGGCAGGTGAACCTCTCGTTCGTGGTTTCCCACCGTGCGGCGATCAGGTCTTCGGTGCGGCGATCAGGTCTTCGGCCGAGAACCACGCCGGGACCCCGTTTCGCTGGCGGCGCTCTCGGGCGCGGCGGCGAGCGTCCTCACAAGGTCCCTGCTCGCCGATCACCGCGGTGACGTGCTCGAGCGGCTCGAGGGATGTCGCGAGGGCATGGGTTTGGCGGCCGTCCTGTTCGAGCGGGGCGGCCGTTCTTGTGTGTGTGTGGACGCGTCTGATGCGCCCTGGTGCAGCGGCATGCGCCCCGGAGCCCTTGGCGCACTACGACCTGGAGCGCACGAGCGCTGGCCCAGACCCGGTCAAGCCGCGGAGCAAGGGAACCGCGCCGGAATGCCTTTCAGCGCTGGCGCGGTGACGGGCCGAAGGTCTTCTGCAGATCCTTCATCAGCACGGCGAGGTGCAAAGGGTCGCTCGGCGAGCGCACGAACCCGAAGTGCTCGTAGAAGACGGCCGCCCGCTTGTCGCTGGTATGCACGATCACCGCTTGCGCGCCGATCACCTCCGCGGCTGCGAGTGCCCGCTGTGCAGCGTCGGCGAGCAGGACTGCACCCAACCCGCGGCCGTGGTAGCTGCCGTCGACAGCCAATCTCGCGAGCAGGATCACCCCGATCGGGTGTCATGGCGTGCCCGGTGCGTGGCGGAGCGGGAGCTCGCTGCGGCGCACCGAGCCGGCCGCCAGCGCGTAGTAAGCGAGCACCGCGTCGCCTTGGACCAGGACGTAGGTCCTCGCGGTGCTCGCGGCGTCCGCCTGCGACGCGTGACGCCGGAGCCAGCGGTCCAGCTCGGGGGCGCCGCTTGCGAACTGATCGGTGGCGTGTCCTCTATCGAGCGGTTCGATCCGCAGGTCGGTCACTCCGAGAGGAGCCATCACGCAGCTTCCCGGCCTCTCGCCGTCTGGGAAGCTCGCGCGCGGGCTGATCAAGCAGCCGCACGAACTGCGCCCAGCGCTCGGGCTCGAGCACGAACTCCTGCCTGTCCGCGAGCACCTCGTCCGCGGCCGCGCCCGCCGCACCGGCGACGAACGCGCTCACGCTGACCCCGGCGGTCTCCGCTGCCCGGCGGATGCGGGCGTCGGTGTCGGGATCGATTCGCAGGTTCATCGTGGCACACATTGTATGTCACGCTCCTTTTTGGTTCTTGTTGTTCCCTGTGGCCGCCGGGTTGGGTTGGCATGACGTGTACGATCGCTCGCCCCCGACCGCGAGGAGTGTGGAGCGACGTGATCGACCGTTTGCGTGAACAGATCCAGCAGCGCCTTGACCAGCTCGCCGGCGAGGGCGACCGGTTGCGCAAGGCACTCGCCGCGCTCGACCCTCGCTCCTCGACGGCGCCGGCCGGCAAGCCTCCCGCGCGCAACGCCCCCGCAAGCAAGGGTGCCCGGGCGGCAACGCCCGAGCCAGAGGCTCCCGCAACGAACAGCGAACCGACCCGTCGAGCCAGCCGTTCAGCCGCTCGTTCCCCTCGTCGGACGGCGCCCGGCGCGACCAAGGCCTCTGTGCTCGCGGCGCTCGCTGGTGGCGAGGCGATGACCGCCGCCGAGGTGGCCGCCAAGACCGGGCTCGCGCGCGGCACGGTGTCGACGACGCTGTCGAAGCTCGCCCAGAGCGGCGAGGTTCAGAAGGCGCCACGCGGCTACCGGCTCGCGCCTTCGGGCCGATCGGGCGAGTAGCCGAGCGGGCAGCGGACGCACGCTCTGCTGATCGTGAGTCGCGCCGATCCATCCGCTGGTGCGTCCAGCGTGCTTGAGCTGCGGCGCTTCGAGGACGGGGACGCTCGCGCCGTCCGTGAACTGCACGATCTAGCGGAGGCGGGGGCGCGTCTCGGTCGGAGGGACCAGGACCCCGATTCGATCCCGGCCACCTATCTCGAGGATGGCGGCGAGTTCCTCGTCGGTTTGTGCGCTGGCCGCGTGGTCGCGATCGGCGCTCTGCGCCACGTCACCGACGCGGTCGCGGAGCTCACGCGGATGCGCGTGCACCCCGCGTTTCAGCGCCGCGGGTTCGCTCGGCTGATCCTCGCCCGCCTCGAGGATCGCGCCCGTCAGCTCGGTTACCGCCAGTTACGGCTCGACACGACCGTCACGCAAACCGCGGCTCAACGTATGTATGCCACCGCGGGATATCGGGAGGTCGGTCGCGGACAGCTCGCGGGTGTCGAGGTCGTGTACTTCGAGAAGACGCTGCGGTAGCCGCCCACGAACGGGCTCACCCACCGGACGTTCGGGCTGATCCGCACCGCGACGCGAGCCTCGCCGCTGGCGTGGATCTCTGTGACCGTCATCATGATCGCTGGCTCGAGCGTCACGCCGCCTTTCGTGTCTCGGGACCAGGTTCCCGGCCGCGCCCGAGCGCGTCTATGAGCTTCTGACAACCGGCGCCAAGCTCGGCCGAAGTTACCCGGCAGCCAGGGAAGGGCGGTGGCAGCGCCGCCGCCCTACTTCTCGCTCTTCAACGGGTGGCTCTATCGGCGGCAGATCGAGCTGGTCCCGAACGAGCGTGTCGTCTAGGCTTGGCCCTTCACCGACTGGGAGCAGGGCGTCTACTCAATCGTCCGCTTCACGCTGACCCCTAAACGTGCTGGCACGAAGCTGGTCGTCGATTAGCGCGAGGTTCCCGAAGCCGCTCAGGAGCACGTCGCAACCAACTGGCAGGGGTTCCAACTTCGACCCGATGGCGAAGCACTTCGCAGGTTAGGGGCGGAGGTGGTGATCGCCTTCGAACATCTAGCGGCCTGGTTGACCCAGAGGGTGCTCCACGTCGCTTGGAGCACCCCATGAGGCGTGCGCACGCCGTGGGGCGACGGCGCGGAGCGAGGGGCTCGGAGCCGCCCGACGATGGGGCTTGAGGGTAGTCTAAGTCTGCCGTCGTCCCGCGTCCATTTGGGGGCTCGCGGTTCGTCTTAGCCGTAGAAAGGAGGTGTCATGCGATATGCGCTGTTGGTCTGCGACGACGAGAATGTGGAGCTGAGCCCAGAAGAGCTGGAACAGAGGTTCGCGGCGTATACAGCGTTCCAGGACGAACTGGGAGCCCGCGGCATACTGGTCAGCCGCGAGCGGCTGCGACCCACGTCCTCCAGCACCACGGTCCAGGTTCGCGACGGCCGCTTGCTGATCGCAGATGGCCCGATCGCTGAGACCAAGGAGCAGATCGCCGGCTTCTACATCGTCGAGTGCGGGGACCTCGATCAGGCCATCGAGATGGCGTGCAAGATCCCCGCTGCGCAGTACGGCACGATCGAGGTGAGGCCGGTGTGGGAGATGTAGCGAAAGCGCAGACCGCGGTCACCGAGGCGTTCCGGTCGGAGTGGGGGCGGGTCGTGGGGTATTTGATCTGGGTAACCGGCAACTGGGATCTGGCCGAGGAATGCGCGCAGGATGCCTTCACCAGGGCCCTTGAGCGCTGGCCCCAGACGGGATCCCGACGAGCCCAGCCGGGAAGCTGAAGACGACTGCTCGCAACCGGGCGTATGACCGTTTGCGCCGCAGCTCCGTCGGCGACGCCAAGCTCCAGGAAGTAGCGGTGACAACACTCCCTAACGCAAACGACGAACCCGATGAGAGCGGGATCAGCGATGACCGGTTGCGGTTGATGTTCACGTGCTGCCATCCGGCGTTGCCGATCGAGGCGCAGGTCGCGTTGACGCTGCGGACTCTCGCGGGGCTGAGCACCGTGGAGATCGCCCGGGCGTTCCTGGTCCCGAATGAGACGATGGCTAACTAAACGTCTCGTACGCGCCAAACGCAAGATCCAGGACGCCGGGATTCCGTACCGGGTGCCGCCTGCACACCACCTTGCCCGACCGTCTCGTGGCGGTCTTGGCCGTAATCTACGCGCTGTTCAATGAGGGCTACGGTGCGAGCGCGGGCGCCGACTTGATCCGGACGGGCTTGTGCGCCGAAGCGATCCGCCTGGCTCGGCTGCTCGCAGAGTTGATGCCAGACGAGCCCGAGGCGCTGGGGCTGCTCAGCGTGATGGTCCTCCACGACGCCCGCCGCACGGCGCGCGTGGACGCTGCCGGCGATCTGGTCACGCTCGAGGACCAAGATCGCAGCCTTTGGGACGCCGCGGCAATTGGTGAGGCATGCGCTGTCCTCGATGTCGCGGTTCGCCTCCGGCGTCCCGGCCCTTACCAGCTGCAGGCAGCGATCGCGGCTTGCCACGCGTCAGCTCCAAGCGCCGCGGCGACCGACTGGACAGAGATTGCCGTGCTCTACGGGCGGCTGAGCCAGATGGCTCCCTCCCCGGTCATCGCGCTGAACCGTGCCGGTGCGGTAGCCATAGCCGATGGGCCCGCTGCCGGCCTTCTGCTCGTCGAACAGCTCGAACAGAGCGGCGCTCTCTGTACCTACTACTTGCTCCCGGCCACCCGTGCCGACCTGCTCCGCCGCCTCGGCCACAAGGAGCAAGCGCAGTCCGAATACCGACGGGCGCGCGAGCTCGCGACCACCGACACGGAGCGGCGCTACCTCACCAAGCGACTAGCATTAGCGAGCGAGCCTCATACCGCCGAGTGGTTGTTCAAGCGTTGCGGTGATCTTGAGGGCGGTCAGGGTTCGGTATGAGCCCCGCTCGCGGGGCGTCCCTGCGGGCCGCGGGGTGTGGCCGCGGGGTACCTTCCGATCTAGAGCGCGGGCGAGCGGCGCCCGCTTGGAAGCCCCTGCGGGGCTTTGCACCTTACGGTTGCTGGAGGTACCACCGTGGCCACGATCTCAAGCCTACTCGCCGATCACGTAACGCTCCAGGTGCGTTCGGTCGACCGCCCGTTCTTGCAGGGGTACGTGCCGCGGCTGATGACGGAGGGGCAGGTGATCCGGTTTCTGCTGGATCGTGGGTTCCCGATCCCGTCACCAGCGGTGCTGGGGAGGATCGGCCGTCGCTACGTCGATCAGATCAACGATTTCGTGATCAGCAACGGGATCCCGGCGGTGAAATTTGTCAAGGGCGATGTGAAGGAGGAGATCGCCCGCAAGCACTTCGAGGCCGCTGAACGCGAGGGCCGGTTCGGGGTGGTGATGGTCGGGATCGCGCAGGAGAGAACAAGCGCGTGGCGCGGGTGGCGGGACGGCGGCCCGGACGGGCATCCGCATTTCGTCTATCGCCGTCAGTCGATCTTCCCGAACAACTATTACTTCTACATCCGCGATCCGGACTGGGGACCCAGTTTTCTGAAGACTGTCGGGTATGCGCCGTTCCCGGTATGGGTCTACCTGAACGGGAACGAGTGGGCCAAGCAGCAGGCCGCCCAGCACGGGATCGGCTTCCGCCCGTTGGATAACGGGTTCGCATCGTGCGAGAACGCTGAGGCGCTCGCCGAGATCTGCGGGAGTCTGTCCGCCGCCGATGTTCGCGCGTTCTTTGATCGCTGGCAGGCCGCGCTCCCGTCCCCATTCACCGACGAGGACCGCCGCCGTGGCTACAGCTATGACCTCGCGTTCCGGCAACTGGAGATCTCCGACACCCGCGTGTTTGACCGGCCGGCCGCGGGCCGCGCCTGGTTCGAGGCAACGATCCCCGATCAGCTCACATTGGGACGCCCGGATCAGGCCGCGGTCATCTTCGGCCGCCGCGTGACCCGGCAGACCCCGGGACGGTTTCACACCAAGGTCTTCAACCGCGGTGTCGAGGCCGCGATCCAGATCCACTTCCGCGCGTCGAAGGTCAAGCAGTACTTCAAAGAAGGCCGCGCGCTCAGAACCGAGACGACCGTCAACGACACCCGCGACTTCGGGGTCGGACGACTCCTCACCGACGCCAACTGGCAGGCGCTGATCCAAATCGGACACGACATCAATCAACGCCTGTTGAACCATCAGCTTGACGCGTGCGCTTGCGCACCAGACGCCACGCTCCTTGAGCGCGTGGTGCTGCCATCCACCACCGATGATGGCCTACCCGCCCCCGGACTCCGGTTCGGGGACCCCAGAACGATGGCGCTGCTCGCCTGCCTGTGCAGCTTCCAGCACCTGTTCACCGGGGTGACGAACCGCTCGCTACGCGCGCTGATCGCCGGGTTGATCCCCGGCTACGGCCCGCGGCAAATGACCTACGACCTGAGGCGGCTACGCCGCAACGGGTTCATCCAGCGGATCCCTCGCACCCAGCGCTACGAGCTGACCCGCGAGGGACGCCGACTGGCCGTCTTCTTCAGCAAGACCTACACGCGGATCGTCAACCCCTCCCTCGCCGAACTTGACCCACAGCTACCACCGGAGATCGCCAACCACCACCCCCTCGCGCGCGCATGGCGCGCATTCGAGCGAGCACTCGAGGACAAGATCAAACAGGCCGCTATCGCGGCCTGAAAAGATGACCAATCCGTGAACTTTTCAACCACCTAGCGGAGCTAGCAGAAGCCGCTGGGGCAACGCCCGCACGATCGCTGAGCCCGCCGGAGCGCTCGCGCTGTTGATCGCTTTCGTAATCAACGAGCAGCGCCGCCGCAACCCGCTGTTACCGCTCTCGATCTTCCGGACCAAGGGCCTCGCGGCGGCGGACGCTACCTACGTGATCGCACAAGCCGGGTTCTACGCGCTGTTCTTCTTCGTCACCCTGTACATGCAGAACGTGCTCGGCTTCTCGCCGATCCAAGCTGGGGCCGCGTACGTCCCTGTCACCGTTGGTGTCGGTCTCGCGTCGGGGGTCTCGACGCAACTGTTGTCCCGCATCGGCACCCGGCCAATCATCGTGGCCGGCACACTGCTCGGTGCTGGAGGTGTCTATTGGCTCTCGCGGATCCCCGTCCACGGGTCCTATGTGACTGACATTCCTCCCAGGACTGGTCGTAATGGCAATCGGGCTCGGCGCCGTGTTCGTCGGCGTTCAGACCGCGGCGAACGCCGGCGTGCCGCCGGACAAGGCGGGGCTCGCGGCCGCGTTGATCAGCACGTGTTCGACGCTCGGCGGCGCGCTTGGGCTCGCGATCTTGAGCGCGATCGCAACCAGCCGCACCCACCAGCTTCTCATCCCCCACGCCTCCCGACCGGGGGCGCTGACGGCCGGCTTCCAGCGCGCACTCATCGGCTGCAGCCTGTTCCTGCTCGCCGCCGCCGCGATCGCCGCGCGCGCTACGGACACGCGCGGTGAACCGGGCCCCAGCCCTGCGCCAACGCCGGTGCCGGTTCCGGTGGCTGACGCACCCTGACGCACCACCCCCAACCCCCCAGGGGCTGGCGCGCTGTTTAGAGTGGTGGCTGGCGGGCCGCGGTCTGGAGGCGGACGACTTGGCCGCGGCCGAGCCTGGTATTTCGTGGATCTGCGATGGCGGACTGAACCAGGAGTTGCTGCCACCTAAACCCCCGAAGAGCCCGGGTAACTCAACGGCTCAAGAAGTCGATCCAGCACGACCGTTTTTAGCCGGTGGGCCTGTGCGTTGCGAGGACTGCGCCGGCGGTCAGCTCGCCGGTCAACCGCTGGACGCCGTGCGCGAGCAGATCCCCAAAGTCACACTCCCCCAGCCGGCCGCGACCGCAGGAGCCGCAGACTCTCTCTCTCGTGATCGCAGAGCCTGCCCGCGCGTCTCGTACGCTGGGGGACTCGCATGTCCTTCCGCAGGCCAGTGGCATGGGCCGCCTGGCAGCACCTCGATGCCCGAGAGGGCTTCGAGGTTGTGTTCGTTCACTGCGATCGTGATGGTTACCGTTTGCAAGGCAGCACCGCGGCAGTTGAGAACGGTGAGGCGTGGATCGTCGACTACCTCCGACTTGACTCTCTCAGGAGGGTCTCCCGGTCGTCGTGCTACGGGCAACTACGTAGGAGCGTCGGGAGCCTTCACGCTGTTGGGAGGGAGCGCCACCGGAAACAATGTGGGTGGACATAACGCGTCGCGCGACGCAGGAGGCCAGCCATGAAAGTCATCCCTCGCGTCCAAAT
The DNA here is from genome assembly GCA_963836065.1 of uncultured Solirubrobacterales bacterium. Lineage (GTDB taxonomy): Bacteria > Actinomycetota > Thermoleophilia > Solirubrobacterales > Solirubrobacteraceae > Palsa-465. Next base: position 16,257 of record CAWIII010000001.1, read on the forward strand.
CCACCAGTACAACGATTCCGAGATCCTTGAGTTCTTCACCCGGCACCGGGTCGAATTCCGACTGGTCGGCGATCACTTGTTTGTCATCCGCTGTGGCAGGCGGGATGTAGCGGCGGGCCCTGGAGACTGGCTCGTGGCCGCGCCGAGTGGCGAAGTTGAGGTCGATCGAGGCGATTACGTGCTTCGCTCACAACGGGCGATTACGAGGCCCAAGAAAGCACGCCGCGAGCGGAGCAGGGTGGTCCAAGCGACCAGCTGATCCTCGGGCCGAGCTGCGCCGAGCCTGCTCGCGCGTCAATCCAGACGACCGATTTCTGGTCTCGCAGATTGCGGAGCGCGTCCACAGGGATCCGAAACCCTAGTCTCGTGCTCATCCCCCGCGAGCATGACCATCACTCATGCTTGGAGCGCGCCGGCGCTCCAGTTACAGAACGAGCGCTGTTGGCAGCCGCGCAGCGCAACGACCGGCAAGCGAAGAACGAGCCGACACTGCGAGGGTCATGTCGGTAGAAGTGGTGTAACGAGCGTCTCGGGGGTCGACCGCTGAAGAGGGGTCGGCCACCGTGGCGCCGGACTCGTCGGCTGTTATCGCAGTCAGACGAATGGAGACACCACGATGGCCGAAGTTCAGAGCATGACGGTTGCCGATGTCGTCGCCAAGACGATGGATGGTCGGCTTGAGGATTTCGTGCGCGAGGCGGTCGCGCTGGTCGCCCGCGAGGTGATGGAGGCCGAGGTCAGCGCTGAGGTGGGCGCTGGACGGGGCGAGGTCGCGTCGGGGACGCGGTTCACGCATCGCAACGGGTATCGGCCCAGGGCGTGGGAGACGAGGGTTGGGGAGCTTGAGTTGTTGGTCCCGAAGAAGCGGTCGGGTCCGGCGTACTTTTCGAGCTTTCTGGAGCCCCGCCGGCGCAGTGAGCAGGCGATCGTTGCGGTTGTGTTGGAGGCCTACGTGAACGGTGTCTCGACGCGGAAGGTCGATCGGCTGGTGGAGCAGCTGGGGATCGACGGGATGACCAAGGACCGCGTGAGCGCGATCTGCCGGGCGCTGGATCAGCAGGTCGAGCTGTTTCGCGGGCGGCCGTTGGAGGGCGCCTACCCGTATCTCTGGCTCGACGCGAAGCAGGTCAAAGTTCGTGACCACGGCCGGGTGGTGTCCAAGGCGCTGGTGGTTGCCTATGCGGTGCACGAGACCGGGGTGCGGGAGGTGATCGGCCTTGATGTCGGCGAGGTCGAATCGGGCGCGTTCTGGGTCGAGTTCATCCGCGGGCTCAAGCAGCGCGGGCTGGATGGGGTGCGGCTGGCGATCTCCGATCAGCACGAGGGGCTCAAGGCCGCGATCGCCCGCGTGCTGGGTTGCCCGTGGCAGCGTTGCACCGTCCACTTCTTGCGCGACATGGTGATGCACTGCCGCCGCGACCAGCGAGGACTCGTCGCCGCCGCGCTCAGGGAGATCTTCAACGCCGAGGATCGCGACCAGGCGCGCGAGCGGGTCACCAACGTGCTCGAGCGCCTCGCGCAGGTCGCACCGAAGGTGTGTGAGCTGCTCGAGCACGCGGAGGAGGACCTGATCGCGTTCTACGCCTTCCCCTCAGAGCACCAGACCAAGCTGCGGTCCACCAACCCGCTCGAGCGCGTCAACAAGGAGATCGGCCGGCGCGCCGACGTCGTCGGGATCTTCCCCAACGACCAGGCGGTGATCCGCCTCGCCGGCGCGCTGCTCTCCGAACAGAACGACGAATGGCTCGTCCAGCGGCGCTACCTGTCGGTCGAGTCGATGGCGCTGAGCTGCGCCGACCCCGAGCCCCCCCAGGTCGAGCAGGAGGTACCCAGTCTCACCGCCGCCTGAGCCACCCGCCGACCCAATCCAGCCAAGCCGTAACCCTCGGGTTGCACACGGACGCGTCCTGGGCCCGTCTAACCGGAAGTTTTTGAGCGTCTGAGGCCCGATCGCCAGCCTCTACGGGCGATCGGGTCTTTTCAGACTGGGATTTGTAGACACTAAAATGCTTGACAGAGCGGGCTCCGTGTGAGATGATTCTCGCGTGGCTAAGCGCGGCGGCAAGGTTCATGTGGCGGTCACGCGTCGCCACTACAAGGGGACTGAGTACAAGACCACGCTGCTGCGCCGTTCCTACCGCGAGGACGGCCGGGTGAAGAACGAGACGGTCGGGAACCTCTCGCATCTGGAGGAGTGGATGGTCGACGGGTTGCGGGCGATGCTCGCCGGCCGGCGGCTGCTCGACCTCGACGAGGAGTTCGCGATCCTCCGCTCGTTGCCGCATCGGCACGTCGCCCTGCTGCTGGGGGTGCTGCGGGCGCTGGATCTGGAGCGGCTGATCTCGCGTGATCGTTGCCGCGAGCGGGATCTAGTGGTCGCGATGATCTGCCAGCGGCTGCTGGCGCCGTGCTCGAAGCTCTCGACGACGAGGCTGGTGGCGCAGACGACGCTCGCGCAGGAGCTCTCACTCGAGCAGCTCAGCGAGGCTGAGCTGCTCGGAGCGATGGACTGGCTGCTTGAGCGTCAGGAGCGGATCGAGAAGGCACTCGCGCGCCGCCACCTCGCTGGCGAGGGGTTCGTGCTGTATGACCTGTCCTCGAGCTATCTGGAGGGCCGCCATTGCGAACTCGGTGCGGTTGGCTACTCGCGTGACGGTAAGCCGGGCAAGCCGCAGATCAGCTACGGGCTCGTGTGCGCGCCGGAGGGGCAGCCCGTCTCGATCGAGGTGCACAAGGGCAACACCGGGGACCCGACCACCCTCGGCCCCGCCGTGGAACGTGTCAAGGGGCGCTTCGGGATCGAGCGCCTCGTGTTCGTCGGCGATCGCGGGATGATCACCGAGGCTCGCGTGAAGGCGCTCAAGCAGCAGGATGTGGGGTTCATCACCGCGCTGCGCGCCCCGCAGATCCAGAAGCTGACGCTCGCCCCCAGCTTTCAGCTCTTTTTGTTCGACGAGCAAGGCCTGTGCGAGGTTTCATCGCCGGAGTTCCCCGATGAGCGGCTGGTCGTCTGCCGCAACCCTCAGCTCGCCGGCGAGCGCGCGCGCAAGCGCGAGGAGCTCCTCGCGCTCACCGAGGCCGATCTGCGGAAGGTCAAACTGATGGTCGAGGGTGACCGCGGCCGGCTCAAGCACGCGAGCGCGGGGAAGATCGGCGAGCGCGCCGGGCGCGTGGTGAACAAGCGCAAGATGGCCAAGCTCTTCGCCCTCCAGATCTCAGACGGCGCGTTTAGCTACCGGCGCAACCAGCCCCAGATCGACGAGGAAGCGCTGCTGGACGGGATCTACGTGATCCGCACCCAAGAACCCGCCACCAGGATCGGCTCTGCCGCCCTCGTGCGCGCCTACAAGCAACTCAAAGTCAACGAGCGCTGCTTCAAAGAGATGAACAGCACGCTCGAGATCCGACCTGTGCACCACCGCCTCGATGATCGCGTCCGCGCGCACGTGTTCCTCTGCATGCTCGCCCGCTACGTGCAGTTCGAGCTCACCCGCCGACTCGCGCCGATGCTGTTCGCAGATGGTTTGCGTCTGATCTTGCGATAGAGCTGCCCCTGTTTTTCATGCCAATCCTGGGAGGCTGTCCGGGCCCCGACTCAGGAGGACGTGATGATGGAGAACGGCAAGCCGCGCAAGCGCCGGCAGCTGTCGCCGGAGGAGAAGTGGGAGGTGTTCCTCGAGGTCTGCTCGCAGCAGCTCTCGCAGGCGGACGCAGCTCGGAAGTGGGGCGTCGACGTGTCGACGGTGATTCGGATCAGGCAGTTGGCGAAGGACGTGGCGCTGGCCGCGTTTGCGGCCGCCAAGCCGGGCAGGTTGCCCTCTCCGGAGCAGGTCGAGTTGGAGGCCGCGTTGGCGGAGAACGATCGGCTCTCGGAGGCGCTCAAGGAGCTGGCGGTCGAGTTGAGCTTGCACCGGGGAAGGCAACGCTCGGGCTTTTCGGCCCGGTCCCGCGGCGCGTGAGCGCGCAGACCAAGCTCGAGTTGGTGGGGCTGATCGATGGCGCGGTGTCGGCGGGGTGGGCGCACGCGCGTGCGTGCCGGGTGCTTGAGATCGAGGATGTGCGCATGCATTGCTGGCGCGCCCGGCTCGCCGAGACGGGCTCGTTGGAGGACCGTCCGCCGGTCGGCAACCGGGTGCACCGGATCCTTGACTGGGAGGAGCAGGCGATCCTCGATCTGATCGAGGAGTGGGGCGTGGTGGATCGTTCGCATCGCAAGCTCGCGCATCGCGGCTCGTATGTCGGCACTGTGTTCGTGTCGCCCTCGACGCTGCTGCGCGTGGCGCTGAAGAACAAGGTCACGCTGCCGGGGGAGCCGATCCGCCCACGACCGCCAAAGCCCGCATTTCCCGAGATCTGCTGGGAAAAGAACCGGATCTGGATCTGGGACGCGACCCACTTCACGCGGTGCAAGCGGGTCGCGTACGCGATCGTCGACGTCGTCACCAGATACTGGATCGGCTACCTGCTCACGACCGAGCAGACGCACACGCAGGTGCAGCTGCTGTTCGCCCGGGCGCTCGAGGACCAGGGGCTGCTCGGACCGGACGGGCTGCCGCCCGACCACGCCCCTGAGGATCCGCCGATCCTGGTGGCGTGGTCGGACAACGGGTCGGAGATGAAAGCGATCGACACTCGCCAGTTCATGGCGCTGATGGCGATCGCCCAGCACCACGGCCGGCCCGGCACCCCGACCGACCAGGCGCACGTCGAGTCGTTCTTCAGCCACCTGAAGGGCGACTGGCCGACCCTGACCAGCATCACCGACCCGGCCGCGCTCGACACAGAGCTCGCCCGGATCCGCGGCCAGTACAACACGGTCCGCTTGCACGCCTCGATCGGCTACGTCACCCCCGACGACGAGCACCACGGCCGCGGCCCCGCGATCCGCCGCGCCCGCATCGCCGGGCTCAAGCGAGCGCACGCCCAGCGCATCAACGAGAATCGGAGGCGATCGAAATGACCGCGACCGAGACCATCCTCGCCAGCCGCCCGCTCCTGCTTCTGCGGGACGGAGGCTCGCTGCGCGAGGGGGTCGCCCGCCGGCACGGACGTCGGTGGAACTGGGCACGGACGACGCCCCGAACCACACCCACCAACACGGCCCACAAACACCCTCAGGCTTGGTGTGAAAAAGTCGGCCGCTCTATCAAAGGTTCAGATACACCGCACAGACGACACACCACTCTCAACGACCGACCCGGTCGCGCCCGCGCAACGCTCACACAACGCGATCGCCAAGGCCGGCAGCGCCCGCAGCGCCGACGGACATCCCGCCCACAGCCTCGAAGACCTGATCGCCGATCTCGGCACGCTCTGCCGCAACACGATCCGGATCGGCAACAGCGACTACACCTTCACCAAGCTCACGACCCCCACCCAGCTCCAGGCCACCGCCTTCGAGCTAGCAGGCGTCACCCCCGGCAAGTAGACAGCAATCCACCTGCCCGGAACGGCCAAAACCCCGCCGCTCCGGGCGATTTCACGTCCTCACCCAAAAAACTTCCGTCTAACGCCCTCCGGCCGATGACCGCGACCCACAGGAACCCACCCGCCGGCATCTGTTTCAACGCGAACGCTCGGCTCGGCGCACACCGGCAAACGACCGCTGCATCGAAGGGGGCGAAGCGACGGTTGGTCCGACCCCTGGCAAGGCGGGCTTCTCAGCTGCGCCAACGTCTGGCCGCTCGGCGAGCGGCTCACGGCGCCCTACGGGCGAGTCCCCCGCATCGATCATCCGGATTCCACGGCACGGCATCCATGACCGCTTGATCCCCCCGCGCATGAACCACCGATCAAACCGTTGCCCATTACCCCCGAAGTCACCAAACGACGAGGAAGTCCCCGTACGCCCTCCCCCCAAGCAGACAACGAGGAGGTGAACACTTCTCAGCTCAGGCCTGAGACGCCAACCTCACCGACGAGCTCTACTCGTTACACCACTACATCCGACTTGACTACTGCGAGCCGTCGTGCCAGCGACCGTGAGGCTGACGGCGGCCATGGGAATCTCCCCGTAGGCGGCCATCGAAAGTCCCCACTGATGGCCATCGGATCTCCCCATGGGTGGCCATCGGATCTCCCCACGACGAGCGTTCTGTCCTGAGCGGCCTGTAGCTCCCGGCGCTTCGTCATCGAGGCGCGTCGAGGAGGCGGGCTTGAAGAAAGCAGAGGAAGTCATGGAGATTCTGGAGGCGTTCGATCTGGCTGGTTCGCTGCGGGGAGCGGCGGAGTTGTGCGGGTGTGATCACAAGACGGTCGCGCATTGGGTAGCGGTCCGGGACGCTGCTGGTGGCGGGCTGCCGGTGTCGGTCAGGCTGCGGCCGATGGTCGACCGGTTCGCGGCGAAGATCGAGGAGTTGGTCGATCGTTCGCGCGGGAAGATCCGGGCGGATAAGGCGCACGAGACGCTGGTCGCGATGGGCTATATGGGGTCGGAGCGAACGACGCGTCGGGCGGTCGCGGACGCGAAGCGCCGCTGGCGGCAGGGGAATGGGCGTCGGTACCGGCCGTGGATCCCGGAGCCGGGGCTGTGGATGCAGTGGGACTATGGCGACGGGCCCGAGGTTGGCGGCCGCTCGACGGTGTTGTTCTGCGCGTGGTTGGCGTGGTCGCGCTTCCGGGTCGTGTTGCCGTTGTGGGACAAGACGATGCCGAGCGTCGTGATGGCGCTTGATCGGACGCTGAGACGGTTCGCGTCCGCGCCGACGTACGCGTTGACCGATAACGAGAAGACCGTGAGCGTGGATCAGGTGTGCGGGATCGCGGTCCGCAACCCGCAGATCGTGTCGGTGGGTCGCCATTACGGGTTGACGGTCGCGACCTGCGTGCCGGCGGATCCTGAGAGCAAGGGCGGGTCAGAAGCGACGGTCAGGATCGCCACGGCGGATCTGGTCCCGACCGACCATAACCTCCGCTCGGCGTATCGGGATTTCGCCGAGCTGGAGTCCGAGTGCGAGCGGTTCTGCGAGCGGGTGAACGCGCGCGAGCACCGGATCACGCGCCGGGCGCCGGTGGTGATGCTCGCCGAGGAGCGCGAGCGGATGCACCCGTTGCCGAAGGTGGCGCACACGGTGTGCTTCGGGCAGACGCGGAAGGTCGACCGGCAGTCGACGATCAGTGTCGGCAGCGCGATCTACTCAGTCCCGAGCTCGCTGGTGGAGGAGCGGGTGTGGGCCAGGGCGCATGGGTCGGAGTTGATCGTGGTGCATGTCGACTCGCCGGAGGGGCCGCGTGAGGTCGCCCGGCACGAGTTGACGACGCCGGGCCGGCCGAGCATCAAGGATGAGCACTATCCGCCCCGCCCGGCGGGCGCGCTGGAGCGTCGCCCACGGGCCCGTTCGCGGGAGGAGGCGGCGTTCTTGGCGCTCGGACCGGGCGGCGAGCAGTGGCTGATCAAGGCGGCCGCGGCGGGCGCGACGCGGGTCAGACGGAAGATGGCTGAGGCGGTCGACCTCGCCAAGCTGCACGGCGCCGAGCAGGTCGAGCATGCGCTGAAGGTATGCGCTGAGGCGGGCCGCTTCAGCGACGGTGACCTGGCCGCGATCCTCGCGCATCAGCGGGCGGGGACGGTGATCCCGTTCCCCGCCCGCGCGTCGGAGGACTCCTCGTTGCAGCGCTCGACTCGCAGCTGGGAGGGGTTCGGGCGATGAGCGGCTATCGATGCGAGGCGGAGGCGTTCGCGGGCCCGGCACGCGAACGGCTGCTCTACGGAGCCCGGCAGCTGTTGGTGCGCGTGCGGCTTCACGACGGGCCGGGCGCCGTCGATGATCACGGCCGGCCGACCAACCTGCCGGACGCGTATACCGATCTGCGGCCCGAGCAGGCGCGCCAGCTCGCGCTGGCGTTGCTGCAGGCGGCCGAGGACGCCGAGCGGCAAACGCTCCAAGCGAACTGGTGGAAGCAGGAGGCCGCGCGATGAGCGATTACCGCGACAGCGTCCACTGCCGGATCGATCCCGAGCAGGTCTGGCAACCAGACGGCGGGCGGCCGGTGCAGGAGATCAGCGTGATCATGACCGACGATCACCGCTTCGACTGCCGGCGGGAGCGCTGCTGGTTGCCGCCGGCGATCTGCACGCTCACACCCAATGAGGCGCGCGAGTTCGCGTCAGAGCTGCTGGAGTTCGCCGCGCAGGCGGATCGGATCGGAGCACGGCTATGACCGTCAAGCTACCAGCCCCGCCGCCGCTGCCCGACGAGCTCGACCGGCTGCTCAGACGACTGCGGCTGCCATACGTTCGGCGGGCGGCGGCGGACGTGCTCGCGACCGCCAACTCACAACGCTGGGAACACGCCGAAGTCCTCAGGGTGCTGCTCGCCGAGGAGGCAGCCGGCCGCGACCACGCCACGATCACTACCCGCAGGCGCGCTTCCGGGCTGCCCGCCGGCAAGACGTTCGATGCGTGGGAACCCCAGGCGTCGGCGATCCCGAAACCCACCCAGCAAGCGCTGCGCACGCTCGAATGGATCGACCGCGCGGAGGTGCTGTGCGTTTGCGGGCCCAGCGGCACCGGCAAGAGCCACTTCGTCGAGGCGCTCGGGCATTTGGCGATCGACAAGGGCAAGACCGTCGCGTGGCACACGCTCGAGACGCTCGCGGTCCTGTTCCGCCGCCACCGCGCCGATGACAGCGTCAGCAAAGCGATCAGCAAGCTGATCCGCGCCGATCTGATCATCGTCGATGACGTCGGGCTGTTGCCGGTCTCGGCCGACGCGGCCGAGGCGCTGTTCCGAGTCGTTGACGCCGCCTATGAGAAACGATCGCTCGCGATCTCGTCGAACATTCACCCTTCCGGGTTTGACGAGCTGATGCCCAAGACGCTCGCGACCGCGACGGTCGAGCGGCTGCTGCATCACGCGCACGTGCTGATCACCGACGGCACCGACAGCTACCGACTCGCCCAGGCGACCGCCGGCAAGGGGGTGAGGCCCCTGACCTGAGACGGACTTTAAGCGACCATCGCCGCGGCGCCTCGCCCTCCCGGCTCGGCCCCCGCGACGACGGTCGCTCTCCCACCCGGTCGTGGGGAGAACTCATGGCCACCAGCGGGGAGAAAAGATGGCCGCCGGTGGGGAGAACCGATGGCCGTACTTGGGGAGAAACCGATGGCCATTGACAGAGGCGCCTGCGGCTCCCGCAGCGGGTTGACCGGGAGGACATCCTGCAGGAGGCGCGGATCGGCGTCTGGGACGCGATGCTAGCCTAGAGTTCGAGACGCCGATCCAGTGAGGTTTTACCACTGTTGTGTAGCGTTGTAGCGTTGTCGTGCGGTGAAACTCATATGGAGGAACGTTTGTCAAGTGGGCAGCGTTGATTGTTCCGCCGTCGTTGCCGCCGGTGGTTGGTGGAAGGGTTGCTCGGGTGGGGAGGCGCCGGGCGAAGTTCTCGACGTCGGTCAGTCTCATATGCGGGGGTTGGCTACCCCAGGTCCCTGGTTTCGTCGCTGGCGGACGCGTGTCTAGGAGCGGGCGTGGCCTGGTGAGGGCTGCCCATAGTTTCATCGCGCGTGCCAGCGGACTTCGGGGCCCGGCGCCTCCCCACCTGAGCGGGAGCGGGCTGTCAGATCGGGCTATGGGGCAATGGCGGCGGCCCAGAGGAAGCAGGAGAGCTCGCGCGCGCACGCGACGACGATCACGTTGCCGGGCTTCTTGCGCTCGCGCATCCGCTTGTGGATCCGGTAGAGGCGTGCCTGGGCGCGCGCGGCGATCTGCAGGACGTGGTCGGGCAGCCCCTCCTGGCGCTCGTACAGCGCCCGGCCGAGCCCGGGTGGGCGGGCATACTGCCAGGCGGCCTCGACGAGGATCCGTCGGGCGTAGCGCGAGCCGGTCTTGGTGATCGACCCGTGCCGATCGGTCTCGCCGGATTGCTCGCGGGAGGGCACCAGCCCCAGCCACGACCCGAGCTGCGCGGCGCGCGGGAAGCGGGTGAAGTCTGAGACCTCGAGCACAATGATCAGCGCCGAGAGCGTGTCGATCCCACGGAACGCGCGCAGCCGGCGGACCAGCGGCGAGAACTCCGGGTCGGTCGCGACCCACGAGAGCCGCTCGTCCAGAGCGTCCTTGCGGGCACTCAGCCCGTCGCACGCGGCGAGGTTGTCGATGAACGCCAGCTCGGTGTTCTGTTGCTCGAAGCGCTGCGCGTGAAGCCACTGGCGGTGCACCTTGGTCCACGTGCTGCGATCCCACACCCGGCCGTGACGTAGCAGCAGCTTGGACAGCCGGTGCCGGCAACGCATCAGATCGACCCGGACCTGCTCGCGCGCGCGGGCCAGGTCCCTCGCCGCCTCGAACGTCGCCGACGGGACCGCGACCGCTGTCAACGCGCCGGCCATCAACTGCCGCAACAACAGGTCGGTGTCGCGGCGATCGGACTTGTGGCGATCCCCGGACGGACGCGGCGTCTTTGACGGTGCGATCACCTGACAATCGACACCGGCAGCGACCGCCGCCCGGTACAGGCCAAACCCGGTCGGGCCCGCCTCGTAGCAGCAGCGCACCGGCCCCGGCAGCCCGGTCAGCCACCCAACGACCGGCTCGATCGCCCCGGTATCGAATCGTTGGCGCGACAGCTCGCCGGTCATGACGTCCAGCGACGCGGCGTAGGTCGAACGCGCGTGGACATCCATCGCGGCCCATGTCATCGTTCCGGTCACGGCCGGACCTCCTTCGTATGGGGTCAGCCGGAGCCACTCTCCGGCCAGTCAAACCCCCGCATAATGCGTTCGAGGTCCGGCCTTCAACGTTCCGGCGAATCATCCTCCATAGGGTCTAGACGGCGAGCTTCGGGGGCACGGAGGGCGGTTTGGCGATCAAGCTTCGGGGACATCCGTCCTACTCATGGGTTGCTCAAAGCCCAGGGTCGCGACTCGCAGCAGGTGTGGCGGGCTCGGGCTCCGCGGGCCCCTTTCTGGGCGCCGCCCTAAGCGAGCGCCGCAGCTCCTGAGCCGGCAGTTCCAACGAGCAGGAGCCGGCGGTCCCAACTCGAACCGACTTGGTTTGGTCACTTGGTTTGCGTCTGAGTCAATGACATAGATCCCGGATTTCATTAGCCCACATCTGCGAGGCTTCCGGCACGATCAGTAGGAGGTCTTGATGACCGGGCCGGGACATTCAGCAGGCAGTGACGGGGGCCGTCGGAGGAAGCGGTTTCTCTCGCCTTCGCAGAAGTATGAGATCTGGCTCGCGCTGGTGCGCGGGGAAGTCTCGACGGTGGAGGCGGCCGATCGTGCGGGGGTGGATCGATCGACGATCGTGAAGCTGCGGCAGGTCGGTAAGCAGGGCGCGTTGGACGCGTTCGCGGCGTCCCGGCCGGGGGTGCGCCACGGCGGCCCGGACCCAGAGCTTGCGGCGGCGAGGGCGGAGATCGCCAGGCTGTCGGAGGCGTTGAAGGAGATGGGCGTGCGGTTGATGCTCGCGGAGGGAAAAGAGCGCTGGGACTGAGTGGCCGGGTCCCTCGCCGCGTCGACACGGCCACCAAGCATGAGCTGCTGGATCTGATCGATAAGGCCGTGCTGGACGGGTGGGATCACCGTCGCGCCTGCACGTACCTCGAGCTGGACGAGGGGCGGGCGTGGCGGTGGCGCCGCCGGCGTGATGACGGCTGCCTGGAGGATCGTAAGCCCGGTGCGGCGTTGCACGGGCTCAGACCGGTGGAGGAGCAGGCGATCCTTCAGCTGTTCGAGGCCTGGGGCGATATCGATCTTAGGCTCAAGGGGTCACCGCACCACCTCGGACGACTGAAGCTTCTCACACGGAGCGCCCAACCGCTTGCGCTGCATCGGCGACCTTACCCGGCGGGTCTCGGTGGAGTCGAGGCCGTCGCCGACGCGGTACCCGGAGGGGGGGTTGCTGTGCGCCCGTTCGACCCGCGCGGGTGGGGTGACGTGTCGTCACCGTGCGTGGCGGTAACCTCTTATGTATGTGGGTGTCACTGAATGGTGACACATTGTTAGTGCCGAACGTGACACGTTGTCAGTGTCAATCTCACCGGGTGGCTACCAACACACCTCGTCGATGTTAGCGGCAGGCCCGCGCCGGTTTAGCCAGGACCGCTCGCCACCAGTTCGGCGAACCGCTCCGCTGGTGTCATCCACCCGAGCGTCTTGCGCGGCCGGCCGTTGAGCTGGGCAGCGACCGCGTCGAGCTGCTCCTGGGCGATCCCGCCAAGATCGCCGCGCTTGGGGAAGTACTGGCGCAGCAGGCCGTTGGTGTTCTCGTTGCTGCCCCGCTGCCACGGACTGCGCGGATCGCAGAAGTACACCTGCACGCCGCTGTCGACAGTGAACCGGGCGTGCTCAGCCATCTCCTTGCCCTGATCCCAGGTCAGCGAGCGACGCAGCTGCGCCGGCAGCGAGCGGATGCTCTGCGTCAGCGCCAGACGCACAGGCTCTGCCCGATAGCCGTCCGGCAGCGCCACCAGCTGCGCGAAGCGGCTCGTGCGCTCCACCAGCGTCGCGATCCCCGTCGGGCGCTTGCCCAGCAACAGATCGCCCTCCCAGTGACCGGGCACAGCGCGATCCTCGACCTCGGCCGGCCGCTCGCTGATCATCAGCATCTCCCGCACCCGCCCCTGGCCCTGCGGAGCCCGACGACCCCGCGGCTGGCGCGTGCGCCGACCGCTGCGCAACTGCGCGCACAACTCACGGCGCAACGCACCACGTGTCTGCACGAACAGCGACAAGTAGATCGTCTCGTGCGACACCCGCATCTCCGGCTCATCAGCATACGTACGGCCCAGCCAGCCCGAGATCTGCTGCGGCGACCAGCGCTCCCCGAGCTTCTCCTCCACGACCTCACGCAACCGCGCACACGCGGCGAGCTTGGAGCGCTTCGGCCGCCGCGCCCGCCCCCACGCCGCCTCATCGGCGTCGCGCGCCCGATAGCGCTCGCGGCCACCGTTGCGGTTGACCTCTCGCGAGATCGTGGTGTGACTGCGCCCGATCCGCGCCCCGATCACCTGACAGCTCTCACCGCGCGCGAGACCACGCGAGATCTCCTCGCGCTCCTGCTCAGACAGGCATCGCTTCGAGCGCTCTCTCGCTGCCGGTTTCACCCCGCCCGTCGAAGTCACATACCGACGCACGTACTCCGGCCTGGCGCCGAGCTTGCGCGCGACCGCCCGCAACGACGTGCCCTCGCCCCACAGCTCCCACACGCGTTCCTGCTCGCTCTCGGCGAGCCCGAACCGTCTCATCGTGGCGACCACCTTCATCAGCCGGGCAGCCAAGCAGGCCGCCCGGACGTTTCAGGTGGTGCGCCGACCCCCTGATTCCGCCATCGTTCGCATCGCAAGCTCGCGCACCGCGGGAGCTACCTCGGACTGGTGTGGGTCTCGCCGGCGACCGTCCGTCGTGTTTTGGCTGCTCACGGGCTGGTTCTGAAACGACCTCGCCGGTCCGGTCGGAGCGCAAGCCGTTCCCGGAGCGGGCCGATTACCGCAAGAACTCGATCTGGATTTACGACTGCACCCACTTCGCGGGCTGTCCGAACCATGCGGTGTTCGCGGTGATGGACCTCGTGACCCGCAAGTGGATCACAGAGCTCGTGAGCATCGAGGAGACCTCGACGCAGGTGCAGGTCGTGTTCATGGATGCGCTCGAACTCGAGGGGCTGCTCGAGCTCGTGGAGGCCCGCCAGGACGCCGTGCCCGCCGAGACCTTCCCCTTCGATGCCGCCGTTGATGAGCCCGAGCTGGCGCCGATCCTCTTGGCCGTCTCGGACAACGGGCCGCAGATGAGGAGCGGCTCGACGCGCGAGTTCATGGCGATGTGCGCGATCGCGCAACACTTTGGCCGGCCCGGAACTCCAACCGATCAGGCCTGGATCGAGTCGCTGTTCTCGCATGTCAAGGCCGACTGGCCGCACCTGGACCGCATCAAGGATCCCGAGGTGCTGCGCGCCGAGCTCGCCGACGTCCGCCGGCAATACAACACCGTGCGCCTGCACGCCGGGATCGGGTACGTCACGCCTGAGGACGAGCACGAAGGCCGCGGCCCGCGGATCCGTGCTGCCCGGAAACGCGGGCTCAAGCTCGCCCGGTGGGCACGAATCGCCTACCATCGAATCCAGCAATCCAAAGCCAACCGCCGGAGCCCCACCGATGTGGGCTAATTCGCTCCCCGATCTGTGGCTTTAACTCAGAAACACCTCACCACTCAGCTGAGCGCTTGGCCCGACTGAGAGTCGGGGTGATCAACTGCGCGGCTCTGGGAGGGGTCTTGCACGCCGCGCTCGTCCCGCGCCCGGACGCGCCGCTCCGCGGCACGGCCTGCAGCTTTCCTTCGAAATGGCACCTCGGGGGCTCGGTCAGTCCTAACGACGGATTTCGGATGCGGGCTATTGCGGATGACGTCGATCGATGCATGCTCGACCATGAGTAGTGCGTAACGAGTGGTTCACGGGAGCAACAATTACACGTAGCGACCTCCACTTAGGGCGAGGGTCGCGAAGGCTTGATCACGGCGGTTCAGTCTCCTTCGATAGCCCGCACGTCAGAAGCCTTCGCACCTCGCCATCGCATTAGTTGCGTTAAGTTAGATGCCGCATTGACTCGGTGTGCGCCGCCGGTGTGCCACTGGCCTGACCCCGGAGGATCGGTCCGACGCGTGTGAGAGTTTCTCGCGCCCACGATCATGGGCGAGGAAGGAACTCCACGATGAAGCGCCAGAGGCACACGCCGGAGCAGATCATCCGCAAGTTGCGGGAGGCTGAGCGGTTGCTCGGCGAGGGCAAGACGATCCCGGAGGCGGCGAAGGAGCTGGGGATCTCTGAGAACACGTATCACCGGTGGCGTAACCAGTACGGCGGGATGAAGGCCGATGACGCGAAGCGCTTGAAGGAGCTCGAGCGTGAGAACCGTCAGTTGAAGGCGATCGTTGCTGACCAGGCGCTGGAGAACCGGGCGTTGAAGGAGGTTGCTCGGGGAAACTGGTGAGCCCGGCCCGTCGGCGACAGGCGGTCGCGATGCTTCGCGACCGCCTCGGCGTCAGCGAGCGCTGGGCATGCAGAGTGTGCGGGCAGCACCGCTCGACCGAGCGGTACGAGCCCAAGCGGGCCGAGGACGATGCGGCGTTGCGCGCTGAGCTGCGGACGTTCTCGGTCGAGCGGCCGCGGTGGGGGTACCGTCGCGCGCATCACCGGCTGCGTGAGGAGGGCTGGTCGGTGAACCGCAAGCGGGTGCAGCGACTGTGGCGCGAGGAGGGCCTGCGGGTGCCGCTGCGCACGCGCAAGCGTCGCCGGCTCGGCGAGTCGACGGTCCCGGCGCAGCGGCTGCGGGCCGAGCGGCCCAATCACGTGTGGGCGTTCGACTTCCAGTTCGACCAGACCGCCGACGGGCGGGCGTTGAAGCTGTGCAACATCGTCGATGAGTTCACGCGCGAGGCGTTGGTGATGCTGGTGGCGCGCGGCATCGACGCCGACCGGACGGTGAGCGAGCTGGAGCGCCTCGTCGCCGAGCGCGGCGTCGCCCCGGAGCAGCTGCGGATGGACAACGGCACGGAGATGACCGCCAACGCGCTCAAGGACTGGTGCCGGTTCTCGAAGACCGGGACCGCGTACATCGAGCCCGGCTCGCCGTGGCAGAACCCGTTCGTGGAGTCCTTCCACTCCCGCGTACGTGACGAGCTGCTCGACGTCGAGGAGTTCTCCTGCCTGGCCGAGGCGCGCGTCGTGATCGAAGACTGGCGCGAGGACTACAACCGGAACCGACCGCACAGCTCGCTCGGGATGCGCGCCCCGGCCGTGTTCGCGGCCGAGTGGACGCCGAGCGAGCCGGGGCCGGCCGCATGACCCGACCCGGGGGGTGCCGGCGCGGCGCGCGCCGCGACCGTCGCCACTCGGCACTCGCTCCGCTCGCGCCTTCGCGACGACGGTCGCGGGGAAGCCTCGAGCGCTGCTGTGTCCGTCTCGCTGGCCGTGTCCGTCCGGTGGGAGCGCTATCTTCCCCCGAGTCACATTCACCACCCTCTCACTCGTGGTGGACCGACAAACGGGGTCCGGTCACCACTTTTGTGCTGCTGCAACTCGCCGCCACGCTAGCCACCAGATCGTCGACAATCAAACGAGTAGCAGCGTCGTTGGCGTCGGGCAGAGTCGAAGCGATTGAAGCTACGCCCACTGAAGTCGCGTCAAGTGGACGCAGGATGCAAGGCACGGGCGACTGTTCTCCTGCTCGGCAAAGACGCAGTGGCGGTTCGCGCAACGGCCGGCTAGCGCCGCCGCGGCGGCTGCGGCTGTCCGGCGCAAGCGCCGGTACTGCTGCCGGTGGGGAAGCTCGCTACGAACATGCTCAGACGCTCGCATTGGTGCCGGACGAACGTTGGCTCGAACGGGTCGAGTGCGAGTTCGGCGCGAGATCCGTTGACTTGCCAGGCTGCCGCCACGAGCTGCTCCGGGTCTTGCAGCCGCGCGGCTGCCTCCGGATAACGGCTGTTGGAGTGGGGGGGTCATGGACAGTTCGGTCCGGCCGATCGACCGAATCGACTTCGCGCTTGCCGATGAGCTCGTGGTCGAGCTTTGCGAGGAGCTCGCGGCCAATCGAGCGCGCGAGTGCGGAAGGCTCTCCGCTGATGTGCACGATCAGAACCCGCAGTGGTCGCAGCTAGCAAACGCGCTGCATAGGCGTCTGCTTGCGGTGGCAAAAAGCCCCGCCTGAGAGGGGCTTTTCCACCAGAGCGGCTGAAGGGACTCGAACCCTCGACCTTCTGCATGGCAAGAGGGGATTCTGTCACGACATGACACTGTTGTCCCTGCAAATGATCCTGTTTTGGTAACCCGCGGGGTCTCCCAGTGAGCGGA
The DNA here is from genome assembly GCA_963836065.1 of uncultured Solirubrobacterales bacterium. Classification (GTDB taxonomy): domain Bacteria; phylum Actinomycetota; class Thermoleophilia; order Solirubrobacterales; family Solirubrobacteraceae; genus Palsa-465. The sequence continues at coordinate 33,050 of CAWIII010000001.1, forward strand.
GCTATACCCAGAAGTTGTGGATGCGTGTGAAGAGGAAGGCGGCGTACCTTCCCGGTTGACGAAGACCGAAGCCGGCGATGGCCGGCAGGAAGGCACGCCATGTCAGATGTTCGCAGGCTCCCCGCCGGGGAGGACAACGAGGGTCGGGTCACGCTCGATGATCTCGCGCGGGAGGGAGCGCGTCGGATGATCGCTGCGGCGCTCGAGGCCGAGGTCGACGAGTACGTCTGCACGTTCGTGGACGAGGTCGATGAGGACGGCAAGCGGGTGGTGGTCCGCAATGGTCGTGCGCGGGAGCGGCGGCTGACCGTGGGCTCGGGTACGGTCCCGATCCGGGCGCCGCGGGTCAACGACAAGCGCGTCGACGAGGAGACCGGTGAGCGCAAGCGGTTCAGCTCGAAGATCCTGCCGGCGTACGCGCGGCGGTCGCCGAAGGTGACCGAGGTGCTGCCGATCCTGTATCTGCACGGCCTCTCGACCGGTGACTTCGGGCCGGCGCTTCGGGACCTGCTGGGCGAGGACGCCTCGGGTCTGTCGTCGAGCTCGATCCAGCGGCTGACCGAGACCTGGCAGGCCGAGCACGCCGCATTCCGCACGCGGGAGCTGCGGTTTCACCGCTACGCGTATCTGTTCGTCGACGGCGTGAACGTCAGCGTGCGGCTGGGCGAGGATCCCAAGCTGTGCCTGCTGGTTGTGATCGGCGTCCGCGAGGACGGGCAGAAGGAGCTGCTCGCGGTGGAGGATGGCTACCGCGAATCCGAGGACTCCTGGGCGGCCGTGTTCCGCGATCTGCGCGACCGTGGCATGAACGAGCCGAAGCTGGTGACCGGCGACGGCGCGCTCGGCGCGTGGGCCGCGCTGCGCAACGTATTCCCCGGCGCCAGGGAGCAACGCTGCTGGGTTCACAAGACAGCGAACGTCCTCGACGCGCTCCCCAAGCGCCTGCAACCAAGGGCGAAGACGCTGCTGCACGAGATGGCCGAGGCGCCCACACGCGCGGATGCTCGCAAGGCGCTGGAGCGCTTCCGGGACGAGTTCGACGCGAAGTACCCGAAGGCCGTTGCGAAGCTCGACAAGGACTGGGACGCGCTGACCGCGTTCTACGACTTCCCCGCCGAGCACTGGCGGCATCTACGCACCACGAACCCGATCGAGAGCAGCTTCGCAACCGTCAAGCTCCGCACCAAGGTCACCAAGGGCGCAGGCTCCAAGAAGGCCGCGCTCGCGATGGCCTACAAGCTCCTGGACGCCGCCCAGGAGCGCTGGCGGCGGTTCAACGGCCACGAGCTCGTCACCGACGTGCTCGACGGCGTGAAGTTCAAGGACGGCATCAAGGTCACAGACGACGACACCACGACGGACGAGGAGGTCGCCGCCTGATGCTTCACCTTCTCATCCACAACTCTTGACAATTGCTCCAGTGAGCGCGTGAATGCCCGCAATTTCGACCTGTTTGGCCCGGGTTCTCGTAGTGAGGTCGTAGTGAGGTCGGTGCCCTGCCGGGCCGAGCCGCGCGCGCGTCAGAGCGTGGCCCGGGACCTTCGAAGGAAGTCTTTGAGATCCTTGAGCAGCACTATGAGGTGCAGAGGGTCGGTGGGGGAGAGGTCGTAGCCGTACTTGAGATACCAGGCTCGGGCGCGATCGTGCTTGGCGTTGACGACCAGTGCGCGGACGCCTACCGCGTCGGCTGCTTGGAGGACGCGGAGCATCGCGTCCTTGAGCAGCGAGCTGCCGAGGTGTCGCTGCTGGTGGCCGCGGTCCACTGCGAGTCGGGCGAGCAGGATCACGGGCACCGGGCGCTTGGCCGGCTGGCCTTTGATCAGCCGCTCCGTGGCGTCCTGCGGCTCGACTTGCGCTGCGCCCAGCGCGTAGTAGCCGACGGCCGTTCGTGGTTCGCCGGCGGGCGTGGTTATGTACACGCGCGCGGTGCCGCCGGCGTGGCTCGGCCTGGCGTGCCGCTTAAGCCAGATGTTGAGTGCGGGCTCGCCGCAGTCGAACGCCGCGAGGTCGTGATCGGGCCCGAGCGGCTCGGGAGTGCGGTAGGCCACGCGTTACTCGAACGCGTCCGGGGTCGCGAACAACTTCGCGAGGCCCTCGGGCGAGCGCGGCGGGCGGTCCAGCAGCGCGACGAAGCGATCCCACTGCTCGTCGCTGAGCACAAAGCGGGTCCGTTCACCGAGGATCCGCTCGGCCTCGCTAACCGCCGCGCCGACGACGAAGTCGGTGAGATTCCGCTGCGACACCGTCGCGGCGGCCCGAACGACGCGATCAGCGGGTTCAGCGACTCGCAGCGTCCAGCGAGTGTCCTTAAGCTCAGCCACGCTCTAAGTGTACAGCCAATGGCTGTACGGGCCATAGGCGCATGACTGAGTAACGAGCAGAGCCATCGGACCGTCGTGGACCGTTCCTCCTCCTGGGCGGAGGAGGAGACAGCGCGGTCGGCTACTGCGGCACCGCGATGGACGACGCACCTCGCACCCGCTTTCAGATTCACGAGCCGCACGTCCTCCGGCATGCCGAGCGCTGCGCCCTAAGCGTGACCACCCTGAGCCCATGAAGCTTCCTCCTTCTCGCGAGCGGTATCCAGCCGATGTTCTCGTCAAGGCGCTGATCGGCCGAACGGTTGTCGACGCGACCTGCGACGGCGAGGGTATGGATGACGTGCGCCTCCTGCTCGACGACGGCACGGCGGTCCTCATCGACTCCGAGCTCGACACCGCTCCCAGCTTCCTCACGCTCGCCGAATCCCTCGGGCGCCCGCCGTGGCCGCGCCTGGTCGTTTGCGTCGGTCAGTCGCCGCGAGCTCTTGCCGTTCGATGAGCGCTGACCCGACCGGCTGTGTCGCGGACGTCCCGGCTACTCAGGCCGCTCGCCTCGTCGCGCGGATCGCCGGGATCGGTGACTGCTGTTCCGAGCCAGCCGCTGTGTGAGGAGGCCTCGATCGGCGTTTCGAGTCTTCTCCTCTCAGGGCAAGCGGCACTCCGCCGGGCGTCTGACCCGACAGCTGCAGCTGGTCCATCTGGGAAGCTACGCGACCACCCGCGCTGACGCTCGCTCGCCCGCAAGAGCGACGGCGACGCGCACTTGCCGAACGTGCGCGGATCGAGCGACCTGCAAGCGCTCGGCTCCGCGGGCAGCGACTGCTGAGATTCCCTCAGCAGCAGGTCTGTGGGTGAGGCTGCCGGATTCGGCCCTGAGCACGCGCGAGGCGGTGCTCGGCGGGCGTTCGGCGAGTGCTGGTAGTAATCACAGTTACCGTAATCACGAAGGGATTGCAGTAGTGGTGGCCTGGGGTTAGGGTATCGCGGTCTACCGGCCCCACCCCTGGGACAGGCGTGGAGAAGGAGAGGCGCGTGGAGAAGGAGAGTCGAGATGCAAGTGGCGACTGTTAGCGCCGGCCGGCGGCCGGGTTTGCGTTCGTTCTGGGTTTCGCTTGATCGATCGCAGCGGCGAACGCTGGTGATGATGATGTTGGTGGTCGGTGGCCTGCACGTGGTCGGGTTCGTGCTGCTGATCGCGGTTGTTGCGCCGAGTCATTACCGCCTCGGTGTGTCTGGGACATTCACGGTCGGGATTGGCGTGACGGCGTACACGCTTGGTATGCGCCACGCGTTTGACGCTGATCACATCTCCGCGATCGATAACACGACGCGCAAGCTGATGAGCGAGGGCAAGCAGCCGTTGAGCGTCGGGTTCTGGTTCTCCCTCGGGCATTCGACGATCGTGTTCGCGCTGGCGTTTCTGCTCGCGCTCGGGATCAGGTCTCTCGCTGGCCCGGTTAGGAACGACGGCTCCAGCTTGCATCAAGTCACGGGGTGGATCGGGACGCTGGTGTCCGGCACCTTCCTGTATGCGATCGCGGCGATCAATTCGTTGATCCTGTTCGGGATTCTCAAGGTCTTTCGTGCGATGAAGACCGGAAAGTACGACGAGGCTGCGCTCGAGGAGCAGCTTGACAGCCGCGGGTTCATGAACCGCTTTTTTGGTCGTCTCACCAAGAGGGTGAGCAAGCCGCGGCAGATGTACCCGGTCGGGGTGCTGTTCGGTCTCGGGTTCGATACCGCGACCGAGGTTGCGCTGCTAGTGATCGCCGGTAGCGCTGGCGCGGCGGGATTGCCGTGGTACGCGATTCTGTGCCTGCCGATCCTGTTCGCGGCGGGGATGTCGTTGCTTGATTCGATCGACGGCTCGTTTATGAACTTCGCTTACGGTTGGGCGTTCTCAAAGCCGGTACGCAAGGTGTTCTACAACATCACGATCACGGGCCTGTCGGTCGCGGTCGCGTTGGTGATCGGCACGATCGAGCTCGGCGGGCTGATCGCCCAGCAGTTCAATCTCTCAGGCTCGTTCTGGAACTGGTTTGAGAACATCGACATCAACCTCCTCGGGTTCGTGATCGTCGGGATGTTCGTCGCGACGTGGGCGATCGCGGTGTCGGTTTGGCACCTCGGGCACATCGAGGAACGGTGGAGCGCGCACCTCGAGGAGGGGGCGGTCGGACCGGCTGGATAGGCTCGCATTGAGCCTGAAGGCTGTGCCCGCGTGCGTCAGAATTTCGGTGCGATGACTCTCGCCCCCGATGCCCCCGGATTCGATTGCCGCGATTTGGCTGATGCGGTGGCAGCGCTCCGCGAGCGGGGGCTGCGGTTGTCCACCTCTCGCCGGCTGGTGCTGGAGGCGCTGTTCGACGCTGACGGGCCGGTGTCCGCCGAGCACATCGCCCGACGCTTGCGTCTTGACCTGAGTTCGGTGTATCGCAACCTCGAGCTGCTCGAAAGCCACGGGCTGGTTCGCCACGTTCACCTCGGTCACGGCCCCGGGCTGTACGCGCTGCGTGGTCACGACGAGCGTGAGTACCTCTATTGCGAGCGTTGCGGTGCCGTCCGGGCACTATCCCCCGAGGAACTCGATCCCGTCCGCGAACGCGTCAAGCAGCGGTTCGGATACGAGGCCCGCTTCACGCATTTCCCGATCGTCGGCGTCTGCCCCACGTGCTCCATGCGGCCCCCACACGCGGCACCCTTAGGACGGTCAACTCAAGCAGACCAAACAACGACGGACGAACACTACGCGCACGAGCATCCGCACCGTCAGAAGCACGAGCACGACGATGGAACAGTTCACGAGCACGCCCATACCGAGCACGATCACGAGCACGTCGACCACGAGCACCAGCACAGCCACGGCGACCACGTCCACTCCCATCCCCACGCTCACCAAGAAGGACTCGAGGACCAGCATCAGCACCGCCACACGACCGAGGATGCAGCCTAACGCGCAGCTGCTCGCCGGCCTCCCGGCGGCCTGTATCCGCAACCTTGTCGTCGTTGCGCCGTTGTGCATCCTGTGAGAGTCGGACTGCTGGCGCTGGTGGCCGCGATCGCGCTGGCGGTTTCGCCGGTCGCCGTGGCGGCCAACCCGGTCCAGATCGAGAACGCCAAGCCGGGCGACAGCTACTGGATGCCCGCCACCCAGGACCCGGCGAGCTCGGCGATCGAGGGCTACACGACCGCGACGAGCGTCCGTCCGGGCGACAGCATCGGCTTTCACGTCTCCACCAGCCCGGCCGCGAGATACCGGATCGAGATCGATCGCCTGGGCTGGTATGACGGCAGCGGAGGTCGGAGGGTCACGTGCCTGGTCCGAGCACAGCTCGACGCAGGTTGGGGTGATGGGCGTGATCTTTTTGAAGGACACGATCAAGGAAGGCATGGGCGAGCGGTTCGATCACCTCCGCGCGATGGGCATCCGCACGATCATGATCACCGGTGATAACCGTCTCACCGCCGCCAAGATCGCCGAGGAATCAGGCGTCGATGACTTCCTCGCCGAGGCCATCCCAGAGGCCAAACTCGAGCTGATCAAAGACCAACAACAACAGGGACGGCTGGTCGCGATGACCGGCGACGGCACCAACGACGCACCCGCGCTCGCGCAGGCGGACGTCGGCGTGGCGATGAACACCGGCACCCAGGCCGCGCGCGAGGCCGGGAACGTGGTCGACCTCGACTCCAACCCCACGAAGCTGATCGAGATCGTCGAGGTCGGCAAGCAGCTGTTGATCACCCGCGGCGCGCTCACGACCTTCTCGATCGCCAACGACGTCGCCAAGTACTTTGCGATCCTCCCGGCGATCTTCCTCGCCACCTACGCCACCACGAAGGGCGGCCAAGGCCCGCTACACGTGCTCAACATCATGAACCTGGGGACCCCCGAGTCCGCAGCGATCTCGGCGATCATCTTCAACGCGCTGGTGATCCCGGCGCTGATCCCGGTAGCGCTGCACGGGGTCCGCTACCGGCCGATCGGCGCCAGCGCGCTGCTGCGGCGAAACCTGTGGATCTACGGCCTCGGCGGGATCATCGCCCCGTTCATCGGGATCAAGCTGATCGACCTCGTGGTACACAACCTACTCGGCGCATGAGAAGCGCTCACGCGCTCTCACCGACTTCCCCCGCCGCGGCGCGGTGCCCTCAGCGGCCGCCGCGAAGCGCGTGGCTGGTGGCGCGCCTTCGTGCTCCGTGGCTCGACCGACAGTTGGCTGACGGGTCGCCACTTGGGCCTCGCCGAGCCACGCCGCCCGCGCGCTGCAGTTGACCGGCGCGCGCAGCCGGCGTTCATGGGCCCGCTCGCTGGAGCGTCTGGTGGAGCACGCCGAGCGGCCGTCGACGCGGTTTGGGAGCGCAGTCGTTGCGCCGTGCCGTGAACAGGTTCGCGAGGCGCTGCCGCTGATCCTCGATATCGCCTTCCGGCTGCGCGCCACCGTGCCGGTGGGCGCCGCGGGAGTCGCTCGGTTGCGAGTGCTGCTGAGCGATGGGAGCGGCCCCTGCTACTCACGCAGCGACCCAGGTGCGCTGACGATCGCGCTGCAGGCCGTCTCCGAATCGCTGGACGTACACGATTGATGGGATACCAGAAGCCACCGGCGGCTCCTGATCGTCGGCAGCCGCTTCTCACCCCGACCATCGCGCGCGCCGCGGAAGCCGACGAGCAGCTGATGAGCGTTGTGTGATCGAGCGCTGCGCAGCCAGCAATGGGCAATCCAAGCGACGAGGTCCGCGAAACGGAGGCACACTCCGATGTCGGCAAATCCGAGCCGGGGACTCTGAGCAGCGGCCGCGCCGCGCTTCAGCGTCCCGACGCAGACGAGCGAACGGCGGCCCACGGCCGTTACAAGATCTTCCTCGCGATGGCGGCCGGGGTCGGGAAGACCTACCGGATGCTTCAGGAGGGACAGGCTGAGGCGGAAGCCGGGCGGGATGTCGTGATCGGCTATATGGAGCCGCACGGCCGCGCTTGGGGAGGGCCTGGAGGTGATTCCGCGCCGCCGGGTGAGCTACCGGGACACGACGCTTGAGGAGATGGACCTGCCGGGCATCCTGCGCCGCTTACCGGAGCTGTGCTTGATCGATGAGCTCGCGCACAACAACGCCCCCGGGGTCGAGCACAAGAAGCGCTACCAGGACATCGAGGACGTGCTCGCCGCCGGGATCGACGTGTTCTCGACCGTCAACATTCAGCACCTGGAAAGCCTCAACGACCAGGTGTGCGAGCTGACGGGCATCCGCGTCCGGGAGACGGTCCCCGACTCAGTGGTCGGCTCGGCCGACGACGTGGTGCTGATCGACATCACGCTCGAGTCGCTGATCGAGCGCCTGCTCGCGGGGAAGGTGTACCCCGGCGAGCGGGTGCAGGCGGCGCTGAATAACTTCTTCAAGCTCGAGAACCTATCCGCGCTGCGCGAGGTCGCACTCAGACAGGTCGCCGAGGAGATCGAGGCCAAGCGCATCCCCTCTGAGACAGGCAGCGGCCGCGCGCGCGAGGAGCGGCTGATCGACACGGCTGTGCCGCAGGCGATCGGGGAGCGATTGCTCGCGCTGATCACCCCCCGACCCAGGTCGCAGAGGGTGGTGCGGCGTGCCTATCGCTCGGCGCAGCGCCTCGGCGCAGAGCTCGACCTGCTGTGGGTCGACCGTGAGCCCACCGAAGAGGAACAGGAGCAGGTCGGAACGCTTCGCCGGCTCGCCAGCGTGCTCGACGCGCACCTGCTGATCGAGCACGGCCACGATGTCGCGCACGTAGCCCAACGCGTCGCGAACGAGCGCGGCACGACATACGTGCTGATGGGAACACCCAAGCCGCGCAACGCGATCCGCCGCCTCACCCAACCCGCGCTCCCATTCCGGCTGCTCAGACTGCCCCCCGGCGTCGACCTGCGGATCGTCGCCGACCGGACCCAGCGACCCACGGAGGAGCCATGACCGCAGTGCTCCTCGCGCTGGTCGCCGCGTTGGCGCTGGCGCTCATCGCCCTCGCGACTGCCAATCTCCGCTACCGCACCCGGCGGCCACAGCGGATCCCGGCAACCGCGACGCGGCGGATTCTGTTCCCGTTCGTCGCCTACGCGCTCTCCCCCCACGCGCTTGACGCCGCACTGCGGCTCGCCAACGCAGAGGACGCAACCCTCGTCCCCGTATTCCTCGCCCGCGTGCCGCTCCACCTGCCGCTGGATGCCCCACTGCCAGGCAGTCCGGGAGCGCGCTCCCGCTACAAGAGGCGATCGAGCATCGCGCGCAAGCGTTCGGGATCATCGTCGACGCCCGGATCGAGCGCGGGAGCACCTACCGCCACGCATTCAGACAAACGATCGCCGACGAGCGCTTCGACCGGATCGTGATCGCCGCCTCAGCACGCGGAGAAGTCGGCTTCGACCCCGACGACGTCGCCTGGGTGCTGGCCAACGCGCCGGGCGAGATCGTCGTGCTGCGCCCCAGCCAGAAAGAGCAAATCGGACCGCCGCCGCCGCGCGGCCGGCGACGCACCAGGACGAGGAACGCACGCGCGCGCGCTCGCCCCGCAGGTAGCGGAGCTGGGCTCAAGACGCCAACAGCCACCCGCGTAACGACATACCCCAAAACCACCAAGCCTTGTGCCCCAGCGATCCGATCAACACGACGTCGATCAGCAGCGCGGCGATCGAGTCGCCGACGATCCACCCAACACGCGGGCGGTCGCACCGCGAGACGACGAACGAGGGTCGACGAGGAACGATCAGCTTGGAAACAACCTCACGAGAGCGCCCAATGGTCAGCGGCGCTGGGCCCCATCGCAGGCGCCCCGGGAAGTCTGGTCGACGGGTTTGTCGTCACCTACGCGGCGCCCTTCTGCAATCGCGTGCTTTCGGCTTGAAACAGTACGGCCTGCATGGGGGATGATCTGGGGAGCGTTGGCTTCTGGGGGATGGCGCTGCGGGGGTTTGCGATGATGCGCCCGTGAAGGGCTTCGACGAGCTGACGGTCACCGCGGCGGAGCGTGATGCGCTCCAGCGGCTGCGCGGCCACTGATCGCGCCGACGGGCCGATGGAGCGGCATTGTCTGCGTGCCCAGTACATAGCCGCGGAGCTCGCCAGCTGTCGCGGCTGGGAGATAGACGGCGAGGTGCCACCGTCGCCGCCATTCTGCACGACATCGGCCTCTACTCGGGTGCCTCGCGTGGCGGCGTGTACACCGCAGACGGCGCCGAGTTGGCGCGCGACATACTGCCCGGCCACGGCTGGAGCGCCGAGCGAATCGAACGCTGTGCTGAAGCGATCGATTGCCATCACGAGCTGCGCAGCCAGCTCTCGCGAGGTGGCGAGGTTGAGGCACTCCGGCTCGCTGATCTGGTGGACCTGAGCGGTGGTCTACTGGCGTTCGGGCTCGATCGCCGGTGGCTCCGCACGCTCAATCATTCGGTGCCTCGGCAGGGCCTTGTCGGCGAACTGACGCGAGAGGTCGGCCGTGCGCTGCGCGAGCGGCCGCTAACCGTTCCGCGAATCTTCTGGCGCTCATAGGCCCACGCGAGCGATCGCCTCGGTCGCCAAGGCGCGGCGAGGAACGGCGGCGCCGCGGCGTGCCCCATCGTGGGGCGAAGCGAGCGCGCCACCTCACCGGCGCACAGCGCGGAGTCGTCTGTTACGACGAGGCGCATGGGATCTCCGCGCGTATCGTGGTGCCCGTGCCGGGGTTGCTGTAGATCGTGAATTGTCCGTCGAGCGCTCCGACGCGGTCGACGAGGCGTTGCAGGCCGCTGCCTCGGGAACCGCGACGGCGTCCAGTTTGCGCGAGCGCCGGGCGACCAACAGGTGCCGCCCTCCGAGCCCGGCGTGCGGCTCCCGTCCTACGGGGAATGCTGCTCACCCGGGTGTTCCCCCACTTACCTCCGCGCTGCGATCGGACGCAACGTCGGCGAGCCCGGCCAGCTCGCATCTACGCCGCTCTGGTGGCCGGCGACGAAGATCGCCGGTCGGTACCTCGGGCCGTATCTCTGGCGCGCACCCGCCAGCCGAGTCGTTTGAGCCGCTCCAGGCGCCGACCGGCGCGACCGACGATCCCCGAGAAGTCGTGGCAGGCCACCGCGAGGCGCGTGAGCTCGCGCTGAGCTTCGCGCTCGCCGACGCCAGCAGCGAGGACTACCGCTCGGCGCTGCGGTGGCTGGAGCTGGTGGAACAGCTCGACGGACGGCTTCCGCCCGGCTACGACGACGGGCGCGACGAGTGGCGGACCTCGCCGGCCATAACCGCCCGTAGATAGGCGAATGCTCGCTGGCCATGACCGCCCGTAGATAGGCGAATGCTCGCTGGCCATGACCGCCCGTAGATAGGCGAATGCTCGCTGGCCATGACCGCCCGTAGATAGGCGAATGCTCGCTGGCCATGACCGCCCGTAGATAGGCGAATGCTCGCTGGCCATGACCGCCCGTAGATAGGCAGATGCTCGACGGCCGTAGCTGGCTGAAGATATGCGGATTCTCAACGAGATTGAACCGTCCTCTTACCAGGGCGGCGAACACTGATGCTCAGTTCATCGATCACCCACACGCATGTACACCGATTCTCTGAACATCTCAACCGACACGACGACGGCCGCTGGCCCACTTGTGCTGCTGGTCGAGGACGAGCGTTCGATCGCTGAGCCATTCGCCCACGCGCTCCAGCGGGCCGGATTCAGGACGACGGTCGCCAGCACCGCGACCGAGGCGATGTCACTGGCTTCCGCCTGTGGCCCGGACGTGATCCTGCTCGACCTAGTGCTGCCGGACGGCGACGGACGTGACGTCTGCCGGCAGATCCGGCGCGACTCCAGCGTGCCGATCATCATGGTCACCGCGAGCGGGACCGTCACCGATCGCGTGGTGGGGCTTGAACTAGGCGCCGATGACTACGTCGTCAAGCCCTTCTCGACCGGCGAGGTGATCGCTCGCATCCGCGCCGTCCTCAGACGTGGCCAGCCGCAATCACCACAGCGCGGACAGCTGAGCGTGCAGGACCTTCGGATCGACGAGGGCGCTCGCCGGGCATGGCGCGGCGATCACGAACTCGACCTAACCCGCAAGGAGTTCGATCTGCTCGTCCGGCTCGCGCGCGAGCCGGGGCGCGTGGTCCCGCGGGAGGAGCTGATGTCCGACGTCTGGGACGTGAACTGGTTCGGCTCGACGAAGACGCTTGACGTCCACATCGGATGGCTGCGCCGCAAGCTTGGCGATGACCCCGCCGATCCCACCTACATCCGGACCGTGCGCGGAGTCGGATTCTGCCTGGCCACGGAGCGAGACAACGCGCGATGAGCCTGCGAGCCCGGCTGTTGGGCGCCTTCACGTATGTGCTGCTGCTGGCAATCGTGGCGTTCGGTGTCCCGCTCGCGCTGAGCCTGAGCGCTCGGGTAAACGCGGAGGTCCGGACGCAGGCCCAGGCGCAGGCAGACCTGGTCGCGGCGACGGCGGGAGATCTCCTGAGACCCGCCAGCCACCGGGAGCTGCGCACGCTCGCGCGGACCGCGGCGGCGTCGCTGCGCGGCCGGGTGCTGGTCGTCAACGCGAGCGGACGGGTGCTCGTCGACAGTTCGGGCGGCGCCCAAGTAGGGGTGAGCTACTACAGCCGTCCCGAGATAAAGGGCGCGCTCGGGGGCCACCAGGTCCAGGTCCAGCGCGCATCCAAGACGCTCGGCCAGGAGATCCTCGCGACTGGGGTCCCGATCATCCACGACGGCCGCACCGCCGGCGCGGTCCGCGTAACCCAGAGCGTCTCGGCGGTGCACCAGGCCGTGATGCGCGTGGAGGCGGCGATCGCGCTGATCGGCCTGATCGTCCTCACGCTCGGTCTTGCCGCAGGCGGCCTGCTGGCCGGACAGATCGGCCGTCCGCTGCGAAGGCTCGAAGCCGTGGCACGCCGCGTCGCACAGGGCGATCTGCGCGCCCGGGCGAAGGTCGAGGGGAGCCTCGAGCAGCGCTCGCTGTCGGGCTCGTTTAACGACATGACGGATCGCATCGACCGCCTGATGATCGCGCAGCAGGACTTCGTCGCAGATGCCTCACATCAGCTGAGGACCCCGCTCACCGGTCTGCGGCTCAGGCTCGAGGAGGCCAAGGCACTGTCGGCTGGCCCGGAGGCGACGGCCGAGCTCGACGCGGCGATTGGCGAGGTCGACCGGCTCTCGCACACCGTCAACGAGCTACTGCTGCTCAGCCGTGCCGGTGAGCGCCCGCTCGCCGGAGCGTCCGTGGACCTAGGTGACCTTGCCATCGATGCGCTTCGCCGCTGGCGGCCCGAGGCGTCAGAGCGCGGGATCACGCTGTCGCATCGCCGTGAGGGTGACCCGGGCACGGTATGGGCGTCCCGACCGGATCTCGAGCGGGCTCTTGACGCTCTGCTCGAGAACGCGCTGCGCTACTCGCCGGCGGGGTCGGCGGTGACGATCGTCGGCGCGCCGAGCCGCATCGAAGTGCGCGACCGCGGCCCGGGCGTGACGCCCGACGAACGTGAGCTCGTGTTCGAGCGCTTCCGTCGTGGCAGAGCCGGCCTGGGCGGTCCGTCGGGCCACGGGCTCGGGCTCCCGATCGCGCGCGAGCTGGCCCGCGAGTGGGGCGGCGACGTGCGGATCGAAGGCCGCGACGGAGGGGGTGCGGTCGCGATCCTCGAGCTCGGCTGCGAGGCCGCCGGGCCGACGGCGGATGACGAAAGCAAGTCCGATTCGCGCTTTGCCCGCGCTTAACCACCACGTCACTACGGTGCGAGCGCGATGACACTGACTCGGCGAGGTCTTCTGTGGGCCGTGGCCGCTTTGCTTGGGATCGCGGTGACGGCCGCCCTGACGTGGTCGGTGAGCCGGCTCGCGGCCGAGCACATCGGGCTTTCGTCCGAGCCGGTCTCGGTCATCCAGGGGCTTGCACCGCCACGCAGGGAGGCTCACGCCGGCCCGGTCGCGTCCAGCGAACACTCCAGCACCACCCCAGCCCGACGCGGTTCGACGCCAACCGTCGCGCTGCCCAGCACTCCGCAACCCGCCGCGCCCGCGACCCCGACCGCGGCACCGGCGCCACAGACACAGACGCCTGCATGGCCGACCGCGCCGCCCGCGCCGGGCGCGCCGGCCGCGCGGCCCGTTGCGCGCGCAGCAGCGGCGCACACCAACGGCGGCGATCACCCGGACGACTCCGGAGGCGGCGGCTCGGGCGGGCACCACTCGGGGCCCGACGACTGAGTCAAACGGGCCGGGGGCGCGATGACGGACCGGGGGCCGCCCGCCATGGCGGGCCCCGACCGGTACGCCCGGCATGACCAGCAGCTCGGGGGTGCAAGTCCCCTGTGGAGGTTGATGGCACCAACCACAAGTCAATGGCAACTGCGCCGCCGTGAGGCGGGGTGGGAAGGAAGCCGGAGGCGAAATCGCGACCCTAGGAACACATGGCGCATCGGCTGACCGTTGTGTTGTCGGTGTGCTGCGCGTATAAGGCGGGGCGGTCCGGGCGAGCTGGCCGGTTACGGCGAAGCCCGATGCCATCAAGGGACCGTTACGTAGACGCGGTGGGTGTGCGAGGAGGGTTGCTGGAGGCTATCCGGGGAGGTCTCCACGGGTGTCCCAGATGCCCTTTCCGTTTGGTTCGCGGGGTGGTGGGGGACGGTGGCGTCCGAGAGGGCATCGCTCGCCGTGGAGAAGTCAGCAGACGCCGTAGTACCGGCGGGGATCGTGATCGCTGGGAAGGGCTGAACGCGAAGCCGAGATGCAGGACGCTCGTGCTCGTGGGATGGATGTCGAAGGCAGCCAACCCCATATGGGGCCTGTGCGGGAGGGTCCGACGGTGAAGCCCGAAGACGCCCGTCCAGGGCACAGTCCATCCCCGGCGCCTGGCGACACCGCAGCTCACCCCGCCGAGGCGGGCCTGTGGGAGCAGTTCATGGCCCGCGGGAATCTCGCCGAGGCGCTCAGACGCGTCGAGCAGAAAGCCGGTGCCGCGGGCATCGACGGGATGAGCACCAAGGAGCTGCGGCCATGGTTGAAGGACCATTGGCCACAGGTCCGCTCGCAGCTCGACGCGGGCACCTACCGTCCGCAGCCGGTCCGCAGGGTGATGATCCCCAAGCCCTCGGGCGGGATGCGGAATGTGGTGGATCGGTTGATCTCGGGTTTCGCAGTTCATAGGCCGGCGGCTGCCCATGCCTGCTGACCGGACCCCGTTTGTCGGTCCACCACGAGTGAGAGGGTGGTGAATGTGACTCGGGGGAAGGTAGCGCTCCCACCGGACGGACACGGCCAGCGAGACGGACACAGCAGCGCTCGAGGCTTCCCCGCGACCGTCGTCGCGAAGGCGCGAGCGGAGCGAGTGGCCGAGTGGCGATGGTCGCGGCGCGCGCCGCGCCGGCACCCCCCGGGTCGGGTCATGCGGCCGGCCCCGGCTCGCTCGGCGTCCACTCGGCCGCGAACACGGCCGGGGCGCGCATCCCGAGCGAGCTGTGCGGTCGGTTCCGGTTGTAGTCCTCGCGCCAGTCTTCGATCACGACGCGCGCCTCGGCCAGGCAGGAGAACTCCTCGACGTCGAGCAGCTCGTCACGTACGCGGGAGTGGAAGGACTCCACGAACGGGTTCTGCCACGGCGAGCCGGGCTCGATGTACGCGGTCCCGGTCTTCGAGAACCGGCACCAGTCCTTGAGCGCGTTGGCGGTCATCTCCGTGCCGTTGTCCATCCGCAGCTGCTCCGGGGCGACGCCGCGCTCGGCGACGAGGCGCTCCAGCTCGCTCACCGTCCGGTCGGCGTCGATGCCGCGCGCCACCAGCATCACCAACGCCTCGCGCGTGAACTCATCGACGATGTTGCACAGCTTCAACGCCCGCCCGTCGGCGGTCTGGTCGAACTGGAAGTCGAACGCCCACACGTGATTGGGCCGCTCGGCCCGCAGCCGCTGCGCCGGGACCGTCGACTCGCCGAGCCGGCGACGCTTGCGCGTGCGCTGCGGCACCCGCAGGCCCTCCTCGCGCCACAGTCGCTGCACCCGCTTGCGGTTCACCGACCAGCCCTCCTCACGCAGCCGGTGATGCGCGCGACGGTACCCCCACCGCGGCCGCTCGACCGAGAACGTCCGCAGCTCAGCGCGCAACGCCGCATCGTCCTCGGCCCGCTTGGGCTCGTACCGCTCGGTCGAGCGGTGCTGCCCGCACACTCTGCATGCCCAGCGCTCGCTGACGCCGAGGCGGTCGCGAAGCATCGCGACCGCCTGTCGCCGACGGGCCGGGCTCACCAGTTTCCCCGAGCAACCTCCTTCAACGCCCGGTTCTCCAGCGCCTGGTCAGCAACGATCGCCTTCAACTGACGGTTCTCACGCTCGAGCTCCTTCAAGCGCTTCGCGTCATCGGCCTTCATCCCGCCGTACTGGTTACGCCACCGGTGATACGTGTTCTCAGAGATCCCCAGCTCCTTCGCCGCCTCCGGGATCGTCTTGCCCTCGCCGAGCAACCGCTCAGCCTCCCGCAACTTGCGGATGATCTGCTCCGGCGTGTGCCTCTGGCGCTTCATCGTGGAGTTCCTTCCTCGCCCATGATCGTGGGCGCGAGAAACTCTCACACGCGTCGGACCGATCCTCCGGGGTCAGGCCACTGCTGGACTTGCGCTATTTCCGCGGGTTTGGGGGCGTGTCATTGACCTGGGTGAAGTTGGGTGGCGATGATCACGCGGCGGAGCTTGGGGGCGTTATGGGTCTGAGTTCGTTTCCGAAATCCGCCGTTTTGTTACGCCATCTCGTTGCGTGTGCAACGATGCTGTGAAGGGGTCAGACGGGCGTGAGGAGGAGTATGTCCGAACTACAGGATGTCAGCCGTCGTGGTGGGCGCCGCAAGCGGGCGCTGAGCGCGGAGGAGAAGCTGCAGATCTGGCTGCAGTTGTTGACGGGGGAGCTGACGCAGCGCCAGGCGGCCGAGCGTTGGGGGGTGGATCCGACGACGATCATGCGGATCCGTCGCGTCGGGCGCGAGGGCGCGTTGACGGCGCTGGCCAGCTCCAAGCCTGGTGGCGGTGCTCGTGGGGCTGTGGACGCGGAGCTGGCGGCGGCGCGCGCGGAGATCGCCAGGTTGGAGGAGACGGTCAAGGAGCAGGCGATCGAGCTGGTGGCGTTGCGGGGAAAAGCGCGCTCGGGCTGGTAGGCCGCGTCCCAGCTCGTGTCGAGGTGGCGGTCAAGGCGCGGCTTTTGGAGCTGATCGCGCAGGCGACCGGGGCGGGCTGGAGCTTTGGCAAGGCGTGCGGGGCGCTCGGGCTGGGCGAGCGGCGCGCCCGCTACTGGCAAAAGCGCGCCGCCGCCGGTGCTTTGGCTGACCGCAAGCCGGGCGGCACGCCGGTGCACGCGCTGCGCCCGGAGGAGGTCGATGCGATCCTGGGGCTCGCCGATCAGTGGGGCGAGATCGACGGCTCGCACCGCAAGCTCGCGCACCGCGGCTCTTACCTTGGGCGCGTGTGGGTGTCGCCCTCGACGGTGCTGCGGGTGCTGCTCGAGCACGGCCGGGCGCTGCCCTGGCGCCCGCCGCGGCAGAAGTCGCTCAAGCGTCCGTGGCCCGAATGGGTCCAGTACAAGCCCCGTCAGGTGTGGGGCTATGACTTCACCGAGTTCCCGCAGGCCGGCACGAGCGCGCTGGCGATCCTCGACCTCGTCTCGCGCAAGTGGATCGAGACGATGCTCTGTCCCGAGGCGACCGACGTGCAGGTCCAGGTGCTGTTCACGCGCGCGCTCGAGCGCGAGGGCCTGTTGGACGTGATCCTCTCGCTGATCGACGAGCACGCGGCCGGCGAGCAGGAGGACGAGCTTGAGCCGATCCTGCTCTCAGTGTCGGACAACGGCGCCCAGATGAGGTCGGGCTCGACCCGCGAGTTTATGGCTCTGCACGCGATCGCGACCCACTATGGCCGCCCCGGGACGCCGACCGATCAGGCCCACATCGAGTCGCTGCTCGGCCACGTCAAGTACGAATGGCCGATACCTGTGCGCGCTAAAGGACCCGGCCGACCTATCACGCGAGCTCGACGCCGTACGCGAGCAGTACAACCGGGTGCGCCTGCACGCCGGCATCGGCTACGTGACCCCCGACGACGAGCACGAGGGCCGCCGGCCCGCGATCCGTGAAGCCCGCCGCGCCGGCCTCGCGCGCGCCCGAGAGCAGCGCCTGGCCTACAACCGCGGCACCCACCCGAGGCTGATCGGATGACGACGACGCCCCCAAACCGCCAACAGCGGGCGACCGATCACCCTGCCCGCCTCGCCGCAGGGCCGCACAGGGCCGCACAACGCGCCGGTGCTCGCCGCAACCGCCCAAATCGAGCCCGCCGAGCTCTCAGCGGCCCTGTCACGGCCCTCGGCAGCTCTGCTGCCGACCTCACCAGCCCATCAACGAAGCTGGCGCAAACTGTCAAGGCCAGCCCGACAGGGCCCAGCGCAGCCGGCCGCGCAGCGGTGGCCTTGACCGGCCGCGCCGGCGTAGCTAACCACGCCACGAACCCTGCACTACCATCAATCCACTACCCCATGACGACCCCCGGAACTGGCTGCGAATTACACGCCCAGATTTCGGAAAAAGACTCAGACACACGTCACGTAGCGACGGACGGTCGTCTTGACCGATTGGGTGGTGGGGTCGGTCGCGATCTGGGAGAGCTTGGGCAGCCTGGCGCCTTTCTTCGGCGGGCGGCCTTGCTTGCGCTGCCCTGCGGTGTATCTGAACCTTTGATAGAGCGGCCGACTTTTTCACACCAAGCCTGAGGGTGTTTGTGGGCCGTGTTGGTGGGTGTGGTTCGGGGCGTCGTCCGTGCCCAGTTCCACCGACGTCCGTGCCGGCGGGCGATCCCCTCGCGCAGCGAGCCTCCGTCCCGCAGAAGCAGGAGCGGGCGGCTGGCGAGGATGGTCTCGGTCGCGGTCATTTCGATCGCCTCCGATTCTCGTTGATGCGCTGGGCGTGCGCTCGCTTGAGCCCGGCGATGCGGGCGCGGCGGATCGCGGGGCCGCGGCCGTGGTGCTCGTCGTCGGGGGTGACGTAGCCGATCGAGGCGTGCAAGCGGACCGTGGTGTACTGGCCGCGGATCCGGGCGAGCTCTGTGTCGAGCGCGGCCGGGTCGGTGATGCTGGTCAGGGTCGGCCAGTCGCCCTTCAGGTGGCTGAAGAACGACTCGACGTGCGCCTGGTCGGTCGGGGTGCCGGGCCGGCCGTGGTGCTGGGCGATCGCCATCAGCGCCATGAACTGGCGAGTGTCGATCGCTTTCATCTCCGACCCGTTGTCCGACCACGCCACCAGGATCGGCGGATCCTCAGGGGCGTGGTCGGGCGGCAGCCCGTCCGGTCCGAGCAGCCCCTGGTCCTCGAGCGCCCGGGCGAACAGCAGCTGCACCTGCGTGTGCGTCTGCTCGGTCGTGAGCAGGTAGCCGATCCAGTATCTGGTGACGACGTCGACGATCGCGTACGCGACCCGCTTGCACCGCGTGAAGTGGGTCGCGTCCCAGATCCAGATCCGGTTCTTTTCCCAGCAGATCTCGGGAAATGCGGGCTTTGGCGGTCGTGGGCGGATCGGCTCGCCCGGCAGCGTGACCTTGTTCTTCAGCGCCACGCGCAGCAGCGTCGAGGGCGACACGAACACAGTGCCGACATACGAGCCGCGATGCGCGAGCTTGCGATGCGAACGATCCACCACGCCCCACTCCTCGATCAGATCGAGGATCGCCTGCTCCTCCCAGTCAAGGATCCGGTGCACCCGGTTGCCGACCGGCGGACGGTCCTCCAACGAGCCCGTCTCGGCGAGCCGGGCGCGCCAGCGATGCATGCGCACATCCTCGATCTCAAGCACCCGGCACGCACGCGCGTGCGCCCACCCCGCCGACACCGCGCCATCGATCAGCCCCATCAGCTCGAGCTTGGTCTGCGCGCTCACGCGCCGCGGGACCGGGCCGAAAAGCCCGAGCGTTGCCTTCCCCGGTGCAAGCTCAACTCGACCGCCAGCTCCTTGAGCGCCTCCGAGAGCCGATCGTTCTCCGCCAACGCGGCCTCCAACTCGACCTGCTCCGGAGAGGGCAACCTGCCCGGCTTGGCGGCCGCAAACGCGGCCAGCGCCGCGTCCTTCGCCAACTGCCTGATCCGAATCACCGTCGACACGTCGACGCCCCACTTCCGAGCTGCGTCCGCCTGCGAGAGCTGCTGCGAGCAGACCTCGAGGAACACCTCCCACTTCTCCTCCGGCGACAGCTGCCGGCGCTTGCGCGGCTTGCCGTTCTCCATCATCACGTCCTCCTGAGTCGGGGCCCGGACAGCCTCCCAGGATTGGCATGAAAAACAGGGGCAGCTCTATCGCAAGATCAGACGCAAACCAGCCCCTTCGGCGGGCGGGGTGGCGGCAGCTGGTTCAGCGCGGCGTCGGCACGCAGCCGGGAAGTGATCGTGACGTTCTCAGGCAGGCCGGCGAACGCGCCCGAGGCGTAGGCGGCGTCGCCGACGATATGGATCATCCGGTCTTTGAACCGCGCGGCGAGCAGGTACAGGATCTCCCTTGCCAGCCTGGGTTTCGAGGGTCGCTCGGGGTCGGGCTTGTGCTTGGGGATCTCCTTGCGCCGCGGGCGCCAGAGCCGGAAGAGCACCAGCAAGCAGACGGTCCGCTCAAGGAACGGCAGCTTGACGTTGATCCCGGCGGTGACCCAGTTGGTGCCCCACGCGAGCGATCCCTTGCTGCTGTTGGCGGTCGCGTCGTGATGCCAGAAGCAGCCGAACACCTTCCGTCCTCGGCGCTTGGTCAACGTGTCGTCGATCGGGACAACAAGCGGTTGATCGGGCGAGAGCAGACGCGAGACGATCACCTCGGCCACCTTGAGCCCAAGCTCATCGGCGCACCAGCGGGCGTGACTGAAGAACCGGTGCGCACGCGCGTGATGCCAGACCCGGACAGCCGCGCGCCGATCAGCATCCCGGTCACGCACCGCACCCGGGTCTGGGAGATCTGACCGACCACCAGCGCGCAGAACGTCCGGTAGGTGGGACGGGAGAAACATGTCGCGAACAGGAGCAGCAGCTCGTTCAGCGAAGAGGGCAGGCAGAGCATCGGCGGCGAACCTCCGTGGGCAGCCGCGAACGGGCCTCCCACCCAGTCGCGGAAACGGACTTGACACCCACCGCTTCGCGGAAGCCACCGATGCTCCTTCCACTCCGCGCCCCACTACTCAGGCCATCAACCCAGCAGCCACCCCACCGGCGACGCCGACAGCCCCCTGCTCAGCCCCCTCAAAAATGCGAAACCCGAGGAAGGAATGGAAGCGCCCCAAAACCAAGCGGCGCAGACTGATCGCGTTGGGAATCCGCGCGCGCGAGGCCACTGAGTGGTCCTACTCGCGCAAGGGCTACTGGCGCGTCTCAGGCTCCCCAATCCTCTCCCGCGCTCTGCCCAACGCCTACTGGGCCAAGCAAGGCCTGAAGGGATTCGCCGATCCCTACCGTCGCTTCCGGGATGCCGAGCGAACCGCCGGATGCGGACCCGCACGTCCGGTGGTGTGGGGGGCGCCGGGGTGAGCGAAAGCGCCGGGATAAGCCGGCATGGAGAAGGAGATGAGAACGCTCTACGTCGAAGGAGTAGCTATCCACGGCGGCCCCGAGTCATGGAAAGCGCCGGACAACCGGCATGGAGAAGGGAATGAAAGAGTCCTACGTTGAAGATCTAGCCAATCACGACGTCCCCGATCATGCGTTGGCGACCCGCGAGGGCGCAGCGAAGCGTTGGTTTGGGGTGCGCGCAGGCCGGGCTATTCAGCCTCGAAATGGGGCTCGTTCGGGGTGCCGACGCGGTCATGGTACGCGGAAGGCAACATCGCTGGTGGCGTTTTGGCGAGCCGTCAGCGGACCGTCGGAGACCCTGAGCATGCGCGTGATCTCTTCATGTTGAGAACCGGGAGATCTCACGATCACTCGCTTGTGGTGATGGTAGGGCGGGTCGTGCGGGGAAGGCCGAGGCCGTAATCCTGTGATGGACGATCGTGAGAAGTCGGACGGTCTGGTAGTACCTGGGAAGCTGCCGAACAACGCTCAGGGCGGAGCGGCGGAGGTGGTGGAGGGAAGCGGACCGGCCAAGGGGAACACGGCCAGCAAAACGCGTCTCGGACTCAGTGCCGGGGAGAGCGCGCTCAGTGCGCTGGATCGTGTGCGCCGAGTGGCAGCAACGGACAAGGAGGCGCGGTTCACCGCGCTCCTGCATCACGTCGATGTCGATCGCCTGCGGGCGGCGTATTGGGCGCTTGAGCCCAAGGCCGCGCCGGGGGTGGACGGGGTGACGTGGGAGGATTACGGGGAAGATCTCGAAGCTCGACTTTCGCAGTTCATAGGCCAGCTGCGGCCCATGCTTGCTGGACGTGCATGATTTCCCGTGGTGTGGGGGTTCGACCCTGTCCCGGGTGATATTGGGTGGCGATGATCACGCGGCGGAGCTTGGCGAGCATGTCGGCGAACGATGGGGCGGTCTTGGTGAGGTACCAGGGAGCGCGTTGGCGGTGCTCTTCGACGACGTCTGGGTGATGCCCGCAGACCGCGTACCAGATGATCGTCAGCGTCATCGCGAGGAACTGGAAGGGGACGGTCCGCTCGACGGCTTTCTTGGCGCGGTTGCGCGCATCGCCGACGCCGAACAGTTCTTTGCCGTCTTCGAAGGCGACTTCGATCGGCCAGCGGTCTGCGTAGCGCTCGACGATCTCGGCGGCACTGGCGTCAAGGTCGGTGGTGATCAGCGCGAGCTGGTAGCCGGAGGGCTTGCGCTCGTCTTTGACGAGGATCACGCGCGCGGGGGTGTCGGGGCCGAGCGGCCCCCACAGGCAGTCGATGATGGCGAGCTTGAGCGTTTCGGTCTTGCCGTAGCGTCGCACGGCCTGCTCGACCCACTCGGTGGCAGGGTCGGTCGCGAGCTTGGCAAGCGTGGGGAGTCGTTTGCCCCACTTGCGGGGCCGGCCCTGCTTGCCGGAGCGCGGCGGTTTGCGATCGTAGATCGCGCCGTTGGAGCGCAGGCGGGAGGTGATCGTGACCCGGCCGGGCAGACCCCGCCAGGCCTCGGTTGCGTACGCGGCGTCACCGACGATGTCGATCCTGCGATCCGGCAGGCGGGCGGCGAGCAGGTCGAGCATTTCCCTTGCCAGCTCGGGCTTTCCGGGCCGCTCAGGATCGCGCTTGTCCTTCTTGGCGAACTGTTTGCGCCTGGGCTGCCAGCAGCGGAACAGGATCGGCAGGCAGACCGATCGCTCGAGGAACGCCAAGCGCACCACGATCCCGACCACGACCCAGTTGTTGCCCCACGCGACCGCCGCCTTGTCGGAGTTGGCGGTCGCGTCGTGATGCCAGAAGCAGGCGTGGATCTTGCGCCCCAGACGATGCAGCAACGTGTCGTCGACCGCCACCAGCAGCGGCGCGCCGGGCGCTGTCAGCCGCTCGGCGATCAGCTCCGCGAGGCGCAGCCCGAGCTCATCAGCAGACCAGTCCGAGAGACTGAAGAACCGGTGCGCGCGGCAGTGATGCCAGACCGCCGAGAGCCGACAGCCGACCAGCATCCCTGTGACCGTACGCAACCCGGTCTGCGAAATCTGGCCCACAACCAGCGCGCAGAAGGTCTGGAACGTGGGGCGAGAGAAACACGGCGCGAACAGGAGCAGAAGCTCATTCAGCGAAGATGGGACGCAGAGCATCGGCGGCAACCCCCATGGGCAGCCGCGACGGGCCTCCCACCCGACCGCGGAAATGGTCATCGAACAACCACCGCTTCGGGGAAGCCGCCGATGCTCCTTCTGCGTCCTCGCGCGGCCGACCGCTCAACAGCCCCGACCGCTCACCCCACCGCGCCTACCGACCCACGCCCCGCGCGCCCGTGCCCCCCTCCCCCTCAAAAGTGCAAAAGTCGAGTCGAAGCGAACCTTCGCGATCTTCATGCCCGTGTCCACAGGGGCGTTTACCGGGCGAGGCCGTCTCGCAGGGCGTACATACCGAAGGCGAACGGGCGGCTGCGGCCGCTCGGGATCAGCGCGTTGGAGGACAAGGTCCTGCAGCGGGCGGTGGTCGAGGTGTTGAACGCCGTGTATGAGGCGGACTTCCTCGGTTTCTCCTACGGGTTTCGGCCCGGGCGCAGCCCGCAGCACGCGTTGGATGCGCTCGCGGTCGGGATCAAGAGGAAGGTGAGCTGGGTGCTCGACCTGGATTTCCGGGACTACTTCTCCCGCCTTGACCATCGATGGCTGGAGCAGTTTGTTGAGCACCGGATCGCGGATAAGAGGGTCCTGCGGCTGATCCAGAAGTGGATGGCCGCGGGGGTCATCGAGGACGGGTCGTGGACGGCGTTCGACGAAGGCGTTCCGCAAGGGGCTTCGGTTTCTCCGCTGCTTGCCAACGTCTACGCGCACTACGTTTTCGACCTCTGGGCCCACCAGTGGAGACGCCGGCACGCGCGCGGTCAGGTCGTGATCGTGCGTTTCGCCGACGACGCCGTGGTGGGGTTCGAGTATCGGGAGGACGCAGAGCGGTTTCACGCTGACCTTCGCAGAAGGCTTGCGAAGTTCAACCTGGAGCTGGCGGCCGAGAAGACGCGGTTGATCGAGTTCGGACGGTTCGCCGCCCGGGATCGCCAGGCGCGCGGGCTCGGCAAGCCGGAGACGTTCCGTTTTCTTGGCTTCACGCATATCTGCGGGAAGGCCAGGAGCGGGCGTTTCCAGCTCAAGCGGATCACCGACTCGAAGCGGATACCGGCCAAGCTCGCTGCCCTGCGGGGCAAGATCGAGCGGCGCCAGCATCTGCCCGTTGATGAGCAAGGGCGCTGGCTGGCCAGCGCCCTGCAAGGGCACTACCAGTACTACGCGGTGGTGTGTCACGAACGCTGAAGGAGGATCCATGTAGGTACTCTAGAAAGCGGTGCTGTGCAAGAGATGGAGGCTTTCGGCCCTCCGGCGTCGGCCCTGCGGGGGTAGGCGCCAAACCGCCTTGGAGCTGCGTTAGCTAAAGACTGTCGTGGTGAGCGTCCAGGGAAAAGGCTGGGCTTGACCCGGTCAGGTGGGGACCAGGAAGACGTTCCAGAAGCGCCTGGTTCGGGCGGATGCTCGGGTCGGGTGTCGTCGTTGAGGCGTCGAAATAGTAGACAGACGGCATCGAAACCGGGGAGCCACTGCATCCTCGGGATGAGCTTGGCGGGTGCCCGCGTTCCTGGCCAGGCGGTGTCCGGCGTAGAGGCGGCGTGATCCTGGTCTGCGGCTCTTGCACGGAACGTGAGAAGGCGAGCGTCGATATGACGATCGGGGTCGCAGGCCCTAAAGGTCGCTGGAGGGAGCGTGCCGAGGCAGAAACCGTAGGCACTGAGTACCGATGCGGCGCTCGCTGGCGGACCGGCTCGTATTAGCTGTGAAGTCCCTGCTTGCTGGGGTGGGGGTGGAGCGAAGGGGCCGGCTCACCAGGAATGTTGTTTCGATCAACCGGGGCCCTTGGGTCCTGGGAGGAAGCGAGAAGACATGCCAAAGCCCGAAGACAAGCCGTTCCTGATTCCCAAGCTGATGGTGTGGGAGGCGTGGCGGCAGGTCAAGGCGAACAAGGGCGCCCCCGGTGTGGATGGGCAGGACCTGGACGAGTTCGAAGCCGATCTGAAGGACAACCTGTACAAGATCTGGAACAGGATGAGCTCTGGTTCTTACTTTCCACCTCCGGTCAGGGCGGTCGAGGTCCCAAAGCCGCATGGCGGCGGGGTCCGTTTGCTAGGTGTGCCGACTATTGCAGACAGGGTCGCGCAGACGGTCGTGGCCATGCGTTTGGGGGAGAGGGCGGAACCGCGGTTTCACCCTGACTCCTATGGCTATCGGCCGGGACGCTCGCAGTTGGATGCGGTGGAGGTATGCCGGGCGCGGTGCTGGAAGCACGACTGGGCGATCGATCTCGACGTCCAGAAGTTCTTCGACGAAGTGCCGTGGGACCTCATCGTCAAGGCGGTGCAGGCGGTCACCGACTGCCGCTGGGTGCTGTTGTATGTGAAGCGGTGGCTGGCTGCCCCGCTTCAGTACCCGGACGGCATCCTTGTCGAGCGGGGCAAGGGAACTCCGCAAGGGTCGGCGGTCTCGCCGATCCTGGTGAATCTGTTCATGCACCACGCGTTCGATACATGGATGGCCCGGAATCATCCGGATTGTCCCTTTGAGCGCTATGCCGATGATGTTGTCGTGCATTGCAAGAGCAGGCGGCAAGCTGAGGTCGTGCTTGCCGGGATCGCTACGCGGATGGAACATGTGGGCCTACGGCTTCACCCCGACAAGACGCACGTCGTCTATTGCAAGGACAGCAACCGTCGGGGAAAGCACGAGCACACCAGTTTCACCTTCCTCGGGTTCGCCTTCCGGCCACGGGAGGCGCGCAACAAGCGCGGCGTGAGTTTCACCTCGTTCTTGCCTGCGATCAGTCCCGAGGCGCTCAAAGCCAAAGGCGACCGGCTCCGCGAGTTGCGGATTCACCGGCGCACCGACCTGACGCTGGACGACCTGGTGCGATGGCTGAACCCCATCGTCGCTGGGTGGATGCACTACTACGGCCGGTACTACCGGACGGAGATGTATCCCATCCTACGGCGCGTCAACACTTGCCTGATGCGCTGGGCTGGGAAGAAGTATCGACGGTTGCGGACCTACAAGCGGTTCAAGCGGTGGTGGACCGGGCTACTCGGAAGAGAGCCCCGTCTGTTCGCCCAATGGCAGTGGGTTCGCTCGGTCTGACTGGCTGGTGAGAAGAGCCCGGTGACGCGAGAGTGTCACGCCGGGATCTGTGGGAGCCGGGGGCTGCGATGCCCCCGGCCACCCGACCCCGATGTCAATGGCCATCGGTTTCTCCCCAAGTACGGCCATCGGTTCTCCCCACCGGCGGCCATCTTTTCTCCCCGCTGGTGGCCATGAGTTCTCCCCACGACCGGGTGGGAGAGCGACCGTCGTCGCGGGGGCCGAGCCGGGAGGGCGAGGCGCCGCGGCGATGGTCGCTTAAAGTCCGTCTCAGGTCAGGGGCCTCACCCCCTTGCCGGCGGTCGCCTGGGCGAGTCGGTAGCTGTCGGTGCCGTCGGTGATCAGCACGTGCGCGTGATGCAGCAGCCGCTCGACCGTCGCGGTCGCGAGCGTCTTGGGCATCAGCTCGTCAAACCCGGAAGGGTGAATGTTCGACGAGATCGCGAGCGATCGTTTCTCATAGGCGGCGTCAACGACTCGGAACAGCGCCTCGGCCGCGTCGGCCGAGACCGGCAACAGCCCGACGTCATCGACGATGATCAGATCGGCGCGGATCAGCTTGCTGATCGCTTTGCTGACGCTGTCATCGGCGCGGTGGCGGCGGAACAGGACCGCGAGCGTCTCGAGCGTGTGCCACGCGACGGTCTTGCCCTTGTCGATCGCCAAATGCCCGAGCGCCTCGACGAAGTGGCTCTTGCCGGTGCCGCTGGGCCCGCAAACGCATAGCACCTCCGCGCGGTCGATCCATTCGAGCGTGCGCAGCGCTTGCTGGGTGGGTTTCGGGATCGCCGACGCCTGGGGTTCCCACGCATCGAACGTCTTGCCGGCGGGCAGCCCGGAAGCGCGCCTGCGGGTAGTGATCGTGGCGTGGTCGCGGCCGGCTGCCTCCTCGGCGAGCAGCACCCTGAGGACTTCGGCGTGTTCCCAGCGTTGTGAGTTGGCGGTCGCGAGCACGTCCGCCGCCGCCCGCCGAACGTATGGCAGCCGCAGTCGTCTGAGCAGCCGGTCGAGCTCGTCGGGCAGCGGCGGCGGGGCTGGTAGCTTGACGGTCATAGCCGTGCTCCGATCCGATCCGCCTGCGCGGCGAACTCCAGCAGCTCTGACGCGAACTCGCGCGCCTCATTGGGTGTGAGCGTGCAGATCGCCGGCGGCAACCAGCAGCGCTCCCGCCGGCAGTCGAAGCGGTGATCGTCGGTCATGATCACGCTGATCTCCTGCACCGGCCGCCCGCCGTCTGGTTGCCAGACCTGCTCGGGATCGATCCGGCAGTGGACGCTGTCGCGGTAATCGCTCATCGCGCGGCCTCCTGCTTCCACCAGTTCGCTTGGAGCGTTTGCCGCTCGGCGTCCTCGGCCGCCTGCAGCAACGCCAGCGCGAGCTGGCGCGCCTGCTCGGGCCGCAGATCGGTATACGCGTCCGGCAGGTTGGTCGGCCGGCCGTGATCATCGACGGCGCCCGGCCCGTCGTGAAGCCGCACGCGCACCAACAGCTGCCGGGCTCCGTAGAGCAGCCGTTCGCGTGCCGGGCCCGCGAACGCCTCCGCCTCGCATCGATAGCCGCTCATCGCCCGAACCCCTCCCAGCTGCGAGTCGAGCGCTGCAACGAGGAGTCCTCCGACGCGCGGGCGGGGAACGGGATCACCGTCCCCGCCCGCTGATGCGCGAGGATCGCGGCCAGGTCACCGTCGCTGAAGCGGCCCGCCTCAGCGCATACCTTCAGCGCATGCTCGACCTGCTCGGCGCCGTGGAGCTTGGCGAGGTCGACCGCCTCAGCCATCTTCCGTCTGACCCGCGTCGCGCCCGCCGCGGCCGCCTTGATCAGCCACTGCTCGCCGCCCGGTCCGAGCGCCAAGAACGCCGCCTCCTCCCGCGAACGGGCCCGTGGGCGACGCTCCAGCGCGCCCGCCGGGCGGGGCGGATAGTGCTCATCCTTGATGCTCGGCCGGCCCGGCGTCGTCAACTCGTGCCGGGCGACCTCACGCGGCCCCTCCGGCGAGTCGACATGCACCACGATCAACTCCGACCCATGCGCCCTGGCCCACACCCGCTCCTCCACCAGCGAGCTCGGGACTGAGTAGATCGCGCTGCCGACACTGATCGTCGACTGCCGGTCGACCTTCCGCGTCTGCCCGAAGCACACCGTGTGCGCCACCTTCGGCAACGGGTGCATCCGCTCGCGCTCCTCGGCGAGCATCACCACCGGCGCCCGGCGCGTGATCCGGTGCTCGCGCGCGTTCACCCGCTCGCAGAACCGCTCGCACTCGGACTCCAGCTCGGCGAAATCCCGATACGCCGAGCGGAGGTTATGGTCGGTCGGGACCAGATCCGCCGTGGCGATCCTGACCGTCGCTTCTGACCCGCCCTTGCTCTCAGGATCCGCCGGCACGCAGGTCGCGACCGTCAACCCGTAATGGCGACCCACCGACACGATCTGCGGGTTGCGGACCGCGATCCCGCACACCTGATCCACGCTCACGGTCTTCTCGTTATCGGTCAACGCGTACGTCGGCGCGGACGCGAACCGTCTCAGCGTCCGATCAAGCGCCATCACGACGCTCGGCATCGTCTTGTCCCACAACGGCAACACGACCCGGAAGCGCGACCACGCCAACCACGCGCAGAACAACACCGTCGAGCGGCCGCCAACCTCGGGCCCGTCGCCATAGTCCCACTGCATCCACAGCCCCGGCTCCGGGATCCACGGCCGGTACCGACGCCCATTCCCCTGCCGCCAGCGGCGCTTCGCGTCCGCGACCGCCCGACGCGTCGTTCGCTCCGACCCCATATAGCCCATCGCGACCAGCGTCTCGTGCGCCTTATCCGCCCGGATCTTCCCGCGCGAACGATCGACCAACTCCTCGATCTTCGCCGCGAACCGGTCGACCATCGGCCGCGGCCTGACCGACACCGGCAGCCCGCCACCAGCAGCGTCCCGGACCGCTACCCAATGCGCGACCGTCTTGTGATCACACCCGCACAACTCCGCCGCTCCCCGCAGCGAACCAGCCAGATCGAACGCCTCCAGAATCTCCATGACTTCCTCTGCTTTCTTCAAGCCCGCCTCCTCGACGCGCCTCGATGACGAAGCGCCGGGAGCTACAGGCCGCTCAGGACAGAACGCTCGTCGTGGGGAGATCCGATGGCCACCCATGGGGAGATCCGATGGCCATCAGTGGGGAGTTTCGATGGCCGCCTACGGGGAGATTCCCATGGCCGCCGTCACCCCGACAACATCGGGGCGCTTCACGCCTTCCGCGAGCAGGCGATCAGGTACTGGTTCGTGGCGCTTCGGCGTCGCAGCCAGCGCACGACGGTGACCTGGGAGCGGATGTCGCGCCTCGCTGACCGATGGCTACCTCAGCCCGAGATCCTGCACCCTTGGCCTGAGCAGCGATTCCACGCTCGTACCCGAGGCAGGAGCCCAGTGCGGTAATCCCGCACGCTGGGATCTGTGCGGGGGGCGGGCCGAACCCCACAACGGCGAAGGCCCGTCCCTACCGCGACCGTTGGCGACCCGCGAGGGCGCAGCGAAGCGTTGGACAGGGGTAGGTGTGGGCCGGGCTATTGAGCAGCGAAATCAGGAATCCGGGGTGCTGACGTCGTGCTTATAGGCGGAAGGCGATGTCGTTGGCAGCGTTATCGCGAGCGGCCAGCGGACCCCGCGCTGTCGAAGAACCTGAGGACGCACCGAATCTCCATGTGCGAGACCCGGGAGAGCCCACGGTCGCCCGCCGTCGTGATGATGGCGGGGCGGGCCGCTCGGGGAAGGCTAAGGCCGTAATCCCGAGATGCACGAGCGTGGGCAGTCGGACAGGCCTGTAGTACCTGCGAACCTGCCGAACAATGCCGGTGTGCCGGCGGCGGAGGCGGGGGAGGAAAGAGGCCTGGGTAAGGAGAACGCGAGCAGCAAACCACGCCCCGGACGCAGTGCCGGCGTGAGCGTGCCAAGTGCGCTGGATCGCGTGCGCCGAGTCGCAAAGCAGGACAAGGATGCGCGGTTCACCGCGCTCTTGCATCACGTCGACATCGACCGCCTGCGAGAGGCGTTCTGGGCGTTGAACCCGAAGGCCGCGACCGGGGTGGACGGGGTGACGTGGCAGGACTACGCAGAGGATCTCGAAGCCAACCTTCGGGATCTGCACGCGCGGGTCCACAGGGGCGCGTACCGGGCGAGACCTTCTCGTAGGGTGTACATCCCGAAGGCGGACGGGCGGCAGCGACCATTAGGAGTTGCCGCCTTGGAGGACAAGCTCCTTCAGCGCGCCGTCGTCGAGGTGCTCAACAGCATCTACGAGGAGGACTTCCTGGGGTTCTCCTACGGGTTTCGGGCCGGGCGCTCACCGCATCACGCGTTGGACTCGCTCGCGGCCGGGATCCAGCGGAAGAGGGTGAACTGGGTGCTCGACGCTGACATTCGTGGGTTCTATGACGCCATCGACCACGAGTGGATGCTGACGTTCCTCGAGCACCGGATCGCGGACAAGCGCGTTTTGCGCCTGATCCGTAAGTGGCTGAAGGCGGGAGTGATCGAAGACGGGGAGTGGTCGGAGACGCCGGAGGGAACGGCGCAAGGAGCATCGGTCTCACCGCTGCTCGCAAACGTCTACCTCCACTACGTGTTCGACCTGTGGGCCGACCAGTGGCGGCGGCGACACGCGCATGGTGAGATGATCATCGTGCGCTTCGCCGACGATTACATTGTCGGCTTTCACCACGAGGTAGATGCGCGCCGGTTCCTGAAGGAGCTTCGCGGCAGGCTCGCGAGGTTCAGCCTGGAACTGGCACCTGAAAAGACGCGGCTGATCGAGTTCGGCAGGTTCGCCGCCGAGCGACGAGCGGCGCGTGGCGTCGGGAAGCCTGAGACGTTCCAGTTCCTGGGATTCACACACATCTGTGAGAAGACCAGGCAGGGGCGGTTCATGCTCAAGCGCATCACCGACGCGAAGCGGTTGCGCGCAAAGCTGCACAAGCTCAATGCTGAAGTGCGGCGGCGCATGCACCTGCCGATCCCCGAGCAAGGGCTGTGGCTCGGCCAGGTGGTTCGAGGACACCTCAACTACTACGCCGTGGTGTGTCACGAACGCTGAAGGAGGATCCATGTAGGTGCTCTAGAAAGCGGTGCTGTGCAAGAGATGGAGGCTTTCGGCCCTCCGGCGTCGGCCCTGCGGGGGTAGGCGCCAAACCGCCTTGGAGCTGCGTTAGCTAAAGACTGTCGTGGTGAGCGTCCAGGGAAAAGGCTGGGCTTGACCCGGTCAGGTGGGGACCAGGAAGACGTTCCAGAAGCGCCTGGTTCGGGCGGATGCTCGGGTCGGGTGTCGTCGTTGAGGCGTCGAAATAGTAGACAGACGGCATCGAAACCGGGGAGCCACTGCATCCTCGGGATGAGCTTGGCGGGTGCCCGCGTTCCTGGCCAGGCGGTGTCCGGCGTAGAGGCGGCGTGATCCTGGTCTGCGGCTCTTGCACGGAAGGTGAGAAGGCGAGCGTCGATATGACGATCGGGGTCGCAGGCCCTAAAGGTCGCTGGAGGGAGCGTGCCGAGGCAGAAACCGTAGGCACTGAGTACCGATGCGGCGCTCGCTGGCGGACCGGCTCGTATTAGCTGTGAAGTCCCTGCTTGCTGGGGTGGGGGTGGAGCGAAGGGGCCGGCTCACCAGGAATGTTGTTTCGATCAACCGGGGCCCTTGGGTCCTGGGAGGAAGCGAGTAGACATGCCAAAGCCCGAAGACAAGCCGTTCCTGATTCCCAAGCTGATGGTGTGGGAGGCGTGGCGGCAGGTCAAGGCGAACAAGGGCGCCCCCGGTGTGGATGGGCAGGACCTGGACGAGTTCGAAGCCGATCTGAAGGACAACCTGTACAAGATCTGGAACAGGATGAGCTCTGGTTCTTACTTTCCACCTCCGGTCAGGGCGGTCGAGGTCCCAAAGCCGCATGGCGGCGGGGTCCGTTTGCTAGGTGTGCCGACGGTCATCGCATACCACAAGGTCGTGCAGGCGGTCTTTGGGTTCGCTGGTGGTCACGCATCCGTTTCATCTGCTGTGCGGCGAGCGCCTTCAGGTGCTGTTCGTGCGTCGCATCGGTGCCACTCGCATCTACGTGTGCGAGGGCGGTCCTTTGGGCAGCGTGTCGCTTCCGGAGGATGCGACCGATCGTGGCGCGGGGCCGGCTGAGCGGCCGCTGAGCATCGAGGTTCTGGCGGCGCTCGTCGCGTTGGTCGCCGAGCTCACCGGCGAGCAGGGGGTGGCGCGATGATCGCCGCGAGCCTGTCTGATGAGCTCGCCGTTCCGGCGCGAGCACGTGAGCTGGCCGCCCGGCTGTCGGCGTTGTTCGAGCGCGACATCGAGATTGTGGGGCGGCTGAACGACGCGCAGAGCCGCCTGCGCGACGCCAACGAGCGGCTCTGGTCGGGGCTGGCGCCGGACGCGTTCGGGCTGGTCTACGACGGGGCCGCGCCAGCCGGTCAGAGCCAGATCGCCAAGCTGATGAGCGACGCGCGCAGCGCCGTCGGACCGGATACCGACACCGCAGTGCTCGGGGCGCTGCAGCAGATCCACTCGGCGATCGATCGTTCCTTTTGTGGGTACCAGTCGGCGTGCGAGGAGCGCCGCCAGCTGGCGGTCGACGTCGGCGAGCTCTCCCAGCAGCTGACCGAGGTGCTGTGCGCCGCCGGCTTCAGTG
Source organism: uncultured Solirubrobacterales bacterium (assembly GCA_963836065.1). Lineage (GTDB taxonomy): Bacteria > Actinomycetota > Thermoleophilia > Solirubrobacterales > Solirubrobacteraceae > Palsa-465. The sequence continues at coordinate 65,756 of CAWIII010000001.1, forward strand.
CGGACGACGCGCGGAACGCCGACGTGCACAAGCTCGCCGGGGCGAGGATCCGATGAGCGTCAGGGGAAGGACTCGTCAGCCTGGTCTCGAATCGGATACACGTCGAATCGGACACAAGGGGTGAGGATGAGCACGGGCACCAAGCTCTCAGAGTTGAGCGAGCGGCAGCTGTTCGCGCTCCGGCGGCGGCTGGCGTCGGGCGTTCACGATCCGGCGTTGACGCTGCGCGGCGCGCTTCATCACGACCTGCGGCGTTGCTCGAGCGAGAACTGTCGCTGCCGGTCGGGCGAGCTGCATGGCCCCTACGCGTACCTGACCGTGTACGGCGACGGGCGCAGCCGAACGGTGTACGTGCCCCAGGCGCTCGCCGCGATCACATCAGAGCAGGTCGAGGCGACGCGCCAGGGCGAGGCGTTGATGTTGGAGATCTCGCGGGTCAATCTCGAGCTGCTCAGGCGGCGGGCGCTGCGGTGATCGGCGGTGGCGGGCATCGGCGCCGAGGCGACAGTGGCGGTGGCGAACATGCTCGGCGCCGCGCTGGGGGGCGGGAGCCGATGCTGAACTCGCGGCAGAAGATCACGAGCTCGCACCTGGAGCGCCTGGCGGCGATCTACCTGCGGCAGTCCTCGCCGAGGCAGCTGCGCGAGAACTTCCGCTCGACCGAGCGTCAGTACGGGCTCTCGGAGGAGGCGGTCCGGCTCGGCTGGGCGCCGGAGCGGGTGATCGCCGTCGACGGCGATCTGGGCGTCTCGGGCCGGTTCTCAGACAGCCAGGCGCGCGGGGGGTTCAAGGAGCTGGTCGCGCGCGTGTGCCTGGGGGAGGTCGGCGCGATCTTCGGTCTTGAGGTCTCGCGGCTGGCGCGCTCGAGCGCCGAGACCCAGCGGCTGCTTGAGTACTGTGGGCTGACCGACACGCTCGTGATCGACACCGACGGGATCTACGACCTCAGGGATTTCAACGACCAGCTCGTGTTGGGGGTCAAGGGCCAGCTCGCCCAGGCCGAGCTGCACATGATGGGCGTGCGCTTGCAGGGCGCCAAGCGGCACGCGGCCGAGCGCGGCGAGCTGCACTTCCCGCTGCCGGTCGGCCTCGTCTACGACGCCGACGGTCAGACGATCATCGACCCCGACGAGGAGGTCAGGGCCGCGATCGCCGACGTGTTCAAGGCGTTTTGGCAGACCGGCTCGGCCTACGGCGTGGTCGGCGTCTTCAAGGGCAGGCGCTTCCCCCGCCGCGCCTACGGCGGGGCGTGGGCGGGCGAGCTTCGCTGGGGAGCGCTGACGCACGCGCGCGTGCGCGGCGTGCTTCGGAACCCCAGCTACGCCGGGGCGTACGTGTTCGGGCGCTACCGCTATCACCGCGTGGTCAGGCCCGACGGCGCGATCGTGAGCAAGATGGTCGAGCTGCCGCGCTCGGAGTGGGCGGTCGTGATCCAGGACCACCATCAGGGATACATCAGCTGGCAGGAGTTCCTGGCCAACCAAGAGCGGCTGGCTCAGAACAACACGCGCAAGGGAGCCCGCCCGCCGCGCGAGGGGCAGGCGATCTGCCAGGGGATCGTGCGCTGCGGGGCGTGCGGAGGGTCGATGACCACGCTTCACCGCCGCGAAGGCAGCTACTACGAGTGCGGCCACTCGCGCGCCAACCACCTCAGCACGCCCGGCTGCCGCTCGGTCAAGGCGACCGTCGTCGATGAGCTGATCGCCCGCCGGCTGCTCGAGGCGCTTGAGCCCGAACAGATCGCGCTCGCGCTGGCCGCCGCCGACGAGCACGCCGACCGCCGCGCGCGCTCTGACCGAGCGCTCCAGCTGCGCGTCGAGCGCGCCCGATATGAGGCGATCCGCGCCGAGCGCGCGTTCCACGCCTGCGAGCCGGACAACCGGCTGGTCGCCCGCAGCCTGGAGAACCGCTGGGAGGAGAAGCTCCGCGATCTCAAGGACGCCGAGGCCGAGCTCGCCGAGCACGTCGTGCCCGCAGTCGAGCCCTCGCGCGAGCAGCTCGAGGCGCTCGCCCGCGACCTGCCGGCGCTGTGGGCCGCGAAGACGACATCAGATCACGATCGCAAGCGGCTGCTGCGCGCGCTGATCGCAGACGTCACGCTCACCTCCCAGCCCGAGGGACGCGAGCTTCAAGTCGGGATCCGCTGGCGCTCGGGCGCCAGCGAGCAACACACCGTCCAGCGCCCACCCAAGCCGGCCGACGCGCAACGCACGCCATCCCCCGCCGTCGACCTCACCCGGCGCCTAGCCGCCGACCACGCCAACGCGCAGATCGCCGAGCAGCTCAACGCCGCCGGCCTGCGCACCGGCAAAGGCAAGCCGTTCGACGAGAGCGCCGTCAGATGGCTGCGCTGGCGCTACCGGATCCTGACCGGCCCCGAGCAGCTCCTCAACGATGGCGAGGTCACCGTCGCGCACCTCGCCGAGCGGCTCGGCGTCTCGCACAGTGTCGTCTACGCCTGGATCTCAACTGGCAAGCTCACCGCCCGCCGCGGGGCCGCCGACCGGCTCTACATCCCGTTCTCGCCGCAGGTCGAGCAACAATGCCGCGAGCGTATACAGAACTCGGTTCACCTACCGGCCGAAACCAAAACCAGGTCTGCAGGAGGTGCAGTATGAAGCCACCGTCCCTACTATTGCAGACAGGGTCGCGCAGACGGTCGTGGCCATGCATTTGGGGGAGAGGGCGGAACCGCGGTTTCACCCTGACTGAATCGAAAATAGCTGTGGGGGAGCGGCAGCGCTTGGGGTTCGACAGCCTCCTTGGCCGTTTTGGGGTGTCGGTAGCGGGGGCGGTCAGGTGGCCTCGGGTAGGGGTTCGAGGGTGACTTGGTGGCCGAGGCGTTCGAGTTGCTTGATGAGCCGTCGGCGGTAGCGTTCGGTGTGCTCGGTGTCGCGGCGGTAGAAGAACTCTTCGCCGAGCTCGTGGTAGGGGACGCCGCTCTGGAGGACGTGGTAGGCGGCGGTGAGGATCTCCTGGGCGGTCGCGATCGTGGCCTTGGCGTGTCCGCGGCGGCGCTTGATCCGGTGGTAGCGGGCGGACAGGTAGGTGCCTTTGGTGCGCACGACCGCTTTGGCGGATTCGGTCAGCGTGCCGCGCAGCCATTTGGAGCCCTTTCTCGTCTTGCCCGAGCCCTTTTTGCCGCCGGACTCGCGCTGGCCGGGGCACAGTCCAGCCCAGGACGCGAGCTGATGCTCGGTCGGGAACTGGCTCATGTTGGGGCCGATCTCGGCGAGCAGCATCTCGGCGGCGCGCCGGTCAACACCGGGGATCGTGTCCAGCAGCTCCAGCTCACGGGAGAAAGGGGCGGTCAGCTCCTCGACCCGCTCAGACAACGTCTGAATCGTCTCATCGAGGAAGTCGATCTGCGCGAGCATCTGGCCGATCAGCAGCGCGTGGTGGTCGGTGAAGCGCCCCTGAAGCGCTTCTCGGAGCGCGGGGATCTTCTTGCGCAAGCTGCCCTTGGCGAGCTCGGCCAGGATCTCGGGGTCATGCGTGCCGGAGATCAGCGCGTCGAGCATCCGCCGGGCGGACACGCCGAGCACCTCGCTGGCGACCGAGGAGAGCTTGATTCCGGCGTCCTGCAAGGTCTTCTCGACCCGCTGCACCTCGCGGGTGCGTTCCTGGATCTTCGCCTTGCGGTAGCGAACCAGGTCACGCAGTTCCCGCAGCGGGCGGGGCGGCACGAAGCTCGCGCGAACGAGCCCGTGCTCGACCAGCTGACAGCCCCACTCGGCATCCTCAACATCGCTTTTGCGTCCGGGGACGTGGCGTAAGTGGCGAGCGTTGTAGAGCCGGCACTCGAACTCGCCCTCGAGCAGGTAGAACACCGCCCGCCAATAGACGCCGGTGGACTCCATCCCGACGACCGTCACCGCCCAGCTGCGCAGCCAATCGGCGAGCAACAGAAGCCCGGACGTCGTGCTCTGAAACTCGCGGATCTCTTGCCGGCGCCCGCCGGCATCGTCGGGAACCCGGACGCACGCGGTGATCTGGGACTTGTGGATGTCGAGCATCGCGCACCGCTCGATCAAACGATTCACAGAAACCCTCCTGAGGTCGGAATGACAGGACGACCGCCCGGGAGAGCCTCATGCTGTGGAGTCTGAATCTCGTGCTCAAGGCAACAGTTCGGGGTGCCCGAGACTCTCGCGTCACACTCCTAATCGGGCTGCTGGCACCAAGCTAGACCGACGTCGACCAAGGCGGCCGTCGCGCATTTCAGCCCGCCCAGGCCGGCCGGGCCAGCGGTGCACAAACATTTTCATCCGCTCTGGGCGGGCCCGCCAGGGCGCATGATCACTCCTATGGCTATCGGCCGGGACGCTCGCAGTTGGATGCGGTGGAGGTATGCCGGGCGCGGTGCTGGAAGCACGACTGGGCGATCGATCTCGACGTCCAGAAGTTCTTCGACGAAGTGCCGTGGGACCTCATCGTCAAGGCGGTGCAGGCGGTCACCGACTGCCGCTGGGTGCTGTTGTATGTGAAGCGGTGGCTGGCTGCCCCGCTTCAGTACCCGGACGGCATCCTTGTCGAGCGGGGCAAGGGAACTCCGCAAGGGTCGGCGGTCTCGCCGATCCTGGTGAATCTGTTCATGCACCACGCGTTCGATACATGGATGGCCCGGAATCATCCGGATTGTCCCTTTGAGCGCTATGCCGATGATGTTGTCGTGCATTGCAAGAGCAGGCGGCAAGCTGAGGTCGTGCTTGCCGGGATCGCTACGCGGATGGAACATGTGGGCCTACGGCTTCACCCCGACAAGACGCACGTCGTCTATTGCAAGGACAGCAACCGTCGGGGAAAGCACGAGCACACCAGTTTCACCTTCCTCGGGTTCGCCTTCCGGCCACGGGAGGCGCGCAACAAGCGCGGCGTGAGTTTCACCTCGTTCTTGCCTGCGATCAGTCCCGAGGCGCTCAAAGCCAAAGGCGACCGGCTCCGCGAGTTGCGGATTCACCGGCGCACCGACCTGACGCTGGACGACCTGGTGCGATGGCTGAACCCCATCGTCGCTGGGTGGATGCACTACTACGGCCGGTACTACCGGACGGAGATGTATCCCATCCTACGGCGCGTCAACACTTGCCTGATGCGCTGGGCTGGGAAGAAGTATCGACGGTTGCGGACCTACAAGCGGTTCAAGCGGTGGTGGACCGGGCTACTCGAAAGAGAGCCCCGTCTGTTCGCCCAATGGCAGTGGGTTCGCTCGGTCTGACTGGCTGGTGAGAAGAGCCCGGTGACGCGAGAGTGTCACGCCGGGATCTGTGGGAGCCGGGGGCTGCGATGCCCCCGGCCACCCGACCCCGACAACCTCCACGCGGTCAACGCGTTCCGCGATCAAGCGACCCGCCACTGGTATCAGGCGCTTCGGCGCCGCAGCCAGCGCAGTCGCCTGAACTGGGAGCGAATGCACCGCCTGGCCACTCGATGGCTCCCGCCGGCCAAGATCATCCATCCCTGGCCTGACGCGCGATTCGACGCTCGTATCCAAGCCAGGAGCCCAGTGCGTTAGCAGCGCACGCTGGGATCTGCGCGGGGGGCGGGCCGAGCCCTCACAAGCGAAGGCCCGTCCCTACCGCGACCCGGCGCCTACCCGATTCTATGGGTAGACCTGCTCGTTTGTCCGCTGGTCGATGACACGAATGGCGGCGCTTGGGCACCCCTCGGCGGCGGCGAGCAGTAGCTCGTCGGGGCCGGTGCCGAGCACGCGCGCGACGTCATCGAGCTCGAACACTTCCGGCGCCACGTCCACGCAGTCTCCATGCGCGGCACAGGCGTCTTCATCGATTTGCACTAGATAGGCCATGGGCTTCCTTTCTCGATCAACTTGCGAGCCGCTGGTAGGGAACGAGGCCGATTGATGAGCAGCGCGGCGACTGCCCGCCCGGCACGGGAAAAAGTGGCCGTGAAATCGCGACTGTCGAGCTCGCCGTCGATCTGGACCGAGTCGGCGGACTGCGCCCGGCCCACGTACTGGATCCGCAGGCCGTACTGATCGGTCCAGAAGCTCGTGGCCGGCGCGGCGCCCGGATCCAGCCCGAGCATCGCGCGGGCCGCACGAGCTCCCTGGCGTCCGGCGGCCTCCCAATGGGACCCGGGCACATGCCGGCGCGAACTCTCGTCAAACGTTGCCGCGGCATCGCCGGCGGCGAACACGTCCTCGACCGCCGTGCGGCCGTGCAGGTCCACCGGGACGCCACGTGTGGCGTCGAGCCCGCTGTCGGCCAGCCACGCGACATCCGGGTCGATCCCGGTCCCAACGACGACGTGATCGACCGGCACGGCAGAACCGTCAGACAGACTCAGCGCACGTGCGGTGCCGTTGGCATCGACGCGCTCGACGGTGACGCCGGTACGGACGTCGACCCCTTCGGCCGCGTGCAGCTGCGCGAACCAACCGCCCAGCTTCTGGCCGAGCACGCTTTCGAGCGGGCACGCTGCCGCTTCGATCAGGGTCACATCGACGCCAAGCTTGCGCGCAGTCGCTGCGACCTCGAGCCCGATGAATCCGGCGCCGATCACGGCGAGCCGTGGGCGCGACGAGGCCAGCACCTCGCGCAGCAGCACAGCGTCGTCGAGCGAGCGCAGCACGGACACGTTGTCATACCCGGACAGGATCGAGAGCGTCCGTGGCCTGCCGCCGGTGGAGATCAGCAGCTTGTCGTAGCGCAGCGAACTTCCGTCAGACAGCTCGATGCGGTGTTCGGTGGCCACCAGGCGTTCGGCGCGCAGACCGAGCAGCAGGTCGACTTGCTGGTCGCCGTACCACTGCTCGGGGCGAAACGGCAGCTCGTCGTCGCGCTCGCCACCCGCGAGCAGCTCCTTGGAAAGCGGGGGGCGATCGTACGGGCGCCGCGGTTCCGAGCACACCATCCTGATCTCTCGCTCGTAGCCGGATCGCCGCAGCGTTTCGGCGCACCGCTGGCCGGCCAGGCCGCCGCCGGCGATCACGATCCCGTCGCCGTTGGCATCTCGCGTGTTCGATGAAGTTGACATGGCCGCAGCTTGGCGGCCGGTGCGTAAAGAGATCGCTGGCCGAGCCTAAGAGCGGCACCTGCTTTGCCAAATCTTTGCCTGGGTTGGCCGGGAGATGACGCGGTGACGGGCAGAGTGCCCGCTGACCCCGACCTCGGAGGCCTTGCATATGGCAAGGAAACACGCGCATCATTGGAGCGGCAGCCGCGCTGCTCGCCGCCGGTCTAGCTGGCTTCTCGCTGAGATCGCAGCAGCAGCAGCACACGACGCTCGCGGCGCGAAACCCCGCGGCCGACGTGCGCACGCAGGTGATCCACCGGACGATTCACATCGTCCGTCACCAGCACCCTAAGCACGCCTCCGTCCCTCACGGCATCGCCGCCGCGGGCGGCGCAGGAGGTAGCTCGGGCGCAACGAGCGCGGTTCGCACCGGTTCAAGCGGCTCCCACGCCGGTGCCGTCGCCGCAGGCGGGAGCACCGCTGTTACCACACGGACCAGCGCCGGGTCGGTGGCCGCCGGCGGGTCGGCTCCGTCGGCCGCACCGGTCACGATTCGTACCAGCGCTTCGCACTCGACCGGCAGCTCAGCTCCGTCGAGCGGCCCGGTCACCACGCGTTCGAGTGGCGGCCACGGCGGCGGCGAGGGCGGCGACGGTGGCGGCGACGGTGGCGGTGATAGTGGTGGCGACTGAACTGAGACTGGTGGCACAGCCGGCCGACGCTGGTGACCGCCGCGAGCCGCGCAGCCCGGACGGCTCGCGCACGCCCAAGACGTCCGGCCGGCCGCGTGGGCGTGGCGGCTCGGATCGGCTCAGCGTGCTCCTGTTCAGCGTTGCGGGGTTCCTGGCCGTCTTCGCACTGCTCGTCAGCCAGCTGCCAGTGACAAGCTCGGCCACGTCGCGGCCGGTACCGATGTTGCGAAAGATCATCACTACGAGGATCATCGAGACGATCAAGGGCCGAACCGGGCCGGGCGGAACATCGGTCTCGCAGTCGGTCTCCGGCTCAGCCTCGGGACCGAGCGTGGCGGCTCCTACCACCTACACCTCGTAAGGGCGATCCGATGGCCACAGAACTCGACTACACGTTCAGGGCGATGGGCAGCGACGTGCGGCTGCTGATCGGCGAGCGGCTGCTCTCCCGCAGTCCTACGACCGCTCGCTCGACGGCGTCGAGCCGGCCTCGTTGGAGAATGCCCTCGCGCATGCGCCGCCGAGACGTCCGGCGCGGCCGGATCCCGGCGCCCGGTGGGAACAGATCGTCGTCGACGATCAGGCCGGCACGATCACACGCCCGGCGGGATTGATGATCGACACGGGTGGCACCGGCAAGGGCCTGTGCGCCGACGCGGTCGCGATCCGCCTCGCGGGCTACAGCCGGTTCGTAGTCGACTGCGGCGGTGATATCGCCGTAGGCGGGGTCGGCGCGCAGCTCACTCCGTATGAGATCGACGTCGAACACCCGCTCACCCGCACGCCGATTGGATCGATCAAGGTGGCACGCGGCGGTGTTGCGACCTCGGGGCTCAATATCTGGATCTGGCGCCGGCCTGACGGCAGCTATTCACATCACCTACTCGACCCAAGTACCGGGACGCCGGTCTGGAGCGGCGTGGTCGGCGCGACGGCGCTCGGCGACACCGCGCTCGAGGCCGAGACGCTGTCGAAGATGGCGCTGCTCCTGGGGCCGGAGGGGGCGCGTGCCTGGCTCGCCGAGCATGGAGGCGTGATCGTGCACGACAGCGGCAAGGTGGAGGCGATCGGCTGTATCGCGGGGCAAGTCGACGAGCGGCCCATGGACGCGCTGCTCGCACGATGACCCATACGTCAGCGCTGCAATATCTCTGGTGGCTCGTCAGCGACGCCTCCGGTGTCGTCGCGATCGTGCTGATCTCGCTATCGGTCCTGCTCGGGCTGGCGATGGCGGGCGGTGCCCTGAAAGCAGCCGAGCCTGCGCCGGACGAGCGCGCGTCTGCACGAGAACCTCGCGCTCACGGCCCTGGCGGCGATCGCGGCGCACGGGCTCGCGCTGCTCGGCGATCAGTGGCTGAAACCCGGTTGGCGCGGGATCACGATCCCGTTCGAGCTCAGCTACAGACCTGGCTTCACCGGCATCGGCATCATCGCGGGATACCTCGCCGCGCTGCTCGGGCCGAGCTTCTACCTGCGCCGCCGGATCGGAGCGCGCCGCTGGCGAAAGCTTCACCGGGCCACGGTGATCGTCTGGATGCTGTCAGTCGCCCACGCGCTGGGCGCGGGTACCGACGGATCCAAGCTGTGGCTGCGCGTGATCGTGCTGATGCCAGTCGCACCGATCGTCTACCTGCTGGTCGTACGTACCCTCGGCGCAGATCGCGGCCAGGCCAGGCGACCGGTTCGCAAACTGGCTGATCAGCCGCGTCACGAACACCGATTCGATCAGCTGGAGGTGGCGTCAGAGTCGGTGGGTTCCTGACGGCGCGGCGAAGGGGGCCGATAGCCGGGCAGCTCGATGTGGAACGTCGCGCCGGCGCCCGGCGGTGACTCGGCCCAGATCCGACCGCCGTGGGCTTCCACGATCGCACGCGCAATCGCCAGCCCGAGGCCCGTCCCGCCGCTGTCACGAGAGCGGCTGCGATCGACCCGGTGAAAGCGCTCGAAGATGTGGTCGAGCTCATCGGCCGGGATCCCGCTGCCCGTGTCGGCGACCGAGATCTGAAGCTGCTCGCCGTCGGGGTGAGCCACCACCTCGACCCGATCTCCGGGGTTCGTATGGGCCACGGCGTTGCGTACCAGATTGCGCATCACCTGCGTCAGCCGGTCGGGGTCGGCGTCGAGCGTCCCGGTCACAGCGACGAGCCCCAAGTCTCGCTCTCCGAACAGCGGCAGGTCGCGACGCAGGTCTTCGAAGAAGCCGCCGAGCTCGATCGCCCGGCGCTCGATCAGCTCGCCGGCCTCCGCGCTGGCGAGCGTTAGCAGGTCGCCGACCAGCCTGTCGAGCTCGTCGAGGCGGCGCAGCAACAGCGTCGTCGACTCGTGTCGGCGGGCCTCGTCGGTCTCGCGATCGAGCAACTCGACCTGAGCGCGGAGGACCGAGAGCGGGGTGCGCAGCTCGTGCGACGCGTCAGAGACGAAGTCACGCTGGCGCTTGAATGCACGCTCGAGGCGGTCAAGCATCGCGTCGACCGCCGCGGCCAGCACGCCAACCTCGCCGCCCGCCGAGACCGGGCCCGCGCGCCGCGACAGGTCGCCTTCGCGCGCAGCCGCGGCGACCGCGGTGATCCGCCGCAGCGGCGCCGCGATCACGGCCGCCAGGCCGACCCCGGCGAGCGCCGCGAGCACCACCGTGAGGATGCCCACGACCACGAACGTCCGCTTCAGGCTCGACTGGGCCTGGGCGATGGGCGTGAGCGGGTCGGCGACTCTTAGCGTTCCGAGCCGACGGCCGCCGCGCAGGATCGGCTGCGCGAGCACTCGCATATCACCCGCCTCCACTACGGAAACGGTTGTGATGCCGGTTGGAGATTTCAGCAGTCCGACCGAACCCGGCGCCGTCCCGGCGCTCTCCTCGCGTGCGACGACCTCGGGATTGTTGGTGACCGTCCGGCCGCCGTCGACCTGGACGACGTTGATCAGCGACTCCGCGTGGTAGCGCTGCGCGGATATGAATCGCCGCGCGGTCTGTTCGAGTGCCGCCGGAGGCGACAGGTCGGCGTGCGCCGCGAACTGGCGCCACTCGGCCGCCTGCGTGCGCAGCTGTGAGTCGATCTGGCTGCGCAACCTCGAGGTGGTGCCGCTGTAGAGCGCCAGGAAGCTCGCGCCGACCCCGACGGCGGTGACGACCGCGATCGCGAGCGCGAGCTGGGCGCGGAGGCCGGTCGGTGACAGGCGCCTAATCACGTGGCACGCGCAGCCGGTAGCCGACGCCGCGAACCGTCTCGATCGGGTCCGTGCTTCCGGATACGCCCAGCTTGCGCCGCAGATAGCCCACGTAGACCTCGAGCACCTTCGTTCCCGGGTCGAAGTCGAAGCCCCAAACGGCGTTGAGGATCTGCTCGCGCGAGAGGACCTGGTCCGGGTGGCGCATCAGGTAGGCGAGCACGTCAAATTCGCGCGCGGTGAGCTCGATCTCGCGCCCTCCGCGCTCCACCCTACGCGTCCGCAGGTCCATGTGGATGTCGGCTGCCTCCAGCGCCGAGGCTTCGCGCTGGCCGGGCGGACGCAGCTGGGCCCGGACCCGGGCGAGCAGCTCGTCGAACGAGAACGGTTTTGTGACGTAGTCGTTCGCCCCCCGGTCGAGTCCTTGCACCTTCTGCTCGATCGACGCCCTGGCGGTGAGCACGATGACCGGCAGGTCGGGGAGCCTTGCGCGGATCGCGTCGAGCACGTCCAGGCCACTCTTGCCCGGGAGCATCAGGTCGAGCAGCACGAGCGCGTAGTCGCCCGTCAACGCGGCCGCCTCGCCGCTCTCACCGTCGTGCTGAACGGTCACCGCATGGCCCTCGGCTCGAAGGCCCTGCTCGATGAAGCCGGCCAGCGTTCGCTCGTCTTCGATCACCAGGATGCGCACGTCAGCCCCCACCTTATGCGGCGCACTGGCCGGATTGCGGCGGATAAGCCGCTTCTGACCGGTCCCTTACCGGGCTCTTGACGGACGCTCTCACGATGTTGAGCGTCAATCAACCCGCGCTCTCAGAGAAGCGCAAGACCAAAGGAGAACCGATGAGATCACGCACCACCACCGCCATCGACCGCTGGCGCCACCTGACCGACCTGGGACGCATCCGCAGGGTGCGACCCAGACGGGTCACCCGACTAAGACAGCCAGGAGGTCGCGGCAAGGTGCGAGACGGCTGACGAACCGCGCTCCAGCGCGCCGGCGGGCGGGACCAAACCCCCCGCCGGCCGGCGCCTCGAGATCCGGCGACGCGCAGCCTCTCATCGACGACCACACCATGACCCACAAGACCCGAATCACCGTCGCAGCTCTGGTCACCGCCGTGTTTATCGGTGCGATGTCCGCGGCCGGCGCTGTGACCCACAGCCCCGCCCCCGCCGCGGTGGCGGCGAGCCATGCCTCTCCGGTCGCCGCATCGTCGGCGCAGCAGACAACCCCCAACCCCAACGATGACTTCAACAATGACTGAGCAAACCCACACAAACCCCCAGAGCGCACCGAAGTCGCCTGCCCGGGCGACCGCCGCGCGACCCTCGCTGTATCGCCGTGTGCTGGGCCTCGGCGTCGCGGCGATCGTGGCCGCGTGGCTCCCGTTCTCGGTCATGTACATCAGTTCGCTCAACAGGCATGCAACCCCGGTGGTCGCGGTCAACACACCGCACAGTGGTAGCGCAACCCGCGTGGTGACCACGGCATCCGGAGCGACCAAGGTCGTCCCGGCCGGCGGCTCCACCGCATCCGCGCCGGCGGCCCAGCTGACCCCGATCAAGACGCGCGTCTCCTGACGATCATGGGCACCCCTTCACAACAGGTGTTCTGGTTCGCCAGCCGCGCGTTCGGGATCATCGCGGTGATCATGCTCGGCGTCTCGGTCACGGTCGGGCTGGCGATGTCGGGCAAGCTGATGCGCCGCCCCGGCCTGCCCGCGAAGCTCAAGCGCTTCCACGAGTCCGCCACGCTGGTGACACTCGGTTTGATCGCCACCCACGCCGGCCTGCTGATGTTCGACTCCTATCTGAAGCCGGGCCTTGCGGGAATCGCGGTGCCGTTCACGCTCGCCTACCGGCCCCTGTTCACCGGGCTCGGGATCATCGCCGGCTGGCTGGCCGCGATCCTCGGACTGAGCTTCTACGTCCGCAAGCGGATCGGGGTCAAGACCTGGCGTTTCATGCACCGGTTCACGATCGTGGCGTACCTGCTGGCGCTGGTCCACGTGATCGGCTCCGGCACCGACGCCCGGAGCCCGTGGATGATCGCGATGCTGACCGCGCTGACCGCGCCGATCGCGTTCGCGTTCACGTATCGGATCCTCCCGTCGACACCGCGCAAGCCCTCCCGGTTGGCCGCAGGATGAGCTGGCCGGGGGGCGAGGCGCGGCCGTCGGCCGCGTGCGCCCGCAGCCCGGGGGGTGCGGCTCTCCTGAAGTGACCGGAGGACGGTCTGGACTGACGGGGAATCCCCTGTAGATCTGGGAGGTTTCGGATGTTGGCCGTGAGGCCGGGGGCCGCGCCGGGGCGGTGGAGTGGTGCTTGAGGGCGGTTTATGTCCTCTGGGCTGGCCCTCGCCGGGGTTTGAGGTGTTCGGCAGGGTTGGGAGGCGGCGTCGTTGGCCGCGGGGACGCGGGCGAGGAGTCATAGAGAGGGTGTCGAAGTCGGCGTTGTTCATGTCCTTCGATGGCCGATCGCGACGGGGATCATCGAAGGCGCGTGCCGCCACATCGCCAAAGACCGCATGGACCCCACCGGAGCCCGCTGGGGACTCACCGGCGCCGAAGCCGTCCTGAAACTACGCGCCATCAAAGCCAACAGCGACTTCAACGACTACTGGCACTACCACCTCAACCAAGAACGACAACACCCACCTGGTTTGCTCCCGTAAGCTCACCCCATTCCGAGAGGGATAAGTCGGCGCGACCTTCCGTCGCGGCCACCCTGACCAGCGCCGGCTGCCGCTACTCGATCGAGGCGACAGCGCGTTGACTGCGGCGCTGCAGGGTGCCGGGCGTCGGTGTTGATGACCGGGAGGTGTGCCTGCGGGTAGGCTCGGGCTGGATGCTGGATCGGGATGCCGTTCGTCAGCTGTAGGACCCGAGGAGGTTGTTCAGCTCGTTGAGGCGGGTGATGGTGGTCGGTAAGCAGGGCCGTTGTCGGTGATCGGACGTTCGATGGTGATGCCGCAGCCGGCGTAGTGTGCGATCGCGTGGCGAAGGAAGCCGGTGGCGGTGGTGGCTTTCTCGTTGGCCACGACTTCGACGTAGGCCAAGCGGGTCGCGTCGTCGATCGCGATGTGGACGTACTCCCAGCCGACTTGGCAGCGATCCACGCCGGCCAGGTCGCGCCGTCTGGGGTTCTTGCGCGGACGTCCGGCGATCCGATGCCCAGCGCCGTTCCACGTCGAGTATCCCTTCCGTCGCCGCTGACGGCAAGGCGACGGCCCAGCGTCGCCCAACATGCAGATCTCAGCGCGGATACGACTGGACCAAGCACCGACCCCGCAGGTTGCATCGTTCGAGATCCTCGGCGCCCAGTTTCCGAAGAACTCCGCCGCGTCCCCGTCACGGACGCGCACGAGCGCGGATGCGCGGTGGCGACGTTGATGCTGGCCTGTGTCGCGGTCTCCTTCAGACACTACTTGAGTGGCCGCCGGGGCGCCGGGGGTCAGCATGAGCTCCCGGGCAGCGCCGCTCGCACTCGCCGCCCCCGACGGTCCGTGCCGGCCGGGATCCGCAGACGCGTTTCCGCGGCAACCTGGTTCTGCCCAGAACGAGGACCGAGCGCGTCCCGCTTCCGCCGACCGGCTGGTTGTCGCCGGTTCTGTCCCAATGACCGGGACTGGTGAGAACCAAGCTGGGGGCGCTGGGTGCGCCGCCGGAGCGGATCCCTCGAGGTGTCGCCGCCTACCACGCCGACGGCTCGGGGGACGTGCCAGCGGCTACCGGTCCAGGCGCCCGGCGAGCTCCGCGCGCTGGCTCGCTCAGGCCGCCGAACGTCTTGCTGGGCGAGACCCGGCAGCTGTGCAGGATCTTGGTCGCCTTCACGCGGCCGTGCTTGGGGAGCGCCAGCAGCATGTCGACGACCTTCGCGCTCTCCAGGTATGGAGGCGGGTCGAGCAGCAGCTCACCGATCGACACCCTGCCGGCCTTTAGGTCGCGCTTGAGCTGCGCGCGAAGCGCACGAACCTCGTTGGCCCGGCTGAGCGCGCCCATGCGCTGATCCAGGCTGCGCCCGGGTTGCTGGCCATCCAATGGGCTGAGCGGGCGGCGAACAGGGGTACCCAGCTCCAGCTCGGCGCGGCGATGCTTTCGATACAGACGCTCTTGGTCGGTCATTGAGTCTGGCCCTGTCCTGGCTTCGCGGCGGGTGGCAGCGGAACAACTCAGCCCGGTGGCGGGCCTTCGCGTCGACGCGGTGCTACCAGCGCTCCGTCATCCACTCGGACGCGTCAGCATCCGTACAGGCGTCCGTGACCGCGGTGGATCCGCTTGCGCGCGTCGGGGTTGACGGAAGCCGTGCACGCCTCTACGTGGCGGTACCCAGGTCGGCGGGCCGAACGCCGGCAGCAGGTTCACGCCGAACACGACTCCGGCCAGAAACCAGGTAACCCATGACGCAATAGGAACTTCGGGCCGTCCCAAAGGTCATCCGCGCCTGCCGACAGATATGCCTGCAGTCCGCCGCACGGTGATGGGAGCGCTCAGCGCGCTGCGGGGTTCTACGACGACTTTGTTGGCGCAATTTACCGATGTGTGCGGGCGCGTGTCCGGCGATGCTGGGGCATGGCTTCTGCAGAGGCATCCTCGGCTGCGGCGGGAGTTGCTCGCGGGCCACAGAATCTCGGGTTGGTTCGTCGCGCTTTCGGCTGGCTGGTGGAGCATCGCGCGCGTGTCCTCGCGGCGATCGCCGCGCTGTCGATTGTGGTCGGCGGGACGCTTTATCTGGCCGGGGAGCACGCCGCGGGCCGTGATGTGTGGGGGGCTGCGGTCGCGTTGCTGGCTGCCGAGCTTGCGTTCGAGGTCGCGCGGACGGTCGTGGTTGACCATCACATGGGTGTCGACACGATTGCGCTGGTTGCGATGGTCGGGGCTTTGGCGCTGGGGCAGCAGTTCGCGGGGGTGATCGTCGGTTTGATGTTCTCCGGCGGCGCGGCGCTCGAGGACATTGCCTCAGCCCGCGCGCGTCGGGAGCTCACGGCGCTGATCCAGCGCGCTCCGAAGGTCGCGCAGCTGCGCGTCGGAGACCAGCTCGAGCAGGTGCCCGTGGCTCAGGTCAAGACGGGCGACGTCGTGGTCGTGAGAACCGGAGAGGTCGTGCCGGTCGACGGGACCGTCGTCGGGGCCGAGGCTGTCGTCGATACGAGCACGCTGAGCGGCGAGCCTCTGCCCGTCACGATCGGGCCGGGAATGGCGGTGTTGAGCGGGTCGGCGAACGCCGGCTCGCCGTTTGACGTTCGCGCCGACAGACCCGCGGCCCAGAGCGCGTATGCGGCGCTCGTCCGCTTGGTCGAGCAGGCGCAGGCGCACCGGGCGCCGTTCGTGCGGATGGCCGACCGCTACGCCGGGTTCTTTCTCCCGGCGACGGTGATCACCGCCGCCCTCGCGTGGGCGATCAGCGGCGACCCCGTCCGGGCGCTCGCGGTCGTTGTGGTTGCCACGCCGTGCCCGTTGATCCTCGCGGCGCCGATCGCGCTCGTGTCCGGCCTCTCGCGCGCCGCCCGCTACGGCGTGATCGTCAAGGGCGCCGGAGCGATCGAGGCGCTCGGCCAAGCGCGCACCGTCCTGTTCGACAAGACCGGCACACTCACGGTCGGAACGCCAGACGTTCGCGACGTCGTGCCTTATCGAGATCACCAGCCCGCCGAGTTGCTCGCGCTCGCCGCCTCTGTTGACCGCATGTCCGCGCACGTGCTCGGCGAGGCGCTGGTGCGTGCCGCCACCGACGCGGGGCTAACGCTCAGCACCCCCACTCACGTTCGCGAGGAGCCCGGCCAAGGCATCCACGGAGTCATCGACGGTCGCTCGGTTGCGGTCGGGAGCCGCGCGTTCATGCGCTCAGTGGGGATCCCTGATGACGAGATCGCGTCCGCTGCCGTCCTGCGCGGCCACGGCTCCGGGGAGGCGCACGTCCTCGTCGGTATCGACGGCCACGTCGGTGGCGTGATCGTGATGGCCGACGAGCTCCGACCCGATGCCGACCGGATCGTCGAGCGCCTCCGCGCCGAAGGCATCCGCCATGTCGCGATGGCATCAGGAGACCGCCGCTCCGTCGCCGAGCGAATCGGCCGCGAACTCGGAGTCGACCGCGTCTACGCCGAGCAATCCCCGGAAGAGAAGCTCGAAGTCGTCCGCCGCCTCCGCGAGGACCCCGCCCTGCGCCCGGTGATCATGGTTGGCGACGGGGTCAACGACGCGCCCGCGCTCGCGCTCGCTGACCTCGGCATCGCGATGGGCGTTGCCGGCGCTACCGTGTCCTCGGAGACCGCCGACGCGGTCATCACGATCGACCGGATCGACCGCGTCGCCGACGCCGTTCACACCGGCCGCCGCTCGCTGCAGATCGCACGCCAGAGCGTGCGCGCGGGCATGGGCCTCAGCCTCGCTGCGATGGCGGTCGCGGCCGCCGGTTACCTGCCCCCGATTGCCGGCGCGCTGTTCCAAGAGGTCATCGACCTGGCTGTGATCCTCAACGCGCTGCGGGCGCTTCGTGGTTGACCGCTCGAGGCGTGGCCCCGTGACATGATCGGGCGCAGGTTGTGGTCGGTGGCGGCTCTCGTGTTGGCGCTCGAGACGACGGTGCTTGCCGTGTCGGTCGCGGTCGCGCGTTTTCCAGAGGGTCTCTCGGTGACCGCGTGTCTGCTGCTCGCCGGGTTTGCGGGTTGGGAGGGCGTATGTCGTCGCGGGACCGTGCGCAGGCTGGCACTGGCCGCGGCGGCGCTGCTGACCGCTGGTGCGATCGTGGTTGAGGCAATGGAGGAGCGCCTGCTCTAGGACGTTCTCCTTGCGGTCGGGGTTGGCGGCGCACTGGCGGCGACGAGAATGGCCTTCAGCGTCAGGGTCAAGTGGCCGCGCGCGGAACGTCCCGCACGCGGTGCTGTTGTACAACCCACTCTCCGGCGCAGGCAAGGCCGCGCGCCTGCACCTCGCGGATGAGGCTCGCTCTCGGGGGATCGAATCGATCGAACTCCGCCCTGGAGACGACCTGGCAGAGGTGGTCCACAGGGCGGTGGCCAGAGGAGCCGACGCCGTCGCGATGGCGGGAGGCGATGGCTCGCAGGCAGCCGTGGCAGCGATCGCCTCGGAGCTGGGGCTGGCCTACGCGTGCATTCCAGCGGGAACGCGAAACCATTTCGCGCTCGACCTCGGTGTCGATCGCGCTGATGTCATTGGTGCCCTCCACGCGTTTGTCGACGGTGGCGAGCGGCGCGTCGACCTCGCTGAAGTCAACGGTCGCGTTTTCGTCAACAGCGTCTCGCTCGGACTCTATGCAACCGCTCCGGCGTCCCGAGTATCGACAGGCGAAGTTGCTGACGCTTCTGGACACGGTTCCGGACATGCTCGGACCAGGAGCTGAGCCACCGAACCTGCGGTGGTCGGGTGCGACCGAAGAGAAGCCAGTGGTGGCGATGGTTGTCTCGAACAACCGCTATCGGCTCGGACGCGCGCTCGGATCCGGAACGCGGCCGCAGCTCGACAGCGGCGTGCTCCGCGTCACCGTGCTCCAGCCGATTGGCGCGAACGTAGACGGCGCCGTGACGCGCAGGCTCGCGGTGCAGCAGTGGACTGCGCCGACGTTCGAGATCTACGCCGGCACACACCGCTTGCTGCAGGGATCGATGGCGAGGCGGCGCAGCTGGATCCGCCGCTGCGATTCCGGGTCCTGCCAAGGGCACTGCGCGTTCGAGTCGCACGTCACCACCCTGGCGTCTCGCCATCCGCGCTCCGCCCCGATACGCCGTGGAAGGTGATCCAGGCGCTCGTGACATGGCTAAGCCCGCCGATGGCGTCGCGCCCGCGCAAGCCGGTTCTGACCAACCGCCGGTGACCCGGCTGCTGACGGCGGGGGCGAAGGGTGCTGAGCGCATGGCGCACGCCGCCGGCGTCGATCGCGCGCTCAACCAGGCGGCTGAGGAAGCGATCGTCCGCGCGATTCGAAGTCCCGCGGTGATCCGAGCGCTCGAGTGCGCGATCGAGAGCCACGATGTGAGCGAGGAGTGGGGCAGCGACGAGATCGCGCAGCTGGTGAAGCGGCTTCTGGGCTCGGACGCCGTCGCGCAGGCATGGGCGGGATTTCTCGAGAGCGAGCAGGCGCAGATGCTGGTGGAGCGCATCGCGGGCGCGCCGGAGATCCGCGCCGCGATCGTCTCCCAGAGCGCCGGCTTGATCACCGACATCGGGGTTCGCCTCACCGTCATCACGGAGGAATTCGATGACGCCCTGGAGCGGATCGTCCGCCCGCGCGATCCCGATTCAGAGACCGACCAGGCAGGGCTGGCCACCCGGCTAGTGGCGGCCGGTATCGATCTCGGGCTGCTGTTCGCCGGCTACTCGCTCATCTCCAGCGCGCTTGCGTCATTGACCTCGGCGGTGTTCGGGACGCCGCTCTCGCTGGTGGCGGTGATCATCCTCAGCATGCTCGGCGTAATCGCCGGGGGCGGGATTTTCGCTGCCTTCTGGGCGCTGGCGGGACAGACGCCAGGGGTGCGGTTCCTGTCGATCCGCCTGATGCATCACGGCTCCCCGAGATCACCTTCGGTTGCGCGGTCCGCCGGGTGCTCGCCCTGATCCTGAGCCTCCTGCCGCTGGGTCTCGGATACTTCGCCATTCTGCGCGACCCCTCCCGGCGTGCGTGGCACGATCGCCTCACCGGAACCGAAGTGGTCTACGACACGGTCGCGCGCGCTGAACCGCATGCCGACGCCGGCCCAAGCTCCGCGGCGGCTGCGCGCCACCGACCCCGCCAGACGTGACAGCGCTGATCGGTCCTGGCGCAACGTCAGTAGTTTGCGCTGACTCGATACAGAACGGTGCGCCTGCGAACCTCGGGTTTCCGGAACCAATCCGGAACCAAGCGCCGGAAACGCCTCTCTGGCTCGGTGTAGAGTCGCCATTGGGCAACAAAAAACCCCACCTGAGCGGGGCTTTCCTGAGAGCGGCTGAAGGGACTCGAACCCTCGACCTTCTGCATGGCAAGCGATACCGCATCGGTCGTCAAACGCCGCCAAATCCCTGGAAATTGGCCGTAATCTCGCTGAATCGCCGAGATTGAAATCCGGCTGATTTGTGGACAGTCCGGTGCCCTGGAGTTGCTGAGAAGCAGCGGTCGAGCCGCTTTTGTCGCGCGGCGGGCTGACTGAGCTTCACGGGCGGGGCGGAGGCGCGGCTGGCGGGGTCAGTAGAAGTGCGCAGGGTTTTTCGGTGATTCCCCTGATGGGAATGAGTGAGTGGTCACTCATTCTCTGATCATGGGTTCAGCACTCGATTCTCAGGCACGTCGGCCGGCGATCGCGCCCACCATGGATGAGGAGACGCCGCAGGCGATGCGGGAAGCCGTCATCGCTGCGGCGTTGCAGGTCATTCAGGAGCGGGGGCTGGCGCGGACGCGGACGAGCCACATCGCGCGTGCTGCTGGGTGTGCGGAGGGGAGCATCTACCGGTACTTCTCCGGCAAGTCAGAGCTCGTGCATGAGGTGATCCACGCGCGGCTGGTGAACATGATCGGCATGCTCGCTGATCTGCCGATGCGGGCGGGCACGGCGACGGTCGAGGCGAACCTGCTCGAGGCGGTACGGACGGCGCTCGTTTCCTACGGCGAGGCCACGATGTTGCTCGGCGGTCTGTTCGCCGACACGGACCTGTTGGCGGCTGAGCGCGAGTTCCTGGGCAGCTACGGTGTCGGCCCCGTCGCGATGGCGGGAAATTTGGCCGCCTATCTGAAGGCTGAGCAGAGTCTGGGTCGGGTGCGCCCGGAGGCCGATGTCGAGGTCGCCGCGCGGCTGTTGCTCGCAAGCTGTCTGGGCGAGAGCCTGTTCCGCGCGATCGACCCGGCCGTCGACGCCGCCGATCAAGAGCGATACCTGCGCGGCCTGGTTAGGACCGTGATCGGCGGTCTGGCCACTCGTGATTCGCGAGAGCGGCAGCGACGATCCCGCGCTGCCACGAAGGAGTGAACAGCGATGAACGAATCACCATCCATGGCCACGACTGAGTGCTCGCGACGGTGGCTTGCGCTCGCGGTGTTGTGTGTGTCGCTTTTGATGGTGACGCTCGACGGCACCGTCCTGAACGTCGCGCTGCCGACACTCGTACGCGACCTGCATGCCAGCTCACGCGATCTGCAGTGGATCGTCGACGCTTACGTGCTCGTCTTCGCATGTCTGATGCTGGTGGCCGGCAGTCTCGCGGACCGGATCGGTCGCAAGCGCACCTTCCTGGCCGGTCTGGTCGCGTTCGCGGCGTGCTCGACGTGGGCGGCCTTCTCCGGCTCGGTCGAGATGCTGATCGCGGCCCGCGCGAGCATGGGGATCGGCGCCGCATTGATCATGCCCTCGACGCTGGCGATCATCACCAACACTTTTACCGACCGCCACGAGCGCCAGCGCGCGATCGGATTTTGGGCCGCGACCAGCGGCGCCGGGATCGCGCTCGGCCCGATCGTCGGCGGACTGCTGCTCGCCGACTTCGCGTGGGGATCGGTGTTTCTGATCAACGTCCCGATCGCCGCGGCCGGGTTCGCGTTCGCGCTGGCGTTCGTGTCCGACTCCAAGAATCCTGCCCCCGAGCGACCCGACGTGGTCGGCTCGCTGCTCTCGATCGCCGGACTCGGCCTGGTGCTGTGGGCGATCATCGAAGCGCCCCTGCACGGCTGGACCTCCGCGCTGGTCCTCATGACCGGCGTCGGCGGACTAGCGGCCCTGGCCGGGTTCGTCGTCTGGGAGCGGCTGAGTGCGCACCCGATGCTGAACCTTCAGTTCTTCGCTAAACGCGACTTCTGGGATATCCATCTAACCGGAGTAGAGCGGTGTGGCCGCCCGCCACGGCCGGTTGGCTGGGGGTCGATCGAGGCTGGCGGGCTTGCCGCGGCTTGTCGGCGGCAGGGGCGGCCTGGCGGTGCGCCTCCCTGGATTGAGGATCAGGTCGCGGTAGCGGATCGGTTCGTGCGCGGCGGCGAGCTCCAGGACGCGGTAGAAGACGAGCCCGCGGCTGCGCTAGCGGCGGCGGTTGAAGCGGAACACGAACTCGTTGAGATAGCTGGCCAGGTGAGCGTCGTCGAGCCGCCCCTGATGGGTGCCCAGCAGCCAGCGCTTCGCCAGCGAGGCGACGGTGTGCACACCAGGAAGCAGGTTCGAGGCGTCCGCCCCGGACGCGCCTTCTAGCGGCTCGTGGACGTCCAGATCTCGGGTCGCCGGCGGGTAGGACTTCCAGCCGTCGGTGATCACCTTGGCGCCCTCCTTGACGTTGTCGAGCAGGAACGCGCGCAGCGAATCCCCGGAGGCGTCGGGCAGTGGGACCATTCGGCAGCGCCCGAAGCCCTTCGGCTCGACTCGCTGGACGGCGACGCCCACCAGCACCTTCTTGCCCTTCGCGCCGGACAGCCCCGGCTCCTCGCCGCCGAAGTAGCTCTCATCGGCCTCCACGACGCCCTCAAGCCGCTCGCGGCCGGGACGGACGAGCACCGAGCGCACACGGTGCAGCATCGCCCACGCCGTCTGGTAGGAGCCGATCTCAAGCGCGCGCTTCAAGCTCAACGCCGAGATCCCGTCCTTCTGAGTGGCGAACAGCCAGCAGGCCGTGAACCACACCGTCAGCGGCGTGCGCGTGCGGTCGAAGATCGTCCCCGCCGTCACCGACGTCCGCTCATGGCACTCACGGCACTCATACCGACCGTCCGCCAGCTCCCAGGCCCGGGGGTGACAGCACTCGGGGCACACGAAGCCCTCCGGCCACCGCAACCACTCCAGGTAGTCCAAGCAGTCGGCGTCGGTCGAGAACCACGCCTGGAACTCGCCCAGCGATCGCGGATAATGCGCTCCACCCAGTGGGGACGGGGACATAGCCCGATTCTACTCCGGTTAGATGGATATCCCAGTACGCGACTTCTCTGGCGCGGTCGTCTCGGTCGGCCTGACGATGTTCGGCCTCCTAGGCGCCTTCTTCCTCCTCACGCAGCTCTTGCAGTTCGTTCTCAGCTACACACCGCTTGAGGCGGGCGTGCGGATGCTGCCCGTCGCCGGCGCCATTGCCGTGGTCGCACCGTTGTCGAGCCAGCTCGTGCGCCGGCTCGGCACAAAGCTGACGATCACCGGTGGCCTGTTGCTCGCTGCGGGCGGGCTGTGGCAGATCTCCGGCGCCACGATCGCCACCACCTACTCCGACATCGTTGTTGGCATGACCCTGCTCGGGATCGGCGCCGGCTTGGTCATCCCCACGACCGCTGCCTCGGTGATGGGATCGCTCCCCGAAGAGCACACCGGTGTCGGCGCCGGCACCAACGGCACGTTCCTGCAGACCGGCGCGGCGCTCGGCGTCGCGGTGATCGGCAGCCTGCTCGCCACCCGATACCAGAACGACATGATCACCGCGCTCGCGCCACACCCGATCCCGCATTCGATCGAGCAGACCATCCTCGGCTCCATCGGAGGTGCCCTCGGCGTCGCGCAACACCTCGGAGGCGTCGCCGGAGCTTTCATCTCGCACTCCGCCAACAGCGCGTTCATCAGCGGCATGGACCTCGGCCTGCGCACCGCCGCGATCGTCGCCCTCGCTGGCGCAATATTCGCGCTCGCCATCCTCCCCGCCAGAAGACCTCGTCACCGCACGCGCAGCCGCGCCATTCGAACCGGACAACAGACAGATCTCACGGGCAGTCCGTCTGCCCCGAGACGCGCAAGCCCCTTGAGCTCAAGCGCCGACCATACGTAGCCGCCAGCCGTCCCGGCGGTGGAGCTTGAGGTGGCCTTGAGTGAGAATCGTGCGGAGAACTGTGATGCGGGGCCTCGGGAGGTCTTGACAGTTCCCCTCTCCGCGCGGAGCGGGTCCGTCGGCGTCAGTGCCACGACGCTCGCGGCCGATTGAAAGCGGGTCTACGGGTCGAGGCGCTTGCGGCCGGCACGCCTCCGCCGGGCCCCTTCGGAGTTCCCTCGCCGCCGTTGCGCGGCGCTGGCGCGCCGACCAGCGGCCAGCGTTCGTGGCTCTCCATCGCCACGACGGCGGTTCGAATGCGTCAATCGTGCAGCGTGGGGGCGAACGAGATCCCGATCATCGAGCCTTCTTGTGATTGAAGCCGAGCCACCGTTTGGCCCCACGGCTCCTCGCGCCCGTCGTGCAGCAAGGTGAATCCTCGCCGGTGAAGTTCCTCGGCCGCGGACCCAACAGCATCCGCGTCGTGCACCTCGAACTCCAGGCTCATCTGTGGGACGGTGCGATCCTCCGGCCAGTGCGGCGTGCCGAAGCATGCCTGGGCGGCCTCCCACAGCGGCCACACCCCGAAGTGCTTGCTGCCCTCGATCCGCTCGCTGTGGAAGTAGTCGCTGCCCGGACTCGCCTCGAGCGGGAGGTAGCGCTGGCGAGCCTATTGAGCTTGTGCTCGCAGATCGTCCAGATGTTTGATTGACATGGGGTTGAGCGCCGAGTGGACGCCCGTGGCGCTCTGTCGTTGCGCTGACGCGTCAGCCGCGGGCGAGTCGGCGTCCGCTCTCGGTGTTGGGCGGGGTGTAGTTGAGCTCGTAGTGGTGGTAGAGCGCCGACTCGTCGGCCTGCGAGAGCTCCTCGCCGTGCTGTTCGATGTTCGGCGCGGACTTGATCTGCTCCTTGGTCACCGCTACCTGCAGGTCATCGGGACCTACCGTGATCCCGCCTAGCGGCACAAACGTCAGGTGTCGGCCGATGAAGCCCTCCTTGACGGTGGCGAACTGCGGCTCGTCGTTCTCGACGTCGACGTAGACGTCCTACAGCTTTCCGATCCTCTCGCCGTCGCGATCGACCAGCATCTTGCCGTGCCACTCGGCGATGTTCCAATTGGCATCTTGCTGGTGGTCGTTCATCGTCGAGCCTCCTCGTCTTCCCTCGTGGGCTGCCAATCACGCATCTTAGAACCGGACTCAACGTGCCTGCTCGGTCGAGAAAGCGGGGATCCAAGAACGGCCGGTTCGTCTGCCTTTGCTCGTTACGCTGAGAAGTGATTCCGATGTGGGCAGCGACGCTTCCTCTTGTGGCAGAGCGGTAGTGGGCGCCGTTTGCTGGGGGTGGGGTCAACGCAGAGCGAGCGTGCGCTTGGTTGACGCCGGCGTGGTTGCTTATGAGATCGGCTGCAAGCAGACGCAAGGCGTCGAACGGGCCGGGTGCTCTTTGACGGCGGTGCGAGCGCGGCGAATCAGGTTAGACGTGTACGCGGCCGCAGCGAGTTGCTCGGGCCTGCAACGCGATCGCCGGACCTCCGGGGTCGGCGCGGATTCCTAGGCCTAGGGTACGCCGCACGCAGCGTGTGTTCAGTCGTATGTGGTGTGTCCGATTTCGGTGGCGGCTCGTACGAGGTCCTCGTCTAGCCTTCGTACGCCGAGCTGGGTGCAGAGTGCGTCTGATGCCCCGGGGCCGCTGAGGACGAGCGAGACTCGCTTCGCTAGGCGGCGAAGTGCGCTCGCCTCGCTCTCGAGTAGGTCCGGGTCGAAGCTGGCAAGGACGGTGAGCGCCGGCCGAGTCGTCTCAGCGGCCTCGGTGAGCGTCGCGATCGGCGTGTCGGCGCCGAGAAAGAGGATGCGCCAGCCGTAGGAGCGCAAGAGGAGCCCGAAGGAGAGCAGGGTGATGTCGTGTTGCTCGCCTGGCGCGCACGCGAGCAGCGCGAGCGGTCCGCTGCCGCGCCCCCACATCCGTGCGAGTGAGAGCAGCCGGGCTCGGATCAGGTTGCTGGCGAAGTGCTCCTGGCTGATAGCGAGGGTCCCCTGTTGCCATTCGAGGCCGACCCTGGTGAGGGTGGGAAGGATGAGGTCGCGCAGGACTGCTTCTAGACCGAACGCTTCGAAGCTCTGGTCAAGTATCGCGTGCACGGCGGCCTCGTCGTAGTCGTGGATCGCGGCAAGCAGGCGTGAAGCCGCGTCTTCGAGCAGGCCGTCCGACGGTCGGGCGCTCTGCAGCGCGGCGCGTGCCGCCTCGGCCGCCGACAGCCCCTCACCGAGGCCTCGGCGCATGCGGGCGACTCGCTCGGCGTCCTCGGTGGTGTAGAGCCGGAACCCGCCGGGTGAGCGGACCGGCTGAAGGAGTCCGTAGCGCCGCTCCCAGGCGCGGAGCAGCGCGGCGTTCACGCCGACGCGGCGGGCGAATTCCCCGATCCGCAGCGATTCTGGGGTTATCGACACGAAATCATTATACGGACATTAGACAATCTCTTGACAGGCACATCGTCTAGTCGGTACCTGCGTCCATAGATTGTCCAGTGTTTGTCTAAGGATGGTCTTGCATGGAGAAGTCCCGAACTTCTGTGATCGCCCGCCTGAAGGTCGGCGTGATCAGCCAGACGTTCCCCGTAGCCATTTGATGAGGAGACTTTGATGAGAAGGAATCGGAAGTTCATCGCGCTCGCAGCCGTCGCCGCGCTGTCCCTCTCGGCGATGGCCCCTGTGGTATCCGCGAAGCCGGCTAAGCGCAACATCGTCCAGACCGTGGTCGCTGCCGGGCAGTTCAAGACGCTGACGAAGCTGGTCATGCAGGCCGGTCTGGCCGGCGCGCTGCAGGCCAAGGGTCCGTACACGGTGTTCGCCCCCACCGACGCGGCGTTCGCGAAGGTGCCGAAGGCGACACTGGCGGCGCACGCCAAGGACAAGGCGAAGCTCCGCGCGGTGCTGCTCTACCACGTGGCCAAGGGCAAGCTCACGGCCGCGAAGGTCGTGAAGCTGCACTCGGTCAAGACACTCAACGGCCAGTCGCTGAAGGTCCGCCTCAGCCACGGCACGGTCACGGTCGGCGGCGCGCGCGTCATCAAGACCGACATCGGCGCCTCAAACGGCGTGATCCACGTGATCAACAAGGTGCTGATCCCGCGCTGACCCTCCCCACCTCTTCAGGGCGCCGCCGCTGCGGCGCCCTGACCGGGGCGGGCCCACGGGCAGGGCCGGCCGTACGGAAAAGCCACGATGACGACACTCACCCTTCCGCATCCACCCGCCGGCGAGAGACTGCGCGGACGGCGCCATCCTGTTCGGCGCGTTGTGTCCCTCGTGCCGGTGTCGCCCATCCTGAGGCAGCCCGGCACTGAGCGTCCTCGCTGGGCCGCTCTGTCAGCGTCCGTCGAGCCCGGTTTGACGAAGGGTGATCGCTGAGATGAGGGTTGCTGTGGTAGGCGCCGGGGTCTCGGGGCTGGTGGTGGCGCATCTGCTGCACCGGGCGCATGACGTCACGGCGTTCGAGGCGAATGGCTATGCGGGCGGGCACACGAATACGGTCCGCGTCGACACGCCGAACGAGACGCATCAGGTCGACACCGGGTTCATCGTCTTCAATGACCGCAACTATCCGAACTTCGAGCGGCTGCTCGAGCGCCTGGGGGTCGGCTCGCAGCGGTCGACGATGAGTTTCAGCGTCAGCGACGGGATGGGGGACTTCGAGTACAGCAGTGCGTCTCCGAGTGGCCTGTTCGCCAAGCGCGCGCACCTGCTGACCCCGTGGTTTCACCGCATGATTGCTGATCTGGGTCGGTTCAACCATGCCGCTCGAGAGCTGCTTGACGATCGTGCCGAGGACGTCTCGCTTGGAGACTGGCTGGAGCGTCATCGTTTCTCGCGGGCGTTCATCGAGCGGCTGATCGTGCCTCAGGCGTCGGCGGTGTGGTCGGCCGCGCCGCGCCAGATGTGGAGCTTTCCCGCCCGTTTCTTGGTGGAGTTCTTCGACAATCACGGCATGCTGTCGTTCCGAGGTCGGCCTCGCTGGCGGACGGTTCGCGGGGGCTCCGCTCGGTACGTGGAGGCGCTGATCCGGCCGTTCACCGGTCGGGTGCAGCTGCGCACACCGGTCGATGCCGTCACGCGCCACCCTGATCACGTGCTGGTCAAGCCGCGTGGTGGTGAGGCAGAGCGCTTCGACGAGGTGGTCCTGGCGACCCATTCGGATCAGTCGCTGGCGCTTCTGCGCGACTCCAGTGATCGTGAGCACGAGATCCTCGGTGCGATCGCGTATCAGCCTAACGAGGCGGTGCTCCACACCGATGTGCGGATGCTGCCCCGCCGCCGGCGCGCGTGGGCGAGCTGGAACTACCACCTGCTCGCCGAGCCGCAGCCCGCGAGCACCGTCACCTACCACATGAACCGCCTTCAGTCGCTGCGCGCCGAGCGCGAGTTCTGCGTGACGCTCAATCGCACCGGGGAGATCGACCCGGCCCACGTGATCCGCACGATCCCCTACGCGCACCCGGTGTTCACGGCCGCGGGGGTCAAGGCGCAGGCGCGAGTGGGTGAGATCGACGGGCGCAACCGGACGCACTTCTGCGGCGCCTACTGGGGCTGGGGGTTCCACGAGGACGGCGTCGTCAGCGCGCTGCGGGTGGGCGAGCGCTTCGGAGCGCGGCTGTGAGCGCGAGCTGCATCTACGAGGGCACGATTCGCCACCGGCGGTTCGACCCCCGGCGCGAGTTCAGCCATCGACTGGCGCTGGCCTACCTCGACCTGGACGAGCTCCCGGGGCTGCTTGACGGCCGACTGGTCGCCCGGCGCCCGGGGCTGGTCCGCTTTCGTCGCCGCGATTACTTAGGCGATCCCGCTGTGCCGCTGCACGGCGCTGTGCGCGATGTGGTGGAGGACCAGACGGGTGCGCGGCCCGAGGGCCCGGTCCGGCTGCTGACGCAGCTGCGCTCGTTCGGGCACTGCTTTAACCCTGTCAGCTTCTACTACTGCTTCGAGCCGGGCGGCGAGCGGGTGCAGGCTCTCGTCGCGGAGGTGACGAACACTCCCTGGCGGGAGCGGCACGCCTACGTGATCGAGGGCAAGCAGCGTGTCTCTGCGGTGCTCGCTGGTCAGTTCGACAAGGCGCTCCACGTCTCGCCGTTCATGGGCATGGATCATCGCTACGACGCCCGTGCGGCTATGCCCGCCCAGATGCTGTCGGTCCACATCTCCTCGACCCGCGCCGGCGTCACCGTGTTCGACGCGACGCTGGCGCTGCGCCGCCGGGAGCTGACTCGGGCGTCGATCGTGGGGATCACCGGGCGTTACCCGCTCGCGACGGTGCGGGTGCTGGCGCTGATCTATGCGCATGCGCTGGGGTTGAAGCTCGCGGGCGTGCCCGTCCACCGCCATCCGCAGGCGGGACGGGCATCAGCGCCTCGCTCGCTCGCCGGCTGGTGTCGATCCTGCTGCGGCGGATCACGGTCGGCAGCCTGCTCGTCGTGGAGGGCGATGAGCGGCGCGCGTACGGCTCCGGGCCGCCCGCCGCGACCGTCCGGATCGACTCGCCGCGGACGTGGCCGAAGCTGCTGCGCGGCAGCCGCGGGATGGCCGAGGCCTTTGCCCAAGGCCTCTGGGACTCGCCCGATTTGGTCGCTTTGATCAGGCTCGCCGCGCGCAACGCCGGCGGCCTCGACCGGCTGCGCTCGTGGCTCGCGCCGCTGCGGTGGCCGCTGCAGCGCGCCGCAGCGCTCTTGCGCCGCAGCACCAAGCGCCGGCGCAGGCGCGACATCACCGCACACTACGACCTCGGCAACGAGCTGTTCGCGCGAATGCTCGATCCGACGATGAGCTACTCGTGTGCGCTCTTCGAGCGGGAGGGGATGACGCTCGAGCAGGCGCAGGTCGCGAAGCTCGAGCGTGTCTGTGAGCAGCTCGACCTCGGTCCGGGGGATCGCGTGCTCGAAATCGGAACGGGCTGGGGTGCGTTCGCGCTGCACGCCGCCGCGACCCGCGGCTGCCACGTGACCACGACCACGATCTCGCGCGAACAGCACGATTACGCCGTCGAGCAGGTCCGCCGCGCCGGACTGAGCGACAGGGTCACGGTGCTGATGGAGGACTACCGCGAGCTGCACGGCCGGTACGACAAGCTCGTGACGATCGAGATGATCGAGGCGGTCGGATGGCGGCACTTCGGCACCTTCTTCGCCAAGTGCTCCGAGCTGCTGGCTCCCGACGCCGCGATGCTGCTGCAAGCGATCACGATCGACGACCGCGCCTACGAGGTCGAGAAGGCATCGAAGTCGTTCATCAAACACCCACATCTTCCCCGGCGGATGCCTGCCCTCGCTCGAGGTGATCGCCCGCAACGTGGCCCGGCGAACCGACCTGCAGGCGGTTGGGCTCGAGGACCTGACGCCGCACTACGTCGAGACGCTGCGGCGCTGGCGCCAGAACTTCACCGCCCATGCCGACACGCTCGCGGAGCGCGACTACGACGAACGCTTCCGTCGGCTCTGGACGCTCTACCTCGCCTACTCCGAAGCCGGGTTCGCGGAGCGGCGGATCTGCGACGTCCAGCTGCTGCTGACCAAACCCCGGTCCCGGATCGCCTCACGCACGTACCGAAAGCGCTCTGACCACAGCCAGCAGCCCGACCTCTCGCTGAGCGCATGATCACTTCGCTGCTCGACGACGTGCTCGACCCTACCGTAGTTGCCGGCTTCACGAACGTCGGCTATCGGATCCGCAGCCGGGGATGGACCGCGTCTGAGCTGCAGCGGATGCAGGGCAAGGTGGTGCTGGTCACGGGCGCGAGCTCGGGGCTTGGTCTGGCCGCCGCTGAGGCCTTTGCGCGTCTCGGCGCCACGGTCTGGCTCGTCGTCCGCAGCCCTGAGCGCGGCGAGCAGGCGCGCGCGAGGATCGTCGAGCGGTCCGGTGACGGCGACGTGCACGTGGAGGTCTGCGATCTCAGCGAGCTCGAGTCGGTCCGCCAGCTCGCCGGACGCTTTCGACATCAGGCTTCGCGCCTCGATGTGCTGGTCAACAACGCCGGGGTGATGACCGAAGCGCGCGGTGTTTCGGCCGATCGGATCGAGCTCACGCTCGCGACCAACGTCGTCGGCCCGTTCCTGCTGACCAACCTGCTGATCCCACTGCTTGAGGAAAGTGCCCCGGCGCGGATCATCAACGTGTCCTCTGGTGGCATGTACACGCAGAAGCTCAGGGTTGATGGCCTGCAAAGCGAGCGCGGGCAGTTCGACGGGCCGAAGGTGTACGCGCGCACCAAGCGCGCGGAGGTGATCCTTACCGAGATCTGGGCAGAGCAGTTGGCGGGCACCGGGGTCATGGTCCACGCGATGCACCCGGGCTGGGCGGACACCCCCGGCGTGCGATCCTCGCTGCCACGGTTCTACACGGTGACACGACCGCTGCTGAGGACGCCCGCGCAGGGCGCCGACACCGTCCTCTGGTTCGGTGCCGCCGCCGAACCGGGCCGCAGCTCTGGCCGGTTCTGGCACGACCGCCGACCGCGTCCCACGCATTGGCTGCGATGGACACGGGAGACGCGGCAGGAGCGCGAGCGGCTCCTCGCCGAGTGCGTACGGCTCAGCGGTTGGCACGACGCGTCCGTTCCGCCCGCGTCGACTTCAATTCCAGAAGGAGAATCGTGATCGCCCACTACCGAGCATCGATCGACATCCGGCAACCCCGCGAGGACGTATTTGCTTACCTCAGCGATTTCTCGACAACCAGGGAATGGGTTCCGGGCGTGGTCGAGGCGGAGCGTCTGAACGGTCAAGCGGTGGGCGAGGGAACCGAGTTCCGGCTGGTGGCCGCGTTCCTCGGCCGCAAGAACGAGCTCACCTATCGGATCGTCGTGTACGACCCGCCGCATGCGGTTACCTTCCTCGGCGAGAACGCCACCGTGGTCTCGTGGGACAGGATCACGTTCGAGTCGACTGCGGAGGGCACACGAGTTACCTACGACGCCGACCTTGCGCTGAAGGGCGTGCTCAGAATCGCCGATCCGGTCCTGGCGCTCGCGTTTAACCGTGTCGGCGATCGCGCTCTTGCCGGTCTCAGGCGCACGCTCGCCCACTCGCAGCCGCAGAGGCTTAGCCCACTATCCGGACGGGCTCTCGACGGCAGGGAGTACGAGCTGCCCAGCGATCTCGCCAAGCAGCACAACTTCCTCGTCGTCGCCTTCCGCCGCGAGCAGCAGCGCGCCGACGTCGCGGTGTACGAGTTGCCGGTGCTCTCCTCCGTCTACGGCCCGGCGCGGTGGTTCATTGACGGTGGCATGACACGCGGGATCCCGGACGCCCGCGCTCGCACGATCACCGTCTACACCGACGTCCGGAAGGTCGTTGACAACCTCGGTCTTGCCGGGACTGAGACGATCGCGGTGCTGATCGTCGAGCGTTCCGGCCGGATACTTGCCGGCGAGGTCGGCGGCTTCGAGGAGCAGAAAGCCGAGCGGCTGGCCGGCTCGCTCGCGCCGACACCGTCGCCCACCGCACCCTGACATGACGGAAAGAGTGCTCGTCACAGGCGCGACGGGATTCATCGGAGGTCGCCTCGCCGCCAGGCTGGCAAGCTCGGCACGGGAGGTGCGATGCCTGGTGCGCGACCGCGGCGGGACTCGCGCCCGCGAGCTCGAGCGCGACGGCTTCGATCTGCACGAGGGTGACGTGCTGCGTCCAGAAACGCTGCGCGGCGCGGGTGAGGGTATGGACGTGGCGTATTACCTGATCCACTCGATGGGTCGGGGTGGATCCAAGGACTTCGCCGCCAGTGAGCGCGCTGCCGCCACGGCCTTCGCTCGGATGGCGCGCGCGGAGGGGATCGAGCGGATCATCTACCTCGGTGGCCTCGGTGACCGCCCGCAGTCCCAGCACCTGCGCAGCCGGCACGAGACCGCGCTCGCGCTCCGCGAGGATGGCCCGCCGCTGTCCTACTTCCGCGCCGGAATGGTCGTTGGCCCGCAGAGCGAGTCCTATCGCACGCTGCGTTACCTCGTGCAGCGGTTGCCGGCGATGATCGCTCCGGCGTGGCTGAAGAACGCGACTCAGCCGATCGCGATCGACGACACCTTGAGCTATCTGGTCGAGGCGCTGACGGTCGAAGCGTCGGCGGGGAGGGAGATTCAGATCGGCGGCCCCGACGTGCTCACCTACGGCGAGATGCTCGACCGGATGGCGGAAGTCCTCGACATCCGCCGCCGGCCGCGAATCCCGGTGCCGCTGATCACCCCGTGGCTCTCCTCACTGTGGATCGGGCTCGTCACACCCGTCGACGCCGGCGTAGCGAGACCATTGATCGAAGGGCTAGCCGTCCCCACGGTCGTCACCGACCCCTCCGGAATGGCGCTGTTCGACATCGAGCCAATTAGCTTCGACCAAGCGCTCCGACGCGCCGTCGCAGAAGACCCCGAGCTTGCGCCCACATGAGAGCCCTCGAACGTCTCTTCAGCTCGCGTCCCGCCCGCATCGGGATCATCCTCTTGTGGCTCAGTCTCGGCGGACTGGGTGGTTCGTTCGCGCAGCGCTTCCAAGATGTGCAGAGGAACGAGGAGTCCTCATTCCTGCCGGGCTCCTCGGAATCGGTGCGCGAGCTGACGCTCGCCAAGCGCTTCCCGTCCGGTGAGCGCTTCGCCGCGATCACCGTCGTGCGCCGCGACGGCGGACTGAAACCGCGAGACCTGGCCGCGATCGAGCGAAAACGTGCCTCCCTCGCGGCCAATCCCCCGGTCACGGGCTCCCGGCAGGTGCTCGTCCGCGTCTCACCGGACCGCACGACGGCACTGCTGATCGTCAACCTCAACCCGCGCGGCAATGAGACGCTCCTGAAGTCGTCCGTGAGCGGGGTGGAGAGCCGGATGGCGCCGCTGCGTGCGCGCGGTCTTACGGTCAAGGTCTCGGGTCCGGCGGGTTTCTCGCGGGACGCGGTCAACGTGTTCGCCTCGATCAACGGGACGCTGCTGCTGGCCACCGGCGCGCTGGTGTTCGTGCTGCTGATCCTGATCTACCGCTCGCCGATCTTCTGGGTGATCCCGCTCTTCAGCGTGCTGATGGCGGAGGCATTCTCGCGGTTCTGCGGATGGGCGATCGCCGAGGCGGGGGTCACCGTCAACGGCCAGAGCGCCGGCGTCTTGCCCGTGCTCGTATTCGGTGCGGGGACCGATTACGCGCTGCTCCTTGTCGCGCGCTACCGCGAGGAGCTGCGCCGCTACGAGCGCCCGGTCGACGCAATGCGCCAGGCGCTGCGGCGGGCCGGACCCGCGGTGTTCGCGTCGGGGTCGACGGTCATCCTGGCGCTGCTGTGCCTGTCGCTGGCGCAGGTCAACGGCACCAGCGGGCTCGGGCCGATCGGCGCGATGGGAGTGGCGCTGGCGATGCTCTCGATGCTGACGCTGCTGCCTGCGGCGCTGGTGGCCGGCGGCCGGCGCGCCTTCTGGCCGTGCGTGCCGCGCTTCGGCTCAGAGGGCACGGACGAAACGCACGGGACATGGCGCCGCGTCGGCGAGCGCGTCGCGGCCACTCCCCGACGCGTATGGATCACCACGGTGCTGCTGCTAGGACTCGGCTGCCTCGGCTTGACGAGCTTCTCGACCGGCCTCACCAACACGCAGGACTTCCGCGGCCGGGTGCAGTCCGTTGAGGGTCAGCGGCTGATCGCCAAGGCGTTCCCCGCCGGTGACAACGCGCCGACTGACGTGGTGGTGCGCGACGTACGCGCGGTCCCTCGCGTCCAGCGGGCACTCTCCGTGCCCGGCGTGGCGGCGGTGGGGCCGCCGGAGCTCGGCAGGCCGGGCGCGCGCTTTGCCCTCACGCTCACCGCCGACCCCTACTCGACCCAGGCAGGGAACCTGGTCCCGCGCCTTCGCGCGACGGCCCACGCGGCCAGCCCGACCGCGCTCGTGGGCGGCCCCACCGCGCAGCAGAAGGACTTCGACACGGCGGCGGCGGACGACAACCGGTTGATCGTGCCGATCGTGCTCGCCTTGGTGTTCGTGATCCTCGCGCTGCTGCTGCGCGCGGTCACGCTGCCGCTGCTGTTGATCGGGACCGTGATCCTGTCCTTTGGCGCCGCCCTCGGCATCTCCTCGGCGGTGTTCGACCACCTCTTCGGCTACCCGCGCGAGCCCTCGACGCTGCCGCTACTGGCCTTCAGCTTCCTCGTCGCGCTCGGGGTCGACTACAACATCTTCCTGATGGCGCGCGCCCGCGAGGAGGCGCTGCGGCACGGCACGCGGCACGGGATGCTGCGCGGGCTGGCGGTCACGGGCGGCGTGATCACCTCAGCGGGGATCGTGCTCGCCGGGACGTTCACCATGCTCGCGACGCTGCCGCTCAAGACGCTGACCGAGCTCGGCTTCACGATCGCGTTCGGGGTGCTGCTCGACACGTTCATCGTGCGCTCGGTGCTGGTGCCCGCGCTCGTTTTCGACATCGCCCGCGCGTCTGGTGGCCAAGCGCCCTCGCCCGAAAAGAGGAAACGCGGTACCGGCGAGGCGAAGCCGCCTCGGTGCCGCACACCGACGAGCGCCACCCCGAACGGCCGGCGGCGTTGGCAGCCAGCGACACCCCGGACGGCCCGAACTGACGATGGAGCGAGTCTGGGACTACCCCCGCCCGCCGGCCGTCGTGCCCTGCAACCGTCGCGTCCGGATCGAGCTAGCCGGCGAGGTGCTGGCCGACTCCACCCGCGCCCTGCGGGTGCTGGAGACCAGCCACCCACCTACCATCTACATCCCGCTGGCCCACGTGCGTGAAGAGTTCCTGGCCGAGAGCGACGCACGCTCGACCTGGTGCGAATTCAAGGGCCCAGCGCGATACCTGGACGCGGTCGTCGACGGCCGGCGCTTCAAGACGGTCGCCTAAACCTACCCGGACCCCTCGCCCGGATACGAGGCGCTGCGCGATCACGTCGCCTTCTACCCTGGGCTTGAACGCGCTCGTCATCTAACCAAGCCGCGTCGACACGACCCGCATCGCGGACACGATCACGGCATTCGCCGGTTCGATGCTGTTCGTCTATCTCCACATCCTGTGGTTTGGCTGCTGGATCCGGTTCGAACTTGAGCGTTACCCGTTCGGCCTGCTCACGATGATCGTTTCGCTGGAGGCGATCTTCCTGTCCACCTTTGTGATGATCAGCCAAAACCGGGCGGACGCCAAGCGGGAGGTCATCGCCGACCAGCAGTGGAGGATGGTTCAGGAGGAGAACGAACAGAATAAGTAGTTGCCCGAGCTCTCAATGCAGATCCTCGCGCTGACCAAAGAGGTGCGGTCCTTCGCCAGCTGGGCGAAGGATGACCACGCGCAAAACGAGCAATTGCTCGACCTTTCAAGGCAGACCCTGGCCCTCACCAAGGAGGTCCACGCCGCTGGGACGGGTGATGACCGCGTAGGCGGCGTCCGCGTACAGCTGCGGCTTGCGCGACGCGGCCATCGCCTCATCGCCGCCGAGCAGGTTCTGCACCGCGGCGGTCGCGATCAGCGTCCGCGGCCACAGCGCGTTGGACGCGATCCCGTCCTCCCGGAACTCCGCGGCGAAGCCGAGCGCGCACAGGGTCATGCCGTACTTGGCGATCGTGTAGGCGATGTGGGGACCCAGCCAGCGCGGCTCGAGGCTGATCGGCGGCGACAGGGTCAGGATGTGCGGGTTCTCCGCCCGCCTGGGGTGCGGGATGCAGGCGCGGCTGACGACGAACGTGCCGCGCGTGTTGATGTCCTGCATCAGGTCGTAGCGCTTAATCTCCAGCGCCTCGGTGCCCGACAGGTTGATCGCCGAGGCGTTGTTGACGCACGCGTCGATGCCACCGAAGCGCTCGACCGTCGCGGCGACTGCCGCCGCGACCGCTGACTCGTCGCGGATGTCGCCGACGATCGGCCGCGCGTGGCCACCGGCGGCCTCGATCTGCTCGGCCGCGGTGTACACGGTGTCCGCGAGCCGCGGGTCGGGCTCGGCCGTCTTCGCGATCAGCGCGACGTTGGCGCCGTCGCGCGCGGCGCGCAGCGCGATCTCGAGACCGATCCCGCGGCTGCCGCCGGAGATGAACAGGGTCTTGTCCTTGAGGGGCATCGTCCGCTGCTCCAGGTGCTAGGCGAAGGCCGACACGCCAGTGATGTCGCGCCCGACGATCAGAGTCTGCATGGCGGCGGTGCCCTCGTAGGTGTGGATGGCCTCGATGTCGGCCATGTGGCGGATGACGTGGTGGTCGAGCAGGATGCCGTTGCCGCCGAGCATGTCGCGGGCGTCGGCGCAGA
The DNA here is from genome assembly GCA_963836065.1 of uncultured Solirubrobacterales bacterium. Taxonomy (GTDB): domain Bacteria; phylum Actinomycetota; class Thermoleophilia; order Solirubrobacterales; family Solirubrobacteraceae; genus Palsa-465. The sequence goes on from CAWIII010000001.1 coordinate 102,526, forward strand.
TCGTGCGCGCCTTGGGGGTGTTGTTGAGCTTGGCGAGCCCGGCGATCGTGTCGCTGAGCTGGTCGCGTTCAGCCAGCCGGCCGATCTGCAGGCAGTACAGCTGCATGCCCGTGACCTCGGCGAGCATCTTCACCAAGCGGTCCTGGATGAGCTGGAAGTGCACGAGCGGCGTGCCGAACTGCTCGCGGCGCTTGGCGTAGGTTAGCGCGGCGTCGTACGCCGCGACCGCGTGCCCGAGAGCGGCCCAGGCGCAGGCCGGGCGGGTGCTGGCGAGCACCCGCCCGGCGTCCTTGAAGCTACGTGCGCCGGGCAGCCGGTTCGCGACAGGGACGCGGACGCCGTCGAGCGTGATGTGGGCCTGCCAGATGGCGCGCAGCGAGCCCTTGCCCTCGATCACCTGGGCGTGGTAGCCGGGCGTGCCCTTCTCGATCAGAAAGCCGCCGACCTGGCCGTCCTCGTCGCGCGCCCACATGACCACGACGTCGGCGAGGCTGCCGTTGCCGATCCAGCGTTTGGCGCCATCGATGACGTACTCGTCGCCCTCGCGGCGCGCCGTCGTCTCGAGCATGACCGAGTCCGAGCGGTGGTCGGGCTCGGTCAGCGCGAACGCCCCGAGCTTCTCCATCCGGGCCATCGGCGGCAGCCAGCGCTGCTGCCGTCGCCGCGGCTGAGCTCCATCATCGCCAGCCCGCACGAGATCGGGTCCAGGCCGGGACAACCGTAGCCGACGATGTCCTCCCCGACGATCCCGAGCTCGCCCATCCGCTTGATCAGCGACCAGGGCAGCTCGGACCGCTCCCAGTAACCATTGATCTCCGGCATCACTTCGTCCTCGACGAAGCGGCGCACCCGGGGCAGGATCTCGAGCTGCCGCTCGGTCAACTCCTCGCGCAGGAAGAAGTAGTCGGTGGCCAGCGCGTTCGCGAGGCCAGCCGGACGGCGGCGGTTTGTCGGTGGTGGTGGTGGTCATCGTGGTCCCTCTCCTCGAGTCGATTTTGTTCACGCCGACAGCTCAGGAGCGGCCAGCGCCCGGGCGATCACCCGGTAGCTCTTGCGGTTGAAGACCAGGCCGACGTGGCTCCCGCTCACCTCGATGCAGTCGGCGAACGGGACCAGCTGCGCCTGCCAGCGCACGACCCCGTCGCCTTTCGAGTAGATGCTCGTCATCCGGACCCGGTCGACCGGGAACGGCGCCCAGAAGCCGGCCGTGAAAGTGCAACGGCAGCGATACGTGAGGCACTGCGCCTGGCGGGCGTGCCCTGTGCGGTGCAGCGCACGCCGCGCCCCCTCCACGGCGGCCAGGGTCGGGACGCTGCAGTGGAACATCGCCTGCAGGTCCCCGCCCATCGAGATCGCGTGCGAGACGAGCTCGGGACGGCGGGCCACCACCGCGCGCGCATAGTGGCCGCCGCGGCTGTGGCCGATTACGGCCACGCGGCGGCCGGAGTGGCCCTGGAGCGCTGCGACGCGGTGCTCGACCCGCTCCAGGCCGCGCTCGGAGCAGTCGACGTTGGCGATGAATCCGCACACCGCCGGGCGGTAGCCGATCCGCCACAGCCACGTGGCCAGCACGGCGAGCGTCTGGTCGCCGCCCCCGAAGCCGGGGACGAGCACGACGCTGCGTCCGTCCCCGCGGGGAATGCCGCCGCGGCCGTGCCGCACCGGATCGGCCTTCAGGCGGGCCGCCTCGAGCAGCCAGCGCGTCTCGGCCAACGGGTTGCCCCACCAGCGGCCGGTGGGGATGGGCTCGGCCGGGGCTGTCCTCATGACGCCATCACGTAGGTCCCAGGCGCCTTGGCCATCGCCTTGTGCGTGCGAGCGTTAGGCTTCCAACCTCGCCGAGCTGGTTCTCGTCGGCCAGGTGGCCAAGCGCGCCGGCGGTGATGATCACCCCGGAGCACGCCGCCATCACGTTGACGGTGTCCTGTCGCGCGATCTCGGCAACCGCTTCGCGGGCCTCCAGCACCGATTGCGCGTAGGTGTCGAGGTCGAAGTAGGCATGTTCCCGGTCGGGGTTGCGCCACGACACGGCGAAGACTTGGTGGCCCTGGCCGACGAGGTACTCGATGATGCTCCGCCCCGGAGCCAGGTCGAAGATGTAGAACTTGTTGATCGTGGCGGCACGATCAGCAGCGGGGTTTCGTACACCTCGGCCGTCGTCGGCCGGTACTGAATCAGCTCGAACACCTCGTCGTGCGCCACGACCGAACCCTCGCTCACCGCCAGATTGCCGCCGAGCTGGAACTTGCTCGTGTCGACCATCGCCGGGAGCCGGCCCATGCTGACGTCGCGGATCAGCCGCCGCCCGCCCCGCACGAGGTTGGCGCCACCGCGATCGATGGTCTCCTTCAGCACCTGCGGGCGGGTCAACGGCAAGTTCGTCGGCGCGATCGCGTCGAGCAGGTTCTCCAGCATGAAACGCGTCTGCGCGTCAGCCCGCCAGTCCAGCTCGGCGTCGTCAACCAGGCCGTCCACCGCAGCGTCGAGCGCCAGGTAGCCCTGCATCAGCCGGTGGAACAGCCAGCTCTCCTGCCACGCCCGGTCGCCGAATCGCCGGTCGCCTTTCGGCGAGCCCAGCTGCGAGGTGCCGGCGGCGACGCGCGCCACCTCGGCGCCGAAGCCGCCAACGCGCCGGGCGACCCGGTCGGACCGCCGGGCGAGGCTACCGGCGAGGCGAGCGGCTGCTCCCGGCCGTACGAGCCGCGCGGCCGTTCCGGGCTCCATCGCCGCCTCCGTCAGCGTCACGTCTAGCGCGGCGCGGGCGGCGGCACGTGGCCCGGTGGCCACCTGTCCGTTGATCTGAGTGACGGTAGTCATTGACGTCTCCTTTCCGGTCCAGAGCCCGTCACCGCTCGTCCGCGAAAACGCGGTACAGAGCATGGGCAACGCACACGGGCTTGCCGCCGCCCGAGCTCTCGAATGTCAGCGGCAGGGCGAGCGTGGCGCCGCCCGGGAACTCCTCGAGGCCGGCGAGGGCCACGCGGAGCCGGACCGAGTCGCCGACGAGCAGCGGTGCGGGGAAGCGCAACTTGTCCAGGCCGTAGTTCACGGCCATCGCAAAGCCGTCGAACGACACCACCTGGTCAAGCAGCGTGGTGGGCCAGCGACAGCGTGTAGTAGCCGTGCGCGATCGTCCGATTTCCTCTCGATCGTTCTCGGGCGTAAGGAAAGGTTCGCGGTCGAGGAGCCGCGCGCCGATGGCGGCGCTCACCGAAATGCGCGGTCCCCCGTTGTGTTCAGCAACCAAATTCCGCGCGACACGGCGGGTACCGACGCCCATTCCCGCATGTGAAGTGGCTTGCGCGGCGCTCTTTGTGACCGGCATACAATCCGTGGTGGAGGAGAGGCGTGACCGGAGCCACCGCGGACCGAGCAACCCGCCAGCCCGCCGACGAGCGGGTCCTCGCCGACATCCTGGCCCAGCTCGAAGCTCGCACCGGCGAGCTCGTCGACGCGGCCGCGATGGCGATCTTCGCCGAGATTCCCGCCTACGCGGCGCACGCCAATCCCCGCGTCGTGCGCGACGTGCGTCAGCACGTGCGCGAGCACATCGTCGCCACGCTGGCTACCTTTGGGGACCGTGGAGAGGTCACCGCCGAGGACCTCCTGTTCATCCGGCGCCATGCCGCGCACCGGGCCGGCCAGCTGTCCGTCGCCGACTTCATCCACGCCTTCCAGGTCGGTCAGCGGATCCTCTGGAACGCCGCCGTGTCGCTCGCCGATGACGACGCAGACACGCCGCGCGGTTCTGAGCCTGGTGGGGCACATCACGCGCTACTTCGAGGTGGCGCTGACCCACGCCGCCGAGGTCTATCTGGGGGCCGAGCAGCTGCTCGGCGCGACGGGGGAGCGCCTGCGCCGGGACACGCTCGAGGATCTGCTCGCCGGAGCCCCGATCGCGCCCGGTCCCCAGGAACAGGCCGTACGGGAAGCCGGCCTCGAGCGCCACGGCACGTGCCTGGTGATCTTGGCCGAGCCGGTTGCCCCCGTTGCCGACGTCCATGCGCTGCGCGGCGCCGCCGGGACGCTCGCGCGCGTCCCGCGCCGCGCTGTCCAGCCGCTGACGGTGATCCGCCATAACGAGATCGTCATCGTTGCCCCGGCCCGGGAGAGCGAGGTCGGCGGCGTGGTCGAGCGGCTGACCGCTGCCCAGCGCCGCCTGGCCGAGCGGGAGGTGGCGCTGGCCGTCGGCATGAGCACCGTCCACACGGGAATCGCGGCGGTCCCCGCCGCCTACCGCGAAGCCCTCGAGGCCCGGACGCTCCTCGCCGGGCGGCCCGGCGCAATCGCGCTGCCCGCGATGAGTGTCTTCGACTACCTCGTCCGGCACACCAGCCCGACGGCGCGGCGGCCGATCCCCGCAGCGGTCGATCGCTTCATCGCCGAGGACACCGCGCAGGGAGGGGCGCTGGTGGCGACGCTGCGCACCTACGCCGCCGCCGACCTCAAACATCAAGCGAACCGCCGAGCAGCTCCACATCCACGTCAACACCGCCCACTACCGCCTGACGAAGATCGAGGAGCGGACCGGCGTCGACACGCGCCGCGTGGGTGACGTAGTCGAGCTGCTGATCGCCGCTCAGCTGGCCGCGTTGTCCGCTGAAGGCCCGAGCGCGCCGCACGCCACGAGCACGTAGTCGACAGCTCGGTAGTGTCGCTGGCCATCGAATGCAGCGGCGCGACCCACCTTTCGTGAAGCTGGCGCTCACGTTGCTTCGGGCGGTGGGGGCGGCGTGCCGCCGGGCTTTCGGCGGAGCCCGATCACAGGCGCGGAGGCGCCCGGCCACAGCTTCGGGTGGGCTGCGGGGCGGGAGCCAGGTCAACGTGGGCGTCTAGGTGGCCCCGACCGCCCGCGCGCGGCGACTTGGAGCCTGCTGAGCTCTTCCACGGCGGGCGACGGTCGACTTGGCGTATTTGTCGGGTGGCGGGATCATGGTTTGCCGATGCTGTCCGTCGGATACACGCGATGAGCGCGGCGCGGCCCCGCCGGAGCCCGTCCGGGTTCGTGCCGGTCGACGCGGCCCGGCGCCCGGTGCTGTTCATCAACCCGACTTCGGGTCGCGGCAAGGCGCAACGAGCCAGACTCGCCGACCTAGCGCGAGAACGAGGCATCGAGCCAGTCACCCTGGCGCGGAGTGAGGGTCTGGAGGATTTCATCCAGGGAGTCGCGGCTGGTGGCGCCGACGCTCTCGGCGTCGCGGGGGGTGATGGGTCGCTGGCGGTCGTGGCATCGGTCGCGGCTGCCCGCGGGATACCGTTTGTGTGCGTCCCCGCCGGTACGCGCAACCACTTCGCCCGCGATGTCGGCGTCGCGCCGAACGATCTCGTCGGCGCGCTCGACGCCTTCGGCGCTGCGCTGGAACGAGCGATCGATCTGGGCTACGTGAACAGTCGCCCGTTTCTGAACAACGTCTCGCTCGGGATCTACGGCGATGCGGTCCGGCGAGCCGGCTACCGCGACGCGAAATTGCGCACGCTGCTCGAGACTGCTGAGGAGGAGGCGCGCGGCTCCGGGTCTGCACCGGCGGACCTGCACCTCGTCGACGAGCGCGGACGCGAGCACCGCAGTCCCGCGGTGGTGTTGGTCTCCAACAACCCCTACGCCTTCGATCGTCCGGCCGGTGCGCGGGGCACGTCCTGCGCTCGACAGCGGGCAGCTGGGGATCATCGTGATCGATGCGCCAGTTGGTCCCCCGCACCCTGCGGGCCGGGCGTGGAGCGCGCAGTCGCTGAGCGTCGAGGCCAGCGGAACCGTCCCGGCCGGGGTCGACGGAGAGGCGGTCACCCTTGCGCCGCCTCTCCACTTCACGATCCAGCCGAAAGCCCTCCGCGTCCGGATTGCGCCGGGCCACTTTCGGCTGACCTGCTTGTGTTTCCGCACCACGGCGGGGGTGTTGACGGGGACGCCGAGGCATTCGCCTCTGAACTAACTCGCCGGGTGGGGCCGGATCTGTGGTCTTCTCGCTGAGCCGGGCCAAGGACAAGAACCCTTGGCCCGAGGTCGTGGCCGGCGTACGCCGGGCGGCACCACGCGCTCACATTGCGTCTACTGTGTACGCAATTGTCGAAGAACTGCTCCGAAGTCGCTCCAGTTGCGCCGCAGCCTTATCTTGCGTCGAGACCGGCTGGGGGCAACCGTAAGGGGCACTGTTGCGCGGGAACCCTTGTGTTCTCGTTTGACTCCGATGAGATCCTGTCGGCGCTGCTCGCTCGACACAAGCAGTACGTCGACCATGTCGACGAGGTCGGCGAAACGAACGCGCTGTGCCGGCTTCCCGAGCAGGCGAGCGCACTCTGAGCGACTACAGTAGTGCCTCGACTTTCGCAGTTCATAGGCCAGCTGCGGCCCATGCTTGCTGGACGTGCATGATTTCCCGTGGTGTGGGGGTTCGACCCTGTCCCGGGTGAGATTGGGTGGCGATGATCACGCGGCGGAGCTTGGCGAGCATGTCGGCGAACGATGGGGCGGTCTTGGTGAGGTACCAGGGAGCGCGTTGGCGGTGCTCTTCGACGACGTCTGGGTGATGCCCGCAGACCGCGTACCAGATGATCGTCAGCGTCATCGCGAGGAACTGGAAGGGGACGGTCCGCTCGACGGCTTTCTTGGCGCGGTTGCGCGCATCGCCGACGCCGAACAGTTCTTTGCCGTCTTCGAAGGCGACTTCGATCGGCCAGCGGTCTGCGTAGCGCTCGACGATCTCGGCGGCACTGGCGTCAAGGTCGGTGGTGATCAGCGCGAGCTGGTAGCCGGAGGGCTTGCGCTCGTCTTTGACGAGGATCACGCGCGCGGGGGTGTCGGGGCCGAGCGGCCCCCACAGGCAGTCGATGATGGCGAGCTTGAGCGTTTCGGTCTTGCCGTAGCGTCGCACGGCCTGCTCGACCCACTCGGTGGCAGGGTCGGTCGCGAGCTTGGCAAGCGTGGGGAGTCGTTTGCCCCACTTGCGGGGCCGGCCCTGCTTGCCGGAGCGCGGCGGTTTGCGATCGTAGATCGCGCCGTTGGAGCGCAGGCGGGAGGTGATCGTGACCCGGCCGGGCAGACCCCGCCAGGCCTCGGTTGCGTACGCGGCGTCACCGACGATGTCGATCCTGCGATCCGGCAGGCGGGCGGCGAGCAGGTCGAGCATTTCCCTTGCCAGCTCGGGCTTTCCGGGCCGCTCAGGATCGCGCTTGTCCTTCTTGGCGAACTGTTTGCGCCTGGGCTGCCAGCAGCGGAACAGGATCGGCAGGCAGACCGATCGCTCGAGGAACGCCAAGCGCACCACGATCCCGACCACGACCCAGTTGTTGCCCCACGCGACCGCCGCCTTGTCGGAGTTGGCGGTCGCGTCGTGATGCCAGAAGCAGGCGTGGATCTTGCGCCCCAGACGATGCAGCAACGTGTCGTCGACCGCCACCAGCAGCGGCGCGCCGGGCGCTGTCAGCCGCTCGGCGATCAGCTCCGCGAGGCGCAGCCCGAGCTCATCAGCAGACCAGTCCGAGAGACTGAAGAACCGGTGCGCGCGGCAGTGATGCCAGACCGCCGAGAGCCGACAGCCGACCAGCATCCCTGTGACCGTACGCAACCCGGTCTGCGAAATCTGGCCCACAACCAGCGCGCAGAAGGTCTGGAACGTGGGGCGAGAGAAACACGGCGCGAACAGGAGCAGAAGCTCATTCAGCGAAGATGGGACGCAGAGCATCGGCGGCAACCCCCATGGGCAGCCGCGACGGGCCTCCCACCCGACCGCGGAAATGGTCATCGAACAACCACCGCTTCGGGGAAGCCGCCGATGCTCCTTCTGCGTCCTCGCGCGGCCGACCGCTCAACAGCCCCGACCGCTCACCCCACCGCGCCTACCGACCCACGCCCCGCGCGCCCGTGCCCCCCTCCCCCTCAAAAGTGCAAAAGTCGAGGTAGTGCGGCGTCTCGCACTAATAGTTCGCCACTGCGAGGGGCGCCGCTCTTGCGGACAGAGCGTCTTGAGGGCAGCTTGGGTGAACGGCGCGGTGCGCGCGAAGGTCGAGTCCACTCGACGACCGCGTGAGGTCGCTGCGCTGCCGGCCTGGTCCAGCGGTGCTCTGAACGGCGGGCAGCGAGGGGGAGGGGGTGGTCGGGGTGCCTTCGCCCTGGTCGCGCACGGAGTGGGTGCAGCGCATCCGTGCGCTGCTGGACGTCGCGCGCGTCGGAAGCTGGGCAGGTTTTGGGACGCCGCGGTCGGCGGAACGGCCGAGTTACACGCGCGCGGAGAGCGCCGCACCGACCGTGCATCCGTGCACGGTGACGTTTGCTCGCGCGCGGATCCGGTGGAGCGCCGCCCGAAACACGTGACACGCCGTGCGGCTACGGCTCCCAGCCCCAGCTATGCGTGCGATGGGTCGGTTCGACCTCGCGGTCGGCTTCGAGCATCTCTCGTCCGGCGTCCGGTTGTCGGCCCCGCGGCCAGCGACGGTGTCGGCCCTCCGCCTCGGGTGCTTCCGGCTGCTCAGATTGGGGGTCGGCAATCGCGTCGTCGACCGAGACGTTGCGCTCATGAGTTCGATCGGTGTCGGGGCGCAGCTCGGCCGCCCTAAGTTCCGCGGCCGACGGCGCTTGCTCGACAATCGGCTCCTCACCGCGGGCAATCGGTGACCGACTAGTGTCGGGCTGCTCCGGTTCCATCGTCACCGAGATCTCGTGCCGGAGCGGGATGTCGATCGACGGCACCTCGGGTTCAGTGCGGCTCATGCGTTCAGCCAGCGCCTGAAGCCAGTCGGTGCCGTCTGACGGCTCCGCCGGATCGATGCTCGAGTAGAGGTCGGTCCGCTCGCGCGCCCGCGTGATCGCGACGTACGAGCCTTCCGCGGTGGCGTTGTCGGACACGATGACGTGGGCGGTGTCGGTCGTCTGCCCAGAGCCGCGGCCGAGCTCACCGCGTTGTTCGCGGAATGGCTTGGGCCCCTAGCGTTGAGCTCGTCGAGGTGTTCGTTCGAGGTCTGGGCGATCACGATCGTCGTCTTGCCGGTGTCGCGGTCGGCCTGGGCGGCATCCAGGGCGAGGTCTTCAGCTCGAGCTGGATCCCGCGGTGAGGTGGACGCGGTCGCGGGCGGCGTAGCTGCGGATCGCGCGCTCGTGCTCGCCCGCTCGGAACCGAGCTTGGTCGCGCCGATCGTCCGCATCTCGTGCTCGTTGGTTGCGCGCGAGTTCCGCCTGCGTGCCGGCTTGTCGTGCGGCCCGCTCGAGGTGCGGCCACAAGCCGCCGGCGCCCACGGGTTGCGACTGCGCGGGATCGCCGACCTCGATCAGCCGCGCGCCGGCGGTTTCGATCGCGTCGAGCAAGCGCTGCTGTTCGGGTCGTGGAGGCGAGCGCGGCTTCGTCGTGGATGACCGTCGTGTCGGGACCAAGTTCGAGATGGCCGGTCTGGACCGCGGAATGCAGTCCGGCGGTTGACTAGGACGACGCCGCGACATCGGCGCTCGCGAGCTCGCGTGCGAGTCGCTCGGCGGCGAGTGCGGCCGTGCTCGTGACGACGATCTGCTGCCGCGCGGCCTCATGGGCGCGGGCGATCCCGGTGAGAGTGGTGCTCTTCCCGGTGCCCGCGCGTCCCTCGATCACCACCAGCTGGTGGGTGCCGCACGCCAGTTCGATCGCGCGGTGCTGCTCAGCCGACAGCGTGCCGCCGGTGAGTGCGAGCTCGCGGTCGAGCCGCTCGGTCTCCTCGGCAACGAGCGCTGACGGAATCGGCGGCACGGTCTGTGCGGCGAGTCGGTCCGCGATCGCGACGGTGGTTCGCTCGCGCCCGCGATGCGCACGCGTTGTTCCCGTACCGTCGGCGAGTACGAGGATGTCCCCGCTGTCGCGAAGCTCCCGCAGCTGTTCGACGGCCGCTTCGATCGCCGCGCCGGCAGAGCGCTAGAGCGCGACCGCGCGGGCGTCGCGGGCGGGGAACGTCGAGTCGAATTCAGTGAGTCCGGCAAGGATCTGCTGCCGTCGTGCGGGCGCGAGCAATGGCCGGCTAGTCATGAGCCGATCGCGGGCGCGGCTGTCGAGATCATGAGCGGCGCCAGCGCGTTGCCAATGCTCGTCCAGGTCGGCGTGGGTGACTGGCGTCTTCGACGATCGGGTAAGGGTCGCCATGAAGCGCTCCTCGCGTGGGGCAAGCAGCCCGGTCTGCCTGAGCAGCTCCAGATGCTCGGCGGCCGCCGACGCATCAGCGCCGCCTCGTGCGATCGCCGCCTCGAATGCGCTCCCCCTCGGCGAGCCGTTGTTGGATCGCGATCTGTACCTGAAGGTGGCGGCTGGACCAGTGGTCGACCAGGCCCTGCGGCACGCCCTCGACCTCGAAGTACCGCTCCCCGCGGCCGGTCTCGCGGCGGATCCCGAACCCGAGCTGGCCGAGCTCGCGGGCGAGCTCGGCCCGGTATGCGGCGCCGACCTCGCGGCGGTGCACGAGCCAGGAGCGCGAGTCGATCGCGACGATCCGCCCATCGCGGCGAACGGCGGCATGCAGCAGCACGTGGGAGTGCAGCTGCGGATCCGGGGCCTGGCCGTCGACGGCGCGAGCCGTGGTGTGCCGCCAGCTGGTAGCGATCAGACTGGCTGGCTTGGCATGGATCGCCGTCCCGCTGCCCACGCGGTGCCGGATCATCGCCACGTGCTTGAGCGAGTGGTTCAGGGCCCGGTCGATCGCCTGCTCGTGCGCCCGCTCGATCGACGCTCGCAGCTCCGGATCGGCGACAGCCCAGATCGCGCTGACCGACTTCGGCGCCGAGAAGGTCACGTCGAGCGCGGCGACCGCCTCGCCACTCGCGCCCGCCCGCCGCAGGGGCTCGCCTGTGTCGGGCCGGCGCACAGCCATCAGCGCGCGCAGCTGCTCGCCGCTCACCGGTAGCTCGCCTCGTGCTCCGACCAGCTGTGCGCCAGCTGCCCATCGTCCTGGTGCCTCGACTCGTTCTCCGTCCTTCAGGTAGTAGTCGCCGAGCTCCGCTGCCTGCGCCTTGCCCTCGAGGTACTCGGCGTAGCCGGCTGCTGTGCGTTGGGATACCTTGGCGACGGTCAGCAACCGAACTCCTTGCGCCCGTTGCAGTCGGTTCCCGTCGACAGCAACACACTCCACGCACAAGGAGTGCTGGGGCCAAGATGTCCGCAGATGTCCGCGCTGGTCGACGCGGCGTCCAGACCGGCGGAGCGGCTCATCGTCCGCCCGCCAGCCGGGCGATGATCGTCTTCCACGGTTCGGTCGCGTGGGCGGGGGTGAGGGTGACCAGCTCCCAGGCGAGACCGTCGAGATGCAGTCCCTTGCCGGCCGGGGATGTTCGCGACCTCGCCGGGGGTGATGCGGGTGCGCTGTGTGGACACGGTACGGGTGCGCCTGGGGACCAGGGATCCGCTGACCGGAACAGTGCCGGTGGCGACCATCTGGCGGTCGTATTCGCCGAGAGCCGTAGACACGGCCTCCAGGGTCTGCGTGTCCGCGACGCCGGGGAGGATCAGTTTGGTCCCGAACAGCGTCAGGAAGCCGTCCGCGGCATGACCCCATCGCTGCCGCGCCTGCGAGAGGTCCTGGAAAGCGGCCAGCACGGTGAGGCCTTGGCCGCCGCCTTCGGATGCGATCTGCGGGAGCTCCTCGAGCGGCGCGATGTTCGCGGCCTCGTCGAGCGCGAACAGCACCCGCCCGTGTACTTGTCCGTTGCGGTGGGTCTGATAGGTGGCGCGGCGGATCTCCGCCAGCAGCCCGCATACCAGCGGCGGCGCGGCGGCCTGTTCCTCTGCCGGGGCGTGTATGTAGATCGTGTCCCCAGACGACACGAACGCAGCCGGATGGAAGTTGGGCTCCTTGGCCGCGTCGAGCGCTGCCTCCAAGCTGTAGGCATCGAGCGCGTCGGCGGCGGCAGAGAAGATCGAGGCGCGCTCACGATCCTCCGTGTTGAGGATCCCGAGCAGCGATCCGAAGGCCAGCCTCGACGCCGTCTCCTGCTCGAGCATGATCCCCGCCTCGTCGAGCTCGTGGCGAAGCACCCAGTCGACGACAGTCTCCATGTCGCGGCCGTTCAGGGCCGCGGCGTGCAGGAACGGCGCCAGTAGGCGCCTGCGAGCGCTTGGCCCAGTGCGAGCCGTGGGTCGTGCCCGCACCGACGCCGGCGCCCGGGCACATGGCCCTGGCCATCAGCAGGGCCCCGTCCCAGTCCGCTGCACAGCGAACCGGCGACCAGCGCAAACTCGTTAGACCGAGGCGATCGGGACTGCCGGTCGGGTCGAACACCCAGCACCGGCCGGATCGCCCGCGAGCCGCTGCCGTCGCGGCGGCGACATCAGGTTTGGTTGATGTGCAGACCGCCGGGCCGGCGTGGGCGATCAGTGCCGGGATGATCACCGAGCTGGTCTTGCCGGACCTTGGTGGGCCGAGCAGCAGCACGGCCCGCTCCGGCCTGGCCGACCGCCATTCGCCCTTCTCGCTCAAGCCCAGGTAGATCCCGCCGCCATGCGCGCGCGACTGGTCGCGCACCCACTTGATCGGGTCCTCGGTCTGTGTTGTCTTGGTCGCAGCCGACCGCTGCTCCTCGCCCTCCTGGATTACGAGCTGCACAAAGATCGCAAGCACGAACAAGCCGCCGACGGTCTCCGCGAAACAGTCTGCGACTGGAAGAACCAGATGACGATCGCGATCGTCATCCACACCCGGAACCACAGCGGGCCGCGCGGATTGCCGGCGAACCGGCTCCTCGGCTTCTGGTGCGAAGGACCCCAGCTCATGTGGTCTCCCAGACCGGCGCTAGGCGCCGAGGAGCTCCTCCAGACGGGGGCGCAGGAAGCGCCAGGTCCGCCCCAGCTGATGAGCTGGGATATCGCCTCGGCGCGCGAGGTAATAGACGGTCGAGACGGGCAGATGCAGCAGGTCCGCGACCTCGGTCGCGGTCATCACCTCGTCCCGGGTCAGGGGCTGACGCGCAGGAGTCGCATCGCGTTCGAGCTGGATGTGAGGGATCGCCGCAGACATGGCCGAAAGGATCAGCAAGGACCGGCGGACATCACATGGGCATCTGCGGACGTCTTCGAAGATGTCCTTGTGGGACCCCGGACATCTTCGGACATCTACACTAGTTTCTCCTGCAAACCGGTCACAACGAGGGGTTGTAGCCCGATCGGCCTGACCAACTCAAGGATGGGCAACGACAACCTCCGAAATGCGCTCTCGCGGGCCGGGATCAGCGCCGACGAACTCGCTGACCTGATCAAGGTCGACCCCAGAACGGTCCGCCGCTGGCTCACGGGCCAGCCGCCCTATCCCCGCCACCGGGTGAAGATCGCGCGCGCACTCGATCTCACGGAACATGACTTGTGGCCCGAGGTCGCCGCGACCGCGGATGAGGCCGCGGGACAGAAGACCACGGGCGAGACGCTCATCGGCTACGCCGACGCCGAGCATGCCGTGCCGAGAACTATGAGCCTGATCAGCTCCGCGACCGAGCGGATCGAGCTGCTCGACGACACGCTCTTTCCGCTCCTGAAGCAGCCGGGCATCGCCGAGCTGCTGATCAGCAAGGCGAGTCAGGGATGCCTGATCCGGATCCTCATTGCACAGCCCCTGCCGAGCCTCGCGCCGCTGCTTAATCAGCCCGGGATCTCGATCCAAGTCTTCGAGGGGCCGGATCCGGTCTCCATCCATCGATCCGACCGGCAGATGCTTGTGACCATCCGACTCGACGGGCTCCTCGACAAGCGACCGATGCTCCTCCACCTCACACAGCGGGCGGCCGCCGGCGTGTTCGACCGGCTCGCCGAGCATTACCAGAAGGTGGTGGGACGCAGCGATCGAGCCGATCAGGACTGTGCGGGACATCGACCGGCACCTCTTCGAGGAGGAAGCCGATGAGGACTGGCCGGGCGACGACCGTGATGAACGCGACGGGCCTGAGCCAGCGCAGGCGGTCGAGCCACCCGCACCCCCCGCGAGGCAGACGGCAACCGAGCCGCCACGGCGCTGGCCTCGTCGGCCGCCGACGGCGGACTGACGGGCGCCCGGCGGCATCCTAAGCAGCACCGCCGATGGCGATCGCACGTGCACGGACTGCTTCAACAGGGGCCTGCCGCGATCCTGTCCTCGCCGAAGCGCTCGTGAGCCCGGACCGCTCAAGAAACGAAAGCGATGGCCGGCTCGCTTGCGCGGTTTCCGCGCCGAAACGTGAGTGTCACGTCCGAGGTGCTCGTCGCGAAGGTAAGCCAGGGCCGACCTGCCGCTCGGGCGTCCGCGTCGTTAGCCCGTCGCCATTCCGGCGCCGCGCAGCGCAGGCCGCGCGGACGTACGCATCCGCGTCAGTACGCGGCTGGAGACCGGCGTCACGTCCGGGTGGACCCCGCCGTTGGCGTCGGTAGCGGCCCGCCACGCCTGCGCGCGGCGCGCGGACTCGTTCGCGTCGTTGAGCTCGAGGCAGTCCATGCGGTCCGCGTTGATGTCGACGACGATCGCGTCGCCGTCCTCGATCAGCGCGATCGGGCCGCCGAGGAACGCCTCCGGCGCGACGTGGCCGATCACGAGCCCGACCGACCCGCCCGAGAAGCGCGCGTCCGTCATCAGCGCGATCGTGATGCTGCGCTGGCGGCACAGGGCGGTGATCCGCGACGTCGGGTCGAGCAGCTCCGGCATCCCGGGAGCCCCGCGCGGGCCCTCGTAGCGGATCACGACCATGTCGTGGTCGGCGAACGAGTCAGGGCGCTGCTCAAGGGCGTCGATCAGGTGGCGCTCGCTGTTGAAGACGCGCGTCCGGCCGCGGAACACTCCGTCTTTGAGCCCGCCCTCGACGCCGGCGATCTTCAGCACAGCACCGCCGTCGGGCGCCAGGTTCCCGTGCAGCAAGCGCAGCCCGCCGGTGTCCTTGTACGGCTTGGTGACAGGATGAATCACGTCTCCGTCAGGCGCAGGCGGATCGAGCCGGCGGACCTGCTCGGCAAGAGTCTCGCCCGTGCACGTGAGCGCCTCGCCGTCGAGCAGGCCGGCCTCGAGCAGCTCCTTGACGATCACCTGCAGGCCACCTTTCGCATCGATGTCGACCATCGAGTAGAAGCCGAACGGGCGCATGTTGACGAGCACCGGCAGCCGACGCGACAGCACGTTGAACTCGCGTTGGCTGAGCACGTCGTCCCAGAGTTCGAACCCGGCGGCACGCGCGATCTCGACGCTATGCAGCACCATGTTGGTCGATCCGCCCATCGCGATCGTGACCGTCAGGGCGTTGCGCAGCGACGAAGGCGTGACGATGTCGCGCGGGGTAATCCCGGCGTCGGTCATCGCGACCAGGCAGTCGATCAGCTGGTCAGGGAACTCCTTCAGGCGGCGAGGGTCATCGGACGCCGGCGCGACCATCTGCAACGGCTCCATACCGAGCACGGCGATGAAGGTCTGCATCGTGTTGTAGGTGAACATGCCGCCGCAGCTGCCCTGGCCCGGGCAGGCATGCAACGCGATCCGCGTGCGAGTGGCGGGATCAGGGTCGCCGGCAAACTGAAAGCCCGTTACGATGTCGATCCGCTCGCCGGTCTGCGGGTCGCTGCCGGGCTTAATCGATCCGTCGGACAGCAGCACGGCAGGCGCGTTGTGCTCGAGGACCGCGGCGAGCGTCCCAACCGGAGGCTTGTCGCACGCAACAACCGCGATCAGCCCGGCCATGCTGTTGGCGCTCAGGTGCAGGTCAATGCTCTCGTTGACCAGCTCGCGGCCGATCAGCGAGAAGCGCATGCACGGAGTACCGTTGAGCTGCCCATCCGAGATGCCGATCGTGTACGCCGGCGCGATCAGCCGCACCGCCAGACCGTCACTGCGCACGCGCTCCGACAACGCCGTCTGGATGGCCGCGACCTTCGCCAGTACGCCGAGGTAGCACTGGCTGTCGCCGAGACTGCCCGTGACTCCCCAGACGGGATCGTGGATCTTCGCCACGTCCTCGCCGAGGAAGCGTGCGGTGCCGACCAGCTGGACGTCGCGGCCAGGGTTCGCGGATAGGAAGCTGTTGCTACTCAACGCCCAGCATTCTAAGTAGCGGCAGAGGCCCTCCGCCGCTCCTGCCGTAGCCATGACGCATCAGCATCAAAGCTGGGACCACCTCTTGTGCGCCTAGCCTCGCCAAACACAGGTGCCGCACGACCGCTCGGTTGACGGGACCCATCGTGGGAGTTCGGGCGTCGTGAGGGCGAAAGCGATCCCGGTGTTGAATTTCGGTCGCCAGCGTGGGCGACGGCCCGCGTTGGGCTCGAAGAGTGAACCGAGGCTTGACTCCAAAGCGATCTGACTCCCGGCGAGGGGTGTCTTCTGCACGAGGTGTCGGCCTCGGTTGTTGCCTTCGAGGATCGGTCTGACCTGATAGGAGCGTTCGCCCACCTACGGGGGGGCGTCTACCGGGATGTTGTCGGCCGGTCCGCCAACAACAACATACCTGTGGAGGTTGTAGTGAAGCGAGCGAAGAGGCGCGGTCCGGGACCGTCGCATTTGTTGATGACGCCCGATCATGCGGGCAATGTGGTGGGATCGATCCGCACAAGCGGACGTTGACCGCGACGGTCGCCGACGCGCGCGGCGGGATTCTTGCCTCGGCGCACTTTCGCGTCTCGGGCGGGGGGCACCGGGAGCCCGAGGCGTGGGCGCGGCAGTTCGGGCAGATCGCCCGGTGGGGGATCGAGGGGTCGGCGAGCTGGGGGCGCCACACGGCCGTGTTCCTCACCGATCGTGGCCATGACGTGCGCGATGTGTGCGCGAACCGCACGCCGCGGTCTGATCGCGCGCGCCAGCGCGGCAAGTCCGACACGTTGGACTCCGAGAGGATCGCGCGGGAGGTGCTCGCTCACCCGCTGTTGCCCAAGGCGTTCAAGCGCGCCGGGCAGGAGCAGGGTCCGGACGAGCAGCACCAGCTGCTGGCGTTGTGGCACAACCGGCGCCGGTCGATCCTCACCAGCCGCCAGCACCTGGTCAATGAGGCCGAGTACCTGCTCTGCGAGCTGCCGTTGGGCTGCGCGAGCAGCTGCCCGATACCAAGGCGGTCAGACCGCGGCTGGCGGCGCTCGCTCGCCGTAACCGCCGCCGGCGCTATGACCCGCGACCGAGCTGCGCTTGCAGCTGCTCGACGGCTACCGCGCGCAGATCACGGCGCTGGACCTCGAGGAAAAGCAGGTCCTCGCGCAGCTCGAGGCGCTCGTGCGCGAGAACGGCTCGACCCTCGATCAGCTGTGCGGGCTGAGCACCCGGTCGGTCGCTGAGCTGCTGGTCGAGGTCGGCGACCGGCGCCGGTTCACCGAGGGCGGGTTCGCGCGCTTCAACGCCACCGCGCCCTTGCCTGCCTCGACCGCGGAGGGGCCCGGCGAGCCGGTCCGGCACCGCTACAACCCTGGCGGCAACCGCGGGTGAACGCGATCCTTCAGCGGATGGCGGTCACGCAGCTGCGCTGCGAGCCGCGCGCCCGGCGCATCTACGCCAACGCGCGCGCGGGCGGGCACACCAAGAAGGAGGCCCGGCGGATCCTCAAGCGCCACCTCTCCGACGTCATCTACCGGCGCATGATCCGCGACCTCGCCGCCGCCCAGCGCGCCGCTCACCCCGCCCAGCCCCTCCTCGCTGCATAACCGCGCGCGACGCGACGCGCAGTCAAGGAATGGCCCGACAGGGCCGAGCGCACCCAAGCCGCGCAGCGGCATTCCCCTTGACGGCGCCGCGGCGAGCGCCAGACTGCGGCGAGGAGGAGATGGGCACACCCCCAACTGCCCCGACCGAAACGGTCACGCGGTGTGTCCTCCCATGCCCGCAGACTGCCTCACAACGCGCCATCAGCAACCTGCCGGTTGCCTATCTGCGCCTTCTTGCCGCTGCGGGCTTTACCCGCAGCGTCGCGCACTTGACATAGATGGCATGTGCAATGCCAATCCCACCCACCGTTCCGTCCGGCTCGTTGTGTAGGGACCCCCTCGGCTCAAGCGCGGCGCTGGGCCGTGCAGGCTTGCAAACCATGGAGCTTGAGGAGGCCCCTGATGGCAATCCTAATGGGACTCGATCAGCATCGAGCGCAGATCACCACCGACTGGGTGGATACCGCGACCGGCGAGGTCTCAAGGGCGCGCGTCGCGCCGGCGGACCGCGTGGGCGTGCGCCGGTTCTTTGCCCGGTTTCGCGGCCAGGCGTTGGAGGTCGCGTTGGAGGCGACGACGGGCTGGCGGTTCGTGGTCGAGGAGCTTTACCGGATCGGAGCGATCGTGCATCTCGCCGAGCCGGCCGACACCGCTGCGTTGCGCGGCAGCAAGAAGCGCGCCAAGAACGACCGTGCCGACGCCCGGCATCTGCGCGAGCTGTTGATGGCCGGCAGGGTGCCCGAGTCGTGGATTGCGCCGGCGCACATCCTCGACCTGCGCGCGCGGGTGCGTCTGCGCCACACGCTCTCAGCGCAGCGCGGCGAGTGGCAGCAGCGGATCCAGTCGGTGCTCTATCACCTGACGTGTGTCTGAGTCTTTTTCCGAAATCTGGGCGTGTAATTCGCAGCCAGTTCCGGGGGTCGTCATGGGGTAGTGGATTGATGGTAGTGCAGGGTTCGTGGCGTGGTTAGCTACGCCGGCGCGGCCGGTCAAGGCCACCGCTGCGCGGCCGGCTGCGCTGGGCCCTGTCGGGCTGGCCTTGACAGTCTGCGCCAGCTTCGCTGATGGGCTGGTGAGGTCGGCAGCAGAGCTGCCGAGGGCCGTGACAGGGCCGCTGAGAGCTCGGCGGGCTCGATTTGGGCGGTTGCGGCGAGCACCGGCGCGTTGTGCGGCCCTGTGCGGCCCTGCGGCGAGGCGGGCAGGGTGATCGGTCGCCCGCTGTTGGCGGTTTGGGGGCGTCGTCGTCATCCGATCAGCCTCGGGTGGGTGCCGCGGTTGTAGGCCAGGCGCTGCTCTCGGGCGCGCGCGAGGCCGGCGCGGCGGGCTTCACGGATCGCGGGCCCGCGGCCCTCGTGCTCGTCGTCGGGGGTCACGTAGCCGATGCCGGCGTGCAGGCGCACCCGGTTGTACTGCTCGCGTACGGCGTCGAGCTCGCGTGATAGGTCGGCCGGGTCCTTTAGCGCGCACAGGTACGGCCATTCGTACTTGACGTGGCCGAACAGCGACTCGATGTGGGCCTGATCGGTCGGCGTCCCGGGGCGGCCATAGTGGGTCGCGATCGCGTGCAGAGCCATAAACTCGCGGGTCGAGCCCGACCTCATCTGGGCGCCGTTGTCCGACACTGAGAGCAGGATCGGCTCAAGCTCGTCCTCCTGCTCGCCGGCCGCGTGCTCGTCGATCAGCGAGAGGATCACGTCCAACAGGCCCTCGCGCTCGAGCGCGCGCGTGAACAGCACCTGGACCTGCACGTCGGTCGCCTCGGGACAGAGCATCGTCTCGATCCACTTGCGCGAGACGAGGTCGAGGATCGCCAGCGCGCTCGTGCCGGCCTGCGGGAACTCGGTGAAGTCATAGCCCCACACCTGACGGGGCTTGTACTGGACCCATTCGGGCCACGGACGCTTGAGCGACTTCTGCCGCGGCGGGCGCCAGGGCAGCGCCCGGCCGTGCTCGAGCAGCACCCGCAGCACCGTCGAGGGCGACACCCACACGCGCCCAAGGTAAGAGCCGCGGTGCGCGAGCTTGCGGTGCGAGCCGTCGATCTCGCCCCACTGATCGGCGAGCCCCAGGATCGCATCGACCTCCTCCGGGCGCAGCGCGTGCACCGGCGTGCCGCCCGGCTTGCGGTCAGCCAAAGCACCGGCGGCGGCGCGCTTTTGCCAGTAGCGGGCGCGCCGCTCGCCCAGCCCGAGCGCCCCGCACGCCTTGCCAAAGCTCCAGCCCGCCCCGGTCGCCTGCGCGATCAGCTCCAAAAGCCGCGCCTTGACCGCCACCTCGACACGAGCTGGGACGCGGCCTACCAGCCCGAGCGCGCTTTTCCCCGCAACGCCACCAGCTCGATCGCCTGCTCCTTGACCGTCTCCTCCAACCTGGCGATCTCCGCGCGCGCCGCCGCCAGCTCCGCGTCCACAGCCCCACGAGCACCGCCACCAGGCTTGGAGCTGGCCAGCGCCGTCAACGCGCCCTCGCGCCCGACGCGACGGATCCGCATGATCGTCGTCGGATCCACCCCCCAACGCTCGGCCGCCTGGCGCTGCGTCAGCTCCCCCGTCAACAACTGCAGCCAGATCTGCAGCTTCTCCTCCGCGCTCAGCGCCCGCTTGCGGCGCCCACCACGACGGCTGACATCCTGTAGTTCGGACATGCTCCTCCTCGCGCCCGTCTGACCCCTTCACAGCATCGTTGCACACGCAACGAGATGGCGTAACAAAACGGCGGATTTCGGAAACGAACTCAGACGCATAACTGATCGCTGTCAGCAGCAGCGCGTGGTCGCGGCGACCGAGCCATGTCGTTCGGTCGGGAGCCCGCAGGAGCGCTTTGATCTCGTGCTGCTCGAGGTAGGACACGATCGTGCGGTCGTAGCGTTTGTTCGGGATCTCGATCACCCGCGCGATCGTGTGCGCGTGCTCGGGATGGCGGAGCGCGGAGTAGCGGTAGAGTGAGTGGATCGCCGCCAGCCGCGCGTTGCGGGTCCGCGGACTGTTCCCGCGATCCTGTTCGAGGTAATCGAGGAACGCGCCGATCATCGGCGCGTCGAGATCGTCGATATCTAGGCGGCTGGGCAGCTTCCCGGTTTGCTCGCTGGCGAACGTGAGCAACAGTCGCATCGTGTCGCGGTAGGCGGTGATCGTTCGCGGGCTCGCGTCGCGCTGGTTGATCAACCGGTCGGTGAACCACGCTTGCATGCTCGGGGCGAGTAAGGTCATTGCTCACCTGCGATCAGCTGGTCGAGATCGCGGGCGGCGAGCGCGAGCAGCTCCGGGACGGCCTCCAGGTACCAGAACGTGTCGGCCGGCGAGACGTGCCCGAGATACGTTGAGAGCCAGGGCAGCTGACGGCGAATATCGACGCCGGAGCGATGCCAGTTGATCAGCGTCCGGACAGCAAAAGCATGGCGCAGATCGTGTGGGCGGGGCCGGTCGCGCTCGCCGGCGCCTTCGAGCCCGACCGCCGCGATCAACTCGCGGAATGACTCTCCGAACGCGCCCTTGGTCAACCGCTGGCCGTAGCTGGTGATGAACAACGACGCGGTCGGACCGGGTTGGCCGGTAGCGCTCGCGGGTGTGCTGGTACTCGCGAAGCGCTGCGACGGTGCTGGGGTGCACCGGGACCTCTCGCTGTTTGCCCCACTTCCCGACCGCGGTGATCACCCCGCCCTCGCGGTCGACGTCGGTGTCGTCGAGCGCGAGCACCTCCCCGACCCGCATCCCGGTCGCGGCGAGCAACCCGATCACCGTCCCGATCGTCGCCGCGCGAACCGGCGGCGACAGCACGCCCGCGGCGCTGATCAGCGCCGCGATCTCACCCGGCGAATAGATGTATGGCGCGATCCGCTGCTGGCAGGCAGGAAGCAGATCGATCGGCGGGATGTCGGTATCCGGGTCGAGCGTCGCGAGGTACCGAGCGAACCGGCGGACGATCCCGAGCCGCTGAGTGAAGCGGTGCGGGTTGACCCCTGTCGGCTGTTTGGCCCACGCGAGCGCGAGCTCGGTCGTGACCCTGCTCTCCCCTGACTGGTCGACGAACGCGACAAACCGTTCGAGCAGCCGCCCGTCGACCTCGAGCTTGAACCCGAGCTGGCGACGAATCGCGAGATAGTCATCGAGCGCCTGATGCAACGGGGTCATGACCGGTCTCCCGGCCACGGCAGCGCCAGCGGACGGAGCGAGTCCCGATCCACCCGCGCGTAATGAGCAGTCGACACGAGCTGGCGATGACGCAGCACCTGCGCGATCTCCTCAAGCGATACTCGCGCGCGGAGCATCTCGGCCGCGGCAGTGTGCCGCAGTCGATGCGGTCCGAGCTCCGGCACCCCCGCCCGCCGGCACGCGCGACGCACAACGTTCGCGACGACGCTGCTGGTGATCGGCCCGAACGGCGCCAGCACGCACAAGAACAGCCCACGATGATCACAATGAGCGCGGAGCGGTAGCGAGCCGCCAGGACCGGTCGCGCACTGCTGTTCGCCTCGGAGGCTGTTTCATAAATCAAGGGGCTTCTCGCCTTTTTGTGCGATCAGTACAAGGTCGGCAGAATCGTCCGGGTCGATTCGGTCGCGGAGGAGCCGTTCTGGCCGGGTGAGTGGCTCTCATGAGGTCGCCGAAAATGGCGGTTGTCAAATGCGTACAACGGTCTCGATTTATGAAACAGCCTCCTCGCCAAGGAGCAGTGTCGAATCGGCGCGTCAGTGCTGCGCGTGGTCGCGAACAGGCCGGCCGACGACGGCACCGAGACTGGCGTGCATAGGCGCTGAGCGGGAGCGCGGTCCCAGGCGACCCAACCCTCATTCTCCACGAGCGTGACAGCCGAGTCGTTTTAGTTAGCAGCATGAAATCCGGCAACCACCCACCACGAAACGTGACCCGCGTAAACCGGCCTGGCTCACTGACTCCCCGACAACGCCGCAAGGAACGCGACGTTCGAGATTGCCTGCGCCTCATCAGCGCAGTGCGCGCAGCTGTCCGACCGCTGCGGGTTACGGCGTTTTGGTGATCACCTTGCCCGACGGCGAGATGACGTACCACAGGCCGCCGTTGAGGTTGAGCGCCTGCCCGGCGTGGGCGCCGGGAGTCGTATCAGCGACATATAGATACAGCGGCCACCCGGCATAGGTGACAACCTTGCCGCCGCTCGGATTGGGATCGCTGCCGAGCAGCGAGGCCTTCACCGCGCCCGCCGGCGCCGCCTTGGCTCCGGCGGGGACCGTGATTGGCGGCCAGACTGCCGCGCAACCGTCGGTGCAGGTGACCTTCTTGCCCTGGTCGGGAGCGAACGTGTAGAGCGTGCGGCCCTGAGCGTTGACGAGGACCGGGCCGAGGCCGGGGATCGTCTTGCTGGAGATCTTCGCGGACGTCGCCGAGTTCGCGCTGGAGCTCGCCGGCGCCGCCGAGGTGGAGCTTCCCGACGCCGAGGCGCTGCTCGAACTTGAGCTGCTCGAGCCGCCACAGCCGGTGAGGGCCAGGACGACCCCGGGCAAGATTACAAATGCGAATGACCTACGCAAAGGGGCCTCGTTTCGACCTGATCTCGTTTCGACCTGATCATAGGTGCGACAGGACCGTGATCGGGACGGCCTTAACAAGAGCCAAACGCGGGGGCCTGCTCAACGGTAGAGAGCTCCGGTCGAGCCCCCCGGCAGCGGTCGCGTTCTCGGTGTCCGCCAAGCTGGCAGCACTCCCGAACCGGATTCGCCCTCCCGCCCGCTCTCGGGGGATCCGGCAGTCTCGGCCACTGTCCTGCTTCCGAGCACGACCAGCAGCGCCGGCTCGGCGCGCCCTCATGCTCGCTCGACGAAGGGAGCCAAGATCTCCCGGGCACCGTGCGCTGCCGCAATTGGTACCGAGCAGCAGTCGCGGTCGACCGGCGAGTCCGATCTTCCGTTTCGTCGGCAATGCGGGCGCCGACGGTGACCCGAATCAGGCTGTTCAGGCTTGTGCTCAGGAACGCGAGCATCCACGTCGGGGTGGCCGGCGCCGGCGACGGCCGAGACGACCGCTCCGCGTTCCGATGCGAGAGGGGCGAGTGCGTCGGTGAACTCTTCTGCTTCGACCCGAGTACTTGCAAGGAGCCCGCAAGCATCCGGTGCCCGGTTCGGTGACCGGGGGAAGCGGCAGTCGCGAGTCGCGACGCCATCGACTGAGCGGAGGGGCGTCGCGTCATTGTTCTCGTGAGGCCCGCTCGGGTGGACCGGGATCGGTCGTCACGGGCTCGGGTGCCATTTGCATCAGGCGCTCCCGGAGGCGCTCGGCGGTGCCGGCGCGAGCGGCGCGCCCGGCCCGCTCGTCGGACAGCTCGACGCCTCGTGCGGCAGCCAGATCCAACAGCGACTGGCGCTCTTCGTCCTGACGGGCGAAGCGGACAAACAGCCAGCCGAGCAGCACCGTGGTGAGGATGATCTGCTCGACCATCATCACCCCGCCGGCCACGTTCTGGTCAGACAGCGCGTTCAATCCCCGCGCGGCGTCGCTGGACCTGTAGACGGGGTAGAAGATGGTCTGCCCCCAGATCAGCACGTTGGCCAGGATTGCGCCCAGGAAGCGGACCGCCACGACGTAGCCGAGCGCGCCCCACCCGGCGAACCAGTTCAGCTTTGGCAGCGGGCCGATCAGCCCGAGCCACAGCAGCGTGCCGAACCACAGTAGGCAGGCGTGCTCGAGCGCATGGACGAGGTCGTGGCGGATCGCCAGCTGGTAGAAGAGCGGCAGGTGCCAGGCGTACAGGTCCAGCGCCCAGAGCCCGACGGCGATGAGCGGGTGGGCGAGCGTGCGCAGCGGCCGGGTGGCGCGGATGTGCAGCAATGGCTGGATGACCGGGCCGGTGACCCCCAAGACGATCAGCAGCGAGGCGATGTCGCCGATGAGGATGTGCTGGAGCATGTGGGCGACCAACACGCTGTCGGCCAGCGTGTCCAGCGGGCCGATCTGAACCATGGCCACAATCAGGACGCCGAGGACGAACGAGACGACTCGCCAGGTGCGACGGGCCGCCCTTCGTGGGCCAGCGTTCGAGCCCGGAGCGCGTACAGGCAGAGGTAGGCGATCGTGGCGATCAGCGGCGGTAAGAACTCCCCCAGATGAAGGCCAGTGAACGCTGCCGGGGCGAGCCACATCACCGAAGGTCAGCCTCCCGGCGCGTAGGTCTGGATGTCGCCGTCGAGGGTCCCCTGGGATGCGTACTCGCCGGTGTGCACCTCGACGGCCTTGCCGGTCCGGTTGATGAAGATCGTCGTCGGGGTCCCCGGCAGGCCGCCCGTCACGATCTTGGTGACCTGCTGGGTGCTCATCTGATAGCTGGGGTAGCTGACCGGATGCTGCGCCAGGAAGGCGTGGGCGTCGCCGGTGGCGTCGTTGACGTCGGCTCCGAGGAACGCGACCTGGTGGCCGTAGTGCGCCGAGGCGCTTGCCAGCAGGCCGAACTCCGCCCGGCAGGGGCCGCACCACGATGCCCAGGCGTTGAGGACGATCGGGTAGCCGCGCAGCGAACGGATTCTCGCGGCCAGTGCCGGCTCTCCGCCGAGCAGCTGGTCGGCCTGGGCGTGCAGCGCCGCCAAGGCGGGTGGCGACCCGGCCAGCTCCGTCTGGGCGGCTGCCGCGCTCGGCGGGCCCTGCGGGGCACGGGCCAGCGCGTCGCGAACCTGCCGCTCAAGCGCGACGCGGCTGAGCCAGCCCGCGGTCGAGACGTCGTAGTACCAGAGGATCCGCCCGCTTGAGGAGATGAGGACCAGCCACGGCTCGTCCTGCACCCCGTAGCCATCGGCCAGCCGTCCGCTGCGGTCGATTCCGATCGGATAGGAGAGCGGGTGGGGCAGCTTTGCGCGGAATGCGGGGAGTGTTCGCGGCGACGGCTCGACGCTGGCCTCGTCGATCGCGGTGAGTGCCGGCAATCCGGTGTTGGCCGCGGCCCTCTGGTAGGAGTTCAGCGCCTCGAGTTGCGAGGCGAGGTTCGTGACCTGCTGGTCCCAGGTGGCGAAGAACAATTACAGGCGCGGTGCCTTGCCGGGACCAAGCGCCATCGTCCACCCTGCGCCCGGGGCACCCTCGTCCTCGCGGTCGGAGCCAGGCCCGAGATCTGAGCGTAGGACAGGCGTGAGCGCTCGCGGGGGTGATCCGGCAGCAGCCGCGAGGCCTCCTCGGCGAGCAGCTGCCCGAGCTGCCGGACGGCTGTGTAGGACTGCTGCGTCAGGTACAGCCGCGCCAGGCGGCCATGGGGGTCGATCATGAACAGCGCCGGGGTGTGGTCGATCTCTCCCTGGTCGATCGCCACCTCGATCTTGTAGGCCCTCCACACTGCTTTGAGCTGCGACAGTGAGCCGGTCAGGAAGTGCCACTCGTGCACCATCCCGTGCAGCTCGGAATACGCGCGCACATCCGCGATCGTGGTCGCGGTCGGATTGGCATCGATCCCCAGCAGCGCCACCCGCGACGCGGCCGACCCGAGCATCGCCTTGGCGCCCACCATCGCGGTGGTGGTCAGCGGACAGATCGTCGTGCACTCGGAGTCGTTGAAGGCCAGGATCACCACCTCGCCGCGAAAGGACCGCAGCGACACCCGCTTGCCGAACTGAACGGTGAGCGTGAAATCGGGCGCGCGGCCCGACAGGGTCGTGCCCGGGTCGAGGTCGGGATTGCTCGCGAGTGTGCCCGCCGACCCGCTTCCGCACGAGGTCAGCTCGACGCCGGCCACCAGGATCATCGCCAGCGCGGCAAACGCGACCCCCACCCACAACGCGGTGGCAGAGCGCTTGCCTTGTCTGCAACCGCTAGCGGTCATCTTGAGAAGGCTGCCGGTCGCGCGTTGCGCTGACCTCAGTATCCCGCCGCGTCGCCTCCACGCCTGCCTCGTTGGGATCAATCGGCGAGGGTCCCTCGGAGCGCCAGAGACGCAGGTATCCCGCTGCGATCGCGGCCCGCGCTGTGGCGACCTGCTTGAGCAGTCGTGCAACCAACTCGCTGTGCTCCATCGAATTGACTTTACAGTGTAAAGTCATTGATGCGATGCCGCCTACAGCCACATCTGCGCGACCGCGTCGACAGCCTCGGCGCCCGCTGAACCGGGAGCTGATCCTCGACGGCGCGGTGGCGCTGATCGAGCGTGAGGGACCCGGCGCCCTCAGCATGCGCCGCCTCGGCGCGACGCTCGGCGTTGAGGCGATGGCCATCTACCACCATTTCGACAGTCGCGACGAGCTGCTGAGCGCGATCGGTGACCGGCTGATGGAGCCGCTGGACGAGCTCGAGCTGTGCGACGATTGGCGCGAGGCCTGCCGGCGGTTCGCGACCGCCTTGCGCGATGTCGCCGGCGCGCAGCCCGCGACGTTTGCGCTGCTGGGCCTGCAGCCGTTTGACACGCCGTTTTCGCTCGGTCCGGTGGAGCGGCTGGTGGGGGTGCTCGTCGCCCAGGGGTTCACTGCTGCCGCTGCGCTTGCGGTCTACCGCGCCACGGTCAGCTACGCCCGCGGCTATGCGCTGGCTGAGGCGACCGGGTTCACCGTCGACGCGGCGCGACCGGTCGGCCGCCGGCGGCTGGCGGCGTTGCCCCGCGACGAGTTTCCGATCCTCGCCGGCAGAGCACAGGAACTGGCCGGACTCGACGCCGATGCCGCCTACGAGCTCGGGCTGCACGCGCTGCTCACCGGTCTCGCCGATCCGGGCGCGGTAGAGCGTGGTGGACGCAAAGATCCTCGACCCGCCGACCGCCCCCTGTGATCGTCCGGCAGCAGTCCAGCGTCGGCGCGGCGGTGCCCGACGTCACATCCAGCCCGCGGGCGGCAGATCGCGTCTCACCTGGTGTGGACTCGCGCGCTGCGTGGACGTGGCTGGCCGCCTGTACCGGCGCCGCCGCGCTGCTTCAGCTCGATGGGACGCTGATCACTGTCGCGCTGCCGTCGGTCGCGCACAGCCTCGGGGTCAGCAGCGCCTCGACCTCGATCGTGCGGAGCGCATATTTCGCCGCGTACGCCCTGATGCTGCTCCCGGGCGGCGCGCTCGTTGACCGCTTTGGGGCGCGGCGCCTAGCGTTGACCGGTCTTGGCCTGTTCGCGAATGGAGCGATGGCCGGAGCGCTGGCGTCGAGCATCGGTGCGCGGTGGCCACCCGCGTGGTGCAGGGTGCCGGTGCAGGCCTGGTCAGCCCCGCCGCGCTGGCGGGCGCGGTCAGCGGCTTCCCGCCCGAGCGACGAGGTCGTGCGTTGGGCGTCTGGGGCGCGAGCGCAGGCATCGCAAACGTGCTCGGACCGCTGCTCCGCGGGCTGCTGACGGTCGCATTAGGCTGGCGCGCCGACTGGTGGGCGCTCGTCCCCCTCACGCTCCTCGCCGCCTGGGCAATAGTCGCCGATCTCCCGCCGATCGCGCACGACCAGCCGAGCGGTGCAGAACGGCGCGTGCTCAACCGGGTTGTCCTGGGGTCGGCGTTCGTGGCGGCGCTCACGTTCGCGGTGATGATCGGATCGTTCTTCGTCGCCCAGCAGTACCTCCAACGCTCAGCCGGCTACTCCGCGTTGGGAGCCTCAGCGGTGCTCGTGCTCGTCGCGCTGCTCGTCGGCGCCGCGGCGCCGCTGGCCGGACGGCTCGCGGACCGCCGCGGCGAACGCCTACCCGCCACCGCGGGGTTCCTCGCCGCCGGCGTGGGGCTGTTGGTGCTCGGAATCCCCGGGGTGTCGCTGCACAGCCTCGCCACGATCGCGCCGCTGGTCCCGGTCGGGCTGGGGCTTGGGATGTTGTTACACACGGCGCGCTGTTGGTTGCCTGCGCGGCTTGCCTGCTCGCGGGGATACCCGCCTGTACGCTGCTGCGAGCGCCATCGCCCGGCCGATCCGTCGGCGGTGCTCGGCGCGGAGATCCCGACGTCAAGAATGCGCGATCGACTGATGCGCAAGCGCTTGGTCCGCTCGCGCCGGGACATCCAGGATCGCCGGGAGGCGCGGGGCGGTGACCGCGGAGGGACTCAGGCTCGTCACAGCGCTTCGTCGCTGTCGCCTTGCCGTGGAGGAGGTCGCGTCCGCGAGCCGGCACGCGCGATGAGAACGCGCCTCGGCAGTTTGCGGCGCTCTGCCGGGCGGCTCATAGGGCGGATGCGCGCCAGCTCGGTCTCGGTGGCGGCGATCGCTGGCGGGCGCGGCCGGCGAGGGTCGGTCCGGCGGGTGTCGGACTGGCTCGCGGTAACGAAGCTGGGCTTGGTCGTGATGGCACTCGTCGTGGGTGTCGGGCTGGGGGTTGGGCGCGGCAGCGTTTCGCGAGCTGATCTACCTGTTCACCTGGCTGTTCACGGGCCGCCAGACGTTCGGCCAGCAAGGCCACACCGCGAGCCTGCACCTTCCGTTCTTGGGCGTCTGGTTCGTGCTCGTCGTTCCCGTGATCGCCGGGCTGCTCTACGGGCCGCTGATCCAGCGCTTCGCGCGTGAGGCTCGCGGGCATGGCGTGCCGGAGGTGATGCTGGCGGTGGCCGAGAACGGCGGGCGCATCCGCCCGCCGGTGACGGTCGTCAAGGCGCTCGCCTCCGCGCTGTGCATCGGCGGCGGCGGGTCGGTCGGGCGCGAGGGACCGATCGTCCAGATCGGCTCCGCCCTGGCGTCCACGCTCGGACAACTGGTTCGGATGAGCGAGGGGCGGCTGCGGGTGATCGTCGCCTGCGGCGCCGCAGGCGGTATCTCCGCCACGTTCAACGCCCCGCTCACCGGTCTGTGATCGTCTTGGAGGAGTTCTCGCTCGACGCGCTGGCCGCCACGATCCTCTCGGCGGTCACCGCCGATGCGATCAGCCGCGCGTTCTTCGGCGGGGCCCCGTTCTTCGCCGCCGTCCCGCACAACCTGAGCGTCACCAACGACTTCACCTACCTGCTGATCGCGCTGCTCGGGATCACCGCCGGGCTGATCGGCGTGGCATTCCAGAAGACCCTGTACTAGGGCGAGGACGTCGCGGACGCGCTGTGGGGGAATCGGCCCGAATGGCTGCGCCCCGTCGCTGGCGGGCTCCTCCTGGGGCTGGTGTTGTTGGCGCTGCCGCAGATGTACGGTGTCGGCTACCCGGTGATGGACCGGGTGCTCGCGGGTCACGAGGTGCTGTGGTTCGTCGTCATCCTGATGGTCGGCAAGATCTTCACCGCCAGCCTCATCCTGTGGATCGGCGGATCGGGTGGGGTGTCGCTCCCTCGCTGTTCACCGGCGCCGCGGCCGGGACGGCGTTCGGGATCATTGTCCATCACCTGTTCGGTGCCGCGGTCGGACCCCCGGCGTTGTACGGCGTGGTCGCGATGGGAGGGGTGTTCGCCGCCGCCTCGCAAGCGCCGCTGACCTCGATCGCCAGCGTCGCCGAGATGACCGGCAACTTCACCCTCACCCTCCCGATCATGCTCGCCTGCGGAATCGCCGCGCAACTGGCCAAGCGAATCACCCACGGCAGCATCTACACCACCAAGCTGCTGCGCCGCGGAATCGACACCGAGCGCCCCAAGGCGATCGGCGCCCTGCAGGCCCTGAGCGTGGAAGAGGTGATGCAGCCTCTCGGCAAGCTCGACGGGCAGCCGCGGCTGTTTGGAGCCGGGGCAGCTCCCGAGCGGCGGGCGGTGGAGGAGTCCGAGTGGGAGCGGCTGGTCGGCCCAGTGACGCTGACCCGCCGGCCCCAGGTGCTGTTCGCCGAAGAGGACCTCGAGCAGGCGCGGCGCCAACTGGTCCTGTACGGCCGCGACGGGCTACCCGTGCTCACACGGGATGGACGGCTGCGCGGCTGGCTGACCCGCGCGGACGTGCTGCGAGCGCTGGCCACCAAGCCCAGCTCCGCTGAGGAGGAGATCGAGGAGGGCGCGGTCGCCGCCGAGTTCGCCGTCGAGGATCCCTCCGCGGCGATCCACAAGCCGAGCACGCCGCTGCGCGGCTACCAGATCCTCGAGCTGCGAATCCTCGCGGACTCGCCCGCACGCGGCCGCCGCGTTGCCGACATCCCCTGGCCGCCCGGCTGCATCGTCGTGGCCATCACGCAAGGGCGCGAGATCCACGCCGCCCGCCTCAACCTTCAGCTACACCCCGGCGAGCGAGTGATCGTCCTCGCACCCACCGGCGAGGAAGACGAACACGAGCGTCCACAAGCCGCTGCCGTGACCGCTGGCGCGCCGCCGGGGCCAAACGGAGACGGCCCTCACCGAGCCACCGCGGCCAGAAGCCGGCGTGCGGGAGCGACGAGGCGGCCCCCGGCGCCCCCGACAATCCATAACCTGTGGTAGCTCAACGAGGCAATCGAACTACAACGATCGAGAGCCGCGAGCACCCCTGCGCCTACCTGCCGGAGCCCGAGCCGCCCGCTCTCATACGCTCTCCGGGTGCTGCTCATCCCGAATTCGTTCACGTCCGAGGTCGGTGTCACCGTGACCCATCGCCGGCCGGGCCCAATGCTGACGACACTGCTTCGCGCACCAACGCGACTGTACGACTGGCGTGCCGGATGGCTCCTGCGGCGACGCTTTCTGCGCCTTACGCATGTCGGCCGTCGAACCGGACGCCGATACCAGACGATGCTGGAGGTCGTCGCCGAGAACCACAACACTCACGAACTGATCGTCGTCGCCGGGCTTGGGCGCTCGGCGCAGTGGTACCGGAACCTCTTGGCCGGCAAAGCCACCGAGGTTGCGATCGCTCGCGAGCGATTTGCGCCCAGCTATCGCGAGTTGGGTGTATCGGAGGCAGCCGCGGTCCTTGCGGAATACGAGCGGCGCAACCGCTACATCGCTCCGATCGTGAGACGAGTTTTGAGCTGGCTCGTCGGCTGGCACTGCGACGGCACCGAGGCGCCTACAGCTCGTGAGCGACCTCCCGCTGATCGCTCTGCGACCGAGATGCCGGAGCGCCGAACCCGGCTGATCACGACAGCCCCGGCCTGCGGCCTACTTGTTTCACAAGACCCGCTTCCAGCTTGGCGGGGGTTTCCTGCCAGAGCGGGCCATGCACCTGCTCGGCGCAGAACTCGAGAGTGTGCTGGCCGGCGTGCTTGCAGGCTTCTTGCAAGCGATCCGGTCGAAGCAGAAGAGCCGGCGATGACGCTCAGCGCTCCTGATCTTGGGGACAGGCGAGCGTCCGGTCGGCGTGAGCGCCGAGACGCTCGCTTCTTCGCGCGAGCGGCAGCCAGCGCCGGCGATCGTTTGCGGGCGCCAGGTCGCCGAGCAAGCGATTGCCGCTTCCGACTTGGGCAGCACCACCGGTCGCTGCCGCTTTCCGACTCAGGAGCAACAGTCCCAGAGGTCCAGACGCTGGCTTGTGCATCGGAACGAACACGGTCTTCTTGTTGCGAGCCTGGCGGGCTGTCGCTTGGAGAATGCTGAAGCGACACGGGTCCGTCGCCGCGGTGCGATACGACGATGCGAGGGTGGGTGCCGGCCCTGATCCAACCGGCTCGCTGGCGAGCACAGCCCATGCTGCTCGTGCGTCGGCGCGATAGTTTGCGGTCGAATTGACCATGGGGAAGGGGACCAAGAGCAAGCTCGAGCAGCGTGTCGCGCGGGCGG
Source organism: uncultured Solirubrobacterales bacterium (assembly GCA_963836065.1). Taxonomy (GTDB): domain Bacteria; phylum Actinomycetota; class Thermoleophilia; order Solirubrobacterales; family Solirubrobacteraceae; genus Palsa-465. Next base: position 134,579 of record CAWIII010000001.1, read on the forward strand.
CGGAGGCGGCGCTGGCGGAGCGCAAGTTCGTGACCGCGATCGATGTGCTGGTCGGCGTGGGATGGTTGAAGCCGCGGCGGGTGGATGAGTGGCGGCAAGGCCGAGTGGACTACCTGGAGCGGGTGACGGTCGCGAGCTTGGGGAAGATCTCGACGGCGATGCGGTGCTTTCGCCGGTGGGCGCAGGCGCACGGTCTGAAGCCGAGCGAGACGGCGTATGTGGCGCGCACCCGCGACCGTCGGCCGTTGCGGTTCTCGAAGACAGGAGATCCCGGGATCGAGCTGGCGTATCGGACGCACTGGGTCTCCCCGGAGCTGTCGGAGCGAAAGCGAGCCAGGCTGGCTGAGCGTCAGAGCCGTCCGCCGGATCGGGTGGTCGTCTCGCCGGTGAAGGACTGGACGTGCTCGCTGTGCGGCAGCGAGGAGGGCGGCTGGCTGATCATGGAGGACTCCGGCCCGGTGTGCACGCGCTGTGCGGATATGGACCATCTGGTGTTCCTGCCTTCGGGCGATGCGGCGCTGACTCGGCGGACGAAGGCAATCAGCCGTCTGTCGGCGGTGGTGGTGCGTTTCAGTCGCGCGCGCAAGCGGTACGAGCGTCAGGGGATTCTGGTGGAGGAACACGCGCTCGAGCGCGCCGAGCGGGAGTGTCTGGCCGATGAGGAGGCGCGGGCCCGTCGCCGCGAGCGCGACGCGCAGCGGCGAGCCGTCGACGACGTCGAGCTGCAGGCGCGGATGGCGCAGGAGATCGTGCGCTTGTGTCCGGGCTGTCCGGCTGACCGGGCGCGGGCGATCGCTGCTCATGCGGCGGTGCGCGGCTCGGGCCGGGTCGGCCGCTCGGCCGGCGGGCGCGCGCTCGAGCCCGACGCGATCGAGCTGGCGGTGGCGGCGTCCGTCCGGCATCAGGACACGCGCTATGACGAGCTGTTGATGTCCGGCCTGGAGCGGGCGCAGGCACGCATCGAGGTCAGGGCCGAGGTCGCAGGCGTGCTCGACGGTTGGCGGCGGTCGTGAGCGACTCGGGCAGGACACCGATCTACGGCCCAGAGCCGTGGAGAACGAAGCGCAACTCGGTGTGGAGCTACTGGGATCTGTGGTTCTGCGTGGTCGCGCTCGCCGACCACGACGGCGATCTGGACGCCCTCGCTGGCAGCGACAAGGCCGATCTGCGCGTTCGCGGCAAGGCTCGCAGCAAGGTGCGAGGTCATGGGCTGTACCCGCGGGATCTGACCGACGCGATGCGATTCACGCCACGCGACCGACTGTACGAGCGCGCGCTGCGCGGCCGCTGGCCTCTGTTCCCGATCTCGCCCGAGCCGTTCTACGAGCGATTGGTGAACGGGCTCGGCGACGGGTATCGGCCGAAGGGCGCGACGTTTCGGCTCGAGCGTCGGATCGAGGCCGCGCGCGAGCGTCTTGACCGCCAGACGGCCAAGAGCCCGGCGGCGCGGCTCGCGGCCCGCCGCGCGCTGCTTGCCTTCTGCTACTGCGCGATGCAGCGCTGCGATGACTCCTACGGCGTGATCGGCGAGCTCGCACAGGAGGCACTGCTCACCTACGCCAAGCTCCCGTTCGAGCCGGCCGGGATCGCCGGCGAGACCTGCGCCGCCGGCCGCCTGACGCGCTTCGCCGAGGCCGCCGCCAAGCTTGGCTCAGACCGCTGAATGCCGATCGTCGCGCTCGCCCAGGCGGCGACCGCCCGCGACCGGCACGACATCGCCCGCGACGTGTTCGCCGCGGCCGATCAGCCCGGGCTCCAGCGCGACTACCTACGCGAGCGCTGCACCGAGCTCACCGGCGCGCCACCAGCAACGCGATAGCCCAAACACTGAGGTGGACCGGGTTCCACGGAGACTAGACTGGGTCCCCCAAACGCATCTTCAGGATAGTTGCCCTGGGCTGCGCCCACCCGCGGCGGGTGAAAATGGGTGGCAGGGCGAGGGCTGTCGCGCGGCGAACTGGTCGGGGTTGTCTGCCGATCGCCGCAATCTCTCTGGTGCCTGTGAGCCCGTCGATAGTTTGGCGTGGGAGCCTCGCCCGGATCCCGGGACTGTTGCCGTGAGCACGCTCTTCAGACTCGTCTGTTTCCGAGGCCCCTGGCGGATAACGAGAGTTGTCGATCGAGCCGAGGAGGCCGTAGATGGATGTGATCGTGGAGCGCCCGGCGGCGCTGGATGTGCACAAGGAGCAGGTGACCGCATGCGTGCGGGTGCCGGGAGCGGATGGGTCCCGTGCGCAGGAGGTGCGCGAGTTCAAGACCACGGTCGGCGGGTTGCTGGTGTTGCACGATTGGCTGGAGGCACACGGGGTCACCCGGGTGGCGATGGAGGCGACCGGCGTGTATTGGAAGCCGGTGTGGGCGATCCTGGAGGATGACTTCGACTGCCTGCTGGTCAACGCCCGGCACGTGAAGAACCTCCCCGGCCGCAAGACCGACGTCAAGGACGCCGAATGGCTCTGTCAACTGCTGGAGGCGGGGCTGCTGCGGGCGAGCTTCGTGCCGCCCAAGCCGATTCGGCGGCTGCGGAACTTCACCCGCTACCGGACCGCGCAGGTCAAGGAGCGCCAGCGCGAGGCCAACCGCCTGCACAAGGCGCTGGAGGACACCGGAATCAAGCTCGACTGCGTGGTCACCGACATCCTCGGCAAGTCCGGTCGCGCGATGCTCGACGCGTTGTGCGAGGGCACCACCGACCCGGACATCCTGGCCGAGCTGGCGAAGGGCCGGCTGCGCGCGAAGATCCCCGCGCTACGGGAGGCGCTGGAGGGCCGCTTCGACACCCACCACGCGCTGTTGATCGGCGCGATCCTCGCGCACTTGGACTTCCTCGATGAGCAGATCCAACGGCTCTCCGACGCGATCGAGGAGCAATTGCGCCCTTTCCAGGCGCATGTTGAGCTGCTGCGCTCGCTCACCGGGATCGAGACCCGCACCGCGCAGAACATCCTCGCCGAGATCGGCACCGACATGTCGGTGTTCCCGACCGCCGGCCACTGCGCCTCGTGGGCAGGCCAGTGCTCGGGCAACGACCAGTCCGCCGGCAAGCGCCGCTCCGGCAAGACGCGCAAGGGCTCCAAATGGCTCAACGACGCGCTCAAGAACGCCGCCATGTCCGCGATCAGAACCAACGACAGCTACCTCCAGGCCCAGTACCAGCGGCTCCGGCCCAGGATCGGCCACGGTCGTGCGCTCGGCGCGGTCAAGCACTCGATCATCTGCGCGATCTGGCACATGCTCACAAACGGCGAGCTGTATAACGACCTCGGCGGCGATTACTTCCGCAGACGCGACCCCGAGCGACAGACCCGACGCCTCGTCGCCCAGCTCGAGCGCCTCGGCCACAAGGTGACACTCGAGGAGCTGCCGCAGGCCGCCTGAACCCCCAGCGCTGGCGCGACCCGACGGCTATTTTCCCTTCAGTTCTCCGGATCAGAATGATCCTGTAGATGCGTGAGTCGTCCGACGCGGGGGCGATGTTGGCGCGCGTGTCGTCGCTGGGCAAGAGCTGGAGCAACGCCAACGCGGTGTGTCCGAGGCCTGAGCACGCCGGGTCTCGGGTGCGGTTCGCTGGTCACAACGGTCCGCTGGGGCACTGTCGCCAGCGCTACTGGTGCGTCCCGGCGAACGCCGATCGCCCGCACCGGTTCACCGAGGTGCTGCCACGGGAGGAGTCCTGGGCCGACGCGTGTGAGCTGTGCGAGCGAGAGGTCGATCTCCACGAGGGTCCGCACGCGGCCCGTAACTATCAGTTCGTCGCGCCGGGGATCGCCGAGGCGTTGGTGATGGTCGGGGCCGGCTCGAGCTATCGCGACGCGGCGCTGGTGGCCCGCGAGCGGGCGAGGCGGCTGCGGTCGGTCCCTGGCACGGGCGAGGTGCGGTTCTCGCGGCACGGGTCGCTGGTAATGGACTGGGTGGAGGTGTTCGCCCCAGTCGTGTTCGAGCCCTATCGACCTCGGGCGTGGCCGGCGAGCGGCTCGCTGTTGCTGGATGACTTGCCGTTCAGGGTGCGCGATCCGAAGACCGGCCGTCACCGGATCGCGTTCCGGATCTTCGCCGCGATCGGGTATGAGGCGGGGCGCCCGAGGCTGTGGTGGCTGGAGGCGTTCACGAGCAAGTCGCAGCCCGACTGGGAGGCGTTCCTGGGCGCCCTGGACGGTGCCCCGCCGCGGGTCGTGTGCGACAACGACGACGGCCTCACGAACGCCGTTCGTGCTCGCTTCCCGAACGCCGAGCTGTACCTGTGCGAGTGGCACCTGCGCCACGCGCTTGAGCGGCTGATGGGCAAGCTCCGCACCGAGCAGCCTGAGCACCGGGAGTCGATCGACGAGCTGCTGGCAGACGTCGAGGCGGGCTTCACCGGCCCGTCGTTCTGGGCGCCGTTGCAGAGCGCTGCCACGCCGCCGGCATCCCACGGGTGAGTGAGTGGCTGCACACCACCGGGCGGATCGTCGAACAGCAGTTCAGCCGGCGCGGACCGCGCTCTGCCCGGCCGGCGGACACGCCGTTGAGCACCTCGCCGCTGGACGCGTTCATCAACCCGATCCGCGCCGCGATCGGGCCGCGCGCGTACGGGCTGAAGAACCGCGAGCGCACCAACCGGATGCTGATGCTCATGCAGCTACACGCCAACCACCACGACGACGAGCGGGCCTACGTCCGGCATATCCGCGACTGGCTCGAGGCCAACCAGGGCCGTCCCAGCATCGCTCGCCGCGCGGTCGTCGACGCCAGCGGCAGCGCGTCACTGCGACGATGACCCGCGGGGAGGAAACGCATCAAGAGGATCATTCTGCGGCTCAGAACCATCCTGAAGATGCGTTTGGGGGACTGGGTTAGGTGGGTTCCTGGTCGTTGGTGTTGTTGATCTTGATGTTCTTGTCACTTGTCAGTGAGTATGCCTCTAACCCGCAGGTCGGAGAGGCCAGCAGTGGCGTTTCGTCCCTTGACCGATCTTGTCGCGGCCTGAGCGGACCCGGCTGAAAGCTCGAGATCGTTGACGGAGACGACAGGCGGTGGGGCAGCGAAGTCGACGCCGATTGTCATAGCGCGGCTCGCTGTCAGCCCGTTTGCGGCGGTGGTCGGGGAGAACGCCGCGACTGATTGGTCGACCGCGATCGCGGCGTGTTGCGCTTCGAACTCGATCGGGGGGATGTCGCCGAGCGAGCTGTGCAACCGGACGGTGTTGAACCACCCGACCCACTCGACGGTCGCGAGCTCCAGTTGGCTGCGGGTGCGCCAGACCCGGTCGGCGATCAGCTCGGTTTTGTAGGAATCCACGAACGATTCCGCCAGCGCGTTATCCAGCGCGTCGCCGACGGTGCCGACCGGCCCGATCCGACCTCCGTCGCCGTGCTCCCATGACAACTCCTCTCATGAAGGCGTTGCGAGGACCGGTTGAACCCGGGCTGGCGATTCGGCATCGGAGTGGTGCACGAGCGCGACGTCGGCGCCGTGCTCGCGGAGCCCGAGCGCCATCCGTAGCGCGTCGAGCACCAGCGTGGCGCGCATGTTGCCCGCCAGCTGCCAGCCGACGATCATCCGGCTGAACACATCGATCACGAAGCTGAGGTACAGGACGCCCTCCCAGCAGCGTAGGTACGTGAAATCCGCTACCCACAGGCCGTTCGGGCGGCTAGCGGTGAAGTCCCGACCGACCCGGTCAGGACTCCTCAGAGCCTCGGGATTGGCCGTGGTGGTCCGCCACGCGCGCCCGCGGCGCTTGGCGCCCTGGATTCCCTGCTCAGCCATCAGCCGCTGCACCTGACAGCGCGCGACCGGCTCGCCGGCGCGCCCCAGCGCCTTCCACATCCGTCGATACCCGTAGGCCTCGTAGTTCTCGGCGTGCGTCTGGCGGATGATCGCCAACAGCCGCTGATCCTCGACCTGGCGCGCTGAGCGCTCGCCGGTGTCGCGCTGGTAGTACGCGGACGCCGACACGCCCAAGGTCTCACAGATAGGCTCGACCCCGAAGCGAGCGCGATGCTGATCGACATACGCGCTCACCTCGTCCGGTCCGGGTCGAGCTCCTTGGCAAAAAACACTGAGGCTGACTTGAGAATCTCGTTGGCCCGGCGCAGCTGGAAGTTCTCCGCGCGCAGCCGGCGGATCTCCTCACGCTCCTGGGTCGTGGGCAGGTCCGGGCGGGTGCCGTTGTCGGCCTCGGCGCGACGCACGCGCTTACGCAGCGCCTCGTGACCAACACCGAGATCACGCGCGATCGCCGCGACCGGACGACCCGACTCGATCACCAGCCGGACACCGCGGTCCATCAACTCATCGGGATACTTCTTGGCTCGGGGCATGACGTGCAGTTCCTCGCTCAAGGGACGAATCCCTCGTTTCAAGGTCTCCGTCAAACAGTGAAGATACGGATTGGCGTCTGGCCTGGGTCTGACTTACCGCCAAACTGACCCTCCGGGTGTCGTTGCTGGGACCTGTCGGCCTGGGCTGGCGTCACCGATCGCCCATTCGGGCGGTCGGGTCGGGCGGCGTGACCTCATAGGAACCTGCTCGAGTGCCTCGTCACTGTTCTGTCCGCCCTTCCCTACCAGGCCGCCCTTCCCCGGACAAGAGAGGACGGCATGCAAAGCATGACGCAGGACACCACCGTGGTTGTTGGCGGGGTCGACGCGCACGCGGACACCCATCACGCAGCCGCGCTGGATCAGCACGGAGCGCTGCTCTCAACGGAGAGCTTTCAGACGACGACGCCGGGCTACCGCCAGTTGTTGGACTGGCTGAGCAGCTTCGGAGAGATCGACGCGATCGCGGTCGAGTCGACCGGCTCGTATGCGGCAGCGCTCGTGCGCTACCTGCGCGCGCACGACGTTCGCGTCGTTGAGGTCAACCAGCCGCATGCGCACAATCGTCGCCGTGTCGGCAAGAGCGATCCGATCGACGCCGAGATGGCCGCTCGGCTGTTCTTGGCCGGCAAAGCCAAAGCCGTCCCGAAACAGAGCGACGGGATCGTGGAGTCGATTCGGCTGCTGCGCGCAGCGCGCCACAGCGCCGTGAAGTCCCGCAGCGCCGCGATGGTTCAGCTGCGGGACATCATCATCACCGCCCCGCAAGAGCTCCGCGATCAGCTCTCTGACCGCAAGACGCTCCGTGACAAGGCCACCGTCTGCGCGCGCTTCCGACCCGCTCGCGACCTGCACTCCCCCTCCCAAGCCGCGAAGTTCGCGCTCAGGTCAATCGCTCAACGGATCGAGACGCTCGATCGGGAGATCGCGAGCCTGGACAGCGAGCTCGAGCAGCTCGTCGCCGCCGCGGCGCCGCGCACCACACAGCTGCTCGGCATCTCGACCGGCCACGCCGGTCAACTGCTCGTCACCGCCGGGCAGAACATCGAACGCCTCCACGGCGAAGCCTCCTACGCCGCGCTCTGCGGCGCCAGTCCGATTCCCGCCTCCTCCGGCAAAACCACCCGCCACCGCCTCAACTACGGCGGCGACCGCCAAGCCAACCGCGCGCTGCACCTGATCGCTGTGTCCCGCCTGCGCTACTGCGAGCGCACACGCGCCTACGCCAAACGCCGCACCGCCGAAGGGAAAACCAAACGCGAAATCATGCGTTGCCTCAAACGCTACATCGCACGCGAGGTCTACAACTCCCTGCGCGCCGACCTCGCCGACACCAACCCGCCGCCGCCCCACCAGGCCGTCGCGATCATGTGCGGCAACCCAGGCTTCGGAATCACGCGCAAACGCACTTGACACCTATAGGAACGTCCCGGCCTGCCTCACACCGCCTCGACCGCACCGACGAGGCCCCGAACCGTGTCAGATCCCCCTGAAGAACCCAAAGTGCCGCGTCCAAGCGTCATTCGAAGCCGCTGGCGGCAAATGGCAATGAACGCGCTGGCCTGCCGCATGCTTTGATGCTGTGGACCCCACGACGACCGCCAGCTGCGTCGGCAACGCGGAGCAAGTGGGCGCACCGTCGCTCTGCGATGTGCGACGGCCCACCGCCGATAGTTCTGCATCGCCCATCGGGAAGCGGAAGCACGGCAAGCGGCGGGCGACGCTCTCGCCGCCGTTCCGGAGCGTCAGCGCTGCCGGCTCGCCGCGGACATCCGCATCGACCGGATCGCTTGCAAGGAGCCCCACGTGCTCGAGTTCCGCGCCATGCGGGGCGGGCGACGAGTAGGACCGGAGGCCCGTCCCCACCCGGAAGCAGGTCCGGTCGTGCGGGCGATCGGGATCGTGGCAGAGCGATCGCGCCGCTGGCGGCGGCCGCGTGATCACTGCGTCGCCATTCCGATGGCGCGGTCCGCCGGTCCCCGAGCAGGGAAGCGATCGTCCGCGACAGGCGCGCTTTTCGCGCAAAACGGGGAAGCCGACGTCGCGCGGGAGGTGCTCGTGCCCGACGCAGAGCAGGACTGTCGCGGTCAAGTACGCTCCCCGGAGCGATCGACCCGCTCTGCCGGATCACGCCTAAACCGGTCACGGGAGGTCCGGTGGCCGCTGCGCAGCAAGATCGGTAGCGCGATCACCGGCGCCGCGGCGCCGCTCAGGTGCTTGCGACCGTCCAGGACGCCGGTTAGCGCCGAGCGTCTCGGATGGGCGTGAGCCGGCGGCAAGGCGGGACTGTGCGCCCCGGCAGCGAGTCGCGCTTGTGGGCGACAGGCAGCGACGAGACCAGTCCGAGCGCTGCGCCTGCTTGCACGTTGGCGTGGTACTGAGCCGACGATGCGAGCGCTCCGGATGCGATGCCATGGTTGACGTCACCGACGACAGAGGCGGGTGAGACGTATGACTATCGGCGAGTGGACATCCGGAGCGGCAGCAACGCGACGGGAGAACCCTGACCGCTGCGCGTCGTGGGGGGCGCGGGAGCAAATGTCGGGCACATGCGCGTGCGGACCCGCCTGGTGGCATGGGGGGTTATCGGAGGTCGGTCACGTGCGGCCGCCTGCGATCTGATGCCGCTGGATTCTCGCGGACCCCTGTTGGCGGGGACTCGGCCCGCGGGCGGGCTGTCGACTGCCGCGTCCCGCGAAAGCGGGACGGGTGCTGCGAGCTTGCTCTGAGCGATGACGTTACCTGGTGGGCGTCAGGCGCCTGATGTGTCCGCGGGCGAGTCGGGCGTGGCTTGGTGCAGCGCGGTGACGGCTTGGCCGACCGAGGGGAACAGCCGGTCTTCTCCGATGCGGTCGAGGAGGCCGCTTCGGGCGAGGCTGTCGCGTACGTGCTCTCCGGCTCTGGCGATCGCGAATGTGATGTGTTTGCGGTCGAGTTCGTCGAGCAGCTCGCCTAGCGATCGGGCGCCGGTGTAGTCGAGGTCGCTCATCCCGATTGCGTCGAGGACGAGCAGGCTCGGAGGTTCGATCCCGCCGGTTAGCGCGTCGTGCAGCTGGTCGTGGAAGTGGATTGCGTTCGCGTACCAGAGGGGTGTCGCGAATAGCACGACGAGCACCCCAGGCACCTGGGTTGGTTCGCTTGGGCTGCTGATCGGGGCCCAGCTGGTGGTCTGTGGGATGCGGCCGAGGACGTGAAGCTGGGGCCGGGCGCTGAGGCGGGTGCGGTCGAGGATCGCCAGCCCGACCGCCACCGCGATCCCCTGCTCGACCCCGACGAATGCGACCGCGAGCAGGGTGATCACAGCCAGGGCGAACTCGAACCGATCAAACCGCGCGATTGCACGCAGGTCGCGTCCGTGGAAGATCCGCGCCGCGACGAACAGCAGCACCCCGGCCAAGGTCGCCACCGGCACATCTTTCAGCAGCCCCGCGGCAGGTACGAGCAGCAGGATAGCCGCCGCCGCAACGAGCCCGGCTGCCTGCGTTCGACCTGACGCAGCGGCCACCGCTGCAGTCCTCGGCGGGCTTGCGTTCACGGGAAACGCCCCGAGAAGGCCAGCCGCGATGCTGCCGGCCCCCACCCCGAGGAAATCGCGGCCGACGTCGACCTGGTAGCCGTCCTGGTCCGCGAACGCGCGAGTCGTCGCCGCCGACTGCGTCACGACCACCAGCGCGACGACCCCCGCGATCGGCCCCACACGACTGAGTGTCGACCACGATAGGCCGACCAGCCCAAACCGCGGCGCGCCGTGAGCCACATTGCCCAATACCGCGACGCCGTCGCCGTGAAGACCGAGAGCGGCGACGAGGATCGTCGAGGCGACCAGCGCCACGAGCGCGCCGGGGAGTCTGCGGTCGATCCGTTCGGCCGCGATCACGATCGCGAACACCGCAGCCCCGATCCCGAGCGCCCAACCGTTCGTCTGCCCGAGGTGAGCGACGGCGAACGCAATCCGGTGCACGGTGCTACCGCTCGACGCTGCGAGACCAAACAAGTCAGGTATCTGGTGAACCACGATGGTTACGGCAATGCCGGCCAGGAAGCCGGTGATGATCGGCGCCGAGAGAAACTCGGCGATCCACCCCAGACGCAACAGCCAGACAAGCGCCACCAACACGCCAACGGCCACCGCCAGGATCCCGACAAGGTCTATGTACTGGGGGGAACCAGCCGGCGCCAGGTGCGCAACCCCCACGGCGAACAGCGGCGCGATCGTCGAGTCGGCGCCGACCGACATCTGCGGATTGGATCCCAAAAACGCGAAAAGCACCGTGCCGGCGACGAATGCGTAGAAGCCCGTGATCGGTGGCATGTCCGCGAGCCGGGACGTCGCCAGCTGCTCCGGCACCGCGATCACCAGCAGCGTCAGCGCAGCGAGTACGTCGGCCGCCACCCACGACCGGCGGTACCCGCGCAATGACGAGAAGAACACCACCGCCGGGACGAACCGGCCCGCGCGATCTCGCACGCTCGCGAACATGACGCTCATCATGCTGGATCAGACGAGCGTTCCACGGACCGGGCTTCCGACTGATCAGTCAGGACCATCACTGCAACACCTCCGGCGCAGGTGCGCAGGACAGCGCTCCTGCCTCATCATCAGCAGGAGCATCCGGACGGCGTTGGCGAGCGTCCCCCCAAAGCGCGGCTACGGCGGCGGTCGTGTCTGCCCAGGGGCGCTTTTCGCGGTGAGCGCCTCGATCGTTGGCTGGCGGCCGTGTGCTGAGTCGAGCCGCGGTCGCGCGCGCGAGACGGCCCGGGGTTCATTGAGCGGGTCGGGCCAGGAGCGTGATCGCCACCATCAGGAGGGCGAGGACGCCGTATCCGACACGTGTCCATCCGCGGTCGCTGGTGCGCAGAGCCACGGTGCATTGGAGTGCGTAGTACGCCGCGAAGGCTCGGGACGCGACCACGATGATCACGCTCGTCCCGAGTGTTCCGGCGAGCGCAGCGGCGGCGCCCCCGACCAGCAGATAGCGCCGGCGCCCGCGGACGGGGCCGCACGCGATCACGCGGAGGTTCCCCACCCCTGCCTCCGTGTCGGCCGTGGCGGCGCTGAACTGGCTCAAGACGGCGCATAGGACAAGTGGCAACGCGAGCAGCGGCGCGACACGTTGGACGAGCTGGAGGAGTCCGCGATCTGCCCCGGACCCCGTGCCGAGGCCCATCAGCGGGGTCGCGAGCGCGACGATCAAGATGTACACAATCGAGGAGATCAGTTGGGAGAGGCGGCAGCCTGCGATCCGCGCCTTGCGGTCGATGTGCTGTAGGTAGCGGACGGTCTCAAAGCCCTGCACCGTGATCCACGATGCCACCCAACACGAGGAGCACCGAGACGAGTCCGGGACTGGGCACCGGAGGGAGACGCAGGCCGCCGCCCAGTAGCTGTGAGGCGTCATTGCCGGCGAACGTTGCACCGATCGCGAGCACCAGCAGCAGCACCGAACCGAGCGCCAGTCGCTCGAGCAGCTCGAGCCCGGCAAGTCCGCGCACCAACCCGACCGCCGTGATCAGCACGACAAGGATGACGGCCAGCAGGCGCTCGGATGCGCCAGATCCGGTGGACACGTAGCCAACGACAAACAGGGCCAGAATCCGCAGATACAGCGCCACCGAGATCACATAGGCGACCACGATCACAAGGTCTGACGCGCGATCGATCCGGGAGGTGGTCGGGTCGAGGCGACCGGCGTCTGCCAGCGGCTCGACGACGGCGACGTTGTGGCGGATCGCGATCCCAACCATCCAGGCGACCAGGCAGACAGCGGCCATCCCGACGGCGGCCAGCGCCCCGAGCTCCCGCTCGAGGATCGGGATGATGATCAGAAACCCCGACCCGAAGATCGAAGCCAGCGGTGTGACCGTCGCCAGCCGCACAGCGCGTGCCCCATACCGCGCGAGTCCATCGCCCGCCGCCACGTCATGGGCCCGGGTCGTCATCGCAACGATCCGGAAGCGTCAGTGAGACCCGGCCAGCCACACAGCACAGCTCTCAGCATCGCCCGCGCGCGAAGCCGCAACACCTACCCGCGCCACGCTCGCGCCGGCACGCCCTGCGCGATCGCGCACCGAGACGCATGTGAACCACGATCACCTGAGTGTCGCAGGCCGGGCATGGACGCAGCGACCACGCGGCACGGCGCGGCGCGCCGCGCGCCGACCATGCACGCGTGTCTGCGCCGGAACACCCAAGCGTGCCGTGCGACGACCTCGTTCGCACTGGCGGGAGGCTCTGCCCGTCATCGCATTGGCATCCCGCTTGCCGTGCGGCATGCGGGTCCGGCGGGAACGCTAGCCACGGCGCCCGTGCTTGCCAGCACGTGGGGGAAGAGCGGCGGCGTCGACAGCCGCCACAGCCGCCACGAGACTGCCCGTCCTCGAACGAAGCAGCCACGCCAGCGACGCGAACGCCCGTGTCCAGCGCCGCTGCCATCGGACACTTGGGGTAGCGCTGGACCGGTGCGCGGGCGTCGAGGGCGACGTCCACCGTCGCTCGCTACCGCTCGACGCCTCAAGCAGGCGTCTCGGCGCCGTGGCTGCAATTGCGGCGAAGCGGAAGCGGGTCGCCGATTGCTCCCCGGAGCGTCTGCTTGCCCGGCGGCGGCTAGCACCTCGCCGCCGCGGAGTTGCGCTTCTATGTGCTGCGTCCGGTTATGCGCTGCGTTGCCTTTGGGGCGTTCGTTTTTCCTGCTCAGCGTGATTTAGGGCGTTGAGTTACAGCACATAATCGCCTTGGTTGTGGCCAGGCTCTCGTCTGTCGGTTCCTCGATTTGGCGGGAGGCGTTGATGGCTTCACGGTTGTGGGTGCCGGTGGCTTCTGGGCCGCTGGCGCGGTATGCGGCTGGCTATGTGTCGTGGCTAGCAGCCAGGGGTTATTCGCGTTGGGCGGTCAGGCGTCGGTTGTGGCAGCTGGATCTGTTGAGCCGCTGGCTTGAGCGCGAGGGGTTCTCGCCTGGCGAGCTGACCGCCGAGCGTGTGGGGGCGTTCTTGGCGGCGCGGCGGGTGGCCGGGTATTCGTCGTGGCTGTCGGTGCGGAGCGCGGCGCTGCCGTTGGAGTACCTGCGCGAGTTGGGGGTGGTGCTGGCCGCGGCGGCGCCGGCTGTGGTGGAGGATCCGCTGGGGCGGATCCTGGCGGACTATCGGCGGTATCTGGTTGATGAGCGCGGGCTGACCGAACTACCGGTCGCTCGTTATGAGGCGGCTGCGCGGTTGTTCTTGACGGCCAGGGTGAGCGCGGACGGTTCGGGGCTTGAGCGGTTGGAAGGCGCGGATGTGAGCTTGTTCTTGGCGGCCGAGTGCCCGAAGCGCACACCACAGCTGGTTCGGGCCGTCGGGCTGGAAGTCGGACGAAAAAGCGATGTCCCGACGATGCCGGCGGGCGCCGGCAAGAGATCCGCGAGCGCGGCGGCCTTCTTCGCGAGAGGCCCGGCCGGCCCGGGCGGGCTGAAATGCGCGACCGCGAGCTTCGTGCCGCCCCGCCCGCTGCGGGAACTGCGTGACCTGGTTCGCTACCGCAAGGCGAAGATCCAGGAACGCACCCGCGAGGTGCAGCGGGTCGAGAAGACCTTGCAGGACGCCGGGATCAAGCTCTCCTCGGTCGCCAGCGAGGTGCTCGGCGTGTCCGCCCGGCGGATGCTCGACGCGCTGATCTCCGGCACGCATGACCCCGAGATCCTGGCCGAGCTCGCCAAGGGCAGCTTGCGCAAGAAGATCCCCGCGCTCCGAGAAGCGCTTCAGGGGCGCTTCACCGACCACCACGCGCTGCTGATCGGCCAGATGCTCGCGCAGATCGACTTCCTCGATGAGACGATTCAGACGTTGTCTGAGCGGGTCGAGGAGCTGACCGCCCCTTTCTCCCGTGAGCTGGAGCTGCTGGACACGATCCCCGGTGTTGACCGGCGCGCCGCCGAGATGCTGCTCGCCGAGATCGGCCCCGACATGAGCCAGTTCCCGACCGAGCATCAGCTCGCGTCCTGGGCTGGACTGTGCCCCGGCCAGCGCGAGTCCGGCGGCAAAAAGGGCTCGGGCAAGACGCTCGACTTTTGCACTTTTGAGGGGGAGGGGGGCACGGGCGCGCGGGGCGTGGGTCGGTAGGCGCGGTGGGGTGAGCGGTCGGGGCTGTTGAGCGGTCGGCCGCGCGAGGACGCAGAAGGAGCATCGGCGGCTTCCCCGAAGCGGTGGTTGTTCGATGACCATTTCCGCGGTCGGGTGGGAGGCCCGTCGCGGCTGCCCATGGGGGTTGCCGCCGATGCTCTGCGTCCCATCTTCGCTGAATGAGCTTCTGCTCCTGTTCGCGCCGTGTTTCTCTCGCCCCACGTTCCAGACCTTCTGCGCGCTGGTTGTGGGCCAGATTTCGCAGACCGGGTTGCGTACGGTCACAGGGATGCTGGTCGGCTGTCGGCTCTCGGCGGTCTGGCATCACTGCCGCGCGCACCGGTTCTTCAGTCTCTCGGACTGGTCTGCTGATGAGCTCGGGCTGCGCCTCGCGGAGCTGATCGCCGAGCGGCTGACAGCGCCCGGCGCGCCGCTGCTGGTGGCGGTCGACGACACGTTGCTGCATCGTCTGGGGCGCAAGATCCACGCCTGCTTCTGGCATCACGACGCGACCGCCAACTCCGACAAGGCGGCGGTCGCGTGGGGCAACAACTGGGTCGTGGTCGGGATCGTGGTGCGCTTGGCGTTCCTCGAGCGATCGGTCTGCCTGCCGATCCTGTTCCGCTGCTGGCAGCCCAGGCGCAAACAGTTCGCCAAGAAGGACAAGCGCGATCCTGAGCGGCCCGGAAAGCCCGAGCTGGCAAGGGAAATGCTCGACCTGCTCGCCGCCCGCCTGCCGGATCGCAGGATCGACATCGTCGGTGACGCCGCGTACGCAACCGAGGCCTGGCGGGGTCTGCCCGGCCGGGTCACGATCACCTCCCGCCTGCGCTCCAACGGCGCGATCTACGATCGCAAACCGCCGCGCTCCGGCAAGCAGGGCCGGCCCCGCAAGTGGGGCAAACGACTCCCCACGCTTGCCAAGCTCGCGACCGACCCTGCCACCGAGTGGGTCGAGCAGGCCGTGCGACGCTACGGCAAGACCGAAACGCTCAAGCTCGCCATCATCGACTGCCTGTGGGGGCCGCTCGGCCCCGACACCCCCGCGCGCGTGATCCTCGTCAAAGACGAGCGCAAGCCCTCCGGCTACCAGCTCGCGCTGATCACCACCGACCTTGACGCCAGTGCCGCCGAGATCGTCGAGCGCTACGCAGACCGCTGGCCGATCGAAGTCGCCTTCGAAGACGGCAAAGAACTGTTCGGCGTCGGCGATGCGCGCAACCGCGCCAAGAAAGCCGTCGAGCGGACCGTCCCCTTCCAGTTCCTCGCGATGACGCTGACGATCATCTGGTACGCGGTCTGCGGGCATCACCCAGACGTCGTCGAAGAGCACCGCCAACGCGCTCCCTGGTACCTCACCAAGACCGCCCCATCGTTCGCCGACATGCTCGCCAAGCTCCGCCGCGTGATCATCGCCACCCAATATCACCCGGGACAGGGTCGAACCCCCACACCACGGGAAATCATGCACGTCCAGCAAGCATGGGCCGCAGCTGGCCTATGAACTGCGAAAGTCGAGCAAGACGAGAAAGGGCTCCAAATGGCTGCGCGGCACGCTGACCGAATCCGCCAAAGCGGTCGTGCGCACCAAAGGCACCTACCTGTCCGCCCGCTACCACCGGATCAAGAGCCGCCGCGGACACGCCAAGGCCACGATCGCCACCGCCCAGGAGATCCTCACCGCCGCCTACCACGTCCTCCAGAGCGGCGTCCCCTACCACGAGCTCGGCGAAGAGTTCTTCTACCGCCGCGACACCGAGCACACCGAACGCTACCGCCGACGGCTCATCAAGCAACTCGAACGCCTCGGCCACCAAGTCACCCTCGAACCCCTACCAGAGGCCACCTGACCGCCCCCGCTACCGACACCCCAAAACGGCCAAGGAGGCTGTCGAACCCCAAGCGCTGCCGCTCCCCCACAGCTATTTTCGATTCAGATCTAGTTGGTTGTCACGTCGACGGCGACGGGCACGCCGTTGGTGACCATGTCGTAGACCGCCGAGCGCTTCTGGGCACGCTCCACGACCTCCCGCAGCTTCTCCTCCGGCGCGTTCCCGGTCACGCGGAATGACACTCCTATGCGCTCAAACCCGTTGCGCGGCTCTTCATCCACGCCGAGCGCGCCGCGCACGTCCATCTCGCCGGTGAGGGTCGACTCGACGCAGCTGAGCTCCACCTTGCGCGCCGCGGCCACGTACACGATCGATGTCGTCAGGCACGCGGCAAGTGCGTGCAGCAGATACTCGGCCGGGTTAGCGCCGGTGTCGGTGCCGAGCAGGATCGCCGGCTCCCCCGCGTCGATCACAAACTCCTCGCTGCGGGAACTGTCCTCCCCGCCCGCGGCATAGAAGCCCTTGATCGTCGAACGGTTATGCGACCCGTCGATCCAGCGGTTGGTGGCGCGGAACTGGAACTTCGCGAGCTCCGGCTGCTCCTTGATCAGATCCAATGTCGCGAACAGTTTCTCGGTGTCCACGCCGTTGCGGATCGTGCCTGTTACTGCGCCAATGTTGAAACTCCTGGGTCGTTGTGGTGTTGGTGGAAGCCTCCTCCCAAGCCGCCTACTGGACATCGGCGCCACCACCCAAATCCGGATCGGAGACGTGGCGGCATGCACGTACGGGGCTGAGCGCGAGCGGCGACACACACTGGGCGCCGACTGGGGGCTCGTGCGCTGAGCTCGCCCGCTCATGAAGCGATATCTCGGCCTGGCTTGGACCGGCCTGCCGCACCAGGCCGCCGTCCGCGATGTCCCCGCGTCGAGATGTGTCTGGCTGGCCCTGGCTATGAAGGCGCCTCAGAGGTCGGCGTTGTACGAAAGTGCGCGCAGCGATCCGCCGCTCGGTCAAGACGTCGGCGAGCGCGAACCGACCGAAGCACCGAGCCGGCTCGGCGGTCACCCAGCCCTCGCCGGCCGAGAGATCGAACGGTGAGTGAGCCGCATGGGCCTACCTGCCACACGGCCGCAGCAGGTCCATACCCGGACCGCTGTCGTGCCAGGCCGCGTGGTGCAGCAGAGCCACGAGGCTCAGCCGCCTCGAGAGAAGCGGACCGCGGCCGCCGCCCGGGCGGCCTTCCCCGACACGCGCAGCTTGACGTAGACGTTAGAGAGGTGGCGCTCGACCGTTCGGACACTCAGGAAAAGCCGCGCGGCGATCTCCTCGTTGTTCAGCCCTTCAGCCACCAGCCGCATCACCTCGCGCTCACGGGCACTGAGGTCCTCAACCGGCTCCACTGGCACGAACCCAACAGGCGGCGCTGCGGTTGCGACCGGCGACCGCTCGGTGTCGCCCGTGATCGCGTACAGCATCCACTCGCCCGGCAACCCCGTGAGCACACGGGCTCCGCGGTCCTCGAACTCAAGCCCGGAACCGACGACGAGGTCCTTGACCGTGCCCGAGGTGATCACCTCCCCCGGCTGCGCGGTCGCCATCACGCGCGCGGTGAGGTGCACGGCGATCCCGGCGACGTCGCTGGCTCTCACCTCGATCTCTCCCGTATGGATGCCGGCGCGTACCTCAAGACCGACTGCACGCGCGCGGGCCCGGATCGCGAGCGCGGACCGCACCGCCCGGGCCGGACCGTCAAACGTTGCCAGCACGCCGTCGCCCGTCCACTTCACGAGCCGGCCGCCGTAGCGCGCCAGCTCGCGCTCGACGAGCCGCCCATACTGGCCCAGCAGCTCGCGCCACCGACGGTCCCCCAGCTCGACCGCCCGGCCGGTCGAACCGACGATGTCGCTAAAGAGGATGGTCGCGAGTATTCGGTCGCTAACCGCGGCAGCAGGCCGCCCGGTGACGAACTCCTCAATCTCGTCGATCATCGCGCCCTGATCCCCAGCAAGGAAGAGATGGTCGGCGCCCGCAAGCTCAACCTCGCGCGCGCCTGGGATCCCGTGCGCGACCAAGCGCGAAAGCTCGGCAGGCACGACCCGATCCTCAGCGCGGTAGAGCACCAGCGTCGGCACGCTCACAGCGGAAAGCAACGGCCGCACATCCAGCTCTTCGTACATCAGCCCTAACGTCCGCATCGCCCCCGGACTCACCCCCGACCGCAACCACCGCGCCCACCATTCACGCAGCTCGGGATCGTGCGCCGCGCTCGGAGCCCAGTGGTCGAGGCTCGCCGGGTCGCCCCAGCTGTCGATCATCCGACCCCAAAACCGGCGCGTGACCTCCACGGGGACCCCCTCCGGGTAATCCTCGGCGCGCGACATGCGTGCGTAGGTCCCGTACTGCACCATCGCGCTCACCCGATCCGGGTGCGTCGCCGCCAGCATCGTGGCCGCGGACCCGCCCTCCGACACCCCGAGCACGACCGCCCGCTCCACGCCGCACGCGTCGAGCACCGCGAGCGCGTCATCGACGATGCTCTCGACTGTGTAGGCACCCGGGTCGGAGAGCCCCATCCCGCGCTTGTCGAATGCAATCACCCGGGCGAACGATCCGATCCGCTCCCAGAACCGCTGCGCTAGCGGCAGCTCCAGACCGATCTCGAGATGACTCACAAAGCCGCTCACGAACAGCAAGTCCACCGAGCCGTCTCCCATCACCGTATAAGCGATCGAAACGTCGCCGTTGTGGGCGTAGCGGATGGGCGCCCAGTTCAGCACGCGTCCAGCGTACCTCGCATGAGCTTCTCCCCACCGCTAACTAACACACGCGTTCCGGGTAAACCTCGCCAAGCTCGGATCTGACGACCGATCATCGGCCCGCCCCCCGACGGCGGACCGCTCCCCGGTGGCGTAGCCGAAGCCGTGACACGCTTGGAACGGCCCCGCGGGATGACTGCTCCAGAGCGGACTAGGGGTTCTCGTCGGGCCAGCACGGACAGCCCCGAGACGAGCGAAATCGTTCCGGACCTCCTCAGTGAGCTCAGCACGCTATCGCGTGCCGGGAAGGGGAGCAGTCTCCCCTCGACGCTCGAGACTCCCGACGGTGCCGCTTCCTCACGAGTAAGAGCCAAGCCCGACTCGTCTAACTATTCGGGAAGCGGGAGTCACGCGAGCGCCCCGGACACGCGCACGACGTCCCGAACGGGACGCCGCTCGCCGCGCGACTCGGCAGGGATCCTGGTCGGGATCGGGATCTGACCCGCGCTCAGCGCGACTGATCAAAGATCTCGCTGAGAAAGTGCGTGACGGTCCACGTCACCACCCGCGCTGTCGCCCCGGACGGGTCGCGCGCCGGGTTCAACTCGACGACGTCGAAGCCGATCACGCGACCGCGTCGCGCCACCTCGGCCAAGATCGCGCGCAGCTGCCGGTAACTGAGCCCGCCCGGCTCCTGCAGCGAGTGCCCGGGTGCGACCGAGGAGTCGAGCACGTCGAGGTCGATCGAGACATACAGCGCCTCTGTCTCCGGGACGGTCTCGCGGACCACGTCGCCGGCGCCGCGCTCGAGCACGTCGAGGCTCGTCGCCCATCGCCCCCCAAGCGCTCGCATCCCGTCCACCTCGACGCGGTCGACATTACGAACCCCAAGCGCGGTCACCGTGCCGACGAACGGCAGCTCCGCAAGCCGCCGCAGCTGGCTCGCGCCTGTGAGACGGGCGCCACTCAAATCGTCCAGGAAATCGGTGTGCGCGTCGACGTGCACCACGTCGAACTCGCCCAGCGGCTCCATCCCCCGGCCGAGCGGGTAGCTGATCGAATGATCGCCGCCGATCGCGACCATCAGCGCTCCGCGCTCGACGATTCCCCGCGCAACGCTCGTGATCCGCCCGTAATTTGCCTCGATGTCCGAGCCCTGGATCGCAACGTCGCCAACGTCCGCCATCGTCACCCCCACCAGATAGTCGCGATCGGCCTCCACGTCGTACCAGCCCTCCGCACCCCGATCATCACCGGCGCTGGCCGACCGCGGATAGTAGAACTGCGCCGCAGTCGCCTCGCGGGCTGCCCCCGGCCCCGCCCGCTGACCGGTCGGGATCCCCGGCTGCGGCGTGCCACCGTCGTAAGGCACGCCGAGGAACGCGACTTGCGCATCGAGCATGTCGAGGCCGCGCAGGCTCGGCACCCCAAAAAAAGTCCTCGGCGCAGAATCGATCAGCGGTGCCAAGGTATCCACACGGGAAGTGTTACGGAGGAAAGACGGATTCGCACGCCGGCATAGCGGCAGAGATCAACCCCAGCCCTCCCCCTCCCGAGGAGACCGCCTCGCTGTCGCAAGCTGTGAAGGCACGAGCCGCTCGACGCCGAGTTGAGCCCGATGAGACTTGCACATTGGAACGTAGGCATCAGCGCCAGCGTTGGTGCCGCCGAGACGCTCGCATTCACGGGCTGAACGGCAGCGTCGACCGCGCCGAAAATCTCTTCCGCTGCGGACGACAACCAGCCGTCTCAGCGCCGACGCCAGACTGCTGCATCGACCCGGCGGTCCGCAAGTCGATGAACCTCGACGCAGGCGCCGCGTGGGCCGCGGTGCTGCTCGGCGAGGCGACGCAGCAGCGGCAGCGGAGACGGCGAGATGTTTGCTCAGGCCCGCGTGGCCCGGCCTTGAGCAAGCGGGCAGCCCGCGCGGCGGCTCATCAAAGCAACAGCGATCGGAAGCAACGGGCCACTCGTGCTCCCGCCCAAACTCAGCAGTACGCCGGCCTGGTTCGGCACGATCGCTTTCCGTCTTGCGCCAACGCGGCCCGGGCTATCGCAATGGCGACGAAGCGCAAGCTCGCAGCCCGCCCGGCGCTCCGGGCCGGCCGCCAAGCGCCCGCCTCGTCAGCGCTGTCGGCGAGGGTACGGCAGCTTCCGTGTAGCGGTCGCTGCGTCCGTGGGGAGCTCTTGGCCCTCGAATCCCGTTGGACGCTGAGCTTGATGCCCAACCCTGGTGCCCAATTTCAAAGTTAGCTCGGATCTCGGATAGATCTACTCGACTTTCGCAGTTCATAGGCCAGCTGCGGCCCATGCTTGCTGGACGTGCATGATTTCCCGTGGTGTGGGGGTTCGACCCTGTCCCGGGTGATATTGGGTGGCGATGATCACGCGGCGGAGCTTGGCGAGCATGTCGGCGAACGATGGGGCGGTCTTGGTGAGGTACCAGGGAGCGCGTTGGCGGTGCTCTTCGACGACGTCTGGGTGATGCCCGCAGACCGCGTACCAGATGATCGTCAGCGTCATCGCGAGGAACTGGAAGGGGACGGTCCGCTCGACGGCTTTCTTGGCGCGGTTGCGCGCATCGCCGACGCCGAACAGTTCTTTGCCGTCTTCGAAGGCGACTTCGATCGGCCAGCGGTCTGCGTAGCGCTCGACGATCTCGGCGGCACTGGCGTCAAGGTCGGTGGTGATCAGCGCGAGCTGGTAGCCGGAGGGCTTGCGCTCGTCTTTGACGAGGATCACGCGCGCGGGGGTGTCGGGGCCGAGCGGCCCCCACAGGCAGTCGATGATGGCGAGCTTGAGCGTTTCGGTCTTGCCGTAGCGTCGCACGGCCTGCTCGACCCACTCGGTGGCAGGGTCGGTCGCGAGCTTGGCAAGCGTGGGGAGTCGTTTGCCCCACTTGCGGGGCCGGCCCTGCTTGCCGGAGCGCGGCGGTTTGCGATCGTAGATCGCGCCGTTGGAGCGCAGGCGGGAGGTGATCGTGACCCGGCCGGGCAGACCCCGCCAGGCCTCGGTTGCGTACGCGGCGTCACCGACGATGTCGATCCTGCGATCCGGCAGGCGGGCGGCGAGCAGGTCGAGCATTTCCCTTGCCAGCTCGGGCTTTCCGGGCCGCTCAGGATCGCGCTTGTCCTTCTTGGCGAACTGTTTGCGCCTGGGCTGCCAGCAGCGGAACAGGATCGGCAGGCAGACCGATCGCTCGAGGAACGCCAAGCGCACCACGATCCCGACCACGACCCAGTTGTTGCCCCACGCGACCGCCGCCTTGTCGGAGTTGGCGGTCGCGTCGTGATGCCAGAAGCAGGCGTGGATCTTGCGCCCCAGACGATGCAGCAACGTGTCGTCGACCGCCACCAGCAGCGGCGCGCCGGGCGCTGTCAGCCGCTCGGCGATCAGCTCCGCGAGGCGCAGCCCGAGCTCATCAGCAGACCAGTCCGAGAGACTGAAGAACCGGTGCGCGCGGCAGTGATGCCAGACCGCCGAGAGCCGACAGCCGACCAGCATCCCTGTGACCGTACGCAACCCGGTCTGCGAAATCTGGCCCACAACCAGCGCGCAGAAGGTCTGGAACGTGGGGCGAGAGAAACACGGCGCGAACAGGAGCAGAAGCTCATTCAGCGAAGATGGGACGCAGAGCATCGGCGGCAACCCCCATGGGCAGCCGCGACGGGCCTCCCACCCGACCGCGGAAATGGTCATCGAACAACCACCGCTTCGGGGAAGCCGCCGATGCTCCTTCTGCGTCCTCGCGCGGCCGACCGCTCAACAGCCCCGACCGCTCACCCCACCGCGCCTACCGACCCACGCCCCGCGCGCCCGTGCCCCCCTCCCCCTCAAAAGTGCAAAAGTCGAGATAGATCTAGCAAGCAAACAAAAAACCGCCTGATTTACAGGCGGTTTCTAAGAGCGGCTGAAGGGACTCGAACCCTCGACCTTCTGCATGGCAAGCGATACTGCATCGGGCGTTAATCGCCGCAAAAGCCCTGGAAATTGGCCGTAACTCCGCTGAATCGACGAGATTGAACTCCGGCTAATTTGCGGACAGTTCCGCTGGGTTTAATGCCGCGGCGGGGCTCACGGCGTTAATCAAATCGACCCGGACCAGACGTCCGTCGGCGGGGCCATACCAGCGTCCTGGGGCGGTGGGAACATCGGCACATGGTCGATCGTCAGCTGCTCCGATGAGCCAGGGGGCAGATTGGACTACGCGCGCTGCCAGCAGTACCGACGGCTTGTCGAGAGCCGGCTATGGCAGCGATGGCGAGCGGCGCGACCGTGCTGCTGGCGCTGACCGTCGCCAGCGCCAGCGCCGGCGGTGTCCCTGTTGCCGGCGCCCCGCTCATCCCGCGCTCGGGCTCGGGCTCTACGCTCGTCATTGGCTGTCGCTCGCCGCGCGAAGCGCGTGGGCGCTCGCTTGGAGAACGAGGTCCGGCGCGCGCTTGCGCCGCTTCAAGCCGAGGGGTGGCGGCTGCGTCACTCGCTGCGCTGGCGGGGCGGGTGGTGGTCACCTGCCGATTCGGGCCTGGAGCGCTATTCAGGGTGCTATTCGATCCGATCATCGCGATCGTCGTCTTGCTGCTCGCGGCGGTCCGTCAGCTGCTCGAGGGCCAGGTCGAATTCGCCTTTTTGAAAGTCGGCTGATCGGCGGGCGCCGTCGCCGCGTGCGCGAGTGATCTGACGGCTCGGAGGCCGCTCGGCGGGCTCGTCCACGAATCGGATGAGCGTCCACACGGCCTGCTCGTCGATGTCCCGGCGGGTCGCGACCTGCTGGTAGACCGAGAATGTGAATGCTGGGCTGGTGTGCTCGATCTGCGCTGCGAGCGACTTCGGTCGCGGCCTCCCATCGCGGCAAGGTTGCTCACGTGCGCCACAGTGAGGTTCACCTGCGATGTTACCGAAAGGTCGAAAGGTGCAGATTTCCAGGCCTTTCTGAATGGGCCCGGCTGGGCTTGAACCAGCGAACCTCTCGCGTGTAAAGCGATACTGCAATCGCGTTCTCCGCTTCATCCCTGCAAACACCAACAAAACCGGGCGGCCACGACAACACCGATTTCGGCTGATTCCGGCCCAATATGGCGGGGTTTAGCACCCCGAGCGGCTCCGGGGTGCCATTCAAACCGGCCGCAGGACGAGCTTCGAAGGCCAGCGGGAGTCCTTCCAATCGTCGAGCCCGCCTGGACTCCGGATCCCCTGGCCGCCCTCGACATGGCGCAGCTGAGTCCCGGGGGCCCCGCCCTCTCTGAGCGGCAGTGGCAGCGTGCGCTCGAGGAGCTCGTCACGGCGAGCTCGACCGCCGGGCAGCCGAGCAGACGCGCAGCGCGCCCGTGAGGCTGCCCAGCGCGACGACCATCAGGCCCAAGTCCAGCGCGCCGAGCAGGTCGCAGACCGCGACCGAGCGGGCGAGCGCGTTGAGCAGAACGCCCGTGCGCAGCGCGCCGAACGCGAGGGTCTGATAAACGACGAGCGTAATGCTCGGCAACCTGCTGAACTGGAGCAGGGCCGTGCGCTCGCGCTGACGCCGAGCAGCGGTCGCGAGCGCAGGTTGAGAAGGATCTACAGATTGCGCAGCGACGCCTGAAGGCCGCCGAGAAGTCGCGCGACACGGCGATCGCGGCTCTCGAGCAGACCGCCGGCCGGGGCACCCGACATGCGGCAAGCAGCAGTGCTGAGCGGGAGACGCGCCGGCGCGGCCCACCGATGGGCGAGGTGGCGCACCCCGGATCCGATGGACTCTTGAGCGCTAACCGACTTAGTCTGCCTCTGCTTAGGCTTAGCTTGCCGTGGCTCGGTGCGCCGCGTCCTTTCGGCCAGGGTGGTCTCCAAGTTATGCCGTGAACAGTTTCGCTGGCGCTGGCTCCTGCATGTTCGCCTTGCGCGGGTAGATGACAAGACCGACGCCGTCCAGCGCTCGGGTGTCGGGGTGGCGCGCGAACCGGGGGAGGAGCTGCTTGTGATAGCGGGAGGCGTCGCCTGGAGCCCGCTGCGCGGCCAGCGCGCTCGCCACGACCAGGTCGGCGGTCTGCAGGCCGATCGAGTGACTGGATGGGCCGAGTAGGAGCGCATCGACGATCCGCTCGAGCCTCACGTACGGCGTGCCGTCGCGCTGTCGTCGCTCGAAGAACCGCCGCAGGCGCTCATCCATCTCGGGACGACGGCTGTCGACCACTACCGCACCGTGGGTGTCGTTTCGGGACAGGAAGCGCTGGTATCGCTCGGCCAGCCACATCAATGACTGGGTGTAGACGTCCTCGCGCGTACCGAACAGGTCCGGCCGCCGTTGCTTGGCGGCGAGCGGCTTGACGATCACTACGAAGCAGGTAATCGGGCTCGCGGCGATCGCCGAGTAGATCGCGTCAGCGAGCGAGGGTGGCACCGCTCCTGTACGGATCCCGTGCCACTTGAGCTCTTCGTTGGGCGGCCAGCCGTGCGCTTCTAACGTGGCGAGCCAGTGATCTCGCAGCACACCCCATTCGTCCGCGCGGACGGTGACACCGCCCACCGCGAACGCTCGCTCGTCGGGTCTGCCGGATTCGTCGACGAACAGCAGGTACATGGACGGAAGTCTCGTCGGTTCTGGCTCGCTGTCAATCGATCGCGGCGATCGGTGTTGGCGCAGCCGGAACCTGCTGGCGAGGCGCGTCAAGAGCTGGGGAAGGGGAGGTAGCGTTCGACTTCGTGCGACGCTCTCCGAGGAGTCATTTCTGACGGTGGCCGAGGTCGCCGAGGCCTTGAAACTCAATCAGGGTTCCGGCACTGTGACCGCAACCCGTGAATGCGTTTACTGCGCTCGGTACGCGCCGGCGCGCGACGGACGCCTCGGTTCTTGTGTCGGCGGCCGCCCCTGCCCCCACTGCGAGCCGGCCGCAGTGGTTACGTCGCAGAACCTCCGCAACTTCTCACAACCCCGGGTCGCCACGATCAGCCGTCAGGAACAAGCCGCCGCGGGCGGCCAAGAGAGCGTGACCCTTCCGAGGAGCCCAGACACCTTTGACGGTCTGTTCGTATCGCGCTACCGCGCCGACGAGTCACAGACGGTCCGCCCGGCCGTTGCCTTGGACGTCGGCTGCACGGTCCGCCGCTGAGGGCGACGGCGCATAGGTTCAGCGCGATGCGCACTCAGCGCCGAGTCGACCGTCGGGTTGAAGACCCGACGATCGTGCGGCTACTTTGGCGTCACGCTTGCCACAGCTCAGTGTTGGCGCCTGCTCAGATAAGCGGTCGCGCGGCGAGATCACGCAAGACGCAAGCGGCGCTGCACCGCGGAGCCAGGGGTTGCGGCAGCCAGCACCTGCGGTAGTTCCTTTTGGGTGCGGCTCTCGTGGAGGGTCGTGCCAGGATGGTGCAACACCCTGGAAATTGAGGGGTTTTGGGTTGTGAGGCTGGGGCTACTGGGAGCCGTTGGCTGGTGTCGATCCCGGTGGGTTGGGCGGCTGGGCGTGGCTTTCCCCCGGTTTTGAGGGGGTTAGCGGCGCCGAGCGGGGCGGGCAGGAGTCGACGAGGAGGGTGCCGAAGGTCGGCGTTGAGCTATGAACGTCGACCACGAAAGGTGGCCGCAATGACCGTCGACCTTGGCACCCGTTCTGGCGAAGGTTACGCGCCGGCGGATGAACTCCTGCCCGGCGGGAATGATGCATCGGATCTTGAGCGCAACGAGGGGGGCGCGCCCGGCGAGCCCTCCGGCGGGGATGCCTTTGCCCGCTCGCGGGAGCGGTTTGATGCGATCGTGGGCTCGCTTGAGAGCGTGGAGACCGACGGGCTTGAGCACTCAGAGCTGGAGGATCTGTTGCAGAGCGAGGGCCGCGAGCTGTTGCGATCGCTGATTGAGGACAAGCTTGAGCTGCGCGCGATCCGCGAGCCGCGCCTGGATCAGGTGGTGGACGCGGCCGGCGTCGCGCGCCGGGCGGTCGAGCCCGGCCACAGCCGGCCGCTTGGGACCGTGTTCGGCGAGGTGAGGGTGGGGCGGCTGGCGTACCGGCGGCGTGGCGAGGAGAACCTGTATGTCGCCGATGCGACGCTGAATCTGCCCGAGGAGAAGCACTCGCACGGTGTCAGGCGGCTGATCGCGCTGGAGGCCCCCAGGGGATCGTTCGAGGATGCCACCGACGCGATCCGCCGCAGCATCGGCGTGCAGATCGGCAAACGCCAGGTCGAAGAGATGGCGCTCCGGGCCGCGGTCGACTTCGAGGCGTTCTATGAGCAGCGCGAGCACGAGGCCGTCGATCAGGACGATGTGCTGGTGCTCTCGTGCGACGCCAAGGGGGTAGTGATGCGCCCCGAGGCGCTGCGGGAGCACACCAAGAGGCAGGCCGCCAGCTCCGAGCACAAGCTCCGCACGCGCCTGTCGCGGGGTGAGAAGCGCAATCGCAAGCGGATGGCGGAGGTCGCCGCGGTCTACGAGGTCGCGCCCAAGGTCAGAGCGCCGGCCGACATCCTGCCGGCCACCGATGAGGAGCGCGAGGTCGCCCGCGCCGGGCCCGAGGCGAAGAACAAGTGGGTCTGCGCAAGTGTCACTGACGATGCGGCGCAGATGATCGCGCGGATGTTCGACCAGGCCTGCCGCTGCGACCCCGATCATCAGCGCAGCTGGGTCGTGCTCGTCGATGGCAACAACCACCAGATCGACACGGTCAAGAAGGAGGCCAAGAAGCGCGACGTGAAGGTCACGATCCTTGTCGATTGCGTTCACGTACTGGAATATCTCTGGGGATCCGCGTGGTGCTTCTTCACCGAAGGCGACCCCGCGGCCGAGCGCTGGGTTCAGGAGAAGGCGCGGGCGGTCCTTGAGGGCAACGCCAGCACGGTCGCCGCCGCGATCCGCCGCACGGCCACCCGCCGCCAGCTCGCCGCCGACAAGCGCAAGAACGCCGACAACGCCGCCGACTACCTGCTGGCCAAGCGTACCCTACCTCGACTACCCGACCGCGCTCGCGAACGGGTGGCCGATCGCGACCGGCGTGATCGAGGGTGCCTGTCGCCACCTGGTGAAGGACCGGATGGACATCACCGGGGCGCGCTGGGGACTCGAAGGCGCCGAGGCCGTGCTGAAGCTACGCGCCCTGAAGAGCAACAACGACTTCGACAGCTACTGGCGCTTCCACCTCACACAAGAACGCAAACGAGTTCACGAAGCTCGCTATGCCGGCGGGATCATCCCCGGTCGACCCCAGGCAGCATGACGTCCCTCCAGGAGAGCCGCACCCGTTCCTTTTTGCCCGTTAGCCAGTGGCGGAATCAAGACTGTCTTCATGACGGAAGCCAGACAGCGGCCTCGGCGACACTGGTGGGCCCCGAATCGTGGCCAGGCTGCGACCCGCGATGCACTCCATCACGATGACGCGCATGCCGTCCTCGACGCCGGTGTCGTACACGTCGCCACGCCGGAATGGGTCAAGGTGGCCGCAGCCCGCGCCTCGCGCTCGAATCGGGCGACCCAGACCGGACCGTCGTCGATGAGCGCCGGCGAGAGCACCTTGATCGCCACCGTCCGGCCCAGGACGCGATCGGTGGCGCGGTACACGAGGGTGCTCATCCCGCCGCGGCCGATCACGTCTTCCAGGCGGTAGCGGTCATCCACCACCGTTCGCACGGACTCCATGCCTCCATTGTTGCCGGGCGGCGCGATTCTCTACCGGCGTCAGGTTTCATACAGCCGTCCACTGGGGAGGGACATTAAGAACAAACGAAGAGCCCCTCCGGGGAGGGACTTTTCCGGCCGATACGCCTCTTAAGGTGTTGAAGATCATGTCTATGACTCCCTTCCTCCGTGCGCTGGCGGTGTCCCGGCGGGCTCGCCGCAGCGAACCGGCCGTGGTCTCGAGCTCCA
Source organism: uncultured Solirubrobacterales bacterium (assembly GCA_963836065.1). Taxonomy (GTDB): domain Bacteria; phylum Actinomycetota; class Thermoleophilia; order Solirubrobacterales; family Solirubrobacteraceae; genus Palsa-465. The sequence continues at coordinate 163,389 of CAWIII010000001.1, forward strand.
CGGGTGCAGCCAGGCCGACTTCGCCGGTCCATCGTCATCCGGCGATGAGCGGGATCGAAATCTCGCCCGTTCACGGACGCCACTGCATCTGCGACCGCTGCGTGGCTCAGGGCTCCGACGCCGGCTGACGGCTGACAATCGGTGCGAGCAGCCCGACGACTGCTGGGGCGTCCGGCCGGTTTGGGGCGGGGGATGGCTGGGAACGCGAGGCATTTCATGCCTGCTAACGAGCAGGCGGCAGGCGACGGTCCTTGAACGGCTGGATTCGTGGCTCGTGAACGACCGCATTCGGTTCCTCCACGTTTTGGGTGGGCGGCGCCTCGTCCCCCCGCAGGTTTCAGCCGCAAGCCCTGCGAGGCAGGAGATTCGCACGCTCGCCGGACGTTGCCTCGATCGCCAGCCCCCAGTCGCGCCCGCCGAGACCGCGAATCTCGCGCATCTGCGGGATATTGCGCGGCAGAGAGGGTCGCGGAGAACTGCCGCGACGAAGGGGACAGGCCCCGGCGGCGTTGGCTGCTCATCTCTCTCGATGTCCGTCTGTCGCTGTACTCTGGGAGTCGCTGTTCGGGTTGGGCACCCACTCAGATCGTGGAGGAGCCCCGCATTCTCGACGTGGAGATAGGTCAGTCCGAGGATCAATGTTTGGGCTGGCGTGAGTGAGTGGCCAGGGTGCTTTGCGTCCGGCGAGGGCCCCCGAGCTGCTCGAGGCGATCGAGGACGCGATCGTCAGGGTTCGGCCCAGCAACGGCGTCCGCATCCGCCAGCGAGAATAGTTAGCGGAGCTTTCCCGGCTCACAAGATACGACGGTCGAGCCCGGAACGAGCGTTCGTGGGGCGATCGGGCTGGTTGCCCGTGCGACCGGGTCGGAAGTCTGGCAGGGACCTGTGGAACTGGGGGCGCTTTGGGCCTCGCTGCCTGAGTTGCCGACAGGACCTGCGCTGTGTGGACGAGCCCATCCGTCGCTTGAGGTCGAGCTTGCCCCCATGTACGGGTTCTCTACTTTCTCCACCACTGTCTCCATTACGTCCCTCTCGGCCGGGCTCACGATGGGCCCGCCGCTTGGCGCCCGCTTGGACATCGCGCATATAGAAGCCCACTCCTTGGATCTCGATGACACACGAGAGGTCGTGGAACAAGTGCTCGCGCTTTATCGGCTCTCCTCTCCGTTTGGGGGTGACTCATCGGTGGGGGAGCGCGATCGTGATGCCCGGGCAGCAGAGGTAGATCATCGCGATCAGGGTATCGGCGGAGTGGAATCCGTAGGCGCGGTGTGACAGGAGCCTGACGTTGCTGTTGAGCGCCTCGACGGGCGTTGGAGCGACTCGTCGAATGCGCCTGATTCCTCGGATCTGAGCGTTTTGCTGCGGGTGCGGGTGACGCACCCGTTTTATCCGTGGGCTGGCCGGGGGTTGGAGTTCGTCAAGCGCCGGCACTACTGGCGGGCGGATCGCGTGTACGTGCGCGACGATGCGGACGGTTTGGTCTCGTTGCCCGCGGAATGGACCGATGCGGTGCTGGAGGATCCGTTGGTGGTTGTGGCCGGCGGGCGCGCGCCGTTCCATCTTGAGGGGTTGTTCGCGTTGTTGGAGCTGGTCGCGTCGCTGGCGGCGGCGCGGTAGCTCAAGCGACCGCCGGTCCCGCTCGCGTCGACTAGCTCGCCGTCAAGCGAATTATGCTGCGCATGTCAGCGGGATTATGCCGCTGGTGACCGATGACCAGGCTCGCACCGTGCCTCTTCTGTCGCGATACGTGCCGGGTGGCAGCGGGAATGTCGGGGTGAAGCGCTGAACACGGGTAGCTCTCGGATAGGTTCCGTCCGACTGTGGGCGCATAATCTGCCGGACACTATGGGAGAGGAGCGGTATGGCTGCGCGGGCAACTGATGGCAAGGCGCGGGAGTTGACGGCGTCGCGGACGCTGAACCCGCGCCCGGAGGCGGTCGTCGATCAGGGGTTTCGCTCGGCGGAGTTCTTCGACGCGCGGGATCTGGTGCAGGTGAAGTACGAGATGGTGCGCCGGGTCGAGGCCGATGGGGTGTCGGTGAGCAGGGCGGCGGGCGCGTTCGGGTTCTCCCGGCAGTCGTATTACTCGGCGGCGCGGGCGTTGGCCGGCGAGGGGCTGGCGGGGTTGGTGCCGGACAAGCCGGGGCCGCGGGGGGCGCACAAGCTGACCGATGAGGTGCTCGAGCATTTGGAGGGGCTGCGGGAGGCCGATCCCGGCGTGGGCGCGGCCGAGCTGGCCGCCGCGGTCGCTGAGCGGTTCGGGGTCACGGTTCATCGCCGCTCGGTCGAGCGCGCGCTCGCTCGCCGGGAGGCCGCCACGCGGGGCCCGAAAAGTGGCTGACGGCGGCGAGTCCGGGGCAGATGCCGGCGCGCTGGGCGACGGGTATGAGCGGCTGCGGGCGGCGGTCCTGGCGGGCGGCGCGGGCGGTTGGCGGCTGGGGCATGGGGTGCTGAGCGCCCGCGGGATGACCGCCTGGATGAGCGCGTTCGGCGAGCTCGACCCGCCCGTCCTCGCCACCACGGGCGCCGCTGTCGGCGCGGTGGCGTCCTCGTCTGAGGGATGCGAGCAGCCCGCCGGCCTACCGGCGGCGCTGCCCGCCGCCGATCAGGTCGTCGCGGTACTGACGCAGATGGTGCTTCCCCTCGCCGCCTAAACCTGTCACCAATTCACCCACTGTCACTACCGATTCCTTGTCAACTACCAACTACCGATTCCTTGTCACTACCGATCACACGAGGAGACACAATGCACACAATGCACGATCAGAGCAAGGTGACTGCCGATCATCTCCGCCGCGACGCGTACCTGTACGTGCGGCAGTCGAGCCTGTATCAGGTCGCCAACAACACCGAGTCATCCCGCCGGTCAGTACGACCTGCGCGGTCGGGCGGTCGCGCTCGGCTGGCCCGCTGACAGTGTGATCGTGATCGACGTCGACCAGGGCCAGTCCGGCGCGAGCGCGGCTGACCGCGAGGGGTTCCAGCGCCTTCTCGCCGACGTGTCACTGGGCAAGGCGGGGATCGTGCTCGGCCTGGAGTGCTCGCGGCTGGCGCGCAACAACGCCTCATGCCGACGTCGGCATGATGCGTTTTAGGCCGACCCCGCGGGCATGCCGACCTCGGTCGGAAACTCCCCGCAAACTGGGTGATTGGCCGTGCTTGAGGTCTTCATGATCGCGTGATGGTGGCCGAGCTTGCTCTGTGGAATTTGTTCCATTCACAGAGAGGAGTTGATCGTGAGAGGACCATCCGTGGTGCGGGTGGAGGGCCCCCTGGCGCGGTATGCAGCAGGGTTCGGCGCACGGCTGCTTGAGCGGGGGTATGTGCCGTCCTCGGCGGAGGACCAGTTGCGTCTGCTGGCGCACTTGAGCCGCTGGCTTGTCGAGCAGCGCGAGGAGCCGGCCGGGCTGACGCCGGATCTGGTGGACCGGTTCGTGGCTGTGAGGCGTGCGAGCTACGTGAAGCTGACGAGCCGGCGTGCGCTGACGCCGCTGCTGGGGTACCTGCGGGGCCTCGACGTCGTGCGCGATGCGCCGGTTGCGGCGTCCACGGTGGTGGAGGGGTTGCTGGCCGACTACGGTGAGTATCTGGTCCGCGAGCGCGGATTGGCGCCCGGCACCGTGCTTCTGCGTGAGCGGGTCGCGCGCCTGTTTCTCGCCGATCAGCCCGAGCCGCTCGAGCTCGCGTTGCAGCGGCTTGAGCCAGGTGATGTGACCAGGTTCGTGCTCGCCGAGTGCCGGTCGGGGCGGCGCGGGGTGGCCTCGGCAAAGACGCTGACCAGTGGCCTGCGGTCGCTGCTCTCGTTTCTGCACGTGGCGGGCTGGGTGCCCGTCGGGCTGGCGCCGTCGGTGCCGAGCGTCGCTGGTTGGCGGCTTGCCTCGCTACCGCGCGCTCTGGATGCCGGGCGCGTTGAGCGGCTGCTGGCAAGCTGTGACCGCACGACGGCGGTCGGTCGTCGAGATTTCGCGGTTATGACGCTGCTGGCGCGGTTGGGGTTGCGGTCCTTCGAGGTGGCCGGCTTGTCGTTGGATGACATCGACTGGCGGGCGGGGGAGCTCACGATTCGCGGCAAGGGCTCGGTCAGCGAGCGGCTCCCGTTGCCTGACGATGTCGGCCGGGCGCTGGTCGAGCATCTGTCCGCGGGTGGGCCGCGCGGCTCGTGCCGGGAGGTGTTCCTTCGTGCTCGCGCACCGCAGCGGGGGCTCTCTGCCGCGGGGGTGCGCTCGGTCGTGCATCACGCGTGCGACCGTGCTGGGCTTGCGCGGGTCGGCGCTCATCGGCTGCGGCATACCGTCGCCAGCGATCTGTTGCGTGCGGGCGCTCCGCTGCAGCAGATCGCGCAGGTGCTGCGTCACACGAGCGTGGCGAGCACCGCCATCTACGCCAAGATCGACCGGACTTCGCTGCGGACGTTGGCGCGGCCGTGGCCACTTGAGGCAGGTGGTGCCGCGTGAGCACGCTACGCAGCGCGGCCGCGGACTACCTGCAGATGCGCCGCGCGCTCGGCTACCAGCTGGAAAGCCAGGGGCAGTTGCTGTTCGCGTTCGTCGGCTATCTCGAACGGGCGCAGGCCGCCACGGTCACGATCGAGCTGGCGGTTGCGTGGGCGAGCGAGCCGGCCGGGGCTGACCCGGTGTGGTGGGCAAAACGACTATCGGTCGCGCGCCAGTTCGCCCGCTACCTGCACACGATCGATCCGGCATGCGAGGTGCCGCCTGCACGGCTGTTGCCCTACCGCGCCAGGCGAGCGACCCCATACCCGTACACGCCGGACGACATCGCCGGGGTGATGCGCGCGGCGGACGGGCTTGCGCTGCCGCTGCAGGCGATCACCTACCGAACGCTGATCGGACTACTGGCGGTCAGCGGCCTGCGCGTCGGGGAGGCGATCGGCCTGGATCGCGACGACGTCGATGACCGCGACGGGCTGGTGCGCGTGATCAACGGCAAGTTTGGGAAGAGCCGCGAGGTGCCGCTTCACACCAGCACGGTCCGAGCGCTCGCCGCATACCGTCAGCGTCGCGATCAGCTGTGCCCGCGGCCTGCCTGCGACGCGTTCTTCGTCTCGACTGCCGGCACCCGGCTGCACGCCGCCAACATCCGCCGCGTGTTCACCCGGCTTGTCGGGGTGGTCGGCCTCACCCGGCGCTCTGCGCGCTGCCGTCCAACGCTGCACAGCCTGCGTCACCGATTTGCCATCAACACCTTGCTCGACTGGCACCGCGCCCGTGTTGACGTGCAAGCCCGTCTGCCATGGCTCGCTACGTACATGGGCCACACCGAGCCCGCCCACACATTCTGGTACATGACCGCCACGCCCGAACTGCTCGCACTTGTCGCCGAGCGGCTCGAGCCCGCCCTGGAGGGAATCGCATGACCACGCTCGCGCCCGACCTCGAGGCGTTCTTCACAGACCGACTGCTCTGCCAGCGCAACGTCAGCCCGAACACGATCGCGTGCTATCGAGACACGTTCCGGCTGCTGCTCGCCTTCCTGCAGCAGAAGACCGGCACACCGCCGGCGAAGCTGCAACTGACCGACCTCGACGCACCAACGATCGGCGCGTTCCTGGAGCACCTCGAGCAAGACCGTGGCAACACTGCCCGCACCCGCAACATCCGCCTGGCCGCCGTGCGCTCGTTCTTTCAGTACTGCGCGCTGCGGCATCCCGAGCACGCTCACATGATCCAGCGAGTGCTCGCGATCCCCGCCAAACGCTCCGAGCGGCGGATCGTCACGTTCCTCACCCCCGACGAGATCACGGTACTGCTCCAGAGCCCCGACCGCACGACCTGGGCCGGCCGACGCGACCACGCGCTGCTGCTCTGCGCCGTGCAGACCGGCCTGCGCATCTCCGAGCTGCTGCGGCTGACCAACACTGACGTGCAACTCGGCACAGGCCAGCATCTGCGGACATTGGGCAAAGGCCGCAAAGAGCGCGTCGCCCCGCTCACCCGCCAAACGGTCGCCGTTCTGCGTGTCTGGATGCGCGAGTGCCAACGACAGCCCACCGACCCGCTGTTCCCATCCCGCACCGGCGGACCACTCAGCCGCGACGCAGTCGAGCGACGCCTCGCCCAACACGTCGCAGTCGCCGAGCGCGCATGCCCGACGCTCCGCGCAAAGCGCGTGACGATGCACGTGATGCGCCACACCGCGGCGATGGCGTTACTCAGCGCCGGCATCGACACAGCGACGATCGCTCTCTGGCTCGGGCATGAGCAGGAACGGACCACCCGCGTCTATCTGCACGCCGATCTCGGGCTCAAACAACGCGTGCTCGACCGCACCACACCCCCCAACGGCCGCCCCGGACGCTACCGGCCCCCGGACTCCCTGCTCGACTTCCTCAACGGCCTCTGACCCAAGCGCACATGCCAACCCCGACGTGTGGTCAACCGCGAAGGCGGCTGGTTCCGGAACCGAGGTCGGCATGTGCGCGGGGTCGGCCTAAACCGCCGACTGGCACCGGCTGTTGGAGCTGTGCTCGCTGTCGGGCACGCTGATCTGCGACGAGGACGGGCTGTATGACCCGGGATCGATCAACGACCGCCTCCTGCTCGGGTTGAAAGGCACGATCTCCGAGGCCGAGCTTTACTTCATCCGCGCCCGGCTGCAGGGCGGGCTGTTGGCGAAGGCCGCCCGCGGCGAGCTGCGCGTCAGGCTGCCGGTCGGCCTTGCCTATGACCAGCTGGGGAACGTCACGCCCGACCCGGACGCGGGCGTGCGTGCGGCGATCGAGTACCTGTTCCGCTGCTTCGAGCAGACCGGCTCCGCGCACGCGGTCGTCAAGCAGTTCGCCACCGAGCAGCTGCGCTTCCCCGGCCGGCACGCTCCCGGCGGCCCGCACGCCGGCGAGACCTACTGGAAGCCGCTGCGCCACGACCTGGTGCTGTTCACCCTGCACAACCCGCGCTACGCCGGCGCGTACTTCTACGGACGACGCAAGCAACTCACCGACATCAACGGCCACACCCGGCACCGTGCTCAAGCCACGCGACCAGTGGACCGTCCTGATCCGCGACGCCCACCCCGGATACATCACCTTCGAGCAGTACGAGCAAAACCAGCAGACGCTCGCGGCGAACGCCGCCGCCCACAGCCACGAGGAGCGCCGCGCCGGGCCCGCCCGCGAAGGACCGGCGCTGCTGCAAGGCCTCGTCGTCTGCGGCAAGTGCGGCAAACGGATGACCGTCAGCTACCACAAGCGCTGCAACGGCGAGCCGCAGCCGGACTACCACTGCTCGCGCGAGAGAGATCGCGACCGGCACCCCGCCGTGCCAGGCGATCTGCGGCGCCGGCGTCGATGCCGCGGTCGCAACGCTCGTGCTCGAACAGCTCACCCCGCTGGCGATCGAAACCGCGCTCGCCGTCTCGGCCGAGCTCGCCCAGCGCGCCGACCAGATCCGCCAAATGGGCGTGCAACGCGCCGAGCACGCCGCCGAGGCAGCCCGCCGACGCTACCTCGCTGTGGACCAACCAACCGGCTCGTCGCCGACCAGCTCGAAGCCGACTGGAACAACAAGCTGCGCGAGCTCGCAGACGCCAAGGACGAGTACGAGCGCGCCACCCAGGCCGGCAACCGGCCGCTCACCCACGAGCAGCACGCCCGGATCCGCGCGCTCGCGACAGACCTACCGGCACTCTGGGCCAACCCGGCGACCCCGATGCGCGAACGCAAACGGCTGATCCGTCTGCTCCTCACCGACGTCACGCTGAACAACACAGGCGAGCAGATCACCGCGCACGTCCGCCTCTCAGGCGGCCAACAGCACACGCTGCACGCGCCACGGCCACTGCCGCGTGGGAGGCGCACACCACGCCACCCACGACGATCAGCCTGATCGACCAACTGCTCGACGACCACACCTACGACCAGACCGTCGAGATCCTCAACAGCAACAGACTGACCGGCGGATGGGGCAAACCGTTCACCGTCGTCTCGCTCACCCAGCTATGCCGCAACCGCAGCATCCCCTCCCACCAGCAACGCCTCAAAGCCGCAGGCATGCTCACGCTCGAAGAGACCGCCGACCAGCTCGGCGTCAGCACCCAGACGATCAAGATCTGGCAGCGACGAGGACACATCACCGGCCAGCGGATCGACGGCCGCCGCGCCCACCTCTACCACCCCGGCCAGAACCGACCTTCCGACGGCCGCCGCCGCCCGCCCCCGGCCGGCAGCGCCGCCGCCGCCCGTCATCATCACCCCAGCACCGTCACTGACGGCATCCCCACCACAACCACACCAGGAGGTGCAGTATGAAGTGCACTCGTTTGACAGTCCATTGGTGAACGCCGCCTCGACGCGTTCGCGCTGTTCGGCGATCCGGCGGGCGAGCTTTCGGAACGGCTCTAGGCGAGATCGTCGGGCCCACTTCAGCCACGCCTCGAGCAGTGTGAGGCCGTCCTCGGCGTCGACGCGGTAGATCTGGCGCAGTTGCTGGGCGAGGAGGTAGGCGCGGTACAGCCGCTGGTTGGTCTGCTGGATGCTCGAGAGCTGTCGCTGTTGACGTTCGCTCAGGTTGCCTGGGTTCTTCCACAGCGCGAACCGGGCGCCTTTGAGATCCTTGGCGAGCTGCTTGTTGCCGGCGCGTCTGGCTTCGTTCCAGATCTCGCGGCGGATCTCATCCAGCGCGTCGGTCGCGGCCTTGACGATGTGAAATGGGTCAAGGCAAATCACGGCGTTGGGGCAGCGCTCGGCGACGGGCCGGGTGATCCACTCGGCGTCATCGCTAGAGACCAGCTCGATCTGCTCGGAGCGTTCTTTCCCGAGCAGATCGAGGAACTTCTCGACCGTCTTGCGGTCCCGGCCGTACGCCGCCCAGACCAGCCGGCCGGTGTGATGGTCGACGACCACGGTCAGGTACTTCTGCCCTTTGCGGATCGAGATCTCATCGAACCCGAGGGCCTTCAGGCCCGCGAACAGGTCACGTCCTTGCTGCCTCCGCGCTGACGCGCGCGCAGATACGCCCGACGGTCCGCCACGCGATCCGCATCAGCACGCAGATCGCCGTCTTTGACGTGTTGACCGTCAACCATGCGATTTGATCGTCGAAGCTGCGCGTGAACCTGGCGTCGTGGCGCGCCCATGGGACCGCCGCGACGACCACCTCGTGCACCTTGCACTGCACGCGCGGCGCGTCGGCCTCCACGTAGCACAACGTGGTCCCGAGATCCAGCGCCCGCCAGCGCCGGCGCCCCTCGCCGAGGTCATACCCCGGGCAGCGCCGGCGACAGTGCGGGCAACGATCCCGCTGGCTGTAACCCGGGCGGACCGACACCACGATCGTGCCGTCTGATTCGACATCGACCGCTTCGACCACCGTCTTGCCGAGCCCCAAAAGCCGCGCCCACGCGCGGACGCCTACGCTTGCCTTGCGCACGTCGCCACCGTTCCTTCCCAAGGGTTTCTGACATCGCTAAACCAGAGCCTAGGAGCACCGCGGCGTGCGCACCCTCAACCCGCCCTTCCGGGCGGTCCCCGCCCGGAACTCCCCAGCCCACCAGCGCCAGCGACTCGGGCGCAGTCAAGCAGCGCAAAACCCCTGCTAACAGCAGAAACGACTCGCGTCCCACGACCAACCATCAAGGCGCTGCTTGACGGCAACCGGGCGATGGCGCTACCCCCGCCCGAACCCTCTCACCCCACCCACGGAAACAGCAGTACCGCCTTTCAGTCCAGATGCCGCCAGGTCTTCTCCTCGGTGTCGTGCACCGGACATCCCTCCCGGCCGCACTCCGGACAGGCGAACCGGCTGCCCTTCTCGAAGTCGATCCGCAGATCAAGCCGCTTGGCCGCCGGGTCGAACTCCACGCTTACAACCTGCCACGGCTCGGACAGACCCAAGGCGGCCTGGAACAGACGAAGGTCTAGCGCTTGCATGCGGGGCTCCCATCATCGAGGATCAGAAGCCCGGCAGGCAATCAACCAGACCGGACGCTACCCACACGCAACGTGGAGGAGCCAGTCCGGATCGCGTGAGCAGGTCTAGGGGTGCCCGGCGCGACCGGGGCCCTCTATCCGGTGAGCCGCCGACCGCGGTCACCCAGCCTTCCTTGGCGAGCAGGAAGCGCGGGCTCCCGGCGATCAACGAGACCCCGACGCCGAGCAGCATCGTCATCGTCACGAACACCGCCAACCGGTCGACCGTCCGAACCCTGATCAGCCTGGCGACGGTGCTGATCCCGGGGGCGACCGCACCAGCTGTCAGCGCGAGGTAGATCCCCACGCCGGCCGCACGCAATCCGTAGTAGAGAACGATCGGTGCTACGACATCTAATAACGCCGTGCCGACGTGCTCGCGCTTACGATCGACGGCTGGCCCAAGCGCCTTGGCGACGGGCCACGAGCTGCCGGTCGCGCGAACGGGCTCGGCGGCTGCGGGCGCCCTATCGACGAGCGTGCGCGAGCGGAGCATGGTGATGAGCACCGCGAGCGCGCCTGCGCCGCCGGCGAGCGCGAATGCCGCGGTGGGGCCGGCGCGGTCGACGAGCGCGCCGGCGCTGACGGCTCCGGCGGCGCTGCCGATCGCCATCGCGGTGGCGAGCCAGGCGAACGCCTCGGTCATGGTCCCTTCGGGGGGCGGCGTGGTCGACCGTCGCGTTCAGTGCGGCTTCGGTCGGGGCGATCGCGGCGCCGGCGAGGAGAAGCACGTCCCCGCGCGCAACGACGCTCCCGGCCGCCGGGATCAGGGCGAGGTGTCCGGCCGTGAGCGCGCAGAGCACGAGCGCGAGTCCGGCGGCAGTGCGGACCCCGCCGCCGAGACGGGCAGTGAGCAGGCCGCCCGCGAACGATCCGGCGCCCCAGATGGCGAACAGCGGGGCGGCGGCCATGGTGCCATCGAGCGTCTTGGCGGCGGCGGTGACGGCGACCTCGGCGGCGCCGAGCAGTGCACCGACGGCGATCAGGACGATCACCAGCGTGCGCATCGCCGGTGTGCGCAGCGAGCCTCCGCGTGCTCGCCGGTCAGCGCGGGCTGGCTGCCAGGTGCGTGAGGCCGGCTGCGCGGCGAACGCCGCCGTGGCGGCCAGTAGGACCAGGCCGCCAATCGCGAGCGCCGCTCCGGTTGACCACAGCCCGGCGATGGAGGGCACGAGTGGCGGGCCGAAGATCCAGGTCAGCTCGACGACCGATGCTTCGAACGCGTAGGCCGAGCGGGTGGCGCTGGGATCTGGCAGAAGGGCTGGGAGCTGGGTCCGCAGGCAGGCGCCGATCGGAGGGGCGGCCAGCCCGATGCCGGTTGCGAGCACGATAAGGACGGCGAGCGGAGCGCCCGCCGGCAGCACTGCGATCGCGATCAGCAGCAAGGCGGCAACGCCGGCGCTCGCCAGCAGCACGGAGGTTTGTCCGCGGCGGTCGACGAGGTGCCCGAGCAGCGGCCCGCCGACGCCCTCGGCGATCGCGTATACGCCAGTGACCACGCCAGCCGCCGCAAACGAGCCGGTCAGGTGCTGGGTGTGGACCACGAAGCCGATGCTGAGCATCGCGAGCGGAAGCCGCGCGAGGATCGACGTGGCGAACAGTCGTCGGACGCCGGCGTATGTGGCGATCGAGTGCATGCGCCGATGCTAGGTTTTGACTGGTGCAGATAACAGATCCAGGATCGTGGTCCTGGACGAGACGAGTCAGCCGATAGAGCTGCTCCTGTCGGTGAGCCGCGACGGCTCCCGGACGCTCGGGGCACAGATCGAGGATCAGCTTCGGCGGGCGATCCGGGAGGGCGCCCTGCGGCCCGACGCGCGCGTGCCGTCCACGCGCGACCTTGCTCGCCGGCTCGGCGTTTCGCGGCGAGTCGTCGTCGACGCCTATGCACAGCTCGCCGCCGAGGGCTATCTGAGCCTGCGCCAAGGACTCCGCCCTCGGGTCTCGGAGGGTGCGGCGCTCGCAAGCGTGTTGGCGCCGGCGGCGCCGACGGCTGTGGGTGAAGTCCAGGCGCGAACGGCGCAGGCGGGAACGCCGTCGCCACGCGCGCGTTTTGACTTCCGTCCCAGCGTGCCGGACGTCTCGACGTTCCCTCGAGCGGCATGGCCGCGCTCGCTGCGCGAGGCGCTCACGACCGTCACCGACGCCGACCTCGGCTACGGCGACCCCCGCGGGGTCGAGTCGCTGCGATCCGCGCTGGCGGACTACCTCGGGCGCGTCCGTGGAGTCGTCGCCGACCCCGAGCAGATCGTCATCACGAACGGCTACACGCAGGGCCTCGGCCTCGTGTGTCACGCGCTAGCCGCGGCTGGCGCGAAGCGGATTGCGTTGGAGGACCCCAGCAACCCCGAAGATGGGCTGGTCGTCGCGCGCGCCGGACTGGAGCCGGTTTCGATCGGAGTCGACGACGCCGGTACACAGGTCGACTAGCTAGACCCCGCCGACGCCGACGCGGTGGTGTTGACGCCGGCTCACCAGCACCCCACCGGCGTCGTGCTTACGGGCGAGCGAAGAACCGCCCTGCTGACGTGGCTGCGCGAGCGAGACGCCATCGCGATCGAGGACGACTACGACGCCGAGTATCGCTACGACCGGGCAGCCGTCGGCGCGCTCCAGGGTCTCGACCCCGATCGCGTCGTCTACGCCGGCTCGGCGAGCAAGACGCTCGCGCCGGCGCTCCGAATCGGCTGGCTGGTCGTCCCGCCCGCGCTCCTGAAGACCGTTAGCCACGAGAAGCTCCTGGCCGACCGCGGGACCGCCCGCATCGAGCAATACGCGTTCGCCGACTTCCTCACTCGCGGCGAGCTCGACCGCCACCTGCAGCGCATGCGATCGCGCTACCGCGCACGACGCGACGCCCTCGTTCAGGCGCTCACCGAAGCGCTCCCCGACGCCGTCCGCGGTGTCGCCGCCGGCCTGCACGTGACCGTCCAGCTCCCCGACAGCGACAACGAGCAGGCGATCCGCGAGGAAGCCCGCCACCGGCGCGTCGAGCTCGAGACGATGAGCGACTTCCGCCCCGACGCCTCGGGCCGGCCGGCGCTCGTCCTCGGCTACGCGCAGATGCCCGAGCCCGCCATCCGCGCCGGCGTCCACAAGCTTGCGCAAGCGGTACGAGCGGCGAGACGCCGAACTCCAGGCGGGCCTGGCGGTTGAGGCACCAACTGGGGCGACGCATCTGAGGCTGCGTCAACGACGTGCGTGGAGCTCGTCGGAGCGGCACTAGCTCCGCTAGGTGGTTGAAAAGTTCACGGATTGGTCATCTTTTCAGGCCGCGATAGCGGCCTGTTTGATCTTGTCCTCGAGTGCTCGCTCGAATGCGCGCCATGCGCGCGCGAGGGGGTGGTGGTTGGCGATCTCCGGTGGTAGCTGTGGGTCAAGTTCGGCGAGGGAGGGGTTGACGATCCGCGTGTAGGTCTTGCTGAAGAAGACGGCCAGTCGGCGTCCCTCGCGGGTCAGCTCGTAGCGCTGGGTGCGAGGGATCCGCTGGATGAACCCGTTGCGGCGTAGCCGCCTCAGGTCGTAGGTCATTTGCCGCGGGCCGTAGCCGGGGATCAACCCGGCGATCAGCGCGCGTAGCGAGCGGTTCGTCACCCCGGTGAACAGGTGCTGGAAGCTGCACAGGCAGGCGAGCAGCGCCATCGTTCTGGGGTCCCCGAACCGGAGTCCGGGGGCGGGTAGGCCATCATCGGTGGTGGATGGCAGCACCACGCGCTCAAGGAGCGTGGCGTCTGGTGCGCAAGCGCACGCGTCAAGCTGATGGTTCAACAGGCGTTGATTGATGTCGTGTCCGATTGGATCAGCGGTCATGTCGGTAGAAGTGGTGTAACGAGCGTCTCGGGGGTCGACCGCTGAAGAGGGGTCGGCCACCGTGGCGCCGAACTCGTCGGCTGTTATCGCAATCAGACGAATGGAGACACCACGATGGCCGAAGTTCAGAGCATGACGGTTGCCGATGTCGTCGCCAAGACGATGGATGGTCGGCTTGAGGATTTCGTGCGCGAGGCGGTCGCGCTGGTCGCCCGTGAGGTGATGGAGGCCGAGGTCAGCGCTGAGGTGGGTGCCGGGCTCGGCGAGGTCGCGCCGGGGACGCGCGTCACGCATCGCAACGGGTATCGGCCCAGGGCGTGGGAGACCAGGGTTGGGGAGCTCGAGCTGTTGATCCCGAAGAAGCGGTCGGGTCCGGCGTACTTTCCGAGCTTTCTGGAGGCCCGCCGGCGCAGTGAGCAGGCGATCGTTGCGGTTGTGTTGGAGGCGTATGTGAACGGTGTCTCGACGCGGAAGGTCGATCGGCTGGTGGAGCAGCTGGGGATCGACGGGATGACCAAGGACCGCGTGAGCGCGATCTGCCGGGCGCTGGATCAGCAGGTCGAGCTGTTTCGCGGGCGGCCGTTGGAGGGGGCCTACCCGTATCTCTGGCTCGACGCGAAGCAGGTCAAAGTTCGTGACCACGGCCGGGTGGTGTCCAAGGCGCTGGTGGTTGCCTATGCGGTGCACGAGACCGGGGTGCGGGAGGTGATCGGCCTTGATGTCGGCGAGGTCGAGTCCGGCGCGTTCTGGGTCGAGTTCATCCGCGGGCTCAAGCAGCGCGGGCTGGATGGGGTGCGGCTGGCGATCTCCGATCAGCACGAGGGACTCAAAGCAGCGATCGCCCGCGTGCTGGGCTGCCCATGGCAGCGCTGCACCGTCCACTTCCTCCGCGACATGGTGATGCACTGCCGCCGCGACCAGCGCGGGCTTGTCGCCGCCGCGCTGCGCGAGGTGTTCAACGCCGAGGGCCTCGAGCAGGCCCGCGCGCGCGTCGGGCACGTGCTCGAACGGCTGCAGGGGATCGCGCCGAAGGTATGCGAGCTGCTCGAGACGGCCGAGGAAGACCTGATCGCGTTCTACAACTTCCCGTCCGAGCACTGGACCAAGCTGCGCTCAACGAACCCGCTGGAGCGTGTCAACAAGGAGATCGGCCGGCGCACCGACGTCGTCGGGATCTTCCCCAACGACCAGGCGGTGATCCGCCTCGCCGGCGCGCTGCTCTCCGAACAGAACGACGAATGGCTCGTCCAGCGGCGCTACCTGTCGGTCGAGTCGATGGCGCTGAGCTGCGCCGACCCCGAGCCCCCCCAGGTCGAGCAGGAGGTACCCAGTCTCACCGCCGCCTGAGCCACCCGCCGACCCAATCCAGCCAAGCCGTAACCCTCGGGTTGCACACGGACGCGTCCTGGGCCCGTCTAACGCCCTCCGGCCGATGACCGCGACCCACAGGAACCCACCCGCCGGCATCTGTTTCAACGCGAACGCTCGGCTCGGCGCACACCGGCAAACGACCGCTGCATCGAAGGGGGCGAAGCGACGGTTGGTCCGACCCCCTGGCAAGGCGGGCTTCTCAGCTGCGCCAACGTCTGGCCCGCTCGGCGAGCGGCTCACGGCGCCTACGGGCGAGTCCCCCGCATCGATCATCCGGATTCCACGGCACGGCATCCATGACCGCTTGATCCCCCCGCGCATGAACCACCGATCAAACCGTTGCCCATTACCCCCGAAGTCACCAAACTACGAGGAAGTCCCGTATGCCCTCCCCCCAAGCAGACAACGAGGAGGTGAACACTTCTCAGCTCAGGCCTGAGACGCCAACCTCACCGACGAGCTCTACTCGTTACACCACTACATCCGATTGATGGATCAGCGCCTGCCAGTTGGCGTCGGTGAGGAGTCGTCCGACCCCGAAGTCGCGGGTGTCGTTGACGGTCGTCTCGGTTCTGAGCGCGCGGCCTTCTTTGAAGTACTGCTTGACCTTCGACGCGCGGAAGTGGATCTGGATCGCGGCCTCGACACCGCGGTTGAAGACCTTGGTGTGAAACCGTCCCGGGGTCTGCCGGGTCACGCGGCGGCCGAAGATGACCGCGGCCTGATCCGGGCGTCCCAATGTGAGCTGATCGGGGATCGTTGCCTCGAACCAGGCGCGGCCCGCGGCCGGCCGGTCAAACACGCGGGTGTCGGAGATCTCCAGTTGCCGGAACGCGAGGTCATAGCTGTAGCCACGGCGGCGGTCCTCGTCGGTGAATGGGGACGGGAGCGCGGCCTGCCAGCGATCAAAGAACGCGCGAACATCGGCGGCGGACAGACTCCCGCAGATCTCGGCGAGCGCCTCAGCGTTCTCGCACGATGCGAACCCGTTATCCAACGGGCGGAAGCCGATCCCGTGCTGGGCGGCCTGCTGCTTGGCCCACTCGTTCCCGTTCAGGTAGACCCATACCGGGAACGGCGCATACCCGACAGTCTTCAGAAAACTGGGTCCCCAGTCCGGATCGCGGATGTAGAAGTAATAGTTGTTCGGGAAGATCGACTGACGGCGATAGACGAAATGCGGATGCCCGTCCGGGCCGCCGTCCCGCCACCCGCGCCACGCGCTTGTTCTCTCCTGCGCGATCCCGACCATCACCACCCCGAACCGGCCCTCGCGTTCAGCGGCCTCGAAGTGCTTGCGGGCGATCTCCTCCTTCACATCGCCCTTGACAAATTTCACCGCCGGGATCCCGTTGCTGATCACGAAATCGTTGATCTGATCGACGTAGCGACGGCCGATCCTCCCCAGCACCGCTGGTGACGGGATCGGGAACCCACGATCCAGCAGAAACCGGATCACCTGCCCCTCCGTCATCAGCCGCGGCACGTACCCCTGCAAGAACAGGCGGTCGACCGAACGCACCTGGAGCGTTACGTGATCGGCGAGTAGGCTTGAGATCGTGGCCACGGTGGTACCTCCAGCAACCGTAAGGTGCAAAGCCCCGCAGGGGCTTCCAAGCGGGCGCCGCTCGCCCGCGCTCTAGATCGGAAGGTACCCCGCGGCCACACCCCGCGGCCCGCAGGGACGCCCCGCGAGCGGGGCTCATACCGAACCCTGACCGCCCTCAAGATCACCGCAACGCTTGAACAACCACTCGGCGGTATGAGGCTCGCTCGCTAACTCGATTGTCGGTTCGTTAATTGACTGAGCTTTCTGGGCTTGGATCAGCGGGCGGGGAAGCTGTAGCTGAGGGTGCGGCGCACAGGGAACCTCGATGCGTTTGTCTTGGTAGCTGGCGTCGAGTAGCGCGGGGGTGTGGGTGCGGCGTCGGAGCGCGACTTCGATGTGGCGGGGGTGAAGCGTAGTTCGCCGATTCCGTCGATCAGCTGGGCGCGGAGCGTGTCGGGGGTCTGGTTGCGGTAGGCGGCGTGCAGGCCGTGGGCGAAGTGTCGGTAGATGAGGTCGGCGAGGATCGTGAGCGCGACGTCGAAGTCGACGGCGAGCGGGACTTGGGCGCAGAGCGAGTCGAGGTGGAAGGCGCGGATCTGTTCGGCGAGCTGGTTCTCGATCCCAGCGTTTGGCGTAGCGCTCGATCAGCTGCTTGGGGGTGAGGTCTTGGCGGTTGGTGAGGAGCAGCGTTGGCTGGTCGCGGCCGAGGCCTTTGACGGCGAGTTGGCGGAAGGTGCGGCCTTTGAGCGTGACCGGGTGTTCGTGGTAGCTGGCGGTCTTGTGCTTGCCGGGGCGGTCAAGCCGGGTCTTGGTCCACCCGCTCGCGGGCAGCTGCTCGAGCGTGGCGATCAGCTTCGGGGAGCGCTGGCGCAGCGTGATGAAGGCGACGCCCAGCTCGTCGAGCTCGGCGAGGTGCTCGTGGGTGGTGAGCTTTCCGTCGAACACCAACAGCTTCGGCAGCTCGCCATGGGTGCGCTCGTAGAAGCGGCAGAACTCGATCACCTCGCCTGACTGCGCCGTGCGGTCAGCTCGGCGTTGGCGTAGATGATCGTGTGCTGTTGGCCGTCTTGGGCGATGAACGTCAGCACCGAGCGGGTGCGCTGCGAGCGGCGGGGAACGTAGTGTTTGTCGAGGATCGTGTCCTCGCCGTAGCTCATGATCGCGTGAAAGTCGAGGTTGAGCCCCTGGTCGCCCAGCAGCCCCGCGTCGCTGAGGCGGGGCTGCAGCGCCTCGAACAACGCCACTTGCTGGGCGCGGGTGGTGCGATAGGAGTAGGTCTTCAAGTGCCAGGTCTTGGGCAGCGCGTTGAGCCCGCAGAACAGCCCGAGCGCCGGGTCATGAACCACGTTTTGCACGTGGCTGCGCCGGCGACGACCGGCGAGCTTGAGCGTCATCAGCGACAGCACCGAGCGCAACGCGGACAGCTGGCTGGTGGACGGCCAGCCGGCCGCCTCGATCAGCCCGGGCAAGTCGAGCTCGATCAGGTCGCCGATCAACAAAAACAGCCCGGCGTGCTGGGTCTCAAGCCTGCCCGACTCGGGCCACTCGGCGTCTTCGAGCACGTGCACCTTCGGCGCGGAGAGCCGCTCGGGCTGTCCCTCGCCGTTGGGCTTGGCGGCCGGCCGGGGCATCCGTGAGAGCCCGGCCTCTTTGAGGATCTCCCACACGGCGGTGCGCGACAAGGGGGTGCCCGCCCGCTCGAGCTCGGCCACGATCTCCTCGATCCCGTGGCGGGAGCGGCGCAACCCGATCACCCGCTCGCGGGCGGCGTCCTTCTTCGGCTGATGCTTGGGCCCCGGGCGCGATGAGGAGAACAGCTCCGCGAGATCGGCCTGTCGGTACTGGGAGATCAGCGTCTGCACGCTTGCCTTGCTGTAGCCGAAGCGCTCGGCGATCTGGGCGGCCGAGAGTTCCTCGACCCAGTAGGCGCGCAGCGCTTCATACCGACGCTGGGCGGCAAGCGTCGGGTCCGTAAAGCGCTCGTGTCCCGGACGGGCCATAGCTCAGTCGAATTGGTGAACAGAACCGCCGCGTATGATGCGTGATCCCGCGGACGGATCGATGCCGCGACCGTACCCCGGCCATCAAACCCACGCGAAATCCGGGCTATCAACCGGGCGATCCGGCGCGCCGAGCGCCGCCGCCCGCAGGCACTACCCAAAGCAGAGCACCGCTCATCGTCCACCAATCCTGATGAACCAAGATCCCCGTTCGCCGCCCAACGCCGCTCACAGACCATCCCGCTACAGGCGAATTAGTGAACAACCGCCCGCGACAATCCAGCTAAGACTAGGCTGGCTCTCCGACGGGCTCGCGACGCCCACCGAGTGGTCGGCGGGATTGAGGGCTCGTGTCCGCCCTTGAATGACTGCGCGTCTCGCGCCACTGTGTCAGAGTTGAAATTCCCCGCTGGTGTCGCATGCCGTCCTCGAGGCGGCGGTCGTGCGTGGCGACGAGCAGCGCTCCCGGCCAGTGTTCCAACCTGATCCTCAGATCAGCGAACAGCAGTCCGCGGACGCAATCACACAGCTGCCGCTCCCACGAACTCGGAGGCATCTCGGCTCGGTTGTGGCAGCTCCAGGCTGCTGCTTCACGTCGGAGACCCGCCCGAGCGGCAGGTGGTGGCTGGAGTTCTCCGCCGGCGACGGCGCAGCAGCGACGAGCTGGCGGCCCGGGTCCACGCGCGGCGCTCGGATTCGCGCGACGGCGCGAGCAACGCCTGCCCGCGTGAACGAGGTGCGCCTGGCATGCCGACCCCGCGCTGCCTATGCAAACGGGTGGGCGACGCGACAGACGCCTCGCTGATGCGTTTTGTCCGTCTCGCAAGTGAGCTGCGGCCGCGCAGACTCTCGCAACCGCGCGCATGCGAAAGCTCGCGCCTAGCGGATTTCGCTAGTCGACGAGCGCACCGCAGCTGACGTTGACAATCGCCGCCGTCATGCTGCGCGCCCAGTCGGAGGCCGCGAAGACGGCGGCATTGCCTACGTCCTCGAGCGTCGCGGCCCGCCCCAGCAGCGTCTGCCGCTCGATCATCTCGACGATCTCCTCGCGGCCGTCGAAGCCCTCGGGGAGCGAATCGGGCACGCCTCCGCCCGCGAGCGTGACCACCCGGATTCCGTGCGGCCCCAACTCGACCGCGAGCTGGCGTCGGATCGTCTCGATCGCGTCGAACGCCACCTGGGTGCCTCCCAGGTAGTAGTCGCGCATCGGGCCGCCGCGATCGCCGGGACCCCCAAAGGCGAGGATCACGCCCGATCGCTGACGGATCATGTGGCGCGCGGCCCCCCTCGCGGTCAGGAACGTCGTCCGCGCGGCCGTCTCCACGGCGCCATGAAGTCGTCGACCGCCATCTTGGCAAGCGGGGTTCCGTGGGTGTGCGGGTGCGTGATCAGGTTGAAGGAGATGTCGATCCGGCCGGCCTGCGCCGCGACCGCGTCGGCATGCCGGTCGACCGCCTGCTCGTCGAGTGCGTCGACCTCCGCGGTCTCGGCCGCTCCTCCCGTTGCGCGGACCGCCTCTGCGACCTCCTCGAGCGTAGCCCGGGTGCGGCCGGCGAGAGAGACCTTCGCCCCCTCGCGGGCGAAGGCCCGGGCCACGGCCCCGCCGATCGATCCGCCGCCTCCATACATGACAGCGCGCTTGTCGTCGAGCAACATCGAATGCCTCCTTCTGTTCAGCCGCCGTTCCGGGGCGAGCAGGCCGCCATCCGCTCGAGCAGCACTGCCCGCTCGCGGGCGTTGTGGGTGAGCGCGGCGGCGCGGTCGAACTCCGCCCGCGCCTCGTCGTCGCGACCGAGCTTCGCGAGCAGGTCTCCGCGCACAGTCGGCAGCAGGTGGTAGCTCTGCAAGGCGGGCTCGGAGACGAGTACGTTCACCAGCTCGAGCCCCGCCTCGGGGCCGAACGCCATTCCGACGGCAACGGCGCGGTTGAGCTCGACGACCGGCGAGGGCAGGAGCTGGGCGAGCCCGTCGTAGAGAGCGACGATGCGCTCCCAGTCCGTGTCGCCGGCGACCCGGGCGCGCGCGTGGCAGGCGGCGATGGCCGCCTGGAGCGTGTACGGCCCCAGGGCGCCGCCGGTGCTCTGCGCACGATCGAGCGCGGCGAGGCCGCGGCCGACGAGTAGCCAGTCCCAGCGCGACCGGTCTTGGTCGAGCAGCAGTACCGCTTCCCCGGAGGGGCCGATCCGCGCGCGGGAGCGCGATGCGTGCAGCTCCATCAGGGCGACGAGGCCGTGTACCTCCGGCTCCGAGGGGAGCAGCTCGGCGAGGTTGCGGCCGAGCCGGAGCGCCTCCTCGATCAGCTCGGGCCGGATCCAGTCGTCGCCGGCGGTCGCCGCGTAGCCCTCGTTGAAGATGAGGTAGATCGCCTCGAGCACGGAGGCGAGGCGCTCGGCGAGCTCGTCGCGCTCGGGGGCGTCGAACGGCACCCGCGCCTCCGATAGTGTGCGCTTGGCGCGCACGATTCGTTGCGCGACGGTCGCCTCCGAGACCAGGTAGGCGCGGGCGATCTCCCTGGTACTCAGGCCGGCGAGCAGGCGCAACGTGAGCGCGACCCGCGCGTCGGTCGAGAGCACGGGGTGGCAGGTCGTGAAGATGAGGCGCAGGAGATCGTCGTCGAACGGATCGTCGATCTCGGCCTCGAGATCGGGGTTCTCGATCTGGCCCTGGATCTCGATCTCGCGCCCCAGTTCCCGCGTCTTTCGCTCGTGGACCTCGGCCCGGCGCAGACGGTCGACCGCCCGGTGCTTGGCCGTGCCCATGAGCCAGGCGCCCGGGTTGTCCGGTACGCCCGACTCTGGCCACTGCTCGAGAGCGGCGAGGAGGGCCTCCTGCGCCAAGTCCTCGGCGACACCGACGTCGCGCACCATCCGGGCCACGCCGGCGATCAGCCGCGGCGACTCGATCCGCCAAACGGCATCGATCGTACGGTTGACATCGCTCGCCGGCACGCTGATCGTCGACGCCGCGCCGCCTACTGGTGGGCCTCGACCTGCGCCCGTAGCCGCGCCTCCTGCTCGCGCAACCCGGGGGTGAACTCGTCGCCGAAGTCGTCGGCTTCGAAGACCGGTCGGATCTCGACCGCGCCGTCCTGCTCGCTCGGATTCGGCATGCGCCTGACCCACTCGATCGCCTCGTCAAGAGACTTCACCTGCCACACCCAGTAGCCCGCGAGGAGCTCCTTGGTCTCGGCGAACGGACCGTCGATCACCTTGCGCTCGCCGCCCGAGAACACCACCCGCACGCCCTTGGAGCTCGGGTGCAGCCCATCCCCAGCCAGCATCACACCGGCCTTGACGAGCTCCTCGTTGAAGTTGCCCATTTCCGTGAGCAGCTCCTGGCTCGGCATCACCCCGGCCTCGCTCTCCTCCGTCGCCTTGATCAGGACCATGACTCGCATCCCGTCGTTCCTCCTTAGATTGAACTGTGCTTCGTACCAATGCGTCGAGCGAGCGAAGCAGAAATCGACACGCCACCCTCGCCTGCCTACGCCGGCCGCGCCGGCGGTGACCACGAGCAGCGCGAGAGCATCGCTGTCCTATAAAAGGAGGCGTCGGCACGGAGGCGCCGACGACGCGCGCTCGGGACGAGATGGGGGAGCTCAGAACCGCTCGCTCGAGATGCCGTACCTGCCGCATTCGCCCCCTGGAGCGAGAGTCCTCGGACGAGGCGGCCGCGGCGATGCGGAAGATTTTGGGCTGCGCGAGATCCGTCCCGCTCGCTCAGGACGGAACAAGGGGCGCAGGCATCCGGCGCCTCGGATGCGTTGCCGGATGAACCCGGGGGCCAGACGTCAGCGCCAAGCCTGTGTCCGGATACGCGCACGGCGCCCTTTCGGGGCCGTCTTCGTATTCCTGTCGTTCGACAGCCGCGACCATCGCTACGCTCGGCTCCTATGTGCGGCCGCTACACCACCGCAGCCGATCGAGTGAAGTTCGACGACATCTTCAAAGCCGGCCACGGTCGAGCAGGCGGTTGAGAAGGCGGTTGGCCGCTACAACGTGGCGCCGACCCAACAGGTGGCGATCATCGAGCGCACCGCTGAAGAGGAGCGGCACGCCTCGACTGCGCGCTGGTCGCTGCTGCCACGCTGGGCAACGAGCATCAAGGAGCGACCGCAGTCGATCAACGCCCGGTCCGACAAGGTTCTGGCGTCCAAGCTGTGGCGGTCGCTCGCGGCGAGCCCGGAGGGCCGCGTGCTGATCCCTGCAGACGGCTGGTACGAATGGATGCACGCCGAGCAGCAGCGCAATGGTCCCAAGCCCGCGCCGTTTCACCACCATGTCGATGACGGTGGCTGGTTTGCCTTCGCTGGCCTGCGAAGCCGCGTGCGGGTCGCGGACGTCGAGGGGCCGCTCTCGCTGCTGCTGATAACGGATCCGCTCAAGCAGCCGGTCTGAGATCGGGATCGCCGCCTCACGCCGACGCTTGTGGTTGACGAACCGCAGCACCGGCGAGCCATCCGCCAACACCACGACCGGGTCGACCTCCAGCAGCAGCGCGTCCTGGGACCGAAGCCCGGTCTCCATCAACACGACCACCGCGGTGATCGTCGTCTCATCCCCGAGCCGCTCCAGCGCCGCCTCGCGCTCGAGCTGGCGCATCACCGCCTCATCGATGAACCGCGGCAGCGAACGGCGCTGGGAGGGCAGCTCGTCGCGGAAGTACCGCGCGTCGCGCGCAAGCCGCACCCAGCCGTGACGGTCGACGTCGTCGAGCACGACCTTGACATGGCGCAACAGCGCGTGCTTGGTGTTCCGCTTCAGCGGCAGCCGCGCGACATGATCGAGGAACTCCTCGAGCAGCCCCCGCGAGAGCTGCTCGGCGTCGGCCAACTCGATCCCCGACAGCTCGCAGAACCGCTCGAGCTCCTTGAACGACCACAGGGAATGGCTGACGCCCTGCGGCGCCATCGTCCCGGACTGCAGCCGGTAGCGCGCCCACCGCTTCAGCAGCTCGCGCAGCCAGCCGCGGCGGATCGCCCCGAAGTCCAGCGTCCTTGTCCTGTCGTGCGCGTAATCGGCGCCGAGCGGCAGACGCGCCAGCCGCCAGCGATCTGGCGCCCACGGGTCCGCCGCCCCGTCTCGCAGCTCGCACAGCCGCGCATGCGCGTAGGCCGCCAGCGCCCCGAGCGCCGCGTAGGGCCGGGCGGCCACCTCGGCGACTCGGCGCCACTCATCCCCGTCACGGCTCAGCAGCGACGGGACCCGCTCACCGGCCACCAGCCCGACCAGGTCGTTGAACCGGCGCGGGTTGAGCTGCCGGCCCACGTCCGCCTCGTGCTGGAGCAGATACTGCAGCTCAAGCCGCAGCAGCCCATCGACCGGCCGCAACACGTAGGCGCCGGCGGCAAGCTCGCGTTCGGCGCGGATCAATTCCACGAACTCCTCAATGCTCAGCGGCCTGCTCTGTCCGCGCACCCTGAACCGCTCCTGGTGCGCATCGCACAACGAGCGCCGCGGCTCCTGGTTTGCGTCTGATCTTGCGATAGAGCTGCCCCTGTTTTTCATGCCAATCCTGGGAGGCTGTCCGGGCCCCGACTCAGGAGGACGTGATGATGGAGAACGGCAAGCCGCGCAAGCGCCGGCAGCTGTCGCCGGAGGAGAAGTGGGAGGTGTTCCTCGAGGTCTGCTCGCGTGGGCAGCCGCGAACGGGCCTCCCACCCAGCCGCGGAAACGGACTTGACACCCACCGCTTCGCGGAAGCCGCCGATGCTCCTTCCGCTCCGCGCCCCACTACTCAGGCCATCAACCCAGCAGCCACCCCACCGGCGACGCCGACAGCCCCCTGCTCAGCCCCCTCAAAAATGCGAAACCCGAGAATCTAAACAAGTGGGGGGTAATCTCGACGGCCACAAAGTCGCACCAGCACGCTCGGTAGCTGGACGGCTGATACCCCCGCCCGGGCAGTCGTCGCCGATGACGCCGGACGCTCGCATGTCCGCCACGGGAGGTTCAATCACGCTCGTGCGTCCCCACCATTCGACTGAGGAGGAGTGCCCGTGGCGCTCACGCAGACACAGATCGCGACCGCCGTCGCCGATCGGACTGGCCTCAGCAGGAACGAGGCGAAGCTAGCGCTCGCCGCGTGCTCGAGGAGGTCGTGCTCGAGGAGCTTGGGAACGCGCAGAAGGTGGGCGTCGGCGGTCTCGTGCAACTGACCGTCCGGGTCAAGCCCGCGCAGAAGGCGCGCAAGGGCCGAAACCCGGCTACAGGCGAGGGGCTCGCGATCGCCCCCAAGCCAGCAAGCGTCGACCTCCGCGCGCGGCCGCTCGCGCGGGCGAAGGCGGCGCTGCCATCGGTCCAGAGGGCACGGCGGCGACTCGCGGCGCGAACCTGATCACGGCCGAGGCGGATCCTGGGTGCAGGGGGGAGGATCGGGCCAGGATTTGGCGCAACGGGTGTTCGGTTTGGGAAGGGTCAACGAACAACGCGGCCCGTGACCCCGCGCGGGTCCGGCCGAGCAGGACGACGGACGACTGCTCTGCACCAGAAGCAGTCACGGTGGTGCCGTCGGGCGGGTGATCGCAATCGTGGCGAGGCAGCAGTCCGACCACTCGGCGAGCCGGCTCGTGCTGCTGGGCGAATCCGATAGCGCGCCGCGGCTCGCGCAGAGGCGGATCGGGACGATCGCAATGCCGAAGCGATCGCCGGCCTCGAGGCTATCGCAGTGGCAAAAGCGATCGCCGGCGAGTGGCGCGGTTTCCGCGCAAGGGAGGGGACGGCCGGCGCTTTCCGGCATACCCGTGGCAGTCGCAGAGCAGGTCTCGGCGGAGGGCGACGTTGCTGCTTGACGCCTGGAGCGGCAGTGCGGGTTTCGACCCCGCCGTGACTGCTGGGTGCGGCTCTTCTGGAGTGAGGTCGAACGCCCGTAGTTGTGGGCGATTCGGGGGACGAAGGTGGTCGTTGCCCCTGGTTTTGCTCGGTATGAGCTCGCCGTGGAGCCCAGACCTGGGGTCAGCGTCCTCAGGTGTTCATACGGTGGCTCGGATCGACGGCTCTCCCTCCGGCGAACGAGGCGAGGCAAGCGGTCGAAAGTGCCGTGATTACGGGACATTTCTCGCTTTCGGCCGGGCATCTCAAGGTCCCTTCAGAAGAGCCGCACCCGTGACTGCTTACGTGCTGCAGCTGCCCGACCTTGAGTGAGCGCTCCCAAGCAGTGGTCGGACCGATCCGTCTGCGATCGCTGCGTGCGCGCTTGTGGCGACGTGCAGGGCCCGCGTCGGTTTCGGAGCCTGGCCCTGCATTCGTCCTGGCGCGGGCCCGCGGCGAGGTGTCCGTATGGCCCTCGTGCGTGCGAAAAAGTTGCGGATACGCTACGAGCGACGCGAGCAGGCGGGTCCGCGCTGATGGTCCGGCCGAGTCTGCTCGGTGCCACCGGCGTCCGGTGGAGGATGGGTTGTGAGACGCCTGGCCGATGTCGTTGCGCGCAGGGCCTAAGCGCAATACCGTTAAGTTAGGCTGCTAGGACGATCGTGGCGTCCTCGAGGCGTCTGGTGGGCTTGGGTGGGTTGCGGTGCTCGGCGCGCTTGACCGGGTAGCTGGACATCTTGCGCTTGACGACGTGCGGGTTGGAGCGAAGGCGCCGCTCGGGGAGCAGGCCGTGCAGCAGCTCAGCCGTTGCCTGTTGGTGGGCGGCACTGAGTGCTGTGGGGGGAAAAGCCGGGGTGTGACCCGGTGGTGCGGCGGGCGACGCGCAGCGCATGTATGAATGAGACCCGGTCGGGGTCATGGCCGGCCTCGAGCGCGACGGCGTGCATCAGCCAGCGGATCGCGTAGTGCACGCAGAGGTAGCCGTAGAGCTCCTGGATGACGCCGTCTGGCAGCTTGGAGCGCAGCACCACGCGCGGACCGCGCTGGTGGACCTTGAGCTCATCGAGCGTCGTCTCGAACTCCCAGCGCTGCGGGTAAAGCGACGCCAGCTGCTGCGCTGGCGCGCGCTCGGGGTCGAGGATCGTTGTCAGCAGCCGGTAGCGCGTATCGCTTGCGGCCCGGCCGGGATCATCGACCGTGTACTCGATCGCACGGGCGCTTACCCCGTGTTGGCGTTTGCGGTCATCGGAGGCGAAGATCTCGGTGCGCCAGGAGCCGTCCGGGAAGCGCTCGAGCACCGGCAAGCGCTGGTTTGACTTCATCCGCCACAACAGCTCGGCGCCCGTTGCCCGTGCCCGATTCCACAGCGAGAAGCTGTAGAACCCGCGGTCGGCCAGGCACAGCATGCCGCTCTGGAGCGCGTCCACCACGGCGCCCGCCAGCGCCTGCTCCCCGTCGTTGTAGGCACCGACTGAGACGTTTAGGAGCGCGTGCGTGCCGCACTCGGCCATCCCCACCAGCCGCAGCTGTGGGTACGCGCCGACCCCCTCGCCGCGCCCCGAGGCAGCGCGCCCGAACCGCTGATCGTTGGCCGCCGTGTCGGGCACGTCGATGCACGTCCCGTCGATGCTCACAAGCCGCCAGTCGCGATAGAACGCCCCCACCGTCCCCGGCTCCGCCAACGGTGAGGCCACCTCGGCGAACAACGCCCGAAGCGGCTCTGGTCCCAACCGCTTGCGCGCCAGGAAGATCGCCGCGTTGCTCGGCACCTGCCACGGCGCGCGCCACCCAGACGCCCACGAAAGCCCCTCCACCAGCTGGCGCATCACTTCCTCATAGGAGCAGTCCGCAAACAGCGCCATCGCCAGCACGTAGTAGACGACCACGCGCGCCGGCAACAGCCGCTGGCGCCGCTCCGTACGACCCGCCTGCGCGACCACCCGATCGACCAGCTCCGGTGGGAACACGCGCGTCAGAACCCCAATCGAGACGTGATCAGAGAGGTGCTGATCGCTCGCCGGCTTGACCCACCCAGCCCGAGGCACACAGCAACTCTAACCCGACCTCGGACAGCTAATTAAGGTATTGGGCCTAAGCGGAAGTTTTCGAGGTCTTGAGGCGCGATCGCCTGTGTTCGCGGGCGATCGGGCTTCTTGTGACTGGTTGATGTAGCCAAAGAATTGTTGTGTGGACGGCTGGGATCAGCTATTCTCTGCCTGTGCCTAGACGGTCGGGTGGCGCCGTTCATGTAGCCACAATCAAGACGCGGTACAAAGATCGTGAGTACGTGTCGCACGTGCTGCGGCGCTCCTACCGCGAGGGTGGCAAGGTCAAGCATGAGAACCTCGGGAACGTCTCGCACCTGCCGCCCGAGGCGCTGGAGGCGTTGCGCCGCTCGCTCGCGGGCGAGGTGTTGATGCTGGCAACGGATGATTTCGAGATCGTGCGGTCGCTGCCGCACGGGCACGTCGCCGCGGTGCTCGGCGTGTTGCGCGATCTCGATCTGGAGCGGCTGATCAGCCGCGAGCGTTGCCGCGAGCGCGACCTGGTGGTGGCGATGATCGTCCAGCGGCTTTTGTGTGCGTGCTCGAAGCTGTCGATGACGCGGCTGATCGGGCAGACCACGCTCGCCGAAGAGCTCTCGCTCGGCGAGGTCACCGAAGCCGAGTTGTTGGCCGCGATGGATTGGCTGCTGGAGCGCCAAGAGCGTGTCGAGAAAGCGCTCGCCCGCCGGCACCTGCACGGGGAGGGGTTCGTGCTCTATGACCTGTCCTCTAGCTACCTGGAGGGCCGCCACTGCGAGCTGGGCGCGGTCGGCTACTCGCGTGACGGCAAGCCGGGCAAGCCACAGATCAGCTACGGGCTGTGCTGCGCGCCGGAAGGCCAGCCGTTCTCGATCGAGGTGCACAAGGGCAACACCGGGGACCCGACCACGCTGTTAGCGGCGGTCGAGCGGGTCAAGGACACGTTCGGGATCGAGCACGTCGTGTTCGTCGGGGACCGCGGGATGATCACCGAGGCCAGGACCAAGGTTCTCAAGGAGCAGGGAGTCGGGTTCATCACCTCGCTGCGCGCCCCGCAGATCCAGAAGCTGACAGTCGCCCCCGGCTTTCAGCTCTCGCTGTTTGACGAGCAAGGGCTGTGCGAGGTCTCATCCCCCGAGTTCCCCGCAGAGCGGCTGATCGTGTGCCGGAACCCGGCGGTCGCGGCCGAGCGCGCCCGCAAACGCCAGGAGCTTTTGAGGCTGACCGAGCGAGACCTGGAGAAGGTAAGGCAGATGGTCGAGGGTGAGCGCGGAACGCTTCGCAACGCGAGCGCGGGGAAGATCGGCGAGCGCGCCGGCCGGGTGGTCAACAAGCGCAAGATGGCCAAGCACTTCACTCTGCAGATCTCAGACGCCAGCTTCGGCTACGAGCGCAACCAAGCGCAGATCGACGAGGAGGCGCTGCTGGACGGGATCTACGTGCTACGCACCCAAGAACCAGCCTCGCGGATCGGTTCGGCCGCGGTCGCGCGCGCCTACAAGCAACTCAAAGTCAACGAGCGCTGCTTCCGAGAGATGAAGACCACGCTCGAGATCCGACCCGTGCACCACCGACTCGAGGATCGCGTCCGCGCGCACGTGTTCCTCTGCATGCTCGCCTGCTACGTCCAGTTCGAGCTCGCCCGCCGGCTCGCGCCGATGCTGTTCTGCGACGACACCCCGATCGCGCCCGCCGACCCCGTCGCGCCGGCCCGCCGCTCCCCCGACGCGATCGCCAAGGCCGGCAGCGCCCGCACCCCCGACGGCCATCCCGCCCACAGCCTCGAAGACCTGCTCAGCGACCTCGCCACCCTCTGTCGCAACACCATCCGAATCGGCACAAGCCAACACACCTTCACCCGTCTCACCACCCCGACCGAGCTCCAAGCCGACGCCTACGCGCTGATCAACATCAAACCCGCGTAGCCAAGCAACCACCCCTCCCAAGCGGCAAAACCCCAGCCGCAACAGGGTCCAACAACCCCAACCTACGAAAACTTCCGCCTAAGGAGCAGTACCAGCAGCTGCGGGCAATGCGCCTTCCCTCGACGCCGCTCGCTTGGCCCGACGCACCGAGGCGGTGCTCAGTTCGAGTCCGGCTCGGGCTCGACTAGGATCTCAACCGCCCTCGCGTATCGCTCGCCAGCGCGGAGGCAAGCCCGTTTGAAGTCGGTCGCGGCGAGCGCATAATCTTGCCTGGGCGCGCGCCTCGTTAGACGTGGGCGGCTGACTGAGCGGAACGGACGTCGATGAGCGCAACCCATCCCGATCAACGCTTCTCTCGGAGGACGTTGCTGGAGGCCGCAGTGGCGAGCGCTGCCGCGATCTCCTTGCCGTCGTCCCTGGTGGTGCCCGCGGCAGCGTCGCAGCCGAGGCGCAGAGTGGGTTACGACCGCGACGCCAGCCTCCTGTTTGGTGAGCTTGACGCCAAGATCGAGGCCGGAATGGCGGCCTACGCGATCCCCGGGGCGGCGGTGGGGGTGTTGCATAAAGGGAGGGAGTACATCAAGGGGTACGGGGTGACGAACGTCGACTATCCGGTGCCGGTTGACGGGGACACCGTGTTCCGGATCGGCTCGACAAGCAAGACGTTCACCGGCACAGCCGTGATGCGGCTGGTCGAGCAGGGAAAGCTCGACCTCGACGGCAGGGTCCGTCGCTACCTGCCTGGGTTTCGCACATTCGAGCCGTCGGTTGCGGCGTGGGTGACGGTACGCCAGCTCGTCAACCACAGTCCCGGCTGGCTGGGAGACTACTATCAGGACTTTGGCGCGGGGGGTGGCGACACCGCGCGGTACGTCACGGGGATGGTGAGGCTGCCACAGCTGACGCCCGTGGGCAGGGTGTTTGCCTACAACAACGCGGCGATCGCCCTGGCCGGGCGTTTGATCGAGGTGGCCACCAGCTCACACTACGACGCGGCGGTGCGATCGCTCCTGCTGGATCCGTTGGGACTTGCCCACAGTCGCTTTTTCACCGACGAGATCATCGGATTCAACATTGCGGCCTCGCACAACGTCGTCGATGGCAAGGCCGTGGTTGACCCGTCGTTTTGGCACTTCCCTCGCGATATTGACGCTACTGGTGGGCTGATCTCCAGTGCGCGGGATCAGCTGCGCTACGCCCGGTTTCATCTCGGCGACGGGAGAGCCACGAACGGCGAGCGGCTACTGAGCAGGCGCTCGCTGATCGAGATGCGCTCCCGCCCAGGTCCCGGCGGGACTCTGTTCGTGGAGCTGGACGGCATCGGGGTAACGTGGCAATTGCGTCCAAGTGCCCAGGGGGTCCGGATCGTCCAGCACGGAGGGGATTGGCCCGGTCAGCACTCAGGGTTCATCATGGTGCCCGAGCGCGGGTTCGCGATGACGTTACTCACCAATTCCGAAGGGGGCCCCAAGCTCATCGCCGAGCTCTTCACCGATGACTGGGCGCTCAAACGGTTCGCCGCCGTTAGCCTGGATTGTCGGCGGGCGGTTGTTCACTAATTCGCCTGTAGCGGGATGGTCTGTGAGCGGCGTTGGGCAGCGAACGGGGATCTTGGTTCATCAGGATTGGTGGACGATGAGCGGTGCTCTGCTTTGGGTAGTGCCTGCGGGCGGCGGCGCTCGGCGCGCCGGCTCGCCCGGTTGATAGCCCGGATTTCGCGTGGGTTTGATGGCCGGGGTACGGTCGCGGCATCGATCCGTCCGCGGGATCACGCATCATACGCGGCGGTTCTGTTCACCAATTCGACTGAGCTATGGCCCGTCCGGGACACGAGCGCTTTACGGACCCGACGCTTGCCGCCCAGCGTCGGTATGAAGCGCTGCGCGCCTACTGGGTCGAGGAACTCTCGGCCGCCCAGATCGCCGAGCGCTTCGGCTACAGCAAGGCAAGCGTGCAGACGCTGATCTCCCAGTACCGACAGGCCGATCTCGCGGAGCTGTTCTCCTCATCGCGCCCGGGGCCCAAGCATCAGCCGAAGAAGGACGCCGCCCGCGAGCGGGTGATCGGGTTGCGCCGCTCCCGCCACGGGATCGAGGAGATCGTGGCCGAGCTCGAGCGGGCGGGCACCCCCTTGTCGCGCACCGCCGTGTGGGAGATCCTCAAAGAGGCCGGGCTCTCACGGATGCCCCGGCCGGCCGCCAAGCCCAACGGCGAGGGACAGCCCGAGCGGCTCTCCGCGCCGAAGGTGCACGTGCTCGAAGACGCCGAGTGGCCCGAGTCGGGCAGGCTTGAGACCCAGCACGCCGGGCTGTTTTTGTTGATCGGCGACCTGATCGAGCTCGACTTGCCCCGGCTGATCGAGGCGGCCGGCTGGCCGTCCACCAGCCAGCTGTCCGCGTTGCGCTCGGTGCTGTCGCTGATGACGCTCAAGCTCGCCGGTCGTCGCCGGCGCAGCCACGTGCAAAACGTGGTTCATGACCCGGCGCTCGGGCTGTTCTGCGGGCTCAACGCGCTGCCCAAGACCTGGCACTTGAAGACCTACTCCTATCGCACCACCCGCGCCCAGCAAGTGGCGTTGTTCGAGGCGCTGCAGCCCCGCCTCAGCGACGCGGGGCTGCTGGGCGACCAGGGGCTCAACCTCGACTTTCACGCGATCATGAGCTACGGCGAGGACACGATCCTCGACAAACACTACGTTCCCCGCCGCTCGCAGCGCACCCGCTCGGTGCTGACGTTCATCGCCCAAGACGGCCAACAGCACACGATCATCTACGCCAACGCCGAGCTGACCGCACGGGCGCAGGCAGGCGAGGTGATCGAGTTCTGCCGCTTCTACGAGCGCACCCATGGCGAGCTGCCGAAGCTGTTGGTGTTCGACGGAAAGCTCACCACCCACGAGCACCTCGCCGAGCTCGACGAGCTGGGCGTCGCCTTCATCACGCTGCGCCAGCGCTCCCCGAAGCTGATCGCCACGCTCGAGCAGCTGCCCGCGAGCGGGTGGACCAAGACCCGGCTTGACCGCCCCGGCAAGCACAAGACCGCCAGCTACCACGAACACCCGGTCACGCTCAAAGGCCGCACCTTCCGCCAACTCGCCGTCAAACGCCTCGGCCGCGACCAGCCAACGCTGCTCCTCACCAACCGCCAAGACCTCACCCCCAAGCAGCTGATCGAGCGCTACGCCAAACGCTGGGGGATCGAGAACCAGCTCGCCGAACAGATCCGCGCCTTCCACCTCGACTCGCTCTGCGCCCAAGTCCCGCTCGCCGTCGACTTCGACGTCGCGCTCACGATCCTCGCCGACCTCATCTACCGACACTTCGCCCACGGCCTGCACGCCGCCTACCGCAACCAGACCCCCGACACGCTCCGCGCCCAGCTGATCGACGGAATCGGCGAACTACGCTTCACCCCCGGCCACATCGAAGTCGCGCTCCGACGCCGCACCCACACCCCCGCGCTACTCGACGCCAGCTACCAAGACAAACGCATCGAGGTTCCCTGGTGGGGCGGCCGCACCCTCGGCTACAGCTTCCCCGCCCACTGATCCAAGCCCAGAAAGCTCAGTCGAATTAACGAACCGACAATCGAGGTTAGCAATCTGCCGGCCGTGGTCCGTGTCCTCACTCGCCGCGAGCTAGCCCATTACGAGGGCCGTTACATCGCGCGGACAATCGAAGAGAACGGCGCTGTGCAAACGACAACATACGAACTTCGAGCCGACAAGGGCCAGTTGCAGGTGTTGAAGAACTCGAGCACCGTCCTTCGCTTGGCGTTTTACCGTAAGGACTACGTTCTCGCGCTCGACGCGGGCGGACGCCCACTCGCCCTCCGGGCAGACTTCGTGCGTGGCGCCGACGGAGGCATCGCTTGGTGGCGCTTCGGCGGACGGCTTTACCGCCAGCGGCTTTGAACGGTTTGACGGTTCTCAATTCACGAAAGCGCTCGTCAGCCTGGTGCCCGGTTTCCGCGCGGAGCGGGAATATGCCGGCGGCTGCCGAGAGTTGCGTCACGTGGTGGAGGCAGGTGTCTCGTGTGCCGGTCCACTGGCAGGGATCCACCGCGGCGGACGCTGGCCACCAACTTGCTGCATGCCGATGAGTTTGTCCGACCCAACGGTCTAATAGTTGGTATCGACGCTGCGCCCCGGGGCCGTTCCGTGTCCCGAGAATCACGAAAGGAGAGTAGTCATGGGTAAGACATACGTGCACGCAGCGGCCTCGCTGGACGGCTACATTGCCGATCAGCGCGACGACGTGGGGCCGCTCCACGACTGGTATTTCAACGGCGACCATCCCCTCGTCGACGAACACCACACCGATGTTCACGGTGCGCCATTCCGGGTCTCGGCGGCCTCGGCTGGGTACGTGCGTGGCATGTGGTCGCGCCAGAAGGTCCTGGTCATCGGGCGGCACCAATTCGATCTGACCAATGGCTGGGAGGGCCACCCGCCGGCGAGCGACCACGTCGTGGTCGTGTCGCACCGACCGCTTCCGACGGGCTGGCACCCGGAGGCGTCGTACCACTTCGCCACGTCTGTGGAGGAGGGAATCGGGCGAGCACAGGAGTTGGCTGGCGAGGGGAGATTGGTGTGGGCGCGGGTGAGGTCGGAGGGCAGGCGCTGTCGCTGGGGCTCATCGACCACGTGGCGATCGACATCGTGCCGGTCGCCTTCGGCCAAGGGAAGCCGTACTTCGGGTCGCTCCCTAACGGCCACCCGATGCTCGAGGATCCCGAAGTGGTCATCCAAGGTGACGGGGTGCTCCATCTGCGCTGTGCGGTGCGTCAGTGACGCTAGATGTCACGTCTGATTGTTCCGGATGTTGGGACCGCTCCCAGCCGTTAGTTAGTTAGGCGCGATCTGGCCCGAGCCCTGCAACGACAGCCGATATCACGGCGCGGGGCAAATAGTACGTCAGGTAACAGTACATTCGAGTGTGTCAATATGATAGTATTGACTGTGTGATGAGTGACGCTAGGCGGGTGTCAGGCGAGACTCGGGAAGCGCTGCGTGAGCGGGGTGTGAGAATGGTGTTGGCGGGCCGCACTCACGCGGTCGTGGCGCAGGCCATGGGGGTGCATCTGCGGACGGTGTCGCTGTGGATGGGGCGCCACCAGCTCGGGGGGTTTGAGGGACTGAGGGAGCGGCGGCGTGGTCGGCGCTCGCGCGAGCAGATGGCGCTCACCGACGCCCAGCAGGCAGAGCTGATCGGACTGATGAAGGGCACGAACCCCGATCAGCTGCAGATTCCCGGCGTGTTGTGGTCAAGGCAGGCCGTCAAGGCGCTGATCGAGCGGCGGTTCGGGATCGGGCTCAGCCGCCAGACGGTTGGTGTCTACCTGCGTCGCTGGGGGTTCTCGGGCAAGAAGCCGCAGCGGCGGTGGCTCGAGCAGGACCCCGAGCGGGTGCGGGCGTGGCTCCAGGACGAGTTCCCGGCGATCCAGGCGCGCGCGCGGCGCGAAGGGGCGCGGATGCTGTTCGGCGATGAGATGGGGGTGCGCGCCGGGCAGACCGCCGGCAAGAGCTACGCGCCGATCGGCGAGCGCGCGGTCGTGCCGCTGACCGGCAAGCGTTTCTCGGCCAACGTGATCAGCGCGATCGGTGCCGACGGCACGCTCGTGTTCGAGATCTTCGAGGGCACCTGCGATGAGATCCGCTTCCTGGACTTCCTCGACAAGCTGCTCGAGCACTTCGCCGAGCGCAAGATCTTCCTGATTGTCGACAACGCCTCCTTCCACAAGTCTCCCGCGGTCGAGTACTGGCTGCTGGACCATCCGCGGATGGAGCTGTTCTACCTTCCACCGTACGCTCCGGAGCTCAACCCCGACGAGCTCCTCAACCAGGACGTTCACACCCACGTCGCGCGACGCCGCCCATCCAACCTCGCCAAGCTCGTCATTCTCACCGTCGAGTATCTCGCTACCCGCACAAGTGAGATTGTCAGCAAGTACTTCGACGGCGAGTACGTCGCCTACGCCAAGTAACCACGCACTAATTGCCACGCGGCGTAATACGGTCCGCCGAGTTGGGCGCAGTCAACGACGTGGTGCTATCGCTCATGAAAGCTCCGCCAATCAGCTCAAGCTGTCGGGCACCTTGGCGCCCGCACTGCCGCTTTCCATGCAACTCAGATCCCGGTGTTGAATTTCGGTCGCCAGCGTGGGCGACGGCCCGCGTTGGGCTCGAAGAGTGAACCGAGGCTTGACTCCGAAGCGATCTGACTCCCGGCGAGGGGTGTCTTCTGCACGAGGTGTCGGCCTCGGTTGTTGCCTTCGAGGATCGGTCTGACCTGATAGGAGCGTTCGCCCACCGTAACTGTTCAGGTCCCGGGGGCTTGGTTCGGCGGAGGGGGCTGGGCGTTGGTGGGCAGGATCGCGGGGGCGCGCGCGGAATCTTGCGTGCATGCTGGCTGCAAGCGCGGATGCAGAGCGACCGAGTTCGGCGTTTGAGGCGCGTGCTGCTGAGCTGGATGCCTTGATCGAGGTGCTCCGCGCGCAGGTCGCCGAGCTTGAGGTTCGGCTCGTGGAGCGCGATGCGGTGATTGCGGAGCTCAAGGCGCGGCTGGATCAGAACTCGCGCAACTCGTCCAAGCCGCCGTCGTCGGATGGGTATTCCAAGCCGCCGGCGAGTAAGAAGCGGAGCCTGCGACGCCGGTCGGGGCGCAAGCCGGGTGGTCAGCCCGGGCATCCGGGTCATCATCTTCAGCGCCGTGAGGATCCGGATCAGGCGGTCGCGCATCCGGTTGATCGCTGCGAGTGCTGCGGGAGGAATCTGTCGGATAGGCCGATCGTGGAGTCTCAGTCGCGGCAGGTGTTCGACTTGCCTGAGGTGCCGAGGCTTCGTTGCGTCGAGCATTGGATCCAGAAACGACGCTGTCCGTGCGGGCACTTGACCAGCTCGTGCTTCCCGGAGGGTGTCACAGCGCCGGTGTGTTACGGCCCGCGGATCCGGGCGATGGGGATCTATCTGGTGTGCTATCAGCACCTGCC
This sequence comes from uncultured Solirubrobacterales bacterium, assembly GCA_963836065.1. Classification (GTDB taxonomy): domain Bacteria; phylum Actinomycetota; class Thermoleophilia; order Solirubrobacterales; family Solirubrobacteraceae; genus Palsa-465. The sequence goes on from CAWIII010000001.1 coordinate 199,795, forward strand.
GTACAAGCGCGCGGCCGAGATCCTGTCCGACTGGGCGGGCGTGCCGATCTCGGTGGGCACGTTGCAGGCGTTCGTCGCGCAGGGCGCGGAAGGGCTCGAGCGGTTCCTGGACGAAGTCCGCCGCCAGCTCCAAGACACCGATGTCGCGCACTTTGACGAGACCGGCGGGCGGATGCAGGGTTACCTGGGTTGGATTCATTGCGTCTCAAGCGAGACGCTCACCTTGTTCACGGTGCACACCAAGCGGGGGCGGGATGGGATCAACGCCGCGGGCGTGCTACCAGCCTTCGGGGGCACCGCGGTGCACGACGGGTGGGCGCCCTACCGCTTGTATGAGAAGGCGCGTCACGCGCTGTGCGGCGCGCATCATCTACGCGAGCTGCTCTCAGCCGAGGAGCAGGGCGAGAGCTGGGCGGCGGCGATGAGCGCGCTGTTGCTCGATGCCAAGCAAGCCGTCGAGGAGGCCCACGCGGCGGGCGAAGACCGTCTCTCAGATGACGCGCTCACGGTCCTCTCAGACTGCTACCGCGAGGTGATCAAGCTCGGTTACGAGCAGAACCCCGAGCTGGCGCAGGATCGCAGCGGGCGCCGACCGAAGCGCACCAAGGCGCAGAACCTGCTGCTGCGGTTGGACGAGCGCGAGCAGGAAGCGTTGCGGTTCGCGCACGACTTCCGGGTCCCGTTTGACAACAACCTGTGCGAGCGGGACCTGCGGATGGTCAAGCTGCAGCAGAAAATCTCCGGCTGCTGGCGCACCACCGAGGGCGCCGAGCGGTTCCTGGCGATCCGCTCCTACCTCTCGACCGCTCGCAAACAGGGCCAGCGGCCGGTGGAGGTGCTGCTGGAACTGAGCGCCGGCCGGCCGTGGCTGCCGATGGCCGCCGGCCCCTGAGCGATCCGTCTTCCAGCCACCCGATACTCCCGTGCTGTGAGCAAGCGCTCCCGCAGGCGAACCCGCAGCCAGCCCCAAGCTCAGCTGCCGTCGCCGCGGCCGGCGACCAGCCCACCACCACACCCGCCGGTCGAGCCCGAGCGGTTGCTGCTTGACCAGATCGCAGCCGGCGCGCTGGACGCTCACCTCGTCGCGATCGCCGAAGCGGTGCACGCCCGGCACGAGCTGCTGCGGACGGTCAACTCCCAGAAGGCACTCGCGATGCTCAACGTCGGCGACCGCGTGCGGATCAACCATCAGGCAAGCCCGCGCTACCTGCACGGCGTCCACGGCATCGTCGTCGAGCTCGACCAGCACGCCGCCGTCGTGTGCGTGCACCGTCCGATCGGCCGCTTCAAAAGCGGCGAGATCCGCTGCCCACCACTCGTCCTGGATCGCTTCAACCCAGCCGCCTAACGATCGGAGACCAGTGAGCCCAGCACGCCAAGCCGACCCTGACCTCGACAACCTCATCGACGAGATCACCGTCGACAGCCACGACGAAGACGAACAACTGATGGGCTTCGAGGCCGCCTTCGACGAAGACGCGAACTTCTCATTTCACGGCACCGTGATCGGCGAACAAGTCGAAGTCCTATCCGTCAGCCGAGGCGACAACCGCAGCGAGCTGATCGCCACCTGTCAACGCGGCGGACGCCGCTACGAAGTCGCGCTGCTCGACATCGACATCGACGCAGACGCAACCACCTCACGTCTCATCGCCGCGTACCGCCGCTGGACCGGCAACTGAACCGCCACCACCTGAATAGTTACCGCCCACCTACGGGGGGGCGTCTACCGGGATGTTGTCGGCCGGTCCGCCAACAACAACATACCTGTGGAGGTTGTAGTGAAGCGAGCGAAGAGGCGCGGTCCGGGACCGTCGCATTTGTTGATGACGCCCGATCATGCGGGCAATGTGGTATCGATCCGCACAAGCGGACGTTGACCGCGACGGTCGCCGACGCGCGCGGCGGGATTCTTGCCTCGGCGCACTTTCGCGTCTCGGGCGGGGGGCACCGGGAGCCCGAGGCGTGGGCGCGGCAGTTCGGGCAGATCGCCCGGTGGGGGATCGAGGGGTCGGCGAGCTGGGGGGCGCCACACGGCCGTGTTCCTCACCGATCGTGGCCATGACGTGTGCGCGATGTGTGCGCGAACCGCACGCCGCGGTCTGATCGCGCGCGCCAGCGCGGCAAGTCCGACACGTTGGACTCCGAGAGGATCGCGCGGGAGGTGCTCGCTCACCCGCTGTTGCCCAAGGCGTTCAAGCGCGCCGGGCAGGAGCAGGGTCCGGACGAGCAGCACCAGCTGCTGGCGTTGTGGCACAACCGGCGCCGGTCGATCCTCACCAGCCGCCAGCACCTGGTCAATGAGGCCGAGTACCTGCTCTGCGAGCTGCCGTTGGGCTGCGCGAGCAGCTGCCCGATACCAAGGCGGTCAGACCGCGGCTGGCGGCGCTCGCTCGCCGTAACCGCCGCCGGCGCTATGACCCGCGACCGAGCTGCGCTTGCAGCTGCTCGACGGCTACCGCGCGCAGATCACGGTGCTGGACCTCGAGGAAAAGCAGGTCCTCGCGCAGCTCGAGGCGCTCGTGCGCGAGAACGGCTCGACCCTCGATCAGCTGTGCGGGCTGAGCACCCGGTCGGTCGCTGAGCTGCTGGTCGAGGTCGGCGACCGGCGCCGGTTCACCGAGGGCGGGTTCGCGCGCTTCAACGCCACCGCGCCCTTGCCTGCCTCGACCGCGGAGGGGCCCGGCGAGCCGGTCCGGCACCGCTACAACCCTGGCGGCAACCGCGGGTGAACGCGATCCTTCAGCGGATGGCGGTCACGCAGCTGCGCTGCGAGCCGCGCGCCCGGCGCATCTACGCCAACGCGCGCGCGGGCGGGCACACCAAGAAGGAGGCCCGGCGGATCCTCAAGCGCCACCTCTCCGACGTCATCTACCGGCGCATGATCCGCGACCTCGCCGCCGCCCAGCGCGCCGCTCACCCCGCCCAGCCCCTCCTCGCTGCATAACCGCGCGCGACGCGACGCGCAGTCAAGGAATGGCCCGACAGGGCCGAGCGCACCCAAGCCGCGCAGCGGCATTCCCCTTGACGGCGCCGCGGCGAGCGCCAGACTGCGGCGAGGAGGAGATGGGCACACCCCCAACTGCCCCGACCGAAACGGTCACGCGGTGTGTCCTCCCATGCCCGCAGACTGCCTCACAGCGCGCCATCAGCAACCTGCCGGTTGCCTATCTGCGCCTTCTTGCCGCTGCGGGCTTTACCCGCAGCGTCGCGCACTTGACATAGATGGCATGTGCAATGCCAATCCCACCCACCGTTCCGTCCGGCTCGTTGTGTAGGGACCCCCTCGGCTCAAGCGCGGCGCTGGGCCGTGCAGGCTTGCAAACCATGGAGCTTGAGGAGGCCCCTGATGGCAATCCTAATGGGACTCGATCAGCATCGAGCGCAGATCACCACCGACTGGGTGGATACCGCGACCGGCGAGGTCTCAAGGGCGCGCGTCGCGCCGGCGGACCGCGTGGGCGTGCGCCGGTTCTTTGCCCGGTTTCGCGGCCAGGCGTTGGAGGTCGCGTTGGAGGCGACGACGGGCTGGCGGTTCGTGGTCGAGGAGCTTTACCGGATCGGAGCGATCGTGCATCTCGCCGAGCCGGCCGACACCGCTGCGTTGCGCGGCAGCAAGAAGCGCGCCAAGAACGACCGTGCCGACGCCCGGCATCTGCGCGAGCTGTTGATGGCCGGCAGGGTGCCCGAGTCGTGGATTGCGCCGGCGCACATCCTCGACCTGCGCGCGCGGGTGCGTCTGCGCCACACGCTCTCAGCGCAGCGCGGCGAGTGGCAGCAGCGGATCCAGTCGGTGCTCTATCACCACGGCTGCCCGAAGCGCGGGGACCTGATCAACCGAGCAGGGCTGACGTGGCTGGCGACCCAGCCGCTGGCGTCGTCCGCGCGCGAGCAGATCACGGTCGCGCTGGCGATGATCGACGCGCTCGAGCGCCAGCTCGCGCCGCTAGACAAGCAGCTGCGCACCTACGCCCGCCGCCAGCCGGGCTGCAAGGCGCTGCAAGCCCACTACGGAATCGGGCCGCTAACGTCGGTCACGATCCTGGCCGAGCTCGGCGACCCGAGCCGCTTCTGCTCCTCCACACAAGCCGTCCGGTTCTCCGGCCTGGACATCACCGTGCACGCCTCCGACCAGCGCCGCGCGCCCGGCCACCTCTCCCGCCAGGGACCGCCAGCGTTGCGCTGGGCGCTGTTCGAAGCCGCCCAATGCGCCCGCCGGCCAAACTCACCCGACCACGCCTACTACCAGCAGGCGGCGGAGCGGCTCGGTGGCAACCGCGCCTGCCTGTCGATCGCGCGCAAACTGCTCAAGCGCAGCTACCACACGCTGCGCCAGCTCGGCGAGGAGGCCCTGCAACCCGCATGACCTCGCCGGTGCGCGCCAAGCCCTCATTCACACAGATGCGCCGCGGCCAGCTCCCGCCAAGCTCCCGCCGCCACCCCCACGTGGACGGCCATCATAGACCGAGCGGCCGCAACGCTTCCCCCAGCGGGATCACCCCATCAACCATCATGTCGCCGACCCGGAAGCACCCCGGATCGTGGACCGAGATAAGGCTGGGCGCCCGCGCGCACCACAACCCTCGCCCCGACCACGACCGCGCACCACCCAACCATCCAGCAGCTCAACCATCGAACCCAGAATCGCACTTGACAAGCGACGCCTGCACAGATAAGGAGCCTTCAGAAGCGCTGCGGATCCACTCAAACGCCTCGGGCTGCGCGGCCAGGCGAGCTCGGGCTCCGGTACGGGCCGGTAATCGCTACGCGGCTTATGTTGGCAAGCGTTGTGCGCAGCCGCCATGGGCCGTAGTGGGCGAGTAGGTGCTCGTCTTCAATTTGCACCCACGCGCGCTCGGGTGTGATCCCGAACGGTCGCGCCGCGAGGCGGTAGGCGGAACAAAGCGGAAATCGAAGCGCTGCACCGGCAGGTCAGGTTACGTAACCCGAGCGTTCCGCGAGAGGCACGAGGTCCCGCGCCTGCCGAACTTCGCGCTTGACTGTCGCGCGGCGTCGATCCCCAGGTGCGATCGCACTCGGGTCTGAGCCCGCCGGTTGGCCGCGACTCCGTTGGCGACCGAGCGCTCTTGCTTCAGGACCTGCATCTGGCGACGGGCAGGTCACTCGGCTCGCTGGTCAAGAGACCAGCCTTGCCGTGGTGGGGGTACTCGCCGGACTTCCGCTTTGACGCCGCGAGGTGCAACCTGGTGGCGGGGGTGACGCGAGCGGGGCGCGAAGTCGGCGCTCAGGTGACAGCCGCAAAACAGGTTCACGCCGCCGATCACCTCATTGGCCAGGAACTTAACGTCGCCCCGGTAATCGCGGTCGATGGCGGAACGCTGTTTGGCGTAGGCATCGCGGATCTTCTGCTTGGCCTCCGGGCATCGCACCGCCTTGAGATAGCGCGCCTGTGCCGAGTCGAAGGCGCGCTCAGCGTTGCGTCTTAGACGGTTCAGCTTTCGCTTGAGCTTGGCGAATTCCGCGCTCATCAGGCGCTTGCGCTGCTCCCGGTCGCGCCCGTCAGCGCGCGGGTACTCACGCCCGACCTTCTTGGCAAAGCGCTTGATCTCAACGAGCGTCGATTCGGCGCGCCCGTCGCGCCCGGTGCCGTCGCCTTGCCACACGTTGTCGAAGATGTCGAGCGCGCTTTGCTCGGCGAGCGCGACGAGCCGAAGATCGGCTGGAGTCGGGCAGGCCGAGCAGCTGCTTGACTCGCGACCAGCAGCCGCCCTGCCGCACGCGGTGACGCGGAACGAGGCTTGCAAGGACTCGGTGTCTCGTGGGTCGGATCCCTGGGCGGGGAAGTCTCTGCTGAAGGGGCGTGTGGGGAGGCCGAGCGAGACTTCGGGGGCCTCCGCCTCGCCGAAAGCACGAGCAGCGGATAGCTGCAACGAGCCGACGCCGAACCCGGTGTTCGAGCCCACCGCGCAATCCGTTCCCGCGGCCGCTGAGGACTGCACGTACTTCCCCAACTCGGGAAGGATCGCGCTCGCTAGCAGCGCAGGCCGTCCTGCCCTGAACACGACAGGCTCGGGGTTCGGAGCGCCGGGACGCGCCGACAGGGTCCCGCTACAGCTCATCGCTGAGTGCGGGGCAGCGTACGTGCTCACGATCTTGCCTGAGATCGTCAGCGACGAGCTCAGGACCTTTGTCGTCGGCCGCGCCTGCTCGCGGCCTGACAGCGCCACCGTCTCCCTTTCGTCCCACTCAAAGTGCATCGTCGCCTGCCAGAACGCGGGATCGCTTGGTTGATCGACGAAGCTCTGATCGTCGGTCCCGGAGTACTCCACCACCAGCGTGCCGCGAGCCGTCCGCTGGCCGCACCGGCCGATCCGCCGACGGAAGGCAGCGCGGCAGCCATTGCCGCCAGGCCCACCCAGCAGACGCGCATGACGTTCGCATTCGGGCGTCAGCCTACCGCGGCCCGGGAGCACCGAGGCGGTTGCTCGGTACGTGCGCCGGAGCGGCATCGCCCAACATAGGCAAGGGGCGCTTGTGCCGCGTGAGGTCCGAGGCAGCGGCGAAACCGGAGCTCGTCAGCATTCGTTCACCGAGCTGGTCTCAGGACCCTGAGCCCAATCCCGAGGCGGACGGTCCCGCTCTCGATCTGCTGCATACGTCCGGCCTAATGACATCCGGAGACCTGCCTTGCGCGGAAACCGGGCCGTCGCCGGCGATCGCTTTCGTAATCAGGACGCTCCCAGACCGGACGATTCCTATGGCGACAACGGGATAGCGCCGATCCGAGGTGGTCGGCGCCGGAGCGCACCATCGCCTTCGCCCAAACCCAGAAGCGGCGCCGAACCCGTAGCCGCCCACGATCGCTCCGTCCACTCGGACCGCGCCGATGACTGTCGGGGATCGCTCCGCCCGCATGTCAGGCACCGCGCGCCAGGCCGCCGCCGCCGAGGGGCCCCTGGACAGTCGCCGGCCCCTATGGCACCGCGAGACATCCCGAGTTGGCACGGTGAGAATTTTCTCTACGACTTCAAGGGCGGCTCGCTTCGCTCGCCGCCGGGGCCCGCCCGCGGGCTGCGGGCGCTCGCAAGCTCGCGTCCTCGCCCGCGCTGGCGGCCCCCCGTACA
>CAWIII010000002.1:0-414343 GCA_963836065.1 uncultured Solirubrobacterales bacterium
CTCGATCCGACTTCCGGCTTTCTTCTGTGGCGTGTTCGGACACAAGCCCTCCCCGGCGATGGTGCCTAACACCGGTATGTACCCAACCCACCCGCCCCACCAAAGGAGGTGGCAAGGATGCTCCAGGTCGGGCCGATCGCCCGCCGCGCCGAGGACCTGCTGCCGCTGCTCCGCGTGATCGCCGGTTCCGACGTCGCCGATCCCGCTACTCGAGACGTGACGTTAGGCGATCCTCACGCGGTCGCGTTCGAAGGATTGCTCGTGAGCACCGTCGAGGATGCCTCGCTGCTACCGATGAGCCGCGAGCTGCGCGATGCGCGCGAGCGCGCGGTGGGTGCACTGGCCGCGGCGATCGGCGACGGCGTGCTGCTGCATCCCGCCCACCCGCGGACGGCCCCGCGCCATGGCAGCACCGTCGGACGTCCTTGGCTGCTGACCCCCGCCGCCGTCTTCAACCTCGCCGGCGTGCCGGTGACCGAGGTGCCCCTGGGGCTAAGCTCACGCGGCTTGCCGTTGGGGGTGCAAATCGCCGCCGGCTACGACCAGGATCATGTGTCGATCGCGGCCGCGCTGGAGCTCGAGCGGGTATTCGGTGGGTGGGTTCCACCTACTGATCGCTAACACCCACAGCGCTGGCGGCCGCTTAACCACGACGGGGACCCGCTTCCAGGGTCCCCGTCGCCTGATCCCAACGACACGCCCACGGCCGGGTTGGGCGCGTCCTGCGGGAGGTCGAATCCGAACGAGAAAACACCGCGTCCTCAGCGGAGTTGCGCCACGCGGGGAAGATTTTCTCTTGCCATACTTGAATCTCCCCGAAAGGGGGCGTAGCTCAGTTGGTTAGAGCGCCGGCCTGTCACGCCGGAGGTCGCGGGTTCGAGTCCCGTCGCTCCCGTAAGTAAGTCAGAGCGAGTCAGATCGCGCCGATAGCAGAGGGTTTGCGCTCGACGGCAACTGCGGGTCTTGCCGCCGCGAGCCATCGAAAGTCAGCTCGCGCCAGAAAAACGCTGACCAAAACGGTGACCACGGCCGAGGCGCGAGGACGGGGGATCGGCCGTGAGCGATCGCCGCGCGTGGCTGGATGTCGACCGGCCTCGCTGCAGTCAAGGACCCGAAGCTCGCGGTCGGTCTCGCCGTCATTGCGCGTCTCGTCCGAACCAGGAGTCAGCTCGAGGTCCCGGCGACTTCCGCTTCGACCTGTCGTGCCGCTTGCTGACGTCCATTCCATCGCCGACCGGGCAAGCGGGACCGGCGACTGCCGCTTAACCTGGTGGAGGAGTCGCGCGGTTCGATCGCGCTGGTCGTCGAGGCCGCGATTACGCGACCGAGGCAGGCTTACCTTCCGGCGCAGAGCGGGAGCTCCACAAGCGTCCGTCGACAGTGATGAGTCTCCTCGGTTAGGGGAGTCTTGCCGTCTGTGCTGGGTTGCCGGTCAAAGCAGCGGTTCCGGGTCAAGCATCCCGCTGTCGGAACTCAGGTATGAGGGTTCTTCTTAGGGCGTGTAGTGCCTCGAGCGCTGTCGGCGGGACGCAGGGCGAGCCGCCGCAGATTGAATGCGCTACCGCCGAGTTCGGTGCGGTTAGGATGCGCGGGTGCGGCTGGCTACCTATCGCAGCAGCGACGGGGAGGAGCGGCTCGGGGTCCTCGTGGACGAGCGGGTGCTGGATGTGCGTGCCGCGGCCGAGGGCATGTTGGGCGAGGCTCCGTCGTGGTCGGCGAGCATGCTCGAATTCCTGCGCGCGGGTCCGCCGGGTCGGCGAGAGGCTGAGGAGCTGGTGGTGAAGAGCACCGGCGCGAATGCGGCCATGCATAACGTCGGCGAGGTCGAGCTGCTCGCGCCGGTGCCGAGGCCCGAGTCGGTGCGCGATGGGATGTCGTTCGAGCGCCACGTGCTGCAGGCGACGCGGGTGGCGGGACTCGGCCCGTTGGCGCGCGTCGACGCCGTGCTGGAGCGCGTGCTTGGATCACGGCGCTCGCTCGCGGGGCTGCTGAACCGCGAGTTTTATGTCCAGCCGCCGTACTACCGCAGCAATGATCGCTCGGTGGTCGGTCCGGAAGCGGAGGTCCGAATGCCGGCCGGCTGCCAGAAGTTTGACTACGAGCTGGAGTGGGGTGTGTACATCGTCGTGCAGGGGCGTGACATCCCCGCCGAGCGGGCGGCCGAGCACATCGGCGGCTACACGATCTTCAACGACTTCTCTGCGCGTGACATCCAGCTGGCCGAGATGCGCAGCCGGCTTGGCCCCGCGAAGGGCAAGAACTTCGACACTGGCAATGCGATGGGCCCGTGCCTGGTAACCCCGGAGCAGCTGTCTGACCCCTACGACCTGCTGATGACTGCGCGGGTCAACGGCGCGGAGTGGTCGCGCGGTAACACCGGCGAGGCCTACTGGCGCTTTGAGCAGCTGATCGAGCACATCAGCCGCGACGAGACGCTCTACCCGGGCGATTTCATCGGCTCGGGCACTTGCTCGGGTGCGCAGGGCATGGGCTGCGGCCTGGAGCAGGGTCGGTTCCTCTCGCCCGGCGATGTGGTCGAGTTGGAGGTGCAGGGGATTGGCGTGTTGCGTAACCGCGTGGCGGGGGTTTGAGGAAAGCGCCGGACAACCGGCATGAGAGAAGGGAATGAAAGAGTCCTACGTCGAAGATCTAGCGAGTCAGACGACCCCGACCATGCGTTGGCGACCCGTGAGGGCGCAGCGAAGCGTTGGTATCGGGGTGCGCGCAGGCGGGCTATTGAGCCTCGAAATCAGCGGTCCGGGGTGCCGACGCGGTCTCAAACGTCGGAAGGCAACACCGGTGGTGGCGTTATCGCGAGTCGCCATTGGGCCCCGCGGGGTCGGAGAACCCAGCATGCGCGTGATCTCTCCATGCTGAGAACCGGGAGGTCTCACGGTCACCCGCCCGTGGTGATGGAATGGGCGGGTCGTGCGGGGAAGGTCAAGGCCGTAATCCCGTGATGCACGATCGTGAGAAGTCGGACGGTCCCGTAGTACCTGCGAAACCGGCGAACAACGCCCAGGGCGGGGTGGCGGAGTCGGTGGAGGGAAGGGGATCGGCCAAGGGGAACGCGGCTGGCGAAACGCGTCCCGGACCCAGTGCCGGGCAGGGCGCGCTCAGTGAGCTTGGTCGCGTGCGCCGAGTGGCAGCAACGGATAAGGAAGCGCGGTTCACGGCGCTCCTGCATCATGTCGACGTCGATCGCTTGCGGGCGGCGTACTTCGCGCTTCGGCCGAAGGCCGCACCGGGGGTGGATGGCGTGACGTGGCACGAGTACGGGCAGAACCTGGAGGAAAACCTCGAGGACCTGCACGCGCGCGTGCATCGCGGGGGCTACCGGGCGAAGCCGTCTCGGAGAGTGTTCATCCCGAAGCCCGACGGGCGGCTGCGGCCGCTCGGGGTCGCCAGCTTGGAGGACAAGATCCTGCAGCGGGCGGTGGTGGAGGTGCTGAACGCGATCTACGAGCAGGATTTCGTCGGTTTCTCGTATGGGTTCCGGCCGGGGCGCAAGCCGCACGATGCGCTTGACGCGCTCGCGTACGGGATCAATCGAAAGCGCGTGAACTGGGTGCTCGACGCGGATTTCCGCGACTACTTCTCAAGCCTCGACCATCGGTGGCTTGAGCGGTTCTTGGAGCACCGGATCGCGGACCGGAGGGTCCTGCGGCTGATCCAGAAATGGTTGGCCGCGGGGGTCATCGAGGAGGGGACGTGGACGGCGTTCGAGGACGGCGTGCCGCAAGGGGCTTCAGCTTCACCGCTGCTTGCGAACGTCTACTTGCACTACGTCTTCGACCTCTGGGCGCATCAGTGGAGGACTCGGCACGCGCATGGTGATGTGGTGATCGTGCGGTTTGCCGATGACTTCGTGGTGGGTTTCGAGCACCGGGATGACGCGGAGCGGTTCTGGGCTGATCTGCGCGAACGACTCGCGCAGTTCTCCCTGGAGCTGAACGCCGAGAAGACGCGGCTGATCGAGTTCGGACGGTGCGCCGCCCGGAATCGAGAGGCGTGCGGACTCGGTAGGCCTGAGACGTTCCAGTTTCTCGGCTTCACGCACGTGTGCGCGAAGACCAAGAAGGGGCGGTTCAAGCTGAAGCGGATTACCGACTCCAAACGGGTGCGCGCGAAGCTGCGGGCCAAACGGCTCGAAATGAGGCGACGCATGCATCAGCCCATCCCCGAACAGGGGCGCTGGCTAGCCAGTGTCCTGCGCGGGCACTACCAGTACTACGCGGTGGTGTGTCACGAACGCTGAAGGAGGATCCATGTAGGTACTCTAGAAAGCGGTGCTGTGCAAGAGATGGAGGCTTTCGGCCCTCCGGCGTCGGCCCTGCGGGGGTAGGCGCCAAACCGCCTTGGAGCTGCGTTAGCTAAAGACTGTCGTGGTGAGCGTCCAGGGAAAAGGCTGGGCTTGACCCGGTCAGGTGGGGACCAGGAAGACGTTCCAGAAGCGCCTGGTTCGGGCGGATGCTCGGGTCGGGTGTCGTCGTTGAGGCGTCGAAATAGTAGACAGACGGCATCGAAACCGGGGAGCCACTGCATCCTCGGGATGAGCTTGGCGGGTGCCCGCGTTCCTGGCCAGGCGGTGTCCGGCGTAGAGGCGGCGTGATCCTGGTCTGCGGCTCTTGCACGGAACGTGAGAAGGCGAGCGTCGATATGACGATCGGGGTCGCAGGCCCTAAAGGTCGCTGGAGGGAGCGTGCCGAGGCAGAAACCGTAGGCACTGAGTACCGATGCGGCGCTCGCTGGCGGACCGGCTCGTATTAGCTGTGAAGTCCCTGCTTGCTGGGGTGGGGGTGGAGCGAAGGGGCCGGCTCACCAGGAATGTTGTTTCGATCAACCGGGGCCCTTGGGTCCTGGGAGGAAGCGAGAAGACATGCCAAAGCCCGAAGACAAGCCGTTCCTGATTCCCAAGCTGATGGTGTGGGAGGCGTGGCGGCAGGTCAAGGCGAACAAGGGCGCCCCCGGTGTGGATGGGCAGGACCTGGACGAGTTCGAAGCCGATCTGAAGGACAACCTGTACAAGATCTGGAACAGGATGAGCTCTGGTTCTTACTTTCCACCTCCGGTCAGGGCGGTCGAGGTCCCAAAGCCGCATGGCGGCGGGGTCCGTTTGCTAGGTGTGCCGACTATTGCAGACAGGGTCGCGCAGACGGTCGTGGCCATGCGTTTGGGGGAGAGGGCGGAACCGCGGTTTCACCCTGACTCCTATGGCTATCGGCCGGGACGCTCGCAGTTGGATGCGGTGGAGGTATGCCGGGCGCGGTGCTGGAAGCACGACTGGGCGATCGATCTCGACGTCCAGAAGTTCTTCGACGAAGTGCCGTGGGACCTCATCGTCAAGGCGGTGCAGGCGGTCACCGACTGCCGCTGGGTGCTGTTGTATGTGAAGCGGTGGCTGGCTGCCCCGCTTCAGTACCCGGACGGCATCCTTGTCGAGCGGGGCAAGGGAACTCCGCAAGGGTCGGCGGTCTCGCCGATCCTGGTGAATCTGTTCATGCACCACGCGTTCGATACATGGATGGCCCGGAATCATCCGGATTGTCCCTTTGAGCGCTATGCCGATGATGTTGTCGTGCATTGCAAGAGCAGGCGGCAAGCTGAGGTCGTGCTTGCCGGGATCGCTACGCGGATGGAACATGTGGGCCTACGGCTTCACCCCGACAAGACGCACGTCGTCTATTGCAAGGACAGCAACCGTCGGGGAAAGCACGAGCACACCAGTTTCACCTTCCTCGGGTTCGCCTTCCGGCCACGGGAGGCGCGCAACAAGCGCGGCGTGAGTTTCACCTCGTTCTTGCCTGCGATCAGTCCCGAGGCGCTCAAAGCCAAAGGCGACCGGCTCCGCGAGTTGCGGATTCACCGGCGCACCGACCTGACGCTGGACGACCTGGTGCGATGGCTGAACCCCATCGTCGCTGGGTGGATGCACTACTACGGCCGGTACTACCGGACGGAGATGTATCCCATCCTACGGCGCGTCAACACTTGCCTGATGCGCTGGGCTGGGAAGAAGTATCGACGGTTGCGGACCTACAAGCGGTTCAAGCGGTGGTGGACCGGGCTACTCGAAAGAGAGCCCCGTCTGTTCGCCCAATGGCAGTGGGTTCGCTCGGTCTGACTGGCTGGTGAGAAGAGCCCGGTGACGCGAGAGTGTCACGCCGGGATCTGTGGGAGCCGGGGGCTGCGATGCCCCCGGCCACCCGACCCCGACAACAGCAAGGCGCTCTCCGCCTTCCGCGACCAGATCACCCGGAACTGGCTGTTGACGCTTCGGCGTCGCAGCCAGCACGACCGGCTTACCTGGGAGCGGATGAGGCGCCTGGCTGACCGATGGCTACCCCTGCCCCAGATCCTGCATCCCTGGCCCGAGCAGCGCTTCGCCGCTACCACCCAAGGCAGGAGCCCAGTGCGGTAGTCCCGCACGCTGGGATCTGCGCGGGGGGCAGCCCGAGGCCGGTGTGGACGAAGGTCCCGACCCGACCGAAGGGCTGTCCCTACCGCGACCAGCTTGCGCGCGAGCGCGAGGCAAGCGCGCTTGTGCCCGAGCCGCTCGGCCGCCTGTAGGTATCAATAGTAGCCGCGGTCGGGCGAGCCGGCGCGGCTGGCGACCACGGCGGCCTCGTACAGCGCCCAACGCAGCGTCGGCGGCCCTTGTCGGCTCAGGCGCCCGGGCGAGCGGCGCTGCTCGGACTGGTACACGGTGATGTCGAGCGCGTCGATCATCCGCAGCCCGACGGTGATCTGCTCGCGCGCGGATGACCGGCCGCGCGGCTGGTACCCGCGCGCGCCTTCAACCTATGTCGTTCGACGCGGAGGGCCGGCCACCTGTGCCGCCGGCCGCCACGCCGATCCTGCTCATGCCATCTTTGATCATCGGCACTTCGCTGAGCGGAGTGCTGGTTTGCTACGGCAGCATCACTCCGGCCGGGGCGGTGCCAACTCACGCTTGTGCGGTCGCCCCGCGTTGGACGACGCTCATGCATTCGACGCAAGCGCAACTCCGTCAGGGCCGGGCCGGTTCATGCTTTTGCGATCGCCCATCGCGGATCCGGGCCCATGGTTTGTGACGAGAGCATGCGGTAGACGCGCGTCGCGCTAATCGAGGTCGAACGCGGCGTGTATCGCGCGGGTGAGATCCGCTTCCTGCTCATCGAGGAGGCGGCCGATCTGACGACCAAGGCTCGCAGCCGGGATCGTCGTGATGTGGTCGCACGCGATCGCGCAGCGCTCATCAAGACCGTTTGGTGCTCCGCACTGCACCTCGGTCGAGAGGCCGCGGATCGTCGTCGTGAGCGGTGCCACCGTCACGGTGTTGAGGTGGGCCCGCACGAGTTCGCGGGTGAGCACCAGGACCGGACGCGACTTGTCCAGTCGCGCGAGGTGAATCGGCCGCATCAGGCGTCGATCGGTGCGCGCGCAGCGTGCTCAGCCAGACCGGCCAGCTCTGGGTCGGGCCCGGTCGCCGCCAGGATCTCAGCGTCACGGGCTGCGACCAGCCGTCGCCGTTCGCGCTCGAGTGCGCGTGCGACGACCGCCGCGCGGCTCGGTTGCTGGCCGCGACGGATGATCTCGTCGACGAAATCAACGAGATCATCGGGCAGCCGCACCGCGATCTGCTTGCTCATACCAAAATGCTACCACTATGGGATCAGAAGGTGGTCGGGGCCCGACAAAGATCGCCCGCGCGCTCGTTTTCATCGCCGAGGCGATAGCTACGCCACGCTCGCATTGCGGCATTCCGAGCGTCCGACGCTCCCCTCGGACTCGACAGCATCCCGTCGAATCCGATCGTCCGGCCGCATCCGCCCAGAACCAGGCGTCCGGTTTGGGACCGGCAACACGCTCGCTACGGACGAACCGCGGCAGGGGTTGGTCGCGGGCTCATCGCTGCGGCCCGACGTTCGCGAAGCGGTAGCCCCGTCTTGCCTGCCTAACGCAAGCGGTATCGGGTTCCGGTGTAGGCCACGAGGGCGCGCACCTGTGGGCGTAGCCGAGATCGACGCCGGCGGCGAGTTGCTCGTGCCCGTCGCGGTGAAGCCGGATCACCGTCCATCGCTCGCCGTCGGGAACGAGCGCGAGCGTCCCGGCCCGGCCGATCGCCACCAGCCAGCACTCGCGGTGGCGTAGCCACCGCAGCCGGCGCGCCCTGTGACGGGGAGCGAGCATCCTCACCGGCCGGCTGCGGAGCTCACCCCCGGCTCGCTTGCGCTTCGCGGCCTGCGCTACGCGGTCGGCGGCTGCGCGGCGGTCGAGCGCCTCGGTCACCGTCACCTCCGGCGCGGGCAGATCCCGCAGGTTGAACAGCCTCGGCAGCGTCTGCAGCGCGAGCCGATCGGTGACGCCGACGACGTCGATCACGACACAGTCGCTCTTGCCCGGGAACGGCCGCAACCCACGCCCGACGCACTGCGCATAGCGGACCTGCGAGCGGGTCGGGGTGGCCATGATGATCGCGTCAACCGACGGCAGATCAACCCCCTCGCTCAGCACCGCGACGTTCGCGAGCACCCGCGTCTCACCGCGCTGCAGCCGCTCGAGGATCGCATGGCGCTGCTCTGCCGGGTGTGCTCCCGTCGAGCGCCTCCGCGGGGATCCCAGCCGCGCGGAACACCCCGGCCGTGTGGTGCGCGAGCGCGACCGTCGGGACGAACAGCAGCGCCTTGCGAGCGCTGGCGTGCTCACGGTAAGCGGCCAGCACGTGCCTCGGCGCTGAGGCCTGCTCGAGCGCCCGGCCGAGCGCGTCGGCCTGGAAGTCCCCGCCCGACTGCGCGACCCGATCGAGGTCGACCTGCTCAAGCCCGACACGCACACCACGGACGTCCGCGAGATACCCGGCGCGGATCATCTCCTCAATCCCGCGCTGGTAGACGACCTCCTGCCAGACCTCGCCGAGTTGCTTGCCGTCGGAGCGGACCGGGGTGGCGGTCACCCCGAGAATCAACGGACAGGAAGAGAGGTGCTCGAGGATCCGCCGGTACGACCCGGCGCTGGCATGGTGAGCCTCGGCGACCACGACCGTGTCGAACACGCGCGGCAGCCTCGCGAGCCTGCCCGAGCGCGCGAGCGTCTGCACGCTCCCAACCACGACCGGAGCACCGACATCATCACGCTCAGCAGCGACGAACCCCACCCCAAGCGCCAACGTCCGACTAACGATGGCGCGGATCGTGAGACGAGCGCGAAAACGCTCGCCGCCGGGGGTCGCTGTGGTCGGCCGCTGCCATGCAGCTTGCTGCATACCGCGTGCTAATCTTGCTGCATGCGTACAACCGTGGACCTTCCGGACGAGCTCCTGCGCCAGGCGCGGGAACAGGCCGCGAAGGACGGGACCACGTTGACCGCGCTCTTGGCCGATGGGCTTCGGCTGCGGCTCGGGTCCGGAACTGCGCCGCGTCGCCGCCGGCGTCTGCCGATCTCCAGAGCGGGCGGCGGCTTGCAGCCATGGGTCGATCCTGCGTCGAACGCCTCGCTCTTGGACGCGGCGGACGACGATGCTGCTGCCTGACGTCAACGTCGTCCTCGCGGGCTTTCGCGCCGACCACGCCCACCATCAGCCAGCCCGCGCGTTTCTCGAGCAGGTTCGAGCCGGCACGGAGGCGATCGGACTCAGCGACTACGCGCTCGCCAGCGCGGTCAGGCTGGCAACGCACTCCAGGGTCTTCGCGCGCCCGGACCCGATCGCCGACGTCCTGGCGTACATCGACGTCCTGCTCGAACCACCTGGTGAGCTGGTTCGCGCCGGAGGAACCCACTGGCGGCGGTTCACCGAGCTCTGCTCGAGCTTGAACATCAGGGGCAACCTCGTGCCGGACGCGTATCTCGCGGCGGTCGCGCTCGAGCAGGCTGCAGAACTCGTGACATTCGACCGGGGGTTCGCCCGATATCCCGGACTGCGCTGGCGTCGCCTGACCGATGAGTAGTCGCTACCGAACAGAGTCGGGGGGGGCGTGGGAACATCGGAACGGAAGTCACGCCAAGGATCATTCGCTGGCTTCGGCTCGCCGGCCGCGGCGACACTATTGACCCGGCCCGGCGGGTCCGGAAGCTCGATGATCTCGCCGACGGCGAAGCCGCTCTTGTCACCGACTTCCGGCCCGCAGCTCGAGCAGCCAGAGCCCGATCGCGGCTTCACCAGCCGGGCTACTTCGCCCCTGGTGACAGCGTCCTTACCAGCGCCCCCACCGGGCCCGACCGAGAGTGAAGAGCGATCATCGCGACGCCGGACGCCGCGCGATCGCTGCCGCGCGAACCAATAGCGCGCTGCCCATGGAAGCACTGGCGCGGCCGATGACGTGCATCTCGCGAAGGTCGGCTGGCGGCTCATCGGGGCGATGCGGCCATCCGCCGCGCGCGGGAAGACAGCTGAGTCCGGGGGGCGATGCGATCGTGCCGGGTGGGTCGGATCTGGCGACCGCTCCCTTGTCGAGCACACCTCAGTCCTCCGGCTGCGGGGCACGGGACGACCGGCTGCTGGGCGGGAGGTGCAGCCAGCGCCGAGGCGACTGGACGATTCTGCTAGCGCAAAGCCAGGGGTTAGTGGGAGCGCCTTACGCGTTGAGTTATGACTCGCGCTCCGAGAGCTCGACGCTGGGAGAAGCGGCGTGCACGACCCGGCTAGAGTCGCTACGAAGCCGTTGCGGTTCGTGGGCGACCCCGTCGCGAAGCGTGTTCAGGCTTGTTGGGCGAACGTCGTGACTAGCTCGACGTAGCGGTCCGGACGGCTGAGATTCGCGACGTGATCAGCGCCCTCGATCGTGACACGCTGTGATTTCGGTAGCCGAGACGCGAGCATGTCGATGACCGGTCCGAAGAATGGGGGGCTGTCCGTCCCGCTGGTCAGCAACGCGGGCTTCGTGAACTCGGCAAGGGCGTCGAGGTCGATCTGCATTAGGTCGGGATCACGCGCCTCGCCAAGGAACGTGGGCGCGTTGTGGACAAACACTTCGCGCATCTCGGGCGTCAACTGCGTCTCCCACGCATCGGGGCCGAACGCGATCGTGTTCATGAACAGTCGCGCTGCGCTCTCATGATCACCGCTGTCAAGCAGCTCGACAACAGCGCCCACGCGTCGCTGCACCTCGTCCAACGCCGGCTCGAACTCGGTTCCGGCCAGCAGGGGAAACAACGGCGGTTCGTGTGCGATCACGGTGCGGAACACGTCGGGGTGTCGGGTCGCCGCTCTCAGCGTGATCGCCGCGCCAGACGAGAGGCCGGCAATGTGGGCGGGCGCCAGATCGAGCTTCTCGATCAGGGCGGCGAGGTCGTCGGCGTCCTCAAACACGCTGCCTTGCCCGGCCGGACGCTCACTTGCGCTGTGGCCACGCCGATCGTATGCGAGCACGCGAAACGACTCCGCCAATGAGCCGACAACCGGATCCCAAATGCGGTGATCAGCCCAGGCGCCGTGCACGAGAACGAGCGGCTCGCCCGAGCCGCTTAGCTCGTAGAACAGCTCTGTCCCGTTCGCACGCGTCGTTGACGCTCGCGCCTGCCGAGTAGTCGTCATGTCTCGCTCCTTCGGAAAGACGTGATAGTCCGCGCAATGATCCGCCGTCGCTCCGAGCGAAGCAATGGGGGATGGCCCCCATTTCCGAGCTCCGGGGGTGATCGTAGGTGATTCTGGGGTGTTGATCGGCCCGGCTTTCCGGGTCTGAGCAGGCTTTCTTCGCTGGTTGCGGGGTCTGGGGTCCGAGCTGGGTCTTGGGAGACGCGCACGAGTTGCACCGTAGGCTCGCGGGTGTTCTGGTCCTCGAGCTGGAGGTCTTCGCGCGTGCGCGTCTGTGCTGCATTCTCTCGTCTGCTGGACCTGCCCGGGGTGTGGGTCCGCAAGGTCCGCTTCGAGCCCCGGCGTGTCGTGGTCACGGTGGCGCTGCGCCGTCGTCGCCTTCAGTGCCCGAAGTGCCCTTACATGACGTGGCATCGCGAGAACGGGGTCAGGGGATTGTTGGTGCAGAAAACCGGTCTAAGCGCTTGCGAGTTCGGCGAGGTCCGGTGTCTTGAGCGGTCGGTATTCGCCTCGGCGGATCGTTTCGGTGAGGGCGATGTGGTATCGGCCGGTGAGGGTGATGTGCTCGTGCCCGAGTGGTGATATCACGGCGCGTGGCAAATAGTACGTCAGGTAACAGTACATTCGAGTGTGTCAATATGATAGTATTGACTGTGTGATGAGTGACGCTAGGCGGGTGTCAGGCGAGACTCGGGAAGCGCTGCGTGAGCGGGGTGTGAGAATGGTGTTGGCGGGCCGCACTCACGCGGTCGTGGCGCAGGCCATGGGGGTGCATCTGCGGACGGTGTCGCTGTGGATGGCGCGCCACCAGCTCGGGGGGTTTGAGGGACTGAGGGAGCGGCGGCGTGGTCGGCGCTCGCGCGAGCAGATGGCGCTCACCGACGCCCAGCAGGCAGAGCTGATCGGACTGATGAAGGGCACGAACCCCGATCAGCTGCAGATTCCCGGCGTGTTGTGGTCAAGGCAGGCCGTCAAGGCGCTGATCGAGCGGCGGTTCGGGATCGGGCTCAGCCGCCAGACGGTTGGTGTCTACCTGCGTCGCTGGGGGTTCTCGGGCAAGAAGCCGCAGCGGCGGTGGCTCGAGCAGGACCCCGAGCGGGTGCGGGCGTGGCTCCAGGACGAGTTCCCGGCGATCCAGGCGCGCGCGCGGCGCGAAGGGGCGCGGATGCTGTTCGGCGATGAGATGGGGGTGCGCGCCGGGCAGACCGCCGGCAAGAGCTACGCGCCGATCGGCGAGCGCGCGGTCGTGCCGCTGACCGGCAAGCGTTTCTCGGCCAACGTGATCAGCGCGATCGGTGCCGACGGCACGCTCGTGTTCGAGATCTTCGAGGGCACCTGCGATGAGATCCGCTTCCTGGACTTCCTCGACAAGCTGCTCGAGCACTTCGCCGAGCGCAAGATCTTCCTGATTGTCGACAACGCCTCCTTCCACAAGTCTCCCGCGGTCGAGTACTGGCTGCTGGACCATCCGCGGATGGAGCTGTTCTACCTTCCACCGTACGCTCCGGAGCTCAACCCCGACGAGCTCCTCAACCAGGACGTTCACACCCACGTCGCGCGACGCCGCCCATCCAACCTCGCCAAGCTCGTCATTCTCACCGTCGAGTATCTCGCTACCCGCACAAGTGAGATTGTCAGCAAGTACTTCGACGGCGAGTACGTCGCCTACGCCAAGTAACCACGCACTAATTGCCACGCGGCGTAATAGGCGCCGGATGTCTTCGCGCTGGATCTCGTATCCCTGGGCGGTGAGCTGGTCGAGCGCTCGCTGGGTGTAGATGGTGTTGTAGAGCACGATGCAGTTGACGACCAAGCCAAGCGCGCCGATCTGCTCGGGCCGTACCCCCACTACGGCCGTGCGCGCTTACGCTGGCGCAAGGCCTGTTGACATTGCGAGTGGCCCGCGGTCGCGCGCGCTCCTGGTTTCTCGTCAGGTGCACTGACCGGTTGTGCTATCTGCAGCCGAGCCGCGTCTGACCTAATTCGGTGAGTAAGGGCGGATTGCGCTCGGTGCGATCCTGATTTGACAGTTACCGTGGGCTGACTGGGTTAGGGCTCACGAATGAATTAGTGGGCTGTGGCAGGATGTTGGGTTGTGGTGGCGTATCGCGGGGGCATGATCGATGAATCGCAGATTGTTGAGCGTTATCGGGGGTTGGGGCCGGAGTTGAACGAGCGTCAGCGCAGGTTGTGGGCGGCGTCGGAGGCTCGGTCGTGTGGGCCGGGCGGGATCGCGGCTGTCGTGCGTGCGACGGGGATCAGCAAGAACACTGTGCAGCGTGGGATCGCAGAGCTGCGGGAGGGGACACGGCTCGAGGCGGGTCGTGTCCGTCGGCCGGGTGCGGGGCGGCCGCGGTTGACGGAGTCTGATCCGGAGCTGGTGGGAGCGTTGGAGGCGTTGGTGGATCCGGATACGCGTGGGGATCCGTGCTCGCCGTTGCGGTGGTGCTCGAAGAGCTTGCAGAACATCGCGAGTGCGCTTCAGGCGGCAGGACATCAGGTGTCCGATCGGACGTCCGGGAAGCTCTTGCGGGGGCTTGGGTTTCGGTTGCACGCGAACTCCAAGACGCGGGAGGGGAAGGATCATCCTGACCGTGACGCGCAGTTTCGGCATATCAACGAGACGACACGCGCGGCGCTCGCCGCGGATCAGCCGGTGATATCCGTAGACGCGAAAAAGCGCGAGCTGGTCGGGGATTTCAAGGCTGTCGGGCGGGAATACGAGCCGACTGGGCGGCCGGTCGAGGTTCGCTGCCACGACTTCAAAGACAAGGATCTGGGGCACGCGATCCCGTACGGCGTGCTCGACATCAAAGCCAACGAGGGGATGGTCAGCGTTGGTGTCACCCATGACACAAGCGCGTTCGCGGTCAACTCGATCCGCGTGTGGTGGCAGTACCTCGGCCAGAAGCGTTACCCCAAAGCGACGTGCCTGACGATCACTGCTGACGGCGGCGGCAGCAACTCCAGCCGCACGCGCCTGTGGAAGACCGAGCTGCAGAAGCTCGCCAACGAGCTCGCGCTGCCGATCCGCGTCTGCCACTTTCCGCCCGGGACGTCGAAGTGCAACAAAATCGAGCATCGCATGTTCAGCTACGTCAGCCTCAACTGGCGCGGACGGCCGCTTGAGAGCCTGCAGGTGATCATCGACCTGATCGGCGCGACCACGACCAGCACCGGCCTGAAGGTCTACGCGCGCCTGGACCCCGGCCACTACGAGAAAGGGATCAAGGTCACCGACCAAGAGCTTGCCGCCGTGGACATCGCCCGCGACCAGTTCCATCCAGACTGGAACTACACGATCCACCCAACCCAAAAGGGGCCACTAATTCTTTCGTGAACCCTTACACGCGGGCGTAGACGCGGTGTCAGCGCGTCAAAGTGGTTGTCAGGGGTGGGCGGCGGGCCCAGCGTGGGCGCGGGCGAGCGTTTGTGGGGTCGCCGACGTGGACGGCGTGGCGGGGCTGGTGTTCTGGAGGGCGGGCCGGCCGAAGCTTTAGGGGCCGGGGAGCGCGAGCGCCGCGTGGTAGGTGGCGTTGAGGAGATCGAGGTGCGGGAAGCCCTCGGCGAGGCGTACGATCGTCCGCCGGGCGGTACGCACGATCCGGCCGGGGACGCAGAACAGGATGCGCCTGAGCGTCTTGGCGTGCCGGCGGAGCGGGGCGTGCTGATCGGCGGCTCGCCCGGAGGCGGCTGCCGCCGGGCTGAGGTCGCATATGAAGGCGGATAAGTTGAGCGCGAACAGGCAGCAGCACAGCCACAGGCGGTTGGCGGCCAGCTTGCCGGACGGGAGGTGCCGCAGCGCCTGGCCGAGCTTCGCGTCCTTGAACCGCTCTTCGATCTGCGCGCGGTGGCGGTGGAAGTGCTCGACCTCCGCGGTGCTCATCTCGTCCTGGGGGATGTCGGTGACGATGAAGCTGTAGGCGTAGGTGGATGAGAGCTCGCCGTCGAGCACCATCTGCAGTTGCTGGGGCGGGATCGTCTTGCGTCGGCGGGCGCGGGGGCTGGTGGCCTGGATCTCCTCGGCGCTGACCGGGACGCGGCGCACGATCAGCCTCAACGGCTCGTGCTTCCACCCCTGGGGGGTGAATCGCAGCTCGGCGACCTGCGCGCCTGCCATGTCGATCGCCTCGGTCCCGGCGTCATCTGCGATCTCGGCAAGCTTTGACCACATCAGCGACGTGCGCGTGGCCGAGAAGGTGAAGCGCATACCTCGCTTGCGGCAGTCCATCATCAGCTCAACCGAGTAGAAGCCCGAGTCGCCGCGGACCGTGATCCGCCCGTGCCCCTCCGGGAGCAGCCGCTGCGCACGGCCGAGCATCCGGCCCGACTCGGCGGCCTTGATCCGCGCCTGGTTGCCGCCCTTGAGCTCCGAGGTCAGCGCCCGCCCGCGCTCAGCCCACGTAACCACGTAGGAGTTGTACGCCAGATGCCCGTGGCGGCTGCGCCCGGCGCCTCGCTTGCGGCGCCCGAACACCTTGGTCTCGGTCGCGTCGAGATCGAAGGTCAGATCCTCGCCGGGGTCGCGACCGAGCCGGCGGTCAAGCTCGTTGCCCGCGCGCGCCACCCCGCGCTCGATCGCGCGGATGTGACCTGGCTTGAACCGGCAGGCCAACTGGCGCGCGGTCGGCGCCGATGGAGTGCCGGCCACCGCCCGCAGACTCGCGCCCGCGCGATCCGCACGCACGTCCTGCACATCGTCGAAACACGCGGCGCCCGCCAGCTGGCACTCGGCGATCGCGACGGCAAACTCGCCCGCCGACAGCCCCCGCCGCCGCTGCTTGACCGGCGCCACCCGCGCAGCCGCAAGCTCCGCGTCGATCAGCTCCACCAGCCGCAACCTCCGGCACAGCTCGCCGGAGACCGCCAACCCGGCGTACGGCGTCAGCGAGGGATCGTCGGCGCGGAACTCGATCCGTCCGGGCCCCCTGTCAGGGTTAGCCGACATCATCCTCTGGGTGAGCTCCACTCACCATCAGGATCAACATGCACAGTCCGAACCGTGACACGCGGTTCGGACGGAAAGCCCCGCAAACGCGGGGCTTTCTGCTATCAGCAGCGCCTGGTTAACACAACAGTTAACCGAAAAGCTGCGCGTCGCCGCCTCAACTACCCACCGATTTAGGTCTGAGGCAGTCCGGACGCCGCGCAGGCCAGAACCCGCACGGAATGAAATGCGAGAACAAGGCGATGTAGTTGTCGGCGATGTGGTGGTAGGCGATCCCGCCGTACCCGCCGTAGCGGATGTGCGACTCCGCGAGCAGATTGTCGATCAGCGTGTCGACCTGCGTCCCGTCCGCGGCGACCGAGGTTCCGTCACCCCACGCCTTGACCAGATCGAGCAGCAGATACGCGTTGACGACATCCGCGCCGGCGAGGTTGAGCTTCTCGGTCGTGAAGTGCCGGGCTGCCGTCGCGCCGAGCTCGTGGGCGGAGACGCCGCGGATGTGGCGGGCTGCCTGCGCCGGGCCGAGGTTCGCGCCGTAGGTGAACGTCGTCAGCACGTAGCGCAACAGCGGCCCAGCGAGCTTCGGGTCAGACCCGGACGCGGGCCCGAACCGCCGCCACCACTCAAGCCAGTACGCCGTCGTGGCAAGGATCTCCAGCAGCGTCCGCTCCGGCATCCGCTCCTTGAGAGCCTCCTCCAGGACCAGCGCTCCCGCCGCCGGCTTGCTCGCACGGTGGCGTTTGAGCGAAGGCTTTCCGGTTTCGGGGTCGATCACGAGGTCGGTGTTCTCCGGATACTTGGCATCAACTGTCGCGGCCTGTGCGGTCAGCCTCGTTCGCAGCTGGTCGGTGAACGCTCGGGCGGTGTTCGGCAGGCCGGTCTCGGCGCAGAACTCCTCGAGCAGCGCCTCGCACTGCTCCCAGGGCAGCAGCTGAGCGGCCCAGTTCGCGTACGCCTGCGACCCGCGGACGGCGATATCCCCGGTCCGCAACTCGCTCGCGAGATAGGTGAACACGCACGCCTCGAAGTGGCGACGATGCACCTGTCCGGGATGGCCACGATCGACGACAGTCCGCTGCCACTGCTCTGAGGCGAACGACAAGTCAACCCGGACGCCGTCGACATGGTCGGGGATGAAGTCGCGGGTCAGGTGCGCGTGCGCGACCGCGTGCTCGACGGCGTCCAGCACGCTGCGGTCAGCGCTCGTCGCCTCCAGCTCGACGACGCTGGTGAACGCGAACATCGTCGCCCGATCACGCCGGCGATGCTTTTCGACCAACGGCATGTAGTTGCCCGCGTGATGCGCCGAGACCGCCTCGATCTCGGCAAGCTGCGCCTCGAACCCGCCCGCGTCCTCAACGATCCGACGCGCCCGCCGCACCGCCGCGGCGGCTGTCTCGCCGCCGCGCGGGTCAAGACAGCCGAGGACGCTGCGGTAGCTGATGATCAGCCGCTCACTGATCTCCGCCTCCCGCTCGCGGATCTCCGCAAGCTCAGCCTGCGCGAGCTTCGCGCCCGACGCCATCCGCTTGCAGAACATCTCCGCCAGATCATCACGCGCCCGCGTCCGCGCGACATGAACCATGCACGCCAACAGCGCGATCCGCTTCAACGGCGCGATGTCGCGCATCACCGCTGCGTCGGCGGCGATCGCCTCCCCGGCGAAGTCGGCGATCTTCGACTTCGCGATCCCCTCCACTTAAGAGGACCCTGACCTTGGCCGCCGAACAAAAGGGCTGGTTATGGACGTCTTCGTGATGATCGACACGTTGGACGATCTCGTCCACACCGCCAAGCCGATTTGGCTCACCAACCAGGTTCGGGTCGACAAGCAGGGAATCTACGACATCCTCGACCAGATACGCGCCACGGTTCCCGAGGAGATCAAGCAGGCGCGCTGGGTCGCCAAGGAGCGCCAGGACATGCTGGCTGAGGCCAGGCGCGAAGCCGAGCAGATCATCAAACAGGCGCGTACCGCGGCCGCCATCCGGGGGCGATCTGCGTGCTGATGCGGATCGCGTGGCGGACCGTCGGGCGTATCTGCGCGCGCGTCAGCGCGGAGGCCAAGCAAGGACGTGACCTATTCGCGGGCCTGAAGGCCCTCGGCTTCGATGAGATCTCGATCCGCAAAGGGCAGAAGTACCTGACCGTGGTCGTCGACCATCACACCGGCCGGCTGGTCTGGGCGGCGTACGGCCGGGACCGCAAGACGGTCGAGAAGTTCCTCGATCTGCTCGGGAAAGAACGCTGCGAGCAGATCGAATTCGTGTCATGCGATGACGCCGAGTGGATCACCCGGCCGGTCTCCGAGCGCTGCCCGGACGCCGTGATCGCGCTGGACCCGTTTCATATCGTCAAGGCCGCGACCGACGCGCTGGATGAGATCCGCCGCGAGATCTGGAACGAAGCCAGACGCGCCGGCAACAAGCAGCTCGCCAAGGATCTCAAAGGCGCCCGGTTCGCGCTATGGAAGAACCCAGGCAACCTGACCGAGCGTCAACAGCGACAGCTCTCGAGCATCCAGCAGACCAACCAGCGGCTGTACCGCGCCTACCTCCTCGCCCAACAACTCGGGCAGATCTACCGCGTCGACGCCGAGGACGGCCTCACACTGCTCGAAGCGTGGCTGAAGTGGGCCCGACGATCACGCCTAGAGCCATTCCGAAAGCTCGCCCGCCGGATCACAGAACAGCGCGAACGCGTCGAGGCGGCGTTCACCAATGGACTCTCAAACGCCGCGTCAGCGCGTCGAGCAGATCAACACCCAAATCCGCCTGATCATCCGCCGCGGGTTCGGCTACCACTCACCAAGCGCCGTCATCGCCCTCGCGATGCTCTCACTCGGCGGGCTCTGCCCACCCCTCCCCGGACGGTGACACTACCCACGGATACGTCAGTAGGTTCCGATTATGAGTATGGCTATGTCGGCCATCGCGCCGCCGATTGGCTGCAAGCATTTCGCGATGACAACGGCGAGCGAAGCCAGCGAGAGCTGATCGCGAGCAGAGTATTCAACCTGGTGGTACTGCACCATCACCTGCTGCCGGTCGAACCCGCGTACGAGCCAAGTCCCGATCGACCTGTGAGCATCATGCTCGACGCTGGAGAGTTGATAGGGGAATTCGCAAAGTCTGGGGTCCATGCGGTCCTTCACGGCCACCAGCATATGGCCTTGGTCGGGCTCTGTTACACGGGCCAGGGCAGCCGACGGCGCATGGGCGGGTGATTCCGACAGGGTTATGGTGTTAGGGATTGGCAGTGGAGGTGCAAAGTTGGATCTGGTGCCAGCGTTTGATGTTGTGGCGAACATGGCGGCTTTGTACCGACCGGGCGCAGACGGACTGGCGATTCATACATTTCAGTACACTCCGACCGCGGCTCCGCAGGTGATCGCGCGCGGGACGCTCGCGTGGTAACCAAATCATTACATCGAGAGGCCCCCTCGTGCTACGATGGCGACAGTGGGCGCCCGGTGACTAGAAATCTTCGGGCGTTTGGCTGCGTCCTTCGAGGAGATCATCAGCACCACCTCCATCTGTGCTGAGCGTCGCACCACTTACTCTGACTCTAGTTGGGCTGTCGGTCGACATCATCGGAGCACTCCTAGTCGCAGTTGAGGCCGTAAAGCTTTCGAACCTCCGGGCACTCCGGGACCGGCTGTTCGTGCCCGTCCACCGCTCGCTTCAACCCATCCCAATCGTGTGGCACGAGGATGAGCCGTATGTGCCGAGACGCCAGGACCGGCTCGGCCGCTGGGTCCTTGCGCCGTGGTGGACGTGGCTTCTGTTCCATGCGCTGTTGGCAGCGTTGCCGATCGTGCTCGTTGACCTATTGCTTCAACAGATCGGCTTGCATATCGGCAGGGACGCTTATCGCGCCTACTCCCACTTCTTCGAGCATCACGCTCTCTGGGTCGAAGTGCTTCTCGTGCTCGGGACGATATACGCAGGCCTCTTGGTCATCGCATTTGTCGGCGAGCCGATGCACCAACTCCTGATCCGGTTATGCGCTTTGCCCATCACGCTGCTCAGCTTCATCGATCGCAAGACGCCTGACGGCACCGTAGGCATCATTGGCGCGGCCTTCCTCATAGCCGGCTTTAGCTTTCAGGCGGCGGGAGCAATTGCGTCGAACACCCACCCCTGTGCCTGCGCTCCGCGCCCAGGCCAATCCGCAACGGTAAGGGCTCACGAATGAATTAGTGGGCTGTGGCAGGATGTTGGGTTGTGGTGGCGTATCGCGGGGGCATGATCGATGAATCGCAGATTGTTGAGCGTTATCGGGGGTTGGGGCCGGAGTTGAACGAGCGTCAGCGCAGGTTGTGGGCGGCGTCGGAGGCTCGGTCGTGTGGGCCGGGCGGGATCGCGGCTGTCGTGCGTGCGACGGGGATCAGCAAGAACACTGTGCAGCGTGGGATCGCAGAGCTGCGGGAGGGGACACGGCTCGAGGCGGGTCGTGTCCGTCGGCCGGGTGCGGGGCGGCCGCGGTTGACGGAGTCTGATCCGGAGCTGGTGGGAGCGTTTGAGGCGTTGGTGGATCCGGATACGCGTGGGGATCCGTGCTCGCCGTTGCGGTGGTGCTCGAAGAGCTTGCAGAACATCGCGAGTGCGCTTCAGGCGGCAGGACATCAGGTGTCCGATCGGACGTCCGGGAAGCTCTTGCGGGGGCTTGGGTTTCGGTTGCACGCGAACTCCAAGACGCGGGAGGGGAAGGATCATCCTGACCGTGACGCGCAGTTTCGGCATATCAACGAGACGACACGCGCGGCGCTCGCCGCGGATCAGCCGGTGATATCCGTAGACGCGAAAAAGCGCGAGCTGGTCGGGGATTTCAAGGCTGTCGGGCGGGAATACGAGCCGACTGGGCGGCCGGTCGAGGTTCGCTGCCACGACTTCAAAGACAAGGATCTGGGGCACGCGATCCCGTACGGCGTGCTCGACATCAAAGCCAACGAGGGGATGGTCAGCGTTGGTGTCACCCATGACACAAGCGCGTTCGCGGTCAACTCGATCCGCGTGTGGTGGCAGTACCTCGGCCAGAAGCGTTACCCCAAAGCGACGTGCCTGACGATCACTGCTGACGGCGGCGGCAGCAACTCCAGCCGCACGCGCCTGTGGAAGACCGAGCTGCAGAAGCTCGCCAACGAGCTCGCGCTGCCGATCCGCGTCTGCCACTTTCCGCCCGGGACGTCGAAGTGCAACAAAATCGAGCATCGCATGTTCAGCTACGTCAGCCTCAACTGGCGCGGACGGCCGCTTGAGAGCCTGCAGGTGATCATCGACCTGATCGGCGCGACCACGACCAGCACCGGCCTGAAGGTCTACGCGCGCCTGGACCCCGGCCACTACGAGAAAGGGATCAAGGTCACCGACCAAGAGCTTGCCGCCGTGGACATCGCCCGCGACCAGTTCCATCCAGACTGGAACTACACGATCCACCCAACCCACAAGGGGCCACTAATTCTTTCGTGAGCCCCATCTGCCAGCAAGACACGGTCTGGTTCATATCGCCGCCATACCCGAGCGCCACTGCGCGGCCGACGACCTTGGGCTTGGTGAGACCGATGAGCTCGTTGGCCACCCGCACGCTGCTCCCGAGGACCCTCGAGGCGAGCGCCGCCATCCGCTCGAGTATCGGAGGCGAGGCTGTATGGGTGGAGAGCGATCCGATGCGCGCGGCGGTGAGGGGTAGGTGCAGGGCCATCACCCCGTTCTCGTTAAGCACGACCTCTCCCGATCCGCCGAGGGCCGCGAGGACCGCCGCCGCGCCGACGAAGAGAAACGTACGACCGCGCTGGGAGGACTCCAGGCCGGGGAATGGCCGATCGCGGGCCTTCCCGGCGCCGAGCTTGACACGCTTGAGCTGTGGGTCCCGCGCGCGTAGGATCGCCTCGACCGCGTTCTGCGCGGCGTTCACCGCGCCGCTCGCGCTATGGGACAGCAGCAGCGGCTGCCGTCCGGTGTCCAGTAGCGCCAGAGCGCCGACGAACGAGTCTTGGCCTCCCGAGAGCAGCGCGACGCAATCGTGGTCGGGCAGCGGATCGCGTGATTGGCGTGGAGGGTCGGCGGGCGCGTCGTCCTGTTCGAAGCGGAGCTGCAGCTGGTCGCCGGTGAGGTCGCCCCAGATCCCCTCGATGGCGGGGCGCTGCTGCTCCCAGAAGTCCGGGTCACGCACGGGCAGCCAGGCGCGGATGTCACGGCTCCATTCTGTGTCGCCCGGCCAGGGAGGCGTTGCCGGCGGCGGCGCGCGTGATCACCACAACGAAGGCGCGCTCGGCCAGGGCGCTGGCCGAGGACGCCGGTTCGGCCTGGCTGGCAGCTCGCGCTTCGCCGAGTGCCTGCTGGATCGCGTGCTCGGGGCGGTCGGACGCAGAGAGCCGTTCGGAGAGGGTCGCGTGGGCGTCGATGACCGCCACCGCGAACGCAGCCACCGCCGGAGCGCATAGCGCGTCCTCCCAGTCGCGGCCCGCGTTGAAGAGCTCCGACTGGACGCGCTCGAATGGAAGTCCCTGCTGGAGAGCGGTCGTGAAGGCCTGCCACCTCGGGGCCGACGGCGCGCGGAATGAAGTTGAGGTGCCCATCAGACGCTCACCACCGCGTCGAGGTGCTCGGGGACGACGATGCCGTGGTCGAACGCCTGCGCCCAGTCGAGTTCTGCGCGTTTGGAAGGCGACATGCCCGAACTCTCGATGAACGTAGCGATGCGTGCGAGGTCCTCGGCTCGCAGGTAGACGAGTTGCAGGCCCGTCTGCTCGCGCAGGGCTGCTGCACGCGCGACGAACGGGTGGCGCGCCCAGGCGCCCCCGGGAAAGAGGAGGACACGATCAGCATGTAGCGCAGCTCGTACCCGTCGCGCTCTACATCCTCACGCAACCGCTCGACGTAATGGGCAAACCGCAGGAAGTGGTCCGCGTCCATGGTGTACCCGGAGCTGGTCGCCTTGCAGTCCAGCAACGCCACCAGACGCTGCGACCCTGGCCAGAGCAGGACGGCGTCGGGCAGACGCTCACCGCGTCGGGACTCGCCGAAGCGCTCGCCGCCGAACCGCAACGCCGAGGTCACCAGTCGGAAGGCGACCTGCTCGAAGAGATCCTCAGGCGCCAATTCTCGTCCCGCCAGTTCGGGTGGTATCATAGCTCGTGCAGAGCTAGCGCAGGCAGCCAGCGTAGGCCAACCGGATCGAGCAGGTAGGCGTCGCGGTCGAGGGCGCGTTGGGCCTCGACGCGATCATAAGCCGGCGTGGGACGCCGACCCGGCCAGGCAATCGATGCGCAGCGCTCCATACGGGCAATGAAGTTGCCCGGGTCCACGAGCATGACGTCGGCCGGCGGGGACACAGGGGCCGTCACGCCGAGCGTGGCGATCATCACCCCTTCGCGTCGCCTGCCGCACGGACGGCCTGCGCAAGTCGGTCGAGCGCATCCTGATCGACCGGCTGACTGGCGACCCGGACCCGGACCCGGCGCGTGCGCCAGAGCATCGGCGTCTCGAGCAAGAGCTCGGCATAAGCCGCGACCGTCTGAAACTCGATCCCCCGGGCCCCGGTGTCGGTGAGAAGCACCTGTGCGAGCTTCCGGCGATCTTCCCGCGGAAGCGCCGCGAGGTCCTCGGGGCCGAAGCGGCGGCCACAACACGGACACACGAACCCATCGGGACCCGCTCGGGTGCCCGAGCCCCGGCCAGCGACCGCAAAGCGGCCAGGCCGCCCCGGGATCGGTGCCAACCGGGAAGACCAGCGAATAGGTCTCGCGTGACGCGCGCATGGCCGTCTCGCGGCGATGCTCATACAAGTAGATCCCGCCATATAGGGCGGTGCCACCTCCTAGGGCGATAACAGCGGGAGTCAAGGCAGTCGTCTCATTCATGACCGACCCTCCCGCCGCTCGGCCTTCTCCTCGGCCTCCCGCTGGCGCTGTTCCTCAACCGCCCGCTTAGCTGACGGCCGCAAGCACATCGTTTACCGGTGACCGCAAGCGCATCGTTTACGGGGCTGCGGGTTGAGCCGCAAGCACATCGTTTCCATCCGACCCTGGATTGAGGCTCGTGCGCTCATGTTGATCGAGCGCAGGAGGTTTGGATGGATGAGGCTGAGATCGTGTTGCGTGGCGAGGCTGCGCGTCGAAGGCTGGCTGGGGAGTCGCCGCGGGCGATCGCCAGGGATCTTGGCCGCACGCGGCAGTGGGTGGCGAAGTGGGCAGCGCGGTATGACCCGCACGATCCGGGGTGGGCGGAGGGCCTCTCGCGGGCGCCCAGGCGGGTCGCGAACCGGACGGAGGCTGGGGTCGAGGCGCAGGTGCTCGAGGTGCGCAAGCGACTGGAGGAGAACCCGTGGGCGCAGGTCGGCGCGCCAGCGATCGCGTGGGAGCTTTCGAAGCTCGGTGCGGTCGTGCCGCCCGAGCGCACGATCGAGGAGATCCTCGAGCGCGCCGGCGCGACCAAGCGTCAGCGTCCCGGCCGGCGGGCGAGCAAGGGCATCCCGTATCCAGCTCCTGCCGCGGCGCGGTCCGGCGAGGTGGTGCAGGTCGACCTCGTCGGGCCGCGGCACCTCGATGGCGGGGTGCGCTTTCACGCGCTGAACCAGATCGACGTCGCGTCCCATCACGCGGGGATCGAGATCGTGCAAGACCGCGGCGATCGCCGAGTGCTCGCGGCGCTGCACGCGCTGTGGGGTCGTCACGGCGTGCCACAGCGGATCCAGTTCGACAACGGCGGGCCGTTCGTGTCCCCGACCGGCCTGGGCGAGGTCGTGCGCGTGTGCCTGCGCCAGGGCTCAACGCCGGTGTTCGTGCCGCCCCGCGAGCCGTGGCGCAACGGCACGATCGAGCACTTCAACGACACCTTCGATAAGCGCTTCTTTCGCCAGGAGCGCTTCGCCGACCTGGGGCATCTGGCCGAACGTGCGGGCGCGTTCGAGCGCTTCCACAACGCCCAGCATCGCTACAGCGCCACCAGCGGCCTCACGCCCGACCAGAACATCACAGCGAGCAAGCCGCGTGCCCCGATCTCACCCTCGATAAGCGATTCGTGTCGGCTCCGACCATGGAGCTACTGCATACCTCTCGGTTCACCGTCGTTGGCAAGGTCAGCCAGATTTGGTCCCCGGGTGAATTCATCAACCTATACCGCAGATCCGTCCTCTCACTGGTTCCCGCGCTGGCTCAGAGCGCGGCATATGGCCTGGCCGGACTACTCGGCGCCATGGGCCGCGGCATAGACCTCAAGGCTGTGGAGCGATCCGCGAACGAGGCGATGGGCATAGCTTCGTCACAACAACCTGCAGGGGGCAATGCGGGACCAACGATGGGTCGTCAGAACAGGACGATGCGGCGTCAGCCGGAGAGCAGCCGGTGGAGGACGACGTGATTATTAGTAGCGAGGCGGTCACCGCTCTCTTGCCCGGAATCGTGGGGCCAGCGTTCCAGATTCTTCCGTTGGCGATCTGTTCGTAGCCATCCGGGGCACTCATCCCGCGCACCAGCGCGAGCCAGGAGGTCTGCTTGCCGCACGCTTCGTGGCCGTCACGCACGATCGCTTCCGCCCTCCTGCCGGCCTGCGTCGGGTGATCGCTTTGGCGACCATCCGATGGGGCAGCGTCCCGCTCGGTCGAGGAGCCCGATAGCTGCCGGGTTCGTGGCCTCGGAGCAGTTCGACCGCGATAGCGAGGACAGTGCACAGCCTCGAACTACCGGCCGCGCCTGAATTCAGCGCTTGCCACGCAGCTTCTTGAGCTGATCAGCGAGTATGCGCGGCAGCAGCCGTGGGCCGGGCACGACAACGAGGCCGAGCTGTTGAAGCAGGCCGAGGGCGTCCAGCTGGAACCAGTGCTCCACCACCTTTCCGTCAGCGAAGCGGTTTAGTTCCAGGCCGGAGAAAGACACCCTCTTGTCGGTCGGCGGAAGTCCCTGGAAGCGTCCGGTGTGGGTGCCCTCGAAGTGCACCCGTTGTGCTACGAGGTCGCCTTCCCCGACCGAGTCCTCCACGGTGAGGCGCAGGTCAGGGAAGCCCTCGACAAATCCGCCAAGGAAGCGGGTCCACGCTTCGGATGTCAGCGGGGAAGGCTCCAAGCTCGCGGGTGCGTGGGCGACGTAATCTGGCTCTCCGGGCATAATCGTAGGTGGATTTACGCGAACGCTTGTTCGTGTGGGAGTGTGAGTGTGACCGGTCCGCAGGTGAGGTGAACGAGGGCGAGCGCTGCGCGGGCGGAGTGGAACCCGTAGGCGCGGCGGACGGTCAGCTTGGCCTTGTTGTTCAGCGCCTCCGCCCGGGCGTTGCTGAGCTTCAGCCGTCGGGCTGCGAGGATGCCCTGTCGGTGCTTGCGGATCGTTTTACCCAAGCGGATGAACGGCAGCAGCCGGCAGCGTGAGAGGCGGGCCAGGAGCCGGTCGAGCAGCTCGCCGACGGCCTCGACGGTGAGGCCGGGGGCGAAGATCGCTCTGACCATCTCCTTCATCGCCCAGGCGCGCGCGACCTTCCCGCCGCCGGCGCGGATCGCGGCGAGGGTGACGGCTTGACGGTCGGTGAGCTCGCGGGGGTTCTTCAACAGCGCCCAGCGGTCGTGCTTGAACTGCTTGGCGCTGTCGGCCTGGCCGGCGTGGCGCAGCTCGTTCCAGTACTCGCGGCGGACCTCGTCCAGCGCCTTGGTCGCGAGCTGCACGACGTGGTAATTATCGATCACGATCGTCGCTTGCGGCGCGTGCGTGCGGACGCTCTTGGCGTAGCCGCCGGTCATGTCCATCGAGACCGCGGTCAGCCGAGAGGCGCGCCCGACGATCACGGGGTCGATCTCGCTGCCGGCCGGAAGCCACGCGCCGGGGATCCCCTCGCCGGCGGCGACGGTTGGGCACGGGCCGAACGGGACCATGATCGCGGGCTCTGGCGTCTGAGGTGGCTGCTTGGCGTGCGCAGCGGGTTGGGGCGACGGGGAGGGGGAAGCGGCGATCTCGGGGTCCAGTTCGGCGAAGAACTGATCGGCGGCGGCCTGCCCCTTGCCCTCGCAGCCCCACACCACGCACCCGCGGCGGTGATCGCCGATCAGCGTCAGGTAGCGGTGGCCTTTGCGCCACGCGACCTCATCGATCGAGATCTCGAACAGATCGCTGAGACGGTCGCCGTCGAGCAACTCCTCGCCGACGCGCTTGATGATCCGCCCGATCGTCTGCCAGTCGATCCGCACCAGCCGACAGGTCGCCGTCTTGTCGGTCTTGCTCGCCAGCCACACCACCAGGTTCTCGAAATCGCGGGTGAAACGCGCGCCGTCGCGGGCGAACGGGACGCCCTCCACATGCACGCCGTGCTCGGGGCAGCGAACCCGCCGCAGCCGGGCGTGAACCTCCAGGCGCCAACGGCCGAGATCGAGATGGCGCCAGACCGAGTCGTGATGCTGCTTGCTCTCCCGATAGCGCGTGGAGTACGAGCACTTCGGGCAATGAAGGAGACGACCGCGCAACACGACCGTGACCACTGAGGTGTTTCTGAGTTAAAGCCACAGATCGGGGAGCGAATTAGTCCACATCGGTGGGGCTCCGGCGGTTGGCTTTGGATTGCTGGATTCGATGGTAGGCGATTCGTGCCCACCGGGCGAGCTTGAGCCCGCGTTTCCGGGCAGCACGGATCCGCGGGCCGCGGCCTTCGTGCTCGTCCTCAGGCGTGACGTACCCGATCCCGGCGTGCAGGCGCACGGTGTTGTATTGCCGGCGGACGTCGGCGAGCTCGGCGCGCAGCACCTCGGGATCCTTGATGCGGTCCAGGTGCGGCCAGTCGGCCTTGACATGCGAGAACAGCGACTCGATCCAGGCCTGATCGGTTGGAGTTCCGGGCCGGCCAAAGTGTTGCGCGATCGCGCACATCGCCATGAACTCGCGCGTCGAGCCGCTCCTCATCTGCGGCCCGTTGTCCGAGACGGCCAAGAGGATCGGCGCCAGCTCGGGCTCATCAACGGCGGCATCGAAGGGGAAGGTCTCGGCGGGCACGGCGTCCTGGCGGGCCTCCACGAGCTCGAGCAGCCCCTCGAGTTCGAGCGCATCCATGAACACGACCTGCACCTGCGTCGAGGTCTCCTCGATGCTCACGAGCTCTGTGATCCACTTGCGGGTCACGAGGTCCATCACCGCGAACACCGCATGGTTCGGACAGCCCGCGAAGTGGGTGCAGTCGTAAATCCAGATCGAGTTCTTGCGGTAATCGGCCCGCTCCGGGAACGGCTTGCGCTCCGACCGGACCCGGCGAGGTCGTTTCAGAACCAGCCCGTGAGCAGCCAAAACACGACGGACGGTCGCCGGCGAGACCCACACCAGTCCGAGGTAGCTCCCGCGGTGCGCGAGCTTGCGATGCGAACGATCGATATCGCCCCAGGCCTCGAACAGCTGAAGGATCGCCTGCTCCTCCACCGGTCTGAGCCCGTGCAACGCCGCACCGGGCTTACGATCCTCCAGGCAGCCGTCATCACGCCGGCGGCGCCACCGCCACGCCCGCCCCTCGTCCAGCTCGAGGTACGTGCAGGCGCGACGGTGATCCCACCCGTCCAGCACGGCCTTATCGATCAGATCCAGCAGCTCATGCTTGGTGGCCGTGTCGACGCGGCGAGGGACCCGGCCACTCAGTCCCAGCGCTCTTTTCCCTCCGCGAGCATCAACCGCACGCCCATCTCCTTCAACGCCTCCGACAGCCTGGCGATCTCCGCCCTCGCCGCCGCAAGCTCTGGGTCCGGGCCGCCGTGGCGCACCCCCGGCCGGGACGCCGCGAACGCGTCCAACGCGCCCTGCTTACCGACCTGCCGCAGCTTCACGATCGTCGATCGATCCACCCCCGCACGATCGGCCGCCTCCACCGTCGAGACTTCCCCGCGCACCAGCGCGAGCCAGATCTCATACTTCTGCGAAGGCGAGAGAAACCGCTTCCTCCGACGGCCCCCGTCACTGCCTGCTGAATGTCCCGGCCCGGTCATCAAGACCTCCTACTGATCGTGCCGGAAGCCTCGCAGATGTGGGCTAATGAAATCCGGGATCTATGTCATTGACTCAGACGCAAACCACCACCACACGGTCGGGCTCGAAGCGAACCTTCCGGACCCACACCCCAGACAGATCCAGCAAGCGAGAGAATGCGCTGGTGACGCGCATAGGCAACGACCTCCAAGTTCGGACTACCAGAAGCCCTGAACCTACGGTCTAAACCTGTGCGCGTCCCCTAACGCTCGCCCAGCACCCCGCAACAAGCGAACAAAGCCTGCTCAGACGCCGAAACCCGAGCCGGCCAGAGCCCCCGAGTCACCTACGATCACCCTCGGAGCCCCCGTAATCTGGGGCTCGCACGTCAGTCTCCGCTGTATTGTCGCGCGCATTGAACACATCGATCCACCGGCGCGAGACGGCCTTGTTGTGTTCGACCGAGGTTTCCCCGGTCGGCCCCGTTGCATCATCGGCCGCATTGTTCAACTCGGATTCTTCAGTCATCCTTTTCCCTTTCCGTCGCTCGATCGGCGTGCTGACGCAATTCTCTCCAACACGCCCTATGAAGCCACGGTAGGCGCGGTGCTAGCCCCGATCATTCAGTAACGGTGTGATTGGCTTGTTCGAGAGCGCGTCGGGTGTCAGTTGATTTTGTCCGGCAGCGTGTGATTGACCGGACAGCATCGTGGAGGGTGCGTCTCATCGTCTCCTGCGGGTTTGGGGTCGTCCGCGGGCATGCTGCGCGGGGCGCGGGGCGCGCGGCGCTGGAAGGTGAGCTGGTGGTCGTGGTGCCGGCTGAGGTCAGCCGGCGGCGGCTGGGAGCGCTTTGAGCTTCGCGAACGCGGCGGCTAGCTCGGTGGCCCAGGGCCAGGTGTGTTGGAGGTGGAGCTTGGCGCCCCGTCCGGAAAATGCGAGGCGGGCCGCGATGTGCAACAGCCGGTAGCGCAGCCGCTTGGGCTCGGCCTTCTGAAGCTCGCCTGAGAGCAGCAGCGCTTGGGTCCAGACGATCAGATCGTGAGCGAGCATGACGATCTCCAACCACACCTCGTTGAGCGCAAACTCCTTGAACGGGAACTTCGCCAGACCGGTGTCCTTGTCGTCGCGGATCCGATCCTCGATCCGGGCGTGCTGGCGGTGGAGGCGCTCGATGATCCCGATGTCCTCGTCGTCCTGGTCGGTGAGGATCGCCTGGAAGCGGTAGCCGTCGTGGTCGGTGAACGACAGCTGCGCGCCGGGATGCGGGCGCTCCCGCCGTACGATCAGCCTGGAGCCCTCGGGCCAGGAGGACAGATCGACCCGATCGGTGATCTCCGCGACGTCACCGTTCTGGCGCACCGAGCCGTCCTGATCGAGCGCTGGAACCCAAGCATCCTCGGGGATTTCGAGGATCGCGGCGCGGACCTGCTCGGTCAACTCATAGCCGAACGAGAAGCGCATGTGGCCCTCATGGCAATGGTCGGCCAGGTCGTGGGTGGCGCCGGCAGAGTCCGCGCGCACCAGGATCTCGGTGCTCTCGATGTGCTCTTGAGGGATCTGCGCGAGCGCCATGTCCAGCACGGTCTTATGGTCGGCAGCGGTGTTCGCGCCGGCGTTCCCTGGCCTCAGCAACGCGCCCAGCGCCTCACGGGTCTCATCCGCTTACGCCTGCAACGGATGGAACCCGTAGCCGCCCTTGAAGTTCCCAGCCGCGTTCTCCTTCTCGGAGTGCGCGGTGATCAGCGTCGCGTCGATATCGATCGTCAACCGCTCGGGCACGCCATGAAGCTTCCAGAACCGGTCGCGCGCCCGCGCGTGCGCCGCGCTCAACTCGCCCAACAGCTGCTCCGCCGCGACCTTGTCGATCACCCGGAACGCCGTCGAGTCAGACGCCACCGCCCCGAACAGGGGCTGCTGATCACGCACCGCCCCGAGATCCGACACGCACTCGCCACCGTCGGCCAGCATCACCGCCAGATCCCGGATCACCCTGCCTGGATCATGGCCACGACGCCGCTGCTTCAAGCCCGCCAGCCGCAGCGACAACGCGCGCGTCAGCCCAAGCTTGTCACTCACCTGCGCAATCAACGCGCTGCCCGCGTGCGACACCAGACCCGTGCCATCCGCCGTGACATCTACGGCTACCGGGCGCCCATCGCGCATCACCCTCAAGGTGAACCTCCAAGCTCGGGATTCAGGACTTCAGCAATCCAAGAATCCCTGCTCAACCGGACGTATCCGCGCCCCCGAACCCCGGGGGCGCGGTCCTTACCGCACGATCCGGGCTAGAACGCTTGACCGCGGGCGAAGGGCCCCCAATCAACCGACCCGCCACAGGCTTCTCGTTTCCGCTGAACTCGCCACTCGGGGGTCGCGCCCGCACGATTGCTTCCACTGTTCGTCGTCACGTCTCACACGACCGCTTCGGCGACGATGTGATGGCCGCATCGGGCCGTCTCGCCGGCGGTTCGGGTCGGCGCCGCGAATCTCGAGATCGGCGAAGTGCAGGGCCGGGCGGCTGGCGAGCCCTGCTTTGGCGATGAGGCGTCCCCGGCGCCCGTCCCGGGTGTTGATGCGTTACGGGCGATTTGCGAGCGGGACGCAGCACAACGCGTTCGATCAGGCGGTGTTGCTGCATTCCGATCGGCACGGCGGCGCCGCGGCCGCTCGCAGGCTCATCGGGGTTCCACGCCGGGGTTCGGCGACACTTGGCGGTTGGAGTGCCGAGAATGTCTCGCCGGAGCTGTCGCGCCGCTGACAAGCCCCCGAAACAGATGACACCTACACCCGAGCAGCCGGATCCGCACCCTGCCAAGCGTCGGGCTCGTTCGCCGGCCGGGTCCAAGGCGACGCTCACCTGGTTGGCGATGGCGATGCTGACCCTGGGGTCAGTGGGCGATCTCGGCGCCACGCCCGCGACGGCCGTGCTGGGTCTCGCGTCAGTGGTGATCTTCGTCCTGCCCGCGATCGTGTTTCTGTTGCCGGCGTCGCTGGTGTCGGCCGAGCTCGCTTCGGGCTGGCCGGGCGGCGTCTACAAGTGGGTGTCGGAGGGGATCTCTCCGAGGATGGGTTTCGTCGCCATCTGGTGTCAGTTCGCCCAGACGACCTTCTATTACCCGGCACTGCTCGCCTACGTCGCGAGCACGCTGGCGTACGTGTTCGCGCCCAGCTTGGCGCACAGCGGCCTCTACACGACCGTGGTGATCATCGTCCTGTTCTGGTCGGCCGTCCTGGTCTCCGCCAGAGGGGTGCTCTCCACCGGCCGGCTGGCGTCCTACGGGATCTTCATCGGAACGCTGGTCCCGGGCCTGCTTCTCGTCCTGCTGGCCGCGATCTACCTCCTGCAGGGCAACGCCTCGGCGGCGCCGCTGAACGCTCACCACGTGCTCCCGGAGTGGCACGGGCTGACGAGCGTTGTGCTCATTGTCAACAGCTTCTTCCTTTACGCCGGGGTCGAGGTCAACGCCGTCCACGTCGACGAGCTGCGCGATGCCCCGCGGGAGTTCCCCAAAGCGACCCTCGTGGCCGTGGTCCTGATCCTGCTCGTGTTCATCTTCCCGACGCTCGCGATCTCGGTCGCGGTCCCCGCGCCGCACATCAGCTTCACCGCGGGCGTCATGCAGGCGTTCAAGAGCCTGCTCGATCACTTCGGGCTGAGCGTGCTGACGCCGATCATCGCCGTCGGGCTGGTGGTCGCCTCTCTCAGTGGCCTGCTCGACTGGCTCACCGGGCCGTCCACCGGCCTGCTGGATATCGCTCGCGAGCGTGGCTACCTGCCGCGGTACTTCCAGGAGCTCAACTCAAACGGCGTCCAGCTTCACATACTCCTCGCTCAGGGAGCCGTCATCACGCTGATCGGGGTGCTCTACGCCCTGGTGCCAGTGGTCTCACGCGCCTACTGGGTGTTCGCCGCCCTGGCGACAGAGGTCTACCTGATCATGTACCTCCTGATGTTCGTCGCGGCGATCAACCTACGGCGGCGACAGCCGGAGCACCCGCGTGGCTACCGCGCACCCGCGCTGCCGGTGATCTGCATCGTCGGCACGCTCGCCTCCGCAGCCGCCTGCGTGGTCGGCCTGCTCCCGCCGAGCCAACTCGGACACATCACCACGGTGCCCTACCTCCTGGCGCTGCTCGCCGCGACCCTGCTCGTCGGCCTCCTCCCGCCGCTTCTGCTCCACAAGCTGCGCCGGTCCGACTGGAAGGCCGCTGCCTGAAGCGTGGAGGAGGGCCGCAGTGGTCGGGCGAAGGAGCCCTCGATGGCGCGCGACCTGCTTTCACGCCACGACGGCCATCCACGTCCCAGTCCGTCTCAGTCCTAGACGGCGGAACCCGGGCATCTTGCGGACGAGCGCTTTCGTGAATCGAGAGCTTCAAGCCGGACGACCGCAACGGCGACATCTCGATCGCTGCGGGCGCCGGACGTCGAGCGTCGAAGCGGAGCCGAAGCGCCGTCGACGCCGACGGGCTCTGCGTAGGCAGATCGCGAATTCTGCACGCCGTCGCGGCGCCTCGCTTTCGGCGAGCGGCGCGACGGGGCCGCAGACTTGCGGATCGTCGGGCGCGAGCAGCAATCTCCTGACAGCGATGAGATTGCTGGTCGTCGTCCAGACCCCAAGTGCCGACCATCACGCGCCCGTTTGCGACGGAGCGGAAGAGTTCGTGCTTCCCGTCTCGCGAGAAGTCGGCAAGCAGCCGGCACCTGGCCGACTTTTGCTTATTAGCCAAGCGGAACTCTCCAGGTGACCGTTCATCCCCAGTAGCGAACCGCGTCCGAAGCGCTGCGCCAGCCCGAGGCTGAGGGGCTTCCGCAATCGCCATGCGGGGCGGAAGTCAACGAGCAACTCGCTGGGGGTTCCCGAGGGGGGTCGGCGTCGACTGTCGGGGCATGCCTCTGCAGCGAGCCCAGCGACTCGTGTAACCAGAGCCGTGGATCACGACGGCGCTGTCACCCCGGAACGAACCCGACGGTCATGCAGCGAGGAGGGGCTGGGCAAGGAGCGCGGCCTCGTCGTGGGTCATGCGCCGGTAGACGACATCCGAGAGATGTCGCTTGAGGATCCGGCGAGCCTCCTTCTTGGTGTGGCCGCTGGCGCGCGCCTGGTGCGCGGCCGCCGCGCAGTCAAGTGGCCCGACAGGGCCGAGCGCAGCGAGCCGCGCAGCGGCGCCTTTGACGGCGATCGCTGGCCGCGCGCCACCCCCTCCCGCAACGAGGGGGGCTTGACGTAGTCGGGGTCTCCTCACGCGCGCAGCGCGCCAACGCACTGCCGTTGACGCGCCGACTGCGCCTGCTCTCAAAAGAAACGACGGGCCCGGCCGTCTCGACCAGGCCCGCGTCCCTTTCCGCGCTGGCGCAATCCGCGCTAGGAGACGGTATTCACCGGCACGTCCACGTGGCGGAAGCGGTTGTCCTTCAGCGTTGCCGTCACGTGTCCGGCAACCCCGAGCCAGATGCCGAAGTGGTTATTGGCGATCTTGTTGTGGGCGATCGTGACTGTAACCGGCACGCTGGCGGAGAACACCAGCACCCCGGTCGTGTCCGGGTCGGTGACGGTGCCGTCGAGCGGGTCGCCGGGGACGTGCGCCGACCCGACGTTGTTCTTGCCGATCGTGTTGGCGATCACCCGGTTGCCCGACAGGTCCTCGAACGCGCCCGGGGCAATCGTGTGCGCGTGCATCGTCACCCCGGAGAGCTCGTTTCCGGCGATGAAGTTGCCCTGCACGAGATTGTCGTAGGAGCCGGTCCCGGCGGAGGCGTTGGCGAATAGCACGCCGGCGCCCTCGCCCTGGGTGCCGTTGTCGGTGATTACGTTTGCACGGATCACATTGTCAAAGACGCCCGCGACGTTCGGCTGACGCCTGCCGTTCTTGTCAAGCGCATTCGGGTTATGCCCGGGCGCGGTCACGCCGCAGTCGAAAAGGTTCTTCGTGATCACGTTTTTCTCGATCAGGTTGCTGTGCGTGGGGCCGAACTCGTCGGTCAAAAGCACGCCGCCTGAGTTGCGCGCGATGAAGTTACGCGCGACCTTGGAGTGGTCGACACCCATCAGGTGAATGCCCTCGCCGCAGTCGCCGGGAACCTCCCCAACCTCAACGCACTGCGGATACCCCGAGCTCGTGGTGGGCGGGATCCCGCCAGTGTCGTTGCGGACCACGCGGTTCTGCTCGATCGTGACGTGATGAATCGAGCCGCCCTGCAGCGAACCCGTAGCGAGAATCCCCTCGCCGATGGCGCCCTCCACGGTGAAGCCGGCGACGGTCACGTGGCTTGACTTGATCGTGATCCCGGCCAGGCACGGGGCGTGCCCGGGCCCGTTGGGGCCGAGCTGATCGCAGACGAAGGTCGTTGTCTTGGTCCCGTGGATCGTCGCGCCGTTCAGGCCCAGCAGCTTCAACGGCGTCGAGATCACCACATCCTCGCTATAGCTGCCGCCGCAGACCACGATCGTCGCGCCGGAGGCGGCGTCGTTGACGGCGGACTGCACGGTCGAGTACGCCGCCGTGCGGCAGGACTTATCGGCCTGGCCCGATGCGCCCTTCGGTGACACGTACAGGGCGCGCAGGCCGTGCTGATGGCTGTGCTTGCCTTGACTCGAATGGCCAGGGTGCCCGTGCGCCTGCGCGCCCGCGGCAAGATACAGCGCCGCGGCGCTCGCCACGGCGAATGCGCCCAGCACCGCGCGGCGGCGTCTGGGCGGAAGACGATGCTTCATGGGTGATGTCCCCCGAAATGTTGAGTTGTGCCCCGGCCGGCGGCGTGTGCCGCCCGCTCGCACTGTAGCGTAGATCGCGGCCGCCAACCCCTCTACGAGGAGAAGCAGTCGGCCGAGGGAGATGCGCGCTGCTGCACCGATCGAGATGCGGCCACCCCAGGCCGATACCGCGAGACCGCTGCTCCTGGGCTAAGCAGCAGCCCGCTCGACACGACTGCTTGTGAGGAGCGGTCACGAGTTCACCGTGACCGCAATAGGCGTGAAGCGATCACCGCCGGCCGGCGACGACTGCAATCCACTGCTCTCGCTCTGATCGTTCAAACCGGCACCGTGGCCCCGAGCCCGGCCGCGGATGGCAGCGTTGGCGACGCTTCGGCGGGACGCGAGGAATCGCCCAATTCCGAGTACGGCGGTCGCTGCCGGGAGCTGGCTGACTCGGTCCTCCGAGGCGTGTTCT
Organism: uncultured Solirubrobacterales bacterium; assembly: GCA_963836065.1. GTDB lineage: Bacteria > Actinomycetota > Thermoleophilia > Solirubrobacterales > Solirubrobacteraceae > Palsa-465. Next base: position 36,553 of record CAWIII010000002.1, read on the forward strand.
GCCTACGCAAACCCCAGATTCTGCGGGCCCTCTCGTGGGCCTCGCTTTCGGCGACACGCAGGCACGTCGGAGCGATCGCGTTGTCGCCATTGCGCTCGCGCGACACGACGCGACGGAACGTCGAAAGCGATCGCGCGGATGGCAACATCGGGGCGGTCGAGATTGGGCCGAACGCGAGCAGCTAGCCGACGCAGTCTCTGGCCATTATCAGGACTCGGCCCACCCGCACGGTTGACCTCTGCTTCGCTGGCCGGTGCTTGCCGAGGCGCGGCTAGCACCGGATGCTCGAGATTGGCGATTAGGAGGGCTCGGTGATCGGTGCAGGTGAGCCCTGCTCTCGTCTCAGGACGGTACTGCACGCCGCTCAAACGGCGGCATCTGACACATGCTCGGTGTGCGCACAAAGCAATGGTCTGTGGCGGCGAACTCGCCGACAACCGAAGCTGTGGCAACGGTAGTGGTCTCTTCGTCCGGGATTCAGGCTTGCCCTATTGTCCGGCGCGGTTTAGGATGAGATCTGTGGCGACCGCTGGCTTGCCGACTCGTTCTTCCTGAGTCGTTTTCGGGGTGTGCGGGCCGATGGGTCGCGCCTCGCGCGGCGGGTCGGGCAGGCCCGTTTGTCAGTCATCGATAGGGACTCCGGCGTCCGCATGGTTGACGGTGGTCGAGGGGACCGGGAAGCAGGTCGTCATGGCGATCACTGTCGAGGCGCCGTCACCCGGAGCGGGGGCGATTGAGCAGCCATTGGGGGCCGGGCTTAGGCTTCTGAGCGCGTTCGAGCTGACGTGGGACGGCGATCCGGTGTTGCTGCCGATGCCGGCGCAGCGCCTGCTGGCCTTCGTTGCGTTGCGGGATCGGCCGGTGCTGCGCACTTACGCGGCGGAGACGCTGTGGCTCGAATCGTCGGAGGCCCACGCGTGCGGGAGCCTGCGCTCCGCGTTGTGGCGCTTGCGCCGCCCCGGCTACGAGCTGGTTGACGTGACGAGCGGAGGGCTGCGGCTCGAGTCACGGGTGGCCGTGGATGTGCGCGTGCTGGCCGCGTGGGCGCGCCGTGTGCTGGACGCCCCTGAGGCGGTCGCTGGGGAGCTGCCCGGCGTCAGCGGTCTTGGCGATGCGGTGTTCGGCGACCTTTTGCAGGACTGGTACGACGACTGGCTGGTGTTCGAGCGCGAGCGGCTGCGCGAACTCCGCGCTCGCGCGCTTGAGCGTGTGTGCGAGCGGCTGACCTATGGAGGAAGCTTTGGGCCTGCGATCGAGGCGGGTCTGGCCGCGATACGCTCAGAGCCGCTGCGTGAGAGCGCACATCGCTGCCTGATCGGCGTCTATCTCGCCGAGGGCAACCAGGCGGAGGCCCTATGCGGGTACCGCCGTTATCAGCGTCTGCTACACGATCAGTTGGGGTTGGCGCCGTCGGTGCGCATGGAGGAGTTGGTGGGCGGCCTGCTCGGCCGATAACGCTGTAGTGACGCGGCGCGGCGATGATGGCCGCATGTCGTATCGCACCGGTCTGCTCGTCGGTCGCGTCCGGCTCGAGGGCGGGCCGTCCGACGGCGACGGGCTGCGGGCGCGGATCATCCAAACGCTCGACGTCGCAGCGGGCGCGGAGATCGTGACCGCGGCAGCAACCACCGACCAGGTCTGCGCCACGGTCCGCGAGTGGCTTGAGGCCTACCTCGCCGGCTGACCCGACGAGATGATCGCCGCTGGTGACGCGCCAGTAACGGGTCGGTGACGCTCGCCTGGCAGGCTTGCGTCTCCGTGATCTCCGCCGCGTCGGTGCACTGGGTTTCCGGAGCACCCCGTGGCAGGCGTCGCGGACCGGTCTCTAACCATGACGCACGCCACAGTCCGAGAAGCAGCTGCGTCCATGAGGCGCGCAAGCTTTCGAGTTTACATTCCAAAGGGGGAGTCCGTGTCAGGCTCGCGACATAGAGTAATTGTTACTTTGCTTGGCGTGCTTGCGGCAGTGGGCATCTGGGCGCCTTCGGCCTCTGCATCGACTTCGACTGTCTCCGTGCCTGCCGCCGGAACAGGTGGGTCCACCTACTTCACGGACTCGGGCGTCTTCATCCCCACTGGTAAGAGCGTGACTATAAGCGCCAGCGGGACATGGTCGGTCTGTACCTTTTCATTCCAATGCTCCAGTGGCCCCGACGTAGCCGTTCACGTGGTGTCGGTACGTGAGCGAGGATTCCTTCTGTAACTCGGGACGCCCGGTTCGGGGTTCGGGTGACGGTGCTGCGTCAGCCAGGAACCAGTGTGGGGATCGGCCGGGAGTGGAGGCTGGCGTCGATTGCGTCGTGTAGGTACTCGGATGCGGATCGGCCTTGGCGGCGGCAGGTTTCGAGGGTGGAGAGGATCCGTTCGATCCAGCGGTTGCCGCGCTCGGATTGGGTGCCGCCGGAGATCCGGCGCAGGATGACCGGGCCGCGCATCGCGCGCTCCGCGTCGTTGTTGGTCGGGGTGATGCCGGGCACCTCGCTGAACGTCCAGAGCGCGGGGTATTCCTCCAGCAGTCCGGCGCAGAAGCGGGCGGTCTTGGGGTGGCGGCCGCGTGCGCCTTGATCGAGCAGGCCGCGGAACCGCTCGCGCAACGGCGCGAGTTGCTCACGCAGCGCGACCAGCGCCGGGTGCTCGGGATCGTCGGCGCCGGCGAGCGCGGCGGCATGCTCGCGGTGGATCGCGAACACCTGGCCGGCGATGTCGAGCAGCCGAGCGCCGAGCTTGCCGGGCGCGCCCGGACGTTCGGAGAGCTCGGTCAGCTGGCGCACGGCGTGCGCCCAGCACAGCTGCTGTTGCAGAACGTCGAGCCAGTGGTAGCCGACGTAGCGGTCGGAGGTGACGAACCCGCCGAAGTTCTCGCCCAACAGCTTCTTCGCTGCTTGCTGGGTGCGTCGCGGGTCGATCCGGTAGCAGACCAGCGCGGCGGTGGTAGCCGTCCACAGCCAGCACGGATCGGCCTTGCACAGCCACGTCGTCTCATCGGCATGCACGGCCTCGGCGAGCTTGATCGCTTCGTGCAGCTCGCGCCACGGGTCGTGCAGCACGCGGCTGACGCGCCGCAGCATCCCATCGACCGCACCAGTGCTGAGCTCGATTCCGTAGCACTCGCCGAGCAGCTCGACGATCTTCTCGCGCGAGAGCCGGCAGACCCCGGCCAGCACCGCGACATGCGCGTGCAACCGCGGCCCGAACGCGCTCAACGACACGCCCGCCGGCAGCTCCGCCAGCGCCGGCTTGCCGCAATCGGGGCACTCGAGCCGCAGCCGCCGCCACTCGCGCACCTCCGCCACGACCACCGGCAGCTCCCACTGCTGATGGCCGACTGGATCGCCGACGCGTTCCTCGCCGCCGGTGAACCGGTGCCCGCACCCACACCGCCCCGGCACACAGTCAAACGGCCCGGCGGTCAGCTGCTCCGGCTCGGCCGGCGGCCGGCTGGAACCCTCATGACCCGGCTGCCCGCCCTGACTGCGCGCTTCGCGCCGCTCGCGCTCCAGCTGCCTCTTCGCGCGCTCCCGCGCCAACTGACGGCGCTGCTGTCGCGTCAACCGCGAATCCGACGACGGCGCCACCGAACTGTTGCGCGAGGTGCGGTTCACCTGCCGCTCAAGCTCCTCGAACCGCTTCTGCAACCCAGCCACCTCGTCCAACGCATCAAGCAGCCGGACAACCAGCGCCCGTGCAGGCTCCCCACCAGCCACCGCGATCGCTTCCGCCTCGATCCGATCCACGACCGCAGGATTCCATCCATCCAGAAGGAATCCTGCTCACCACCACGACACCACCTGAACGCCTGCGCCCCGACGGCGGGTTTTTCTTTAATCCGGACTACGAGGTCCCGGGCTCTCCTGCAGGCACCCTCGTCGGCTCCCTTGACAACGGGACGACCTGGTCGGCAATCGGAACCGGACCGACGGTGGTCAATGGGCCCGGTGAGCTTCTCCTGACCGCCAACGACGTACCACCCACAAACGTCGGCGCCACAGGGGCGGACTGCCCAAATTCTGGTCCAGCCGGGTGCTACGCCGATAACAGCGGATCGGTCAGCGCAGTCATCACTTCGGGCGCGTCTGCTAGATCGGTCACCGTGACGTTCGCGTCCGGGCGGGCGTGGAGCGTTTTTTCGCAAGATCCGGGCCCCGCGGCTAATGGTCAGGGCAACGGCCGCGGATTCGTGGGGTCCGCGCAGGCGGTATGCCTGAACCAGTCTGTCCCACCAAACTGTCCAGCGGATGCCGTCATTTATGGTGATCCGGCCGGGTGGCTTGCAGACCTCTCCGCCATTCCCGGCGCAGTATGGAGCTGGGCACCCGGAATTACTGGCAGCACTGGGCCCGCCGAGTTCGCCAAGTTCTACTTTTCGAAAGGCTTCGTGCTAACTCGACTTTTGCACTTTTGAGGGGGAGGGGGGCACGGGCGCGCGGGGCGTGGGTCGGTAGGCGCGGTGGGGTGAGCGGTCGGGGCTGTTGAGCGGTCGGCCGCGCGAGGACGCAGAAGGAGCATCGGCGGCTTCCCCGAAGCGGTGGTTGTTCGATGACCATTTCCGCGGTCGGGTGGGAGGCCCGTCGCGGCTGCCCATGGGGGTTGCCGCCGATGCTCTGCGTCCCATCTTCGCTGAATGAGCTTCTGCTCCTGTTCGCGCCGTGTTTCTCTCGCCCCACGTTCCAGACCTTCTGCGCGCTGGTTGTGGGCCAGATTTCGCAGACCGGGTTGCGTACGGTCACAGGGATGCTGGTCGGCTGTCGGCTCTCGGCGGTCTGGCATCACTGCCGCGCGCACCGGTTCTTCAGTCTCTCGGACTGGTCTGCTGATGAGCTCGGGCTGCGCCTCGCGGAGCTGATCGCCGAGCGGCTGACAGCGCCCGGCGCGCCGCTGCTGGTGGCGGTCGACGACACGTTGCTGCATCGTCTGGGGCGCAAGATCCACGCCTGCTTCTGGCATCACGACGCGACCGCCAACTCCGACAAGGCGGCGGTCGCGTGGGGCAACAACTGGGTCGTGGTCGGGATCGTGGTGCGCTTGGCGTTCCTCGAGCGATCGGTCTGCCTGCCGATCCTGTTCCGCTGCTGGCAGCCCAGGCGCAAACAGTTCGCCAAGAAGGACAAGCGCGATCCTGAGCGGCCCGGAAAGCCCGAGCTGGCAAGGGAAATGCTCGACCTGCTCGCCGCCCGCCTGCCGGATCGCAGGATCGACATCGTCGGTGACGCCGCGTACGCAACCGAGGCCTGGCGGGGTCTGCCCGGCCGGGTCACGATCACCTCCCGCCTGCGCTCCAACGGCGCGATCTACGATCGCAAACCGCCGCGCTCCGGCAAGCAGGGCCGGCCCCGCAAGTGGGGCAAACGACTCCCCACGCTTGCCAAGCTCGCGACCGACCCTGCCACCGAGTGGGTCGAGCAGGCCGTGCGACGCTACGGCAAGACCGAAACGCTCAAGCTCGCCATCATCGACTGCCTGTGGGGGCCGCTCGGCCCCGACACCCCCGCGCGCGTGATCCTCGTCAAAGACGAGCGCAAGCCCTCCGGCTACCAGCTCGCGCTGATCACCACCGACCTTGACGCCAGTGCCGCCGAGATCGTCGAGCGCTACGCAGACCGCTGGCCGATCGAAGTCGCCTTCGAAGACGGCAAAGAACTGTTCGGCGTCGGCGATGCGCGCAACCGCGCCAAGAAAGCCGTCGAGCGGACCGTCCCCTTCCAGTTCCTCGCGATGACGCTGACGATCATCTGGTACGCGGTCTGCGGGCATCACCCAGACGTCGTCGAAGAGCACCGCCAACGCGCTCCCTGGTACCTCACCAAGACCGCCCCATCGTTCGCCGACATGCTCGCCAAGCTCCGCCGCGTGATCATCGCCACCCAATATCACCCGGGACAGGGTCGAACCCCCACACCACGGGAAATCATGCACGTCCAGCAAGCATGGGCCGCAGCTGGCCTATGAACTGCGAAAGTCGAGTGCTAACTGGCCACCCGACGGCAGGGAGCGTATACCTAGTCCTAACGGGGCTTCGCCCCAGCCCGACGAGGCGTGCCGCCGGCGGCCCGTGGCTGCGGTGGGGTGCGCCGGCGGCTGGTAGACGACCCGGGCGCTGGCTTGGCGTGGTGGTGTAGGCTCCGGTCGCGGGTCGCTCGGGGCGGGCTGGCCGTCCCGGTCATGAGCCGCGTAGTGCGGTAGGTGCCCCCGAGGGGGCGTGGACCCCGACGACCGGAGCTGGTGATGAGCGTACCCCTGTCTGCCGCGGATGTGCTGGGCGAGCACGTGGTCTTCGAGCTGGAGTGCATCGATCGGATGTATTGCAACGCGTACGTGCGCAAGCTGACCTATCCGGGCGGGGTGGCCTCGTTCTTCACCCACCACCGCGGCGCGAGCTTTGCGTCGACGTGTCTGGCGGACCCGATCAGCAAGCAGTTCGTCGCCTCGATCCTCGCCTTCGCCAGCCGAGCGCGGGATCCCGGTGGTGCGCTTTGAGAAGGGTCAGCGAAAGGACGATGTCGCCCACGAGCATCTGGCGCGGTTTGACCGAGGTCGAGGGGATCTACATGGTCGGGGTGGCGCAGGAGAAGACGAGCACGTTCCGGACCGAGAAGCGGCGCAACCCAGAGACGGGGGCCACCTATCCGTGGATCGTGCGCGCCAGCGCGCTGGTCAACCAGTACTACTGCTACGGACTGGACGTCGACTTCGGCCCGTTCTTTGTGAAGTTCTCAAGCTACTTCCCGTACGGCGCAAAGCTGTGCTTCAACGGCCATCACTGGGCACAGCGCCAGGCCGAGGCGGCGGGGATCGCGTTCACCGCGCTGGACAACGGCTTTCTGGACTGCGATGACCCGGACGCGCTGCAGCGCATCTGCGACCGGCTGTCGGCCGCGAAGATCGACGCGTTCTTTCGCCGCTGGCTGGCGCGGGTGCCGCACCCGTTCACCGCGCGCGACCGCCGCGCCGGCTACCGCTATGAGCTCTCGATCCTGCAGGCCGAGTTCTCCCTCACCCAGGTGCTCGACCGCCCCCGCTCAGGCCGGGTGTTCTTCGAGCAGCTGATCCGCGAGAACCTCGACCTCGGCCGGCCTGACAAGGCCAGCCTGATCTTCGACCGCCGCGTGCGCCTGCGCGGCCGGCGCCCGACCCCCTCGCGGTGGCGCACCCGCGTGCTCACCCCCGAGGTCACCCCATCGATCCACGTCGACTACAAGCACTCCAAGATCAAGCAGTACCACAAGCTCCAGACGAGCGATCAGAACCGAAACCACGATCAACGACACCCGGGACTTCGCGATCGGCAAACGGCTGAGGAACCTGCCCGCACTGCGGCAGGTCGGCTTCTAAGCCAACCGGCGCCTGCTCGCCACACAACGGCTCGGCCACGACCCGATCGCCGCCGCCCGGGCACTGCACAACATCACCGACCCAGTCACCGTCGCTGACAGCCGCACGAGGGTCGCCGGGCTGCGCTTCGGCGACGCTCGCGCGATGGCGCTGCTCTCGCTGCTGGCCGTGTTCCGCCTGTCCGTGCGGGGTTTCACCAACCGCGATTTGCGTTCGCATCTCGCGCCCCTGCTGGGACTCCTCCCCGGCGCCATGACCGCCGGACAGGCCACCTACGACCTGCGGCGACTGCGCACCCACGGCCTGATCGAACGTATCCCGCACACCAACCGCTACCTCCCCACCGAGGACGGGCTGCGAGCCGCGATCGTGCTCACCCAAACCCACGCCCGACTGCTGAGCCCAGCTCTCGCGTCAGCGACCGATCCGACCGCCGACTTCCCGCGACCTACACCGAACACTCGACAACGTCCGAGCCGCTGCTCGACGACTACGCCAAACGCCAAGGACTCGCCGCCTGAAAACTGAAAACTTGACCTGATTTTCACGGCCTCTAGGGCCAAGGACCCTAGGGGCCGACGATTTCGCTGAGCTCCGGGTCAATGGTCGGGTCGTAGGCTCGATCGGAAGCATCACCGACGTGGGCCTCGCGGGCCAAGCTCAGAGCTCTCTGACGAGGTTCGACATCTCGGCGTTCCTCAAGCCTGGATATAACTACATCACGATAGTCGGCCAGAATGGCCCGCCCTCCTTTTCAGGGGTCTGCGGGACGATCTGTACGTACAGCGAGAATCCGGCCGGTGTGGTCTTTGGGGGATCGCTTACATTCACGCAAGGTTCTTGAGCAAGACAAACCGCGAAGTCCCAGCCGACTTGTAGGTCACGCGAGAGCGAAGCTCAAGGCCAGAGCGGTGAGTGTGCTCAAGTCGCATCCTCGCCCGAGGCACGAGTTCGCGACCCGCTGGCGGCAGTCCTGCTCGACGCTGGCGTCGAACGGGATGTAGAGCCCGGTTGGCGGGCCCGCGGCGCGCGGCGAGCTTGCCGGTGGTAATCCACGCGTAGATCACGCCGGACGAGACGGAGAGGCGCTCAGCGACTTGCGCGACGGTCAGTTCGCCATCGTGGAGCAGCTGGCTGGGCGCAGTCAGGATCCGGTAGCGCCAACGCAGCCATCTCACGGCCTTCTCGTCGAACGGGAGGCCGGTGCTGGTGCGCACCCGGCGTCGGTGAGCTGGTCGACGATCTGCGCATTGATGTGGTCTACGGCCACTCTCGGCGAGCTCAGCCTCGGCGTCGGCGTCATGGCCCGCCGCACGCGCCGCAGCGGACGATTCCTTGACACAGCGCCCGACCCTCCCGCGGTGGGCGCTGGCCATCGTGCGTCGTGTCGGTGGCCAGGTCGGGGCGGGGCAGCCCAACCGACGCCGATGGGGGCGCTCGCCGCGTTCACCCGCATTCGCACGCACGCCGTCGCGGGAGAACCCGATGTCGTCGCGGTCCCGACCCCGTCGGCCTGGATCACCCTGCACGCCTCGCGCCTGACGGCCGCGCTGACGGCAGGGTCGCGATCGTGTTGGAGCGCACTCCCAGCCCGCAGTCGACCGCCATCCGCCTCGAAGCGCACGGCGTCACCCCGCACGAGCGCGAGATCGCCACCCCGATCGCCCAAGGCCGTAGCAACCCAGAGATCGCCGAGGCGCTCGTGCTCTCCCCCTACACCGTCCAAAACCACATCAAGAACCTGTTCGACAAGACCGGGGTCTCCTCACGCCAACAGCTCGTCGCTCGCGTCTTCCTCCACGACTACATGCCCCAACTGGCAGAGCGAACACCGCTCACATCTACGGGCAGCTTCGCCCAAATGGGCTATCTATCTAACTCAGGCTGAGCACGACGACATGGGCGATCTGCGCGTCGGCCTAGGAAGCTGTTGCGGTTCGCCGTCTCAATGAGATGTTCGGCGAGATCGTCAAGGATCCCGGGTTCGTGTCGGCACGAGTTCTCGAGACCGCCGACAAGACCTCGATCGCGGCTATCGTGGAAACGCGAACCCGTGGAGGACCGCCAACGTCTTGAGCAGTTGCCCAACGTTCGCGAACCCCTTCATCACTTGCACGGCACGGCGAATTTGCTGATCAGGCTTTACAACGAGGTCGGGGCCTACAGCGCTTAGCGCCGGTGTCATGAGACGGCCGAACACGACGATGCCATAAGGATCAGACCCCGCAGCACGCGGCAGCAGGTCTCGGCACGATTGCCTTCATCTTCCCCTGGCCCACTGTCGAGCAATCGCGTTGGCGACATTTCGATCGCGGGAGACGAATCATCGGACCTAGCCAGCTGGGCCCTTGGTGGGGAAGCGGCGAAGCAGCTCTGCATAGGCAGGCGACCGTTGTTGCACGGCGGGGTGCTGGCCCTGCATCCGGCGATCGGCGGGTGATCCCGGCCGCCTCGGGACACGGCCGGCATGGCCGGCCGGCGTGGCCGGTTCTGTCCGGAAGGGGAAGCCGCTTCGTGCGGGTTGTCGGCCCCCGGCACCCGAACGTCTGCATATGCAAGGTCCGATCCCGGACGCCAAGTCGTCACTGCTCGGTCTGCTCAATTGGGAAAGTACCGAGCGACACACCTCGGACTTCTGCTTCAACCCGATCGTTTGCTGGCGCCGAGCTAACGGCCGCCGGTGGCGGCTACCGCTCCGCCACGAAGGGAGCCTCTCGCGGCTCGACCTCGGCGCGCTCTCCCAGGTGCTCAGCGTAGGCCAGACTGGTGGAAATCGATCAAAGGGGCCAGCGTGCCGTCCGTCCTTGTCGCGCTGCTCGGTTGGAGCGATGGCTTAATCGGGACTCCTGCTCGTCTGGGGGTGACTCCGGGGTCGTTGGTCGTAATCTGATGAGTGCCGGGCTCTGCTCGGCGATCATTGCCAGATAGCGGAGCCGAAGCCCGGGTCAAGCGGCCGGATCTCCTGCATACGTTGGTGTTGGGCGGGCGGCTGGTGATCCGGAGCTGCCGCTTGACGCGCGGCGCGCGGCTGCGCTACCTCGCGCTGAGCGTGGCCCGGCGTGAAGGTCTCGCAGGTTGCGCGCGTGTGGAGCGGCCCGCCGCCGCCCTGATTCGGCAGGCTGCTGGATGTTCGAAGTTCAGCGGTCTACGAAGGAGGGCGACGTGCGGGTCACGACGGCATTGAACCGGATGCTTGGGCTTCCGGGTGCATGGGTTAGGGATGTGGCGTTCGGGCAGGAGGCGGTGATCGTGACCGTCGTGCTGCGCGCGAAGAAGCCTGTCTGCTCGGGCTGTGGCGCGCGCGGGCTGAAGATCAAGGAGCATCGTGAGAAGCGCTGGCGGGCGCTGGATCTCGGCGGCTTGCGGTGCGTGATCGAGTGCCGGCTCAGACGCTTGTACTGCCCGGGCTGCGGGGACGTGTACGAGGGGGTGCCGTGGGCCAGGGCGGGCTCGCGCTACACGCGCGACTTCGAAGATCTCACCGCGTGGCTGGCGCAGCAGATGAGCCAGACGCAGGTCGAGCGGCTGTTGCGGATCGCGTGGCGCACGGTCGGCACGATCCTCGCGCGGGTCGTCGCCGACAAGCTCGACCGCCACCGCTTGGACGGACTGGTGTTCATTGGCGTGGACGAGGTCTCATACGGCGCCGAGCACAAGTTCCTGACCTGCGTCGTCGACCATCAGGCCGGGTCGATCGTGTGGGCGACCGAGGGCCGCAACGCCGACAGCTTGCAGGCGTTCTTCGCCGGGCTCACGGGCGAGCAGAAAGCGTCGATCAAGGCGGTCTCGATCGACATGTCCGCCGGCTATGAGAAGGCGATCCGCGCCGAGGACGGCGTCCCGCACGCGCAGGTCGTGTTCGACCCGTTCCACGTGGTACAGCTCGCTGGCAAGGCCGCCGACCAGGTCCGCCGCGACGAGTACAACCAGCACGGACGCTCCGGCACCGAGGCGGCAAGTGGCTCAAAGGGACGCGCTACAGGCTGCTGAAGGACACCGCCAAACAGATCGCCAAGCAGCTGCTCAAGCTCGCCGAGGTCGTGCTCACGAACAAGCCCCTGTACCGCGCGTTCCTGCTCTACGGCGAGCTGCGCTACCTCTACAAGCTCCCCAAGGAGCAAGCGCCCGAGCGCCTCGAGGCGTGGCTCGCATGGGCATCTCGCTCGCGGCTGAAGCCGTTCGTCAAGCTCGCGCGAACGATCCGAAAACACAAGGCTGGCGTGCTCGCGGCGATCGAGCTGAACTTGAGCAACGGACGCCTCGAAGCCTTAAACAGCAAGGTGAGGTTGATCTCACACCGCGCATACGGATTCCACTCCGCCGACGCGCCGATCGCGATGATCTACCTCTGCTGCGCCGGCATCCAAATCCCGCTCCCTCACCGATGATTCACCCCCAGATCAGCAGGAGAGCCGCTTAATCTCGATCCGCTATCAGCGCTCGCCGCGGTCATGACGCCTGCATGCGCGTTCTCTACGGAATGCGCGCGTGCAAACTACGACGCCGGGCCATGGCACCCTGGGCAGCCACCGCCGACACCGCGTCCGCACCATTCGCCTACGGACGATGGCTTGGTGTCCTCCCGCTCGCCCGCGGATATGATCGCCATTGGTACTGGACTCGCGATGAACCTGCGCGACGGTATTTCGATCACGGTGCGCCCGATCGCGCCGGAGGACAAGCAACTGCTGGTCGACGTCTTCGGCGCGCTGAGCGAGGAGTCTCGCTACTGGCGCTTCTTCATGAACCTGCGCGGGCTGACCCCTGCCATGCTTGTGAACTTCACTGAGGTCGATCACTCGAACCATGAAGCGGTCATTGCGATCGAGTCGAGCTCGGGCCAAGCGCTCGGTGTCGCGCGCTATGGGCGGTTGAGCGAGGATCCCGAGGCGGCTGAGGTGGCGGTCGCGGTCATCGATGCCTGGCACCGACGCGGCATCGCCCGCGTGCTGCTGGCGGAGCTGAGCGCTCGTGCCCAGCACGAGGGGTTCCGTCGCTTCGTCGCAGTCGTTCGAGCCGACAACCGCGCCGCTGTGGCACTGTTCGGAAGGGCTGGTGGCGGCAAGCCCCGACTCGCGGGACCTGTCCTGGAGTTCGTGATCGAGTTGGGCCAAGGGAGCGGTTGGTCCCGCACTCCGCGTTAGGTCGGCTCCTTCCCTAACGGGGTGGACAAGTGGTGAGCGGTTTTCCTCCATGCGGCCGGGGATCGAACCGACGCGTTTCAGCTCAACAGCTGGTCAGCCAAGGTGAGTCGGGATGGGCTGCACACGACCGGTGCGACCGACGACGGCAACCGTCCGAAGATACGAGGCGCGCAGTGCAGCGGCGTCGGCGTGGTCGCTGCGCCAGGCAGCGCCAGCGGGAAGCATCCGGGTGCCGTACCCAGATCGGAACGTAGTGAACGGACGTCAGGCGAGCACCTCGGCTGCCGATCATGATCGTCAGCAGTGCGATCATCCCGTCCTGCGATGCCGTGGGCCAGCACGCGCTCAATTCAACACCGGGATTTGAGATCAGGTTCCCTTCGCCGAACACGACAAGCTTCCGTTGATCGTGCGGATCGGCTGAACCACATTCTCGTGCTGCCCGACGATCGCGGTGATGTCGGGTGCGCGAGTGAGTCTGCGCGCGCCAGCTGAAAGCTGCTCGGCTCCGCGACGTTCTCATCGCCCCAGTGAACATTCACGATCACGACCTTCGCGCCCGCCGCCCGGGCACGGTGCGCATCCGCCAGGACGCTGACGCCCACGGGACGACTCTGCCGGGCGTCTCACCATCGACATTCAGCGGTGGTTTCCAGCTCTCAGCTCTCGACTAGCCGGAAGTTTTTGGGGTGAGGGCGTGAAATCGCCCGGAGCGGCGGCGGTTTGGCCGTTCCGGGCGGGTGGGTTGGTGTCTACTTGCCGGGGTTGACGCCGGCGAGTTGGAAGGCTTCGGCTTGCAGCTCGGTGGGGGTGGTCAGCCGGGTGAAGGTGTAGCGGCTGTTGGCGATCCGAATGGTGTTGCGGCAGAGCGTGCCGAGGTCGGTGATGAGGTCCTCGAGGCTGTGGGCGACCTGCCCGGTGATGGTGAGGGCGCTGCCGGCTTTGGCGGCTGCTTGTGGTGAGCGCTGGGCGGGCGCGACGGGGTCGGCGGGTGAGAGCGGCGTGTCGTCGCAGAACAGCATCGGCGCCAGTCGGGTGGTGAGCTCGAACTGGACGTAACAGGCGAGCATGCACAGGAACGCGTGGGCACGGACGCGTTCCTCGAGGCGGTGGTGCAGCGGGCGGATCTCCAGCGGGGTCTTCATCTGACGGAACGCGCGCTCGTTGACTTTCAGCTGCTTGTAGGCGCGCACGACCGCCGCGGAGCCGATCCGGCTGCTGGGCTCTTGGGTGCGGATCACATAGATCCCGTCAAGGAGCGCTTCCTCGTCGATCTGTGCTTGGTTGCGTGTGTAGCTGAAGGCGCTGTCGGCGATCTGCAGGGTGAAGTGCTTGGCCATCTTGCGCTTGTTGATCACGCGGCCGGCGCGCTCGTCGATCTTTCCCGCGCTGGCGTTGCGCAGCGTGCCGCGCGGGCCCTCGACCATCTGCTTGACCTGTTGGAGATCGCGCTCGGTGAGCGCCAGCAGCTCCTCGCGTTTGCGCGCGCGCTCGGCCGCGACCGCCGGGTTGCGGCACACCACCAATCGTTCGTCGGGGAACTCGGGCGAGGAGACCTCGCACAGGCCCTGCTCGTCGAACAGCGAGAGCTGAAAGCCGGGCGCGACGGTCAGCTTCTGGATCTGCGGCGCCCTGAGCGCGGTGATGAATCCGACCCCCTGTTCCTTGAGAACCTTGATCCGAGCGTCGGTGATCATCCCCCGGTCGCCGACGAACACCACGTGCTCGATCCCGAAGGTGTCCTTGACACGCTCAACCGCGGGCCCAAGCGTGGTCGGATCGCCGGTGTTGCCCTTGTGCACCTCGATCGAGATCGGCTGTCCGGACGGCGCGCAGCACAGCCCATAGCTGATCTGCGGCTTGCCCGGCTTGCCGTCGCGCGAGTACCCGATCGCCGCCAACTCACAGTGGCGTCCCTCCAGGTAACTGGAGGACAGGTCATAGAGCACGAACCCCTCACCCTGGAGATGACGGCGGGCGAGCGCCTTCTCGATCCGCTCCTGGCGCGCACGCAGCCAGTCCATCGCCGCCAGCAGCTCGGCTTCTGTCACCTCGCCCAGTTCGAGCTCCTCCGCGAGCGTAGTCTGCCCCACTAGCCGTGTGGTCGACAGCTTCGAGCACGGTGAGAGCAGCCGCTGGCAGATCATCGCCACGCACAGGTCCCGCTCGCGACAGCGCTCTCGTGAGATCAGCCGCTCCAGATCCAGCTCGCGCAGCACGGAGAGCACCGTCACGACGTGCCCGTGCGGCAGCGAGCGCAGGATCTCGAACTCCGCGTCGAGATCGACCAGCCGCCGGCCGGCCAGCATCGACCTGAGCCCGTCGATCATCCACTGCTCCAGATGCGAGAGATTCCCGACCGTCTCGTTACGCACCTTGCCGCCCTCCCGGTAGGAGCGGCGCAGCAGCGTGGTCGTGTACTCCTGGCCCTTGTAGTGGCGACGTGTCACCGCCACATGAACCCTGCCGCCTCGCTTGGCCACAAGAGAATCATCTCACAACACCAGGACACTGTCAAGCATTTTAGTGTCTACACCTATCGGCCCAAAAGAACCCGATCGCCCGTAAACACAGGCGATCGGGCCTCAACCCGTCAAAAACTTCCGACTAGCCAACCCTCGAGCCGCGCTTCGTCCATGCCTGCCGACGCTGTCGCTTTGGGTAGCAGCAGTCGCAGGTCGCGCGATCGGCGCCGCCCGGACCGCCGGATGGGAACGACCGCGAAAGCGATTATGGAACATGTCGCGGGGTCGGGTCTGGATCTCGCTCAACCAGAACGGAGCGGCACCGGCGTCAGCGTCGGTTGCGTTTGCGTGCTTGGCGCGTCGAACGCCGCTTCGCGCGCTTTGAAGCGTTCGGCGTTGAAGCGCTCGCAGCCGGCGATCTCGTGAGCCCTTCAACCGACCCGGGAGCTGCGTCGCGCTCGTTGGTTGGAAGGCTGATCGAGTCCGTGAGCCAGGCATCGATCCGACGCCGCTCGGCCGGATCGATGCCTTCTGGGAACTGCTCCATCGCAACTGATTTCGCGTACCCCCACGCGCCGACGTCGCGCATCTCACCCTCGAAGCGTGTAAGGACAAGAAATCCCTCCGAGCAGTTGCTTGCGCGCCCAGGCGTGGTATCGGCTGGCGATTCTGTGCGCGATCGCAGGCTCCACCGCCGGTCATTCACTCAACTTCAGCTGCATTTCGACTTGCTGGTGTCGACGAAGCTCTTGACCGAGCTCACGACGCTGCTGGCGTCGGCGGCGAGCGCGGCGATCTGGGTAGCCGAAGGGCTCGACGGGAGCGCCTTGAGGGCACTCTGGAGCGCGTCGACCGACGACTTCACCGCACTGGTCTGGGTGGGGAAGTCGCTCTTGGCCGCGCTGACCAACGACGTCGCGTCACTCTGGATCGTTGTGATCTGCGTCTTCAGACCGCTGATACCGCTACTGGAGGTGACGCTCGGCAGATTCTTGATCGAGTTCTCGAGATTGGTGCGGTCCGAGCAGTACGACGGTTTGCTGCTGCCGCAACCCGCTAGCGCGATCAGCGCGACAGCCGCAACCATCGCCACCGCCACGCGCATCCAAGCGCGACCCGCCTCTGCTCGCGACCCCTCCCGGCTCATGTTGTTCGTGTGTCTGTCGAGCACAGTCGGCTCCTTCGTCGTTGGAAACCGCGGTGGGTAGGTCGAAGCGCGGCTAACTGGGTAGCGCGTTGAGTTCCTTCGCGAGCTCCTTGCCGTCGGCTTCGATTTCGCGCTCCTCGCTCTTCTGCGCGCGCGTGAGCGCCTTGTCGAGCTGCTCCTGGACGCGCGACTTGCCGATCACGACCAGCGCGGCTTGGCCCTCGTCGAGCTGCTCGCCGAGCTCCTTGGCGTCACCCCGCGAGATGCCGCCGAGTACATGCTGGAATGCCCTGGGTTTGACGGAGACCGGGTTTGTAGGTCCTTGTGAGTAATTATATCAAGTTAGTGTGAATAGTTACCCACCCTCACAGCGGAGACGACCCCGAAGGGGTCGTACACCCCGGAGCGGTTCAAGGGTGACAGAGCCCGTCGGAGACAGCAGCGCTTCAGGGTCAGCGGCGAGCGCCGCGACGTGTCGCTGCTCGTGCTCGACGGGCGGTACGTTCCCGAGCGAGGAGTGCAGCCGGCGCGTGTTGAACCAGGCGACGTAGTCGACGGTCGCGAGCTCGAGCTGCGCGTGGGAGCGCCACACGCGATCGGCGATCAGCTCGGTCTTGTAGCTGTCGACGAACGATTCGGCGAGCGCGTTGTCGTAGCAGTCGCCGACCGACCCGACCGACGCCAGCACGTGCGCATCGTCGAGCTGCTGGGTGTAGTCCTCCGCGGTGTATTGCGAGCCGTGGTCGTTGTGGGACACGAGCTCGAAGTCCGCGCCGGGCTGGCGGATCGCGAGCGCCATCCGGAGCGCGTCGAGCACCAGGCTGGTGCGCATGTGACGGGCGATCTGCCACCCGACGATCATCCGCGAGAACACGTCGATGATGAACGAGAAGAACGACCGGCCCTCCCAGCTCCGCAGGTAGGTGAAGTCCCCGACCCACAGCCGGTCCGGCGCGGTGGCGGTGAAGTCCCGCTGGACGAGATCAGACGCCCGCTGCGCCTCAGGATCCGCGGTAGTCGTCTTCCATGGCTTGCCGCGCCGCTTCGCGCCCTGGATGCCGCCCGCGTGCATCAGCCGGGCGACCTGGTCACGGCCGGCGGTCTCGCCCTCGCGAACCAGCTGAGCGTGCGTGCGACGGTAGCCGTAGCACTCGTAGTTGGCCTCGTGCACCTCCCGGATCCGGCCGGTCAACCGCTCGTCCTCGACGCGGCGGGCGGACCGCTCGCCGGTCGCGCGCTGGTGGTACGCGGACGCCGACACGTCCAGGGTCCGGCAGATCGGCTCGACGCCGAAGCGGTCGCGGTGATCATCGATGAACGCGCTCACCTCGGTCGGTCTGCGTCGAGCTCGATCGCGAAATACACGCTGGCAGCCTTCAAGATCTCGTTCGCGCGACGCAGCTCATGATTCTCCTTGCGGAGCTTCTTGATTTCCTCGCGCTCCTCGGTCGTGGGCAGATCCGGCCCCAGGCCGCCGTCGGCCTCGGCCAGACGAACCCGCTTACGCAGCACCTCGTGACCGATACCGAGATCGCGCGCGACCGCAGCTACCGGCCGGCCCGACTCGAGCGCCAAACGCACGCCACGGTCGATCAGCTCCTCTGGATACTTCCTGGCTCTCGGCATGAACTTGCAGTTCCTTGCTCGAGGAACGAATCCTCGTTTCAAAGCCTCCGCGAATCCCAGGGCAGCTCATGCCCGATCCCGCCGCCCGCGGCGGCGCCGACGAGCGCCGCACCGAGGATCGACGGCGGAAAGATGATCCCCACGAGCGCGCCGACGGCAGCGCCCGTCCAAGCGCCGTGCTGGGTCGGCTTCTCGTGCTTGGTCACGTGCACCTTGCACTCATCGTCCTTGTACATCAACGCGACGTCATAGCTGCCCACCAAATCAGCGGAATGCAGATCAAGCAGCGTGTCGTAATCGGCATCGGCATCCTCGCGATCCGCATACACCGCCGCATACACAAACACCGGGTCATCGCTCATCGGCTTCCGGTTCGGCGCCAGAAATGCGGCGAACCACGCGTAGGATTCCGGGACACGCTCCTCGGGTTCGGCCACTGTGACCTGCTTGTCGGCCATCAGACCTCAGTCTTCTCGGATGTTGGCTCCGTAGTCGGCTCACGCTGCTCGAGGTCGTTGCCCCTGTACACGCAACGTCGACCGTGATATCGACGTCCGCGACCACCGTGTCGGTGGCCCTTCCGGCTGTCGCTGGGTCCCGCCAGGAACCGCGCGAAGAACGCGTGGAGCTGGGCGACGCGGTCCTGCGGAGCGTCGACTGTGACCTGCGTGTACTTCGTGTCGCGAGTGAGATTGGACTCCATTAGGTACTCCCTTGATTCCTTAGGTATGCAGGCATATCACAAGACATACTTGGTAAGTCCAGCCTCTCTTGTCGAGGATCTTCCTTAAGCGCCGGAGCGCCCCCGAGCAGCCGTTCGGCCGCCCGGGGACGCACACGCAACGGTCATCCACGAGACAAGCGCGCCACGGCCGTCAATCCGCCTGTGGCGGCACTCGCGCGGACGGCGATACGGCGCTAGACCCGCGCCTGCGGCGGTACTCGCGCTAATACACGTAGTGGCACTGCCTGGCGACCCGGATCCGCCAGTTGTGCACCCACAGTTCGGCACACGCGCTGCCGCGAGGCGCATTCCAGTTCAGCGTGTACTTCCACTGACCGACGTGACTGCATCCCCAGTGCACGTTGCCGGTGAGATAGTACTTGCCGTTGCCGTAGGTGAACCTCATGGACGGGTCGCACAGGTTTGACGCCGAGATGAAGTTCGCCCCGTCCCAGCTGACATGTAGTCCCTTACCGCTGATGTAGTGGGCGAGCTGACCCGATGGGACTCCGATGGACTGGCCCTTGATGTTGACCGTGAACGCGCCCCAGTACTGGATCCCGTATGCGCTCGCATGACTGACCGCTGGAACCGAGGCCGCGGCTACACCACAGACGGTCGCGGTTGCCAACGCTAGCTTGGCTCTAGTGAGCACTGAACCTTACCTCCTACTGCTCGTGATGGGTGACTCCGGTCCCGCGCTGGTGCCGAGCACATTGCTCG
Organism: uncultured Solirubrobacterales bacterium; assembly: GCA_963836065.1. Taxonomy (GTDB): domain Bacteria; phylum Actinomycetota; class Thermoleophilia; order Solirubrobacterales; family Solirubrobacteraceae; genus Palsa-465. The sequence continues at coordinate 55,711 of CAWIII010000002.1, forward strand.
GCGGGTTGCGTACGCGCGACGAATCGTCAGACGCAGCTCGGGACCTGCCTACCCACCCTAGGGATGAAAAGGATCACACCTGTATGCGTTCTGACTCAGAACGCGACAGAGGTCGCGAAATTCGCGAACGGGTGCGCTGACGGTACGCGACGGCGAGTGCGACGAACGGGCGGCTGCACAGGCTCGGACTCGCGCGAGGGCACCGGATCGTAGCCGTTCACGTGGTGTCGGTACGTGAGCGAGGATTCCTTCTGTAACTCGGGACGCCCGGTTCGGGGTTCGGGTGACGGTGCTGCGTCAGCCAGGAACCAGTGTGGGGATCGGCCGGGAGTGGAGGCTGGCGTCGATCGCGTCGTGTAGGTACTCGGATGCGGATCGGCCTTGGCGGCGGCAGGTTTCGAGGGTGGAGAGGATCCGTTCGATCCAGCGGTTGCCGCGCTCGGATTGGGTGCCGCCGGAGATCCGGCGCAGGATGACCGGGCCGCGCATCGCGCGCTCCGCGTCGTTGTTGGTCGGGGTGATGCCGGGCACCTCGCTGAACGTCCAGAGCGCGGGGTATTCCTCCAGCAGTCCGGCGCAGAAGCGGGCGGTCTTGGGGTGGCGGCCGCGTGCGCCTTGATCGAGCAGGCCGCGGAACCGCTCGCGCAACGGCGCGAGTTGCTCACGCAGCGCGACCAGCGCCGGGTGCTCGGGATCGTCGGCGCCGGCGAGCGCGGCGGCATGCTCGCGGTGGATCGCGAACACCTGGCCGGCGATGTCGAGCAGCCGAGCGCCGAGCTTGCCGGGCGCGCCCGGACGTTCGGAGAGCTCGGTCAGCTGGCGCACGGCGTGCGCCCAGCACAGCTGCTGTTGCAGAACGTCGAGCCAGTGGTAGCCGACGTAGCGGTCGGAGGTGACGAACCCGCCGAAGTTCTCGCCCAACAGCTTCTTCGCTGCTTGCTGGGTGCGTCGCGGGTCGATCCGGTAGCAGACCAGCGCGGCGGTGGTAGCCGTCCACAGCCAGCACGGATCGGCCTTGCACAGCCACGTCGTCTCATCGGCATGCACGGCCTCGGCGAGCTTGATCGCTTCGTGCAGCTCGCGCCACGGGTCGTGCAGCACGCGGCTGACGCGCCGCAGCATCCCATCGACCGCACCAGTGCTGAGCTCGATTCCGTAGCACTCGCCGAGCAGCTCGACGATCTTCTCGCGCGAGAGCCGGCAGACCCCGGCCAGCACCGCGACATGCGCGTGCAACCGCGGCCCGAACGCGCTCAACGACACGCCCGCCGGCAGCTCCGCCAGCGCCGGCTTGCCGCAATCGGGGCACTCGAGCCGCAGCCGCCGCCACTCGCGCACCTCCGCCACGACCACCGGCAGCTCCCACTGCTGATGGCCGACTGGATCGCCGACGCGTTCCTCGCCGCCGGTGAACCGGTGCCCGCACCCACACCGCCCCGGCACACAGTCAAACGGCCCGGCGGTCAGCTGCTCCGGCTCGGCCGGCGGCCGGCTGGAACCCTCATGACCCGGCTGCCCGCCCTGACTGCGCGCTTCGCGCCGCTCGCGCTCCAGCTGCCTCTTCGCGCGCTCCCGCGCCAACTGACGGCGCTGCTGTCGCGTCAACGGCGAATCCGACGACGGCGCCACCGAACTGTTGCGCGAGGTGCGGTTCACCTGCCGCTCAAGCTCCTCGAACCGCTTCTGCAACCCAGCCACCTCGTCCAACGCATCAAGCAGCCGGACAACCAGCGCCCGTGCAGGCTCCCCACCAGCCACCGCGATCGCTTCCGCCTCGATCCGATCCACGACCGCAGGATTCCATCCATCCAGAAGGAATCCTGCTCACCACCACGACACCACCTGAACGCCTGCACCGGATCGGCCGCCACAGCCGGCTCGGACGCGATCACGCGCGCGGCATAAGCAGCCTCCGGGGAGCAAGTATTCGTGCGTGAGCTCCGGGCTCGCCCCGCTCGTCAGCCCAGGCGCGGCTGCGACCGCGAACTCGGTGACTGCTCGAAGAGACCGGTCCCATCCGGGGACGTTCGGACGCTCGACCATCCAGCGTCGCCGCCAATGTCTCGAGCGCACGGTCGACTCCTTGCCGCTCCGCAATCGGGTCGCGCCGCCGATCGCGCCGCAGCTCGGACGGTGGCTGCCACCTGGCATCGATCCCGGGCCGTGGGGCCGGCATCGGTGATCACGCCGGCTGGAGTGATCCGCCCGATCTGATTGCCCTTCTGCTCGACGGAGCCGGAGCGGCGGAGTTCGGGCACGTCTTCGTCCCCAGCTCGAGCCTGCCTTCGTCCCCAGCTCGAGCCTGCGTATGCATCGCGACGCCACCGCTGACCGTTTGGTGGTGCCAGCTAACGCTCGCGCTCCCGCTTCGCCAGGAACTCGAGCACGTCCGAGTGCGGCCACCACACTGTTGAGATGAACGAGCAGCGGCCGTCTCGGCGCCGGCGCGAGGCTGCTGCTCGCGTCCGAGGATCCGAAGCCAGCACGCTTCAGACATGACTTCTCGAGAAGAACGCCAACAAGGACGTCGCCGCCGACGGCCGAGACTTCTACACCGTCCCGCCGAACCGGGTATCCGCTGCCGCCGTAACCCAGGCGAGGGACTAGCGAGGCATTGGCGGCTCTGCAAGCAGGCAACCAGCAGTCGAGTCGTCCAGCATTGGACTGGCGCTCACGGGCGCAAAGCGGCCATCCTGGCACCCGACCCACCGGTGCACGCCGCCGGAATCGGACAGAAACCGGCCACGCCGACGCGGCCATCCGCGGCCATCCGCGGCGCTTCCTCATGCGGCCGGAATCACCTGCCTATCGCCGAGAGCAGGGCGCGCGCGACGGCATGCCGCACGTGTGCGATACCTATGCAGCGTGCCCGCGTGACCTGGGGCAGCTGTCGCGTCTCCGGTGGCCGCCGTCGCGCGCGGATTTGGGCGATTGCGCTCGTCTGGCCTCGGCGTCACACAGCCGGATCCGGACGCCTCCTACGTCGCCAAAGCAGCCGCACGCCGACGAGCCAACGGAGGACGAATGCGATCCCGGTGTTGAATCTTCGGTGCCCGCGCGGGCGGCGGTTCGCGTAGGGTCGAAGGCTGAACCGAGGTCTGACTCCGAATGCGATTGACTCCGGCGAGGGTGTCTTGCGGACGAAGTGTCGGCCTCGGTTCTTGCCTTCGAGGATCGGCCTGACCTGATAGGAGCGTTCGCCCCGTGGGGCGTCCACCGGGATGTTGTCGGCCGGTCCGCCAAACAACATACCGTGGAGGTTTGTGGTGAAGCGAGCGAATAGGCGCGGTCCGGGACCGTCGCACTTGTTGATGACGCCCGATCGTGCGGGCAATGTAGTGGGGATCGATCCGCACAAGCGCACGCTGACCGCGACGGTCGCCGATGCGCGGGGCGGGATCCTGGGCTCGGCTCACTTTCGTGTCTCGGGTGAGGGGCACCGCGAGCTGGAGGCGTGGGCGCGGCAGTTTGGGCAGATCGCCCGCTGGGGGATCGAGGGCTCGGCGAGCTGGGGCCGGCACACGGCGATGTTCTTGATCGGCCGCGGCCATGATGTACGCGATGTGTGCGCCAATCGTACGCCGCGGTCTGATCGCGCCCGCCAGCGCGGGAAGTCCGACATGCTCGACAGCGAGCGGATCGCGCGCGAGGTGCTCGCGCACTCGTTGCTGCCCAAGGCGTTCAAGCGCGCCGGGCAGGAGCAGGGCCCCGACGAGCAGCATCAGCTGATGGCGTTGTGGAACAACCGGCGCCGGTCGATCCTGACAGGTCGCCAACACCTGGTAGGCGAGGCCGAGTACCTGCTCTGCGAGCTGCCGCTGGAGCTGCGCGAGCAGCTGCCCGACACCAAGGCGGTCAAGCCACGGCTCGCGGCGCTGGCACGGCGCAACCGCCGCCGGCGCTACGACGCGCCGACCCGGCTCCGGTTGCAGCTGCTCGACGGCTACCGTGCGCAGATCAAGGCGCTCGATGGCCAGGAGCGCCAGGTGCTCGCGCAACTCGAGGCGCTCGTTGACCAGAGCGGCTCAACGCTTGGCGAGCTCTGCGGCCTGAGCACCCGCTCGGTCGCCGAGCGCTGGTCGAGGTCGGCGACGCCAGGCGGTTCACCGAGGGCGGGTTCGCGCGCTTCAACGGCTCAGCGCCGCTGCCCGCCTCGACCGCCGAGGGGCCCGGCGAGCCGGTACGGCACCGCTACAACCCGGGCGGCAACCGGCGGGTGAACGCGATCCTTCACCGGATGGCGGTCACGCAGCTGCGCTGCGAACCGCGCGCCCAGCGCATCTACGCAGGCGCGCGCGCCAACGGACACACCAAGAAGGAAGCCCGGCGCATCCTCAAGCGCCACCTCTCAGACGTCATCTACCGGCGCATGATCCGCGACCTCGCCGCCGCCGACCGCGCCTCACTATCCGACCAGCCCCTCCTCGCTGCATAACCGCGCACAGGCGCGGCCCCGCAGTCAAGGACGGCCCGAAAGGGCCGAGCGCAAGCGAGCCGCGCAGCGGCATCCTTGACGACGCCGCGGCGAGCGCCACACTCCCGACGAGCAGGGACGCTGGGCACCCCGGCCCACCCCACCGCGCCGGCCGCAATGCTCGCGCGCCGTCCTCCCATGCGCGCAGAGCGGCTTCCAACGCGCCATTAGCAACCCCCTGCCGGTTCGTCTATCGGCGCGTTCTCGCCGCCGCGAACTTCAACTCCGCAGCGCCTCGCACTTGACATAGATGGCATGTGCAATGCCAATCCCACCCACCGTTCCGTCCGGCTCGTTGTGTAGGGACCCCCTCAGCTCAAGCGCGGCGCTGGGCCGTGCAGGCTTGCAAACCATGGAGCTTGAGGAGGCCCCTGATGGCAATCCTAATGGGACTCGATCAGCATCGAGCGCAGATCACCACCGACTGGGTGGATACCGCGACCGGCGAGGTCTCCAGGGCGCGCGTCGCGCCGGCGGACCGCGTGGGCGTGCGCCGGTTCTTTGCCCGGTTTCGCGGCCAGCAGCTGGAGGTCGCGTTGGAGGCGACGACGGGCTGGCGGTTCGTGGTCGAGGAGCTTTACCGGATCGGAGCGATCGTGCATCTCGCCGAGCCGGCGGACACCGCTGCGTTGCGCGGCAGCAAGAAGCGCGCCAAGAACGACCGTGCCGACGCCCGGCATCTGCGCGAGCTGTTGATGGCCGGCAGGGTGCCCGAGTCGTGGATTGCGCCGGCGCACATCCTCGACCTGCGCGCGCGGGTGCGTCTGCGCCACACGCTCTCAGCGCAGCGCGGCGAGTGGCAGCAGCGGATCCAGTCGGTGCTCTATCACCACGGCTGCCCGAAGCGCGGGGACCTGATCAACCGAGCAGGGCTGACGTGGCTGGCGACCCTGCCGCTGGCGGCGTCCGCGCGCGAGCAGATCACGGTCGCGCTGGCGATGATCGACGCGCTGGAGCGCCAGCTCGCGCCGCTAGACAAGCAACTGCGCACCTACGCCCGCCGCCAGCCGGGCTGCAAGGCGCTGCAAGCCCACTACGGAATCGGGCCGCTAACGTCGGTCACGATCCTGGCCGAGCTCGGCGACCCGAGCCGCTTCTGCTCCTCCACACAAGCCGTCCGGTTCTCCGGCCTGGACATCACCGTGCACGCCTCCGACCAGCGCCGCGCGCCCGGCCACCTCTCCCGCCAGGGACCGCCAGCGTTGCGCTGGGCGCTGTTCGAAGCCGCCCAATGCGCCCGCCGGCCAAACTCACCCGACCACGCCTACTACCAGCAGGCGGCGGAGCGGCTCGGTGGCAACCGCGCCTGCCTGTCGATCGCGCGCAAACTGCTCAAGCGCAGCTACCACACGCTGCGCCAGCTCGGCGAGGAGGCCCTGCAACCCGCATGACCTCGCCGGTGCGCGCCAAGCCCTCATTCACACAGATGCGCCGCGGCCAGCTCCCGCCAAGCTCCCGCCGCCACCCCCACGTGGACGGCCATCATAGACCGAGCGGCCGCAACGCTTCCCCCAGCGGGATCACCCCATCAACCATCATGTCGCCGACCCGGAAGCACCCCGGATCGTGGACCGAGATAAGGCTGGGCGCCCGCGCGCACCACAACCCTCGCCCCGACCTCGCCCGCGCACCACCCAACCATCCAGCAGCTCAACCATCGAACCCAGAATCGCACTTGACAAGCGACGGCTGCACAGATAAGGAGCCTTCGTCCGCGAGACGCGCGGTTCTCCGCGCGTAGGCTGGTGCGGCGGTGGTGGGGCCGCGTAGCGATGAGCTCGCTACGACTCATGGGCGTCGCGCAAGCCGGCGGACGTGGCGGCGGCCGAGGCCTTGATTCTGCAATTGCGTTTGATTGGCCTCGCCGGCCTCGGAGGGCGGGTGGAAGGCATGCCTCAGATCCCCTCAATTGTGAGACGCTCCGATAGCCTTCGATCGCGTGGGCATGCTGCGGGAGATCTACGACGCGACACACCCCGAGCTGAACGCGGGAGCCGACCTCACGATCGTCTGGCTTGAGTGGAGCGCCCTTTCATTCCTTGGGCCGCTGGGATCCTTCGGGCCCGCTGGGATTCGACGATCGCCTTGGCGAAGGTCCAGGCGCGGAGCGCGCCGGGCGTAGGCGTCCGCTCGGCCCAGGAGCTTTCGCGCGACGTCCTGGCGTGCGCCCATGTCGCCGGCATCGCACGCGCTCGGCGTCTTGAGCGTGGCGATGAGCAGGGCGGTCGCATGGCCCCGAGAGCGTTGGCTCTGCCGGTTTTCGCGCGCCGATTTGCAGAACTGCCGGAGCGGGATTAGCATCGGCGTCCTTCGCACACGGGCGTCGAGGCGAATGGTCATCAACCTCAAACGAGCGGTCACGGTCGGGGCGGTGGCCGTGTTCCTTACCGCCAGCCTTGGCCTCGGTCGCAGTGGTCGGACGCTTGACCGCGCGCTTGCTGTGGGGCCCGGGACGCCTCTGCACGGTCATGCTGGCCCAGTCAGCAGCGTGGCATTCAGTCCCAACGGGCGCAGTCTCGTCACCGCCACCGAAAACGGGACGGTCCAATTGTGGGACCTTCGACGCGACAGGCTGTCAGGGACGCTAAGGGGGCTCGTTCGCATCGTCGACAGTGTCGCGTTCAGCCCCAATGGACGTACCGTCGCCGCGGGAAGCAGAGGCGGCGCGGTTCGCTTCTGGGACGCGCCAAGCCGAAGGCAGCTCGGCGCGGCGCTCCGGGCCCACGCCGGCTCGGTCTACAGCGTCGCGTTCAGTCCCAACGGGCACATCCTGGCGGCCGCGAGCGCCAATGGCACCGTCCAGCTGTGGGACGTCGACAGCCACAGGCTGCTTGGACAGCTCAACAATCACGCCGGCGCCATTGCGAGCCTCGCGTTCAGTCCCGATCGACGCAGCCTCGCGGCCGCTGACATCCGAGGAACCGTCGTGTTGTGGGACGTACACAGCCGCCGGCCGCTCGGAGTTCCGCTGCGGACCCATCACCTCGTCAACAGCGTTGCCTACAGCCCCGACGGTCGGACTCTCGCGGCCGGAAACGGCGACAACGGGACGGTCGGCATTTGGGATGTGCAACGTCATCACTTGATCCGGGCACTGCGCATCGGTAGCAGCGGCCCTGTCAACAGCGTCGTGTTCGCTCCCCACAAGCCGATTCTCGCCACCGGCAGCGAAACCGGAACGGTCCAGCTATGGAGCGTGCCAGCCGACAAGCCGCTCGCGACGCTCAACGGCGGCACCGGCCCCGTCTTCAGCGTTGCGTTCAGTCCGGACGGACGGACCCTCGCCGCCGGAGGGTTCAGCGGGACGATCAGTGTCTGGCGGGATCGCGTAGCGCGACCGAGACGAGCCCGAGCCCGCCACCCGCCGCTAACGTCTCCACACAGCGCTTGGGCGCAACCAGGCTGCGCACCGGCTACGCGCGCGGGGGCCGAGCATGGGTCCCGCGGACGATCCCTTTCACCCTTCCGCGCACGCCCAAGCGGCGATTGCCTTAGCGAGGCTTCGATCGTCCGGCTCTGGTTCGACGGTGACGGCGGCTGCTCGATCAAGGTCTCGAGGGTCTCGTGCGTAGACCCAGGTTGGTGGGAAGCAGGTCCGCCGAGCCCGTCTCGTGGACGTCGGCAACGGTTGGCTTGCGCCAGGCCAGCGAGCACGCCGAGAGCGCAAGGCGTCGAGCTTGTGGCGCTGCCCGTCGACGGCGCGTTCGACTGCTCGGGTCTCTGAGCCGCGTCGCCGCGTCAGCGCCGGATTGTGAACGCCTCGATCCCGCCGCCGTAGAAATTGCCGACGCGTGAGTTGCCGATAAAGCCGACGTAGAGGTTGCGGCCGTCGGGGGACACGGCGATGTCCTTGGCAACCACCTGGCCTGCCCGAGCGCAGGGCGCTAGCGGCATGAAGTTCCGGCGGGCGATCACGCACGCGGCTCGGCCGGGCAGCGCGCTCAGCCGGTGCGAGCCGACACGCATGGCGGCGATGCCGCTAAAGAAGGCGGCGTAGTAGAGGGTGTCGCCGCGAGGCGTGAGCGCGAGCACGGAAGAGTCGAAGTCGATCGGGATCTGGCAGCGGGGGGTCTGGGCGCAGGCGACGCGGCGGACGCGGGTCAGCAGCCCACGCGGGCCGGGCGCGAACAGGTCGATCGTCGCCTCGGCTCGGTCATTGCCGCGGTTGGCGTACATCGTGTCGACGAACACGCCGGTTCCGCTGCGTTCGGGCACTACGGAAGAGATCGCGTTGACCGTGGTGACACAGCCGATGTAGGTGAGGGCGCCGCTGGCCGGGCTGCTCGCGAATGTGGCAAGGGCCCCGGGGCCGGTCGACTCGATGTCGAGCGAGTCGGTCGAGCCGACGTAGAGGTGCCGGCGGTCGCGCGCGGGCGCAAGCGCCGGCAGCGTGTCAAGGCACGGCGCGGTCGTGCACCCGGGCGTTGCGACATCGTCGAAGCAGCCCGCAGGGCCCGCGTGCTGGCTGAGGGCGCCGGTGGCTGGGGTGCGGCTCAGCACCGCCAGCGCGCCCGTGGCGGGGGCTCGCGGGTGGGGGACCGATCCGGCGACGTAGAGCGTCCCATTGCCAGACGCAGTGAGCTCGGTGGGAGCGGGCAGCCCGCGCAGCGGGCGACAGCCCGGAAGCGTGGCATCCACGCAGCGGCCGGCGCCAGTGAGCGGCCGCAGTGCGCCGGTCTGGCGGTTACGGGCGAAACCGAGGACGCCGTGCGTCGTCGTTACATAGACGTCGCGCCCGTCGGGACTCACCGTCAGCCCGGCGGGATCGGTCAGAGTTCTGAGCAGTCCACAGCCCTGGCGGGCGTCGCGACGAAAGCAGCCGCCCCGGCCGGCGAGCTGGTAAATGCGGCCGGTGCCGCCGTCGCGGGCGAGGATGGAAAGACCGCCCGCCTGTCCGGAGAGGTAGAGATTGCGGCCGTCCGGGCTGACGGCGATGCGGACCAGCGCGGTGGCGCCGCGCAAGCGCGTGCAGGGCGAGCCGACGCAGCCGCCGGGCCCGGTCAGGAGCGTGAGCGCGCCGCGTGGTGGCGGCGGCGAGGCGGCCGCCGCGTCCCGCGCCATGGTGACGGTGACAAGGCAGGCGACCTGTGTCAGCGCGAGCGCGAGCGCCGCGCGGGCGGCGGCGCGCCTAGCGGGTGGATGGCTGCCCTCGGAGATAGGCCGTGACGATACGCGGGCGGACAGCACGCGGCAAGCGGCGCGGCGGCCCCGCGACGGCCGATCGCGGGCGATTGCTTCTGCGTGTGAGACGGAGCCGAGGCGTGCTATCGCCTTGGCGACCTTCCGAGCGTTGGATTCCGCTAAAGGTTCGCTGGCCACTGGTAGGTTTCGCGCCGATAGTTGCGTCAGACCTGAATCGCCGCAGACCACGCCCGCCCCGCCGGTATCGTCGGCTGCCAGCATGTGGGGGGACACGCGGGCTTGGCCAATGCCGATGACCTGCACCTAGAAAGGCGGCCACGCGAATGATGCTCGAGCTCGTCGGTGACGCACCCAATTGGATGAGCGCGCTTGAAGTCGCTGTGGGGCTGCCGCAGGGCATGACCGAACGCCGGTCTGGCCAGGATCCCTGGACGGTCCAGTCCGACCGTCCGCGCCGGATTTCCGACGACCTAGCGTGGCTGCGGTTAGCCTATGACGACCCGATCGAGCATGGGCTGACCCCGGTCGCGGACGGTCACGTGGCGGTCAGGTGGGAGTTCGGCTCTGACGCTGAGATTCTCGAACGCTTCAACCGGCTCCGGGCCCGCGGGGTCCTTGACTGCGCGGGCTTTCTCCTCCACATGCACTAGCTCGGCGCGGCGGGCCGGATCTCCGCCCGAGACGCTCGGTCACGAGCGTGCGGCTGCGGCGGCCTGGGCGATCGCTTTCGTATTCGCGGAAGTGCGGGTCGCGCTATCGCAATGGCGACGTAGGAGGCGTCCGGATCCGGCTCTGCGACGCCGGAGCCGGACGAGCGCAATCGCCCACAAGCGCGCGTCAGCGAGCGCGGCGCCGGACGATCCGTTTCGTGCTCCGGGCGACCCGCGGCTGGCGAGTGCTTGGGCGACGTAGGAGGCGTCCGGAGCCGGCTGTGCGACGCCGGAGCCAGACGAGCGCAATCGCCCAGGAGCAGTCACGCCGTCCCGGCGAATCGACGTGCCCGGTCCTGGTGCTAAGGGCTCACGAATGAATTAGTGGGCTGTGGCAGGATGTTGGGTTGTGGTGGCGTATCGCGGGGGCATGATCGATGAATCGCAGATTGTTGAGCGTTATCGGGGGTTGGGGCCGGAGTTGAACGAGCGTCAGCGCAGGTTGTGGGCGGCGTCGGAGGCTCGGTCGTGTGGGCCGGGCGGGATCGCGGCTGTCGTGCGTGCGACGGGGATCAGCAAGAACACTGCCTGCACGGCATCCGCGTGACCGGAATTAGTGCAATCCGGCAGCGCCGGAGCGCTCGGGATCAGATTTGGTGCCGGACGACTCCTTTGTGCTGTAGGCGTCGTGGCTGGACGCCCCCTTTGCCACGCAGGCGCTCGTCCGGGCTCGGCGCGTTCGGACGATCGCAATGTGCGGAATGGGTTATCTATTTGAGTCAGGGAGGCGTGACGGCGGGGGTTTGGCGCCACGGCCGATGAACGGCGGGAACGGAGGCGACTCGACCGGGCCCAGCGGCGGGCTTGGGCCGGCGGCCGGTCGGGTTGGGGTTGACGAGCAGGCTGCGGTAGGTGATCGGGTCGGCGGCGACCGCCTGTTCGAGAAGTCGGTAGAAGAGCAAGCCGCGCCGGCGCGACCGGCGCCGGTTGAAACGGAACGTGAACTCGTTGAGGTAGGCGTCGAGGTGCTCGTGGCTGACCCTGCCCTGGTGGGTGCCCAATAGCCAGCGTTGCAGCAGGCTCGCGATGCGATGGACGCCCGGCATCACAACGTGGGCGGGATCGCTCTGCTGGCTCATCACAGTCCGCTCGTGCTCATAGCCGCGATCGGCAAGCGTCAAGTACGCCTGCCAGCCGTCTGTATGAACAGTCGCACCAGGCTCGATCGCGCCATCAATGAACGGCAGCAGGCTGTCCTTGGACACGTCCGGCACGTGCCCCAGCCGAATCCGCCCGAATCCCTTGGGATTCTCGATCTCCACGGCGATCGCGACGATCGCCTTGCTCTCGGTCTCGCGCCCGTGGACCTTCGCTTCCTCCCCGCCCACGTACGCCTCATCGACCTCCACATGCCCAGACAGCCGTTCGCGCCCAGGGCGCACCATCGCCGCCCGGTAGCGGTGCAGCATCGCCCAAGCCGTCTGATAGGAGCCCAACCCCAGCGACCGCTGCACCCCGAGCGCCGACACCCCATGCTTCTGGCTGGTCATCTGCCACGCCGCCGCGAACCACAGCCCCAGAGGCGTCCGCGTGCGATGAAAGATCGTCCCCGCCGTCACCGACGCCTGACGCCCGCAGACCGCGCACTCCCACCGACCGCTCCCCAGCCGCCACCCCTCTCGGCCTGCGCACCGCGGGCAGCGGATCCCGTCCGGCCAGCGCAGCCACTCCAGGTAGTCCAGGCATGCCCCATCGTCCGGGAACCACGACAGCAGCTCAGCGTGCGAACCCGGGTAGTCGCGACCCGTCCTCGGCATGCCCGTAGCCTACCTGACTCAAATAGATAACCCATTGTGCGGAAAGGAGTCGCCAACTCCGCGGCCGGCAGACAGCCGCATTGCCGCTCGACCAGGCGTCTCGCGACACAGCCGCTTCCGTGGTCGGCGCCGCCAAAGCGGTTGTCTGCGCAGACGGCCCCTCGAGGCAGGGGCAGGCGCCGGCGGCTGGCGTACTCGTTCAACGCGCAGCCCGGCGAGAAGGTGGCGTTCGTCGAGCGCGGCAGCGGGGTCGATCGGCAGATCGCCGCCACCGAGCGGCCCCGCGGCACGCTTGAGTTCACGAGCGCCTCCGGCCCTGCCGACGTCAGGCAGATCGTCGCGATCGCGGACCGTTTACGACCAGTCGGTGATCTTCAACCCGCACGCAACCGAGCCAGGCGAGCTCGTCGTCGCCAGCTACCGAGCGGCGGGACCGACTCGGCTCGGGGCGGTCCGCATGCTCCGTGCGCGACGCCGCACGCACCTGCTCGTGTCGTTCGATCGTGTGCGCGGAGCCAAGAGCTACGCGGTCCTGATCGCGCTCCGCGATGGCCTGCGGACCGACTACGTGATCAGGCGCGCAAACCTGAACGTCGTAGTCCCAACGGTCGGCCCGCTGGCCGGGCGGGTGATCGTGCGTGCCCTCGGAGACAACCTCACGACCGTCGACGGTCCGGAGGCGGCCATGAGCATCGCGGTCCCGCGGCCGCAGCAGAAGCGCCACAAGCGCCACAAGCGCCGTCATCGCTGAGCACGGGTCCGGAGCCACGCGAGGTCTTGCGTTTCGCGTTTGCGTTGCTCGATCTCCCGGTCGAACAGCGCACGAGTCTTCGTGAGCACCAGCTTGTGTGGTGACCCAACTCGCCGGGTCTGGTGCGTCACTGGCAGCTCTGCCGCGTCGATCCTTCCGTGCACATGTCTCCGGCGTTCCTTGGCCAGCGGCCATTCGAGCGTCTTTCGTGCCGGGTCGGCGAGGAACACGCGCAGGCTTGAGCAGAGCTCGCAGTCGCACCCCTCCCAGAGCTCTATCGACCAGTCGTCGGGCACACGCGCCGGGCGGGTCAGCCGGTCCTCCAGGCAAGCCGCCGTGTGGGATGCGACCGGATCGAGGCCCACGGCACTCCACTTCGACGTGGCCGTGGCCCTCAGGACACCGAGGGCGCAGTAGAGCAGCGCCTCGCCGCCGCACAGCATCCCCACGGCGCCGTCGCGCAGATCCGTGACGCCGACCTCCGAGGCGCCTTCCAGCAGCGCTGCAAGCGGCCGGCCGAGGTCCGTCAGCGCGTGCTCGCGGCGGCTCGGGGCCTCCAGCTCGAGGTCCGCGTCGAGCGCCTCGCTGACAGACCGCCATCCCTCCCACAGCAGCAACCGAGCCACCAGCCCGCCAGCGGCTCCGGTCGCCTTGAGCGCGGCGCACAGCGCCGGCAGCGAAGTCACCCACGCCTGGCGAGCGGGGCTCATCGCCGGCGCGAAGCCCCGCCGCTCCGACCAGCTGGTCACCTGCGCCTCCGCCCAGCTCTCGCCGTACCGGTCCGCCAGCGAAGCGAGTCTCTTTGCGTGGCTCGCGGCGAGCTGCTCGAGACGGAACGGAGCGAGCAGCGCGGTTGCCAGCTCGGGCGCGTCTATCAGATGTGCGGTCCGGAGCGCCTTGGCAACGAAGCTCTTGCCCTCGACGGGCCGGGCTACCCGCGCCCAGAACGGGGCGAGCGTCGCCGCCGCCTCGCGGGCCTCGTCCAACGCGCCACCGCGGATGCGGGCCGACAGCTCGTCGAGCGCCCAGACGGGAGACGCCTCGGCGCGGATCGCAAACGCCTGGCTGCAGGGCCAGACGATCACCGCGCCTCGGTGGTACCAGCGGTCGAGCGTGTTGCCGTAGTTGCCCATGTTTCCCTCGTACTCCGACCGGTACGGCTCAAGTTGGCCGGACGGTGTGGATGCGCACACGCAGTCATCGGCGATCCGAAGCTGCACCGGCTCGGCGTGGTCGCTGCCCGGAGCGAGCCAGCTGTCGAGTTCGACCTCGGACTCGATCAGGTCCTCGAGGTCGTAATCGCCTGTGCCGCCGGCTGCATCGAGGTCGTCGTCCCACTCGTCGTCGTCCGAGTCGTGTTCGTCTTCGTGCCACCCGTAGCGGCCGCGGTAACCCGAGTAGCGGTCCTCGTCCTCGGCGTAGGCCGTCCATGTCTCGTGGACGTCCGCCAGCGCGAGCATCGCCTCGCACCCGGTACGCTCAGCCGCCGCCGCCAGCAGCGCCGCGCGCCGCGCGTCGGGGCCCTTCAGCCGCGACCAGCCGAGGCTGCGCTGGGTGTACTCGTGGTCGAGCAGGTACACGAGCCGGTTCGGTTCACCGTCCGGCCCGAAGTGGTCGGCGAGGCAGTGGGCGAGATCGGCGACGAGCGCCGGATCCAGCTCGGTCGCTGCCACCGGCTCGCCACGCAGCAGCAGGTTGTAGGTGAGCACCACCCGGTGACCCGAGGTGACGCGGTGCGCCTCGTGGCGGCAGTCGGCGTAGAACGCGACGAACGACAACTTGGTCTTCGAGCCGCGGTAGCTCGCCGATTCGCCGCCGTGGCTGACGACGAACGTACCCCCTTTGAACGTCGATGGCAGGCCAACGACCAGGGTCCCCACCATCGCGTCGTCCTTCTCGGAGTCCTGGTGCGGGGCGAAGAACTGCCCGCGAGCGTACACCAGCATCGAATGCAGCTCCGCCGCCAGTGTGCAGCCGGCCGGCACGCCGAGGTCGCGCCCGATACGGTCGAGGATCGGCAGGAGCGTCCGGTCGAAGCGGCGTTTGGCGATCCGCACCCGGCTCTTCGGGACCTCACAAGTGTCCCGCACCGCCGGGTCGAGCAGGGTCAGCTCCCCGACGCCGTAGCGGGCGGGTCGACCGATCTGGTGCAGCGCTCGCGCCTGCGCGCCGGAGATCGGCAGCTCGAGTGCTCCCACTCCCCGCACCTCGATCAGCAGATCGTCCGGCGGCGCCGTCCGTGAGGCGCTGAACGCCCCGTAGCCAATGGTCTGCGCGAGGAGCAAGGCAAGTCGTTCGCGTGCCGCGGCCGACATAGATCGATCAGCGTAGCCGGCATCACGAAGGCCGGCGGCCCCATGCTCTGGGCCCTCTCTCGCCTGCGGTTGGAGCATCCCTGGTAGTCGTACGCCGAGGTGTTGCTAGCGGGCGCGGTGCTCGTGTGGTGGGCACTTGGCTACCGCAAGGCGGCAGGCGTCTTCGGGCTTGTGATGCTCGCTCGTTTCAGGCTGAGTCTCGTGTTCAAAGCCCATGAGACTGCTGTTGGGATCGGCTACTGGACCGCCCCGAAGCTTAAGGGAAAGGACTCGCGACACGAGCCGTCATGCTGCTCTCGCGTTGGGCGGTGGAGCACGCGGAGGTGATTCGGATCGAAGCGCTGCTCGATCCGTGCGACGTCGGGTCTCGGCGCGTCGGCGAGAACAGCGGCTTTCAACCGGATGGGCAGCTTCGGCTCTACCTCGAGCTCAACCTGCACCCGTGGCGACGCGCTCGCGTGCGCGCTGCCGCGATCCGATATCTGACGGCGCCGATCGGACGTGAACTTCGCGCTCCTGCATCACGCCCATCGAGCAGCGCGGGCGAGACGTCCGCTCGCGGGCGAAAAGGAGGCACGAAGCTCCCACCGACCAGCCCGCCGCAGCACACCTGCATTGCCTATAGGCCATCCTAAGCTGGTTGTTGCCTCGACCGCCGCCGGGAGAGGGTTTCGCTTTGCCTGCCCCCCTGTGTGGAGGGCCATTAGCGGACCAGCCCCTCTCGGCGGGCGGTGAGGTGCCGCAAGCGGCAACAGGACGTAGCCCCACTTTGAGGGCCTGTCTATAGGCATCCGCAAAGGTACCTCCTGGTCGAGGCGCTGTGAAGACCTGACCGAAAAGGAAGTACGAGAGATGAGTAATTACGCCGGCGTTGATTGGGCGTCGGAGAAGCACGACGTGCTCGTCGCGGACGCGGCGGGAGAGCGGTTGCTGTCGGCGACGTTCGCGCACGACGAGCAGGGTGTGCGGTCCTTGTGCCGGGCGTTGGTGCGCCTGGAGGTGGAGCTAGTCGCGATCGAGCGCCCGGACGGGCTGCTGGTCGAGCGGCTGCTGGACGCCGGGCTGCGGATCCTGCCGCTGCACCCCAACCAGGTCGCGGCCACCCGCGATCGGTTCAGGGCCTCGGGCGGGAAGTCCGATCGGTTCGACGCGTTCGTGCTGTGCGAGCTGGCGCGCACCGATCACCACCGCTTCCGGGTGCTTGAGCCCGACAGCGATCAGACCAAGGCGCTCAGAGCGCTGACCCGAGCACGGGAGGATCTCGTCGGCACCAGGACCGCGCTTTGCCACCAGCTGCGCGCGGAGCTTGAGCGGTTCTGGCCCGGCCCGTTGGGGCTGTTCAGAGATCTGCATAGCCGGATCTCGCTCGTGTTCCTGGAGCGCTACCCCAGCCCCACGGACGTTCGCGGTCTGGGCGAAGCGCGCCTTGAGGGGTTCCTGGCCCGGGAGCACTACACCGGCAACCAGGAGCCCGCGCAACTGCTCGCCAAGCTCCGCCGTGCGCCCGCGGCCCGGGTCGGCGAGCTCGAGCTGGCCACCCGCCGCCAGTTGGTGCTGAGCTTGGTCGCGACGATCAAGACGATCAACGAGCAGACCAAGCAGTTGGAGCGCCAGATCGCGACCGCCATCCGCGAGCACCCCGACGGCGCGATCTACCTGTCGCTGTTCAAGAAGCCCCGCAGCGTGATCTGCGCCGCGGAGCTGTTGGCGGAGATAGGCGACTGCCGCGCGCGCTACCCGACCCGCGACACGCTCGCCGCCGACGCCGGCCAAGCCGCCGTCGCCAAGGAGTCCGGCAAACACAAAGCCGCCACCTTTCGCTGGGCCTGCAACAAGCGTCTACGCGGGGCGATCTGCACGCTCGCGGATACCACCCGCCACCACAACCCCTGGGCGCAGGACCTCTACGCCACCGCCCGCGCCCGCGGACACGACCATCCCCGTGCGATCCGCACCCTCGGACGCGCCTGGTGCCGCGTCCTATGGCATTGCTGGCAAGACCGAGCGCCGTATGAACCGGCCCGCCACCGCGCCCTGCAACAGCACATCACCGTCACCATCCCGACCGTGTCAGGGCCCGTACTCGACCACGCCGCCACCCAGCGCATGCTCGCCGGCGCCTTCGCCGCCACCGCGAACCCCCGACAGCAAGAGGTGACCGCCACGCAGTAACTCCTTGCACTCGGGCGCTCGCTTTCCCAAGAAACGCCGCCGACCATCAGCTGACATTTGACGTTGACTGTCTCAGCCGCGCGGCGGCGCTGGGGCGGGCCGGCGCGTGCCGTTTTGCGCCGGCCGAGCCGCCGGGCGGGCTCTCGCTCTTGGCGTTTGCGCAGCGCGCCATCTGCGTGAGGGGGTCGCCAGGGGGTCCGGGGGATGTGCCCCCGGACCACATCCGGCCTCCGCCCCCGCCCTGCTTGCCGGCCCTCATCCCTAGGGAGTTGACACAGGACGTCCGCTCAAGCGGCCACGGTGAATCTGGTCGGAATTGGCTGCCCTACCGCGCGCAAGCAAGCACTCGGAAAGCCTTCGCGCAGGGCGGCGCGGGCTTGCGCTTTGCCACGTTGCGGGAGCGGCTGGGCGCTAGCTGCGAATCGAGGCCGTTCTCACCCGGCAAGCGACCGACGTGAACGCGACGGCGTATGTTATGCGGTCGCCTAGTTCCAGTTGCACGGCCCAGGTCACGGGACGATCGCTATCGACGGAGACGGGTCGTCCGGCTCGACGGGCGCGTCCGCGCGGCGTCCGCTGCTACGGTCGAATCGAGATGACGCTGTGGATCAGACGTTGCTTGAAGTGACCGGTCGCCGTTCCGGCAGCGCGGAGCTCGAGGAGTCGGAGGCCGCCGCGCTCGCAGCTCATCTTCTGCAGGGGGTCGACACGCGGCTCGACCACTCGGTTGCGGTCGCGGCGCAGATGGACCGCGTCGCTCATCTCGTCGAACGAGGATGGCGATCAGCCAGCAAGGATGCTGCCTGGCTGCACGACATCGGGTACAGCCCGAGAATCGCAGTGGACGGGTTCCACGCGCTCGACGGGGCGCGTTGGATGCGCGACCACGAGTGGCGTGAGGAGACGTGCCGGCTGGTTGCGTGGCACACCGAGCCTCTCGAGGAGGCTCGTCGGTACGGCCTCGACGGCGCGCTTGCGACCGAGTTCGATCGGCCGCCCCCGCTCGCCGCCGCCGCCCTCGTATGGGCCGATCTCACCTCATCGCCAAACGGTCAACGCTGGGACGCCGAGCGGCGCCTGGCGGACATCCTCGAGCGCTACCCTGCCGGCTCAATCGTCCACGATGCAACACTTACGACGTTGCCGGCGCTGCGCCGTGCGGTGCGGACGATCGAAGACCTTCTAGCCTCCGCGCAATGACCGCGTATCGCACAGGCATCGGCCACGACGTCCACCGGCTCTTCTCCGGGCATGAACTCGTGCTCGGAGGCGTGACTGTCTCGAGCGACGTCGGATTCGACACCCACTCCGACGGCGACGTCCTCTCCCACGCCTTAATCGACGCGCTCGCCGGGGCGATCGCCGACGGCGATCTCGGCACCCACTATCCCGAGAACGATCCTGACGCAGAGAATGCTCGTAGCCTCGAGTTCGTCGAGGAATTCGCTGGCTACGTTCGGCGGGCCGGCTACGAGATCGCGAATGTCGATGCGTTCGTGGTCCTGGGGACGGTGCGTCTGCGGCCCCACATCGATGCGATGCGGCGCAACGTCGCAGAGGCACTGAGGATCGACATCGCGAACGTGTCTGTGAAGGCTCGATCGAACGATGGTCTCGGACCGGAAGGGAAAGGAAAGGCCTGCGCGGCGTGGGTGAGCGTTCTGGTCTACCCAGCAAGCGGCTGAGCCTGATCCCACACCCGATCGAACGAACGCAGAAGATTGGCCGCGATCCCCCTGTCGCTGCTGCATCGCAGATGGAACACGGGCGACTCGCTTGCCGGGTTACCCCAGAAGTGCGTGTTGGCGAGCACATCGTCGTCGAACCGGAAGATTGAGCTGTACAGCGTCGCATCGCTGATCCGGACGGCGTCGGAGTCGACCTCGAGCACATCCTCCGCGTAGCCAATCGCAATCCTGCATCGACCCTCCATGCCCTTCCCCAGGCCCTCTTCCAGGCCTCGCAGCCCCACGGCGTCGCTGTCTGGATCTCCCAGGCAGATCCTGACTGCGACGCCGGCCACGATCCGCTCCCGCAGGCGATCCCGGAATCGCGGCACCGCATCCCACAGCCACATCGCCGCATAGGCCAGAACATCGACGTGGGCCGTCGCGGCGTCGAGCATCGAGCCCACGGTCGAGGGCGAGAGCTCGTTGCGGGTCGTGTAGACTCCGAGGACTTCTGAGATTCCGTACGCCGCTCCGGGGACCTCGGGCCACAGCATCGGTGCCGGGACGCCGAGCAGACTCGCGAGCTTCCCGCGGGTCGTCGCATGGGGAAGCCGGCCGGAGCTGATCCAACGTTCCATGGTCTTTGGATGAGCTCCGGCGTCAGCTGCGAGATCCTCAAGCCGACGTCCGCTCGAGCGAACCGCGTCGGCGAGCCGTTGATTGCGCGCCATGCCGCATAAGGTAACCCCCGAGGGGACGCTTCCGCGCTGAAAACGTCCCACGACTGTCCCTGAAGCGTGGTTGCGATGTCCGAATTCCCTGCTTCAAAGTTCCCGGTATGGGTGCTTCCCAGCCGTTATCGCTCGATTCACACGTGATCGACGAGATCGCCGACCGGCTCAGCGACGCCATCGTGGAGCGCGTCGTCGAGGCCATCAGGGCCGAGGGGATCGTTCGGCCCACGCCGGCGGCGCCGGAATGGCTGGACGCGCGGCAGGTCGCGCAGCGGCTCCGCGTCCGCCGCGAATGGGTGTACGAGCACGCCGATGAGCTGGGCGCCTCGCGGATCGGGACCGGCCGTCGACCCGGCTGCGGTTCCCGCCCCACGTGCTCGAAGCCCGGGTGGACAAGCTGACCTCCGCCGAGGAAGCCCGCCAACCGACGGAGCGGCGTTCGAAACCCGACGGACTCATCCCCGTCCACTTCTCATGAGCGAGCGTAGAGTCGTGCCGCCCACAAGACCCCGGAGGCACGCATGACCCCAGACACCGCGAGGTCCGCCTCAGACCAAGACCGGCGCGGACCCGAGGCGGTCGGCTCCATCGTCAAGCGCTACCGCAAGCGCGACCACCAGTTCAGCTATGGCCTGCGTATCCGCGCCTACGGCGAGCGCTTCTGGGTGCCGCTCGGGACCGAGCGGGACGGGTGGAATGACGTGCGAGCTGCCGATTGGCGCGATGAGGTCGCCGCGCTTGTTCGCCGCGGGGCCTGGCGCGCGCCCGACACGTTCGAGCTCGATCCCCGTGAGAGGAACCCTGGCTTTCACGAGTTCGCGACCGACTGGCTCAAGCGCTACCGGCGGATCGTTAAGCCGCGCACGGCTGAGCTCGCCGAGTACCTGCTCAGCCGCCATGTGCTGCCGTTCGTGCACGAGTACCGGCTCGGCGAGATCGACTTCGCCGTCCTGTCCGCATTCGTCGCCCACAAGCTCGAGCGCAACGAGGAGATCGCGATGGCCAGCCAAGCGGGTGTCACGCTTCACGACCGGCGCGGACAGCCGCGCCGACCCGTCGGACCGCGCACGATCAACATGTCGCTGGATGTGATCTCCCGAGTCCTGACCGACGCCGTCAAGCGTGGGCTGCTGCCCAGCAACCCCGCCGCCGACCGGACGCTCCGCCTGAAGGTCGTCCAGCGGAAGGGCAACTTCCTCGAAGCGGACGAGCTGCTCACGGTGATCGAGGCGGCAGCCGGCATAGACGATCCAGTGTCGCGGCAGACGGTGTCACGTGCCGAGTTGGCGCGGCGCATGCGCGGCGAGGGCCGGATGTGGAAGGAAATCGCCGACGAACTCGGCGTCGCGCCGAGCACGGCGATCTGGCTGGCAGGACGCTACCGGACCGAGGGCCGGCCAACCGCTCGGCGCGCGATCCTCGCGACGCTTGGATGCGCCGGGCTTCGCAACAGCGAGGTCTGCGCGCTCAACATCGGCGACCTCGACTTCGCCCATGGCGTCATTCACGTCCGTGACGCGAAGACCGAGGCCGGTATCCGACAGGTGAACATGACGCCATGGCTGCGCGACGAGCTGCTCGCCTACCGGGCCACTCGTCCGGATGCCGCGTCGACCGATCCAGCGCTGCCAACGCGAACCGGGGCGCGGCGAGACAAGGACAACATCAACCGGCGCGTGATCGCCCCCGCGGTCCGCGCGGCCAACGCTGTGCGCGCCGAGCGCGGAGATTCGCCGCTCCCCGCGCCGGTGACGGCGCACACGTTCCGCCGCACCTTCATCACCCTGATGCTCGAGGCCGGAGCGCCCGTCCCGTACGTCCAGGCGCAGGTCGGCCACGAGGACGCGACGACCACCCTGAAGATCTACGCGCAGGTCCTCAAGCGGCGCGACCGCAAGCGCCATGGGCAAGCCTTCGATGCACTTATGACCGATGCAGTTCCGTCAGCGGCATCGGTCATTATGCCGAGTCAAACCATCCATCTCCGCGACAGGGACGCTGGCGAAATGCCGACGGTTCCCGGCGGATCTGGCCACAAGAACGAGCCAAACGACAACCTGTGACCAGTTCGGAGCTACCATGCCGATAGCCATCAGCACAGAAATGGCCACATTCGCAGGCTTTTCTGTAGTGGAGCCAGCCGGGATCGAACCGGCGACCTCCTGCGTGCAAAGCAGGCTGGAACGTGTCGCGGCAGTGCACGCTAGGCGTCCCGGTGCACGGTTATCCCTGCGTGTGGGCGGGTTCCGGTGAGGGGCATCGGCGCCCCTCGTGCCCCCGGGCGCCATCCTGCTGTGTCCGGAAAGTGTCCGGCGGCCGCCGCCGCGTTTACGCTCCCGCTATGGCCGACCACGCCGTCAAGTTCCGCCGCAAGGCCGAGGTCGCTGCCGAGGCGCGGAAGCGCGAGCTCGAGGCGACCGTCGCGGCGAGGCTGGCCGAGCTCGTCGCACAGCGTGAGGCCGCATGGCGTCAGGCACAAGCCGCGCATCGCTGCCCGGAGTGACCGCCGACCCGGACCCGTTCGTCCGCGGGGATGGAGCGACGGGCGGCGCGGAAAGATTGCTGCGCGCGATGGTGCGGCGCGGACTCGCGCCCAGCGCGCTCAAGGCCGCCGCGCCTCTCGCGCTCGCGCTCGACCGCCCGCCGCTCGTCCCGACCGGAATCACGATGCGGCAGAAGGGCGCCGATGACTGACAGCGAGCGACTGATCGAGATGCACTGGCTCGGTAGCGATCGCGAGTCGCTGATGATCGGATGGGTGACGTTGGACAACGCGGCGCGGCTCGAGCGTGGCGAGCAGGCCCGCTTCGAACGTGTCGAACGGTGGAGCAAAGCCCGGCTCGCGCACGAACGCCGATGTGCCGAGGACATCCTCGCGCTCCGCCGGCAACGCCTCGATCAGCTCGTGTCCGATCACCCCGAACTCAAGTCGTGGCCGCGCACACGCCCCGGGGATCTCGGCACCGCCGCGTAAACTCGTGGTGCGGCCCCGATGTGCCGTCGCCTGGACACTGAGAGCCACGCGACACGAAAGGCGCCCCGGTCGCAACCGGCGCAGGACTGCCACTGAAAGTCACTGGCGAGAGTCGGCACATACGCGAAGCGACTCCAACCCTCCGGAGGGAAAACAGTGACCATCGCAGAACTCCAGGCCAAGCGCGCCAAGATCCTCGCCGAACTCTCCCGGCTCCAGCCCGACAAGATCGAAGGGCACGCCGAGCGACAGGCCAACTTGACTCGCGGCCTTACCGCCGTCGACACCGCGATCGACGCCGCCCAACAGAACCTCGAGCGTGTCCGTCGCGCCGCCGGCAACCCGGCGAACACTGAGCAGGGATTCTCGTATCTCACGCCCGAACAGACAGACGACGGCCGCCAGCGCGGAACCGTGCAAGCCGCCATCCGTGACAGTGCACTCCGCGCCATCGACAGTCGCTCGGACATCATCAGCGCCGGAGACGGTGACCGGCTCGTCGCCGCGATCGACGCCGACACGTTCGGACTCGACGGCGCATATCTCGTCGCCGTCTGCAACCGAGCGTATGCGAGCGCGTTCGGCAAGATCCTCGCGAACCCCACGACCGCGCACTTGCAGTTCGACTCGCACGAGGCGGAAGCGATGCGCGCTGCGATGCGCGCCTCGCAGCTTCGCGAGCAGGGCGCACCCATGTCCGGCGGCACTGACTTCATGGCCGGCCCGCTCGGTGTCACCGGTGGCGGACTGCCCGCACCCGTGCAAGTCGACCCGAGCCTGTTGACGCTCGACCCGGGCGTCAGCGACCCGATCCGCGACAACGCAACCGTCGTCAGCATCTCGGGTTACAAGTACGTCCGAGCGACGGGCGGCACCGTGACCGCCGCGTTCGGCCAGGAAGGAACCGAGGTAGCGGACTCGACGCCAGTGGTCGCCCCGCTCAGCATCGTCCCCCAGAGAGCCACTGCATTCGTTCAGTACTCCATCGAAAGTTCGCAGGACTGGAATGCGTCCGGTGAGCTCGGACAAGTGATGTCATACGGCAAGCAGGACCTCGAAGCGGACCGCTTCATCAACGGCGCCGGCGAAACCTCCTACCAACCTTCCGGAATATTGACCGGCGGAACTGTGACCACCAGCGCCGCGGGCACAGCCACGCCCACTGTTGCTGACCTCACCGGAGCGCAGAACGCGCTCGCGCCGCGCTGGCAAGCGAACGCGGCGTGGTACGGCAACCTCACGCTCAGAAACCAGATAGACCAGATGGTCGCGCAGGCGAGCACCACCGCCGCCAAGATCACCGACGATCAAGGCAACATCCTGCACCGCCCATACCGGGAAACATCATCGCTCCCGAACTGGGCGCACTCAGCGAAACCGTTGATCTACGGTGACCTCGGCAGTGCGTACACGATCGCGGACAGACTCGGGACAATCATCGAGATCATCCCGCACATGGTTGGTAGCAACCGCTTACCTCTCGGCGTGCGTGGTCTGTATATGCAATGGCGCACGTCGGCAAAGGTCATGGTGCCCGCCGCCATTCGCGTCGTGGTCTGCCCATAGTCTCGACAGTGTGAGGCGAGCGGGTGGTTAGTCGCTTCTCCTGCCGCTCGTCGCACTCGGGCGCGACCCGTGGTCCCTCCGATCCTGGATCGCCGGGTCGCGCCCACCTTCTGCCGATGACCACGCCGATGGCGATGACATGAAGCGACGACGCGTCGAGTAGATGCCATGCCGCGCAAGACATGCAACACATGCGGCGCCGTCATCTACGACGATCCGCGATCGCCGCACTGCGCCAACCATCGCAAGACGCCGCTCAATCCCGGATCGTGGTCGCCGAACCGCGACAAGGGCGACCAGGCGAAATTCCGGCGGGCGATCCTCGCCCGGGATGGTCATCAGTGCACCTGGATCGACCAAGTCACAGGCGTTCGCTGCCCGATGCGAAGCGACCTGCGCGCCTGCCATCTCGTCCCCCTCCACGCCGGCGGTACCCATGCGCTCAGCAACGGAGCGACGCTCTGCGGCGTCCACGACCGGATGACAGACGAGTACGCACGCTGAGTCATCGGAGCGCCACACGCCCCAGCGCTGCACGCCACGGCCACGCTGCCAGGCGCGGGAGCCAGCGTCGAGGCGGTCGACCTTCACGCCGGAGTGAAGGTTTGTCGCGTCACAAAATTGCGACGGGGGGGACGGGTCTCGTCGCGACACGCAAACGCGCCAGAAGGCCCCAGTTGAGGTTTGCGCGAGCGAGACTGGCTGGGGGCCGTGGCACGATGGACTGATGCACGTAACGGTCCGGATGAGCGAGCAGCAGCTCGCGAAGCTTGATTCACTCGCCGAGGGGCTGGGGGTTGATCGTTCTTCGGCGCTGCGAGGTCTGATCGACGCCGCGGATGTCGCTGGCGTCCCGGCGCTGGGGATACCGAGCACCGAGGAGCTGCTAGGTGTGCTGGCCGCCCGGGCCCGGGCGGGGAACGTCAGCGCGATAAGGACTTTGCTGGCTCGGGGTGATCTCGCGAGCGAGATCGACGTTGAGCTGGAGCGGCTGCTCCGTTGAGTCCGGAGGCGGTCAAGCTGTTGTGCTCGACGTTGAGGCGATATGGCTCGACGCACGGGAAGCCGAAAGCGCGGAAGGCGCTCGTCCAGAGTGTCGAGAGCTGGCGCGCACGGGACGATCACGCCGCCGAGGTCTCGAACGCCTTGTGGGACACGAGCGCCGAGAACTTCGATGCGCTCGAGGAGATCCTCGACGCGAACGGCGCCGAGGACTTGACGTTCGATTTGCTCGATTGGGTGCTCGAGCCGCAGCTTTACGACTAGGCCGCGGGCGGCGGCTCCCCAGCGATCGCATCCTCAAGGACTGCGATCAGGACTCGGGTCTGGTCGCGACTGAGGAACGCGGTGGTGGTCGCGAACGCGTTCCCGGCGCCCGTGCTGATCGTCAACACGATCTGCTGATTGTCGTCGCCGACGAGGATCGTTGCCGCGTCGCCGAGCGAGATTGACTCGCGGCCAGCGTCGCTGCGGATCTTGCGAGTGTGCTTCCGCCGGGCAGGACCCTCGCGCTCATCGTTGAAACTGGAGCCGTGCATGGAGCTAGACCTCCGTGTGCCATGCGGGCGGCCCGTGCAACCGGGTGCGCCCGCGCTTTGTGTTGTGGCGGGAGCGTAGCGCTTGCTGGCCGCTCCCGCTCCGACTCCGAATAGCAAGCGGGTCAACGACAGGGAAGCCACACACCCGTCCACCATGGCCGGTGGGGCGCCCTCGACGGGCGCTTGCTGGCCCTGCGAAAAACGGCATCCAGCCCATCAACACCTAGACAGGCAAGGCATAGAAGCCACACACCTGTTCACCCAATGGGAGAAGCGACATTTCCCGGCGCTACCTAGCGGTCCGGCGGAGCGTCCAACTGTGCCTTCCGACGGCGCGCGCTGCTACCTTTGCGGCGTCGGTCTGGCTTCGCACTCGTCACGGTTTCGCGAAAGCTCCGAGCGCCCCCGGTGCCCGCAACTGCGGGAGTCACATCGGGGGTTCTCTCTTTTCTGCCGCGGCCTCGCGTATGTTTCTCGATCGTGACGAGGCCACCCCGCCAGGTCGAGCATGGATCCCCCCGCCGGTAACGAGCCGCTAGAGCCAGAGTCGGGCGACGCCTACTGGCGTTTGACCGAGGGTCAGTCGCTCGACGAGCAGCTCGAGATACGCAACCGCCGAATGAGGCAGCTTGCTATCGAGTCGGGCGAGTTCAACTACGCCGGCGAGCGCTTCGCGGATGCTGATGTTCGGCCGCGGCACGTCCGGCGAGTGTCACGGGTCGTGATCGTGTGGCGTCGAGCGCGGTCGTCTCTTCGACCGCGGCGGTCGCATCGCGCCGGTCGGCGTGTTCGCACTCGCGCGGCGTGCAGGGACGGGCCTGACGAACCCGGGCCCGCCGAGCGCGGGCGTGCTGATGACGATGTAGACCCGACCGCGGGGTGGCGGTCGTGAGCGCCGACGCCTTCCAGTGGTATCGCTGGGCCGACGCTG
Organism: uncultured Solirubrobacterales bacterium; assembly: GCA_963836065.1. Lineage (GTDB taxonomy): Bacteria > Actinomycetota > Thermoleophilia > Solirubrobacterales > Solirubrobacteraceae > Palsa-465. The sequence goes on from CAWIII010000002.1 coordinate 82,445, forward strand.
TCCGTGAGCGGACCGATCTGCGGCCGGCATCGAAGCTCGTCGCGGACACCTTCCCGCGCTACGCAGACAACAGGACCGGCCTATGCCATCCGGGCGAGGCGGTGCTCGCGCGTCGGTGCGGATTGCAGGAGCGAGCCGTCCGCTTCGCCATCAGTCAGTTGACGTCGATCGGTGCGCTTGCGGTGCTGGACCGTGGGCGCGGATCGAAGACGTCGGAGTATCGGCTTGTGCCGCTCGCGGGGTGGCCCGTAGGCCGCCCAGCCAGTCGGCCTACAGACGATCTAACAGGCACAAGCGTGCCTAATAGCGGCGGTCTATTAGGCACAAACGAGCAGGTCTATGAGGCACAAACGAGCAGGTCTAATAGGCACACCTGTGCCACCAAACTGCTTAAAGGGACTACCCATAGAACTGCTTCTGCTGTCTCGACAGCTTTAGAAGGACCACCACCACCACCGGCTACCGAGGCCCCTCGCGCGGGCGCGCACGCGGGCACGGGCGCGCGCGAGGCGAGCGGCCAGCTCCGGGGCGACGGCCAGCAGACAGAAGACGATCTTTCAGAGGGGAACATCAACGGCGACGGTGGTGGTGGTGGGGAAGGTCTTGAGGGGAACGTCAACGGCGAGCGCGATGGCGCTGGCGACTCGGTGCTGCGCGGCTCGGGTTCCCCGCCGTCCGACAACGGCGCCTCGAGCGGGGGGGACGGTTCTGTCTCTGCTGCTGTCAAGGCTGGGCTGGCGGCGCTCAAGGATGCTGGATCGCAGGTTCGGGAGAGGTTGCCGCGGGAGGAGAGATGACTCTCGCACACACACCAAAGCGGGCCCGCGACGGCGACAGCGTCCGGACCCCGACCGATGACCGATAGGAGGTCCTCGATGCACGAAGGAAACCACCACCACCCCGCGCGGCGCTCTGCCGTGCTCGTGATCGCGTTGGCGGTCGCGCTGGTCGCGGCGCTCGCGTTCGCCGCGGCGATGATCCGGCCGACCTCGGCGAACGCAGCGACGACCGCTACGTATTGGATGGTCAAGGACAAGTCGACGGGGCACGCGCTCGTCACGAAGGGCAACGACCCGACCGCGCTCGTGGTCGTGCACGCGCTCGGCGCGAGCTCGGCGTCAGAGGTTCAGACGTGTTCGATGGGAACGGACTACTTCTCGGGACTCACGCGATGCGCCGGCGACTTGCAACTTTCGCTCGACCAGTTGCCGACCGGGTTCTATCCGAAGCCGGGCACGGATCTACAACCGCTCAATCACGACTTGGTGACGCCGCTGTCGCCGGCGGTGTCCTCGAACGCTTATCAGCAGGGCGTGTCATCGGCGGGTAGCGCGGCGCAGACCGCGACGGATCCTCTGTCGAAGCTCGGAGAGTGGGCGATGTCCGGCGCGCAGTCAGCGTTCGGCTGGGTGCTCGGCGCCGCGACGGACACGACGACGCCGGAACTGTCGTCGTCGTGGTTCGGGTCGCTGTACGCGTATCTCGCGGCGATCGGGGCGGGCCTCGCCGGTGTGTTCGCGATGATCGGACTCGCCGGCGCGCTGCTCCGTCGCAATAGCGACCGGCTCGGCGAGGTCGCGTTCGGAGTGCTCCGCGCCGGTCTGTTGACGAGCATGGCGGTCGGGCTGACCGTGATTGCGCTGGCGGTCGTTGACGGGATGAGCGGCGACATCGTGAAGTCGGTCGACCTTCCGAAGTTCTTTCACACGCTCGAGTCGGCGCTCGGGTCTGGTCTCGCCGCCGGCCTGTTGACGTTCATCGTCGGACTTGTCGCGACGTTCGTCGGTCTGCTGCTCTGGATCGAGCTGCTCGTGCGGGACGCGGCGATCGTGCTCGCGGTGCTGTTCCTTCCGGTCGCGCTGGCAGCGTCGATCTGGCCGTCATTGACGTCGACGACCGCGAAGCTCGTCCGGCTGCTGGCCGTGTTCGTCGTGCTGAAAGTGGTCGTGCTGCTCGTGCTGATGATCGGCATCGACGTGCTCGGGAACGGTGCGACGTTCGGCGCCGGCGCCGGGTCGATTGGGACGATCGGGTCCGGTCTCGTCATTCTCGGTATCGCAGCGTTCGCGCCGTGGACGCTGTTGCATCTGCTCGGTCTCGAGGCGGGTTCGGTGTCTCGCCAGTCCGCCGGCCGCTCGAGCTCGTCGAGCTCTGTCGTGGGCGGCGAGCTCGTGGCCGGTAGCGCCAACGGTGTCGGCGGTCGCGATTACAGCGTCGGAACGGCGGGCGCCTCGGCCAAGAGTGGCGGGGTCGCTGCCGGCGCGGCGGGTGCTGTCGGCGGTGCGCTCGCCGGCGCTGTCGGCGCTGGTCGTGCGCTCGGGCAGCATGGCGCCGCTCGGATCGAAGCCGCGACGGGCGGGCACGGATCCGCGCCGGCGATGTCCGGGCCGTCGTGGGGCGGGTTCAGTGTCGGCAGCGGCGGCGGCGGTTCGGCCGGCTCGAGCTCGTCGAACGGGAGTAAAACTCCGGTCCCGGTGACCGGAGTTTCAAACGGTCACGCCGCGGGCGGGGACGTCGAGCAGACGTTCCCGGGCTCCCGAAACGGTCACGCCTCGACAAACGGGCACGCCGCGAGCTCAAACGGGCACAACGGCGCTGGCGGTGCGACTGTCGCTGACCCTCAACCGTCCGCCTCAAACGAAGTGGCGAAACCGGAACCGGTGCCGTCGGCGAGCTCGCCCGGACGCTCGACGTTCCGCGGGGACCTCGAGCGGGCCCGCGCCGCGCACAGCAACGGCAACGGGAACCGTGCCGACTGATGAACGAACGGTTGCTCTCAGCCGAGCAAGTCGCGGAGCTTTGCGGACTGTCGCGCCGTAGCGTTTATCGCGCGGTCGACACCGGCGAGCTCGCGGCGTATCGGCTGAGCAACCGTGTTCGGATTCCCGAGTCCGCCGTCGAGGCGTGGCTGGCGGCGAACCGTGTCCGGCCGCGCGAGCGGGTGCGATCGCCGGGCGGCGCACGCCCGGGCGCGTCGACCGAACTGCGGCGCAGGCTGCTACCCGAGTAGGCTCCCGGCCGCGAATGAGCGTCGAGAAGGCACAGCGCGAAGGCGCAACCGTCTGGCGGGTCCGGTGGCGAGACTCAGCTGGTCGGCCGCACTCGAAAGTGATCGGCCGTAAGCAGGACGCGATCGCGTTCGATGCGGAGGTCAAGCGCTCCAAGCGTCTCGGGACGCTCGCGACGCTCGACGGGGGCCGGGAGACCCTTGACGAGTTCGTGCAGGAGTGGGCGAGCATGCACGCCGTTCTGCTGTCCCGGAAGACGCGCGAGCTGTACGCCTACCTGCTCGAGACGCACATCCTCCCGGGCTTGGGCGGCTATCCGCTGCGCGAGCTGACGTCCGAGACGATCGCTCGATGGCAGGCAGACCGGCTCGCGGCGGGCGCCCCGGTCGAGGTCACTCGCAAAGCGATCACGCTGCTCGGCGGGATCCTGCAACGCGCAACGGAAGCCGGGCGGATCAGCTCCAACCCGCAGCGCCTCGTGCGTAAGGCGGCTCCTGCGGCCGCGGAAGAGGTTCGTCCGCTCGCGCCGATCACCGTCGAGCGCATATGCGGCGCTCTGAGGCCCCGGGATGCTCAAGTAGTCCGACTGTTGGCCTACAGCGGGCTACGGCCGCAGGAGCTACGCGGGCTGCGATGGGCGCATGTTGGGGACCGGACGCTGGTCGTGCATGCGCCGAAGACGCGCCGGCATCGTGCGCAACCGCGGTCGGTGCGGCTGCTGGCGCCGTTGGCGCAGGACTTGCGCGAGTGGCGGCTGCTATCCGGCCGCCCCGCTGACAGCATGCCGGTGATCCCCGCGCTCCGTGGCGGCGAATGGTCGGAGGTCGGCTGGGAGCAGTGGATTACGCGAGTGTGGGCGGCGGCGCTCGAGCAGGTAGGACTCCGGTATCAGCGCCCGTACGACCTTCGGCACAGCTTCGCGTCGCTGCTGTTGCACGAGGGGCGCAGCGTCGTCTACGTCGCCCGCCAGCTCGGGCATTCGACGTCGGTCTGCATGCGGACGTACGGGCACGCGATCGAGGAGCTCGAGGACGCGCCGCGTCTCTCCGCCGAGGACGCGATCAGCGCCGCCCGCGCAGAGTGTGTGTCCGGAAAGTGTCCGGCCGCGGTGACCGCTCCCGGCGGGCCCGGACCCGAAACGGCGGGTTAGCAGCAACTTTCGAGCATGGAGCCAACGGGACTCGAACCCGTGCCCTCCTGCTTGCAAAGCAGGCGCTCTCCCAACTGAGCTATGGCCCCGCTTCCAGCGAGTCTAACGTCGCGAAGCCGGGTCCAGTGAGCGCCACCGCAGGCACGGGGCCCCCCCTCGCCTATCCGTCGAAGTCGAAATCCTTCGGCGGACGCTGCTCGAACCACAGGCGGTCGTGGTCAGGCGTGTCCTGGAGGAACTCTGGCGTTTCCTCGAGCATGTCGTCCTTCGCCTCGGAGGGCTGCTGCTCGACTTTGTGCTCGACATCGTATTCGGCGGTCTCGTGGTCGACGGGCTCGCTCGGCGCCGGATGGGGAGCGGGAGCGGCATGCGCCTGCGGCTCGTCGAAGGGCGGCAGTTCGTCCTGGTCGATCGGAGCGTTCCGCCAAGGGCCAGGCTGGTCGTCGCTAATCGGCGGCAGCGGCTCGCCGTTATCGACCGCAGTTCGGGGCTGCTCGAGCTTGTCTTCCTGTTCGAAAGGCTCGTCCCAGTCTGGCTCGGCCATCTCGTCGTGGGCCAGCTCTGAGCCGGCGGGTTTGGAGTCTCCCGGCCCGCGCCGAACGGGGCCGAGTGCCTCCTGCTCGAGCCTTTCTATCTCGGTGGGATCGGCACCTCGGCGTCGTTTGAGATCGAGGTGCTCGCGGATTGCGTCGTCTAGTAAGCCCATCGATGTACAGGGTACTCGCCGCCGAACACGTTGGCGATCCCTGCAGGGACTTTTACAGTCGTGCTCCTTCCTACCGTTCGCGTAGCAGGACCCGCCCGCGTCGCGACCCCCGGCTACACTGTCTCGCGACCGCGCGGTATTGACCGCCGCACGGGGCTATAGCTCAGTTGGGAGAGCGCCTGGATCGCACCCAGGAGGTCGGGGGTTCGAGTCCCCCTAGCTCCACTACGAGGTCTTCACGTTTGCCCTGTGGGTATGTTCACGTTTGGGGTGGACGGAAGGCCGGCGGGATCGTGTGGGCGGGTGGTGGGTCCGCGTGGGGGGTTCGTGAGGCGGTCTTGGGTCGTGTCGTGTGGCCGGTTCGTGGGGTTGGGAGCGGGTGGGTTGGCGTGGGGGATCGTCGCCTGGGTGGCGGGCGTGGCCTCGGCTCGTTCTCGGCGGCGGGCGTGCGGGGTTTAGGGCGGTGGGTTGGCGGTGGTGATGAGGTCTTTGGTGGTGTGCCGGCGGCGTTGGCGTTGCTTGGGCGGGAGTCCGTTGGCTGCTCGTCGTTCGTTCTCGGCTTGGCGGGCGGTGAACGCGTCGTGGATCCGGAGGTTGCGGGCGATCAGGACGGTGGCGGTGAGCAGCGCGATGCCGGTCAGGCCGGTGATGCGGCACCAGCCGTGGGAGGTGTCGTTGGTGGCTGGGTCTTTGATCGTGGAGAAGGTCCGCTCGGCGCTGGAGCGGCGGTTGTAGGAGTTGCGGTGCGCTGGTGAGGGGTAGTCGTGCTTCTGTGCGGTTTTCGCGTTGACTGATGGGGGGACGGTGATCGTCTGCTGGGAATGCGCCGCGAGGCGCCCTGTCGTATTCCCGGCGCAGCCGGGAGGAACTCGAAGGGAGGTTCTTGGGTCCAATGGCTTACCCGGATCCGAAAGGTGAAAGGGACAGCAGCCTGCCAGGAAAGCGACGGTCAGGCCCAGGTGTCAGGGCTGAGGTGTCGCGGGACCCGCGTGATATGGCGAAAGCTGGATTGCCTGAAGCCGAATCTCCAGAAGATGAAAAGACGCATCCGCCGGCAAGGCACCCGGTACCGGCGCCATGCTCTGCGACGGCATGCTTCCAGGGTCGTCGCAACCTTCGGGGCGTGGAGCGTTGCCCAGTGAGGGCAATTAAGGAGATGAGTCGGACGCCTAAGTCACGCTCGGACGTACAACAGGGACGAACGCGGGATCAACCTACGGGGCGCGAGTGTCAATGGCCATCGGTTTCTCCCCAAGTACGGCCATCGGTTCTCCCCACCGGCGGCCATCTTTTCTCCCCGCTGGTGGCCATGAGTTCTCCCCACGACCGGGTGGGAGAGCGACCGTCGTCGCGGGGGCCGAGCCGGGAGGGCGAGGCGCCGCGGCGATGGTCGCTTAAAGTCCGTCTCAGGTCAGGGGCCTCACCCCCTTGCCGGCGGTCGCCTGGGCGAGTCGGTAGCTGTCGGTGCCGTCGGTGATCAGCACGTGCGCGTGATGCAGCAGCCGCTCGACCGTCGCGGTCGCGAGCGTCTTGGGCATCAGCTCGTCAAACCCGGAAGGGTGAATGTTCGACGAGATCGCGAGCGATCGTTTCTCATAGGCGGCGTCAACGACTCGGAACAGCGCCTCGGCCGCGTCGGCCGAGACCGGCAACAGCCCGACGTCATCGACGATGATCAGATCGGCGCGGATCAGCTTGCTGATCGCTTTGCTGACGCTGTCATCGGCGCGGTGGCGGCGGAACAGGACCGCGAGCGTCTCGAGCGTGTGCCACGCGACGGTCTTGCCCTTGTCGATCGCCAAATGCCCGAGCGCCTCGACGAAGTGGCTCTTGCCGGTGCCGCTGGGCCCGCAAACGCACAGCACCTCCGCGCGGTCGATCCATTCGAGCGTGCGCAGCGCTTGCTGGGTGGGTTTCGGGATCGCCGACGCCTGGGGTTCCCACGCATCGAACGTCTTGCCGGCGGGCAGCCCGGAAGCGCGCCTGCGGGTAGTGATCGTGGCGTGGTCGCGGCCGGCTGCCTCCTCGGCGAGCAGCACCCTGAGGACTTCGGCGTGTTCCCAGCGTTGTGAGTTGGCGGTCGCGAGCACGTCCGGCGCCGCCCGCCGAACGTATGGCAGCCGCAGTCGTCTGAGCAGCCGGTCGAGCTCGTCGGGCAGCGGCGGCGGGGCTGGTAGCTTGACGGTCATAGCCGTGCTCCGATCCGATCCGCCTGCGCGGCGAACTCCAGCAGCTCTGACGCGAACTCGCGCGCCTCATTGGGTGTGAGCGTGCAGATCGCCGGCGGCAACCAGCAGCGCTCCCGCCGGCAGTCGAAGCGGTGATCGTCGGTCATGATCACGCTGATCTCCTGCACCGGCCGCCCGCCGTCTGGTTGCCAGACCTGCTCGGGATCGATCCGGCAGTGGACGCTGTCGCGGTAATCGCTCATCGCGCGGCCTCCTGCTTCCACCAGTTCGCTTGGAGCGTTTGCCGCTCGGCGTCCTCGGCCGCCTGCAGCAACGCCAGCGCGAGCTGGCGCGCCTGCTCGGGCCGCAGATCGGTATACGCGTCCGGCAGGTTGGTCGGCCGGCCGTGATCATCGACGGCGCCCGGCCCGTCGTGAAGCCGCACGCGCACCAACAGCTGCCGGGCTCCGTAGAGCAGCCGTTCGCGTGCCGGGCCCGCGAACGCCTCCGCCTCGCATCGATAGCCGCTCATCGCCCGAACCCCTCCCAGCTGCGAGTCGAGCGCTGCAACGAGGAGTCCTCCGACGCGCGGGCGGGGAACGGGATCACCGTCCCCGCCCGCTGATGCGCGAGGATCGCGGCCAGGTCACCGTCGCTGAAGCGGCCCGCCTCAGCGCATACCTTCAGCGCATGCTCGACCTGCTCGGCGCCGTGGAGCTTGGCGAGGTCGACCGCCTCAGCCATCTTCCGTCTGACCCGCGTCGCGCCCGCCGCGGCCGCCTTGATCAGCCACTGCTCGCCGCCCGGTCCGAGCGCCAAGAACGCCGCCTCCTCCCGCGAACGGGCCCGTGGGCGACGCTCCAGCGCGCCCGCCGGGCGGGGCGGATAGTGCTCATCCTTGATGCTCGGCCGGCCCGGCGTCGTCAACTCGTGCCGGGCGACCTCACGCGGCCCCTCCGGCGAGTCGACATGCACCACGATCAACTCCGACCCATGCGCCCTGGCCCACACCCGCTCCTCCACCAGCGAGCTCGGGACTGAGTAGATCGCACTACCAACCGAGATCGTCGACTGCCGGTCGACCTTCCGCGTCTGCCCGAAGCACACCGTGTGCGCCACCTTCGGCAACGGGTGCATCCGCTCGCGCTCCTCGGCGAGCATCACCACCGGCGCCCGGCGCGTGATCCGGTGCTCGCGCGCGTTCACCCGCTCGCAGAACCGCTCGCACTCGGACTCCAGCTCGGCGAAATCCCGATACGCCGAGCGGAGGTTATGGTCGGTCGGGACCAGATCCGCCGTGGCGATCCTGACCGTCGCTTCTGACCCGCCCTTGCTCTCAGGATCCGCCGGCACGCAGGTCGCGACCGTCAACCCGTAATGGCGACCCACCGACACGATCTGCGGGTTGCGGACCGCGATCCCGCACACCTGATCCACGCTCACGGTCTTCTCGTTATCGGTCAACGCGTACGTCGGCGCGGACGCGAACCGTCTCAGCGTCCGATCAAGCGCCATCACGACGCTCGGCATCGTCTTGTCCCACAACGGCAACACGACCCGGAAGCGCGACCACGCCAACCACGCGCAGAACAACACCGTCGAGCGGCCGCCAACCTCGGGCCCGTCGCCATAGTCCCACTGCATCCACAGCCCCGGCTCCGGGATCCACGGCCGGTACCGACGCCCATTCCCCTGCCGCCAGCGGCGCTTCGCGTCCGCGACCGCCCGACGCGTCGTTCGCTCCGACCCCAAATAGCCCATCGCGACCAGCGTCTCGTGCGCCTTATCCGCCCGGATCTTCCCGCGCGAACGATCGACCAACTCCTCGACCTTCGCCGCGAACCGGTCGACCATCGGCCGCAGCCTGACCGACACCGGCAGCCCGCCACCAGCAGCGTCCCGGACCGCTACCCAATGCGCGACCGTCTTGTGATCACACCCGCACAACTCCGCCGCTCCCCGCAGCGAACCAGCCAAATCGAACGCCTCCAGAATCTCCATGACTTCCTCTGCTTTCTTCAAGCCCGCCTCCTCGACGCGCCTCGATGACGAAGCGCCGGGAGCTACAGGCCGCTCAGGACAGAACGCTCGTCGTGGGGAGATCCGATGGCCACCCATGGGGAGATCCGATGGCCATCAGTGGGGACTTTCGATGGCCGCCTACGGGGAGATTCCCATGGCCGCCGTCACGCGAGCCCCATGGTGACGGAGGGCCCGTGGTAGTCGCGGGAGTAGCGCCCCGCCAGGGAGGACGGGAGAGCCGTCCACAGGGCGACGGGGCCCAGGCGACCGGGACGTTCGAAGGCCGGGAGGTATGCGTAATGCAAATCGCCGAACCGGCACCGGACGTCCACCCGTGACGCTGTCGCGAGATGGTCGCTGGAGAGCCCGGTGAGCTGAAAGGTTCACGCCGGGTTCGGGAGAGGGGCGGCGGAAAAGGACCAACTTGGCACCTCGCCGCCGTCCTATCTCACGCAGCAGGCGGGTGGGTGCTCGGGCGCCTCGAGGATCGTGGGGCGGTCGTGCGGGAGTGTGAGCGATGCGGGGCGGTGCGGGCAGCGGATCTTGCCTTGCGCGGCGGGGCAGATCACGCGGTGGTAGCCGTCGCGGTCGTGGCTGGTGATCGGCGAGAGCTTGTATCTGGCCAGCTCGCCGCATAGCGTGTCGTGCGCGGTTGCCTGTTCGGCGCTCGCGCCGCGCGCGAGCGGTTGGATGTCGAGCAGCGTGTTCGGGGTGGCGGGGCAGTACAGGTTGCCGTTTGCGCAGGTCGCGCCGTGGTGGGTGCCGTTCGGGCCGCGGTCGTTGGGGTGCAGGTCCTGGATCAGGTTGGCGCCGAGCGCTCGGATCGGGAGCGCCCAGGTCTCGGGGATGCGGTAGGCGTAGCCGGAGTCGGCGAGCACGTCGCCGATCGCGATGCCGCTGGCGGCCATTCGCTCGAGGACGGGCACTAGCGCGGCGGGCGGGTCGTGATCGCAGGAGGCGAGGTGCATGCGCCGGGCGAGTTCGGGGACCTGTGGGCCGTGCTCGTCTTTGACGGTCGTGGCGGCTTGGAGGTAGTAGCCGTAGAAGAGCTCGTCTTTCTGGCCGGGGTGGTTGCCGCGGCGGTGTCCCCAGGACGCTTCGGGGTCGGCGCACCGCGCGTCATCCTCGCTGTCGCTGTCGCTGTCGCTGTCGCTGTCGCTGTCGCTGTCGCTGTCGCTGTCGCTGTCGCTGTCGCTGTCGCTGTCGCTGTCGCTGTCGCTGTCGGCTGTCGCTGTCGCTGTTGTTTGGTGTTGGTTGCTCGGGGTCTGCTGCGGTCGGGTCGGGGTGCTGGTGTTCGGCGCCTCGCTTGCGTGGGGGGCGTGACCAGGTTTTCTGATCGGTCCAGTCCACGGCGTAGCTGCTGGTGGCCGGTTCGCCGAGCACGGTGACGCTTGCTTCGAGCAGGGCGTCGAGGACGTCAGAGAGGGTCTCGGACGGGGTGCCGTCGGGCTGGGGTTTGGAGAGCGCGCGGGTGATGAGCGCGAAGGTGCGCTCGGTCTGGCGGTAGGTGAGCAGGTGCGGCCCGGTGCGCCATTGGGTGATGATCCCGAGCCGGTGGCGGTCTGAGTCCTCGAGCGTGAGCAGTGCGTGGTGGATTCTGCGCAGATGCGCGGGGCGGCCCTGGACGGCTGCGAGCAGCATGCCGAGCAGGAGCGTGCGGACCTGGAGCTGGCGGGGCCTGACGCCGATCGGGAGCAGCAGCTCGACCCGCTGGGCGATGCTGGAGGTGTCGATGATCCGCTCGAGGCGATCAAGGGTCGCGGACATGTCCACAGGCGCCTCCGAGCAGCCTCACCAGCTCGGTCTCGCTGGGCTCAGGGAGTTGGGCGGCGAGGTCACCGAGCCGCTGTGAGCAGACGATCCCGGCCGCGTGCATGAACGCCTGGAGCCCGATCCGCTCAGCGCACGCCACCAGCCACGTCGCTCGCAGGCGCCCGGTCTGAAGGCGCGGCAGTCCCGCGTCCGCGCACAGCGCGGCGGTCAGCGCGTCGGTCAGGTTCCGGCGCTGCGGGGCGCGGCCGCCGAGCAGGTAGCCATCGCCGGTGAACGCGGCCGCCGCCGTGCGCGGCTCGTGGTAGCGCTCGAGCACCGGCACCGCCCGCGCCCGCCGGCCGCCGACCAGTACCAGCAGCCCGCCCGAGCGCTGGACCAGATCGTGACCGGTGACGTGGCGCAGTTCTTCCCCGATCAGCCCCGCCCCGGCCCCGAGGCAGATCAGCGCGCTCGTGCGCATCCTGCGCGACAGCGTCCGCTGCGCACCGGCCAGCGCCAGGTAGGCGGCGATCTCACCCTCCAGGTACGGCCGCTTGGAGCGCTCGCGTGGGAGCGGCACCGGTCCAGGCTCCGGGTAGCGCTCGAGTGCCCGCGCGAGCGCACGCAGGTTCGTTCGCAACGTCCGACAGGTCGCGGGCGAGACCCGATCGGCGCCCGTGAGCACGAACCGCTCGATCACCGACCGGTCAAGCAGCACGGCGGCCGAGAGCTCAAGCCCGACCGACTCGCCGAACGCGGCGAGCTTCGCGGCGGCGAACAGCAGCGCCTTCGCCCGCGCGGGCGTCCCGGGCGCCGCCAGCGTCACGACCACGCGCGCGAACTTCGCCGCCGGCGGCGACAGCGACCGCGGAGCCCAGTCGGCGATCACCGCTGCCACCCTGGCGGCGGTGTCGGTGTCGCTGATCGTGGGGGCCTGACCGCTCTCCATCCACTCTCCTACTATGCATAGCTAGTAGGACCGAATCGGAAGATAAAGTGGCTCGCGGACAGAAACGAGCACCCAACCGATGGCCAACCGCATCCAAGCCCCCGAGCACCGCCAGCACGAACTCCTCGACGAGCTCACAACACTCGGTTTCTGCCTACCCGGCAGCCTCTCAACCCGCCACATGCGCTGCGGCAAGCCCGGCTGTCGCTGCAAGGCCGACCCACCCCAACTCCACGGCCCCTACACCTACTGGACGCGCACCGTCGCTGGACGCACCATCGCCCAACTGCTCTCCGCCGAACAACTCGAGCGCTACCGCCCCTGGATCGAGAACAACCGCCGCCTGCACCAACTCGTCAAAGAGCTCGAAGCACTCGCGGTCCAGACCGCCCAGCACACCGAACAGTGGAAACACGCGCGGCGGCCGCCAAGACCGACACGACCCAGCAGCTAGACCCCGCCCGCGGGACCATCCGCCAGCGCTCCGGACGCACCGACCCCACCCGACAGGTCAAGGCTCGACGCCAACACCGCCACACCGAAAACCGGTGCAGAGCGTGGCCCGCAAGCGCCTAACCCGTGGCGAGCGCGAACACGACCACCCAAAAATCCCTGCAAAACCCCAAACGTGAAGACCTCACTACGAGGATCGCCAGTTTTCACGGAGGTTTTGCAACGCCGGCTCACTTGTGCCGCGCTGACGCCGTCGCCACGGGTACCAAACGGGTACACGAGGCTTCGGAAATGCGCTTCATCCGTGCGTCATGGGCGCCGGAAGATGTCGTGGGTGCCGATCCGTCGCCAGATCACGTGCGGATGCCCCGGGATCAGCTCGGGGTCATACGAAAACGTCGCTCGGCCATCCGAGGCTCAGGTGATCTCCCATATCCCGGCCTCTCCTTGGACGCGCTTGACGCGAAGCTGTGGCGCGAACGTCTGGCTGACCAATCCCGCGACGAACAGCCGCAAGGCGCTGAGGAATGCCTGTCGCTGCTCGGGTCCAAGGCGCTGCCAGTCTCGGAGGAAGCGCGGCAGCTCTTCGTGGGTCGGCACCCTCAGTCCGACTCGGGCGGCGGCACGCTCTCGAGATGCGCGATGAACTCGTCGGTACTGCGGTAGGCGACGCCTGAGCCCTCGGCGAGTTCAGCGTCAGCCTCCCGCTCTCCGGCCTGCCACTCGGGCGCCCAGAACCAGGCTTGGTCGGGATCCACAGGTCCTTTGATGATCCCGCGCAGAAGGACGCCGGCTCCCTCAACCGCGCTGTCGGGCAGCTCGTCAACGAGCTTGTGAAGCTCCGCTCTTGTCACGATCCGATTTCTCGCACGGGCTCGACCTGACTCTGACCGGCTGACGCCCGTGCGGCCACGATCGCGGCCTCGGCATCGATCCGGGGAGTATCCTCGAGCTCGTCGATCACGTGCCCGTAGCGCGTTAGCGTCAGGCGAGCGTCATGACCGAGCTGACGGGCGACGTAGATGACGCTTCTTCCTTCATGGAGAAGCAGCGACGCGAAGCTGTGGCGCAAGTCGTACGGGCGGGCATGGGCCAGGCCCGCTGCGAGCGTGGCGCGTCGGAACGTCCGGCGGCGCCACGATTGATACGCCGCCTGGGTCCACGGATGGCCGTCCTTGCCGGGAACCACGAGTTCGCTGTCGTCCGGACGACCGGCGGCCATTCGCCACGAGCGCAGAACCGCGCCGAGAGGGGCCAGCAGGTGCACTGTCCGGTGCTGGCGCGTCTTCGTGTCAGCCTCCTCACCGAGCGACACCGAGCGCTGGATAAGGATTGTCCGCTCCCTGATGTCTCCCCATCGCAGCCCAAGCGCCTCGCCGGGACGGAGACCCGCGTAAGCGAGCGTCGAGATCAACGCCGCGTCACGCGTGTTGAGCGCCGAGCGCATCGCCTCGATCGTCCCAGGCGACAGCGCCTGCACCTCCTCTCTGCGCGGCCGCCTCGCCTTCTTCACTCGTCGGACGGGTTTTCGGCGATCCGGCCGGAAACGAATGCATGCTCCAGCACCGAGCCGAGCAGATCCATGGCGTGGCGCACGGCGACCGGACCCGCCCCTTCCGTGAGACGCTCAGCCTGCCAGCGTCCAATGGTCTCCGGACCGATGTCGCGCAGCGCGATCGAAGCGAGGTACGGACGAACGTGATGGTCATACAGACTCGCGTAGTGAAGGCGGGTCTTCGGAGCGAGGGTGGCGGCGTGCATCGTCGCCCATGTGCCCGTCACATAGTCGCCAAGCGTCTCCGTACCAGCGTCAAGTGCTGCCAAGCCGCCGGCTCGACGTTGACGCCGCACCTCCGCGTCGAAGTCCGCGGCATCGCGCCGTGTGCTGAACGTCCGGGCACGGTTCCGCCCATGCTGGCGCCACCGAACCCGCCAGACGACTTCCCCGCTCGTGCGTTTCACCTTCTCAACGCTCATCGCGCGCCTCCGTGGCTCGCTCCTGCGCAGAGCACCGAACGCAGCGAGGGACCGGCCGCCTTCGGGGCGGCGACACGGCAGACACGTCCTGACCTGGGGTCGCCTATTGGTTTGTCTTACACCAGTAAGCTACAGCATTGGCCGGACCGAAAAGCTCACAGGTGTATGCCACGTCCGCTGCCAGGTGTAGGCTTGTCTCATGGCCCGCCGCGTGCTCATCGGTGATCTGATCGACGCGCACGACGTCGCTCGAATCCTCGGACTCACTCACCGGAACACCGTGAGCCAGTACGTGCACCGGTACCCCGACATGCCGCGTCCAGTCCTCGATCTCGGCCGTGGTCGACCGAGCCTCTGGCTTCGACCCGAGATCGAGCGATGGCACGCTCGGCAGGTCGAGCTCGGACGGACACGGCCGAGGAGGCGTGCTGGTCGTTGACCCGTGTTGCGCCAGCCATCGCACGAAGTCAGCAGGATTCTGTTTCCTAATCGAGCGATCCCCAGCGGGAGGCGGCGTTGGAGCCACGACCGCTCCCCGCGCGCCGCAACCGCCGTCGCCTCATTGCTGACCGGCCGAGGGCCTCGACTTGGCTCTCGGAGAGGACACGATCGTGGTCCCGATCCACGAGCACGGGGCCCATGGGAGGGCCGGGCGGGCGTTTCCTGCTTGTACGACGCCATCGTCTAGCCGGCCATCATCGAGGCCGCTGCGCCGACGGCGGCGCTTGCTCTTGGGCGATTGCGCAAGTCCGATGGCCAAGCCGGCGAGCTGCGGCCGACTGCTGCTTCCAGCGCTGGTGCTTGCAGCCGAACGGATCGCAGCTAGCGATCCGCGCCGCCCTGCTGGCCGCGCTTTGCGGGTCTTTGCGGCTCGTCGCGAGGAGACCCGTGCCGATACGAGAGCAGGTCTCCCGGGGGGTCGATCGCGAGGCTTCGGCACTCGGACCCACAACAGTTTGTTGTGTCTGACATAATATCCGATTGAGGATCAAATGGGCACGCTCGGCCACGCGACACCGGATAGCGCGCAAGGCGAGCGGCCACGTCGCCCGCAACCCGTCCACCACGATCCGGCAGCCGGCGCCAGTCGGCAGCCCGCACCAGGACGAGCGGATCGTGTTCCTCGGGCCCGACGAGAGCGGTGTGATGCTCGAAGTGATGGCTGTGCAGACCGACGAGGCGCTCGTAATCATCCACGCGATCCCAGTCCGCAACCGCTACCGCAAGTACCTCGAACCGGACCTCAATGACCAGGAAGGAGACGGAGATGCCTAGCCGCAAACCAGCGCTTGGCAACCTCAAGGACGGGACGCCGCTGACTGAGGACCTCGCCGAGCGACTCGCTGACGAGGCCGAGCAGGGATACGAACTCTCTCAGGGTCGACGCGTCGGGCGCCCATCGCTGGGCGGCCGGGCGGGCTCCTCGCCACGCGTCAACTTCCGGATCAGCAACGGGCTGCACGAGCGAGCGCTGGAACGAGCCCGCCGCGAGGGCAAGACCGTCAGCGAACTTGCGCGGGAAGCGCTCGAGGACTACGTCAAGTAGCACCCCGCGCAGCGTCAAGAGCACCGGGCGTTCCTGCTCACCGCGCGGAGCGGGGAAGGTGCCCGCGCATGGCGAGAAGCCCGTTTGGGCGCAAGGGGAGGTATCTGACAACGGCGGACTCGGGATGTTCTGCTGATCTCGTCCCATTGTCTCGTCGGCAACGCTCTCCTCGCGGACTTCGGACTGGCGGATGCTCGCACACGAACCGCCCCGTGACAGCCGGTCTTTGACCGGCTAATTAGCGCGGCGGACGGCGGCAACTGCGCTTCAGACGCCCGCCGTATGAGGCTCTGGCCGCTGCAGGCGCCCCGCGCGCCAGGAGGTGCGTCGCTCGCGCGGGCTCTGGCAGCCACCATCATCGTCGATCGAGCCGCCGCTTCGGAACGATCTGGAAAGCGCCGGCGCGCCGATGGCAGAACCCTCCTATCCGCGCCAAGCGGGACGCTCGTGGCCGCGGCGTCGCAGAGTGAAAGCAGGCTCGCTGACGCCGAAGGCCTCGGTATCGCAGCGGCGAAGCGAGGCACCGCGCCGATGGTTCTCTGGCCCGTCGGTACTACATCTGGTCCCCTGCGGCCGCGCCCACATCACGCACGGTGACAAGCCGTGCGGCGGCCACCGGATCAGCGTCCGCTTGCACGCCATCGATTCGGAAACCTGGTGCGGCGCGTGACCAACTGACCGGCAGGGGCCGCCTGCCGCCCGGGGTGTACGACAATTATCAGGTCGTGATGTCGCAGCAAGAGAGCGCCACCGCCTCATCCGGTTCGAACGGCGATGAAGCCGTCGCGATCATCCGGACGGAGGGTCTGACCAAGGTCTACGAAGGCGCCGACTTCGCGGCTGTCGATGCGCTCGATCTGACGGTCTGGGCGGGCGAGATATTCGGGCTGCTGGGACCGAACGGAGCCGGTAAGACGACCGCGGCGGGGATGCTGACTACGCGTGTGATCCCGACGGCCGGAAGGGCGCACGTCGGCGCGATTGACGTGGTCGCCCAACCTGCGCTGGCCAAGCAGCTGATCGGCACGGTCTCGCAGACCAACACGCTGGATCGGCAGCTGACCGTGTGGGAGAACCTCTACTTCCATGGACGCCTGTTCGGCTACGGCGCCGCCGAGTCGCGGCGGATCTCGGATGAGCTGCTCGAGCAATTCCGCTTGGCCAAGTGGGGCAAGGCCTCGGTGTACGCGCTGTCGGGCGGCATGGCCCAGCGCCTGATGGTCGCGCGCGCGATCTTCCATCGGCCCGCGGTCCTCTTCCTCGACGAGCCAACCGCGGGACTAGATCCACAGAGCCGGCTTGCCCTGTGGGAGATTCTGGGCGAGCTGCATGTGGCCGGGCAGACGATATTGCTGACGACGCATTACATGGAGGAGGCCGATCAGCTCTGTGACCGCGTCGCGATCATCGACCACGGCAAGATCCTGGCGCTGGATACGCCGGCCGCGCTCAAGCGGTCGGTCGGCGCTGACACGATCGTGACGGTGAAGGCCACCGGCGACCCCACCGAGCTGGGATCGAATTTCGAGCGCGAGTTGAGCGGAGTTACGCGCACCCGGGTGCTCGAGGATGGTGTCGAGCTCCACCTCAGGGGCGCGACCCGGATCGTGCCCCTGGTCGTGGCGGCGGCTGAGAGCGACGGGTTTGAGCTGGTCGACCTCTCGATCGCCGAACCGACGCTCGAGACCGTGTTCATCAACCTGACCGGCAAGGATCTCCGCGAATGACGGCCTCCACGCCTGGCGCCGCGCCCGCCGCCGCTCGTCCCAAGCCGCGCCAAATCTCGCTCACGCCCACCCGCTCGACGGTGGAGGCGAGCCGCACCGCGCTGCGGGCGCTGATCCTCCGCGACCTGACCGTGCTGAAGAAGAACTTCGGCGAGTTCGTCGCGCGCACCCTGATCCAGCCGTTCCTGCTCGTGTTCGTGTTCCTCTACGTGTTTCCCCGGATCGGACAGGGCGTCGGGGGTGGCCATGGCGTGGCCGCCGAATCGGCGTTCGCCACCGTGCTCGTGCCTGGTGTGGTGGCGATCTCGATTATGTTCCAGGGGATCCAGGCGGTCGCGCTGCAGATGTCGACCGAGTTCGGCTACACGCGCGAGATCGAGGATCGAGTGCAGGCCCCGTGCCCGATCTGGCTGGTGGCGGCGGCCAAGGTACTCTCGGGCGCGGTCCAGGGGCTGCTTGCCGCGGCGATCGTGTTCCCGATCGCCGCGGTGATCCACGCCTCCCACGTCGCTGCCCACCTGTCCGTGCACTGGGCGATCGTGGTCACGCTGATCCCGCTGGCGTGTGTGGCGATGACCTCGCTCGGGCTGCTGCTCGGCACCTCGTTCGAGCCCCGCAACATCGGACTGATGTTCGGTTTCGTGGTCCTCCCGCTGACCTTCCTCGGTGGCACGTACTACCAGTGGACCAAGCTCGCGCCCGTGACCGTGGGCGGCATTCACTGGCTGCAGATCCTGGTGCTGATCAACCCGCTGATCTACATCACCGAGGGAATGCGTGCGGCATTCACGCACGCGTCGCATATGCCCCTGTACGTGATCTACCCGGTGCTGTGCGGGTTCGCCGTGCTGTTTTGGACCGTGGGGCTGCGCAATTTCAAGCGCCGCGTCCTGGTGTGAGTCCGCGACCGGAGTTGCAAGACGCCTCAGCGACGTGCGCGTCGCACCGCCAAGCGGGGCACAGCCGCCGCGCACAGCCGGTCTCGGAAATCGCTAGAGGCGGAACCCCGACTACTGGCTGACGTCGTGGTTCCTGCCTATGCAGCACCGGCCGCGAGCTGCGACTCACGCCGTCAGGCGCGCTTGGGGGTTGCGCGAGAAGGGAGCGTCAGATCCTCGGCGAGCTCACTGCTCGTTTCACGAACCGGCGGCCACGTCGTCCGGGAACGCGAACGCCGGTACCTCGGCCAGCTTCTCCTCGAGCAGCGCCTCGGGATTGTGGCTGCGGCGTGCAGGGTCATGCTGGTCGGTGGTGTCCGGCATGTCGCCTCTCCCGTTTGGATCCATTGATGCAATCGGCACCCTATTCCCATGGGCCCTCCGATTGCAAGCTTCAATCTTCGCCGCTTGCCGCAGCGATCGGTGATCGCGCCGCCGCTAGCCGGCGCGGTCGAGTTCCGTTAGCCTCCGTTTCGCTGAGGGCCCGGCTACCAATTGATGGAGCCAGTCGATCTCCGTATCGGCGGCCAGTTCGCCGTCTGTGGTGTAGAAGCCGCCCACCGGCAGCTCAGGGAGAGTGGAGACCTCGGTCGCCGCGAAACCGGACGCGATCGGAGCGCCGACGCAGCGCGCGCCCCTGGCGATGAGCTCCTGCGGCGAGGCGCCCCTCAATACGACGAGCGCCTGCGCCCCGGTGCCGGCCACCTCGGGGGTGCCCTCGGCGAGGACGAGCAGGCTCGAGGCGGCGTAGTAGCGGGCCGCATTCCACAGCGGAGTCAGCGCTTCCTCGAGCGGGTGCGCGTCTTCACGATTGACCGCTGCCCGCTCGATCACTGTCAGGCAGTCGACGTGCTCGGGGCCCAGCAGCTTCGCGGCCTTAAGGATCTCGGCACCGAACTCCTCGAGCGTTTCCGCGGCGCGTCCGCGGCCGGCGCTCGGCGAGAACGTCGGGGGGAACCTCGACGACGATCGCGTCGAGTCCGAATAGCCCCTCGAGGCCCAACAACGTGCGCGTGAGGGCTCCCGCGTCCTGCCACAGCCGTGGTGGATCCACCTGCTCGAGGCGAGCGGATGCAGACGCCCGCTTCGACGAGCGCGAACGCCTCTCGGAAGACCGCGTATTGGATGCGGTTGGCGACGAAGCCGGCGATGTCGCGGCGCCACGTGCACCGGCCGTTTGCCGAGCGCTCGCCCAGTCGATCAGTTGCTCCGGACCTTCGGGGCCGTGTGTGTACCCGACATGACCTCCACGAGCGCGACGAGCTCGGGTGGATTGAACCAGTGCATGCCGGCGCCCGCAGGCGCGGCGCGCTGCGCCCGGTCAAGCAGTCTTGCTTGACGGCGAGATCCTCCACGACCGATTCGACCAACGGCTCGACGCCGTCCACGGCCTGCTCGAGGTTCGTGGTCGTCGCGATCCGGGTCTTCACCGCCGCCCGCGTTGTCCCCTTAAGGGCGCTCGCGCGATCCAGCGCCTCGAGGCTCTGGTCGATGCGCGCGCGAGCAGCCTCGAGCGTTCTCGTGCGGCGCGCCGTGGGCACGACGGCGCTACCGGCGCGGGCAAAGCAGAGCCCGATCCCGCTGCCCATCGTCCCAGCTCCGACGACAGCCACACGCTGAGGCGGGCTCCCGCTCACTGCCAGAACTCGTGACGGTCCGAGTAGTCGAGCAGAATCGTCGAGGAGTGAAGGATGTGGCTGCGCATTTCCTTACGGGCGCGGGTGGCGTTGCCCTGCGCGAAGGCGTTGCGGATCCGCTCGTGCTCCTCGAGGTTCAGAGCGCGCACCTCGTCGGCGGAGGTCATCGCGCGCCACACATAATCTTTCGGAAAGAAGTCCTGCAGGTCGACGATGATCGCCCGCAGGCGCTCGTTACCACTGGCTCGTGCGATCGCGCCGTGAAACTCGGAATTGGCCTGCGCGACCTGGATGTCGAGCGAGATGACCCCGGTGCCGGCGCGGCCATCGTCCTCGTAGATGGCCACGGCCTCCGTGGCGCCAACCTGGGCACGGTCCAGCGCGGCGAGCAGCTCGTCATTGACGTTGGCGCACGCCAGCTCGCAGGCGTAGCCCTCCAGCTCCGCGCGGACGTTATAGACGTCGATTAGTTCACCGCGGACCGGAACTCGGACGGTGGCGCCCTTGTTGGGCACCAGTACGACGAGATGCTTGGCCTGCAGGTTGCGCAGCGCCTCTCGCACCGGCGTGCGACTGACGCCGAAGCGCTCACACAGCTCGTCCTGGTAGAGATGCGTCCCCGGGGGATGCTGGCCGGCGAGGATCGCAGCCTGGAGGCGGAACGCGATCTCGTCCGCCAGGCTGGTCGCGGTGATTTGCTCCGGGGGGCTGCTCACGGGCTAGGCTCCTGGCCCGGCTACGCCGTTAACGCTCGGCAAGCTTTCGCAGCGACCGGGACCGTGTGAGATCGTACTTCGTGTCTAAGGGTCCACGCACGAAAAGATCTCCCGGCGACTTCGGAGCCGGGCGGAGCCGCGGTTATAGTTCCGCGGCCGCGACCCCGCCGCGGTGACGGCTCGGCACCCGAGGATCGAGATGGAGGGTGAATGGCGAACGTAATCCTCAAGAATGGTCTTGTCGACCTCGGTGAGGGCGAGTTCGAGCGCGCCGACGTGGTGATTGACGGCGGACGCATAGGTGCTGTCGGCCGCGACGCCGCGCAGCCCGCGGGTGCCGAGGTCCTCGACTGCGGCCGTTTCGCCGTGCTCCCAGGAATGGTCAACGCGCACTGCCACTCCAATGAGAACTGGTTCCGGGGACGCTGGGACAACCTGCCGCTCGAGCCTTGGATGCTGTTCTCCTACCCAGCGCTCGCCGGACCCGTGCAGAGCTCCCGCGAGACCTACCTGCGCACGCTGATCGGCGCGCTCGACATGGTGCACTCGGGGGCAACCTGCGTGGTCGACTTCCTCTACGAGATGGCCGGCTTCACCGACG
Source organism: uncultured Solirubrobacterales bacterium (assembly GCA_963836065.1). Taxonomy (GTDB): domain Bacteria; phylum Actinomycetota; class Thermoleophilia; order Solirubrobacterales; family Solirubrobacteraceae; genus Palsa-465. The sequence continues at coordinate 103,795 of CAWIII010000002.1, forward strand.
AGTCGCTGGCCGCTGTGGTCGCGGCCTACCGCGACCTCGGGCTGCGCGCGCTGATCGTCCTGGGGATGGGAGATCGTGCTTACCACGAGACGGTGGTACTCGACGAGCGTCTCGTCGAGCCGGCGCTGATCGAGCGGCTCGAGCGGGACAAGCTGCCAACATGGGACGATTGGGAGACGTTCACGCGCCGTGCGGTGGAGCGCTACCACCGTCCCGACCAGGGCATCTCGATCGCGCTAGGCCCTTCCGGGCCGCAGCGCTGCACGGATCACTTCCTCCAGGCTTGCGCCGCGCTCGCCGACGAGCTCGGCCTGCAGATCCACATCCACGTACTGGAGACGCGCATGCAGGCGCTGTCGGGCCAGAAGATGTACGGCAAGACGCTTCCCGAGCACATGCACGCGCTCGGCTTCCTGGGCCCGCGGGTCAACTTCGAACACGGCATCTGGCTGACGCCGCGCGACATCGAGATTGTGCGCGACTCCGGCACGACCGTGGTCCACAATCCGATCTCCAACATGAAGCTCGGCAGCGGGATCTGCCCGGTGCCCGCCCTGCTCGACGAGGGCGTCAACGTGGCGCTCGGGACCGATGGCATGTCGTCCAACGATGGCAACGACATGTTCGCGGCGCTCAAGGTCGCCGGCCTGCTGCACAAGTTGTGGGATATCGATTACGAGCGCTGGCTCGGCGCTCGCGAGGCGTGGCAGATGGCGACGCCCGGCGGTGCTCAGGCGGCCGGTGAGCGCTCGGATCTGGGGCGGATCGAGGCTGGCCGGCGCGCCGACCTGGTGCTGCTCGACCTCGAAAGCCGGGTCTTCACACCGCTATCGTCCACGCTGAACCAGGTCGTCTTCGGGTCGACTACGACCGCGGTGCATTCGACCATGATCGGCGGACAGTGGGTGCTGAGCGATGGTCGGGTGACGGCGCTCGACGAGCCAGCGATCCTGGCGGAGATCCGCGAGACGGCCCGGAGCGTCGTCAGCCGCCATGACGAGGCGTTCACGATCGGCGAGCAGCTGCTCGCTTCGGTGCGCGCGGGTTGGCTCGAGGCGCTGGGCAGTGATGTAGGCATCAACCGATCGATGCCACTCCATTAGGCCTCGCCAACGGGATCTTTTCGCCCCTGGAGGTTCCAGGGCCGCATAGGATTTATCCATGCATCCCGCGCGGACTGGCTGCCCGCTGGACGCTTGAGCAGCTGATCTCGTTCGCGCCGGCGATCCAGGCCAACCCGTCGCTGACGAGGATGTGCTCGAGCCCGTGGTCGCCGCCTACCGCGATCTCGGGCTGCGAGTAGTGCTAGCGCCGTCGATGGCCGACGCGCCCTTTCACGGGATGATGCCCGGGCTGCTGGACGTCGTTCCCGCTCGCGTCTCGCGGCGACTCGAGCGCCTGGCGGCGGCGCCGACGACCAGGGTGCTCCAGCTCGCCGAATCGGCGATCCGTCGCTTCCACGGCGTCGCCTCCGGGCAGGTCCGGACCGCGGTCTCGCCCTCGATCCCCGGGCTGTGCAGCGACGAGCTGCTCCAGGGTCTCGCAGCGCTGGCCCGCGAGCACGGCGTCGGGGCTCACACGCATGTCGCCGAGTCCCGCTTCCAGGTCGCGCAGGCGCAGCGGCGCTGGGGGCGTCCGATCATCTCCCAGCTCTGCGCCCTGGACGCCCTGCCCAGCGGCTTCACCGCCGCCCACGGCGTCTGGCTGGGCGCCGAGGAGATCCGACTGCTCGCCGGCGCCCGCGCGACCGTCGCCCACAATCCGGCCAGCAATCTCCGGCTCGGGAACGGGATCGCGCCCGTAAGGGTGATGCTCGACAGCGCCCTCAACGTGGCGCTGGGCAGCGACGGGTCGCTGAGATCGGACAACCAGGCCCTGTTCGAGGCGATGCGTCTGGCGGCGCTGGTAAGCCGCGCCGACCCGCTGTCCGAACCGACGCGCTGGCTGGATGCCGAGGAGGTGTTCGAGCGGGCTACGGTCGGCGGCGCGCAGGCCATCGGATGGGATGGGCAGATCGGGCTGATCGAGCCGGGCCGGCGTGCGGACCTCGTGCTGCTGCGCGCCGATTCAATGTTCCTGAAGCCGCGCAATAATCTGCTCAACGCGCTCGCGTTCGCCGAGACCGGAGCCGCAGTCGACACCGTGTTTGTGGATGGCCGCATGGTCGTCCACAGCGGCCAGGTGACGGGAGTCGACGAGCCGAGGATTCGCGACCGAGCACAGGAGAGCGTCGAGCGTCTCGCGCACGCGAACCGTCAGCTGCTGGCTGACGCAACGGAGCTCGGACCGTACGTGCTCAGCCACTGCCGGGCGCTGAGCGCCCAAGATGACCCGACGGTGACAGCGTGAGCTCGCCCCCCCGGGCACGGGAACGCCGGAGATCGCGGGTCTCCTGCCCCAGAGGCGTTGACGTTGCTGCGGGCCCTGGCCGGGGTGCCGTTTCGTCGGCTTCGACGTGGTCGAGGTCTCGCCGACGTACGACGGGCAGTTCCAACCGGCGGGCTTACGACGAATGAAGGGCGAGTCTCCTCGTAGCGCGACTGTTAATTGTCAGCCGCGGCGCCGGCAACCCCGACTGGCGTGGCCGGCTTGGCCTGGCTTAGCGCCTTATCGATCAGCGCGGTCAGTTCGGCGACCTCGAAGTCAGCACCGACAACCTTGGCCGCGTCTGAGTACATGGCCAGGTCCTTGGGGCAGCTGACAACGAAGTAGTCGATCTCGCCGAGCGTCTGCGCCTCTCGGATCCGCTGCTCGCTCGGTCGTTCTTCGCCGGTCTCGTCGTCGCCCATCCAGATCCGCCCCCCGCCGGCGCCGCAGCAGAAGGTGTTCGTCCCGTGGCGTGGCATCTCGATGAGCTGGGCGCCGGTCGCTTCGATCAGCTTTCGCGGCGCCTCGGTGACCCGGTTGTAGCGCGCCAGGTAGCAGGGGTCGTGGTAGGTGACTCGGGTTCCCGCGAGCGGTGTGCTGAGCGAGATCACGCCCCGTGACACCAGGTCGGCGAACAGCTCGGTGTAGTGATAGACAGGCTTATCGAGGCCGTACTGCGGATACTCGTTGCGCAGCGTGTTCAGCGAGTGCGGGTCGGTGGTGAAGATCGCCTCGTACTCCACCTCGGCGAGCACGCCCATGTTCTGTTCGACCAGCAGCTCGAACAGGCCCTCTTCGCCGATCCTCCGTATGTCGTTCCCGGCATTGCGCTCGCCTTCGTAGAGCAAACCGAACGACACGCCGGCATCGTGCAGGATCCGCGCCACCGTCTGGGAGGCGACCTGCACGCGCTCGTCGAACGAGGCGAAGTCGCCGACGAACCAAACGTACTCGACAGGCTCCTTGCGGGCGTCGGGGATCTTGAACTCGAGGCCCTTGGCCCAACGGGCGCGCATCCTCGATGACTTCCCGTAGGAGTTGCCCTGCTTGGCGTAGTTCTCGAGCGTCTGTTGCAAGAGCGGATCCATCTCGCCCTGGTCGACCAGGTTGCGGCGCATGTCGACGATCGTCTGCACATGCTCGATCCCCACCGGGCACGCCTCTACGCAAGCCATGCAGGTGGTGCAGGACCACAGAACCTCTTTAGAGATCAGCGGCTCAGCTCCGTTTGACCCGCGCTGTTCCTCGGGATGCTGGTAGAGGCGATCACGGATATCGAGGATCAGCTGCCGCGGTGCCAGCGGCGCGCCGCTGGCGGTGGCCGGGCAGACGGCCGTGCAGCGCCCGCACTCGGTGCAGGTGAATGAGTCGAGGGCCTGCTTCCAGTTCAAGTCGGCCATCGACGCGATCCCGACTAGGCCCGCGGGCGGGGGGTTGAGCGCGGCCACCGGAGCGGCCGGCACATGGGTGATCGCCAGCGAGCGCTCCACCGCCCGCGGCGGCAGCTTCGCGAAGAATACGTTCGGGATCGCGGTGATGACGTGGAAGTGCTTTGACAGCGGCAGCAGGTTCAGGAAGATCAGGACAGTTACGCAGTGCACCCACCATCCGACCTCGCTGACGGTGTGCGCCGCGGAGCGGCTCAGGCCACCGAACGCGGCGGCCACCAGCGCGCTCAGCGGCGCGAAGTCACGCTCGTTGCCGTGAATGTTGTTCGCGACCAGGTTGCCGGCGTCGTACACCAGCCCCCCGACCATGATCAGCAGGATGAAGACGAGAATCAGGACCGACTCCCAATGGGGGGCGTCGTGGTAGCGCTGCTCCGCGGGGACCGTGCCGAAGAGGCGCGCGGTGTGAACGATCAGTCGGCGATAGAGCATGTAGCAGACACCCACGATCACCACCGCCTCGAGCACATCGCGGAGGAGGAAGAACGGTGGGCCGAGCAGCTGGTTGGGGCCAAACCCGGGGATATTCCAGCTCGCGTCAAACGCCCGACCGAACAGCGTGACCACCTCGATCATCAAGATGACAAAGCCCCAGAAGATCAGCGCGTGCATGATTCCGGCCGGCTGCTCGCCGACCAGAAACTTCTTCTGGCCAAGGCCATAGACGACCGTGCGCTTGACGCGCTCCCAAATCCGGTCCCAGCAAGCCGCCGGCTGCGCTCGGAACAGCAGCCGCATCCTCAGAGTCATGATCGCGGCGAACACCAGCATCGCGATTGCCCACACAATTGGGAATACCACCGGGCTCATGCGCTCACCACCCTCTGCGTCCGCTCATCGCTACGTGAGGATCGCGCAACGGGACCGCTGGCCCATCCGCCGACCCCCGCAAAAGCGCTGCGGCGAACTACGCACCAGCTCTTTCTGGCGCGCTAGCGCGCGGCGACGCTCTCGCTGCGGAGCGCAAATGCGCACCGGTCGCCCGGGCACAACTCGTGGACCTCGTCGCCGAGGCCCACTCGGACCGGCTGGCTCTGACCCTCGGGATCGGCGACCACCGTCAGCTCTCCACCCTTCAAGGACACTCGCAGCGGCATGCCGCGAAACTGAATCGAGAACGACAGCCCATCCAGGCGCTCGGTGAACCTGGGGGAAAAGAACAGCACCCCGTCGCGGACGCGGGTGCCTGCGCAGGCTCGCTGGACGAAGTCGAGCGTGCCGGACATCACGCCCATGTGGATGCCTTCCTTGGTCGTGCCCCCCTGCAGGTCGCTGATTTCGCTCTCGAGCGCGACCAGAAACCGCTCCCATGAGCCGTCGCCATCGAACGCCGCCAGTGCACTGGCGTGGGCGATGAAGCTCAGCGTCGAGCCGTGCGAGGTGCGCCGGTCGTAGTACTCGACGGTTCTGCGCGCGGTGTCGGGGGTGTACTCGTAATCGAGGCGCTCGAACAGGTCCCGCAGCTCCACCTCCGAGAAGAGGAAGAACAACAGCACCGCATCGGCCTGCTTGGTGAGCTTGAAGCGGTCGGGATCATCGCCCTCGGCCTTGAGGATGCGGTCAAGGCGCTGGATGTTCGGATAGCGCTCGCGATAGTCATCCCAGTCGAGTTCCTCGAGCTCTTCGTAGCCCTCGAACTGGCTGATGATCCCGCTGTCGAGGAACGGGACGAACATCTTGTGGCTCATCTCCTGCCACCGGTTCAGCTCCTCGTCGGCGAGCTTCAATCTCGCTCGCAACGCCGTTCTGCGGCTATCGGGCAGCAGGTCGAGCGCCTTCTGCGCCGTGTCGGCGATCCAGGCCACCATCAGATTGGTGTAGGCGTTATTCCGCAGCCCGCCTTCTTCGGCCTCCGGATACTTCTCGTGGAACTCATCCGGACCCATCACGCCGTGGATCTCGTAGCGGTCGCGCTCGGCGTTGTAATGCGCGATCGAGGCCCAGAAGCGGGCGATCTCCAGCATCATCTCGGCGCCGTGCTCACGCAGGAACTCAAGGTCCCCAGTGGCCTGGTAGAAGTGCCAGACGTTGTAGAAGATCGCCGCGTTGACGTGACGCTGGTTGTGGCTGTGGTCGGGGTCCCACTGACCGGAGAGCGGGTTCAGGTGCACAACCTGGGTCTCCTCCTGTCCGTCGCTACCACTCTGCCACGGAAACATCGCGCCGCGGAAACCGGCCGCGCGCGCGGCGGCGCGGGCCTCGCCCATCCGCCGGTAGCGGTACATCAGCAGCTCGCGGGTGACCTTTGGCAGCCGGAAGTTCAAGAACTTGTAGACGTAGAGCTCGTCCCAGAAGACGTGCCCGCGGTAGGCCTCGCCGTTGAGGCCGCGCGCCGGTACGCCCGCATCATGGTCAAAGCTGTTCCGCGAGCAGACCTGCAGGATGTGGGAAGTGTTCAACCGCAGCAGCAGCCGGACCCGCGGCTCGCCGGGGAGCACGAAGTCACACACCCTCCAGAGCTCATCCCAGGCGGCGCGGTTGCGCGAGAGCGCCTCCTCAAAGTCCGGGTAGCGCAAGACCGATCTGGCGGCCGTGCTGAGCGGCTCGTTGATCGCATGGTCACGCGAGGTGTAAAGGGAGACCATCTTCTCGACTGTGAGCGGGCGGCCCTGTTGCGCGTCGAAGGCGAGAACCTGTTCGATGTAGTCATCCATCTGGTAGACGGTGCGATCGGTGGCGATCCGCTCCGTGCCGGAGAACACCCGAGTTCGTGCGGCCTCGGCAGCATAGATTCGCGACTGCCGGGTCCGGACCTTGAGCCCGATCGCCTCCGAGCCGAATATCCGCGATGACACCGGGTCGAGGTGGCGACCCTCGAGTTGCCGATAGCGAGCGACGTTGCGGTTCGTGACGCGGCCGTCCAGTGCTGAGACAACTTCCAAGCGGCCCGACCAGTTCTCGGGGACGATCGTCCACGCGATCGCCGCTTGATGGACGTGCGCCATGTTGACGAATCGCCGGCTTTGCAAGGTCGTTTCGCGTCCGGCGCGATCGCGGAAGCGGATCTCGCGGCTCACCACGGCGTTGCGAATGTCGTATTCATGGTGGTAGCTGAGCAGCTCGACGGTGCCGAGCCCGATCGCTGCCTCGCCTTCGATCCGCAGCTTGAGGACAAGCCAGTTCGGTAGGTTGACGAGATCCTCGTTGAGGATCGCGCGGCCGCCGAGGATGGTCGTTTCGCGGTTGTAGCCGCCGTGCACATAGGTCCCCGGGTAGTGGACCTCGTCGGCGTCATGCCACTCCGCGGTCCCGCGTGTGCAGAAGTAGCCGTTGCCCGTCGAGGTGAGCGCCTCACGCAGGCCCTCCTGTTCGGGAACGAACTCGTCATAGGCCAGCGTGAAGCCGTCGACCCGATTGTCCTCGGCGACCACGGCCCGATTTGACATCTGACGCTCAGCTCCCGGTGCGCTCGCGCAAGCTTGCCCACTCAGGCCCGCGCAGCTCGTATTTCTGGACCTTGCCGGTCGAGGTTCGCGGGAGCGCGGTGACGAAGTCGATCGCGTCCGGAGCCTTGAAATGCGCGATCCGAGAGCGGACGTATTCGATCAGCTCGCTTTCCGGCACCGTCCGATCTCCCTCGAGAACGACGAAGCCTTTGGGACGCTCGCCCCAGCGGTCGCTGGGGACGCCGATCACCGCGACGTCAACGACGGCAGGGTGGCTCAGCAGCGCCTGCTCCACCTCAACGGTGGAGATGTTCTCGCCGCCGGAGATGACGATGTCCTTGGCGCGGTCGAGCAGCTCGACGTAGCCGTCGGGATGCATCACGCCGAGGTCCCCGGAGTGAAACCAGCCGCCGGCGAACGCGCTCTCGGTCGCCTGATCGTCGCGGAAGTAGCCCTTCATGACATCGTTGCCTCGCATGACGATCTCGCCCATCGTCTGGCCGTCGGCCGGAACGTCGTTCATCTCCAAGTCAACCACCCGCAGGCGCTCGGCGGACAGCATGCCGACACCCTGCCGGGAGAGCTTGCGGGCCCGTTCGGCGCTCTCCAGCGCGTCCCACTCCGGCTGCCACTCGCACACTGAGTAGGGGCCGTAGCTCTCCGTAAGCCCGTAGACATGGATCACCCGGGCCCCCAGCGTCTCCATCTCAGCAATCATCGTCGGGCTCGGCGCCGCGCCCGCCACGGTCACCGTCAGTGGATGCTCCACCCGGTGAGACTCGGGCGCACGGGCAATCGACGTCATCACCGCCGGCGCCCCGTTGAGATGCGTCACGGCTTGCTCATCGATCAGCCTCCAGATCTCGTCCGGGCGGACAGCGCGGATGCAGACATGAGTGCCACCAACCGCGGTGACCCCCCAGGTCGTGCACCAGCCGTTGCAATGGAACATCGGTAGCGTCCAGAGGTATACCGACGACGACGAGTGCTCAGAATGGAGCACTTCGCCGAGCGAGTTCAGATACGCGCCCCGATGGCTGTAGGTGACTCCTTTCGGGTCGCCCGTGGTGCCCGAGGTGTAGTTGACCGAGATTGTCGCCAGTTCGTCCTCGACCTCCCAGGGCAGCGCCTCGAGGCTCCCCCGCGCGCGAAATTCGTCGTAGCCACGCACCGGGATCTGGCTCGCGGCAGCCGCGGTCGGGTCTCCGATGACGATCAGCTCCGTGACCTCGCCGAGGCTGGGTCGACCGCTCGCGCCCGGCAGCAGCTGCTCGTCGACCACGAGCAGTCGCGCCCCCGAGTGCTCGCAGACGTAGGCGACCTCATCCTCCGCCAGTCGCACGTTGATCGCCACCAGCACGCCGCCCGCGAGCGGCACCGCAAAGTGCGCGATCAGCATCTCCGCCACGTTCGGGCACAGGTAGGCGACGCGATCGCCGGGCTCGACTGCGGACGCCTGCAGCGCACGGGCGACCCGGGTCGTCTCCTCGGCGAACTCGCGGTAGGAGAAGCGCCGCTCGCCGCACACAATCGCCAACTTGTCCGGGAACACCTCGGCGGAGCGCTCAAGGAACCTCAGCGGGCTCAGCGGCTGATAATTGGCGGCGGGCATATCTTTCGGCCGGGGCGGGCGTCAATGGGGAGTGATGCGGTTAGAGCACCACTCCCCATTGTCGCGGGGAGAGCAGGTGCTTGTCTCCTATGACTGGGTAGCCGGAGTCGCCGTCACGCGCGTCGAGCCATCACCCGCGGCGGCGCCGTTGTGAGCCGGCCCGAGCCGGCTCTCCAGCTCGAGGATCCGCTGGGTGGTCTTGATCACGGTGTCGGGGGTGAGGCTGATCGAGTCGATCCCCAACTCCACCAGGTACTCGGCCATGTCGGGGTAGTCGGAGGGCGCCTGCCCACACAGCCCGGAGTGGATCCCGTTACGGGCGCATCCCTCGACCGCCAAGCGGATCATCGCCTTGACGCCCTCGTCGCGCTCGTCGTAGTCGAACGCAACGATCTCGGAGTCGCGGTCGACGCCCAGCGTGAGCTGGGCTAGGTCGTTGGAGCCGATCGAGAAGCCGTCGACCGTGTTGGCGAACTTGTCGATCAGCAGGACGTTGTTGGGGATCTCGCACATCGCGTAGACCTCGAGTCCGTTCTCCCCGCGCTTGAGGCCGAGCTCCGCCATCTGGGCGATGACCTTTTCGGCCTCGTCGACGCGACGCACGAACGGAATCATCAGGACTACGTTAGTGAGCCCCATCTCTTCGCGCACTCGCTTCATCGCCGCGCACTCCAGCGCGAAGCCCTCCACGTACGCCGGATGCGCGTAGCGCGAGGCGCCGCGGAAGCCGATCATCGGATTCTCCTCGTTCGGCTCGAAGGCGGCACCGCCCAGCAGGCTCGCGTACTCGTTGGTCTTGAAGTCCGACATCCGCACCACGACCGGCTTGGGCCAGAACGCGGCGGCGATCGTGCCGATTCCCTCCGACAGGCGCTCCACGAAGAAGGTCTCACCGTCCGGGTGGAGGCGCGTCAAGCTTTCGATCGTCGCGCGCTCCCCGGGATCCGTGACTCGTTCGGGGTGCACCAACGCGAGTGGATGGGCCTTGATCGACTCGCTGATGATGAACTCCATTCGCGCCAGCCCAACCCCGTCGTTGGGCAGGAACGAGGTTTTGAACGCCAGGTCCGGGTTGCCAAGGTTGATCATGATCTTCGTCCGGGGGCGCGCGATGTCGCCCACCTCTGTCCGCTCGACGTGGAACGGCACGTCCCCGCTGTAGATTCGGCCCGTGTCACCCTCGGAGCAGGACACGGTGACCTTCTGGCCATTGGGCACCGCGGTCGTGCCGGTCGACGTTCCGACCACCGCAGGGACGCCGAGCTCGCGGGCGATGATCGCAGCATGGCAGGTGCGCCCGCCGCGATTGGTGACGATCGCCGCCGCGGTCTTCATCACCGGCTCCCAATCCGGGGTGGTGATGTCGGCCACCAGGACCTCGCCGGGATTGAACTCGTGCAGGTGGGCGACGTCCGGGATCATACGGGCCTCGCCCGAGGCGATCTTCTCGCCGACGGAGCGGCCCTCGATCAGGACCTCGCCGCGGCCGTCGCCGAGAATGTAGCTCTCGATAGTCGTCGCGTTGCGCTGGGAGGCGACGGTCTCGGGCCGGGCCTGGACGACATAGATCTTGCCGTCGGTCCCGTCCTTGGCCCATTCCATGTCCATCGGGCGGCCGTAGTGCTGCTCGATCTTGATCGCGTAGTCAGCGATCTCCAGGACGTCCTCGTCGCCGATGCAGAAGCGCTCGCGGTCGGACTTGGGGGTCGGGATGTTGCGGACCGTTTCCTTGGTCCCGCCCTCGACCAACACCATCTTGATTCCCTTGTCCCCCAGCAACCTCCGAAGGACGACGCGATGGCCGGTTGCGAAAGTCGGCTTGTGGACGTAGAACTCATCCGGGTCCACGGCCCCCTGAACGACATTTTCACCGAGCCCGTACGCGCCCGTGATGAACACGACATCACGGAATCCCGACTCGGTGTCGAGCGAGAAGAAAACGCCTGAGGCGGAGATATCGGCGCGCACCATCTTCATGATCCCGATCGACAGCGCTACCGAGAAATGGTCGAACCCCTGATCGATCCGATAGTGAATCGCGCGGTCCGTGAACAGGCTGGCGAAGCAGTGGCGGCAGGAGTCGAGCAGGCTCTCGGTTCCCCGGATGTTGAGGTAGGTCTCCTGCTGTCCGGCAAAGCTCGCCGTCGGCAGATCCTCCGCGGTCGCCGAGCTTCGTACCGCGAGGCTGACGTCCTCGCCGTACTCCTCCTGCAGGCGCCCGTAGCCGGCGATGATCTCGGTGGCGAGGTCCTCAGGCAGCCCGGCGCCGTAGATGATCTCTCGGGCGCGCCTTCCGCGCCGCGCCAGATCCGCAACGTCGGCCTCGTTCAATCCCTCGAGCGCGTCGCGGAGGCCCTCCCACGCGCCGGCCGCCTCGAGCATGTAGCGATATGCCTGCGCCGTGATCGCAAAGCCGTTCGGCACGATCACGCCCTCGCCGGAGAGCGTTTGGTACATCTCGCCGAGCGAGGCGTTCTTTCCACCCACCAGCGGAACGTCGGCGATACCGATCTCGTCGAAGAAACGGATGTACTTAGAGTCAGTCATGTTGTGTCTCCTCAAGTCCGATGGGCGCAGGCACTCGCTGCGCAGCTAGGGAGACTGACAGCGATCCCCGCAACAAGCATCGGTACAGACCCGAACCGGGATTGCGGTCTTTCACTGTCTGCAGTACGCGCGCCGCCCGTTGAGCGTAGAGTTTCGGCCATGGTTGAGGAGCCACGGCGCTTTCAGCGCTCAGAGCGGCGGCCGGCGCCGGGGTCCGGTGGGCTGAGCGGTCCCTCCAGCGACATCACGCCGCTGCCGGATCTGCTGCATGGGCGCTCGCGCGCTGGCCCGGTCCGCGCGGAGCGCCCGGTGTACGTGGACCTGCTGCCGCCGTGCAATGCGGCCTGTCCGGCAGGGGAGAACATCCAGGCGTGGCTTGCGCACGTGAACGCCGGCCAGCTCGAGCGAGGATGGCGTGCTCTGGTGCAGGACAATCCATTCGCCGCGATCCACGGCCGCGTTTGCTATCACCCCTGCGAGACCAGCTGCAACCGTGCCGAGCTCGACAGCGCGGTCTCGATTCACTCCGTAGAGCGGTACCTGGGCGATCTCGCGCTCGAGCGGGAGTGGTCGTTCGATCCACCGCGGGCGCGCAGCGGCAAGCGGGTGCTGGTGATCGGCGCGGGGCCGAGTGGACTCTCGGCTTCCTACCATTTGGCGCGGCTTGGACACGAGGTCGAGATCCGCGATGCGGGCCCAGAGCCCGGCGGCATGATGCGGTACGGGATCCCGGCCTACCGGATGCCCCGCGACGTGCTGGGTGGGGAGGTCGAGCGCATCGCGGCGCTGGGGGTCCGGATCACGAGCGACCATCGGGTAATCGATCTCGACGCCGAGCGCCGGGAGGGTGGCTTTGACGCGGTGTTCGTTGCGGTTGGCGCGCACTTGTCAAAGCGGGTGGAGATCCCCGCGCGGGATGCGGGCCCGATCGTCGACGCAGTGTCCTTCCTGCGAGGCGTGGCCGCGGGCGAGCGGCCGGTGATCGGGCGGCGCGTCGCCGTCTACGGTGGCGGCAACACGGCGATGGACGCTGCGAGGGTGGCGCGGCGACTGGGTGCGGAGGAGGCGCTGATCGTTTATCGCCGTACCCGTGAGCAGATGCCGGCTCACGAGGAGGAGGCGCAGGACGCCGAACGGGAGGGAGTGCGGATCAACTGGCTGCGGACCATCAAGGCGCTCGAAGGGCCGCAGATGGAGGTCGAGGTAATGGAGCTCGACGAGTCCGGATTCCCGCAGCCGACCGGGCGGTATGAGACGCTGGCTGCGGACACCGTGATCCTGGCGCTCGGCCAGGAGACCGACAGCGGTTTCTTGCACGCCGTGCCGGGGGTGGAGTTCGAGCGCGATGGCACCGTCCGCGTGTCGAGGTCGCTGATGACGGGGTGCCCAGGTGTGTTCGCGGGCGGGGATATGGTGCCTGCGGAGCGCACGGTGACGGTCGGCGTGGGGCACGGCAAGCGGGCGGCGCAGGAGATCGACACGTGGCTGCAGGGCGATCGGCCGAAGCGTCCGCCTAAGCACCCGCTGGCCACGTTCGAGATGCTGAACCTGTGGTATTTCGGTGACGCTGCCCGTCGCCAGCAGCCCGAGCTCGAGCCGTCCGGGCGCGTTGCCGGTTTCGAGGAGGTGGTCGGCGGCCTGTCGGGACCGGAGGCGACATTTGAGGCGAGCCGGTGTCTGTCGTGCGGGAACTGCTGCGAGTGCGACGGGTGCCTGGGGGCGTGCCCCGAGGACGCGGTGATCAAGCTCGGTCCCGGGATGCGCTACCGCTTTGACTACGACCGATGCACGGGCTGTCGGGCGTGCTTTGAGCAGTGCCCGGTCCATTCGATCGAGATGTTTCCGGAGCCTCGCTGATCATGCGCTTGACGGTCGACGGCAACGAGGCAGCGGTCTCAGTTGCCTACCGTTGCAACGAGGTCTGCTGCATCTACCCAATTACGCCGTCCTCGCCGATGGCCGAGCTGGCGGACGAGTGGTCCAGCCATGGACGCCCTAACGTCTGGGGCACCGTGCCGGCGGTGGTCGAGATGCAGAGCGAGGGCGGCGCGGCCGGCGCGCTGCACGGCTCGCTGCAGGGAGGGGCGCTGGCGACCACGTTCACCTCCTCCCAGGGCCTGCTCTTGATGATCCCGAACATGTACAAGATTGCCGGTGAGCTGACCGCGGCGGTGTTGCACGTGGCGGCGCGCTCGCTCGCGGCGCAGGGGCTGTCAATCTTCGGCGACCACTCCGACGTGATGGCGGTGCGCCAGACCGGCTTTGCGCTGCTGGCGTCAGCGTCGGTGCAGGAAGCCCAGGATCTGGCGCTGGTGGCGCAGGCCGCGACGCTGGCCACGCGGTTGCCGTTCGTGCACTTCTTCGACGGGTTCCGGACCTCGCATGAGCTGAGCACGATTGAGCCGCTCACCGACGACGACGTCCGGGCGTTGGTCTCCGAGGAGCTGATCAGGGCCCATCGTGCGCGGGCCCTTTCCCCGGAGCGTCCCTTCATTCGCGGCACTGCGCAGAACCCGGATGTCTACTTCCAGGCGCGTGAGACCGTCAATCCGTTCTATTCGCGCACGCCTGAAGTTGTCCAGGACGCGATGGATCGGCTCGGTGAGCGGACCGGCCGCCGCTACCGCCTGATCGAATACACGGGGCACCCCGAAGCCGAGCGGGTGCTGGTGCTGATGGGCTCGGGCGGAGAGACCGCGCGCGAAACCGTCAACTTTCTGCAGGCCCGGGGCGAGCGGGTCGGCGTCGCGCAGGTCAGGCTGTACCGCCCGTTCCCAGCCAGCGAGCTGACGCAGGCGCTACCCGCGACCGTGCGGCAGGTCGCCGTGCTCGACCGGACCAAAGAGCCCGGCTCGCTCGGCGAGCCGTTGTTCCTCGACGTGCTGGCGGCGCTCAGCGAGTCCCACGCCGACGGTGAGCGCGAGCTGATGCCTGGCGTGATTGGCGGCCGTTACGGCCTGTCCTCGAAGGAGTTCACTCCGGGGATGGTCGCTGGCGTCCTCGCGGAGCTGGAGCGCGAGCGGCCCAAGCGGCGGTTCACGATCGGGATCACCGACGACGTGTCCGGCACGAGCCTCCCGTACGACGCCTCGCTTGACATCGAGCCGGCGGAGACCGTGCGCGCGGTGTTCTTCGGCCTGGGCTCGGATGGGACGGTCGGCGCGAACAAGAACACGATCAAGATCCTCGGCGATGAGGAGGGCCTGCATGCGCAGGGCTACTTCGTCTACGACTCCAAGAAATCCGGTTCGCAGACGATCTCGCACCTGAGGTTCGGGTCGCAACCGATCAGCGCGCCGTACCTCGTTTCCCAGGCCAGCTTCGTCGGTTGCCACCATTTCGGAATGCTCGAGCGCCCGGAGGTCCTCGACCGGGCGGGTCCGGGAGCAACGCTGCTGCTCAACACCCGTTACTCGCCGGACGAGATCTGGGACACGCTGGCGCGTCCGATCCAGGAGCAGCTGCTCGCCAGGCGAATCGAGTTTTACGTGATCGACGCCGGGCAGATCGCCCGCGACGCGGGTCTCGCCGGGCGCACCAACACGGTGCTGCAGACGTGCTTCTTCGCGATCTCTGGCGTGCTCGAGCGCGAGCATGCAATCGAGCGGATCAAGGCGACGATCGCGAAAACCTATGGCCGGCGCGGCGCCGAGGTGGTCGAGCGCAACCAGACGGCGGTCGACCACGCGCTGGCCGGTCTGCACAGGGTGCAGCTGCCCGAGCGCGTGACGTCCACCCAGGAGCCGGCGCCGATGGTGCCGGATCATGCGCCGGAGTTCGTGCGCACCGTGACCGCGACGATGATGTCCGGGCGCGGCGACGAGTTGCCGGTCGGCGCGCTGCCGGTCGACGGCACCTACCCGAGCGGAACGACCGCTTATGAGAAGCGCAACGTCTCCGAGCTGGTTGCGGTTTGGGATCAAGAGCTGTGCATCCAGTGCGGCAATTGCAGCTTCGTCTGCCCGCACAGCGTGATCCGCTCCCGCTACTACGAGCCGTCCGACCTGGAGGGGGCGCCCGCGGACTTCCCCTCGGCTCCGCTCAACGCCCCGGGGCTCCCCGACCGGCGCTACACGCTGCAGGTCTACGTCGAGGACTGCACCGGATGCGCCCTGTGCGTCGAGGCTTGTCCGGTGTCAGCGGGCGGAGACCCCGTGCGCAAGGCGATCAACCTAGACGCGCGCGAGCCGCTGCTTGCTGCCGAGCGCGAGCGGATCGCCTTCTTCGAGCAGCTGCCGGCGACCGAGCGCTCACGGGTGGACTTCGGCACGGTGCGCGGAACGCAGTTCCTGGAGCCGCTGTTCGAGTTCTCAGGCGCCTGTGCCGGCTGCGGGGAGACCCCATACCTGAAGCTGCTCTCGCAGCTATTTGGCGACCGGCTGACGATCGCCAATGCGACCGGCTGCTCGTCGATCTACGGCGGCAACCTGCCGACGACTCCGTGGACGGTCGACGCCGACGGGCGCGGTCCGGCATGGTCGAACTCGCTGTTCGAAGACAACGCCGAGTTCGGCCTCGGGCTGCGGCTGGCCGCGGACCGCCACACCGAGCTCGCCCGACGCCGGCTCGAGGAGCTGCGCGACCAGGTGGGGGCCGAGCTGGTCGATGAGATCCTGGGCGCGCCGCAGTTGCGAGAGTCTGAGCTACGAGCCCAACGCGAGCGGATTGCGGAGCTTCAGCGGCGGCTCGACGGGCTGCATGGCTCCGCGGCCGCCGACCTGCGCAGCGTGCTCGATCATCTGATCCGGCGAAGCGTGTGGATCGTCGGCGGAGACGGCTGGGCGTACGACATCGGCTCCGGCGGCCTGGATCACGTGCTGGCCAGCGGGCAGAACGTCAACGTGCTCGTGCTTGACACCGAGGTCTACTCCAACACCGGCGGGCAGATGTCCAAGGCGACGCCGCTCGGAGCGGTCGCGAAGTTCGCCGCCGCCGGCAAGGCTGTGCCCACGAAGGACCTCGCGCTGCAGGCGATCGCGTACGCCAACGTGTACGTCGCGCGGGTCGCGATGGGCGCCGATCCCCAACAGACGCTGACCGCGTTCCGCGAGGCCGAGGCCTACGACGGGCCGTCGCTGCTGATCGCCTACAGCCACTGCATCGCGCACGGCTATGAGATGCGAGACGGGCTCGACCAGCAGTACCGCGCCGTCGCCAGCGGCCATTGGCCGCTGATCCGCTATGACCCGGAGGTGCAGGCGGCCGACGGCAACCCGTTCTTGCTCGATTCGCCCAGGCCGCGGATGCCGCTGGCCGATTACCGAAAGGGAGAACTCCGTTTCCGCGCGCTCTCTCACGCCGACCCGGTCGAGGCCGATCGCCTGCTCGGCCTCGCGCAGCACGCGGCCGACCAGCGCTGGCGGCTCTACGAGGCGATGGCCACGCGCAGCGCGAGCGAGTTCCCGGCCGACCCCCGAAAGGACCCCTGATGAACCTTGCGACCAACTACATGGGCCTTCAGCTGCCCAACCCGCTGGTTGCGTCGGCGTCGCCGCTGTCCTACACACTCGATGGCATCCGGCGCCTCGCGGATGCCGGCGTCGGAGCGGTCGTCCTTTACTCGCTCTTCGAGGAGCAGCTGCGAGAGGAGGCCGCGCGCAACGCCGAGCTCGTCGACGGCCCCGCCGAGAGCTTCGGCGAAGCAGTGGACTACTTCCCGGCCATCGCCGAGGAGGACGTCGGCCCACACCGTTACCTGAACCTGCTCGAGCGGGCCACTGCCGCGGTCGAGATACCGGTGATCGCGAGCCTCAACGGCATCACGCCCGAGGGCTGGACCGACCATGCCCGGGCGATGCAGGACGCCGGTGCGGCCGCGATCGAGCTGAACATCTACTACCTTCCCGGCGACCCGCAGACATCCGGCCGTGACGTCGAGCAGCGCCACATCGACGTCCTCGAGCGCGTCAAGGACGCGGTGACTGTGCCGGTTGCCGTCAAGCTCAGCCCGTACTTCAGCTCGACCGGCGAAATCGCGTTGCGCCTCGACCGGGCAGGCGCCGACGCGCTGGTGCTGTTCAACCGGTTCCTGCAGCCCGACATCGATGCTGAAGAGCTCGCAATCGCGTCGACGGTTGCCCTCTCGAGCCCCGCCGACGCGCGGCTGCCCAGGACGTGGATCGCGCTGCTCCGCGGAAATGTGCGCGCCGCGCTCGCGGCGACCGGGGGGGTCGAAGGTCCCGCCGACGTTGCGAAGTACTTGCTCGCCGGGGCGGATGTGGTGATGACCGCCTCCGCGCTGCTGCGACGCGGGCCCGAGTACGCGACTGTACTGCTCGACGGTCTGTCCACCTGGATGGCCCGCAAGGGATTCCAAGCGGTCGACGAGCTGCGTGGCATGCTCTCCGTGCCGCCCGAGGCCGACCAGGCGGCATTCGAGCGCGCGGGCTATGTCAGCGCGTTGCGAGCGGCCAACGCCGGCTCCTCCGGTCGGTGGTGGATGTCGCATTCGTCTGGCTAACTGGGGCTCGCACGCTTGATGATCGATGTTGCGCTCACCGGGGATGAGCTGCGGCCGGCTGATATTGCCGTCGTGATCGATGTGCTGCGTGCGACCTCCACCGCCACCCAGGCGTTGGCCGCCGGCTACCACCGCGTGCTGTGCGCCGCGAGCCTCGAGCGGGCGCAGGAACTCCGCGCACCAGGTCGCGTTCTGGCGGGTGAGCGCAACTGCGTCAAACCGAGTGGGTTTGACCAGGGCAACTCGCCGAGCGAAGCGACCAACCGCCGGGGGGAGGAGCTGGTGCTGGCGACAACCAACGGTGCGCCGACGATCGTCGCGGCGGTGGCGCACGCTCCGAGTGTGCTGCTGGCATGTCTGCTGAACCTTGCGGCGGTGCTGAGCACCTTGCTGGTGCAGCCGGATCCGGCTGGTCTGGCGTTGCAGATCGTCTGCTCGGGGACGAACGGCGCGGTGGCACTCGAGGACGCCTACGTCGCGGGACGGATCGCCGCTCGCCTTCCCGGACCGCGTACCGACGCCGCGCTCGTGGCCGAGGCGGTCGCCCGAGCGTTTCCAACGGCGTTCGACGCCTTGTCCGCGAGCGCCGATGGCGGAGCGCTCATAGAGGCGGACATGGTCCAAGACATCGCCGACTGCGCGCTCGAGTCCAAGCTGGAGGTCGTGCCCACTGTCGTAACTGCAAGCAACGGTGTCGCCGTGCTGACTTCCGGTTGACTTCAATCTGTCTCAGGGCGAGACTTAAGCAACCGTTACCTCGTCAGCCGGGAGGTCAATGCTCGATGCATTTCTCAGAATACGTGGCGCTGCTCGACGATGTCGAGCGAATTCCGCTCGAAGCTCGACAGTCGCCGACGCTGTCAACCGAGGAGCGCGCGGTAGTGGTGGGAAGGGTCGTGGAGTTCGTCCGTAATGACGTCTTGCCGCAGTCCGATCGGGAGGAGGAAGGGCTGGAGGCGCTCTTCTACAGCGTTGTAGCCATCGCCGACGATCAGGCAAGGTCGCGCCGCACACGGGACCACGATGCGATCGTAGAGCGGGTGGATGAGCTCGCGAGCGCCGATCCTGGGGATGCCGGGCGGGTGCGGGAGCATCTGTACCGGCTCCACGCCGCGATTGCCGGCCATTTCGGTGAGGCTGAGCTAATGGTCGCTTCCGCGTCCGACGAGGGATCTCCGCCGATCGTGCGTCGGTTGGAACCCATCAGCGGTTGGCCCTCGGCCGGCACGGCTGAGGGCGAATACGCTCCTTCTCCTTGGTTTGGCTGAGGCCCGCGACGCCCGCCGCTGAGGGCACTCACTCGATTACGCTCGCTTCGAGCTCTTCGAGTTCCTGCTCGTATTCCCGCCCCAGCTGCTCGAGCAGCTGCCGGGTCGCCAGCGCTTCCTGCTCATCGACCTGGGAGATCGCGAACCCGACATGGACCAGCACCCAGTCGCCGATCTCCACGCCGTCGGCGCCGCCCGAGACGAGGGCCACGTTGACGACGCGGCGCAGTCCGGAGACATCAACGCGCGCCAGGAACCGCTCGGGATCGCAGAACTCGACGATCTGCCCCGGGATCGCTAGGCACATGGCGATCCCTCGAAGCCCGCGGTGGCGAAGGCGGTTGCGGCGGTCACCGCGGGCACGTCCCACAGTGCGAGCTCGGCCGCGATCGCGCTCACGAGCGGATCGAGCGCCGCGGCCACCGGCACGCTCAGCTCGGTGCCAATCGAGGTCGAGGCAGGCTGCAGGCCATGGAGCACGAGTTGCTGCGGCCACGCGCCGCTCAGCTGCGCGGCGCCGAGCAGGTCAGTAACGCCGATGTCGTGCGGCGTTAGACGGATCCCAAAGGCACTGGCCCAATTCTCGCCCGGCAGGCGCACGAGCGTGCCGGCTGGTGCGCCGGTGTCGATCGCGTCGACGATGATTGCGCGGCGCGCGTCGGCCAGATGGGGGAGCAACAGCAGGCCGGCCGTTCCGCCCTCGATCAGCTCGATGCCGTCCGGGAACGAGTAGCGGTCGCGCAGCCGCCGTACGGCGTGCACCCCGAGTCCGTCGTCGGAGAGGACCACGTTCCCCAGGCCGATCACCACCGTATCGGGCCCGCCGCTCATTCTGCCTCCGGGTCGTCGCGCGGGATCTCGCCTTCGAGCATGTTGGCCTTGTAGCCGGTGACCATCGACGAGAGCTCGCCGTTGTGCTCCTCGACGTCGAACAGCACCGACGAGTAGACGTGATGGATCGCAAACCCGACGAACAAGAACATCAGCAGGAAGTGCAGCAACCGCAACTGCTCGATCGGCAGCACACTCCACGTCCAGCCGAACAGCGTCCTCCACGCGGGAATCCGGCTGACCCACGCGAACAGGCCGAGCCCTGAGAGGATCGAGACCACGAAAAAGGCGTAGAGGAGGACGTAGGCGAGGCCGGCGAGCGGGTTGTGGCCGTTCATCGGCACTGGATGGCGCCTGCGGTAGAAGTAGTAGCGGAGCGTGTCGCGCAGGCCACGGCGCTGCGCGGCGGTCACCGGCAGCAGGCCGCGCCAGTGCGAGTAGCGGTTGCCGACGAACGCCCAGTAGACGCGGAACAGAACGGCGGCGATGAACACGAACCCCGCGACCTCGTGGATGAAGCGCACCGTTCCCATCGTGAAGCCCGGATAACCCGGGCCGCCGCTGCCGCTGAAGAAGGGGTGGTAGATGTAGTAGCCGGTGACCGACAGCACGATCAACGCGACCACGATCGTCCAGTGCACGATCCGCACCGGCAGCTGCCACACGTAGATCGCGCGGCGGGCAGGCCTGCCCGCCGCTTCGGCCTCGCGCCGCTGCCCACGGCGAGTAACGACTGCCATCAGCGCCCGGCCTCGACCGTGACCATTGTGCGCTCGCCGCCGCGCTCCGCGTCCAGCACGTGCACCGCACACGCGAGGCAGGGGTCGAACGAGTGCACCGTGCGCAGCAGCTCTAGCGGCCGAGTCGGATCGGCGACGGGGGTGCCGACCAGCGCCTGCTCGTAGGGGCCTGGCTGGCTCTGCGCGTCACGCGGAGAAGCATTCCAGGTGGTCGGGACGACCGCTTGATAGTTCTTGATCGATCCGCCTGAGATCTCCACCCAGTGGCCGAGTGACCCGCGGGGGACCTCGTGAGGACCGAACCCGCGGGCGCTTGACGGCCAGCTGGAGGGGTTCCATTTCGCGGTGTCGGCGATTCGCAGATCGCCAAAGGTCATGTTGTGGTCGAGCTCGTCGACCCAGCCGGAAAGCTGCTCGACGACGATCGCGCTCTCGAGCGCCCGTGCAGCGACCCGGCCGAGCGTCGAGTACAGCGCCGCGGGGCCGACGCCGAGCTTCTTTAGCGTGCTGTTGACGGTTTTCGTGATTGCCGGAACACCGGATGCGTAGGCGACGAGCACGCGCGCGAGCGGGCCAACCTCCATCACCGCCCCGTCGTAGCGTGGCGCCTTCAGCCACGAGTACCTGCCGTTTGTTCCGAGCCACTGATAAGGCGGTGCTGGTCCCGTATAGTTGGCGTCGGTCTCGCCTTGGTAGGGATGCAGCGCGGTCGTGCCGCCCGGGTAGTTGTACCAGGAGCGCGCGACCTGCTCGGTGATCTTTTGCTGGTCCATCGGTAGGACATGCGCCAGGTCGCGGTCCATGATGATCCCGCGAGGGAACAGATGGGTGGCTGTGTCATTCACCGAGCCGCTTCCGTAGCCGCCGTAGCTCATGAAGTTGCGGGTGTTGCCGCCAATCTTGGTCCAATCGGCATAGGCCGAGGCGACCAAGAGCACGTCGGGGATGTACACCTGCGCGACGAAGCTCCGCATCGATTCGATCCGCGCGCGCAGGAAGTCGATTGCCGCGGGGTTGATCGCCTGCGGGCTGTTGGGGTCGATCGGCGTCGCCATCCCACCGACCACGAACGTCTGCGGATGAGGGTTCTTGCCGCCGAGCAGCGCGTGGATCCGGATCACGTCGCGCTGCCATTCGAGCGCGTCGAGGTAGTGCGCGACCGCGAGCAGGTTCTGCTCGGGCGTGAGCCGGTATGCCGGGTGGCCCCAATAGCCGCTCGCGAACAATGACAGCTGACCAGAGTCCGCAACCGCTTTGAGCCTGCTCAGAACGCCGCTGAAGTACTTGGGGCTCGAGCTAGGGTAGTCGGAGATCGATTGCGCGAGGCGCGACGCCGCCGCCGGGTTGGCCTTCAGCGCCGAGGTGATGTCGACCCAGTCGAGAGCGTGTAGCTGGTAGAAGTGCACGACGTGGTCGTGGACGAGTTGGCTGCCCGCGATCAGGTTGCGCACCAGCTCCGCGTTCGGCGGGGGCGTCGCGCCAACCGCGTCCTCGACCGCGCGCACCGAAGCGATTGCGTGCACGGTCGTGCACACACCGCAGATCCGCTGCGCCCAGATCCAAGCCTCGCGCGGGTCACGGCCCTCGACAATCTTCTCGATCCCGCGGAACATCGTTCCCGATGCCCACGCCTCGGTGACCTTGCCACCGGAGACCTCCGCCTCGATCCGCAAATGACCCTCGATGCGAGTGACGGGGTCAATCTTGATTCGCGTCACGTTCACCCTCCGGTCGTTTGTCCGACGTTTGCGGCGGGGGCGCTTGCGCGACGCTGCCCTCCGCACCGGCTTCCGCGGGCGGTCCGGCGCCGGCGGGGGGCGGTCCGCCGGCTTCCTGGCTGGTCGCCGCCGCGCTCCGGCGAGCGTGCGCCGCCTGCAACCCCTTGCCAACACCATGCGCGGCCATGACGGCGCTAACTCCCGCGACCAGGCCGATACCGATCGTCTCGGCGGTCGTGTCGGCACCGAACCCGGCGACGCTCGGCAGCCGCTGGTAGAACGGGCTCGAGTTCGACCAGAAATCCGGCGACGCGCAGCCGATACAGGTGCCGCCGGCCTGCACCGGCCAGCTCGTCCCGTCGTTCCAGCGCACGTTCGGACAGTTGAAGGTAGCAGCCGGCCCCTTGCAGCCCATCTTGTACAGGCAATAGCCCTTGCGATGGCCCTCGTCGCCCCAGGACTCGACGAACAGCCCCGCGTCGAAGTACGCGCGGCGCTCGCACTGGTCGTGGATCAGGTCCCCATACGCGAATAGCGGCCGGTTGTACTGGTCAAGCGCCGGCATCTGTTTGAACGTCAGATAATGGACCAGCACGGCGACCGTGTTCACCGGATTATGCGGGCAGCCGCCGAGGTTCACGACCGTCGCGCCCGGCACCACGTCCTGTACGCCTTCCCCGCCGGTCGGGCCGTGCTGCACAATGCCTCCGTCCCACGCGCAGGCGCCGACCGCGAGCGTGAACTTCGCGTTGCCGGCAACTTCCCGGGCAAGGTCGAGTGCCGAGCGACCGCCGATCGTGCAGAACCCGTCGCCGGTCGGGATTGCGCCCTCGATCACCGCGATGTACTTGCCCTTCAAGTCCCGGACGGCCTGCGTGCTCTGCGCCTCGGCCTGCTCGCCCGACCCGGCCATGATCAGCTCGTGATAGTTCCACGCCAAGGTCTCGAGCACGATCTGCGCCACATCGGGATTTGGTGAGCGCAAGATCGACTCCGAATTCCCGGCGCAGTCCTGGAACTGACGCCAGATCAGCACGGGCCGGCGCACCGAGGCAAGCGCCTCCGCAATCTGCGTGCGGTAACTGGCCGGAAGCGCCAGTGTCGTCGCCATCACGCCACAGAAACTCAAGAACGCCCGGCGGCTGACTCCGCGCTCCTCGAGCCGTTCCGCCAGCGTTCCGCCATTCGGGAACATGCTCTCCTCCGACAACTTAGTTGGCCGGTCGCACCGCGCATCGTATGGCCTTCTCAGCGAGACAAACAACCGTTAAATCTACGGATCGTGATCCGACCTCCTCCACTCCTATCAAAGCTCCCGGATGGCGCGTTCCCGTGCTCAGCAACCCAGCAGGCGAGGCGGGTCGAGCGGCGGGTCGCCTGCGACCACCATCACCCATCCGGACTCGGCGCGCCACCAGCCGTGCGTCGCGCCGGCGCGCTGCTCCCAGTCCACTCTCAACGGCTGCCACGTATCCGCAGGCGCGTCAGCAGCCTCCACGCTCACCACTGCCAGTCGGACGTTCAACCGCAAGCCTTCGCGGCGCACCTTCGCGGCCGCCTCCTTGGCCGTCCAGATCAGGTTTGCCAGCAGCGGACGCTGACTCTCGCCGGACGATGAGATCAATGACCTCTCGGCCGGGGCGAGCCATTCGCGGAGGAACGCATCGCTGCGGGGCTCCACGAGCTCGAGGTCACACCCGGCCGTTTGCGGCACGTCGGCCACGACGGCCATCGCCCGGCCGCCCCGATGGCTGAGGGATATCGACACAGGCAGCCGTTTGTCGTCCATCCACGGCTCCGGGGCGCCGTCGGGCGCGGCGAGGACCTCGAGGTCGGTGGGCGAAACGGAGAGCCAAGCGCCGAGCGCCGCCTTCGCGGTCCAGCGACCGAGTTGCCAGTCGGCGCGGCGACGGTCGATCTGCAGCCCCCCTAATACACGGCGCTCGCGATCGCCCAACCACTCCTCGCCGGCGGGAACGTCAGCTTGGCGTTGGCTGAGCCAGCCCGGGGCGTCCATTGCCGCTACCGGCCGCAGTGCCAGACGGCTCGGCGCGGTCAATTCCGCGTTCGACGGCGTCGATCAGGAAGCTGCGCAGCGATGCCGCACTCACGATGCTGGTCACCGAACCGACGCGGACAGCGCGCTCAACGCTGTGGACCTCGTCGAACCGGTCCGCAAATTCCTTGCGCTTCTCCGCCAGGACATCGTCCCAGAGCGCAGCACGTTCGGCGCGGAAGCGCTGCCGCTCTGCACCTTCGGCCCCGGCAATCCGCTCGTCCAGAGCCGATATCCGCTCATCCGCGCGCGCGGCCCGATCGACGTCTCGGGCGAAGACTACAGCGGCCGCGGGTGCTCCGCCGATCACCGAAGCGTGAGACCCTTCCAGCGCCACCGTCAGGAGGTTGGGGTTCAATCGCTGGGAGAACACGACGAACGCACCGCCGTGGTAGCGCGAAACCACGCAGAACACGATCGGCCCGTCGAAGTTGACAATCGCCCGACCGATCTCGGCACCGAACTCGAGCTGCCACTCGCGCAACGATTCGGGTGAGCCATCGAAGCCGGCGAGATTAGCGAGCACAACCAGCGGCCTGCGGCCGCCCGCGGAATTGATCGCCCGCGCGATCTTCTTCGACGAGCGGGGAAAGAGCGTGCCCGAGGTCCACGTGTCCGGTCCATCGGCGGGGATTGGTCCGTGCCTCGAGAGCGGGTGGGACTCGATCCCGATCAGCGAGAGGGGCCAGCCGCCGAGATGCGCGTCCCACACGACGCCAATCTCGGCCTCGTGCATCGCTGCCCAGCGCTCCAACGGCGGATGGTCGCGGTCGATCACTGCGTGCATAACCGAGCGGATGTCAAACGGCTGCTTGCGTCCTGGGTTGGTGTCGTTGGAGAAGATGTCCGCGACTCGCGGGAGGTCGGTTCCTCCCCCCCGGTGCTCGCCTTCGCCGATGTCCCGGCTGGCGGGGTCGGAGGTGAGCGCGCGGCGCGGGAACCGCTCGCCGGGCGCGACGTACGTGTGCTCGTAGTAGTCGAGCAGCACGCGGCACGCGCCGGCCAGGTCGCTCGCCCAGTACTGAGCTTGGCCGTTCGGGCCCATGACCCGTTCGTATCCGCCGATCCCGAAGTTGTCCTCCGCTGAGACCCCGCCCGAGTAGTCGAGGGCCTGTTTGCCCGTGAGCACCATCGCGCTGTTGGGTGTCATGATCAGCACACCTCGAGTGTGCATCAGCATTGTTGCCTCGGCGTTCCAGTAAGGCTGGGCGCCGACGTTGATCCCGGCGACAACGATGTTCAGTTCACCGCCGGCCTGGGTGAACAGCACAATCTTCCTCAGCACCGCGGCAATCCAGTCCATGGCCTCCGTGCCGCTGTCCATCGCGATCTTTGCTCCCGCCGACAGCGCGAACCACTCGAGCGGCACGCCGAGCTCCTCGGCGAGATCGATCGCTGCCATGATCCGCCGGCACTCCGGCTCGGCGAGGGAACCGAGGCCACGAGTGGGGTCGCCCAGCAGGATTACCCGCAGCATCCCCTCGGGGTAGCGCTCGGTGAAGTTGCGAACCGTGCCAACCACGATCCCGGTTGGGTTCGTGGCCGCCGGACGGTCGACAGGATGCAGTTGACCCTGTTCGTCGAGCTCGTGCTCTATGAACGTTCCGGCCGGCTGCCCGGGGCTCGGCTGGACGGGGGCGAGCATACGCACGATCTCGGCAGGGTGCAGGTTGCCGCGGCGACGCGCGGCGATCAGACGCTGGGCGGGCTCGTCGAGCGGCTGAAGAGGCCGCGTCGGCGAGTCGTCGACCTCAACTGCGACGTCGTGCCCGGTCGGCGCGAAGAACCGCAATACGCGTTCGCGGACCACGCCATCAGCCTCGCGCAGATTGCCTTGGATCAGCAGCATCTCGATTCCGAGGCCTTCGGTCAACGGCGCCATCCGGGCCACCAGCGTCCGGATCTCCTCGGGCTGAAGCTCCATCACCGGCCACACGTGCAGCCGGGCCCGGTTCCACATCAAACGGCGGCTCAGGGGGCGGCGCGCCTGGAAGTGGCGGATAGTCTCGAATACCTGGACGAGGACCTGCTCAAGCTCGGGCACCGCGAGAACTCGGCCTGCGTCGTCGCATACGCGGGTGAGGTCGCGGACCTCGGCGATTGCGAACAGGCGCTCGTCCTTGGGGTTAGTGCGCGCGACCCCGTGGAAGAAGTAGATGTCCTCGGCGGACGGCAGCCGCTCGAGCTCGAATTCGTCAAACCGCCACAGCGCGAGCCGGTGCCCCATCATCGGGTGAATCCCGCGCACTAACTGGTCCTCGGCCAGGCCGTCCTCTCCGGGCCGGAAGGTGAACAGGTCGATCGCCGCCATCCCGCGACCCCGTGTCGGATCGGCGACTGCGACCACAATCCGGTGCAGCGCGGGGGAGGGCTGGACGTTTGCGAGGGAGATCCGCAGTGTCTCCGCGAGCTCCTCCCGCGGGCGCATGACGTCACCGTGCACCGCGTAGAGATCCAGTACCGCGAGCTCCCCGCTGGGCAGCGTCGCGGCGTGCTCGGCGAACGCCTTCGCCGCCACGGCGACGTCTTCGAGCTCAACGTAGGCGGCCGCCACGAGTCTGTCCGTGCCCTCGAAATGGTAGTGGCCAAACAAGAACGTTTGCCCGTCAAGCGGCGTCTCTTCGAAGCCCTCGAACGACCCCGTCCGGTAGTAGCGGCGTGCCATGGCTTCCACGAGCACGTGCCGGAAGGGCGCTTCCGCACCGCGCATCGAGCCCGTCAGCTGGGGCGCCAGCGGGCGGGGGCAGTCGACGACCGCGGCGATTAACGGATCGCGATCCGGACGTTCGGGATCCGCGGCGAGGGCTCCCAGCTGCTGCCAGACCTCGGCGTACATCTTTTCGCGGGCAGCGACGATCACCCGCTCGTCGAAGTACCGGAAGCGGACCTCGCGCGCCAAATCGGAGAGCACCGGATCGCGCCCCGCTAGCGCGACCGCCAGCCGGTCGAGCACTTGCCGGAAGTCATCGCCGACGTGTCCGGCGAGCTGATCGGCGTCCTCGAGCCGGCGGTCAAGGATGGCGACGATCGCGGCGCGCACCGCGGCCGACCGCTGCTGAGCCAGGAACAGGCGGTGACAGGCCGCCTCGAGCGCAGGCGTCCGCTCCAAATTGTTTATCCCGTAGTGCGCCAGAGCACGCCGCAGGTCATTGACGAACTGCGGGGGCAGCCCCTCAGCTTCGACATCCAGCGAGCGCAACCAGGCGTATAGGTGCTCCTGAGAGCTGTGCACCAGCAGCGATTCGTCTTCCTCTTCGCTGGGGCGTGGGGCCGACAGGGCGCTCAGGTCCGCGAACATCCCGAGTAGTCCGTGCTCGCCGGGGACCAGAGCCGGGTCGCAGCTGAGTGGATCCGCGCACTGGTCGTGCAGATCGGCAACTGTCCGCTCGACCTCGGCGGAGCCGATGTCGTAGCCGAGCACCAGCCAATTCATCCGCTGCAGATTCTGATGACAGCGGTCCGGCACCGGCGGGTCCGGCGAAGCGCCGTGCGGCGCGAATGAGACCCGCTCGCCCGCCGTGCTCGGCTGATCCCCCCCGAGCGGCTCGAGTGAGAGCAACGGCGCCTGCGCGGCGACGTGCACGTTCTCGCCAACCAGCACGCTCTTGACGCGGCCACGGACCGGCGCGGTCAACGAGGACTCCATCTTCATCGCCTCGACGACCGCCACAACGTCACCTGCCTCGACGATGTCCCCGACGGCGACCGGAATTGACACGACTACCGAAGGCGAGATGTTACGGACGACGCCGCCGTCGTCACGGGAGATGCGGTGGGGCACGCCGTTGACCTCGACCAGCAGATCCTCTCCCTGATACGAGGTCAGCGTCCGATACGCCTCTCCGCCAAGCTCGAGCCGCCGCTCATGCGTGCCCAGGCGATGCGTACGCAGCTCGATTGCCTGGCCGTCAACATTGACGCGATACTCGTCTGGTCCGATTTTCGCCACCGCCAGTCGATAGGACTGTCCGCGGTGACGCAGCTCGTAGGTCCGCGCGAGGTCCGCCGAGGCCTGTGGCCGCCCTCTTCGAGCGAACGCGTAGAACCGCGCCCGGTCGACGGCGAGGTCGTCGACCGCCAGCTCGATCGCCGCCTGCAACAGCGCGATCTCGCCGTGGCGCGCCGGCACTGCCTCGCCGCTGACGGACAGTCGATCCAGCCACCCGGTATCGACGTCTCCGCTGCGCACCTCCGGACGGTCGAGCAGGTCCAGCAAGAACCCCTGGTTGGTCGTCCCGCCGTCGACGACGACGAGAGTGTTGGCAATCGCTTGACGTAGGCGGGCCAGAGCCTCGTCGCGATCACTGCCCCACGCGATCAGCTTGCCGATCATCGAATCGAACTCGGACGCGATCACGTCGCCCTCGGCGACCCCGGTGTCGACCCTGATGCCCGGCCCGGTGGGCAGGCGAAGTAGCGCCAAGCGCCCCGGGCTCGGCGCGAACCCGAGCGCGGGATCCTCGGCGTTGAGCCGTGCCTCGATCGCATGGCCCACCGTGCCCGGGGGTTCGCCCTCCAGCCGCCCGCCCGCGGCTACATGCAGTTGCATCTTGACGAGATCCAGGCCGGTGACGGCTTCCGTTACCGGATGCTCCACCTGGAGGCGCGCGTTGACCTCCATGAACGAGAACAGCTGCTCGGCAGGCTTGTATAAGAACTCAACGGTACCGGCGTTACGGTAACCGGCCCGGAGCGCGAGTCGCTGCGCCGCAGCCATCAGCTCGCGGTGTTGCTCGGCCGTCAGCGCGGTGCTCGCGGACTCCTCGATCACCTTCTGGTTACGCCGCTGGTAGGAGCAGTCGCGCACGCCCACCGCCCAGGCGGTGCCCTGGCCGTCGGCAATGACCTGAACCTCCACGTGGCGCGCCGGGCTGATGACTTTCTCGAGCAGCAACGTGCCATCGCCGAATGCTTGCAGGGCCTCGGTGCGGGCGCTCGTGAACGCCGCCGCCAGCGCGGCTTTGTCATCCACGCGGCGGATGCCGCGGCCACCGCCGCCAGCGGTCGCCTTGATCATCAGCGGGTAACCGATTCGTTCCGCGTGACCCAGCGCCTCCTCCGCCGTCTCCACGGGGCCACCGCTCCACGGGGCGACGGGCACTCCCGCCTCCTCCGCCAGCCGCTTGGCGCCGATCTTGTCGCCGACCAGGCGCATGACCGCGGCATCGGGCCCGACGAACACGATCCCGAGCCGATCACATAGATCGACGAACTCCGGCTGCTCGGCAACAAAGCCCCACCCGACCCACGCGGCATCGGCCTTCGAGGCTGTTAGGGCGCGCTCGAGCGCACCGTGGTCGAGATAGCCGCTGCGGCGCCCGCCTTGGCCGTCATCGACAAGGCTCGGTCCCAGGCAGAGCGCCTCGTCGGCTTCGCGGACGAACATCGCATTGCGATCGGACTCGGTGAACAGCGCGATCAACTTGATCGGCTCTGAACGCTGCTCGTTGAGCTCGCGGACGGCGTGGATCACCCGCATCGCGGGCTCGCCACGATTGACTATCGCCAGGCGTGAGAACGGACGTTGCATATATCAAACCTCAGTCGTGGCTCATTGCGTCTCGGATTGGCTCGAGCGCCGTCGCTTCGATCTCCCCAGGCATCTCGGTGGTCCGGTAACCCTCGAGCCGCAGCCGGACGCGCCCAGTC
This sequence comes from uncultured Solirubrobacterales bacterium, assembly GCA_963836065.1. Taxonomy (GTDB): domain Bacteria; phylum Actinomycetota; class Thermoleophilia; order Solirubrobacterales; family Solirubrobacteraceae; genus Palsa-465. The sequence goes on from CAWIII010000002.1 coordinate 133,877, forward strand.
TCATCGACCACCTCGGCGTCGACCCCGTCGTCGCGTTGGCTTACGACTGCCCAGAGCCGACCCGGCTTCTTGCCTCCCTTGAATCGCACGACACGGTCGAGGTGGGTCGGGAGCCCCATCCGGCCCACTGTGCCGAGCTCCCAGATCCCCGCGGTCTGGAAGCACAGCTCGATCAAACGTGGCGCGATCTCCGTCGGCTGATTGGCCGGCTCGTGGTTCGCGGGTAGCTCGCTGGCGAACCTGCCGACGACGTATCCATCGTCGCGCCACGCGCGCTCGAGCACCTGGTAGGCGGGGCCGTGGAAGTAGACGTCGTAGACGGCGTCGTGACCGACGCCCGTCTCATCAGAGTCGGCATCGGCAGGCGAGAACGCCGCTTTCGGTGCCGAAGGCGCTTTGCGGGCAAGCCGCACGCGACCCACGAAGTGGCGCGTCTCCTGCTCGCCCTGCCCGTGAAGAGTCCGCCTGCCGATCAGCTCGCAGTCGGCGAGCAACGCGCCGTCGCCGCCATCCCTGACCATGGCCCGGACGATGACGGCGCGTGGTTCGTCGCGGTAGAACTTGAATGGCGCCAACAGGTCGACGTTCTCGAGTTCGACGACTTTGAAGCCGGGTAGCAATGCCCTCGCGGTCTCCGCGAATCCCTCGATGCCCATCACGCCCGGCAGCACAGGGGTGCCATCGATGCGATGGTCGTTGAGGAAGGCCTGGCGACTGGGGTCGAGCTCGACCTGCACGGTGAGCATGCCGCCTGCCGTCAGATTCTCGATCCGGCCGCTCATTGGGCCCGCGCCGTCGGCCAGCTTTTCGTTGGCGATCTCGATGTCCAGGCCACCGGACGGGTGCCGTTCGGCTGTCATCAAGCCGAGCGATCCGGCTTCCACGATCTCGCCGCCGGCACCGCTGGCGGTCAGTTCGCGACGTACCACCGCGATTCCCACCTCGGGTGGAAGCATATCGATGCCGGCCATCTCCATCATTTTCGGGATCGAGCCTCGGCTCGCCATTCCGATCTGTGCCCACGCGGTCCAGTCGATCGCGACGCCGCGAGTTTGTCCGGCCCTGCGCATCTGCGAGATGCTCTTGCACAGCAAATCGTTGGCGGCCGAATAGTCGGTCTGACCGCCGTTTCCGAAGCGGCCCGCGATCGAGCTGAACACAATCGCTGTACTTGGCGCATCGATGCCGGAATTTCTGATTCCGGCGAGCACGTTTAGCCACCCGTGAGCCTTGACGTCGAACACGAGGTCGTATTCCCGCTGTGGCTTGTCGGGCAGGAAGTGGCTGATCTCCAGGCCGGCGCAGTGCAGCAGCACATCGATCCGGCCGCTCGCGGCGACAGCAGCCGAGACCTGCTCGGCATCGGTCAGGTCGACCTGATGCCAGTGCGCCTTGCCGCCCGAGCGCTCGATCGCCTCGATCCCGTCAAGCGCCGCACGCGCTCGCTCGATCCGGGCCAGCTCTCGCTCGACCAGCTTCGGCGTCGGCCGCTCGCCGTGCTCGCGAATCCTGTCCACGAGCTCACTCTTCAGGCCCTCGCGGTCGGTATTGAACCTGGCCAGATCGGGATCCCCGGGATCTGGAGCCGGGACCAGGTCGAGCAGGTGGAAGGTCGCACCGGACGCCGTCGCGAGGTCGGTGACGATCGCCGAAACGATGCTACCGGCGGCGCCTGTGACCATAAACACGGTGTCTCCGTTCGGCTCTCGCCCGGGGTCGTGCTCGGCGGGTTGCTCGATCAGGCCGACCGACCAGCGCAGATCGTCGGCGTAGCCGATCTCGACCGCACCCGGATCACGCAGGGTCTCCTCGAGCAGGGTCTCCGCGACGGCCGCGGAGTCGCTCTCTGAGGCGAAGTCGACGGCCTTGACGTGTGTGTCGGGCCGCTCCCGCGAGAGCGCCTTGGTGAATCCAGTCACCGCCCCGCCCAGGACGCTCACCGCGCCGTCGGCCTCGTATCCGTGGCGCCCTCCCAGGCGCGTGCCGCTGACGAGGAACGTTCCTTCGCCGGAGACCTGCTCGGCGAGCGCCCGCATCGTCACGGCAAGCAACTTCACCCGGGCGTGGAGAGCATCGTGGCGAGCGCCGGCGTTGAGTCCGCCGAGCGGGCCCTCGTCGTCAAGCGCCGGAAGCCAGTACACGCCCTGGATCGGTCCCGCGGCGGCCCACTCGGTGATCCGCTGCTCGAGCGTCGCCTCGTCTGGCGCGCCATCGATCGTCAGGACCTCGACGCCCAGCTTGCGGAGGCGCTTCGCGAGCGCGTTGCTCGCTCCGCCGGTGTCGGGCATCATCACGACGCGACTGCCTTCGCCCAGGGTGACGCCGCTGGCGACGCATTGCTCCAGCCGCGGACGCAGGACCGGCACGGGCACACGGCGCGGGAAGCCTTCGGCATCTGCTGCCTCCAGCGACGTTGCTGATGGTGCAGTCACTGGTTGCGTGGCAGACACGGGCCCGTTGGTCGCGGCCACGGCTGCGGGGGCGGGCGCGGTGGCGGCTGGGGCCTCTGTGGTGCTTCCGGTGCGCTCGAGCACGAATCCGACGACGTGGTTCATGGTCGGGTAGTCGCGGAGTTTCATCGCGTCGTCGCGTTCGATTCCGTAGGTCTCGCGGATCGTGGCGAACACTTCGGCTTGTTTGACGGTGTCGATCCCGAGGTCGGCTTCGAGGTCGAGCTCCATGTCCAGTAGCTCGGTCGGGTAGCCGGTCTGCTCGGCAACGATCTCCAGCACGCGCTGCTCGACATCGCTGGCGGCGGGGGCACCCGCCGGTGCGGCGGTCGGGGCGGCCGCGGGTGGCGCGGCGACCGGGGCAGGCTCAGCCACGGCGGCCGGCTCCGGGACCGGCTTTGCGGGGGCGGGCGCGGCGGCGGCTGGGGCCTCTGTGGTGCTTCCGGTGCGCTCGAGCACGAATCCGACGACGTGGTTCATGGTCGGGTAGTCGCGGAGTTTCAGCGCGTCGTCGCGTTCGATTCCGTAGGTCTCGCGGATCGTGGCGAACACTTCGGCTTGTTTGACGGTGTCGATCCCGAGGTCGGCTTCGAGGTCGAGCTCCATGTCCAGTAGCTCGGTCGGGTAGCCGGTCTGCTCGGCAACGATCTCCAGCACGCGCTGCTCGACATCGCTGGCGGCGGGGGCACCCGCCGGTGCGGCGGTCGGGGCGGCCGCGGGTGGCGCGGCGACCGGGGCAGGCTCAGCCACGGCGGCCGGCTCCGGGACCGGCTTTGCGGGGGCGGGCGCGGCGGCGGCTGGGGCCTCTGTGGTGCTTCCGGTGCGCTCGAGCACGAATCCGACGACGTGGTTCATGGTCGGGTAGTCGCGGAGTTTCAGCGCGTCGTCGCGTTCGATTCCGTAGGTCTCGCGGATCGTGGCGAACACTTCGGCTTGTTTGACGGTGTCGATCCCGAGGTCGGCTTCGAGGTCGAGCTCCATGTCCAGTAGCTCGGTCGGGTAGCCGGTCTGCTCGGCAACGATCTCCAGCACGCGCTGCTCGACATCGCTGGCGGCGGGGGCACCCGCCGGTGCGGCGGTCGGGGCGGCCGCGGGTGGCGCGGCGACCGGGGCAGGCTCAGCCACGGCGGCCGGCTCCGGGACCGGCTTTGCGGGGGCGGGCGCGGCGGCGGCTGGGGCCTCTGTGGTGCTTCCGGTGCGCTCGAGCACGAATCCGACGACGTGGTTCATGGTCGGGTAGTCGCGGAGTTTCAGCGCGTCGTCGCGTTCGATTCCGTAGGTCTCGCGGATCGTGGCGAACACTTCGGCTTGTTTGACGGTGTCGATCCCGAGGTCGGCTTCGAGGTCGAGCTCCATGTCCAGTAGCTCGGTCGGGTAGCCGGTCTGCTCGGCAACGATCTCCAGCACGCGCTGCTCGACATCGCTGGCGGCGGGGGCACCCGCCGGTGCGGCGGTCGGGGCGGCCGCGGGTGGCGCGGCGACCGGGGCAGGCTCAGCCACGGCGGCCGGCTCCGGGACCGGCTTTGCGGGGGCGGGCGCGGCGGCGGCTGGGGCCTCTGTGGTGCTTCCGGTGCGCTCGAGCACGAATCCGACGACGTGGTTCATGGTCGGGTAGTCGCGGAGTTTCAGCGCGTCGTCGCGTTCGATTCCGTAGGTCTCGCGGATCGTGGCGAACACTTCGGCTTGTTTGACGGTGTCGATCCCGAGGTCGGCTTCGAGGTCGAGCTCCATGTCCAGTAGCTCGGTCGGGTAGCCGGTCTGCTCGGCAACGATCTCCAGCACGCGCTGCTCGACATCGCTGGCGGCGGGGGCACCCGCCGGTGCGGCGGTCGGGGCGGCCGCGGGTGGCGCGGCGACCGGGGCAGGCTCAGCCACGGCGGCCGGCTCCGGGACCGGCTTTGCGGGGACGGGCGCGGTCACCGCTGCGGCGGCCGCCACCGGCACGGGCTTTGTCGGTGCGGGCTCCGCCTCCACCGCCGCAGGGTCAATCTCCGCGGGCGCGGTATCCGCGACCGCGACAGGCTCCGGCTGGATTCCAGCAGGCGGCCCGTGATCGGCGACGCGCAGGCGGTGCTGCACGACCTCTAGGTCCGGATCTTCGTAGCCGCTGACACGCCGTAGCCATGCGTCCCAGGCGGCGCGATCGGCGACCCGGTAGTCGTACCCAAGCTGATCCGGGGTGCGCCTTTGGCCATCGGCGACCGGCGTCCAGCGCAGCAGCAGCATCGAGATCTGTGATCCGAATCCGGCCGCCAGGCGAAGCGAGTACCGGATTGGGTACGAGCCGCCGGTCGAAAGGTTGAGCAGGCCCAGCTCAGGGTCGGGATCGCGGAAGTTCGGCACCGGTGGGACGATCCCCGTCTCCAACGTCTTGACCGCCAGGACGTCCTCCAGCCCGACGGCCATCGGATGGCCGGTGAACCCCTTCACGTTGGCGATCACGATGCGGTCGGCGTTCTCGCCGAAGACCTGCCGCAGCGCGTGAATCTCGGCGGCGGCGCTCCCGCCGCGGGCCGGGGTGTAGGTCTCGTGCGAGACGAACATCGTCTCGCCGGCGATCTCCTCCCGTCGGACGCCACGGCGCTCAGCCTGCTTGACCAGCTTCTCCATGACACCAGAGATGTGGCGGACGTCGAGCCGAGTGCCGTGGAACGCCGAGTTCGCGGTCACCGACCCGATCACCTCGCAGATCGGCGTGAGCCCGCGCTCGCGTGCGGCGGCGGCGCTCTCCACCACCAGGCCGGCGGCGCCCATGCCGATAAGCATGCCGTGGCGGCGCTCGTCGAACGGCAGCGCCGCTTCCTCGACGACACCGTCGGTCGCGGCCGCACCAGTTGCCAGGAAGCCTGCGCCCATCCAGGGCATCATCGTGTCCGATGTGGCATCGTCAGCGGCCGCGATCACCACCCGCCGGCAGCGCCCCGCGCCGATCCAGTCCTCGGCCAGCGCGACAGCCTGCGTGGTGCTGGCGCAGGCGGAATTGATCTGCGTGTTCGGCCCGCGCGCCCCGATCAACTCGGCGAGCTGAGAATGGCCCATCGGCAGAATGCGGAATAGGAAGCGGCGGTCGAACGTGTATGGCTCCTGCTCGAGCTGTCGCCCGAGGTCGTGGATGCGTCGCTCCACCTCCGCGAGTACGAGCTGGTCGGTGCCGTCGTGGTCGAGCATCCTTGCGCGCAGCGACTCGAGCGCAGCCATGCGCTCGCGGCGCATGCGGTCGGTGGTGTAACGCGACACTTCGTCGGTCATCTCCTCAAGACCCGGGAACGCCGAGGCGAAGATCACGCCGGTGTCGTCGCGCATATCGTCGGGCAGCGACCACCGCTCTGGGAGCTGGCTGCCCAAAGTCGTCGTCTTGTAATGCATCACCAGCGGGATGCCGGCGTCGCGCAATGCATCGATACCCGCGCCGATCGCCAGTTCCGAACCGCGCGCGAGCGCAGGCAGTCGATCAGCGTCGACTCCGAACTCATCGCCCAGATCGAACGGGCCCGCGCGCCCCGCGAGCTTAATCACAGCCTCGAGGCGGTCGATGGTCTCGAATTTGGCGAGGCCGTCTTCGCTCTTGACCAGGCGCGTGATGTGCTTGTCGAGCATCTCTTGGCGCAGGCGGCCGGGGATCACGTCGATTCCCTGCTCGCCGTTGAGCAGCCGAGCGATGTTGCCGTCGTCGAACAGCCGCTCGGCACCGGGGAGGCCGAGCGCAGCGCCGGTGATCACCACCGGTTCTGCCGCCGGCGCATCATCGTCGGTATGCCCGGGCGCGGGCGCAGCGATTGCCTGACGCGGGGGCTCGGCGGACGCCTGACGGGCGCGCGCCTCCTGACGGGCGCGCGCCTCCCGTGCCGCCCGCGGTTGCGGCTGCGCGGTCGCGCCCGTGTGAAGCTGTGCGGCCTCGCGCGTGACCGAAACCCGTCCGGCGCCCAGCCCCGCGGCCCACAGTCCGCACAGCGCGCTATTGAACGAGGCCACATCGCCCTGCTTGGGGTGATTGGTGGCGAGGCTCATGACCGCGTCATCGCCAAGGACGTCTGACGCGAACCCCTGAAGGGCGTGCTTCGGGCCGACTTCGACAAAGATCCGCGCGCCCTCGTCGTAGAGTGTGCGCAGCCCCTTGACGAACTGCACCGGCGAGGCGACCTGGAGGGCGAGCATGTCGAGCATCTGCTCAACGACCCCGTCCCCCGTCGGATAGAGTTCGCCGTTAACGTTGGCGACGATCGGCAGCTTCGGGGGATGCAGGCCGAGGCGCTGCAGCATCGAACGCAGCGGGGCGCTCGCCGGAGCCACGATCTTGGTGTGAAAAGCATGGCTAACGGGCAACGGGATCGCCGTGTGCCCACGTTGCTGCAGGGCGGCCACCGCCTGCCCAACCCCCTCGGTCGTGCCACCGACGACGACCTGATGCGTCGAGTTGATGTTTGCCAGCACGACGTAGCCATCGATCCCCGCCACGACCTCCTCGACCTCCTCGAGCGGAGCGAACGCGGCGGCCATTGCCCCGGGGTCGTCCATCTGAAGGACTGTCATCTCGCGTCCCCGCGCGCTGACGGCCTCGAGCGCATCCTCGAACGACAGCGCTCCGGCCGCAACCAAGGCCCCGTACTCGCCGACCGAGTGGCCCATGACCATGTCGGGAGCCACCCCGTACTGCCCCAGCAGGCGCGTGAGCGCGATGTCGGCGGAGATCACCGCCGGCTGGGTGATCTCGGTGCGGCGCAGCTCCGCCTCGGCCTGCGCGATCGCGGCCGGATCGTCACGATCGGGGAAGATGATGTCCGATAGCCGCCGACCTTCGAGCAGCGAAACCATGATCTTGTCGGCCTCGTCGAACAAATCGGCGACCACGGGCTCGCGCTCGGACAAGTCGGCGAGCATGTTCGCGTACTGCGACCCCTGGCCGGTGTACAGGAACGCGACCTTCCCCGGGGCGCCGTGACCGCGGTAGATGCTGCGCCCGCGGAGCGCCGGCCAGGAAGACGCTTTCCCGGACTGCATCACGCGCAGCGCCATCTCCGCCTTCGCCACGAGGTCATCACCGTCGGCGTAGTCGATCGCGATCCGCTCGGGCGCGCGCAGCGTCTCGGCGCTCGGCGGTGTCGGATCGAGGTGTCGTCCCAGGCGCGCCTCCGCCAGCGCGGTCCGCAGCTCGTTCGCGAGCGCCTCTTCCGTCGCGGCTCCGAGCACGAGTGCCCCGCGCAGCGGCGGTTTGGCTCCCGTCGGGGCATCGGACTCTGCGGTGGGCTTCAACTGCGTCGGCCGTTCCAGCACTTCGGCCAGCTCTGCCGGTGGCGCGGGTTGCTCTGCCGCCGGCGCGGGCGGCGCGGCCTGCTCTTGGGCCGGCGCGAGGTCAGCCTTCGTTGCTGAGGAGCGATGGCCATTGGTTCTCCGATGATCGGGCACGTACTCCTCCATGACGATGTGAAAGTTGGTGCCTCCGAACCCGAACGCGCTCACTCCGGCGACACGGGTGCGGTCGGCGGCGATGTCCCAGTCGCGCAGCTCGGTGTTCACGGCGAACGGAGACTTGCTCCAGTCCAGATTGGGGTTGGGTCGCTCGAAGTTGAGGCTCGGCGGCAACACCTTTTCGTGCAGCGCGAGCGTCGTCTTGAGCATGCTAGCCGCTCCCGCCGCCGCCTTGAGGTGGCCGATGTTCGACTTGACCGAGCCGAGCGCGACCGATCCCGGAGTAACGTGCGAGCCGCCGAATGCCTCCATCAGGGCGGCCAACTCGACCGCGTCTCCTACACGCGTAGAGGTGCCGTGGCCCTCGATCAGCGAGCACTCGGCGGGCGAGAGCCCGGCGTTCCGCCAGCCGCGCTCCACTGCCAGACGCTGGCCGACAGGGTTAGGGGCGGTGATGCCCTTGCCCTTACCGTCGCTCGCACCGCCGACGCCGCGGACTACAGCGTAGATCCGGTCCTCGTCGCGGACGGCGTCGGCGAGTCGCTTGACCACGAACAGCGCTGCGCCCTCGCCCATTACGAAACCGTCTGCGCCTTCCGAGTACGGACGCGTGCCGGTGGGCGACAGCGCGCCGATCGCACAGAACTTAACGAACGAGTGGACGCCCATGTTGCGATCCACCCCGCCCGTGATCGCGACGTCGAAATCGCGCGCCAGCAAACCGTCGAAGGTTGCATCCATCGCCGCCAGCGCCGAGGCGCACGCTGCGTCGGTGGTGAAGTTTGGACCGTGGAGGTTGAACAGGTTGCCGATGCGGCCGGCGATGCAGTTGCCAAGCTCGCCCGGCATCGTGTCCTCGGTGATCTCCGGAAGAAAGCCGTCCATGCTGCTGTGCAGCTCGCGCTCGATCGTCGCGCGCACGTCCGGGGGGAGCGCGGCAAAGCTCTCCCCGCGGGCAAGCTCGCGCGCGATCTCCGGGAACATGATCCGCAGCGCGGTCATGTAGTGCTTCTCGCCTGAGATCGCGTTGCCGATGATGACCGCGGTGCGATCCAGGTCGAGCGGCCGCTCAGGCCAGCCGGCGTCCGCCAAGGCCATGCGCGTGCAGGCGAGCGACCACTTGTGGGCGTCGTCCATCGCATCGCCCACCTTTGGCGGGATCGGAAGCTTCCAGGCGAGCGGATTCCAATCCCAGTCGCGCACCCAGCCGCCGATCGTGGAATAGGTCTTGTCGGGCGTGTTCCAATCTGCGTCGTAGTACAGCCCCGGATCCCAGCGAGCCGGGTCGACCTCGCTGATCGAATAGCGCCCAGTGGTGATGTTGTGCCAGAAGGCAGGGGCGTCCGGCGCATCGGGCATGATTGCGCCGACGCCCACAATGGCGACGGCGTTGTCCAGTGGATCGGTCATGGCAGCTCAGGCTTTCGTTTCTCTTGGTTCATCAATTTCGCGTTCGCTTGCGCCCATAGAGGGCGCTGGCGACGGTCCCTAGATCGGCGAGCAGCCCACTCTGGGCCCGATGGATCGAGGCGAGGTCGAGGCGCTGCTCGAGGTCGCCGAGCTCGCCGCCGTCCGTTCCCGCCACCCAGCGAATGCCCTCGGTCGCGACCGTCAAGGCAGCGCCGCGCGCGTTTACGCGGCTGGCGGCGGCTAGCGCATCGGGGCGCAGCCGCTTTTCCGCCTTCGGGTGCAGTTGCTTGGCAGCCGCCCGTTGGGCGCGTCTGGCGAGCGCCCCGGAGCCCTCTACCTGGGCGATCACTGCCCCGAGCCGCATGAGGACGTGCTGGTTGCGGGTCAGCTTTTCCACACGACAGCGCTCGAGCAGCTCGGCAAGCGCGTGGTGCGCAAGCGCAGCGACGTCGGCGCCAACCGCGGGGTCTTCGGCATGGAGTGATTCAAGCTCGCGCGCTTGGGCGTGGTAGTAGTCGCCGCCTGACTTCAGGTGCTCCTGCCAGCGCCCGCGCGCAATCGTAATCTCCATGATCTCCGAGGTGCCTTCGTAGATCCTGGTGATCCGAACGTCCCGCTTGATCTTCTCGACCACGTAGTCGTGCGTGTAGCCATAGCCGCCGTGAGCTTGGATCGCCGCGTCGGCAGCCGCATCGCCCGCCTCGGTGGCGAGGTACTTGGCGACCGCCCCGTCGACCCCCAATGGGCCAGCGCCGCCGTCTATGCGCTCAGCGGTCTCCTCGATCGCGGCCCTCGATGCCTCGAGCGCAATCGCGTGCGGCACGATCAGCTTGTGCGTATAACCCTGCTTCTCGGAAAGCGGGCTACCGGCTTGGATCCGCTTGGCGGAGTAGGGGATCGCGCGGTCGAGCGCCGACCAACCGGCCCCGAGCCCAAACGCGGCAACCATCAGCCTGGTGTAGCCGAACACCTGCTGGGCCTGGACGAGGCCCTGGCCTTCGACGCCGCCGATCAGCCGCTCGGCGTCGACATAGACCTTGTCGAGGAACAGCGCCGCGGTATTGCTCAGCCGGATCCCGTGCTTGTCCTCGTGCTTGCCGTGGGTGAAGCCGTCGGCGCCGGATTCGACGACGAACCAGCTTGGGCCGCCGGGCGCCAGCGCCAGGATCGTGTAGAGGTCTGCCACCCCGCCATTGCTGATCCATTGCTTGGCGCCGCTGATCCGGTAACCGGTCACGGTCCCGTTGTCGCTGACGCGCTCTGCGGTCGTCTTCAGCGTCCCCAGATCGCTGCCCGCCTCAGGCTCGGTGGCGCCGTAGGCGAACAGGGCCCCGTCCTTGGCGATACGGGTCATGTACTCGCGCTTCTGCTCCTCTGTCCCACCGACTCTGATCGGATCGCTGCCGAGGAAGGTCGCAAGTTCCGACGTCGCCAGCCCTAAGTCGATCTCCGCCATCCGCTCGCAGATGCGGTAGACGTCGAACGCGCCGCCTCCCATGCCTCCGTACTCGAACGGCACGAACAGCAACTGGATTCCGAGCTCATCACCGGACGACATCCGGCGCACGATCTCCTCTGGGAATTCATCGCGCTCATCGAGTTCGATCAGCAGCGAATCGGGAAGCTCGCGGGCAGCGAATTCGTCGATCGACTTCAGCGCGACCTTAAGCGTCTCGGGATTGAGCGTCTCGGATTTGACTTCGGTGGCCATCGCAGTGCTCCCTCTCTTGGGCTCGACACCAAGCAGAGTGACAGGAAAATGCCGCCCTGGCATCGCCCAACCACCCTGACCGCGGGGGGCAATAACTACTGATTGATCAGCATTTACCGCATTGAGGTACCGTGCTGCCGTGCCTGCACGGAAGACTACGTACTTGACTGGCGGTGTTTGCTGCCGATGTCCACGGGCCTACACGGAAGCGACGGCCTCAGACTCCGAATAAGTTCTACGAAGCAACGGTCCGAGAACGACATCATTTAACAGAAACCGAGTTGGGGAGGAGACAGCGAATGCATTGTCCGGTCCTATTCACGGTAGGGCGATCATGAACATCGCGGTCGCGTTACGGCTTATGACGAACACTGGCGATGAGCTCGAGGTTGACGACAGCGGGGCGGACATCGACCGTGAGCTTGTCGAGATGGTGATCAACGATTTCGACGATCAGGCGCTCGAAGAGGCGGTGCTGATCAAGGAGGCATCCGGCGCCACCGTCACCGCCGTCGCGCTACAGGCGGAGGGGAGCGAGCAGGCGCTTCGAGTCGCGTATGCGCGTGGGGCGGACCGCGCGGTCCTTGTGGACGCCGGCGAACTCGACCCGTACGACACGCGGACGGCGGCGCTTGCTCTGGCCGGCGCGCTGCGGGAATTAGCTCCCGACCTCGTCCTCACGGGCGTGCAGACGCCAACCGACGTGTTCGGGCAGACCGCGCCTTATCTCGCCGCCGAACTCGGCTGGCCGCAGGCAAGCGTCGTCGTTGGGGTCACTGTTGCCGACGGCGACGTGCGCGTGGTGCAGGAGTACGCCGGTGGGAGGCTTGCAGTTCTCGGTCTCCAACTGCCGGCGATTGTGGGCGTGCAATCCGCGAGTTCGCCGCCGCGGTACGTCTCGATGGCTCGTCTCCGGCAGGCGATGACCGAAGCGGCTGCCGAGACGCTCAGCGTTAGCGTCGAACCACCGACCGGGGCGCCGAAGCTCGTTTCGCTCGCTCGGCCGGAGCGAACCGCAGGGGCGACGATGCTCGAAGGTGACGCTGAAGAAGTGGCCACTCAGATCGCAGCGCTGCTGCGCGAACAGGGAGTGATGAGCTGATGGGCGACGTACTTGTGTATGTAGAGGATCAGTCGATCAGCGATGGCGGGGCCGAGCGGCTCTTGGCTTTCGCACGCCCGCTAGCCGAAGCGGCCGGCGGGTCGCTAGTGGCGCTCGTGGCGAGTGGCGAGGCGATCAGCTCCGATCAGGCGACGGTCGCGGACGTGGTGCTCGAGGTCTCGCACCCAGCGCTCTCCCCCTATCTCCCGGAAGCCCACCAAGCAGTCGTTGCAGCGGCGATCGAGGCGCGCAAGCCGGACCTGGTGCTGTTCGAGAACACGACCTCCGGCTACGACTTGGCGGCCGCGGCGGCCGCATCGGCCGGTCTGCCGTTCGTCGGATTCTGCCTCGAGCTGTCCCTGGACGGTGGGGAGGCCGAGTCGACGAGCGCAATCTACGGCGGACAGTTACAAGCCACCGCGCGCACGCCGCTTCCGGCTGTGGTTGCTGTCAACTCAGCAGCCTTGCATGAGGAGCCGCAAACTACTGGGCGAGGCGAGCGCGAGCAGCTCGCGCCGCCTGCCGAGCTGGACAACCTGAGGACGACGTTCATCGAGGCCGTTGTCCCGGCTGACGAAGGGGTTGACCTGACCAAGGCCGAAAAGATCGTCTGCGTCGGCCGTGGCATCGGAGGCGCCGAGAACGTCCCCGTAGCGGAGGAGCTGGCCTCGGCACTAGGCGCTGAGCTGGCAGCTTCACGGCCGGTCATCGACTCGGGTTGGCTCCCCAAGGTACGCCAGATCGGCAAGTCAGGAGCGAAGGTCAAGCCCAAGCTCTACCTCAGTTTGGGAGTCTCGGGTGCACCTGAGCACGTCGAGGGCATGCAAGGCGCGGAGATGATCATCGCGGTCAACACCGATCCCGGCGCGGCGATCTTCCATATCGCCAATTACGGCGCCGTCGCCGACCTTTTCGACGTCGCCGACGAGCTGACGAGTCTGCTCGGCTAGTTGTTGGACAGCGCGGGGGGCGGGTCGTTCTACCGGTTCGCCCCTCAATCGCCTGCCCCGAGCCGCGAGTGACTGCATCAAGAGTCGGTAGCCGGTCTCGCGCAGGGGATCTTGCTCGAGCAGGCGGCGCGCTGCGCGCTCGGCTGCCGGCAGCTCTGTGCTGCCAAGGCCCAGGCACGCGGCGCCGTACGCCTCCAGCGCGCGCTCGAGCGTATCGTCGAGTCTCCGTCGCCAGCCGTCGAGGGCAACCAGCCAAGGTTCGCGGATCGCCTTCGCGGGCCGGCGGTCGGCCCCCAACCCGAACAACGCTCGCACGTCCTTCTCCTGAAGACTCGGCCCTCCGCCGCGCTTGCGCGCATTAGGATTCCGAAGATGTCGATGACGACCGCAAGGCCCGACCAGGGCACCGATGGGAATTCTGGGGGCTTGGTGCTGGTGCTCAACTCGGGTAGCTCGTCGGTCAAGTTCGCGCTGTTCGTCCCTGGGAGTGGGGAGCGTCTGATGGGGGGGATTGCCGAGCGGCTGGGCTCGCCTGAGGCGTTGATGCGGGTCCAATGGTTTTTGGCAGAGCCAGTCGATGAACCCCTTCCCGAAGGCACTCACAGGGCCGTCATGGCCCGAGTGTTGGATCACTTGACAGAAGCCGGGCACGAGCCCTTTCACCTGCTCGGGGCGGGTCATCGGGTGGTGCACGGCGGTGAGCGGTTCTCTGCTTCAATCCTGGTGGACGAGTCAGTTATGGCTGTGGTGCGCTCCTTCAGTCATCTGGCGCCGCTTCACAATCCGGCCAATCTGGCCGGCATCGAGGCCGTCCGCTACGTCCTGCCCGACTTGCCACAAGTCGCCGTGTTCGACACCGCGTTCCACCAGACGATGCCGCCTCACGCCTTTCGCTACGCCATACCCGAGGAGTGGTACACGCTCCACGCGGTGCGACGTTATGGGTTCCACGGCACCAGTCACCGCTTCGTCAGCGAGCAAGCCGCGACCATGCTCGGCCGGTCACCTCGCGATCTCCGGCTGGTCACTGCCCACCTCGGCAACGGCTGCAGCGCGACCGCGGTGCGCGACGGGGTCTCGGTGGACACCACGATGGGGCTCACCCCATTGGACGGGCTGGTCATGGGAACCCGCTCTGGCGATGTCGATCCGGGCCTCCTCGCCTACCTCGCCGGCAGGACGGGTATGAGTGTCGACGAGCTCACCAACTCCCTGAACGTCCACAGCGGGCTTCGGGGGATGTCCGGCGTGGGGAACGACATGCGCGCCGTCGCCGCCGCGGCGGCTCGCGGAAACGAGCGGGCGCGGCTCGCCCTTGACGTGTTTGTGCACCGGCTCTGCAAGGCGATCGCGGGGCTCGTGGTCGGGCTTGAACGGCTCGACGCGTTGGTCTTCACGGGCGGCATTGGGGAGAACAGCGCTGTCGTCCGGAGCCTGGTGCTCGGCCGGCTGGGGTTCCTCGGCCTGGCTGAGGACGTTGAGGCCAACGCCGACCACGGCCGGCATACCGGCGGGCGTATCAGCCTCGCCGGGCCGGTCTTGGCGCTCGTCGTGCCGACGGACGAGGAGCTGATGATCGCCCGCGACACCGCCCGCGTCATCGCCGGCGGTTGACGAACTATTCCCCCGGCATTAGGGTGCGCTGATGGCTCGGAGCTTGCTGGTTGTTCCTACTGCAGCCGGTGTCGGGCTAACCAGTACCTGCCTCGGTGTGGTGCGGGCTCTTGACCGGTGGGGCGTGCACGTCGCGTTCGTCAAGCCGGTGGCTCAGCCCCGGGCTGACGGTGGCCCTGACCACTCGGCGGCACTGGTCACCGCTACGACGGCGCTGCTTCCCCCGGATCCGCTGTCCGCCGCCGAGCTGGAGCACCAGCTCGGGGCCGGCGGACTCGACGCCGTGCTCGAGCAGATCGTCGCTGCCTGGCAGCCGGTTCATGACCAATCCGACGTGGTCGTCGTCGAGGGGCTCAGTCCGGGGCCGACCAACCTGTATGTCAGCGGACTCAACCAAGCGCTGGCCCAAGCGCTCGACGCCGACGTGCTGCTTGTCGGCCGCTGGCCGGCGGTAGACAGAGGGGCCGGCGAGGAATCGGTAAGCGGCGCGGCGGAGCCCGGGCAAGACCCCGTCGTGGGCATCGCCGAGAGTGTCGCCGAGTCGCTCGCCCTCACCGCAAGCGGGTACTTGTCGGGCGAGCAGGCACGTGTGGTCGGCTGTATCGTCAACGGCCTGCCGGCGGGCGATCAATCTTCGGCGATCCAGCTCGGGGAGGCGCTGGAGAAGCGGGGGCTCCGCCTGATCGCTGCGGTGTTACATCGCCCTGAGCTGACCAGGTTGCGAATACGCGACCTCGTCCGCGAGCTGCACCCCCGGGTGTTCAACGAGGGTGACGTGTCTCGGCGTATCAAGGACGTTGCGGTGTTCGCCCAGGGCATCCCGGGTGGCCTCCGCGTGCTTACCGACGGCCGGCTCGTGCTCGTCCCCGGAGACCGCCACGACGTGGTCATGGCTGCCTGCCTCGCCGCACTCAACGGAACCCGGCTGGCTGGACTTGTTCTGACCGCCGGAGCCGAGCCAGACCCTCGGGTGTGGGAGCTCACTGAGGCAGCTTGCGCGACCGGCCTGCCGATTGTTGTCGTCGAGGACAACAGCTACGAGACCGCGAGTCGGGTGAGTCATCTCGACCCGGGACTGCCGATCGATGACCTGGACCGGATCGAGAGGGTCACCGACGGCATCGCGGATGCGCTGGACGCGTCCTGGCTGGAGTCGTTGTCGGGCTCGTCTCGGCCGCGCCGGCTCAGTCCCGCCGCCTTCCGCTACCAGCTCGTTCAGCTGGCTCGCGCCGCCGACGCGGTTGTGGTCCTGCCGGAAGGCACCGAGCCTCGCACCCTGCAGGCGGCGGTCGTGTGCGCCGAGCGAGGGATCGTCCGCAGCGTGCTGTTGGGCCCGCCAGAGGAGATCGCCGCGGTGGCCCAAAGCCTTGGGCTGGAGCTGCCCGACGGCGTCACCGTGGTCGACCCAAAGGAGGTTGCCGAGCGCTACGTCGCCGGGCTGGTCGAGCTGCGGCGGCACCGCGGCTGGAGCGAGCAGATTGCGCTCGACCACCTCGCCGACCCAATCATGGTCGGCACGATGATGCTCCAGCAGGGCGAAGTGGACGGCCTGGTGGCGGGCGCAGTCCACACCACGGCGGCCACGGTTCGCCCGGCGCTACAGATCCTGGGCACCAAGCCAGATAGCCGCCTGGTGTCATCGGTGTTCTTCATGTGCCTGCCCGACGAGGTGGTCGTCTATGGCGATTGTGCCGTCAACCCTCGGCCCGATGCCGAGGACCTCGCCGACATCGCGATCCAGAGCGCGGCTTCGACACGGGCCTTCGGCATCGAACCCCGAGTGGCGATGATCAGCTTCAGCACCGGCACCTCCGGTGCGGGCACCGATGTCGACAAGGTGGCTGAGGCGACCCGGATCGTGCGCGAACGCGAACCCGAACTGGCCGTCGACGGCCCCTTGCAGTACGACGCCGCCGCGATCGCTTCGGTGGGGCAAAGCAAGCGGCCCGATAGCCCGGTGGCCGGACGCGCCACCGTGTTCATCTTCCCAGACCTCGACACTGGAAATACGACCTACAAGGCGGTGCAGCGCAGCGCACATGTAGTGAGCGTCGGCCCGATGCTGCAGGGCCTCGCCAAACCGGTGAACGACCTCAGCCGGGGGGCGTCGGTAGACGACATCGTCTACACGATGGCGCTCACCGCAATCCAGTCGCGTGCCGGATAGCCGCTCCGCAGGCGACGTTTGCGAGCTTGGCCTTGTGTTGGAGGCGGACGGCCGCGATGATGGGTCGGTGGGCTCGCTTGGTTCGTGTTTCACGGGTTGGCTGTGGGCGGTCGAGGGCGGCCGGAGCTCATGACGCTCGCTTCGGCTGGTGAGCCTGGGTCGGTGGTCCGGGATGTGTTGTTGCGTGATGGGTCGACGCTGCGGTTGGAGAGCCCGAGGCCGGCGGATTTCGACGACATCAAGGCGTTTTTCGATGGCTTGTCGCCGGAGAGCCGGTATATGCGCTTTCATGGGTATGGGCGCTCAGATGTCGCTGCGCGGGCGGCGGCTGAGGCTGGTGGGGTTGATCGGTTTGCGTTGATCGCCCGGCATGACGGCCCGGTGGTGGCGGTCGCTGAGTACGATGGTTTGGTTGAGCCTCGCGCTGCCGAGGTCGCGTTTGCGGTGGCTGATGATTTTCAGGGCCGCGGAGCGGGAATGCGGATGCTCGAGCAGCTCGCGGCGATCGGGGCGGAGCGTGGGATCAATCGGTTCGATGCGGAGGTGATGTCCGAGAACCGGGCGATGCTGGGGGTGTTCGAGGGCGCCGGCTTCGCGGTGCGGCGCAAGGGTTCGTTTGGTGAGCTGACGGTGTCGCTTGACATTACGCCGACGGAGGCGGTGCTGGAGCGGATCGAGCAGCGCGATCATTTCGCGGCGGTGGCGGCCTTGCGGCCGATTCTCGCGCCGTCGTCGATCGCGGTTGCGGGGGCGGCGGCGACGCCGGGCAACACGGGCCGCGCGGTGTTGGCGAACATTGTCGCCGGTGGTTTCGAGGGGGTGGTGACGCCGGTCAATCCCGCGGGTGGTGTGGTGTGCTCGATGCGGGCCGCTCGCAGTCTCGCTGAGTTGGACGTGGTTCCGGAATTGGTGATCATCGCGGCCGCGGGCGAGGAGCTGCTGGAGTTCGCCGCGGAGGCGGCGGCGGCGGGAGCGAGGGCGCTGTTGTTGGTCCCGGCAGGTCCCGAGGACGACGGCGAGGCTTCCGCCGAGCAGCAGGAGCGGTTGTTGGAGATCGTCCGGGGCGCGGGTTTGCGGATGGTCGGGCCGAGCTCGTTGGGAGTGCTCAATACTGCTGCCGAGGTCAGCCTGAACGCGACGTTTAGCGGCGCGAGCGCGCGTCCGGGTGGTCTGGCGATCGGCTCGCACGCGGTCGCGCTTGGGCTCGGGCTGCTCGGACATGCCGAGGCCCGGCAGTTGGGGGTCTCGGTCTTAGCCGCGCTTGGCAGCCTCGCCGACGTCTCGACGAATGATCTGCTCGAGTGGTGCGAGGAGGATAAGCGGACGACGGTGGTGATGCTGTACGTGGAGACGTTCGGCGATCCTGAGCGTTTCACGCGGATCGCGGGGGCGGTGTCGCGCGAGAAGCCGATCCTCGTTGTCAAGGGGCGTCACCGCGCCGAGCTGGCGCGCAGTATGGCGGGCTCTCAGACGGCTGCGGCGCTGCGCGGCGATGCGGTCGTCGACGCGCTGTTGCGTCAGGCCGGGGTGCTGCGGTTCCGCAGCGGCGAGGAACTGTTCGACGCCGCCCAGTTGTTCGAGAGCCAGCCGCTGCCGCGCGGACGGGAGATCGGGATCGTGAGCAATTCGGCGGGCGTGGCGACGCTCGCCGCCGACGCCTGCGCGGCGCGTGGGCTGGAGCTGAGCAAGGCGAGCGACGCGCCGAACCCACTGCTCTTGGGGGTCGGCGCCGGACCGGACGAATATGGCGCCGGCGTCCGCGAGTTGCTCGGCGACGCCGGCATCGATGCGCTGATGGTCTACTACGTCGACCGTTACCAGGGCAACCCAGAGGCCGTGCTGGATGCGATCTCGGCGGTCTCAAACGGGCAGGGCAAGCCGGTTGTGGGATCGGTCGTGCGCTCGGACGGGAGGCTGCCGGCGAGTAGCGGTTCGGGCGTGCCGAACTTCTTGTTCCCCGAGTCGTGTGCCGCGGTGCTGGCGTGTGCGGCCGAACGGCGCTCATGGCTGTCGCGGCCGCTCGGCGAGCGCCCACACTACTCCGACGTGAACGGGACGGCGGCGCGCGAGCTGATCGCTTTGTTCCTCGCTCATCAGCCCGGCGGCGGCTGGCTTTCGCTCGCTGACGCAGAGGCGCTGCTGGCCACGCACGGAATCCCGGTTGCCGCGTCACATCGCTGCCGCGGTCTCGAGGGCGCGGTCGCGGCAGCGAAGGAAATCGGCGGTCCGGTGGCGCTGAAGGCGGATTTTGCGCCCCCAGCGCACGCCAGCGAGATCGACGCCGTGCTGCTCAGGTTGGAGGGTGAGGAGGGGGTGCGATCCGGCTGGCGCGAGCTTGAACGACGCGTGCAGATGGCCGGACGGGAATGGACGGGAGCGATCGTCCAGCGCCTTGTGGTGCCCGGCGCCGATGTGCTGGTGGGGGCGTTCAGCGATCCCGATCTGGGCTCCGTGATCGCGGTCGGCCTCGGCGGTCGCCAAGCCGGCTTTAGCGAAACGGCTGGGTTCCGGCTGCCACCGACGACGGACGTCGAGGCCGACGAGCTGATCGACTCCTCCCAGGGCGTCACCACTGAGCTGGACGGGTTCCCGGGCGCCGCTGCGCTCGATCGCGAGGCGCTGCGCGAACTGATCCTGCGCTTCGCGCTGCTGGTCAGGGAAGTCCCCGAGATCGTCGAGGCTGACCTCAACACGATCCGCTGCACGACCAACGGCTGCTTCGTGCTCGACACGCGAGTTCGAATCGAGCGCCGGGGCCCGGTCGAGCGCGTCAAGACGTGGTGAGGAGCCTCACCGCGGCTGGGTCCAGTCGAGCAGTGGATCGAGCTGCCACAGGTCCGCCGGGTGCTGGTCGATCCAGCGCTGCGCGTCGGCTTGGCCGAGCTTGATCAGTTCCTCGGCGAACTCGCCGGCGAAGAACACGTAGCTCAAGAGCTCCCCGTGCATCGCGTCGGCACCGCCGTCGAGGATCTTTCCCAGTAGCCACAGATCGCGCGGCCCTGATCTCCAGGGGCGCGCGTAGTGCTCGCGGTAGACGCGCCGGGCGATCTCGCCGATCGCCGAGGGGTCCTCGGGCGCGATGAAGATGTAGGGCACAGGCTGGACCGGCTCGTCGAGACCCTCGGGCTCCTGGCGGTGCGTAGCGGGGCCGGCGCCAGAACGTCGCTCCGCAGCAAGCCGAGCCGCGATCAGCGCGTTTCGGTTGGCCAGCGTGCGGATATCCTGGGCCAGAGGGTCGCCGAGCGCGGCGTGCAGCAGGTGCGCAGCCCCGACATAGAAGTCGGGCTGATGGTCGGGCGGCGGCGTGCGACTGGGGGCGATCGAATTCAGCGCGATCACGATCACGCGGTCGGCGCCCATCCACAGCGCCGGCTTGATCGGCGTGTTCAGGCGCGGGCCGCCGTCGAAGTACCAGCCGGCGGCGGGCGTGGGCTCGCTCACGCGCACGGCCGGGAACAGCGCCGGGATCGCCGAGGAAGCCAGGATATGCTCGGCGCCCAGCCGGGAGGTCTCGACGTACTCGATCCCGCGCAACGGGTCCTCGCGGTGACGCGCGATCCCGCCCTGGTGAAAGACGACCGAGCGGTTGCTGTGGGCGGGGGTAGCGACCACCCCGAGCGCCACCCGCTGCTCGCGGACGTTCTCGGTGAGCTGGTCGAAGTCCACCAGCCGTCCGAGCGTCCCCTCCAGCGGTTCGGGGTGCAGCACCGACGGGGCGTGCAGGCTGCTGACGGGCAGAAACTCACCGACGTAGCGCATGAACCGCGCCGCCCCGCCAAGCGCCACCAGCGGCGCGAACACGTCCCCGAATCGCAGCTCGCGCCAGAAGCGCAGACCGTCCTCGATCGCCTCCTCAACCGAACGATGCCAATTAGCCGCCAGATACGCCGAGATCAGCGCTCCCGCGCTCGTCCCGACGATCACCGTCACCTGATCCTTGAGCTCGCGCAGCAGCACCGACAACGCCCCGGACGCGTAGGCCCCGCGCGCCCCACCGCCACCCAGCACCAAACCCGCGCCGCCCCCATTACTCTCCCCGGTCACGGCGCCAACCCTACCTATATTGCCGCAACCAGTGTTCCGCGGCCCTTAGTGCGGCACCACCCAGAACGCGATCACCGTGTACTGGAGCGCGGCCGCGACGATAACGAGGGCGTGGAAGACCTCGTGGTATCCGAACACTGCGGGAATCGGGTCTGGTCGTCCCACGGCGTAGACGACGGCCCCCACCGTGTAGAGCACGCCACCGAGCCCAAACAGCGCCAGGCCAACGACACCGAGCGCGGCCGCGAGCTGGGGAAAGGCCGACGCGGCAACCCAGCCCAACGCAATGTAGGCGACCGCGAACAGCCATTTCGGCGCGTCGATCCACACCAGTTTGAACAGCACGCCAGCCAGCGCTCCTGCCCACACCGCGATCAACGTCGCGGTGGCGAGCGGCCCGTGGAGGGCGAGCAGGGCGACCGGCGTGTAGGTGCCCGCGATCAGCATGAAGATCATCGAATGGTCGAGCCGGCGCATCCAGCGTCGAGCGGAGATCGACTGCCAGTCGAGGCGGTGATAGAGCGCGCTGACCCCGAACAGCGCCACGAGGCTGACCGGGTACACGCTCACGGCGAGGCGAGCGCGCGCGCTGCCGGCGGCGAGAACGAGCGCGACCCCCAGCGGCACCGAGCACAGACATGCCCATTGATGCGAGACGCCGCGCAGGCGCGGCTTAACGGAGGCAGACAGCCCGAGCATCTAAACCAGCATAAGGGCAGCGTGCCGCGGCTCAGTGCTTGAGCTCGGGAAAGTCTTCCTCCCAGAACTCGAGCGGCGCCCGGGCTGCGGGAGACGAACGGACGGAGACGCGCGCGTGCTCCTCGCCGCGCAGGTCGATCGCGCGGGTCTTGCCCGAAATCGTCTTGGGCAACTCGCTGGTGAACTCCAACCGGCGGACGCGCTTGTACGGCGCCAGGTGCTCGCGCGCGAAGGCGATGATCGCGACCGCCGTATCCCCTGTGGGCTCGTGGCCGGGAGCGAGCTTCACGTAGGCCTTGGGCACGGCCAGGCGCATCGGGTCAGGCGAAGGCACGATCGCGGCCTCGGCGACCGCCTGATGCTGGAGCAGCACGTTCTCGAGCTCGATCGGCGAGATCAGGTAGTCCGACGCTTTGAACAGGTCGTCGGTACGCCCGACGTAGGTGATGTAGGCATCGCCGTCGCGGGCGGCGACGTCGCCGGTGCGGTAGTAGCCCCCGCGCGTGGCCGCTGCCTCCTGCTCCGCCGCGTGCCGGTATCCGTTCATCATCCCCACCGGCCGCCGTCTGAGGTCGATCGCGATCTCCCCCGCCTCGGCCGGCTCGCCACTGATCTGATCAAGTAAGGCGATGTGATAGCCGGGCAGCGGACGGCCCATCGAGCCAGGCTTGACCGGCTGCGCCGGCGTGTTGCCGATCTGCGCAGTGGTCTCGGTCTGCCCGTATCCGTCGCGGACGGTGATTCCCCATTTGTCCCGGACCTGCTCGATCACGTGGGGGTTGAGCGGCTCGCCGGCGGCCAGCGCCTCGCGCAGCGGCACCGGCCAGCGACTAAGGTCCTCCTGTATCAGCATCCGCCACACCGTCGGCGGCGCGCAGAATGTGCTCACCCCACAACGGACCATCTGGTCGAGCAGCGCCCTCGCGTCGAAGCGGTGGTAATTGAATACCATCACGGTCGCCTGGGCGATCCAAGGCGCATACACGTTGCTCCACGCATGTTTGCCCCATCCGGGCGAGGAGATATTGAGGTGAACGTCACCCGGCTGGACCCCGGCCCAGTACATCGTCGATAGGTGGCCGACCGGATAGGAGGCATGACTGTGCTCGACGAGCTTCGGCTCCCCGGTCGTGCCTGAGGTGAAGTACAGCAGCAGCGTGTCCGACGCCGCCGTCGGGCCGTCGGGCGTAAAGGGAACCGCAGCGCGGTTGGAATCGCTGTGGTCCAGCCAGCCGGACACCGGCTCGCCGACCGCGATCCTCGTGTAGCTGCCGGGTACCTCATCAAACTTCGAGGCGTTGCCCGCGCTCACGATCACGTGGCGGGCGTCGCCGCGATTCACGCGATCGACTAAGTCGCTTGGCCCCAGCAGCGGCGTGCTGGGAATGATCGCCGCGCCGAGCTTCATCGCGGCGAGGATCGTCTCCCACAGCTCGATCTGGTTGCCGAGCATCACGATCACCTGATCTCCGCGCGCAACGCCCTGCTCGCGCAGCCAGTTGGCCACCTGGCCCGAGCGGGCCGACAATTCGGCGAACGTGTATCTGGCCTCCTGGCCGTCCTCCTCGACGATCCACAACGCGATCTGCTCACTGTGCTCGGCGGCGAGCACGTCGAACCAGTCGAGCGCCCAATTGAACTGGTCAAGCACCGGCCAGCGGAACTCGCGGTAGGCGGTGTCGTAGTCCTCCCGATGGGAGAGCAGGAAATCGCGTGCTCCGAGGAACCGCGCTGTGGCGGCGCCGGGCGCTAGCGAGGACTCGGTCATCACGGCCTCCGATCTGACGCGACGTTCGCTTTGAAGCCGATCCTCGAGGACGAGCCGCGTGGTCAAAATCTCGCCGCCAAACACGTCCGGCGACCCAGTCCAAAGGCTACTGCTCCGCCGCACGGGTCGCAACTCGGACGGGAGCGGTCAGAAGGTCAGGTTCCAGAGGTGGTCGGCGACGTCGCGATCGGCCAGTCGACCGTAGACTGGCGCTTTGTGGCCTGGGTGGCCTGAGGGCCGCAGGAGGAGGTTCGCGATGGGCGGAATTTTGGAGGGCATGCGGGTCGTCGAGGGCTCGGCCTTCGTGGCTGCCCCGCTGGGCGGGATGACGCTGGCGCAACTCGGGGCCGACGTGATCCGCTTCGATCCGATCGGCGGCGGTCTGGACCGCGGGCGCTGGCCGATCACCGAGGAGGGGCGAAGCCTGTTCTGGGCCGGTCTGAACAAGGGCAAACGGTCGATCCAGGTGGACCTCACCTCGCCGGCCGGGCGCGAGCTGACGGCCGAGCTGATCGGCGCGCCCGGACCCGACGCCGGGCTGTTCCTGACCAACTTCCCGGCTCAGGGGTGGCTGGGCTACGACGTGCTGGCCGCTCGTCGGCCCGATCTGATCATGGTCAACATCACCGGCAACGCGGACGGGTCCTCCGCCGTCGATTACACGATCAACCCGGCAACGGGTTTCCCCTGGGCCACGGGACCGCGCCATCTCAGTGTCCCGTTCAACCACCTGCTGCCCGCGTGGGACGCGGTCACGGGGGCGCTGGCCACCACGTCGCTGCTGGCCGCCGAGCGCCACCGCGCGCGCACCAGCGCCGGCCAGTACGTGCGCCTGGCGCTGTCCGACGTCGCCTTCTGGATGGTCGGCAACCTCGGCAAGATCGCGGAGGTGGAGATCAACCGCCACGAGCGCGTCAAGGATGGCAACTACCTATACGGCGCCTTCGGGCGCGACTTCCTCACCCGTGATGGGCGTCGCATCATGATCGTCGCGCTGACCGGCCGCCAGTGGCGTAGCCTGGTGGCGGCCACCGAGCTGGGCGAGGCGTTCGCGAGCATCGAAAGGGTAATGGGTGTCGACCTGGCCGACGAGGGCGGGCGCTTCGCCGCGCGCGAGCTCATCGGAGCGACGCTCAAGCCGTGGGTGCTGTCGCGCTCGATCACCGAGCTCCGCGAGATCCTCGACGCCCACGACGTGTGCTGGGGGCCCTACCAGACGTTCACCGAGCTCGTCGAGCAGGACGCGCGTTGCTCGCTCGCCAATCCGATGTTCGCGCAGGTCGAGCAGCCGGGGATCGGCACCTACCGGATGCCGGGCTCGCCGCTGGTTTTCGGCGACGCCGAGCGCCTGGCAGCGCAGCGCGCGCCGACCCTGGGGGAGCACACCGAGGAAGTGCTGGCCGACGTGCTAGGCCTCGCCGACGCCGAGATCGGACGGCTGCTCGGGGACGGCGTCGTGGCTGGAGTGACTGGCGCGCCGTGAGGATCGGTGACCCTTGGAACTCCGTTCGGTGGCTGTTGGCACCGAGGGTGACGAAATTTCTCGACTTCACTCTTGCAACCGACGAACGTCTGAGGGCGACCCGGTCGGGTCGCCTTTTTTTGTGGCCTGATCAGATCAGCGAAGTGGGGAGAGACAAAGTGAACTCGATTTACAAAAGTTCTAGCGCCCAGGGCAAGCGGTCCCGCGCTGCACAGCGGGGAGCATCGATATCTGCACCCGAACGGCGGTGGTGGTAGGGTCGCCTTTTGAGGGCCTCAGCTGGGCGCTCTCGCTTCGACGATAAGCGTCCTTCTGATTCTCTTCCCGAGAACGTCGTCGCGGAACGCCGTCAGGCGGGAGGCGACGCGGGCGTGAAGGAGGGTCGTGAGATGGTTCTGGTCACGGTTGTCCTCATTCCGGAGGGCTCGTGGATGTCGCTTGGCGGGGGATCGCGGTGATGGACGCTGGGGCTCGCGGCCTGCTGGACGTTGCCGGGAGGGTGATTGGCGAGCTGGACCTGGAGGCTGTGGTCGACAGGATGCTGGAATCGGCCCGCGAACTGACGGGCGCGCGGTACGCGGCGCTCGGGGTCCTGAATGACTCGAGGACGGAGTTTGGCCGGTTCATCACCGTCGGGATCAGCGAGGACGTTCGCCGGGAGATCGGCGAGCTGCCGCGAGGTCGCGGCGTGCTCGGCGAGCTGATCCGTCATCCGGTGCCACTGCGGGTTGCCGACGTCGGCGCGCACCCTCGTTCCTATGGGTTTCCGCTCGGACACCCATCGATGCGGTCGTTCTTGGCAGTTCCGATCGTTGCCGGTGGGTCGCCGTTTGGGAGCTTGTACTTGACCGAGAAGGCGGGTGGGGGTCAGTTCACCGACACCGACGAGGAGTCGGTGATTACGCTCGCGAGCTTCGCGGGTGTCGCGATCGATCACGCGCGACGTTATGCGAGTGCTGCGGCGCGGCGCGATGAGCTTGTGCGAACGGTCGCGGCGTTTGAGGCAACGACGGAGATGACCCGCGCGGTGGGTGGCGTGACAGATCTTGAGCTGATCCTCAAGCTGGTTGCCAAGCGCGGGCGGGCGCTGGTTTCGGCCCGGGCGCTGCTGATCGAGCTTGTGGACGGCAGCGAGCTCGTGATTGCCGCGGCTGCCGGAGAGCTGCCTGCGGGTGTGATCGGTGGGCGGATCGCGCTGGCGGACACCGTCGCCAGCGCGGCGCTTCGTACGCGAACCACGCATCGGCTTGAGGTTGAGTTCAACCGCGCGCGGTTTGATCAGCACGGTCTCGGCCGGCTTGGGGTCAGCGCCGATGCTGGTCTGGTCGTCCCGCTCGTCTTTCAGAACCACACATACGGCGTTTTGATCGCCCTGGATCGGCTGGATGAGGAGGTCGCGTTCACCGGTGAGGACGAGCGGCTGTTGGAGGCGTTCGCGACCAGCGCAGCTACCGCCGTCGCGACCGCTCAGAGTGCGGCATCTGAGCTGCAGCGCCAGCGCCTCGCCGCCGCGGAAGACGAGCGCCGCCGCTGGGCGCGCGAGCTGCACGACGAGACCCTGCAAGGCTTAGCCGCGCTGCGGCTCAGCCTGTCCGGCGCCCGCCGTAGGGGCGGCCTGCAGGTGCTCGAGGAAGCGATCGGCGCCGCAATCGAGGATCTTGATGAAGGGGTAGCAAACCTCCGGGAGCTCATCACCGACCTGCGCCCGGCCGCGCTGGACGATCTGGGTCTGGAGGCTGCCGTACAAGCGCTGTGCGAACGCGCGAGCTGCCGCGGGCTGGAGACCGACCGCTCGCTCGAGCTGGCCTCCGAACAGGGCCGCGAGCCGACCCGGCATACCCCGGAGCTTGAGACCGCGATGTACCGGACGCTCCAAGAGGCGCTCGCCAACGCGCACAAGCACGGCCACGCCAATCGGGCCGTGATCGAGATCGTCGAGAGCCCAACCACCGTCGAGCTGACCGTCCGCGACGACGGCGACGGATTCGATCCAGCGACCAACACCGACGGCTTTGGCTTGCTGGGCATGCGCGAGCGCATCCAATTGCTCAACGGAACACTCCAGATTGAATCTTCTCCCGGCCTCGGCACGACCGTGACGGCGAGCTTCCCAGTGCAGCGCCGCCCCGCCAACGACGGGGCTACGACGCCGCAGCCGATACGCCGCACGCGGACGTCCTGATGTCCGGGCCCCCACGCAGCTCGGCATCGGCGACGATTCGAGCGGGACAACCTCGCGTGCCCACCCTGAGCGGGCCTTTACGGACATCCTTGTTGGCAGCGGCGCTAGAGTCGCCTCATAGAGCGCAGTCGGACGCGGGCCGGATTCTCGGTCACGAGGGTGTCGGGACGATCACCGAGGTGGGCAGCTCGGTGACCAAGCTCGCCGTCGGCGACAACGTGATCATCTCGTGCATCAAGTCGTGTGGTTACTGCAGTTTCTGCCAGACGTTTCAGATGGCCACCGAGATCGTCCGCCCGGGTGGGCACGTGGCCAACGTCGGCGTGCACGGAAGATCGGTCGACCTCCAGTTGCAGAACCTCTGGATTCAGAACATCTCAATCTCGATGGGACTGGTGAACAGCAACACCACGCCGCTGCTGCTCAAGCTGGTCGCCAGCGGCAAACTGAACATCGACAACTTCGAAACTCATCACTTCGCGCTGCACGACATGATGGACGCCTACGACACGTTCGCCCGGGCCGCGGAGACCTACGCACTGAAGGTGATCATCGACCGCTAAGTGCGGCCCTAAGCCTCACCGCCGCGGGCGGCTAACCAGCACCGCTCACGTCCGGGTTCGAGCGAACCCCGCGTCGAGCAGCCTCTCGGCCTGATCCGTCGGGTCCGCCGAGTGCAGCAGCACCACGGCCAGCCAGCGCTGGCCGCGGCGGGCACTGGCAACCAGACACGGGCCGGCGACCGACGTGAACCCGGTCTTGACGCCATCCGCGCCGGGGTATCTCAGCACCAGCAACGGGTTGTTGTTGGACAGCCAGAGCTTTCCGCTCTTGATCGGAAACGGGAGCACGGTGTTGCGAGTGGCGACGATCGGGGCCAGGACCGGCTGACGCAGCACGGCGTGCGCGAGCACCGCCAGGTCGCTCGCACAAGAGTGATTGCCCTGATCGACGATCCCGCTGACCGATGTGAAGTGCGTGCATTGGAGGTTCATGGCCCCTGCGCGGGCGTTCATCATCGCGATGAAGCGGCGCTGCGTTCCCGCGACGTGCTGGGCGAGAGCGATCGCGGCATCGTTGCCGGATGGGAGCAGTAGACCGTAGAGGAGCGGCTCAAGTGAGACGCGTTTGCCGAGCGGGAGCAGCCCAACGCCCGACCCGGTGAAGTGAACGGCAGCTCTAGTGATTAGGACGCGGGCGCCGGGGCGGGCGTGGGCGATGACCACCAGGGCGGTCATCATTTTTGTGAGGCTGGCGATCGCCACAACCCGGGTGGGTTGCCGCTCCCACAGGACCCGGCCGGTGTTGACGTCGAACAGCATGCCGCTCCGGAGGTGGAGCTTAAATCGCGGCTGCACCCGCTCCGCGACCGGGGCCAGTTCGCTGCCATAGCGGTTCGGTCGCCGGGCGGTTACCGTCGGGGTGGTGGCCGCGCCTCGCTGGGTGACCGAGGGGCCGGCCGGGCTCGAAGTCATGAAGGCGAGCAGGGCAAGCAACGCGCACCCACCGGCGAGCAGGAGGATGCCGCCACGCCGTCGGCGGCGCGAGCGCTCAGTGCCGGCGGGCGTTTCGTGCCGGGGTCTGCCGCCCTCAGGAACTCCGAGGTCGGTCATTCGTTGGGTGGGTGTCTGAGGGCTCCCACGATCCCGGTCGCGAATATCACCACGATCATGACGGCGAGGGCGCTGATCACGGTGAGCCCGTGGTGGACGATGTCGATCACGGTGAGGACGGCGAGCATCGCGATGAACAGCAGCGCGATGGTGAGAACGGCTGCTCGCAAGGTCGTTAGTACACCGGGTAAGCCGGCGGCACCTGCTTGCGGTTGGTGGCAAGCAGACGGATCGCCAGCCAGCCAAACACGAACCCGCCGATATGGGCGAAGTACGCCACGCCGCCTGCGCCACCGGCGGGGTGGGTCAGCCCGACCGTGGCGAATGCGGCCTGCTCGACGAACCAGATCCCGAGCATCAGGAGGGCCGGAAGTTCGATCACGGTGAAGAACAGGATGATGAACACGAGCGTGAGCACGCGGGCGCGGGGATAGAGCATGATGTAGCCACCGAGCACGGCGGCGATCGCGCCGGAGGCACCGACCGTGGGAGCGGTTGAGTTCGGCCCGATTGCGACCTGAAGCGCGAGTGCCGCAAGCCCGCCAACGATGTAGAAGCCGATGTACTTGATCGGCCCCATCGAGTCCTCGACGTTGTTGCCGAAGATCCACAGAAACAGCATGTTGCCACCGATGTGGAGGATTGAGGCGTGCATGAACATCGAGCTGAAGATCGTCTCCCAGGCCCGGATCGTTCCCTGAGGACCGACGTGGGCGATGGTGCCATCCGGCAGTCGCTGACCGCCGCAGAAGATGCCCACTGGCTGCGCTCCCGACGCTGTCTGCTGGGCGAATTCAGCACAATGGCGCCCACCGTGGGTCAGCGAGTACGGGATCGCCCCGTACTTGAGGATCTCCTGGCCGTCGGGCCCGCTGATGATCGACCCTCCGTGCCGGATAGCCAGGAGGTAGACAACGAAGTTCGCGACGATCAACGCGACCGTAACGACCGGAAACCGGTCCGTCGGGATGTTGTCCTTGATCGGGATCACGCGCCCGAGAGCTTAGGACCGGTCACCCCGGCCTCAGCTGGCGCTGCGCTCGGGGCGTTACGCGGGAGCGACTGGCGCCGCGACGTCGTCGATCCGCCACGGCATCGAGGCGTCACCGTCGAGCACAAGTGTCCAGTGCTCGGTGAAGCTGGTCTGGCGCGACCGGCTCCCCGACAGGATCGCGGTCGTACTGCGATCCTCAATGTAGCGGCGTCCGGTGAGATCGACCTCGATCGTCATCGCCGGCGGCGTGGCCGCGGCGTCGAGGCCCGTGATGCGGATCCGGTTGACCTTGGGGCCGCGGACGACCAAGCGGGTGCGGGCGGACAGGTCGCCGGGATGCAGCAGTTCGCGGGCCGCGGCAGGCCGGGCGATTCCCTTCAGCGCTGCGTCGTCGCCATCGACCGCGCCCGCCCAGGCCTCGACCGCACGGCGGGCGGCCACCTCGAGCACGTCAGGCGCGAAGCGGCCGTCGGCAACGCTGAGATCGAGCGCGGCGGCCCGCGCGTCGCCTCGGAAGTCAAGATCGGCCACCTCAGCGATCTTGGTGTGCTCGGGGACCGCGGCCTGCATCGCCCCCTCGATCAGCGCCTCGTCGCGCAGGCTCTGCTCATCTGACCAGGGCGTAGCGACGATCTGTTCGCCCAGCGCGTGAGTTCCTTCGGCTCCTTGCTCGATCGACGCCAGCATCCAGCGACCGTGAGTGTCCTTCACGAGCGTCCAGAACTCGCGGATCTGGACGGTCTCACCGAGGCGACCCGCCCGTTTGATATGGGTGCCGTGAGCATCCTCGACGTAGTCACGGAGCCTCGCGTCGATGCGGACGGTGACACGGTCCTGGCTGTGGTCACCGCGGTTCACGAGGCCGACGTACTCGACGCCAGGAGCGGCGAGCGGCCGCACCCGGTTGCGCCAGCCCCGGCGATCGAAATCATCGAGCCGGCGCTCCCACTCGATCAGCAGCTCCGGGGCGATGAGCCGGGCGAGCCGCGCCCGGTCGCCGGAGTCCCAGGCGGCCTGGATATCGATGAACAGCCGCGTGGCCGCCGGCTTGACCACGTCGGGAGCAAACGCTGGATCGTCCTCGGCGGCTTCGGCCGCCGCGAGCTCGACGCGACGCTCCCGTTGGGCGGTGCGCCGACGGGCGCTGGGGCCTCTGCTGCCCCGCGCTGACCAAAAGCGTCCTGCCCCCGGAGCCACGCGGGTGAAGAAGATCCAGAGCAGGGCCAAGCCGATCAGGACCAGTGCACCGACGCCGTGACCCAGGATCGCGATCCTGATCAAGACCTGAATCAAGATATAGAGGCCGGCGCCGCCGCCGCCGCCACCACCCCCTCCGCCTTCGCCGCCGCCCCCGCCTCCGAAGCCGGCGGATCCGCCGCCGGCGGCGGCGAGCGCCTCCGGCGCGAGGATCAGCACCAGCGCCGCGACGGCCAGTACGATCAGCGCCGCGCGGGGTGGCCGTCTCATCCGCCGGCCACCTGAGCGAGCGGACCGGATCCCGGCTGCACCTGGGGGACGTGCTGGTCGGCGTGGTAGCTGCTGCGGACCAGTGGGCCGGCGGCGACGTGCTCGAACCCGAGCTCGTACCCCGCCTGCTCGAGCGCCTTGAACTCGTCCGGATGCCAATAGCGGACGATCGGCAGGTGGCGTTCGGTCGGCCTGAGGTACTGGCCAACCGTGATCACCTGGACGCGATGCTCGCGCAGTAAGCCGAGCGTTTCCAGCATTTCTTGAAAGCTCTCGCCGAGGCCGACCATCAGGCCCGATTTGGTTGTCAGATGTTCGCCGCCGATCTCCTTGGCGTTCCGCAGGACCCGGCAGGATCGGACGAAGGTTGACCCGCGGCGGGCGACGGGGTAGAGGCGAGGCACGACCTCGACGTTGTGGTTGAAGACGTCAGGCCGCTCCGCGATGACCTTCGCCAGCGGCATCTCCTCGCCCCGGAAGTCGGGCGTGAGAACCTCGATCTTGCATTTTGGCGCCTGCCGGCGGATCTGCCGGATCACGTGCACGAACGCTCCGGCTCCATAGTCGGGCAGGTCGTCACGATCGACGCTGGTGATGACCGCGTGTCTCAGGCCCATACGGGCGACGCTACGCGCCACCCGAGTGGGCTCGAGCGGATCGTGCCACGTCGGCTTGCCGGTCTTGACGTTGCAGAAGCCGCACCGCCGAGTGCAGGTGTCGCCGAGGATCATGAACGTGGCGGTACCACGCTGCCAGCACTCGCCGATGTTCGGACACGCCGCCTCCTGGCAGACCGTGTGCAGGTTCTCGGACTTGATCAGCTGCTGCAGCTCGCGGTAGCGCGGCCCGCCAGGTGCGGGAACCTTGAACCAGGGCGGTTTGCGGGCGCGGTGGGGCTGAACTTCTGGGCCCAGGATCTGGAGCACGTCCGAGATGCCCCCCGGGTTCGCTCTCGAGCGCGTCGCGTGCTGGCGTGCGTCCACAACTCAAGGCTAGCGCGGCGCGTCCGTGCGAACCGCCGATCGGTCCAATCTCCTCAGCGATTCGGAGATCTCGCGGTAAAGGCGCATGCGCGTGTCCGTATGCAGGTTTGGGTCCACGAGTACCGCGTCGAGGAGCTCCGCCAGCTGGTGGTGGTCACCCGCCGGCGAGCGTTGATGGGCTTCGCTGGCCTGCGCACCAGATGCCGCCTCGGGGGCGCTCCGTAGCAGCGCGCGGATCTCGTTGGTGAGGCGCATGCGCGTGTCGGTGTGCAGATCCGGGTCAACGAGGACCGCCTTGACCAGATCCACCAACTTCCCGTCGTCATCCGTCAGCTTCTGCGGCTCTTGGTGCCCGCTCATGGTTCGGCCTTTCCGCCGAGGGTCGCGATGGACGTTAGAGCGCCGGCGAACTCCTGGCATCGGTGCTACCTACCTACCTTCGATCCGCGAAAGGACGCTGATGCAGGCTGCTGGCGATTGCGATCGCGCGGTCGAGCGTCAGACGCCGGCCGGCACCAGGGATGCGGAGAATTCGCTTGCTGGTGCTCGACTGGCCAGCTGGGCCAAACTCACCAATCGCTGCCGTCGCCCGAGCGCTTCGGCGACCTGCCAGGCGACGCGGCGCCTGAAGCACCTAAT
This sequence comes from uncultured Solirubrobacterales bacterium, assembly GCA_963836065.1. GTDB lineage: Bacteria > Actinomycetota > Thermoleophilia > Solirubrobacterales > Solirubrobacteraceae > Palsa-465. The sequence continues at coordinate 166,559 of CAWIII010000002.1, forward strand.
TTGACCTCCGGGACGGCCGGTCTCGTTGATCACCGAAGTCATCTGCACTCCGTCCAGGCCGCAGGGCACGATCCAGCCGAAGGGCTGCAGGTCGTTCTCAACGTTGACGGCGAATCCGTGTGTGCTCACTCCGCGGGCGAGGTGCACGCCGAGCGAGGCAATCTTGCGCTCCTGCACCCACACGCCGGTGTAGTCGGGACCTTCCTCGGGACGGGCTCGCGCCGCGATGCCCTCCCCGTCCAGCGCTGCGATCAGCGCCCGCTCGAGCGTGCGCAAATACCCGACCACGTCGTTGATGCGCACGATCGGATAGCCGACCAGCTGATTGGGGCCGTGGTAGGTGATCTTGCCCCCGCGATCGGTCTTGACGATCTCGATGCCTTGCCGGCGGTACCAGTCCTCGCCCATTGGCAGCTCGCCGTCCCTCGAGCGGCGCCCGCGGGTGTATACGGGTGGGTGCTCGAGCAGCAGGAGCACGTCGGGCAGCTCCTCACGCTGGCGGGCGGCGCGGAGCCGCTCCTGAAGCTCGAGCGCCTCGAGGTACGCGACGGTGCCGAGATTGCAGACCCAGAGCTCGGGACGGTCGCGGTTCGAGGGCCAGGGTGAGGTCACGGATTTGATCCTAGTCCTCGTAGGTCCCCGTCCACCCCTCTAGGAGGCGCTTGATGCTGGCGAGGAACTGGGCGGCCTGAGCGCCGTCGAGCGCGCGGTGATCCCAGCTCAAGCCGAGGATCGTCGTCGGGCGGATCGCGATCGAGTCGTTGCCGTCGGAGTCGGTCACGACGACGGGGTGCTTGATCACCGCCTCGAGGTCGAGGATCGCGACCTGCGGCTGGTTGATGATCGGCGTGGCCATGATCGAGCCGTACTGGCCAGGATTGGTGATCGTAAAGGTGCCGCCCCGGACCTCGTCGGCAGTGAGCTCGCGCGAGCGCGCCCGCCGGGCGAGGTCCTTGATCCGGGCCGCGAGTCCTTCGACGGAAAGCTCGTGGGCGCGGTCGACGACGGGAACGATCAAACCATCATCGTCGAGCGAGACCGCAATCCCGATGTTGACTGCATCGTGACGTGTGTAGGACTGGTCCTCGAGCCAGGCGTTCAGCGCCGGGTGCTCCCGCAGCGCGGCGATCGCCGCGCGGGCAACGAAGGGCAGCGCGGTCACGCCCAGCGGCGCGCGAGCAGCCTCGATCCGGCTCATATCGACCTCGATCCAGGTCGTACAGTGGGCCGCCGTCTCGAGCGAGCGCTTCATGTGCTCGCCGATCTGTTTGCGCATGCGCGAGAGCTGGCCCGCGCCGGCACTCGGCGCTGATGCGGCCTCCACGGGCTCGGGCCGGTACGGGCTCTCGATATGAAGCGGCGGTCCCGGAGCCGCGTCGAGGAACGCGAGGACGTCCTGCTTGCGCACCCGTCCGCCGCGCCCGCTGCCGGAGATCTGTGCAAGGTCGATCCCGTGCTCAGCAGCGATCCGCTGCACGACGGGGGAGTAGCGGGGGCGTTCGGCGGCAGCCGGCGAGCGCCGCTCGGCGCCGTTAGACGCCGGTCCGCGTTTCGGAGCCGCAGCGACGCCCGCGACCTCAGGAATTGCCACTTCGACTCCGGGGTCGCCTTGCCCACCCTCCGCGCTCTCGCCGGCGATCCGCGCCAGCACCGTTCCGACCGAGACGACGCTGTCCACGGGTACGAGGATCTCGGCGACTACGCCGGCGATCGGGGCCGGGACCTCGGTGTCGATTTTGTCAGTCGAGATCTCGCAGATCGTCTGGTCAGCGGCGATCCGATCGCCCACCTCAACCCGCCACGCGACCACCGTGCCTTCGGCGACCGAGACTCCCATCTGGGGCATCGTCACGTCGATTAGGGGAGCGCCGGTCTCAGTATGCGAGGAGCTCACGACACGCCTCCTTTACACGCTCCACGGAGGGCAGCACCGCCTGCTCAAGTGGCGGCGAGAACGGGATCGGGACATCAGGCGTGGCGACGCGGATCACCGGGCCGTCCAGGTCCTCGAAGCCGCGTTCGGCGATCAGCGCTGCCACCTCTGCCCCCGCGGCACAGGTGGCGTTAGCCTCGTCGACGATCACCACCTTCGAGCAGCGCGCGACCGAGTCGAGAATCGCATCCTCGTCCAGCGGCACCAGCGATCGCAGATCGAGCACCTCGATCGACGCGCCATCCAAGTCCGCGGTTGCCTCGAGGGCGGTATGGACCATCGCTCCGTAGCCGATCACCACCAAGTCGGATCCGGGCCGGGCCACGCGGGCGGTCATCGGCGTCTCGACGATGCCCTCGCGAACTTCTCCCTTCACCCGGCGGTACAGGTGCTTGTGCTCCATGAAGCACACCGGATTGGGATCTCGGATCGCGGCGTGGAGCAGCCCCTTGGCGTCCTCCGCGGTTGAGGGTGCGACGACCTTGATTCCCGGTGCGTGCATGAACCACGCCTCCGGGTTCTGAGAGTGGAACGGGCCACCCGAGAAGCCGCCGCCCGAAGGGAGCCTGACCGTGATCGGAACGGCGAGGCCCTGGCGGTAGTGCATCTTTCCGGCGACGTTGACCAGCTGGTCAAAGCCGCACGAGATGAAGTCTGAGAACTGCATCTCGCAAACCGGTCGCATGCCGACGACAGCCGCGCCCACCGCGGCGCCAATGATCGCCGACTCCGCCAGCGGGGTGTCCATCACGCGGTCGGTCCCGAACTCATCGACGAAGCCGTCGGTCACCTTGAAAGCGCCGCCGAACACGCCGATGTCCTCTCCCATCAGGAGGACCCGTTCGTCGGCGCGTAGCTCGTCTCGCAGCGCGGCGGAGATCGCTTGCAGATAAGTGAGCGTAGGCATCAGCGAAACCCGCTCCACGGAGCCTGGCCATCACCCAGCGGTTCCGCTTCCCCGACGCCGAACACGCCCTCGGCCGCGGTCGAGGGATCAGGCATCGGCGAGGCCAATGCGTCCTCGGTCGCCGCGTCGATCTCGGTCTGGACGGCGGAGCGCAGCGCCCCGATGTCCACCCCGAGTGAAGCCAACCGCCCCTCTTGACGGTCGACCGGATCGCGCTTGCGCCATTCCTCGACCTGCTCCTTGGGCACGTACTTCATGTCGTCGTGGGCCGCGTGGCCGTGCATCCGCATCGTGACCGCCTCGATCAACGTCGGCCCGTCACCGGCCAGCGCCCGCGCTCGAGCCTCGAAAGTCGCCTCGAACATCGCCTCGACGTCGTTGCCGTCAACCGTCACGCCGACGAAACCGTACGCTTCGGCCCGCTGCACCGGGTCAACCGCGAACTGCTTGTCGAGCGGAGTCGAGTAGGCGTACTGGTTGTTCTCGAGGACGAACACCACAGGTAGCTTCTGCACCCCGGCCCAGTTCATTGCCTCGTGAAAGTCACCACGCGAGGTCGAGCCGTCTCCGAACCAGGTCAACGCGCAGCGCCGTTCGCCCCGGAGCTTGAACGCCATCGCCATCCCGGTGGCGACGAGCATCATGTCGGGCAGCATCGAGACCATGCCCACGCATCCCAGGTGACGGTCGCCGAAGTGGACGTTGCCGTCGCGTCCGCGGGTCGGCCCCGCCTCGCGGCCCAGATACTGGGCGACGATGCGGGCAGGTGTCACACCGCGGACGAGGTGCGCCGCGAGGTCGCGATGCAGCACGCATAGGCGGTCCTCCGGCGCCATCGCAAACGCCGGTCCCGCCGACACCGCCTCCTGTCCGAACCCGTCGTAGAAGGAGCCTGGCACCTTGCCCTGGCGGTAGAGGCTCATCGCCCGCGCCTCGATGCCACGCATCAGGACCATCGCGCGGAGCAGCGCCGTACGGTCCTCAAGCGTTAGATGCAGCGCCGCGGCGGTGCTTCCGCCCGCGGCCGGTTCAGCCGTATGGGTCGCCATGTGTGCGCTTCCCTTTCGTCCGTGGCCTGATTGGGATCTCCTTCCAGGACCGCTTCTCGAGCCGCTTCGGGATCTCCGCTGCGGCCTTCCCGATCGGGACCGGCCGAGCTTACTCCAACGATCGGGCGGCGGAGGAATCAGGGCGGTGAACACGACTACTCTTCGACGAATGGATGGTGCGTGGCTGGCCCGCATGCGCTGGCGTCGGCGCGGCGCGTGGTTGTGGCCGGTGTTCGTGGCAGTCACGGTCCTCGACGCCGTCATCGGGCATCTTCTCCCTCCCGCCGGCGAGACGCAGACGGTCTTCGCCGCCGCGATGCTGGGCCTGATCGCCAATCTGGTGGCAGTCCTGTTGCTCTCGCGTCCGTTGGGCGCCGTGCTGCGCCGGGTCCGTCCCGATCTACCCGCCGTCGTGGCCCGCAACTACGCCGGCACGGGCGCGGTCGTGTTCGTTGCGATCGTGCTGCTCACCGTCGGACTGGCACATCGCTCGTCGATCGTCAGCGAGCGCCGAGCGATGCAGGACGCGATCGTCCGGGCGCAGGCGTACATCGGCGACCGCGCGCCGGCGCAGTTCCGTCGAGACATCCAATTGACCAGCACGTACGCGATCGAACCCGGCGCGATCTACCGCGTATGTGTTCCCAGCGTCAACCGGAAGCGAACGTACTGCGTGGTGGTAAAGACGCACCTTCCGTTCGAGCGCAGCGTCACGTTTGCCGGTTATGAGCCGAATTCGATGTTCTCGATCGGAATGGGATGAGCGCGAGGCGGTTGATTACGCTGGGGAAGTGAGCAGCAGCGTGAAGCGAGTCGCCCTGTTGGCGAGCATCCTCGGCTCGGCGATCGTGTTCCTCGACGGAACGATTGTCAACGTGGCGTTGCCGTCGATTCGTGCGAGTCTCCACGGTGGCCTTCCCGAGCAGCAATGGGTCGTCGAGGCGTATTTGCTCACGCTGTCTTCCCTGCTGCTTGTCGGTGGCTCCCTCGGCGATCTGTTCGGGCGCCGCCGGGTGTTTTCGGCCGGCCTGATCGGGTTCGGGGTCTGCTCGCTGCTGTGCGCGATCGCTCCCACCAGCGGCTTCTTGATCGGTGCCCGCGGGATCCAGGGAGTAGCCGGGGCGCTGCTGGTGCCGAGCACGTTGGCGCTGATCGTGGACACGTTTGCGGAGCACGAGCGCGCGGCCGCGATCGGCTCGTGGACGGCGTGGACCGGCGTGGCGACCGTTATCGGGCCGCTTGGTGGCGGCGTTCTCGTCCAAGAGGCCTCGTGGCGGTGGATCTTTGCGATCAACCTGCTGCCCGTCGCGGTGACGCTCGTGTTGCTGCGGCGCCTGCCCGCCGATCATCGCACTCCGGGTCACGTCGACGTGGTCGGCGCCTGCCTCTGTGCCCTAGGCCTGGGCGGACCGGTGTTTGCATTGATCGAGGCACCCCAGCACGGCTGGGCGAGTGCGCTCGTGGCGGTCCCGCTCGTGCTCGGCGTGGCGCTGCTGATCGCTTTCGTCGCCTGGGAGAAGCGGAGCCCGGCACCGATGCTGCCGCTGCAGCTGTTCAAGGCTCGCAACTTCACCGTGGGGAACCTGACGACCCTGACCTTGTACGCGGGCCTCGGAGTCGCAACCTTCTTCCTGGTCCTGTTCATCCAGCAGGTCGGCGGCTACACGCCGGTGGAGGCGGGCCTCTCGCTGCTGCCGATCACGGTGATCATTTTCACGCTGGCGAGGCGTTTTGGCGCGCTCGCCGACCGGTTCGGTCCGCACCTGTTCATGGGGATCGGACCGATGGTCGCGGGCCTTGGGCTACTGGTGCTGAGCCGGACCGGAGCGAACGCCGATTACGTGACGGAGATCCTGCCCGGTGTGGTGATCTTTGGGCTGGGGCTGTCTGCGACCGTGGCGCCGCTCACGGCCACGGTGCTCAACTCGGTGCGACCCGGCCATTCCGGTGTGGCCAGCGGAGTCAACAACGCCGTCTCACGGGTAGCTGGCCTAATCGCGATCGCAGCGCTCGGAGCCGTAGTGTCGAGCAGCTTTCAGAATCGTCTCGACCACGATCTCGCCGGCCGCTCGTTCGGTCCTGGCACCCAGGCTGCGGTCACGCAGGCGCGCGCGCGGCCGCTGGTGATCGACGCGAGCGGAGTGCCCAGCGAGGACCGCGCGAGCGTCCGCACGGCGTTGGTCGACTCGTCCGTTCGTTCCTTCCGGCTGGGAATGGAGATCGGTGCCGGTCTTGCGGTACTCGGCGGTGTGCTCGGACTCCTGGGAATCCAGAACCCGCGACGGCGACTGCGATGCGAGGACTGTGCCGGCGGCGCCCTCGGCGCCACCGGAGCTGAGCTGCCGGCGGGCTCGAGGGCGGCGCCGGTGGGGGCCGTTGAGTAGGCTGCGCCCCCACCGGGAATGGCTTTCAACGCACTGATCACGGGTGCCTCGAGCGGGATCGGGGAGGCCACCGCCCGCCGAGCGGCGCGCGAGCCCGGGGTCCGGCTGATCCTCGTCGCTCGCCGCGAGGACAAGTTGAGGCAACTCGCAGAGGAACTGGGCGGCGCGACCGTAATCGCTGTTGATCTCACCGAGGACGGGGCACCCGGATTGGTGCATGAGATCGTCGAGCGCGAGCACGGGGAGCTTCAGATGCTCGTCAACAACGCGGGGGCGGCGTGGCGCGGCCGGTTCGGCGAGAGCGGCTGGGCGAACATCGAGCGGCATATGAAGCTGAACTTCGAAGCGCCGGTGAAGCTCACCGAGGCTTTGCTGCCCCTGCTCCGGCGTACCGCTGTGGCCGCCGGTGCTCCGAGCGTGTCGATCGTCAACGTCGCGAGCACCGCCGCCCGGGTGGCGCGGCCCAACTCGGGCGCCTACTCCGCGAGCAAGTTCGCGTTCGCGGCCTGGAGCGACGCGCTCTACGGCGAAGAGCGCTCGCACGGGATCCACGTCGGCCTGGTGCTGCCCGGTTTCGTCAAGACCGAGGGATTCCCGGCCACCGAGTTGCTGGCGCGAGGGCACACGCGGTGGATCGTCTCTTCGCCCGAGCGGGTCGCCGAGGCGATATTCGACGCCGGCCCAGGCGGCAAGACCGAGCGCTACGTTCCGCGTCCATACTGGCTGGCGGCGGCCGCGCGGATTCTGGCGCCGGGGCTGGTCAGGCGGGCGACGGCGGGCGGCGCCTTCACGACCGCGACCAAGGCGGGTGAGTAACCGCTATTGAACGTCATTCACGCGGCCAGCGCCAGAAAGGGCTGGAGGCGACGATTTCTCAACACAGAGCGCAGCACGGGCGGGTTACGGGCATTCGGAGAACAAACCTGAAACCATCTCGAGAGTTTCGCGCCGGTCTTGCCCCGCGGGGGCGGCCGGTGTCAGTGCTTGCCGCGCTCGCCGACCGAGCTGGAGGATGCGAGCTCGTCGAACATGGCGCGCAGCCGCTCGAGGATCGCGGCGGCGCTCACCAACTCATCGTCGGTGAACTCCGCGAGCGCCGCCCGCCAGAGCGGCTCGAAGCGCGCGCGGCGCTCGTCAATCAGTGCACCACCTCGCTCCGTCAGCGAGATCAGGACCACGCGCCGGTCTCGCTGCGAGCGCCTACGCTGCACGAGCCCGGCGGCGACCAGGCCGTCGAGCATCTCGGTGGCGGTCGCCGGGGAGAGGTCCGCGGCGAGCGCCAACTCGCCGGATGAAAGCTCGCGGTGCTCGCACAGTCCGAACAGGAGGCTGTACTGCGCGTCGCTGAGCTCTCCAGGCCGCCGGGTTTCGCGTCCCCGCAGGCGCCGTACGGCGCCAGTCGCGCGCTTGAAAGCGCGGCCCAGCTCGCCGGCGGCGTCGAGCTGCTCGCCTGTCGCGGGACCGACGACGTGGGTTTCAGTCTCGCTCACGCCGCCATCACCTCATTCACCTGCTCGGCAGGCAGCGCGCCATCACGGGACTTCTGCGCCCCAGCGGCGCGCTCGGCCCGCATCAGGATGATGCAGGGGATGATTGCGAGTGCAGTGAGCCCGGCCGACCACCAGAACGCCGTGCCATAGGCCGACGCAGCTCCGGAGAGCGTGTGGACGCCAGTCAGACCGCGTTGGAGCACGACGGCGAGAACCGCGGTGCCGATCGACCCCCCGACCCGCTGGAGGACGTTCAATTGCGGTGTCGCGTTCGGCAGCTCGGATCGTTCCAGCGACGCAAACGCCGCGGCCATCGCCGGCATGAACGCGAAGCCGATGCCCGCGCCGCGAACGAACATCGCGACCGAGAGCCAGAGGATCGACGTGTTATCTGCAATCAGGCCGAACGGGATCGTCGCCAGCGTGGTGAGAACCACACCGAACAGGGCCAGCGGGCCGCCGCCCAGCCGATCGGTCAACTTGCCCGCGAGCGGCATCACCAGCGCCATGCCCAGCCCTTGGGGAGCGGTCAGAAGTCCGGTGTCGAGCACGCTCTCGTGCCGGATCCCCTGCCAGTAGAGCGGAAGCAGGATCATGCCGCCGAACAGCGCGGCACCGAGGCAGAACATCGCAAACGAGGCCGACGCGAACGTCGGTCTCCGGTACAGGCGAACATCGAGCAGCGGCCGCGGCACGCGGAGGGCGTGCAGGATGAAGGTCGCAATCAAAGCCAGCCCCAAGATCAGCGGGACGACGACCTTCGTCGCCGTGAAGCTTCCGGTGCTTCCGACCTCGGCGAGACCGTAGGTGAGCAGGGGCAAACCGGTGGCCATCAGCGCCAGGCCGAGGGTGTCGAGCTTCCCGGCGGGCTCACGCTGCACTCGAGGGAGGACCCGCAGCGCCGCGATCACGGCGATCACCCCGATCGGAAGGTTGACGTAGAAGATCCAGCGCCAGCTGGCGTTATCGAGGATCAGACCGCCGATCGTTGGGCCGAGGATCGGCGCCAGCATCGCGGGCACGGCGACGATGCTCATCACCCGGCCCATCCGCTTTGGGCCGGCCGCTTCGGCCATCATCAGCTGACCGATGGGGAGGATCATGCCGCCGCCGAGGCCCTGGATCACGCGGAAGGCGATCAGCTCGTTGGTTGAGGTTGCCAGGCCGCACAGCGCCGAGCCGGTGGTGAACAGCACCAGCGAGACCAGATACACCTGCTTGGCACCGAACCGGCAGGCCGCCCAGCCAGTGATTGGGATGACGGCTGCCAGCGCCAGCATGTAGCCGGTCACGACCCACTGGATCTGCGAGATGGTCGAGTGGAGCTCCCGGGCCAGTGTGTCAAGCGCGACGTTGACGATCGTGGTGTCGAGAATCGACATGATCGATCCCACGATCACGACGCCGCTGATCCGCCAGACCCACGCGTCGATCTTGTTGGTGTCGGTGGACATCGTGCGCCCTCCGCTGATAACTGGTTTGCTGAGGCTCCGAAAGGTTAGGTACCGAAGCACTCCCTGTCAACGTCCCCAGAGTGGAACCTGAGCACCCCGGTGCGCCCGCGCCGTCTATCGTCAGCAGGATGACCAGTTTTGCCCATCTCGGTCTGGCTCCCGATATCCTGGAGGCGGTCCACGACGTCGGCTACGAGGTGCCCACCCCGATCCAAGAGCAGACGATCCCGCTGCTGCTCGAGGGTTCGGACGTGATCGGTCAGGCCCAGACCGGCTCGGGCAAGACGGCGGCGTTTGGGTTGCCGATGCTCCAGTACGTCGATCCTTCCGAGCCGGAGGTGCAAGGGCTTGTGCTGACGCCGACACGCGAGCTCTGCATTCAGGTGACGCAGGCGTTGCGCGCCTACGGCAAACGCAAGGGCGTTGATGTGGTTGCGGTATTCGGGGGTGCTCCGATCCGCAGCCAGCAGGCGCAATTGCGTGCCGGTGGTCACATCGTTGTCGGCACGGTTGGGCGGGTCAAGGACTTGATCTCTCGGCATTCGCTGATGCTGCACGCTTGTCGGTCGGTGGTGCTCGACGAGGCCGACGAGATGCTCGACCTCGGCTTCCTGGAGGACGTCGAGCGGATCCTCGCGCTCACTCCATCCAGTCGTCAGACGGCGCTGTTCTCCGCCACGATGCCGCCGGCGATCCGCCGGCTCGCCGACCAGTATCTGTACCACCCGGTGACCGTAAGGATGCAAGCGGCGACGCTGACCGTCGAGACGGTCGAGCAGTTTGCGCTCGAGGTCAAGCCTGGAGAGAAGGCCGACCGCCTGCTCGAGGTGCTGGAGTCAGAGCGGCCCGAGCAGGCGCTCGTGTTCGTGCGTACCAAGGCCCGCTGCGAGCAACTGTTTCGCGCGCTGCTGGCGCGCGGAATGAACGTCAAGGCCCTCCACGGCGACATGACTCAGGGCGCACGCGATGGAGTGATGATCTCCTTCAAGGATGGGCGGCTGCCGCTACTCGTCGCGACTGACGTCGCCGCCCGCGGCCTCGATATCTCCGGCGTCTCGCACGTGATCAACTTCGACGTGCCGACCTCGCCCGATGTATACGTCCACCGGATCGGACGGACTGGCCGCGTGGGCCGCTCGGGACGCGCGATCACCTTCTACGAGCGCCGCCAGGCACGCGAGCTCCAGGCGATCGAGAAGAACGCCGGCGTCAAGCTGGCGCCGTGGGTCAAGGATGCCCATGTGGCGCCAACTCCCGTCAAGCCCAAGCCGCGGCGCCATTCCAAGCCGCACGCCTCGGTCAACGGTGATCAGCCGGGCCGCAAGCTGATTGTCTCGGGCGGTCGCGCAGCCGGGCTGGAGCCCTCGGACATCATCCACGCAATCACGGCCGCGACCGGGCTCGATGGCGAGGCGGTGCGCAACGTACGCGTGCTGGAGCGGTTCGCAATCGTGGAGGTCCCGCGCGAGGAAGCGCAGCGAGTCGTGGAGCTGGTTCGGGGCATCGAAGTCCGCGGTCACCCGCTGGCGCTCGAGGCGGCCAACGGCTGATCGCCGGTACTGGCCCGGCGCGAATCCGCGGGGCCAGTACGCTGGACCAATGTCCAAGGCAAACATGAATACGACCCACGGCACGATCGCGCTCGAGCTGTTCGACGACGACGCGCCGAAGACGGTCGACAACTTCCGCAAGCTGGCCGGCGAGAGCTTCTATGACGGAATCATCTTCCATCGGGTGATCCCCGACTTCATGATCCAGGGGGGGTGCCCGCAGGGCACCGGCACGGGCGGCCCTGGCTACACATTCGAGGATGAGATCAACCAGCACAAGGTCGTCCGCGGTGCGCTGGCAATGGCAAACGCGGGACCGGGCACCAACGGCTCGCAGTTCTTCATCGTGATGATCGACAGCGCTCCCTGGCTCGACGGCAAGCACACCGTCTTCGGCCGCGTCAGCGCCGGGATGGACGCGGTCGACGCGATTGAAGCGGTTCCCACCGGTGCGAACGATCGGCCGGTGGAGCCACCGAAGATCGAGTCGATCGAGCTCGATCCGCAGTAGCGTCGTCGCGGGCAGCGGGGCAGTGCGAATCCTGGTGCTCGAGCACGAACCCGAGGCATCCGTCGGGCTGCTGCGTGATTGGGCGACGGCGCGCGGGCACGCGCTCCAGATCACTCCTGTTCCGCGGCTTGAGCGCTGGCCCGCCCCTGACGAGTGCGACGCGGTGATCAGCCTTGGCTCTGAGTCCTCGGTACACGCCTCGCCGCCGTCGTGGCTCGCCCCCGAGCTCGACTTCCTGGCTGCGGCGCATGACGCTCGAATCCCGGTGCTCGGGATCTGCTTCGGAGGCCAGGCTCTCGCCAAGGCGCTCGGGGGGCAGGTCGGCCGGGCGGCTCGGACGGATATCGGCTGGCGCGAGATCGACAGCGACGCGCCAGAGCTGATCACCGCCGGTCCCTGGTTTCGCTGGCACTCCGACCGTTTCACCCCACCGCCCGGCGCGCGGTTGCTTGCGGGTGCCGACGGCGAGGCGGAGGCGTTCGCGATCGCCGGCAGCATCGGGCTTCAATTTCATCCGGAGGTCGACACCGCGATTGTGGAGGGGTGGATCGCGACCGGCGAGCAGAAGCTGAGACGGCAGGGGATCGAGATCGAGAGCCTGCGCGCGCAGATCGCGCGGTGGGCGCCGCAAGCGCGAGCGCGAGCGCTCGACCTTTTTGACCGGATTGCGGTGTGGTGGAGCGGCGCGCAGGCCCTTCAGTAGCACTCGCGAGGCGCGCGAGACTGATTGCTCGCGAGCGCTACCGGTTCAGGCAGGCGGATATCCCAAGCTTTCGCCAAGCATCGTCTTCGCGGGCCTCGAGTGGCGCCAGTCGCCTTTGCAGGTCCTTCATCGCGAGCACGGGATCATCCCCAGCGGACAACCCGTGCATCGTTTTCTCGAGCGTCTTCAGCTCGCTCGAGAACGCGGTCAGCGAGGTCGAGTAATCCCCAGCGAGCTCGCTGGATGGCTTTAGCGTGCGCAGATGTGCCAGTTCGGGTCCGAGCACGGCGACCCCGCGCTTGAGGAACAGGAGACCGTCGGCCGGAGACTGCGGAGTCGCGATCCGACCGCTGCGCTGATTGGCCAGCGTGCACACGCGGGTTGCGCTGCTCCGTAGCTGCGAACTTGACAGCGAGCCGCTGCCGCCACATCCGGTGAGCAGGAGGATGCTCAAAACCGCGGCTGTGAGGATGGTTCTCATTGGGAGCAAATGCCCGGCGGCGAAAGCTCAGAATCCGTGTTCGGTTACTTCCAGCGCCCGCCCCGCGAGCTCGACGACTCCCTCGCCGAACGCCTTGAGGTACGGGTCATCCGTCGATCCTTGCGATGCGCGCTTGTAGTTACCCTCCATGAACACGACCGCCTTCCAGAGCGCCAGCGTTACGTACCAGTCGAGTGACTGCATCGAGCGCCCCGAGCGCTTCTCATAGCCGGCGATCAGCTGGTGACGGGTGGGAAAGCCCGGACGCGCGGTGACCGTCTGTAGCTGGAACCTTGCCGTCTTGTCATCAGCCTGGATCCAGTGAGTCAACATGTAGCCGATGTCGGCGAGCGGGTCGCCGATCGTGGCCATCTCCCAGTCAAGGATCGCGTTCAGCCGAGCCGGCGCCTGCGATGAGAAGATCGTGTTACCAAGCCGGAAGTCGCCGTGAACGATCGTGGCGGGCGGGGATTCCGGGAGGTTGGCGGCGAGCCAGGCCGCAACCCGCTCGAGTTGTGGAAGCTCCCGGGTGCGATTGTGCTCCCATAGCCCGGTGAAGCGCCGCAGCTGGCGCTCCAGGTAGCCAGTCGGCTTTCCGAAGCCTTTTAGCCCAACCTCCTGCCACTCGACGGCATGTAACTCAACCAGCGCGTCGATCAGCTCGTCGGCGACTCGGGAACGCTGCTCCGGGGTGTCCAGCGCGGCCGGCATCGAGTTCGTGAGTACGTCGCCCTCGATCTTCTCCATCACGTAGAACGGCGCCCCGATCACCTCGGTGTCCTCGCACACGGCTAGCACCTTCGGCGCGCGCACCGGAGTGGGCTCGAGCGCTCGGAGGAGCCGCGCCTCACGGAGCACATCGTGCGCGCTCGGCGGCAGAGGACCTCGGGGAGGTCGCCGTAGGACCACGCCCGTCGAGAGCTCGAGCGTTACGCACGAATGTCCCTCGCCAATCGGCGAGGCGTCGAGCCCAGTCGGGGCGGGAAGACCGCTGGCGGCGAGGAACTCGGTCAGCGGATCCAGCACGACCAGCGGCTCACGCGGGTTGGCCGCGCCCTCCTGATGGGTGCGAACGACGTCGTCTGGTGCCAGCGCCACGCTCATGCCGCGCAGCGTACCGACGGCACGTGAAGGAAGGCGTCAGCGCCCGTCCTACGCCCCCAATCTCGGCACCCGCTCCGGCTCGAGGCGCTCAGCCGGCGAACGACGGGCGTTCACCGACCACCCTGTCGAAACGCCAGCCAAGCAGCTGATCGCGGCTCCCAGCGAGCCCAACGACGATTGCCCCTGTCCGCTGCTCGATCGTGTGGAGCAGCGTTGCGATCCGCTCACGGACCGCCCGCCCTCGGGTTGACTCGTCCGAGGCCCAGTTCCGGTCCCCTTCCTCCACCAGCACGGTTACGCGATCAGGCCGGCGACGGGCTATCTCCTCAAGGAGCTGCTGGTCATGGTCCTGCGGTCCAACGATTGCTAGTAGGTCGCTCATGCGGCCCAAGTCTCGTGCGCGCGCGTAAAGGGTTGCTGAACCGTCCCGAACAATTCGCTCAAGCTCTGACGCATTTTGCGCGCAGTACGCTCGTAACCAGGATGCCTGAGCTACCAGAAGTCGAGATCACCGCGCGGTTGATCGGCGTCGCCGTGGCGGGTGCCGGGGTCGAATCGGCGCTGGCGACCGGCATCAATGCGCTGCGCAGCTACGACCCGCCGTTGCGGGCACTCGACGGCGGCCGGATCGCGGGTATCCGCCGCCGCGGGAAGTTGTTCCTGGTCGAGTTCGAGAACGAGCTGACCGCCCTAGTTCACCTGATGTCGGCAGGACGCTTGCAGCTGTTCGACACCCGGGCCTCGCTGCGCGACCGCACCTCCCGGCTGCTGGTGCGACTCGATGACGGCCGCGAGCTGCGCCTACGCGAGTTCGGCACCAAGCAGCGCGCCTGGGTGAAGCTGTTGGATGCCGGCGCGGTGGAGGGGGAGGAGACAATCGCCGCACTTGGTCCCGAGGCGTGGCCCGACCCACCGCCGTTCGACGCGCTGCTCGACGAACCCAGACCCCTGTACGCCCTGATGCGCGATCAGCACGTGATTGCTGGAATCGGACGGTCGTGGGTCGATGAGATACTGCACCGCGCGATGCTCTCGCCGTTCAAGCGAGGATCAGATCTCGAGGCCGACGAGGCCCAGCGGCTTCGTGAGAGCACGATTGCCCGGCTGGGTGAGGCGATTGCCCACTACGAGGAGGTAGTCAAGCTGCCGATCCCCGACAAGCTGCCGATGCCTCTGACCGTCCACCGCCATAACGGCGAGCCGTGTCCGCGCTGTGGCGATCGGCTCGAGGCCGTCTTCTATGAGGACTACGTGATGTGTTACTGCCCGACGTGTCAGACCGAGGGCAAGTTGCTCAAGGACCGCAGGCTCTCACGTCTGCTCAAGTAGGATCACGGGGGGCACGATCATCGGCCCGTCCGCAAGGTCAAGTCGGCCGAGCACAATCGGCTGGTACTCGACGCGCTGTAGGCGGTTGCCCGCCGCCTACTGCAAGCCCTCGCGCGCCTCGCGCACGAGTGTGACGGCCTCGGGAAACACGGTCGCCATAACGGAGCGCAGCTGCTCGGCTTGCTGCTCGGTCGTCCCCTGGATGTTCGCGCGGTTCATTGCCGCGACGGTGAGATCGACCGCCAGTTTGATCGCGTTATCGGCCCACGCCAAGCGCTGAGCGCCCTGCATCTGCTCGGCGAACTCGCCCAACCTACGCTGGAGCTCGTCCGGATCGCCAAACAGGCCGCCAAAGCCACTGCCTTCCATAGTCCCTATGGTACTCACCCGCGTGGGGTGGACGCGTACGAAGGCGCGGCCGACGGCAGCCCCGCGTACACTCGCGCGGTATCCGCGTGGCCGATCGTGGCCGATGGGTACCGCGCGGGCGCAAACCCGCCACTAGGATGGACCGTGCGATGACTGCCGACGAGCGACTTCAATACGAGGCCGGTGCGCGGAGGCGCCATGCCGTGATCGCGGCCGTCGCGGCCGTTTGCCTGCTCGGCGCGGCAGTCCTTCAGCTCTCAGGGACGCATACGAAGATCGACGAGCTGACGCTCGACCTGATATCGGCCCACGAGCGCTTTCCGCTCGATCTGATCGGCGCCGTGCTTAACTCGTTGGGACTACTCGGAGTCGCCGCCACGCTCGCTTTCCTGTACGACGCGGTCCGCGTCCGCAATCCGGTCATCGGCCGCTACGTCCGCTGGCTGGCCGTGACCGGAGGCGTGGTCGCGGCGGTCGTCGCGGTCGTATACGCGATCGTGATCGCAATCAAGGCAAACGATTTTGTGAGTACGGGCAGTCAGACCTATCAGGAGGCCAAGCACTTGACCAGCTCCAAGCTGCTGGTCGTGCTGCCGCTGCTGGGACAGGCAGCCTCATTGGTGCTGGCGATCGGCTTCGTCTTGACCGCCCTGGGAGCGATGCGAGTGGGGCTGCTGACGAAGTTCATGGGATACCTCGGGATCTTCGTCGGTGTGCTGGTGCTATTCCCGATCGGCTCGCCCGTACCCGTCGTGCAAGGGTTCTGGCTGCTCGCACTGGCGTATTTGCTCTCCGGGCGCTGGCCGACAGGCGTCCCGCCGGCGTGGGAGAGCGGCAGCACTGAGCCGTGGCCGTCTTCGGCGTCGATGCGACAGCAGCGGGTAAAGGCCGGTCGTACTGGGGGCAGAGCCAACCCGGAAGCGACCCCGGCACCGCAACCGGTCGGCGCTCCGGCGCCCACGCGCTCGCGCGCGGCGGCGTCCAAGCGCAAGCGCAAGCGGCGTCGATGAAGCCGGCGCAAGGCCCAATTGGACACCTCGTGTAAAAATGGGCCAAACTTACGCAGTAGCCTCACGCCGCTGGCGGAAATTGCCCGCGCCTGGGGTCGCCGTTTCCAGACGCCGATGGTAGAAGGAGAGGCTTCATATGGCTGACACCGCAACTTCGAGTGACTCGGGATCGCTGGAATCTAAGCTCGAGGGGATGCTCGACATCGAGCAGTTCGAGCCGCCTAGCGAATTCCGTGAGAAAGCGCTCCTGAGCGATCCGGCGGTCTACAAACAGGCCGAGGAGGATTGGCAGGGCTGGTGGATGGCCCAGGCGAAGGAGCTTCATTGGTTCAAAGAGCCCAGCGAGACCGTCGACGAGTCCAATCCGCCGTTCTACAAGTGGTTCAAGGACGGCACCATCAACGCGTCCTACAACTGCCTAGACCGGCACGTAGAGGCCGGAAATGGCGAGCGGGTGGCGTTCCACTGGCGCAGCGAGGAGGGCGAGGAGCGCGACGTCAGCTATGCGGATCTGCACCGGGACGTACAGAAGCTGGCAAACGTCCTGAAGGACCTGGGCATCGAGAAGGGCGACATCATCGGGATCTTCCTCCCGATGATTCCCGAGGTGGTGGTGGCGATGCTCGCCTGTGCGCGGATCGGCGCACCCCACAACGTGGTGTTCGGCGGCTTTTCTGCCGACTCGGTCAAGGAGCGGATGGAGTTCTCTGAGGCAAAGGCCCTGATCACCGTCGACGGCGCGCGGCGCAAGGGTAAGACGGCGCCGATCAAGCAGCAGGTTGACCAGACGATGGGCGAGCTGAAGACCCTCGAGCACATCATCGTCGTCAAGCACACCAATGCCGAGTGCGAGATGAGAGACGGCAGGGACGTGTGGTACCACGAGGCGATGGAGAAGGCGGCGGACGAGTGCCCGGCCGAGGAGCTCGACGCCGAGCACCCGCTGTACGTGCTCTACACGAGCGGCTCGACCGCAAAGCCCAAAGGCGTGCTGCACACGACTGGCGGCTATATGACCGGGGTCACCGCGACGCACAAGTACGTGTTCGACCTCAAGCCCGAGGAAGATGTCTTCTGGTGCTCGGCCGACGTAGGCTGGGTCACGGGCCACTCCTACATCGTCTACGGCCCGCTGGCGAACGGCGCCACGAGCGTCATGTACGAAGGTGCGCCCGACTATCCGCACAAGGGGATCTGGTGGGAGCTGTGCGCGCGCTATGGGGTGACGATCTTCTACACCGCGCCCACGGCGATCCGCGCATGCATGAAGTGGGGGGTCGAGCACGTCGAGAAGCACGACCTGTCCAAGCTGCGCCTGCTGGGTACGGTGGGTGAGCCGATCAACCCGAAGGCGTGGCTGTGGTACCGCATCGTGGTGGGCGGTGAGCGGTGCCCGATCGTCGACACGTGGTGGCAAACCGAGACGGGCTCGATCTTGATCACGCCGCTGCCGGGGATCACCTCCACGAAACCAGGCTCAGCGACGCGGCCGTTCCCGGGCGTCGCGGCCGAGGTGGTCGACGTGCGGGAGGGCAAGCCGGTCGACGAAGGCCAGGGTTTGCTGATCCTGAAGCGCCCGTGGCCGGCGATGCTCCGCACGCTCTACAAGGAGGACGAGCGGTTCATCCAGACGTATTTCTCCCGCTTCGGGAAGGAGATCTACCTCGTTGGCGATGCGGCGCGCAAGGACGAGGATGGCTACCTCTGGATCATCGGCCGGATCGATGACGTTGTGAACGTGTCCGGGCACCGGCTCTCCACGGCCGAGGTGGAGTCGGCGATCGTCTCGCATGGGAAGGTCGCCGAGGCGGCGGTGATCGGGCAGACCGACGAGGACACCGGACAGTCGATCTGCGCGTTTGTGACCTTGGAGGGCGAGGACGGCGAAGGTTCGGACGCGTTGGTCGAGGAGATCCGCGGGCGTGTCGCCGATCGGATCGGGAAGTTCGCGAGGCCAAAGCGGATCATCTGGGCCGACGATCTGCCGAAGACCCGCTCGGGGAAGATCATGCGGCGGTTGCTGCGCGACATCGCCGACGGCAAGGCGCTCGGGGACGTAACGACGCTGCGCGATCCCAACGTGATGTCGCAGCTTCAGGGGAAGATCGAGGAAGAGCATAAGGACGCGGAGGGCTGAGATTTCCTCGGGGCACCTGAGCTTTGCTCGGGTGCCCCGAGCCCGCAGTTGCCCGTCTAGACCCCGAGCCGCCGGCCGAGTTCACTGGCGTGCCGGCGGGCGATAGGGATCGCCTGGCCATCCCCGAACGCCAGCTCAGCGGTGCCACCGAGCTGGGGGCGGAGCTCGACCGCTCGCGTCAGGTTCGCCACATACTGACGGTGCACGCGCACGAAGCCAAACGGCTCCCAACGCTGCTCGATCTCGACCAGCGTCGCCCTGAGTAGGTAGCGGCCCTCGTCAGTCACGATCCGGATGAAGTCCCCTTGCGACTGCGCATACAGGATCGAGCCGCGGGCGACCAGGCGGATCGAGCCGGTGCGAGTATTGGCTACGGCAACCATCTCTTGCTCGCCCGAGTCGCGAGGCCCCGGCCACGGGTAGCCGTTGGCGATGTCGCGATCGGCAGCGTCGAGGGCGGTCACGACACGGTCGAGGGCCTCTTCGACGCGTAACCGGCTGACCGGCTTGCGAAGATAGTCCAGAGCGTGGAGCTCGAACGCATCGACGGCGGCAGCGTCGTACGCGCTCACGAACACGAGCTGAGGCGGCGAGGCGAAGCGGCGCATCACGCGCCCCAGCTCGAGACCGTCGAGATCCGGCATTCGCACGTCGAGGAAGACCGCGTCATACGGTTGCGCCGAGGCCTTGACTAGCGCATCATGGCCGTCGACTGCGCACTCGACGTCTTCAACACAGGGAGAGTCGCGAAGCAGTCGCGCGAGATCCTCGAGCTGCGTCTGCTCGTCGTCCACGGCGAGGATCGTCAGGCGGTCCGAGCTCATGCCGCCTTTGCCTCGCCCTGGAGGTTGGGAACGGTCATGACCGCAGTTGTACCCTCGCCGGGATGTGACTCGATGCGGAGCGCGTATCGCTCGCCGAAGGTGGCCCGGAGGCGTGCATTGACGTTCGAGAGCCCGATGCCGCCACTGGTGCCGGCGAGCACGACGTCGATCCGGTCCGGCTCGATCCCGGAGCCGTCGTCAGTGACCCGCAGCTCGACGTCGCCAGCGACCAGCTGAGCTGTGATCTGAATCCGACCCGAGCCGGCTCGACGCTCGACCCCATGACGCACGGCATTTTCGACCAGCGGCTGGACGGACATCACCGGCACGACGGCGCCGGTCGTCTCGGGTTCGACCTCCACGCTCACGTGCAGGCCGTCGCGAAAGCGCGCCTGCTCGAGCCGCAGGTAACGATCGACGTGACCGAGCTCCTCGCCGAGCGTGACGTACGGGCGGCCGTCGCGGAACAAGTAGCGAGTGAACTCGGCGAAGTCGATCAGTAGCTCTCGGGCCTCCTCGGGCCGTGCGTGGATATCGCCCGCTACCGCCGCCAGCGCGTTATAGATGAAATGCGGCGAGATCTGAGCGCGGAGTGCCCGGAGCTCCGCCTGGGCCAGGCGCTCCTCCTGCTCGTCGACGACCGACAGCTCCACCTGCGCGCAGACGAGACTCGCCCCCTCCTGCACGACCCTGAGCTCGGCTCCTGATGGCCGTCCGGTCGACCTGTAGAAGACGATCAGGGTCCCGACCCGTCTGGCCTGAACCGTCAGCGGTGCCAGCACCGCCGATCGCAGCGGACAGGTCGGGTCCGAGGAGATCAGGCGTGGCACGATCTGGAGGCGGTCATCACCGGTTCGCTCCAGCAGCTTTGACAGTAGGTCGCCCGGACGGACCTGGTCGCGGCCCTCTCCGTCGATGGCCAGCACCGCGCGCGTGTCCGCCAGCGCGACCGCGGCTGCGCCAGTCAGCGCCCGAAGATGGGGAACGGCCTGATCGGCCGAGCGCGGTGTGAGCCCCCGGCGCAGATAGGGGAGCGTCGATGTGGCGGCATGAAGGGCGGACTGCATGCCGGCGGCCAGCGGCGTGCCTACCTCCCGCGGCGCGCGTATGACCCTCAACGCCGCCAAAACCACTGCGGCCAGGCCGATCCCCAGCAGCACGCCCAGCGCGAAAGTCATCGAAGGTCGGTGTTAGCTTACTCCGGCTTGGGTCGGATCGATCGGAGCAAGATGAGGGACGACGCGCTCGGCATCCGGACAAGCTGGCAAGCGAGCGCGGGATTTCTCGCGCTACAGATTTCCGGTCTGAGCCGCGGGCCGGATGCCTCAGCCACGCGCGATGAGCACGTGGCTGAGGCGTTTCGGCCGCCTGCCGCGACGCCGGAGAGCGCCTAGCGGACCGTCTCGCCGGCTGAGTTCACCGCGTACCAGGTGCCGCGGAACTGCGAAACACCGACATAGTCGGTTTGGCCCGGTCCCGTATCCGCGGAGTACGTGTACAGCGGGTGACCGGCATAAGTGACCTGCCTGACGCCGCCGGCGAGCCCGATCGTCCCCAGCAGCGAGCTCTTGAGGCCGGGGCCCGCGATCGGCTTGCCCTTGACCGTCAGGGCCGGCCAGACCGACGAGCACCCGTTGATCTTGGCGCAGACATCGCGGTTGCGGCGGTCACGCGTGAACATGTACGCCGTGCGGCCGCGACCGTTGACGACGATTTTCCCGAGGCCCGAGCCACGGAGCTTGACGGTCGGAGCCTTGCCGCTAGCCACCGCCGAGGCGGCGAACGCGACGGCGATTATGCTTACCAGGACGACGATAATGCGTTTCACTCAAACACCTCTGATCGTTTGGGGTCGATGCCCCAAGGACGCCTGCGAGGCGCTCGTTCTTCCCGCAGGTTCGCCGCGGGCCAGGTTTACGGCCGCCCCCGGGCGGGGGCGCGTCAGCGACCGGCGCGCGTCCGGGAGCGCATCTCGGACAGGATGCGCTCAAGTCGCGGCTCGGTGTCGCGGTCGACGTGCTTCATCGCGTTCGCGACCGCGGGGTGAACCAAGCCGATCTGGGCGTGCATCTCGTGGGCCACGGCGCGGTAGCTCGGATGACCCTCGCGCCCCGAACGCAGCTCGATCAGCTGCATCGCCTCGCGAGCGTTCAGGTCGAGGATGAAGCGGATCCGATAGCCCAAGCAGAGGGCGTACGGGGCGGCCGTATCGAGACCGCTGTCGGCGAGACGCCGGTACTCGTCAGCGGAAGTCTCCAGCGCCCTCCGGTACTCCTGACCGCAACCCGCGAGCTCGATCTGCTCCGGGATCCCGGCGCCGAGATCGGGCGTCAACGCCTGCCACTGGACGGTGAGCATCCGGTGGCGCTGTAGGTCACGAAACGCTCCGTAGTCCGAGACAATCTCGAATCGGTAGCGAAGCGCCTCCAGCCCGCGCCCCGGCCGGTGACGGCGGTTGGATCGCTCGCCGACCAGCTCGGCCAGCAGGGCCGCCCGCTCGTCCGTATCCAGGGTGCTGATCGCTTCTCGGACTGCGCGCTCTGAGGTGGCGCTCGACTCGAACAAGAGCGCCGTCAGCAGATCATCCTCGTCGCCCTCGACGCGCAGTAGCCGGACGGAGGGGCCCTCGCCGGCGTCTGAGGCTTCTCCGGTCAAGTCGAGCCGTCTCGCCCAGCGCTCGCCGGCGAGCGCCCGTGATTGCAGGTAGCCGATCCATTCGCCGCCGCGGTCGGGGCGCTGCACCCGGGCAACGAAGCTCGGCAT
The DNA here is from genome assembly GCA_963836065.1 of uncultured Solirubrobacterales bacterium. Classification (GTDB taxonomy): domain Bacteria; phylum Actinomycetota; class Thermoleophilia; order Solirubrobacterales; family Solirubrobacteraceae; genus Palsa-465. Next base: position 188,557 of record CAWIII010000002.1, read on the forward strand.
CACCGCCTTGATCTCCTCGAGAATCATCCGACCGTAACCGCGCGCCTCAGGCAGAGGGTGAGCGAGCAGATGCAAGATCAACTGCTCGTAGGTCTGACCGGACGCGAAGATCCCCATGTGCGAGAGCGAGCTGGCCGGCAGAACGCCCCGCAGCAGGTCGAACGCCTTCGCCTGGATCGCCCGCTGATGCGCGGCCGGGGGCTCTCCGTCGCGGAGCGGAAACTCCTCCTGCGCCCACTCGAGCACCCGCGGCAGCGCGCGCGAGTAGGTCGAGAAGAGCGTGTCCATCGCCTCCACGTACCTGGGCCCCAGCTCACGGTCGCGGTAGTAGCGGTAGCCGCCGGGCGGCCGAGGCAACGGCGCGTCATAAGGCAGGTACCGGGTCGACTGCTCCAGATAGGCCCCCAGCCGCGGTCGCTGCAGGATCTTGGTGAGGACGTTCGAGACCCACTCGCACGCGACATGGGCTCCGCCGAGCTGAGCTACCGAGTCGTCGCCATAACCGACGAAGATCCGTTCGTACAGCTTGGCCGCACGCTGCCCCTCCTCGCCGTCCCAAACCTGGCCCCCGGACCGGAGATCATCGGCAAACTCGCCGAGAAACAGCTGCCTGAGCGTGCCTGGGTAGCGCGAATAGCGTGCGAACAGCGCACCCTTGACAGTCTCGGGAAGATTGACCAGTGCGAACACCGGCCGATCGAGGTTCGTGAAGTGGGGGCGGAGTCGCTCGCGCTGCTGCTCGGTGAAGGCCTCGACCGGGTAATCCACGGGCGGCGGATCGTAGCGCCGGTCGCGGCGGCCGGCCGCTCCCGCCGCGGTGGTGCCGGCAAACTGCTGGGGCGCTGCAGGACGCCTCCCTAGGGCCGATAATCCCTCACGTGCCCAACCCTTCACAGCCACTGCGTGAAGAGGACGTCGATCTCGATCCGCTGCGTCAGTTTGCGGCGTGGTACAAAGCCGCTGAGGAGGCCGGAACCCGCGCCCCGGAGGCGATGGCAGTCGCGACTGCGGCGATCGAGGGGATGCCATCGGTGCGGATGGTGCTGATGAAGCAGTTCGACCAGCAGGGGTTCGTGTTCTTCACGAACTACGAGAGCCGCAAAGCGCGGGAACTCGCCGCCAATCCCCGAGCCGCGCTCCTGTTTCACTGGGACCTGCTGGGGCGACAGGTGAGGATCGAGGGTCCGGTGCAGCGCTGTAGCCGGGAGGAATCGGTCGCCTACGTGCGCGCCCGCCCGCGCGGCAGCCAGCTCAGCGCGCTGGCATCCCCGCAAAGTCAGGTAGTCGAGAATCGCGAAGCGCTCGAAGCGCGTGTGGCCGAGTTGGCGGCGCTGCACGAGGGCGCCGAGCTGCCGGCGCCCGAAACTTGGGGCGGCTTTCGGGTGGCGCCCGAGAGCTATGAGTTCTGGCAGCACCGCGATGATCGCCTTCACGACCGGCTGCGCTACACGCCGGGCGGCGACGATACCTGGGTGATCGAGCGGCTAGCGCCGTGAGGAGCCCTAGAAGATCCCGCTGATCGCGTGGCCAGCGTGGGCCACCAGTGTGAATAGCGGTTGGGGGAAAATGCCGAAGAAGATGCTCGCCGCGGCAAACACCACCGCGACGAACACCAGCTCGGGTTTGGGTACTGCCGCATCGGCTACGGGCCACGCGCTACCAGATGCGGGCACTCCAGCGGCTGCGGCAGCGCCGGATACGGGTTCGCCATCCGCTTCCGGCGAGCCACCCGCGATCGGCGCGTAGGCTCCCGCGTGCGCCGGGACCGCTGTCGGCTCCTCGGCGCCCCGCATCCACATCGCCGCGATTACACGCAGGTAGTACCCAAGCGAGATCATCGAGCCGATCACGAGCACGATCGCCAGCCACGTGTAATCGCCGTTGACGAGCGCATGGATCAGCTGAAACTTGCCGATGAAGCCAACCGTGCCGGGAATTCCGGCCAACGAGAGCATCGCGATCGTCATCGGCCAGGCCAGCCACGGCTGGCTGCGCCCGAGCCCGGAGATCACCGAGATGTCATCGCCACCCGGACCGCCGCGCTCGCACGCCGCGACCACCGCAAACGCGGTCAGGTTCATCGCGAGATACACCGCCAGGTACAGCACGGTGGCCTGAATCCCAAGTTGGCTACCGACGACCACGCCGCTGAGCATGTATCCAGCCTGCGCGACTCCCGAGTAACCGAGCATCCGCTTCAGCGAAGACTGGCCGAGGGCGCCGACGTTCCCGACCACGATTGTGATCGCGGCGATCGCCGCGATAATCGGCGCCCAGGTGTCCTGCGCGCCGACGGCGGCTACGTCGAAGAACCGCAGGAACACGCCCAGGGCAGCGGCCTTGGTGGCAGTTGCCATAAACGCGGTAACCGGGGTCGGAGCTCCCTCGTAGACATCCGGCGTCCACTGATGGAAGGGGGCGACCGAGGCCTTGAAGGCAAAGCCGACGATCACCAGGCCCAGACCGGCGAATAGCATTGGGTCGCCGAGTACGCCGCCGGCGAGTTTGCCGACCGACACCGCGGCCGCGATTCCGCTGAAGTCGGTCGAGCCGGTAGCACCGTAGACAAGCGCCAGCCCGTAGACGAGCGTCGCCGAACCGACCGACCCGATCACGAGGTACTTGAGGCCTGACTCGAGCGACCCTTCGCGGCGGAACTCCGAGGCACAGAGCACGTACAGCGGGATCGACAGCAATTCAAATCCGAGGAACAGCGTTACCAGGTTCTGCGCGGAGACCAGCACCGCCATCCCCAAGACGCTGAAGACCAGCAGAGCGTGGTATTCCCCGTGTCCGGCCTCGTGCGGCGCGTTGGCGCGCCAGGACATCAGCACCGCGGCGATTGCAGCGACCACGAAGATCATGTCGAGCACCAGCGCCAGGTCGTCGATCACCAATGCGCCCGAGATAATCGAGCGATGGTGGTGAAAGCGGGTGATCATGGCCGCCAGCGCACCCCCGAGAAAGAGCAGCGTAAGCATCGGAACGACGCGCTCGCGCGCCAGCGTGCTACGGAGCAGGCCGACCATTAGCACCAACAGGCCGCCCACGATCAGGACGACGAGCGGCGACAACGAGGCCCAGTCGATGTGGGGGCCCTTGATATGAGCGGCAGCGAGAGCCATCATCGCGAAGCCACGCGGAGTGAGGGTTGTTGCTGGGTGGCGGCCACCGTCGCCCGCGCTGAGGACTGCGTTCGCTTCAACACGAACTGCGGATACAGCGCCAACACCAGAATCACCGCCACCAGAGGGACGATGGCCGCGGTGTCCGAGAGCCCGACCTCACGCGAGACCACTTGCTTGCCGACGCGATTGTGCATCGCGCCGATGAACACACGCAGTGCGTACACCGCCGCCCCGACCACGCCTACGAACGCGATCACCGAAATCGCCAGCTTGGCCCTGAACACGCCGAACAGGATCAAGAACTCGCCGATGAAGTTTGAGGATCCCGGCATCGCCAGAGTCGCGAACGCGACGATCAGGAACAGCGTTGCCAGCACCGGAGCGCGGAACGCGATCCCGCCCATATCACGCAGTTTCTCCGAGCCGCCGGCCCTGGCGGCAAGCGCCGCGACGATGAAGAACAGGGGGGCGGTGACGAGCGCGTGGTTGACCATCTGCAGGATCGCGCCCTGAGCGCCCTGGGAGCGCAGCGAGAAGATCCCGAGCGTGATGAAGCCGAGCTGCGCGACGCTCGAATAAGCCACGACGAGGCGGGCATCGCCGGTCGTGAAGGCGATCGAGGTCGCCCACAGAATCGAAGCCAGCGCGATGATCAGCATCAACATCTGGAAGTGAACCGTCGCGTAGGGGAACAGCGGCAGTGCGATCCGCAGGAATCCGTATGCGGCAACCTTCGAGAGGATGCTCGAAAACACGGCGACCGCGGGGATCGGCATCGCCTTGTAGCCGTCACGCAGCCAGCCGTGGAACGGGACCAGCGGCATCTTGACAAGGAACGCGACCGCGAAGCAGAGGAAGATCCACTCCTGGGAGCTCCTCGATAGCGGGAGGCGCTGGAGGGAGGAGATCACGAACGTCAGCGGGGCGCCGTGCTCGTCGGACGCGATCACACCGGTGGCAATCGCCGCGGCCAGCATGAAGAACGAGCCGACCAGGGTGTAGATCACCAGCTTGGTGGTCGCGCGAACACGTTCGCCGGTGCCCCATATCCCGATCAGGAAGTAGAAAGGGATCAACATCAGGTCGAAGAACGCGACGAACAACGCCAGGTCCTGGGCGCAAAACGCTCCCAGTACGGCGCTCTCGGCGAGGCCGAATTGGAAGTAGAAGATGCCCGGCCGATCCCAGTCTCGGAACGACGCCCAGACCAACGACGCGGTGAATAGGAGCGCGGTCACGAGTATCAAGGCGACGTTGAGACCGTCGAGTCCCAGCTTGTAGTGGATCCCGAGCGCCGAGATCCAGACCCTGTCGGTGACGAACTGCAGACCGATGTGTCCTGTCTTGAAGCGCGCGACGAACGAGATCGCGACTCCGAGCGTGATTACGCTGCCCGCCGCGGCCGCGCGTCCGACCACGCGTCGGGGCAGCTGTGACGCGATCAGCGAGATCACGAGCGGGAGCCAGATCAGGATCGAAAGCGTCATGAGCTGGAGACCAGGAAGTAGAGGGCCACGCCGAAGACCCCAATCACCATCAGCGCGGCGTAGTAGCGCAGGAAGCCCGTCTGGGCTCGGCGCACCGCCGCGGAGCCGGCCCGGACCAGCCCGGTCGTGCCGCCGGTGATCGCGCCTCCAATCACGACCCGTTCGAGCACCGAGTCCGCCATCCGTCCGAACCACAGCACAGGCCGGACGATCACCAAGTCGATCAGCTCATCGAAGTACCACTTGTTGACAAGCAGTGTGTACACCGGCGCGAGGCGCTGGCGAAGCGCCGTCGCGGTTCCTGGTGCGGCAATCCAGATCCGATATGCGACGGCGATACCCGTTAAGGCCACCGCGGCACCGATGATCAGGCCGACCCAAGACGATCCTGTCGAAGGCTCGCTGAGATGAGAGTCGGCGAAGGTCGGGCTCAGGAAGCGGCTGATCCCGGCGTCGACGCCCGGGATCTGGAGGATGCCGCCGACTATCGCCAGGATCGCCAGCGCAGTCATGGCGACCTTCATCGGCAGGTCGCGCTCGGCGATGTGGTGCTCGGCACCGGGGAAGCCCACGTCGGTGTCCTCTTGCTCGCCGGTCCCCGGGTTGAACGGCACCTCCGCGTGCGCCAGGTGGCCCTGCTCGAGTTCGCGGGCCTCCTCGCAGGGATCGCCGAAGAACGCCCGGAAGATCATCCGGAACGTGTAGATCCCGGTCAGCAGCGCGCCGACGTAGCCCGCGATCCCGATGATCAGAAAGCCGCCGCCGCGGTGGTCGACGAAGGCGAGGATGTCGTCTTTCGACAGCCAGCCCGAGAACGGCGGCATGCCGGAGAGCGCCAGACCGCCGACGATGAAGCAGGCGAACGTGAACGGCATCGCCTTGCGGAAGCCGCTCATCCGATCGAGCGACTGCCAGCCGGCCATCGCGCTGATCAGGGAGCCGGCGGCCATGAACAGCAGCGCCTTGAAAAACGCGTGCGTCATCAAATGAAACATGGCGGCCGAGTACGCGCCCACCGAGACGCCGATGATCATGTAGCCGATCTGGGACATCGTCGAGTAGGCGATCACGCGCTTTATGTCGACCATCACCAGCGCGATCGTGGCCGCGATCAGAAGCGTCAGGCAGCCACCGATAGCGCCGACGTCCTCGGCGGTCGGAGCAAGCTGGAAGAGCGGGTGCAAGCGGGCGATCAGGTACACACCGGCGGTCACCATCGTCGCTGCGTGGATCAACGCAGACACCGGAGTGGGACCCTCCATCGCGTCGGGAAGCCAGGTGTGCAGCGGGATCTGCGCCGACTTGGCGAATGCGCCGACCAGAAACAGCAAGCAGGCCACCACGATGTCCGGTGAGTCGACGGCAAACACGTGCGGCGCCACCGCGAAGGTCTTTTCGAAGTCGACAGTGCCGGTGTGCTTGAGGATGAAGAATGTCCCCAGGACCAGGCCGACGTCACCAACGACGTTGATCACGAACGCCTTGATCCCGGCGCTGGTTGCCGTGTGGCGCCGATACCAGAACGAGATCAGCATGTAGGAGGCCGCGCCGACGAACGCCCAGCCCACGATCAGCAGCACGAAGTTGCCCGCCAGCACCAGCAGCAGCATCGAGAACACGAAGAAGTTCAAGTACGCGAAGTAGCGCGAATAGCCGCGGTCAGACTCGAGGTATGCGACCGAGTAAAGGTGGATCAACGTGGAGACGCCCGATACGACCAGCGCCATGAAGACCGCCAGCGGGTCGATCAGGATCGAAAGCTTGGCATCGACCCCAACACTGCTCGCGTAGCTCCATAGCGTCGAGGTCAGCTCGCGGTGTGATTCAGGCTGATTCAGGAGCGCGACCAACGTCGCGACCGCAAACCCAAATGACAGCGCGATCGCGGCCGTCCCGATCCAACCCGCGGTGCGGTTGGCGAGCCGGCGGTGAAGGAGGCTGATGAGGATCGTGCCGAGGAGCGGGCACAGCACGATCAGCCAGCCAAAGGTCGTCGCCGCCATCGCCGCTCCGCTTACCCCTGCAGCTCGTTCAGCTCATCGACGTCGATCGGCAGCTGGCGGCGGTAGATCGCGACGATCAGACCGAGCCCGACGGTGACCTCGCAGGCCGCCACCACCATCACGATCAGGGCGAAAATCTGCCCGTCCTCCCCGCCCCACATGCGCGCGAACGCGACCAGCGCGAGGTTGGCAGCGTTCAGCATCAACTCCAGGCACAGCAGGATCACGAGCGGATTGCGGCGCGTCATCACGCCGGTGGCGCCGATGCAGAAGATCAGCACGGATACCGTCAGGTACCAGCCGATCGCCATCAGCGCTGCCTCCCGAGACTCACCAGCCCCCCTCGCGACCATCGGTCCCGCTTCCCACCGGCTCGACCTCGGGCGGCGGCGGAGACTCGGCCGCCCGCGTGCCGGCCGCCTCGGCCATCGTGCCGGTGTACGCGGGCCGTACAGCATGGACCCGGAGCTCGAATTGCTCGTCGGGCTTCTCCAGCCCCCGGCGCCGGCGCGCCAGCACCACGGCACCGATCGCGGCCACCAGCAGCAGAATCGAGGCGATCTCGAACGGGAACAGATACTTGGTCAAGAACAGCGTGCCGATGTGGCGGGGCGTGCCGAATCCGAGCACGTACGGGGCGCCCTTCCCCGAGATTCCCTTCAGCGCCGACCCGAGCGTCGCGATACAAAGCTCGATCGCCAGCGCGACCCCCATCAGCGGCCCGAGGATCCGGAGCGCACTTCCGCCGGCGAGTTCCTCGCCGCCGCCGACATAAGCGACCACGAACACGTACAGCACCATCACCGCGCCCGCGTAGACGACGACCTGGGCAGCGGCGACGAACTCAGCCCGCAGCAACAGGAACAGGGCGGCGAGCGAGATCAAGTGGCAGACCAGCGCGAGCACGCTGTAGAACGGGTTGCGCACGGTGACGACGCCGATTGCGCCCGCTAGGGCGCCGATCGCCGCAATGAAGAAGATGACCTGACTCATTCGCCCTCCGTCCGCAGCGGTGTGCGCTCGATCGGCTCGGCCAGCAGCATTTCCTTGGTGAAGATCAGGTCCGAGCGGGTGTAATCGGAGAGCTCGTAATCGTGGCCCATCGTGATCGCGTCGAACGGGCACGCGATCTCGCAGTACCCGCAGAAGATGCAGCGGCTCATGTTGATCTCGTACACCGCGGCATAGCGCTCGCCGGCGGAGACGCGGTTCTCCGGCGTGTTCTCGGCGGCGACGACGCGAATACAGTCCGCCGGGCAGGCGGCCGCGCACAACGAGCAGCCTACGCACTTCTCGAGGCCGGTGTCCTCGAAGCGATGGAGCTTGTGGCGGCCACGGAAGCGGGGGTAGACAGGCGTCTTCTCCTCCGGGTACTGGATCGTCGAAGGCCCCTCCACGATCCGCGCGAACGTGGTCTTCAACCCCCGCAGCGTCTCGCCGAAAGCCCGGTAGGCGCCGAACGCCGGCCCGCGTCGCGGGATGCGGATGACTTCGATCACGTCTGGTCCCGGGTCGTACGTCATGAGGCCACGATGATCGCGGTTACGAGCAGATTGAGCGTCGCCAGCGGAAGCAGGATCTTCCAGCCGAAGGACATCAGCTGGTCATAGCGCAGGCGGGGCAGCGTCGCACGGATCCAGATGAAGAAAGTGATGAACAGCAGCACCTTGACGATCACGACGATCGGATCAACCCAGCCCGGTGGGTGGATTCCGAACGGCAACAGCCAGCCCCCCAGGAACATCGTCACGGCGATTCCGGAGACCACCATCATGTTCATGTACTCGGCGAACAGGAAGGAGACGAACGGAGTGCCGCCGTACTCGGTGAAGTACCCGCCGACGAGCTCAGTCTCGGCCTCGGAGAGGTCGAACGGGGTGCGGTTGGTCTCCGCGAACGACGCGATAGTGAAGATGATGAAGCCGACGAACTGCGGGATGAAGAACCAGATCCGGCCCTGCGCATGAACGATTTGGGTCAGCGACAGCGTCTGCGCCGTGATCACCACACCGACCAGCGACAGGCCCTGCGAGACCTCATAGGAAATCAGCTGGGCCGCGCCGCGCATCGCCCCCAGAAACGAATATTTGGAGCCCGATGACCAGCCTCCGAGCATGATCCCGTAAAACGAGATCCCCGACAGGGCGAACACGTACAGCGGACCGATCGAGACGTCGATCCCGTACAGGCCGACCTGATGGCCGAAGATGTTCTGGACATCGCCGAACGGGATCAGCGCCAGCCCGCCGATCGCGGTGATGATCGCGATCATCGGCGCGAGGCGGAACAGGTAGCCAACCGAGGTCGTGGTCCGGAACGGCTCCTTCATCGCGAACTTGACGATCTCCGCGATCGGTTGCAGGAGTCCAAACGGCCCCACGCGGTTGGGGCCGTACCGACCTTGGAAACGGCCGAGCAGCTTGCGCTCGTAGATCGTCAGCATCGGAAGGATCGCGAACGCCACCACGAAGATCACCACCGCCTTGATGATCTGGATCCACCAGGCCTCGTAAAAGAAGACGTCGCCAAGCGGGATCATCGCGCCTTCGTCACCTCGACGGTCGCTTCCGTGAGCACGTTCGCAGAGTCGGCCTCGAGCCCATCGGCGAGGAAGGCGACGCCGACCGGGACGCCGGTTCTCACTGCCGCCGTTGCGCTAAGACGAGTCCCGTTCTGAGCCACTTGGACGCTCTCGCCATGCTCGATCCCAAGCCGCTGCGCATCCTCCGGTGAGAGCTCGACCTGCTGCCGGGCGACGGTGAACCTGAGCGCCGGGGAGACCTCCACCTCGGGAGCAGCCCAGATCGGGCGGTAAATCCCGACGCGGAGCTGGACGACTCGCGCGCCGCCCATGTCAGCGAGGCCGGATGCCGAGCGGGCGGCAGGCGCGAGGCCGTTGGTGGCGCCGGGACGCGACGCGTTCGGCGCTGGGAGCATCGCCTTGGCGCCTGCCGGCATCGACGATGCTTGAGCGCGCGCCGGCCAGCGAACACCACGGCCGGCGATCTCCTCGAGCGTCAGTTCGGCGTAGAAGGGAACCGCCGCGACCAGTTGCTGGAACGCCATGCTGCTCGTCAGCACGCGCTGGTCGAACCCCGCGCGCTTGGAGATCTCGGCGATCACCGACCAGCCGGCGCGCACGCTGCCCGGATGGGCGATTGCCATGCGCAGACGCTGAAGGCGGCCGTCGGGATGAACAACCGTACCCTCCTTCTCGGCATAGGAGTCGGCCGGGAAGACTACGTTGGCATGCTCACGGATACCGTCCGTCAGCACCGAGGCGTGCGCGACGACCAGCCCGGCGCGATGAAGCGCGCGCGCCCACAGGGCGCTGTTTGGTCTTTCGCGCATCGGGTCGGTCTGGAACAGGTACAGCGCGGTGATCTCGCCAGCTTCCGTCGCCCGGGCGATCTCGGTCGCGCTGTGACCGGGGCCCGGGGTGCGGTCGCCGTAGCCTGGACCGGAGGTGGGAATGACCCCGGCCTCGCGCAACCCGCGACCGTTCGAGCCCGCGGGGAGCTCGAGCAGGCCGGCGCCCTCGCGCCCGGCGAGGTCGAGACGTCCGGCGATGCTGAGCAGATAAGGGAGCGCTTCCGGTGCGAGCCGCTCGCCCCACAGGATCACGACGTCCTCGCCGCCGCGCTTGAGCAGCGCCGCGAGCGACCCCGCCTCAGGCTCGGCCGCGAGCGCCGCATCTAGCTCGGCCAGGAACTCGGCTTCTTCGCCGGGGGCGTATCGGACGAGGCCCTGCGCGTTTACGTCGAGTGCGCTCGGGCGTGCAGTCGCGACCGCAAGCTGCATGCCGCGGCGGCGGACGCCCTTGCGGATCCGCAGGTCCAGGATCGGGGCGTCGTCGAGCGGCTCGCATCCGAGCACCAGCACCGTGTGCGCGAACTCCAGGTCCGGAACGGTCGCCTGCAGGGCAGGCGCAGCAAGCGCGCGTGCCAGCTCGACCGGCACCGACCCACCTTCCCGCGAATCGATGTGCGGGGACTGGAGGCCCTGGCGCATCAACCGCTGCAGGAGGAAGCCTTCCTCGTTGGTGGCTTGGCCGCCAACGAGTGCTCCGACACGGCCGTTGTGCTTCGCGAGGCCGGCGGCGACGTCCAGCGCCCGCTCCCATGAGACCTCGCGCAGCTCGCCACCGTCGCGCACCAGCGGCGCGGTGATCCGCTGATCGACGTGAATTGCCTGGTAGGCGAAGCGGCCCTTGTCACACAGCCAACCGTCGTCCACCTGGTCATGGTCGCGTGCCAGCACGCGCAGCACCTTGTCGTCGCGAACGGTGAACTCGACGTTGCATTGCGACGGGCATAGTGTGCAAATCCCCCCGGCGCCCTCGATATCCCACGGGCGGGCGCGGAATCGGTACGGCTGGGAGGTCAGCGCGCCCACAGGACACAGCTCGATGATGTTGCCGCTAAACGGGGCGAAGTAGGGATGCCCGTTATGGGTGGAGACAAACGTGTGCGCGCCCCGTTCGGCGAAGATCAGCTGATAGTCCTCGGAGATCTCCTGTGAGAAGCGCACGCAGCGGTAGCAGAGAATGCAGCGCTCGCGGTCGATCGCGATCAGAGGAGAGAGCGCGAGCGGCTTCTCAAAGTGGCGCTTGGGTTCAATAAACCGCGAGCGTCCCGCGCCCCACCCGAAGGTGATGTCCTGCAGTGGGCACTCGCCGCCCTTGTCACAGACCGGACAGTCGAGTGGATGATTGACGAGCAGGAACTCGACGATCGCGTTCTGGGCGTGGCGGACGCGTTCGGTCTGCGTGTGGACGACCATCCCGTCCTTGACCGGCGTCGAGCAGGACGTCTGAAGCTTCGGGATCCCTTCGATCTCGACCAGGCACATGCGGCAGGCCCCGACCGGGTTGCCGAGCTTCGGCTGGTAGCAGAAGTAGGGAATCTCGATGTCGCCGAACTTCGCTGCGTCCACGAGCATCATCCCCTCGGGCGCGCGGACCTCGCGGCCATCGACCGTCAGCTGGATGATTTTCTGCTGGGGGCGGGGCATAGTCGGCTTCGCGTGATGATCGTGTCTTGACGGATCGCGTTAGTGGACGGGGTACGGACCGGCGTCCTCGTCGGCCACTCCGACCGGGATCACGTCCTCCAGGTCGACGCCGGCACGCTCGCGCGCCGCTTCGATCTCGCCCTCGAGCTCGCCGCGGAACTTTTCGACCATCGAGCCGATCGGCATCGCCATCGCATCACCCAGCACGCACAGGCAGTTGCCGATGATCTGCTCCTGGACGGAGGCCATGATGTCCAGGTCCATCGGGGTCGCCTCGCCGGACTGGATCCGCTGCAGCATCTTGACCGTCCAGTTGGTGCCCTCACGGCAGGGAGCGCACTTGCCGCATGACTCGTGGGCGTAGAACTTCGCGAGCTTGAGAGCCACTTCGAGAACCGTGTGGCTGTCATCGACGACGATGATCGCGCCGGAGCCGAGCATCGAGCCGGCCTTGGCCAGCGAGTCGAAGTCGTAGGGGACATCGAGATCATCCTTGGTCAGGACGGGCGCGCTCGAGCCGCCGGGAAACCAGAACTTGACCTCGTGGCCGTCAGGTGGGCCGCCGGCGAGGGTGTAAATGATCTCCCGGGAGGGGGCGCCGAGCTCGATCTCATAATTGCCGGGCTTTTGCACGTCACCTGAGATCGAGACGAGCTTGGTGCCGGTTGAGGTCGAAGTGCCGATCTTCGCGTAGTCCTCGCCACCTAGGCGAATGATCTGCGGAACGGTGCAGAGCGTCTCCACGTTGTTGATCAATGTCGGCCCGTGATACAGGCCCTCGATCGCCGGGAACGGGGGTTTCAGCCGAGGGTTGCCGCGCTTGCCCTCGAGCGAGTCGAGCAAGCCGGTCTCCTCGCCGCAGATGTAGGCGCCGGCGCCTCGGTGCAGCACCAGGCTGAGCGAGTGATCGGAACCAAGGATGCTCTGGCCGAGATAGCCGGCCTGCTCAGCCTCGGCGATCGCCGCCTCGAGGATGTCGGCCGGCAGCGCATACTCGCCGCGGATGTAGACGAAGGCGCGATTGATCTCGGTCGCATAGGTGGCAATCACGACCCCCTCGATCAGCGTGTGCGGGCTCTTCTGCATCAGCTCGCGGTCCTTGAATGTCCCCGGCTCGGATTCGTCGGCGTTACACACGAGGTACTTCTGCATCCCGCCGTGAGGGAGAAACGATGCCTTCTGTCCCATCCGGAAGCCGGCGCCGCCGCGGCCCCGGAGTCCCGAGTCCGCGATGTTGCCGAGTACGTCCTCGCGAGGCATGATCAGCGCCTTGCGGAGCATCTCGTAGCCACCGCGGCGCTCGTAGACCGAAATCGTGTTCAGCCCCGGCTCGTCGATGCCGTCGAACAGCAGCTTCATCGCTCGGCCTCGTCGGTGGGGATTTCGATCGGGGGCCGACGGCCCCGGCCGATCGACGCCCTCGCCTTCCGGCGGCAGTCCGGCGGTGTCGGTCCTCAGCGCCTCGGGCGGCGGCGGCCCAAAGTCCTCAGCGCCCTCGGCTACGCCGGGATCGGCGCAGCGCCGGTGGCGAAGCTGCTTGTGCTCGAGCACGGACCGTGCGGCACTCAGATCCTCGACGATCTGGGCGGCGTCCTCGGTGATCAGAGGCCCCACGTACTCGCCGTCGACCGACGCCATTGGCGCGATGTCACAGGCGCCGAGGCACTCGAACGGCTGCACGTGAACGTCGTCGTGCTCGGCCGCGGCAGCGATCATGGACTCGTAGAAATCGTCTGCTCCGCGCAGCGAGCACGAGATGTTGGTGCACACGTAGACGTCGTGGTGGGGAGCCCTCGGCTCGGTCTCGAGCATGTCGTAGAAGCTGGCAACCGAGTTCAGGTAGGCCGGCGTCACCTGCATTACGGTGGCAACCTGGTCGATCGCCTCGGGCGAGCACCAACCGTGCAGCTCCTGCGCGGCGTGCAGCGCTGGAATTGCCGCCGAGCGGCGGTAAGGATACTTGGCCATCGCCGCTTCGATGCTCTGCCTGAGCTCGAGCGGGACCGGCGTGGAAGGATCGGGAACGACAGCCGGATCCTTGGTCAGGTCAACGGCGTCGTCCCAGCCGGGGACGCGCGAACCGTGGCCAAACCGAGGAACTTGAGCACCCGTACGACGCCGGTTGACGGGGCCACTATGGCCCGGAGTGCTCTCAGCGTCGAGCCGAGGATCGCCGGTGTGAACGCTCATCTGTCGATACCTCCGAGGATCGGGTCGAGCATCGCGAGCGTCGCGATCAAATCGGCGATATAGGCATCGCGGACCATCGGAGCCAGCGCTTGGAGGTTGACGAAGCTGGGATCGCGCATGTGAACGCGGGCCGGCTTGGACGAGCCGTCCGCACGCACGAAGCAGCCGAGCTCGCCACGCGGGCCTTCGATCGGGTAGTACACCTCTCCGGGCGGCACCCGGAAGCCCTCGGTGACGAGCTTGAAATGGTGGATCAGGGCCTCCATCGAGGTCGCCAGCTCGTATCGGGGTGGCAGCGCGACCTTGCGATCGGAGTTGATGAACGGACCTTCAGGGAGACCGTCGAGCGCCTGCCCGATGATCTTCGTCGACTCGTACAGCTCGGCGTGACGGACGCGGAAGCGGTCGTAGTTGTCGCCGACCGAGCCGACCGGGATCTTGAAGTCGAAGTGGTCGTAACTGGAGTAGGGCTGTGCCTTTCGCAGGTCCCACGGGTTGCCCGTGGCACGCAGCAGGGGACCGGTGACGCCGAGCTTCAGGATGGTCTCCTGGTCGACGATGCCGGTGTCGCGCAGGCGCTCGATCACGATCTCGTTCTTCTCGAGCATGTCCGCGTACTGGTCGGCGCGGGTCGGCATCTGGTTAACGAACTTCCGGACCTTTTCCTCGAATCCGCGCGGGATGTCCTCCATCACGCCCCCGACCTGGATGTAGCGCGTGTGCATCCGCTGGCCGGAGGACATCTCGAACAGGTCGAGGATCGTCTCGCGCTCCCGGAAGCAGTACCAGAACATCGAGATCGCGCCGAGGTCGAGCGCGCTCGTCCCGAGCCACACGAGGTGGGACATGATCCGGTTGAGCTCGAGGTGCAGCACTCTCAGATACTGGGCCCGCGGCGGAACCTCGAGTCCCAGCAGCGTCTCCACCGCGCTGCAGAAAGCCATCGCGTTGAAGTAGTAGCTCAAGTAGTCCATCCGCTCGACGACCGGGATCACCTTCCAGTAGGACTTGGTCTCGGCGGTCTTCTCGATCCCGGTATGGACGTAGCCGATAATCGGCTTGATATCGCGGACGACTTCGCCCTCGAGCGTCGCCAGCAACCGCAACACTCCATGGGTGGCGGGATGGTGCGGTCCGATGTTCAGCGTCAGCAGCTCGTGCGTTTCACGCTCGCCGGCGGGTTCGCTGGCCAGCGTGATCGACTCTTCGCGGCGGCGATAGTCCTCACTTAGCGTGGTCATTGCCACTTCCCATAGTTCTGCTCTTCGTTATACGTGAACAACACGGGCTCCCCACCGGTCGGGAAGTCGCGGCGCTGCGGGTGGCCCTCGTAGTCCTCGGGCATCAAGATCCGGCGCAGGTCAGGATGGCCGTCGAAGACGACGCCGAACATGTCGTAGACCTCGCGCTCGGGGAACTCAGCGCCGGGAAACAGCTCGATTACCGACGGGATGTGCGGAGCATCGGTCGGGACACGGGCCTTGACCCCGATTCGCTCGACCCGCTGCATGTCGAGCAGCTCGTAGAGGACGCCGAGCCGCGGCTCCTCCGGGTAGTAGTCGACGCCGTGCAGGCTTGCGAGGAACGTGTAGCCCTTGGCGTGGAGGCGCTGCAGAACTCCCTGAATATGCGCCGGGTGCACGATCAGGGTCGCCTGCTCACGAAAAAGAACCGTCCCGAGGATCGATTCGGGATCGGTCTCGCGGAGCTCCTGGGCGGTCAGCTCGAGCTCCGTGGCGTCAGGCACCGGCGGTGTCTCCGGGCTTGAAAATGTTGACTGCGGTGTCGGCTCCCTGCGCCTCCGCGGTGAGCAGCTCTTCGGTTCCCTCAGCGCCGTAACGCCCGCGCCAGCCCTCTTTCGGATGGCCCTGGATCCTTTCCCGGAGTCTCAAGATCCCGTGCATGAGCGCCTCCGGCCGCGGTGGGCAGCCGGGCACATGGACTTCGATCGGCATGAACTTGTCCGAGGGCACGAGCGCGTAGTTGTTGAAGACGCCCATCGAGGAGCAGCAGGCGCCCATCGAGATCGCCCACCGGGGCTCGAGCATCTGGTCGTAAAGGCGGCGGATGACCGGCGCCATCTTGATCGATACGCGGCCCGAGAGAATGATCAGATCGGCCTGGCGGGGTGAGGCGCGCAGGGCCTCGAAACCGAACCGGGCGATGTCCATCCGCGCACCGACGACCGACATCATCTCGATCGCGCAGCACGCAAGCCCGAACGTGAGCGGGTAGATCGAGTTGCCCTGAGCCCAGGCGACTGCCTTCTCGACGGTGGTCGTCAGCACGCGCTCCTCGACGTACTCCTCGAGCTCCTTGCTGTCGAGATCGCCGCGCAGCATCTCGCGAGCCTTCAACTGACGGACACGGAGGTCCGTGCTGCCGAGCGGCTCGCGCTTTATTTCCATTCGAGTGCTCCCCGGCGCCACACGTAAACGAACGCGATCATCAGCAGGACCACGAACACGATCGTCTCGGTCATCGCAAACGTGCCGAACGCCCGCAACTGCACCGCGATCGGGTACAGGAAGATGACCTCGATGTCGAACAGGATGAACAGCATGGCGACGAGGTAGAAGCTGATCCCGAACCGAAATCCCCGCTGGACCTCCGAGGGCAGCCCGCACTCGTAGGGGGCCGCCCCCGAGCGGCTGCGACGCCTGTGGCCGACCACCGCGTTCAGGACTCCGAACGTGACACCGATCACGCCGCCGAGGATTAGGAAGACGAGTGCGGGGAGATAGCTTCGGAGCATCGAACGACTCTTATATCACTGTGGCCTATCAGTTTGTAACACACTGTTACTTAGTGCGAAATGCGGCTATCGGTTTAGGTAGCTTGGGTGCTTCTTTGTGTCCTAACCGCAGTTCTCCATGAAAGACGTTCATATCGTCGTCGGCGTGCTGGCGATCGCGCTCAACAGCGCGGCGGCCCTGTACGGAGCCTGGTGCTGGTATCGGGTGCAGCAAAGCCAATGGTTCTGGCGCATCCTGCGCGCCGGCCAGATGGCAGTCGTCGTGCAAGCGGCGCTCGGAGGAGTCCTGGTGCTGCTCGGACACAAACCACCTTCGCTCCACGTCATCTACGGCCTGCTGCCTCTCCTGATCTCGTTTCTCGCCGAGCAGTTGCGGGTTGCCTCAGCGCAGATGGTGCTCGATGCGAGAGGTTTTCAATCCGCCTCGGAGGTCGGCAAGCTCCCCAAGGATGAGCAGCAAGCGGTCGTGATCGCAATCCTCCATCGCGAGCTGGGCGTGATGGTGCTCTTGGCGTTTGTGATCGTGGTACTGCTGGTGCGAGCGGCGGGGACTGCGGGGTGAGGGTCTGGGGGCGCTGGCGTAGCCTGAGATCGCCTCCCGGGCCGCCCACGCCGCGGGCCAACGTCACATTGGGGGAAATCGGCGGTCGAACGTCACGTTGGCCCGGCCAACGCGGGCAAAAGTCACCGCGCGGGTCGCTCGCCCCCTGAGCGTAACGTTAGCCCGCACCCCCGGGTCGCCGGCCCGCCCCGCCCCGCCCACGCCCGCGCCCGCCCCAACCGCGCCGCCCGCGCCCGCCCCACCCGCGCCCTCAGCCCTCAACCCCGGCCCCCGCCGCTCGACCCTCCTAAGCCCGACTCGTGGTAACGGCCGGCGTACCAGATCAGGGGCTCGCCGGCGCCCAGCCCCATCGAGGTCACCTCGCCGATCGCGATCGTGTGATCGCCGCCGGCGATCACCTCACGCAGGTAGCACGCCGCCCAGGCGAGGGTGCCCTCGACGATCGGCAGGCCCTGCTGGAAGTGGTGTTCGACGCTTTGCAGCTTCTCGTACTCGGGCAGCTTCGAGGCGAAGATTCGCGCGATCGGTTCCTGTTCCGAGTTCAGCACGTTGACAGCGAAACGACCAGCCTCACGCACGATCGGGAGCGTCCGGGCGTCGTTCTCGAAGCACACGAGGACCAGCAATGGCTCCAGCGACAGTGAGCAGAGCGCATTTGCGGTCATGCCCCCGGCGCCGGCGGCGCCTGTGGCCGTAATTACCGCTACGCCGGTCGCAAAGCGGCCGAAGACCTCGCGGAACAGCTCGGGTTCGGGAACGGCCATCGAGCGCCCGTTATATCGTCCCCGGCGCCGACCTTCTCTTTGGTTGCCGCCGTTGGAGGACGATCGCGCATTCTTATTAAGGCGAACGTCGTGGATCGGCGCCGGGGACGGGCTTTGTTTCGGCGTCGAGTGCCCGGCTCCTGCCAGACGCTAAGAAGTCACTTTCAAGGTTCCGTACTCGCCGAGCGCTTGATCGGAGAGGATCGTCGAGGCCATCAGGTAGTTACCGGGCGGCAGGCTGACTGAGAGCTCGGCGCTTTGGCCAGGCCAGATCGGTCTCGTCGACTCAATCGACTGCCCATTCAGCGAGACCACCAGGTCGTGCGTCAAGCGGCCGTAGTTGTGAACGAAGATCGTCATCGGTCCGGAGCGAACGCGAACGCTCTGGGGCGTGACCCGGTAGTCGGCTAGCGCTACATACAGGGTCCGATCCTGGCCGATCACTTGGGTGTGGCCGCAGCCACCGAGCAGACCAAGGGATGCAGTGGCCATCAGGCCGATTAGCGTGCGGCGCCCTGGCATTCGGCATCCGATTATGATCTCCGCCTTCATGCCCCGATGGGTCAAGGTCGTCCTGATGGTAGGTGCAGCGCTCGTGCTCGCGGGTGGTGCAGCTGCGTGCGGAACTCGGAACATCAACGTTCCGAAATCGGATTCTGCCCTGCATCAGGGGGCCGTCCTGTTCTCACAGCGCTGCTCGGGATGTCACACGCTCTCGTACGCCGCCGCCCATGGTTCGGCCGCAAATGCGCGCAGCTCGCAGTACAACAACGGACCGAACTTCAACACGCGCTGCGAACGTCCTGTGACCCGGGTGCTGTACGCGATTCAGAACGGCGGATTCTCAGGTGCGATCATGCCTCAGAACATCGTGGTTGGCCAGGATGCGATCACCGTGGCCCAGTTCGTCGCCAAATACGCCGGCCGGCAGGTGCCTCCGGTCACCGGGTTACAGCCGTGCGACACGAAACCAATCGGGACGATCCCTCCGCCGCCGAGTAATCCGACCGCGCCGAGCACCAACCCGACGGCCACCGCCGCCGCCACCACCACGACGACGAGCACCAGCCCGTCTTCGGCCTCCGCCAGCGGCGGCAAGGCCAAGAAGAAGAAGTAGTCCCTTCGGCAGCAAGGTGCAGGTCCCGTTCTCGACATCAGGCTGATCCGTGAAGCCCCCGACACCGTGCGCGCGGCGCTCGCACGGCGCGGTCCCGAGGCGGCGGAGCGGGTGGACCGGGTGCTGGAACTCGACCGCCGCTGGCGCGCTGTGACAGCGGAGCTGGAGGAGCTGCGCGCAGAGCAGAACCGCGCAAGTCGAGGACGAAAGGGCGCTCCCAGCCCAGAGGAGCGCGAGGCGCTAGCCCGGCTGGCCGCACGCGGTCGGTCCCTCAGCGACGAGGAGGCGAGCCTCAAGGCACAGCGCGACGCCGAGTTGGCCGCCCTGCCGAACCTTCCCTCCGACGACTCGCCGGACGAGGATCTGGTCCTGCGCGAGGTCGGCGCGGCGGGAGCGCTCGGCCGCGATCACCTCGAGCTGGCCGGAGGCAGGATCGACATGGAGCGCGGCGCACGGTTGTCGGGCTCGCGCTTTGCCTACCTTCGCGGAGATCTGGTGCTGCTCGAGCTGGCGCTGGTTCGATTCGCGTTCGAGAAGTTGAGTAGGGAGGGCTTCGAGCCAGTGATCCCGCCGGTGCTGGTACGCGAGCACGCGCTTTACGGCACCGGTTTCCTACCCGACACCGAGCAGCAGATCTACCGGCTTGCCGATGACCCGTTGTACCTGGTGGGCACATCGGAAGTGGCGCTCGCCTCGCTCCACCAAGGCGAGATCCTCGGCGCTGATGAGCTCCCTCGCCGCTACGCCGGCTTCTCGAGCTGCTTCCGACGGGAGGCGGGGGCCGCCGGAAAGGACACGCGGGGCATCTTCCGAGTTCATCAGTTCGACAAGTTGGAGATGTTCAGCTTCGTCGAGCCCGATCGGTCGGTGGACGAGCACGAGCGCCTGCTGGCGATCGAGGAGTCGATCCTTCAGGAACTGGAAATTCCCTACCGGGTTGTGGCCATCGCCGTCAACGACCTGGGAGCGTCCGCAGCCAAGAAGTACGACTGCGAGGCCTGGCTGCCAGGCCAGGGTGGCTACCGGGAGCTGACCTCCTGCTCGAACACGACCGACTTTCAGGCCCGGCGCCTCGATATTCGCTACCGACCCACGGACGGCCGCCCCGCCCACGTCGCAACGCTGAACGGAACCGCGTGTGCGGTCGGCCGCACGATCATCGCCCTGCTCGAGAACGGTCAGCGTGAGGATCGATCGATAGCGCTGCCGCCCTCGCTCACGCCCTGTGGCGCGCCAGAGACACTACCGGCCGCGGGATAGCCGGCCCTCATGGCTCGACGGCCTTGAGGTCCTGCCGCTCCGGCTCGAGCACGAGCAGGGCCGCCCGGGGCGGCCCGCACGGAGCGATCCGGACTCGCATCCGGACGCCGAACGTGTTCCACGGTCTCACGAAGGCATGCGCGACTCTGTCCACGTCCGCGATTGCGGCGGCGACCGCGCCGGCGAATCCGCCCGCGCTGGGAACTTCGGCGTCGGCCGGCATCAGCAACTCGCTGAGGGGGCGATGAACGGCCAGCTCCTCGGTCACCGCCAGTAGGGTTTCCGCCCGGCGCGACATCGCCTGGACCGATAGCGATGAGTCGATCACCAAGAACGCGTCGCGACTGCTCGGGATCGCGTCATCCGGGGCCTCCAGGAGTAGACCGAACCCGCAAGACCGGCACACCCGTGCGATCGGCGCCGGGGCCTCGCCTCCCGACGATCGCGTCGCGCAATGGCCGCAGAACCACGACCATTCCGCGGGTGCATCGAGTGCGCCCGTCACAAGGCGAAGCTCCGGCTTCCGTGCTGATGTCGGTGTGCTCAAGTCCGTTCCCCGTTCGTCCTGGGCTTGTTGTCGGCAGCCACGAGCCGATCCTTGAGCCCCGGCGTTGCTTCCCACGTATTCTCAACAGATTCCAGGTTGGAAAGTTGTGCCAGCCCGCAAGACTTTATTCCTTTCAGACCCCGGCTCAGCATCGAATCTAGTTCTACACAATGTGGGAAGGGGAGACCGGACATTTCTCACACCGCCTCAAGGCGAGTGGTCGTTCTCATGAGCTCACGCCCGGTGCAGAGCGGCCAGCCAGCCAGCGGAGAGGGGGGGATTCGAACCCCCGAACGAGGTCAACCCCCGTTACGCGATTTCCAGTCGCGCCCGTTCAACCGCTCCGGCACCTCTCCGGGAAACCTCATCAGCGTAGCGTGGGCCGGCACATGCCGAGGTATCGCGATGTTTTTCGGGTCCGTGGGGGATGGCCCAGGTCCAGCGCCCGCTCGGCATCCGCTTCCGGGTAGGGGCGTCGATGCTGCCGGACGCGGGCCCATGCCGCCGCGCGGCAGGTCGCGACGCTAATCGAAGAGCTCGACGCGCCCGCGACCGTCGGCCTTCGCCCGGTACACGGCCGCGTCGGCGTCGCCGAGGAGCGCCTCTGGGTCGGTCTGCCCGAGCGCGATCCCAATGCTTGCCGACAGCCGGTGCTCGACCCCGCCGACGGTGACCGGCACCTGGATCGCCTTCTGCAGACGCCGGCCGAGCGCCAGTGCCGACTCCGCGTCGACCTTCTCACACACCACGACGAATTCGTCGCCGCCGAGCCGGGCGACGGTGTCGGCCGGGCGAACCGCGACCCGGAGGCGCCTGCCGAGCTCTACCAGCAGCGAGTCGCCTGTGGCGTGGCCGTACTGGTCGTTGACCTGCTTGAAGCTATCGAGGTCGACGAACAGCACCCCGGTTACGCCGCCCTCGCGCTTGGACCGCGCGAGGGCGTGCTCGAGGCGGTCGCGCAGCAGCGTGCGGTTCGCGAGTCCGGTCAGCGGGTCGTGAACCGCCTCGTGGCGCATGCGCTCCTCCCCGCGCAGCCGCGCCAACGCGGTGGCGAGCGTGTTGGCCACCGCGCGCACAAGGCTCATCTCCTCGTCAGCGAGCTCGCGCGCCGGGGCGACGATCAACTCGTCGCCGGTGCCGATGGGCAGACGCAGGGCCGCCTCCGTCGTCGGCCCGTCCGATGCGAGCGCGGCACCGCCGGCAAGCCGCACTTCGGCGCCGGCCATGGGCAGCGTGGTCCGCATTAGCTCGACCGCCTCGGCGGCGAGGTCCGCCGGATCCGCGCCTGCCAACGCGCGCTCGCCCATCGCTGCCACCGCCCGCAGTCGCGTTTCGGCGGCGCGTCGCTCGGAGATGTCACGGCCGATCGCCAGCAGGAGCGGTCCGGCGATGGTCTCTACGATCCCCCAGCTCATCTCGCCAACGAACTCCGAGCCATCCCGCCGGAGCCCCCACACCTCGGTGGAGAACCGCAACGGATGCTCGGTAGCGAAGTAGAGCTGCATGTTGCGGATGTAGCGCTGTTGTAGGCGGTCGGGCCACAGCGTCTGCACCGGCCGGCCCAGGAGCTCCTTGCGCGGGTAGCCGAACAGCTCCTCGGCAAGCGCGTTCACGAACACGATGCGCCCGTCACGCGCCGCCGCCACTACGGCGTCAGGCAGCCCCTCGAGGATCGGTGCGGGCGCGAGCAGCAACTCGTCGAGCGCGTCGTCGCCGCGCTGTGGAGTGGGGCTTGCGTCTTCCGTGGGGTCCATGACCCGGGATCAGACGCCAGCGTACATAGTCCACGGTCTGGGCATCGACGGCGCGCCTTGATCTGAGGCCGCGCCACCTTGCGCGCCGGTGCGCTTCGACTCGGTGTTGGAACGCACCACGTGCGAGCTTTTCTTGTCGGTGGCGAAGTTCGACTCGAGAAATACTGCTCTATCGCGGCGTACTGATCGACGATCCACCGGTACGCCGCGAAGGCGCCCGCTGCATTCGGTCGTCAATCACCGTCGTGGTGACTCGGGTCGAACGAGTAGCGGGTGACGTGCTCGAGTGACACGCCGGTGCGCTCGCGCGCGAACTCCGCCCGCTGGGCGGCTGCCTGCGGCGTGTCGTTCTCACGGTCCCGGGGGGCGGGCACGCGATGATTGGTCGTGGAAGCAGACATTCTCAAAGTCGACGTACCCGCCCCATATCCCAGCGTCACGCCGGTAGGCGCAGAGGATCCGCGCCCGGCGGCTTATAGCTGCCAATCTCCGCCGCGCAGCAGCGGGAGCTCGCGGCCGTCGCGACTCACGCCAGTTACGGCGATCTGATCGCTGCCGATCATGAAGTCGATGTGGAGCTGGCTGCGATTGACCCGAGCTACGTCCGCGCTGTCCTGCACCCCGAACTCGAGACCTTGCCCGAGCGCGATGTGGCTGGCGGCGTTCTCATCCAACAACGTGTCGAAGAAGACCGTTCCGAGCGATCCGATCCTTCCCTCGCGATCGACCAGCGCGAGCTCGCCGAGACGGGCGCCTCCGGAGTCTCGCGCGGAGAGCGCTCTAAGCGTTTCGGCGCCTTCCTCGGCGGTGATCTCGACGGCCCTGCCCTGCTCGAATCGGACACGCAGGCCAGTGATCATCTTGCCGGAGACAAACAGCGGCTTGGTCGCGGTAACCACGCCCTCGACTTGCTCGGGATCAGGAGTTGTGAACACTTCTTCGGTCGGAATATTGGGGAGATGCGAGACGCCGTCGACGGTCTCCAGCCGAGCTGCCCGCCAACGGCTGCTGGAGAACAGGCCGACGGTGAGATCAGTTCCGGGGCCCTGCAGGCGCACTTCGTCAAGGCCCGCGTCGTCAAGCCTCACGGCAACCGCCTCCAGCCGCTCGACGCGCCCATGCCACGCGGCCACGGGATCGGGCTCGTCGAGTCTGCACACGTGGGCGATCTCGCGCCAGAGCTGGGCCAGTGCCGCGTCCGCCTTGAGCTCCGGATGCACCAGCGTGGCCCAAGCTGGGGTCGGGCACGGGGCGACGGTCCAGTTCGACGTGCGTTGGTTGACGACGACGATCGACTCCTTGACGGCGGGCAGCATGTCTCTGCCAAGCAGCGCTGGCTCGATCCCGTCCATGATGTGGGGCGCGACCGGGCCGGTTAGCGAGATGCGGGCGGCATGGCGCTCACCGAGCGCCAGGATGCGCTCCCCGTACCATGGCGGCACGTAATCGAGCGTCTCCGGGTCGGCGTGCAGGAGGCGAGCTCGCTTGATGTGGGCGTCGAAGACGGTCAGGTCGACGAACTTCGCGCCCTGCTCGTATGCCACCTCGGCGATCGCGCGCGTCAGCGGCTCCTTGCCGGGTTCTGACCCGATCGAGACGATCTGGCCGGGTTGCACGTTCGCCCCGACGCGAACGATCAGCTCGGCGAGTCGACCCGTGTAGTCAATCTCGTCCATGGACGTCCGCAGCGTATAGGTTGCTCGGCAACTCGTAGAACGTAACAATGGAGGGACGATGCTCAACAGCTCGATGATGGATGACTATCCGCTCTCGCTGACGGCGCTGGCCGAGCGCGCGGAGCGCTTCAGCGCGGGCCGCAAAGTCGTCTCACGCCGCCCGGATGGTGCGATCCACCGCACCACCTTCGGGGAATGCACCGATCGGGCCCGCCGGGTGGCCCGCAGCCTCTCCGATCTCGGGATTCGCGATGGGGACCGTGTGGCGACGCTGCTCTGGAACCAGCCGGAGCACCTCGAGCTGTACTACGCCGTGCCGCTGATGGGTGCCGTGATCCATACGCTGAACCCGCGCCTGCATCCCGAAGAGCTGGCGTTTATCGCCAGCGATGCGGAGGATCGCGCAATCGTCGTCGACGAGTCGCTGCTCGAGGTATTCGAGTCCTTCCGCACGGCGCAGGCGTTCGAGCACGTGATCGTGGTCTCGCATTCCGGGGCCGTCCCGGCGGGAGCGATCGCCTACGAATCCTTGATCGCGGACGCGGAACCGCTGAGCTGGCCGGCGCTGGAGGAGCGAAGAGCGGCGGCGATGTGCTACACGTCCGGCACCACCGGCCGACCCAAGGGCGTCGTCTACTCGCACCGGTCGCTGGTGATGCACTCACTCATAGCGGCACTGCCTGACCAGCTTGGGGTGTCCTCGCGGGACACCGTCCTGCCGGTCGTGCCGATGTTCCATGCCAACGCCTGGGGCCTTGCCTACACGGCAACGTTCGCCGGTGCGGCGCTGGTGCTTCCCGGTCCGCGCCTTGACCCGGTCGACGTGCTTGATCTGCTCGTCGACGAGCGCGTCACGATGACTGCCGGAGTGCCGACCGTGTGGATGGCCTTATTGCAGGCGCTCGACGCCGAGCCCGGTCGCTGGGATCTGAGCGCCCTGCAGCGTTTGATCGTCGGAGGGTCGGCCGTTCCCAGGAGCTTGCTCGAGGGGTTCGACCGACACGGCCTGACGATCATCCAGGCCTGGGGCATGACCGAGACCTCGCCAGTGGGCAGCGTCTGCCGGCTGGTCGGGGATCTGGACGACGCGATCCCCGACCTGCAATACGACTATCGCGCCCGGCAGGGAATTCCGACGCCGTTCGTCGATGTCCGGGTTCGCGGGGAAGACGGCGAGCTGATCGACTGGGATGACCAGGCGATGGGGGAGCTCGAAGTTCGTGGCCCGTGGGTGGCGGCTGCCTATCACCGCGGTGAGGGGGGCGAGAAGTTCACCGACGACGGTTGGTTTCTAACCGGCGACGTGGTCAGGATCGACCGGCATGGCTGCATTCGGATCTGCGATCGCTCGAAGGACCTCGTGAAGTCCGGCGGCGAATGGATCTCCTCGGTTGACATGGAGAACCTGCTGATGGCCCACCCCGCCGTCTCCGAGGCCGCGGTGATCGCCGTTCCCGACGAGCGCTGGGGGGAGCGCCCGCTCGCGGTAGTGGTGCTCCGGGAAGGTGAGCAGGCATCGAGCGACGATCTGCGCGATCACCTCGCACAGCAATTCACCAAGTGGCAGCTTCCCGGGCGCTTCGAGTTTATTGACGTGATCCCGAGGACAGCCACCGGAAAGTTCAAGAAGACAGACCTTCGCGAGCGGTTCGTTGGCGCGAGCGTTTGAGGCGCTCAGGCGAAGGAATTGCCCGAGAAACCGCGGCGGTGCTGGAATATCAGGGTCTGGTCGGGGGGCGTCGGGCAGGTCGAACAGCTCCCTGCCGTCCTCGTTGCGGAACGTGACCAGTCGCGGTCGGAGCCGCTCGACCACCTCCTTTAGCCGCGTCAGCCCGGACCACCGCGGCGCATCGAGCGCGGAGGCCGGACCGAACGCTTGCAGGTAACGACGCACGACGGCCTCGAGCGCTGGCTCGCGCTCTGGCTGACGACCGGTCCAGGACTCGAGGGTGGCGTGGCGCGCTTGGCCGCCGGACTGCCACAGACCGCGCGGCGGGATCTGTACCAACGGGACGTAGGTGTGGGTGGCGTTACTGATCGAGGCGGAGTCGTCGCCGATCCCGCGTTCGATCAATCGCTGGGCGAGCTCGCGCGCCGTCAGTATAGGAACGGAGAGTTCCGTTCCGCTAGACTAGCAGCGTGGCTCCAGCAATCCCATCCCCGATGAGCGGTCGCCGGGCGCAAGCGGCGCGGAATGACGAGCGGATCCTTGAGTCCGCCCGGGCGGTGTTTCTCGCCGACCCGGGTGCCCCGATCACGGCCGTCGCCAAGCACGCCGGCGTCGGAATCAGTGCGCTCTATACGCGCTATGGGAGCAAGGAAGAACTGCTGCGCAGGCTCTGCGACGACGGTCTGCAGTTGTTCGTCGACGAGACCAAGGCTGCGCTCGCCGACGATCGCGACGAGTGGACCATGTTCTCCGCCTACATGCGACGGCTGGTCGATGCCGACACGACCTCGATGACCCTCGCGCTGGCCGGCAAGTTCACCCCAACCGAGGAGATGTTCGCGCTCGCGGAGCGCGCCAACAAGCTAGTGGGAGCGCTGTTTGAGCGCGTCCGCGGCGAGCTCCGACCCGACGCAGATGTCCACGACCTCTCAATGATTCTGGAGCAGGTGGCCGCACTCAAAGTGTCCGATCGCGTCCGAACCCAGCAGCTCCGCCGTCGTTATCTGACCGTGATACTCGATGGGTTGCGGACGCGCGACAGGGGTGAGTTGCCGGGTCCGGCGCCCACCTGGCAGGAGCTCAACGAGCGCTGGCGACAACCTAAGAGTTGACCTCGTAGCATGCCGGAAGGTAGCCTCGCGGCGGCGGGGAGCTCAAAGCAGAAGAGGAGTTCGAGATGGCTTTGCAGATTGGTGAAACCGCGCCCGATTTTGATGCTGAGACGACCGAGGGGCGGATTAGCTTTCACGACTGGATTGGCGACTCGTGGGCGGTTCTGTTCTCGCATCCCAGGGCTTTTACCCCGGTGTGCACCACCGAGCTCGGCTACATGGCGCAGATCAAGCCCGAGTTCGATCGCAGAGGCGTGAAGATCATCGGCCTGTCGGTTGATCCCGTCGACCAACACTCGAGATGGGCCGCAGACATCGAGGAGACTCAGGGGCAAGCCCCCAACTATCCGATGATCGGCGATGGGGACTTCACGGTGTCGAAGCTCTACGGGATGCTGCCGGCGGCCACCTCCGGGGATCCGCTTAGGCGCACGCCGGCGGAGAACCAGACGGTGCGCAACGTATTCGTGATCGGTCCCGACAAGAAGGTCAAGCTGATCCTCGTATATCCGATGCTGACCGGCCGCAACTTTGACGAAGTTCTGCGGGTGATCGACTCTCTCCAGTTGACCGCCAAGCACCGAGTCGCGACGCCCGTGAACTGGCAGCAAGGCGACGATGTGATCATCTCGGGGTCGGTCTCGAACGATGAGGCCAGCGAGATCTATCCCGAAGGCTGGGAGTCACCGAAGCCTTACATCCGGATCGTGCGAGCGCCGTAGGCTGCTCCAGTCGGGGCAACGTCCGGGGCGCGATGGTCCTGAAGCAGTTCTACCTCGGCTGTCTGGCGCACGCCTCGTATCTGATCGCCGATGAGGACAGCGGCGTCGCCGCGGTTGTCGACCCGCAGCGGGACGTCGAGCAGTACCTCGAGGACGCTCACCGGCTGGGCTGCCAGGTCGGCCATGTGTTTCTCACCCATTTCCACGCGGACTTCGTCGCGGGCCATCTTGAGCTCCGCGACCGCGAGCGGGCGACCATCCATCTTGGTGCGCCGAGTCGATTTCGATCGTTGTCTATGACGGGCAGCGCGACGAGGATCTGCCGTATGCGGTCCTCACGGGTGACACGCTGTTCATCGGCGACGTAGCTCGTCCGGATCTCCGTGCATCGCTCGGCTGGACAGCGCGGGAGCTCGGCAGCATGCTCTACGACTCACTGCACGAAAAGCTGGTTGTGCTGAAGAACCTCAGCACCGACACGGTGTCGACGATCGGCGTGCAACGCAGCTTCAACTACGCCCTTCAGCCGATGAGCCGGGAGCAGTTCATCGAGATCGTCACCGCCGACCAGCCGGATGCGCCGCCATACTTCACCTATGACGCAGTCCTGAACGCGCGTGAGCGGCCGACGCTCGAGCAGGCGCTCGAGCAAGAGCTCAAGCCGCTCTCGCTGGACGAGGTGGTCGCGTTGGCTGCCGAGGGAGCGCAGATTCTCGACACGCGCGAACCGGCGCAGTTCGCAGGCGCGCATCTGCGCGGTGCCATCAACATCGGGCTTGGCGGCAGCTACGCGACCTGGTGCGGCACGGTGCTCGATCGGGAACTGCCGATCGTGCTGGTCTCCGGTCTGGGGAGCGAGCTCGAGGCCGTCACGCGCCTCGGGAGGATCGGCTTCGACTCGGTCGTCGGCTACCTGGCGGGCGGGATGCAGCCACTCGAGGATGCCCCCGAGCTGATCGAGCGGATCGAGCGAATCATGGTCCGCTCGCTCGCCGAGCTGCTGGCCTCGTCCACTCCGCTCGCGACGCCCGCGGAAGGACGTGGTGCTGGTAGCAGTCGACAACAAGACGCTGTCCGTGCTCGATCGCCGCCCGCCATATCCACGTTCGTTTCACGCGCGGCTGATCGACTTCCTGCATCGAGCCGGGGCCCGAGTGATCGCCTACGACATCCAATTCGTGGGTACCACCAACCCGCGCCAGGACCGGGCGCTTTACGAGCCGGTCGACATCATCTCGTTCGACGTCGCCACCGCGGCCCTGAAGCTCGGCATCCCGTGAATGAGGGCGACTTTCCGGACGACTACGCCTGGATCGACTTCGCGGGGCCTCCAGGGACCGTTCCCACTTACTCATTCTCCGACGTTCTGCTTGGACACGTTCCCGCCCGAGCCTTCGCCGGCAAGATCGTGATCGTCGGGTACACCGATCCGAGTCTCAACGACATCTTCAAGACACCCGTCTCCGATAACTACATGAGCGGGCCAGAGGTGCACGTCAACGCGGTCGATACGAGTTCGGTCAGGAGCCGGCGGCCGATGTCCAGGCCGCGCGCGGAGTCCGCAACCCACATCCGCTTGATCTCCGACGGTGCCCCGGCGTGATGCTTGACTGTGCCAGGCAGTGGGTGGCGTCGCGGTCGATCGGATCAACTGTTCGGATCTCGATCGCCACGCGAGCCGTCGCCTCTGACACCAGCTTGGATTTTCCCACGGTAGCCGCGAAACCTGCAACCTGGCTTTACCGGCCCCTGGCTCAGACGTAAGATCACGGTGGGCTCGAACTTCGGTTCGGGCGCCGGAGCGTTGACCATGGAGGTCCGGATTCGTCTTGATACCCGCATAGCGCGGTTTGCGCCTGCGCCGATGCTCAGGCTCGAGCTTCCCGACGGTGCGACGGTCGACGAGCTCTACGACCGCCTCGCCAACGCCCATCCCGAGCTCGCGCCGGCGCTCGGCTCGGCCTTGCCCCTACTGCAAGGTTCGCACGTCGAGCGGGGGCGGGCGCTTGAGAATGGCGACGAGATTGCCCTGCTGACTCCCGTTTCAGGAGGCTGACTCGTGCTCCATTCCGTCCCTCGATCCCGAAGGAGTAGTGATGGCAATCGAACCGGCCGAAGTCGGTGCCAAGGAATTCCATCAGACCGTCTTCGTTGACACGTTCACGAACGGCCTGCTCGGACCAGCAGTTCCGATGCTCGGCCCGGTCGCAAACGGCGGCCATATCGTCTGGAACTCGACGCCCGGCTGCTGGGGGCCGATGATCACCCCGGCTATCCGTGGCGGACACGAGGTCAGCCAGCCGGTTGCCGTCGCCGGTGCCGAGGTTGGGGACGCGATCGCAATTCGGATCAAGGACATCGAGGTGACGTCGCTGGCGACCGCATCGGGTAACGACCAGCCGATGGAGGGCCGATTCAACGGCGATCCGTATTGCGCGCCCATCTGCCCGGGATGCGGAACGGAGTGGCCGGATACCCGGATCGAGGGGATCGGACAGGAGGCGATCCGGTGCGCTACCTGCGGCGTCGACGCAACCCCGTTCACATTCACGAACGGCTACACGATCGCGTTTGACGAACTACGGACGGTGGGGCTGACCGTCCCAAAGGACGCAGCCGAGTCGTTCGCTCGGGAGGCGGCGCGCTTCGCGGCCCTTCCCGACCGCTCAGTCCAGAACCCAGTCCTCACGTTCGCGCCGCATGACATCGTCGCCCTGGCGACACGGCTGCGACCCTTCATGGGCCAGATCGGCACGTCGCCATCAACGGCAATCCCGGACTCGCACAACGCCGGGGACTTCGGGTCGTTTCTGATTGGCGCGCCGCACCGCTACGCGCTGAGCGCCCAGGAACTCCAACACCACAAGACCGACGGCCATATGGACGTCGACGCCGTTCGGACCGGCGCGATCCTGGTCTGCCCCGTCAAGCTTGACGGCGGCGGCGTGTACCTGGGCGACATGCACGCCCTGCAGGGCGATGGGGAAATCGCCGGTCACACGTGCGACGTGTCAGGCACCGTGACCCTCCAGGTCGAGGTGCTCAAGCGGCTAGGGGTCGACGGTCCCGTGTTGTTCCCGTTAGAGGAAGACTTGCCGTTCCTAGCCAAACCGCTGTCGGGTGAGGAGCGGCTGCGGGCACTCGAGCTTGGGCGTCGCTATGGCGTCAGCGAACTCGAGGAGTCGCTACCGATCTCGGTGATCGGGACCGGTCCCGACCTCAACAGCGCCACGGACAACGGCCTGGCACGAGCGGCCGAGCTGCTGGACCTATCGGTGCCCGAAGTCAAGAACCGAGCCACGATTGCCGGGGCGATCGAGATCGGCCGCCACCCTGGTGTGGTCCAGGTGACCTTCCGCGCGCCGGTCGAGCGACTCGAGGCGCGTGGGTTGCTGGGCTACGCGATCGAGCAGTACGGCCAACCGTGACCCACGTGAGACGAACCCCCGTCGGGTACGCGCACCCGTGCTGATTATCCGCGATTGATGCGACTGCTTTCGGTCAACGTCGGGCAGCCTCGTGAGGTCGACTGGCGGCGGCGCAAGGTCCTGACCTCAATTTGGAAGTTCCAGGTTGGCGACCGCCGGTGGGTCGGGCGGCTGAATGTGGCGGGCGACGCACAGGCCGACCTCAAGGGGCACGGTGGTGAGCACCGTGCGGTCTACGTGTACGACATCTCTGCCTATCGCCATTGGGAGCGCGAGCTCGGCCGCGAGGACTTCGTCAACGGCCAGTTCGGTGAGAACTTCACCGTCGAGGGCCTTGCTGATGACGAGGTGTGCGTTGGTGACCGTTACCGAATCGGCGGGGCGTTGTTCGAGGTCACCCAGCCGCGCGTGACGTGTTACAAGGTCGGACTGCGGATGGGGGAGCCGCGGATGCCGGCGCTGCTGTATGCGCATGGCCGGCCGGGCTTCTACTTCCGCGTGCTAGAGGAAGGCGAGATCGGCGCGGGGGACGCGATCGAGCGGATCGCCGTGGGACAGGGGGCGATGACCGTGCGCGAGATCAGCGCGTTGCTCTACCTACCCGGCCAGACCGTCCGAGCGCTTGAGCGTGCGATCGCGATCCCTGCCCTATCGGCGGGCTGGCGCCAGTCATTCCAGGCGCTGCTAGACCAGACCGAGCAGGGCGCAAGCGGAAATCGCGGGCTAGCGCCGCCGAGCAGCGGGCCGCCCGCGTGGACGGGACTGCGGCCCTTCCGGGTCGCGGACGTCGTGCCCGAGAGCCGGTCGATCGCGTCGTTTGTGCTCGAGCCGGTCGACGGCGAGCCGCTGCCCGCGTTCCGCCCCGGCCAGTTCCTGACCGTGCGCATCCACCTGGCGGGCGCGTCGCGTCCGCCGCTGCGCAGCTTCTCGCTCTCGGCAGCACCGGACGCGCGCCGCTACCGCCTCAGCATCAAACGCGAGCCCAAAGGTGCGGTCAGCCAGTACTTGCACGACCAGGTGCAGCCCGGTGATGTGATCGAGGTCGGCGCGCCACGCGGGATGTTCACGCTTGAGCAGGCGGATGGCGAGGAGCCGGTCGTGCTGCTCAGTGCAGGCGTCGGCGCGACGCCTGTGCTGGCGATGCTCGAGAGTCTGAGCGCCGCGGGCAGCACGCGCGAGGTCTGGTGGATCCACGGCGCTCGTAACCGGGCAGAGCACGCGTTCGCCGACGAGGCGCGTCGGCACCTCGCTGCCCTGTCCAGTGCACGGTCGCACATCCGATACAGCCGCCCGGCGCCGTCTGACGTGCTAGGCCGCGACTACGACGCCGAGGGCCATGTGACCCAAGAGGTCCTCCAGGACCTAGGCGTCCCGCTCGCCGCCACCCACTACCTCTGTGGTCCGACAGCGTGGATGCGCGACTTGTCCGCCGGCCTATTGACCTCGGGCGTCCCGCCCGAGCGCATCCACACCGAGATCTTCGGCTCCGAGCCGCTCCAAGGAGCCGACCGCGCGCCGCACCCGCCGGCGGGCGAGGCGGGCATCGGTCCTGAGGTCGCGTTCACCACCTCGGGCCTGACCGTCCGCTGGGATCCGGCGTTCGCGAGCCTGTTGGAGCTGGCCGAGGCCTGCGACGTGCCGGTCGCATGGTCGTGCCGGACCGGTGTTTGCCACACCTGCGAGTCCGGGCTCGTCGACGGCGAGCTCACATACGTCCCCGATCCGCTCGAGCCGCCCGAAGACGGTCGCGCGCTGATCTGCTGCAGCCAGCCGGCCTCGGACGTCGCACTCGAGCTCTAACGGCCGCGCTCGTCGTCGGCCCCTCCGTCGCGTCAAAGTCCGTCCGCACGTTCCGCCCTAGCTTCTGGCGGCTCCTGCAGCCGATACGCCGCCTTCTCCTCCTCGCTCATCCAGCTGATCTTGAGCTTTCCAGCCTTGGCCTGCTTCCGCACCAGAGCGAGACCAGCCTCACGCTTGGCGTTGCGATGAGAAGGACGGACGAAGGCGTTGATGTCGGTCACGCGGCGCCCAGCGTACCTAGCGACCCAGGCTGGGGCTACAAGATTCATGGCGAGGCTCTCCCGGGCGAAGTGAGATGCGGACCCTTGTGCCATGTCGTGGAGAGAGCGTCACGTTGCGCCGAGTGGCGTGCTCAAAGTGGGGACTGGCGGCGTGCAAGACGCGGCGTCGGAGCATCGTGCTCAGCACGACTCGCATCTCGAGCTCGGCGAATGCGGCACCGAGGCACCTGCGGACGCCACCGCCGAACGGAATCCAGCCGTAGGTCGTGGGTGGGCGATCCAAGAACCGCTCAGGCCGAAACGCCAACGGCTCGGGGTACAAGTCAGGCCGAGTGTGGGTCAACCAGATCGCCGGCGTGACATCGGTGCCCGCTGGAAGCATGAGCCCGCCCACGCGGAGCTCTGACGCGAGTCGCCTACCGGCTAACGGGACCACCGGACGCAGCCGCAGCGACTCTTGAATCACGGCGCGCAGATATGTGTCATCGGAGGCGCCGTCGACCTCTACGGTCAGCCGTCGCAGCGATGCAGGTTGGTGCAGCAGTAGGTCGACCGTCCACGCCAACGCGGTCGCGGTCGTCTCGTGGCCCGCGAGCAGCAGCGTGACGAGCTGGTCGCGCACCTCCTGATCCTCCATCGCGGTGCCGTCCTCGAACCGCGCGACGGTAAGCATCGAGAGGATGTCTTCCCTGTCTCCGACCGCTGGATCGCGGCGTCGCTCGGCGATCTCGGCCAACAGCATGCGGTCGATTTCGCGAGTGAGGTCGTGCAGCTGCGCGAGTGGTCCTGGGCGGTTGACCCGCCGCGCGAGCAGGACGCGAAACTGACTGCTCGCCGACGAGGTGTTCTCTAGTAGCCGCGGCAGCAGGCGGCGCAGACGGTCGCGTCGCTGGGGGTCGGTGACCCCAAAAACCGCCCGTAGGATCACCTCCAACGTCATGCCCTGCATCCGCGGGTGGAGCGCGAACGAGCTCCCGAGCGGCCAGCTCTGGATGTCACGCT
This sequence comes from uncultured Solirubrobacterales bacterium, assembly GCA_963836065.1. Taxonomy (GTDB): domain Bacteria; phylum Actinomycetota; class Thermoleophilia; order Solirubrobacterales; family Solirubrobacteraceae; genus Palsa-465. The sequence goes on from CAWIII010000002.1 coordinate 222,767, forward strand.
CCGCGATCTCGCGAACCGTAGCCTCGTAGGCGCGCATCCGCTCGCCGTGAAACGGCGGCAGCATCACCCGGCGTCGCGCCAGGTGATCCGCTCCCTCCAGGAGCAGCACCGACTGCGGGCCCATTATCGGTCGGAGCGCGAACGTGCGGCCCGGCGGCAGACCGTTCTCGCGGCCGGAGTAGATCGCTCGGATCACTTCCGGGTCGGACACCATCACTAACGGTGTCTGGAAGCCGAGGAACCGCACGCTGAAGGAGTCTCCGAACCGATCTCGGCACGACTCCAGAAACGCGATCGGCCGCACCAGCCAGCGCGCCGTCTGCAACGCCGGCGACTCGGCAGGGCCGGGAGGCAATCCACTCACGCACCAGAGCATCGCAGGTGCCACTGCCCGGGCCGATGACCGATATGTCAACCTGTGGCCATGCCGGTGGTGGACCTGCCCAGGGTCGCGCGGCCCTCGACCGCGGTCGTGGCCGCTGGGCAGCGAGCGCTGGCCGAGCGGATCGACGCCGACCGGGTTGGCACGGGTGTGGACGTCCTCGCCCAGCATGGTCACGACGAGTCCTTTCATCCGGAGGCCCGGCCTGACATGGTGGTGTGGCCACGGAGCGTCGAGGAGGCCGCGGCGATCGTTGCCGTAGCCGCCGAATATCGGTTGCCGCTGGTGCCGTTCGGTGCTGGCACCTCGCTGGAGGGCCACGTCATGGCCCTGGCGGGCGGTATTACCGTCGACATGCGCGAGATGAACGCGATCGGCACGCGCTCGCTCGAGGATCTAGACGTTGTCGTGCAAGCGGGAGCGACCCGGCGCGCCCTGGACGCTCGCCTGCGTCCCGAGGGTGTCTTCGTCTCCGTCGATCCGGGCGCTGATGCGACGATCGGCGGGATGGTCGCCACGGGCGCCTCCGGGACCACCACGGCCAGCACGCGATTCCCGTGGCCCGTATCGAGCTCGCGGACGAGCTCCAGATTGAGGCCATCAACCAGGCCGACATCGCCGCGCACGGCCTCACGGCATCGATCGTCGGTCACGTCGGCGACGGCAACTTCCATGCGATCGTGCTCGTCGACCCCGACGATGCCGACGATGTCGCCCGCGCCGAGGAGTTCCACGGTCGACTGGTGGAGCGCGCCCTCGCTCACGATGGCAGCTGCACCGGCGAGCACGGCGTTGGGTACGGCAAGACGCGCTTCCTCGTCTCCGAGCACGGGCCTGCCGGCGTCGCCATGATGCGGGCGATCAAGCGGGCGCTCGATCCCGACGGGATCTTCAACCCCGGCAAGGTAGCGGCCTGATTGCCCAGCCGGTCGTGCGCGATGCCCGCGCCCTCGTGACCCAGGACGCATGGAAGTGGCGTCGGAAAGCCGCCCCCCTGGGCGCCCAGATCCGTGTGGCAAATCCCGCTGGCCTTGACGTCGATCATCACCTCGTCAGGCCGCAGCTCGCCGACCTCGACCCGGGGACGAGCACGATGTCGTTCTGAAGCGAGACCCACTCGCCGTCGATCGTCGCGGGCCGATCGGGATCGTCCGCGGAGCGCTCGATGAAGGAGCGCAGCAGCGTTGGCTTGACGGCAAACACGGCGTCGGAGTCGAGGTACTCGCTGGTGGCGTCGAAGATGTGCGTGGTCACTGTCCGGTGGCCAGGGGCTCGCGCGATCATGTGGATATGGGCCGGACGCCAAGGATGGCGGCCCGTGGCCGCGAGCATCTTCCCGACCGGGCCGTCGTCGGGAATCGGATACGGCACCGGTCGAACCGCGATGAACGCGTAGCTGCCATCCTCGCGCGTCGTGTAGCGGCCGCGGAGGTGATCCTCGGGCGCCTCAGGACGCTGAACGGCGTACAGCATGTCGGCACCGTTCTGCCAGACGTCAAGCTCAGCGCCGGCGATCGGACCACCCCGAGAGTCGAGGACCCGCCCGTACACCCACGCCGGCACACCCGCGCCGGCCTCCACCACCATGCTCTCGCCGTACTCGCGCCGTGGTGAGCGCGGTACGTAAAAGGGTCCGAGCACGGTTGACTCAGTGGCCCCACTCGGCAGCTCGTGGGCGAGCGCGTCGACCAGCATCGATAGCCCGAGCGTGTCCGACCAGAGGATGAACTCCTGCCGTCTCTCGTCGGTGATGTGGCCGGTGTCGGTCAGCGCGCCGATCAGGCCACGCCATTCGTCATCGGTTAGCGAAACCTCGGTCGCGAAGGCGTGCAGGTGACGAACGAACGCCTGCATCAGCTCGCGCAGGCGCAGTTCGTGACAGCCCTGAAAGCTGTTCAGGACCGCGGTCGTGATGTCAGCGGGAGTGGTTCTGGACTCGGCCGCGCTCACTATGCGTCCGCTCCCTCGCGGGGCCCGAGCGCTACCTCAACTAGCAGCGGCTCGTTGCGCGTCGCCAGATCGGGCAGTACCTGCTCGAGCGTGTTCACGAGCTGGTCGTGGGTGTCGACCCGCGTCGACGCGCAGCCGAGGTTGCCGGCGATGCCCGCGATGTCGATCCCGCTGAACGCCGGCCAAGGACCGTCGCCTCCATGGTTGCGGGCGAGTATGTCCATGATCGCGTAGCGGCCATTGGCCATCACGATCAGAAGCACCCCGACGCCGTACTGGGCGGCGCTCCAGAGGGCCTGGATCGCGTACATGATCGAGCCGTCGCCGAGGATCGCGACGACTGGTCGTTCGGGAAGCCCCATCTTCACACCGATCGCGCCGCTGGTGCCAAACCCGAGGCCGCCGTTGGCGCCGGCGATAAAGCCGAGTGGGGAGCGAATCGGGATCCGCCGGTAGAGCTCGGGCTGGCTCGAGGGGGTCTCTTCGAACAGCACTGCATCCTCAGGCAACCGACGCGCCACCTCGGCGAGGACGTGGCCGGGGGTGAGCGGTTCGCCGACGCCGGGGGGAGGGGGCGGCTCAGGGCGCCGCATCGGCGGCGGCGGGCTGCCGTTGCGCTGGAGGATCTGGCCTGCCAGCGCCTGGCAGGCGGCCGGTACCGGGGCAACGATCGTCACCTCGCAAGAACTGCGGTGTGCCTCTGCGGGGTCGTCGGTGATCACCGCCACGGCGGTCTCGGGGTCGAGCAGAGGACTCGGCCGATCAAACAGATACATGCGAAACGCGCTCGTCCCAATCGCCAACACGAGATCGTGCGACGCCAGCGTCTTGTGCAACTCGGCTCGCTGCCACGTCAGATGTCCGGCGAACAGCGGGTGATCCCCAGGGAAACCGGCGCGACGGCTGAACGGCTCCTGCCATACCGGGGCGTTGAGCCGTCCGGCCAGCGCCACGATTGCGTCCCATCCTTCGCGGCTGTCGGTACCTGGCCCGACGATCAGCGCGGGCGACCGTGAGTCAGCGATCATCCCGGCGATCTCCGCCATCTCCTCGGCAGTGACCGTTTGTGCGCGCGTGATCTTCTCGGGGCTTCCGGCGGCGAGCTGATCCGCCGGCTCTAACCAGTCTCCCATCGGCACCACCACGATCGCCGGGCCGCGATGCGCCCGGGCCTCGTGGTAGGCGCGGGCGATCGCTCCCGGCACGTCCTGTGCCCTGGCCGGCAGGTTGGTCCACACCGGGTACTCGCCCGCCAACCGCTCGAGCGCGCGGCCGGTCAAGAACGGCTCGAAGGCGAGCTGGCGCCGGTCCTGCTGTCCAACCACGACCACCAGGGGGACCCGGGTGTCCCGGGCATTGGCGATCGCGTTGATCGCATTACCCAGACCCGGCGCCGTGTGCAGGTTCACGAACGCCGGCGCGCCGCGCGCGATCGCGTAGCCGGTCGCCATTCCGACGACCGCGCCCTCGTGCAGGCCGAGCACGAACCTGATGTCCTTGGGGAGATCGGTCAGGAAGGGGATCTCGGTGGATCCGGGATTGCCGAAGATCGTCGTCAGCTCCAGCCGGCGGATCACATCGAACGATGCGTCTCGCACCGTTCCGCTGACCGCGCCATCGGTGTCCTTGGGGGCCCCGCGGTGCCGCGGCGCATCGGCGGCGGTTTGTTCGAGCTGCTCAGTCATGGCGTCATTCTCCCGGACCGAGCGCCGGGACGGCTCGCGGAGCGGTGGGGGTCTCCGGCGGTCGGGTTTATCCTGAAACGCGCATGTCGAGGAGCGCCCTCAGCGATCTGCAGACGCCGATCGTGCTGGCGCCGCTGGCCGGCGGCCCGGCCACGGTCGAGTTGGCGGTAGCCGTGTCCGAGGCCGGTGGACTCGGCTTCCTGGCCGCCGGGTACAAGCCGGCAGCGGCCACGCGCGATGAGATCGAGCGCTTTCGCGACGCCAGCGGGAGGCCTTTCGGCGTCAACATCTTCACGGCGCCCTCCGAGCGAGCCGACGTGAACACGTATGCGCCGTACATCGAACGGATGCGCGGCGAAGCGAAGCGCCTCGGGATTACGCTCGGCGCACCGCGCTTTGATGATGACCAGTACGCGGAGAAGATCGAGCTGTTGCTGCAAACGCGAGCGCCGTTTGCTTCGTTCGTGTTCGGCTGTCCGTCGCCGGCGGTGATCGAGAAGTTGCGCAACGCCGGCATCACCGTCCTGGTGACGGTCACCACTCCAGAGGAGGCGGAGGCGGCCGCCGCTGCCGGTGCCGATGCGCTGGTGCTCCAGGGCTACGAGGCCGGCGGGCATCGCGGCTCGGCGGTGAACATCGACCAGCCCAGCTATGGCGTGCTGGCGCTGCTTGCGCTGGTCAGCGAGCGGGTCCCGCTGCCGCTGGTCGCGGCCGGCGGAATCACGTCGGGCCGTGGCCTCGCGGCCGCGCTCGCGGCGGGAGCAACCGCGGGACAGGTGGGCACGGCATTCCTGCTGTGTCCCGAGGCGGGAACGTCCGCCGTACACCGGGTCGCGATCGCCAGCCGCGAACCCACGGCCGTGACGCGAGCGTTCACGGGCAAGCCGGCCCGGGGCGTCGTCAACCGCTTCATCCGCGAGCACGGCGACGTAGCGCCGGCCGCATACCCGGAGATCCACTACGTGACCGCACCGCTGCGCGCGGCCGCCCGCCAAGCAGACGACCCCGAGCCCGTGAACCTGTGGGCGGGTCAGGCGCACGCGCTCGCCCGCGCGGAGCCCGCGGCCGATGTCGTCGCCCGGCTCGTCAGCGAGGCGCGACAGGCGCTGCACGACGCCGCGCGCCGAGTGGAGCGCCGTCCCCAGCGATGACTTTCGTCCGCGGCGGCAGTCCGCGGGGCAGGCTCAAGTCATGAGCCGGACGTAATCTCCGGGACGGGGAGAGCGTCTACCGGACTTACTTCACCGAATCCCGCGGCGTCGACCGGTTGAGGATCGACTTCAACCTGCTCGACCTCACGCCACTCGGCCGGCAGGAGGAGTGGGAAAATTCACCCGAGGGGTGGCCGCCGTCCTCGCCGTACGTATGGTGGCGCAAGCACGACGAGTACTGAACCTCAGGCCGGTCGGAAACCCAGGAAGTGCGACGCCCACGGATCGAGCCCTACGTACAACCCGTCGCTGGCGAGCTCTTCTCCGGCCCGCTCGAAGCGCTGCCCGCTGAGCCTGTCCGACAGCATCCACTCCCCTCCAGCCAGGTCGCACCAAGGCAGCCGCACCCGTGTTCTTGGTAGCCGGGGTCAGCCCGGAGGTGGCCGCGCACGTCCTCAGCTTGATCGTGTACGAGCCGGTCGTAGAGCCGCTTGTCGTAACACAGGTCGAAGCCCTGTTGCTGCAGCGTCCACTCCATGTCCCAGTACGCCTCGGCGCAGAACAGGAGATCGGGGTGAACCTGCTTGACGCGGGGGATCAGCGTCGGCCAGTAATCGGCCTCGGGGACGCGGCCCGCTCGCTGCGCCCAGGTTCGGGCGAACACCTCATTGGTCATCAACATCGCCATGTCGCAGCGAAGCCCGTCGCATTGGGCGCCGATCGTGATCAGCGTCGCGGCCACCGCCTCCCGGAGCGCCGCCGAGAACGCGTTGAGCTGCACGACATCGGGCCAGGGGGGAAAGTAGGGGTCACGAGCCCGGGCGAAGACACCGCCCGGAGTCCTGATGAAGGCCGCTGGGTCCTGATCGGGCTCCTGGTCGCTGCCGGCCACGAAGCACTGCGGATCATCGATCGTCCAGGGATGGTCGGGGGCCACATGGTTAGGCACGTAATCGAGGATCAAACCCACGCCCCGCGCGGAGAGCTGCTCGCGCGCTGCCGCCAGGGCGTCTGGCCCGCCGAACCGCTGATCGACGACGTAGTCGCGCACGCAGTAGGGAGAGCCGATCACATCCTCCGGGCGCAGATCGGGTAAGGCGACTCGGTTGCCGGCGTCCAGCTCTGGATCGGCGAGCGCGATCCGCAGTCCGGCTGGGCTGCGCTCCCAAACTCCCATGATCCAGACCGCGTCGACCGGCAGCTCCGCGAGCGCATCCCATGCGCCGGCGGGGACCTCGTTGAGCGCCAGCGGCCGGCCACGTTCCTGACCGAGACGTTCGAGCCACACCGCCGCGTTGATCTCGTAAACGGTAGGCCGAGCCGGGAGTCGCACGCGAAACGTCGTTTAGCCGTCGAGCCCCGCAGTGGCCCCCGACTGCCCGCGCAGTGCGCCCCCGAGCAGGAAGCAGCGCCACTGTCCCGGTCCAGCCGGTCTGGTGGCTGGCGCCGATACCGGCGCCGTTGTCGCCATGGAAGTACTCGTGGAACAACAGCGGATCGTGCCAGGGGGTCGTTCTGAAACTTGTCCATCCCGCCGAACACCGGCCGGCGCCCGTTCTCATCCTCGGTGAAGGTGCTCGCGAGACGCCTGCCGAGCTCTCTGCCTACGTCCAAGAGGTTCATCTCATTCCCCGAGCCGGTCGGGCACTCGACCTTCAGCGAGTCTCCGTAGTAGCGATGAAGCTGGGCTAACGCGCGCAAGATGACGAGGTTCATCGGAAACCAGACCGGACCGCGCCAGTTGGAATTGTCGCCGAACATCCCGCTATCAGACTCGGCCGGAAGGTAGTGGACCTCATGCTGCTGGCCGTCCCAGTCGAACACGCTCGGGGCGTCGAGGTGATGGCGGGAGATGGCGCGGATCCCGTGGGCGCCGAGGAACTCCTGTTCATCGAGCATCCTCGCGAGGATCCGCTGCAACCGATGCCGGTCTACGAGCGCGAGGATCCGGTGCACCTTGAGGCGGATCTTGTTGCCGTCGGGCATCCGCATCACGTCGTAGTAAAAGCCGTCCTCTTCGTCCCACAGCTCGGTGTCGCCCTCGGGCGGATTCAGCGCGATCGCGATCCACTGAAAATGGGTATGTCTACGAGCGCGAGGCCGAGATCAGAGGCGAGGGCGACTATGAGTTCCTCGCCCGCGTGTTCGACCGTCTGCTCACAAACTTCACCTGGTGGGTCAACCGCAAGGACCCTGATGGCTGGTAGGGGAATGCCGGCTGGGGATACTTGTAATGGCACTTGAGGTAGGAGTGCTGTCCAAGTAGAGCCAGTACTCCTTGACATCTTCACCGTCGTTGCCCTCGCTGTTGGTGAGGCCGAACATCCGCTCCTTGAGGATCGGGTCAGCGCCGTTCCACAGGGCCAGCGCTAGGCATAGGCGCTGGCGTTCATCGCAGATTCCGGCGATTCCGTCCTCGCCCCACCGGTAGGCGCGCGATCGCGCTTGGTCGTGCGGGAAGTAGTTCCAGGCGTCGCCCCCGCCGCTGTAATCCTCGCGCACCGTCCCCACTGGCGTTCGCTCAGATACGGGCCCCACGCCTTCCACGGATCCGCACCGGTGCGGGCCTGCTCGAGGCGCTTGTGCTCGGGCGTCGTCTGCGCCCGCGGTCCGCCCGTAGCCATGGCCGGGACAGTATCGCTGTGGCCCGTCAGCCGTCAATGATCGCGACAACGCGCGCCGGGGCGGCGCTCGCACGGACGATTCGCAACGGAAAGCAGGCCACGTGGAATCCGTGCGAGGGCAACTGATCCAGGCCGACCAGCCGTTCAATCTGCGAGTAAGAGAGCCCGACCTGGTGGGCCGCCCAAAACACGCCGGCGGCATCCTGGTCGAGCGCATCGGTCGCCTGCATGGGCAGCGGGCGGTCCCATCCCCAGGCATCGATACCCATCACCCGGACGCCTCGGTCGTACAGCCAGCGCGTCGCCTCGGCGGTCACTCCGGGACCGCGGTCGATGTAGTCCGGCTGTCCGTAGAACGCATCTCGTCCCGTGCGCACGAGCACGATGTCGCCCACGGAGAGGGGGTGGCCGGCGTCGAGCAGCGCCTCCTCCATCGCGCCGGCCGTGATCGCGTCCCCGTCCTCCCGATCGCTGAACTCGACCACCACGCCAGGACCGAAGAACCACTCGAGCGGAAGCTCATCGATACTCGCCGCCGGCCGTCCCTGAATCCGGGAGTTGTAGTGGTACGGCGCGTCGACATGAGTTGAGTTGTGGGTGCCGAGCGAGACGACCTCCCGCGACCAGCCCTCACCGTCGCGCAACAGCCGCGCGGGAACGCCGTACAGCAGCTGCACCTCGGCGGCGCCTGCCGCGTGATCGACGTACTGAATGGTGTTCGCCTGGAACTCTGGAGTGCCGGGAGGACTTCCCTCGATCGGCGCCGAAAGGTCAATGATTCGTGCCACGCCAGGTCGCGATCGGCGCTAGGCGGACGGCGTCCGCGGGGTCGGAGTCCAGCCATTTGCCGAGGGGGTGGCGAGTCGGTTGCGCAGTACGCCGATACCCTCGATCTCGAGCTCAACCACGTCCCCGGGGCTCAGCTTCCGGCCGAGCTCGGCGCCGCAGCCACCGCCGACTGTCCCGGAGCCGAGCAACGTTCCCGCCACCAGCGGCTCCCCCGCCGAAGCCCAGGCGATCAGCTCCGCGATCGGCCACATGATCGTCCCGGTCGCGCCTTCCGACCACACTTCGCCGTTGATTCGTGCGGTCATCGCCAAGGCGCTCGGCAGGGAGTCAAGCGTCACGATTCGGGGGCCGACGGCGGACGCGAAGTGCTTGCCCTTCGACGGTCCGAGACCGCCCGTCATCTCTCGGGACTGAATGTCCCGGGCGCTGAAGTCGTTGAACACCGTCAGGCCGAGTACGTGACCGAGCGCCTGATCGGGCGGGACGTCGCGCCCGCCGGTGCCGATCACGATTCCCAGCTCCAGCTCATAGTCCATGTGGTCGGTGTAATGCGGCCAGGGGATCTCCTGATCAGGACCCACGATCGCGTGGGCGTTACCGAAGTACGAGACCGGAAGCTCGTAGAGTACGGGGGCGGGGTCGCGCCCGCGAAGCTTGCGACTAGCGGTCACGAAGTGCTCCTCGAACGCCATGAAGTCTCGGTAGGCGACAGCGTCGATCGGCGCCAGCAAGGGCGCGCCCGGCGGTACCAGGGCATCTTCATCGGCCGACTCCGCGGCGGCCTGGGCGGCCTCGATGAAAGCCGGTCCACCCTCGAGCGCGGCACTCAGGCTGCCCGGCATCAGCGCGGCGGCTAGCCGGGCGGCGCCGGCGGGAGTGGCGCCCTTACGTAACAACCGCAGGCGCTCGGCGGACCGAGCGTCGACCCAGCGCTCGGGGGCGGCGTCGGAGGCGACTACGACACGGGCTTGTGGCCCGTCGGGAGTGTCGGCGGCGATGCGCGCAAAATGCATCTCGGAACTATCGCATTCTTGGACGCTCACGCCGACGAAGCAAACTACTCGAGCGTGTCTCGGCAGGCGTCGAGCACGACGAAATCGAACCCGACAAGCGCGTAGCACTCGATCGCCGCCCGGGTCGGCAGCTCGAGTACGAACGACCCGGTCAGGGCATCCCGGGACGCGATCCGACCGCGTGCGGCGAGTTGCTGTTCATCGTCCGCGATCCGGGTAGCTCATGAGCGGTAAGTGATCTGCTCGCGTCGACCGGTCTCGCTCGAGCGCGTCGTCGACGTCGACCTTCCCACCTGGCCGCTCGGGAATGAACGTTCGGGTGATTGCGGAAACGGAGACGATCTCATCGACCAGGAACCGCGCCAGGTCGATCACGTGCGCGCCGAGATCCCCCAGCGCCCCGGAACCGGCCTGCGATCTGTCGAGCCGCCAGACGCGCTCGAACTGCGGGTCGACGATCCACTCCTGCAGGTAGCGGCCGCGGAAGTGGTAGATCTCTCCAAGCTCACCCGCCTCGATCATGTTCCGGGCGAGGCGAACCGCGGGGACGAATCGGTAGTTGAACGCGCACATGTGCTTGATGCCCGCTCGGGCCGCCTGTTGCCAGATCTCAAAGCTCTCCGCAGCGGTGCGACCGAGCGGCTTCTCGCACAGGACGTGCTTGCCGTTCTGCGCCGCCGTGATCGTCGGTTCAGCGTGCAGGTTGTTGGGCCCGGTGTTGTCAAACAGCGCCACGCGCTCGTCCGCGACCACCGCGCGCCAGTCGCGCGCGCCAGTCGCGCACCGGCTCGGCGAACCCATAGCGGCGCGCGGCCTCGGCCACGGCCGCCTGGTCGCGGCCTGCGACCGCGACCAGAACCGGGCGAAGCGGCGGCGGCCAGGTCATGTAAGTCAGCGTCTTGTAGGCGGCATCGTCGCGCGACACTACACTCACGCTGCGATGCCCGCCAGAGGAGACTTCGAGGGGCGCACGGCGCTGATCACCGGCGGGGCGGGAGACATCGGTCGGGCGGTCGCGGTCCGCTTTCAGGCCGGCGGCGCGCAGGTGGCCACGCTCGATCTCCTCGCCGTGGAGCTCGACGGCGTGCTGGCGCTCACCGGGGACGTGAGCCGCTCGGAGGACGTCGACGCGGCGATCGGCCGGGTGGAGGCCGAGCTCGGGCCGCTTGACGTCGCCGTTTGTGCAGCCGGCATCAGCGGCGCATCGCTCCGCACCACCGATGTCCCGGACGCGGAGTGGCGCCGAGTGTTCGCGATCAACTGCGATGGCGTGTTTTTTGCCAACCGGGCCGCGGCGCGCGTGATGGTCCCGCGCGGGTACGGACGAATCGTCAACGTCGCCTCGATCGCCGGCAAGGAGGGGAATCCGATGGCGGCCGCCTACTCGGCGTCGAAGGCGGCCGTGATCGCGATGACGAAATCGATCGGCAAGGACCTCGCCGAGGCCGGTGTCCTGGTCAACTGCGTTGCACCGGCGGTGATCCAAACCCGGATGCTCGGTGACATAAGCGACGAGCACGTCGCCTACATGGTCGAGCGGATCCCGATGAAACGGCTGGGCCTACCCGAGGAGGTCGCCGCTTTGATCGCCTTCTTGGCCTCGGGGGACTGCAGCTTCTCCACCGGGGCGGTGTTCGATCTCTCGGGTGGCCGCGCGACATACTGACGTCGGCAGCGCGCCCGGCGCGCCGAGGGCAACGCCTGCATCGCGCTGGTCGCGATCGGTAGAGGGGCAGGCCGCGCTCCACGCGCCCAGCGTCACGTCGCTGCCCTCACGGCGGATGCCCAGACGACCGAACGGGACCGGGGGTGCGGACGTTACCGCCGAAGGGAGCGCGGATTACGATCGGCATCGGGTAGCGGCCCTGAGAGCGAAAGCGCATCCGGGCCACCTGCCCTTCGATCTGATGAAACGCCTACGACGCGAAGCCGAGGAACTGCATCTCGGGGACCGGTCGGAGCCCGCTGCACGCCAGCCCGACGGCCGAGCCCACGATCACCCCTTCGGCCAACGGCATGTCGACCACCCGCTCCTCGCCAAAGCGCCCCTGGAGTCCGTCGGTTGCGCGAAACATCCCGCCATTCACACCGATGTCTTGACCCAGCAAGATGATCCGCTCGTCGCGCTCCATCTCGGACGCGAGCGTGCCGCGAATCGCCTCGATCATGTTCAGGACCGGCAACTAAGACCGGTCCTGATCAGCGCTGAGCTCTCGCCATTGAGTCAGCATGCGAGTTGGCTGGTCTCCCATTCGACGCCGAGAACCCGGGTCAGGCCGATCAGGCCGTGCTTAGCGGAGGCGTAGGCAGCGCGCCCCGGGATCCCCGTGTGCGCAAACAGCGAGGCGATGTTGACGATCACGCCACCACCGGACGCGAGCATGTGCCTGCCCGCCGCTTGCGAGCGCAGGAACGGCGCCGTCAGGTCGAGATCGATCAGCCGCCGCCAGTCGACCTCGGCGAGCTCCTCCGACGGGACCACGAGTCCCGCGCCCGCATTGTTGACGAGGATGTCGAGACCGCCGAGCTGCTGCACCGTCGCCTCGACCAGGCGCGTGACCTGTGCACGCTGTCGAGCGCCAGCATGCTGTCGGGCATTTGCGTCGCCGCCTCCATAATCGCGGCACGGTCGCGCGCGTCGGCGCCGATCACGGTCCGATTGGAGCTCCAGTCTTCGCCCGGAGCGCCGCCGTCGGCGATTCCGGCCAGGCTGGCTGCCGCCTGCGCGTCGACGACCTGTTCGTCGAGTGCGATGCCCGCCCGCCAACGCCCCTCCGCTTCATAGCTAACCAGCCGCATCTGTCTCCTATTTCACCTGGCGCTCAGCGCGCGAGCCAGGAGCTCGATCGGGTGCACGATGGGTATCGGACGCTCTAGATAGCGACTGATCTGGATCGCGCATCCCGGGTTGGCAGCGGCGATCACTTCGGCGCTGGTCGCTGCCAGATTGGCCGCTTTGCGCTCCCCCAACTCCGCGGCCGCCTCGGGCTGGAGCAGGTTGTAGATCCCGGCCGAGCCGCAGCACAGCTCCCACTCGGCAGGCTCAATCAACTCGACACCCGGGATTCCGCGCAGCAGCTCCCGCGGCGAGCTTCGGATTCCCTGGGCGTGGGCCAGGTGACATGGGTCGTGGTAGGCGACGCGGAGCGACAGCGGCTGACGTGTGGCGCGAGGCTCGACGTCGGCCAGGAACTCGTGCACGTCCTTGACCTTCGCCGCAAACACGGGATCGTCGACCAGGTGCGCGTAGTCCTTCATTCCCGATCCGCACCCCGCGGCGTTGACGATCACGGTCGCATAGCCGTCGAAGGCCGAGATTGTCTGGTGGGCGTGGCTCTGTGCCTCGGGCTCGTAGCCGGTGTGCAGCTGCAGGGATCCGCAGCACGCGGGCCGGGCGGGTGCGTGAACCTCAAAGCCCTCCGCCGCAAGTACCGCGACGGTCGCCCGATTCACCTCGGAGAAGAACACCCGCTGCACGCAGCCCTGCAGCAGCGCAACCGTCCCCCTCCTTTCGCCACGCGCCGGTGTCACCTGGGGCAAGCGCTTCCACACTGCGCTGAGGGCGACGGGGGGCGCCATCGCCGCCATGCTCCGCAGGCGCGGGTAGCGCCGGGGCAGGAGCCGAGCCAGGTCGAGCCGCCGCTCCAGGGCCAGCAGCGGGACCAGCGCACGCAGGCGGCCGGGGTGCGGGAACAGCGCGAACACTAGGCGCCGGAACGCGCGGTCGGCAGGCGTGCGGTCGAAGTGACGCTCGAGCTGAGGGCGAGCCTGCAGTAGTAGTTCGTCGTACTTGACGCCTGAGGGACACGCGGTCACGCACGCCATGCAACCGAGGCAGCGGTCGAAGTGCGTGACCATCTCCTCTGAGAGCGACGATTGCTGGTGGCCCAGCTTCATCAACTGGATGCGACCGCGCGGCGAATCCATCTCCTCCCCCCACACCGCGTATGTCGGGCACGTGGGGAGGCAGAAGCCGCAGTGCACGCAGTCGCCGATCAGCTCTGGCGCGGGAGCCCGCTGAGCATCCCACACGCTCATCAAAGGCCGCCCACGAACCGGCCCCGGTTGCAGATCCCGTCGGGATCGAAGCGCGCCTTGACGCGTTCCATCAGTGCCAGCCCGGGGCTTTCCCCGATGCCCCACACATCCACGGCGCCGCGCAGCGACTCCGGTGCATCGAGCAGTACACACGGGCACGGCGCAAGCGCGGCGCGCAGCGCGTCGAGGGCCTCGGGATCCGGTTCGATCGTTACCCAAGCCAGGCCGGCGCCCGCCCGCCCGACAGCACCGGGAGCCGCCTCCAGGATGCGCTTCAGCTCGGCCGGAGGGAACGACACCCGCACCACCGCCCCCGCTCCATCGCTGGCCCGCTGCCGGGCGCGCTGCGTGGCCCACAGTTGTTCATCGGCCTCAACCAGCTCGGTGTCCAGCCCCTCGGCGCGCAGTACGTCCGTGACTACCTCGGCGGTTGCGTCGGCGGCGCGCCCCGCGGCCTGGGCGAGGATCGCCCCACGTATCCCTTCCCAGCTCACGTCGAGCGCCTCGAGCTCCACCGGGAGGTGGCTCAGCGCGCGCGCGGCTCGGGCTAGTCGTCCGGCGCCCTCACCCCGTCCGGCGATCGTGACGGTCCGAGGGGGCGTGGGGTGGAGGCGAACGATCACCTCGCAGACCACGCCCAGCGTCCCGAACGCCCCGCACATCAGCTTCGCCAGGTCGTAACCGGCGACGTTCTTAATCACGCGCGAGCCCGCCCGTGCCACGGTGCCGTCGGGCAAGGCCACCTGAACGCCGAGGATCAGGTCGCGCACCCCGCCATAACGATGGCGCAGCGGACCGGAGTCGGCCGTAGCCACCACGCCGCCGATCGTGGCGTGGCCGTCGGGGTCGGGCGGGTCCAGTGAGAGCCGCTGCCCGGCCTCCGCGAAAGACTTCTGCGCGGCGCCCAAGCGCATGCCGGCCTGGAGAATCGCGGTCAGGTCGCCCTCGTTGTGCTCGACCAATTCATCAAGACGCTCGGTCGACAGCTCCACCTCGGGGACGGCGCCGATCGTTCCCCAGGCGAGCTTCGTGCGCCCGCCCACGGGGCGGACGGCCCTATTCTGGGCGAGTACGGCAGCGGCCTCGTCCGCGCTCGCAGGGCGCTCCAGAACCAATTCGCCGGTCGCCATCTCAGCGGCCCCTAGAAGCGCTCCGCCAAGCCGGCCGCCTCGAGTGGGTGCACTCGGTAGGGACCGGGGACCTCGCCGCACAGTCTAGGAGTCGGCATCACCTTCCCGGGGTTGGCAAGCCCGTCGGGGTCAAACGCGCACCGCAACTTCTGAAACGCTGCCAGGTCAGGCTCGTCGAACATCCTCGGCATGTAGCGCTTCTTGTCGACTCCGACGCCGTGCTCGCCGGTGAGCGATCCGCCAGCATCGATGCAGGCATCGAGGATCAGGCCCGAGAGCTCCTCCGCACGCTGCGCCTCTCCTTCCACGCCGCCGTCGTAACAAACCAGCGGATGCAGGTTGCCATCGCCGGCGTGGAAGACGTTCGCCACCTTCAGGCCGTACTCGTCGGCCAGCGACTCGATCCGGCCGAGCACCTCGGGCAGCCTCGTGCGGGGGACCACGCCGTCCTGCACGAAGTAGTTGGGCGAGATCCTGCCAGCGGCGGGGAACGCCGACTTGCGCATCTTCCAAAATACCTCGCGCTCCTGCATGTCGCGGGCCAGCCGCAGCTCGGTGGCGCCGCTCTGACGGCATAGCTCAGCGACCTCGTCGAAGCGCGCGTCGCACTCGGCCAGCGGTCCGTCGAGCTCGACGATCAGCGCCGCGCCGGCCGACTCGGGCCAGCCGGCGTGTGCCATCTGCTCGGAGGCGTTGATCGAGAGCCCATCCATCATCTCGATCGCCCCGGGCACGGTTCCGCTACCGACGATCGCCGACACCGCCTCGCCGGCCGCCCGCACGCCATCGAAAAACGCCACCAGACACTTGACCGCCTCGGGCGAGGGGAGCACGCGCACGGTGATCCGCGTCGCCACTCCGAGCGTGCCCTCGGAGCCGACGAACGCACCGAGCAGGTCATACCCTGGTGCCTCGAGCGCCTTTCCTCCCAACTCGACGACCTGGCCGTCGGAGAGCACGACTTCCAGTCCGGTGACGTAGTTGGTGGTGAAGCCGTACTTGAAGCAGTGAGCGCCGCCTGAGTTCTCCGAGACATTTCCCCCGATCGAGCACACAATCTGACTCGACGGATCGGGGGGGTAGAAGAAGCTGGGTGCGACCGCGTGCGAGATCGCGATGTTGGTGACCCCCGGCTCGACGACCACGCGCTGGTTTTCGAGGTCAACCTCGAGGATGTGGCGCATGCGGCTGAGCACGATCAGGAGGCCGTCCTCGATCGGCAGGGCGCCGCCGGAGAGACCCGAGCCCGAGCCCCGCGCCACGAACGGAATCTCCAGCTCGTGGCAGGCACTGACGATCTGCTGGACTTCTTCGGCCCGGCCGGGCAGGACTGCCGCTGCCGGAAGGACGTGGTACTGGAGCAGCCCGTCAGAGGCATAGGTGTAGAGATCGTGTTCGTGCACAAGCACGTGCTCATCGCCGCAGATTCTCCGCAAGCGCCGCGTCAGTTCGCGGTGACTCTTCTCCACGTAGGTATATATAGCGCCCTTGGGGGTACGACGGCGCTCCCGCGACCGACTTGGCCGGGTAGGAGCCGGACCTAAACCGGTAGGCTCGCCAAACGAGGGGGGAGTGTCTTCAACGAGCAAGCAAAGCCCGCTGCTGCTGGCCGGTATGCTCATGGCCTCACTGGCGCTGCGTCCGCAACTCGTGGGAATCGGTCCGGTGCTCTCAGCGATCCGGCGGAGCCTCGGCGTCTCGCATTCGGTTGCGGGGCTGCTCTCGACGGTCGTCGTGCTCTGCATGGGCCTGTTTGCGCCGGTCGCGTTTCTGATCGCGCGCCAGGCCGGGCCGCGCTGGACGATCGCCGGCGCGCTGATGCTGATCGCCGCCTTCGGCGTCGCCCGCACGCTGGCTCAGCCCGCCGCCGCCGTGATCTTGCTGACGGTACCGGTGGGAATCGGGATCGCGATCGCCGGCAGCTTGATGCCCTTGGTCGTCAGACAGTCCTGGGCCGCGCGCCCCGTACTCGCGACGGCGATATACGCAATAGGAATCAATCTCGGGGCGGCGATCTCGGCGGCGGTGGCGGTGCCGCTCGCCAGCGCCCTGGGCAGCTGGCGCGATTCACTCGAGGTCTTTTCGCTCGCCACCGTCGGACTGGCACTCGCCTGGGTAACGCTGAGCCGCGGTTACGGCGCTCGCGTTCCCGGGGCGGCGCCGCTTCCGCGACTGCCGCTCCGAAACCGAACGGGCTGGCTGCTGGTCGCCATCTTCGGGCTGGTGTCGATCACCTACTACGGGATCAACGCCTGGCTACCCTCGGCGTTCACCGAGCGCGGCTGGAGTCACGCGAGTGCCGGCGCGCTGCTGACGGTCATCAACGGGGCCACGGTGCCGGTCTCGCTGCTGTTGGCGTTCCGCGGTGATCTGTTCGGATCGCGCCGGTTCTGGCTAGCTACAGGTGCGACGCTCCAGCTGGCCGGAGTGCTCGGCGTGATCCTCGTCCCGGGCGGCGGATGGGCGTGGGCAGTGTTGATCGGTTCCGCGATCGGCCTGCTGTTCCCATCCATGATGACCATGCCGCTCGATGTGGCCGATCGTCCCGCTGACGTTGGCGCGATGGCGGCGCTGATGCTCGGCGGTGGCTACACGCTGTCTGCCGTGGGGCCGGTCCTGCTCGGTCTACTGCGCGACGTCGCGGGCTCGTTCACGCTTTCGATGTGGCTGATCTTTGCAATCAACACCGCCATCCTGCTGATCGTGCTGCTCAACAAGGACGACCGGCTCCGGCGCCGTCCGCGCCGCCGGCGGCAGGCGAGCGAGGCCGCTCAACCCGTGGTGGCCGTCAACTGAAGGCCACCCGCTTCGCCGCGCCACGCCGCGCGCAGGATCTCCAGTAGCTCTTCCTCACCGGCCTTCCGGGGATTGTTGACGAGCAGCCGCGAGACCGTCAGCGCCTGGCGAGCGAGCTCGGGTAGCTCGTTCTCGGCGACATCGAGCTCGGCCAGGCTTGACGGCACTCCAACCGCCCTCGCCAGCTCGAGCACGCCGCCGATCGCCTTCTCGGCGGCGCCCTGGTCTCCCGGTTCGGCGCTGGCGACGCCCATCGCTCGCCCGATCGCGGCCAGCTCGAGGACGCATACCGGCTGGTTGAAGCGCATCGCGTACGGGAGCAGCAGCCCGGTACCCAGTCCGTGAGGGGTGTGGGTGCGCGCACCGATCGGGTACTGGAGGGCGTGGGCGACGGCCGTACCTGCGGTGCCGAACGCCAGGCCGGCACACAAGCTTCCGTATGCGAGCGCCGCGCGCGCGGCGGGTTCGTCGCGTTGGGCGGCGAGCAGGTTTCCGGCGATGCGCGCTACGGCCTGGAGCGCGAATGTGTCCGACAGGGAGTTCTTGCCGACGAACACGGCCTCACTTCCCGGCGGCAGTTCGCGCCGGGCGGCGGTGAACGCTTCGATCGCGTGCGCCAGCGCGTCAATGCCGGCAAACGCCGTGACCGACGGCGGGCAGCCGTGAGTGAGGGTTGGGTCGACCAGCGCGTACGCGGGGATCAGCCGCCGGCTCGAGATGCCGACCTTCAGTACCGCTTCGGGATCGGTCAGCACCGCCACCGGGGTGACTTCCGAGCCGGTGCCGGCCGTCGTGGGCACCGCGATCACCGGCGCGATCGGTCCTGGGACCTGCTCCTCGCCGTAGAAGCTGCGGAGATCGTCACCGTGAGCAGTGCCGAGGGCAGCGAGCTTCGCCAGGTCGATACTGCTGCCGCCGCCGAGTCCGACCACGACTCCCGGCGCGAAGCGCACCGTCGCTCCGATTGCTTCGCGCACGACGTCCATCGGCAGCTCCGGGACGCTGCCGTCGAACACCTCGATCTCCAGATCGTGAGCGCGAAGGCTGGCCAGGACCCGGCTTCCGGCGGCGCCGGCGGCGAGGGTGGGGTCGGTGATAACCATCACGCGGTTTGACAGACGCCGAGCAATCTCGCCCGTCGCGTCCGCCACACCGGCGCCGAACAGCACCTCACGCGGGGCGCGCAGCACCCCCGGCGCCGGCATATCGGAGCTGAGCACGCCGCGCTCAGGCATGCGCGGAGGCCTGATCGTCGACGCTGTCGCGCAGCGCGTTCAGCTCCCGCCAGAGTGCGACCGGCAACGGGATGCCCGCGGACAGACGCTCGCGGCGCTCCCGTCGCGAGCGGTCTCCGGGAATCATCACCCCGCGCGAGCCGGGTGCCGGTGGGGTGGCGCGCAGCCCTCGCAAGTACTCGCCGATTCGTTCCCCGAACGGCGCGATTCCGGATGCGCCCGGGGCGAACACGATCAAGAGGTCTCCTTTGGTCACTGGATCGGTGACGTCGAGCGTCCCGCGCACCTGCTCGCCCAGAGCGCTCTCGGTAAGCGCGGCGACGAGCAACTCAAGCGCGAGGCCGAGCGCAAAGCCCTTGGCGCCGCCAAAGGGAGAGATGGCACCGCCATCGGCGGCGAGGGGATCGACTGTCGGGTAGCCCTCGGCGTCGAGGGCCGAGCCCGGTGGGAGCTCCCCTCCCCGAAGGACGCGCGCGATCACCTCTCCCTTCGAGATCGCGCCGGTCGCCATGTCCATCACAAACGGGTCCTCGTCGGTGGGAAGCGCGACGGCAATCGGATTGGTCCCGAGCTGCGCCACCCGCCCACCCCACGGGTGGACGAGCGCCTCACTGGTCGTGAAGGCGAGCGCCACCAGGCCGCGGCCGGCCAGTCGCTCGACGTACGGCGCGAGCATCCCGAGATGACTTGCGTTGTGGATCGCCGCGGCGGCGACACCGGTCCGCTGGGCTCGCTCACTCACCGCCGCGGTGGCGCGCATCGCGATGTGGGGACCGAAGCCGTGCGCTCCATCAACCGTAAGCATCGCCTCCCCCGCCCAGATCGACTCGTACCTCGCGCCCGGGCAGATCAGTCCCTGCCGGATCCGGTCAGCGATCACCGGCAGGCGCTGCACGCCGTGCGAGGGCCGGCCGCGCAGGTCTCCCTCGACCAGCATCTCGGCCTGGTCGACCGTTTCGTCCTCCCGGGCACCCAGACGGGTGAGCACCTGAGTGATCAGCGCCCGTTCCTCCGTGGCGTCGATCCTGACCAGCTCCATCCTGCGCTCACCCTACCGTCTCCAACGAGCAGCCGCCAGGCGTTGCGCGCGCCTCGCGCTGATCGTTAGTATGGCCGCCGAGACACGGACGGATCGAGTGATGATCGTCGAGATGCGCGAGTACACGCTGCACCCCGGGAAGGTGCCCGAGTACCTAAAGCTGTATGAGCACGAGGGACTCGAGATCCAGCGAGAGATCCTCGGCCGGATGGTCGGGTACTACTCGACCGAGGTGGGTCCGTCGCTAAACCAAGTGGTGCACATGTGGGCGTACGACAGCTTCGAGGATCGGGTGCAGCGCCGCGCGCGTCTGGCCGCGAATCCGAGCTGGCAAGCCTACGTGCAGAAAATCAGGCCGATGCTCGTCGAGCAGCGTAATCGCGTCTTGAGGCCGGCGCCGTTCTTCGAGTCGGAGCTGCCTCGTTGAGCCGTCGTCACCGGCCAGTCGCTGGTTACGGTGTTCGTCGACGAGCCGCTGGTCGGTAAGGCCGGGGCGCTTGTGACCGTCGCGCGGACGGGCGGAAAGCTGCTCGCCGACCAGCTCGCGCTGCACGGGTGCGAGCTGGCCTTCTGCGTTCCTGGTGAGAGCTACCTGCCGTTGCTGGACGGATTGCTGGACCACCGTGACCGTCTACGGCTGGTGACGTGCCGACACGAGGCGGCGGCGGCGAATGCTGCCGAAGCGAGTGGCAAGCTCACCGGGCGACCCGGCGTCTGCCTGGTTACGCGCGGGCCGGGCGCCATGCAGGCTGGGGTTGGTCTCCACACCGCGCGGCAGGACTCGACGCCGCTGGTGCTGTTCGTTGGGCAAGTGGCGCGCGGGCATCGCGGACGCGAGGCCTTCCAGGAGATCGACTGCCGGCAGGTGTTCGGATCGATCGCCAAGGGAGTGTTCGAGGCGGACGAGGCTGACCGGATCCCCGAGTTCGTGGCGAGCGCATTCGCTCTTGCCGCCAGCGGACGGCAGGGCCCGGTCGTCGTCTCGCTTCCCGAAGACGTTCTCTCCGAGCAGAGCCGGGCAACCGACGCCGGGCCGTACGCTCCACACGAACCGGCCGCCGACGCGCGCGAGATCGGCGAGCTGACGAGGATGCTTGAGGCCGCGCAGCGTCCGTTCGTGCTGGTCGGCGGGGGACCGTGGGACACGGAGGCATGCGCGCGTGTGAGTGCCTGGGCGCAGGCCAGTCGCCTGCCCGTGGGGGCGTCCTTCCGCCGGCAGGACATCGTCGACAACTTGCTCGACTGCTACGCCGGCGATGTTGGGTTGGGTATCAACCCGCGCTTGGCGGAGCGGATCCGCCAAGCGGACTTGCTGATCGCCGTCGGCCCGCGGCTGACAGAGATCGAGACGCAGGGGTACTCGCTCCTGCGGCCGCCGGTGCCAGAGCAGGCGCTAATTCACGTCCATCCGGATCCGGGGGAGTTGGGAAGCGTGTACCAGCCACGTCTCGGGATCGTCTCGAGTGTGCGCTCGTTCGCGGCCGCGCTCGAGACCTCGGCAGGCGTGAGCGGCGAGCGCTGGGCGCCCTGGGCCCGCGAGGCCCGGGCGCAATATGAGGCATGGTCCGAGCGTCCCGCGACCCAGCGCCCGCCGGCGGGGGTGGAACTCGGCGAGGTGATCGAGGTGCTGCGTGCGGAGCTGCCCGATGATGCGATCCTCTGCAATGGCGCTGGCAACTTCACCATCTGGCTACATCGCTTCTTCCGCTACCGGCAGTGGGGCACGCAGCTTGCCCCCCAGAGCGGGGCAATGGGGTACGGGATACCGGCGTCGCTGGCTGCAGCGCTGTTGAACCCCGGCCGCACCGTCATTGCCCTCGCGGGCGACGGCTGCTTTCAGATGTCCAGCCAGGAGCTGGCGACGATGGTCCAGGAGCGCTTGCCGGTCATCGTGATCCTCGCCAATAACCGAATGCTGGGCACGATCCGGATGCACCAGGAGCGCCGCTTCCCCGGGCGCGTGATCGCCACCGACCTGGTGAACCCGGACTTCGCCGCGCTCGGTGCCGCGTTCGGTGCCCACGCCGAGCGCGTGGAGCACGGCGGGGAGTTCGCATCTGCACTCGCCCGCGCCCGCGCGGCCAGCCGACCGGCTGTGATTGAGCTGCTGACCGACCCCGAAGCGCTGACACCGACGGCGTCGCTGAGCCAGGCGCGGGCCCAGGGCGAGGCGGCGGCGCCGGCGCCCTGTTAGCCGTCACCCCCACTGCCGCGCACTTACCGACGCCGCGGCCAGGCGGTCGGCCGCTTCTGGTGAGCTTGCGCTCGCGCAGGTGGACGTCGATACTGCCGGCTCGTGGAGCCGCAGTTCACCTCCTTTGCTCGCCTGCCCAGCTTCCCGCTCGCCGAGGGTGCGATGGCGAAGGCGGTGTTCGGCGAAGGGGCGATGCTCAACCTCGTAGAGCTCCAGCCCGGCGCGATCGTCGCCCGCCACAGTCACCCTCACGAGCAACTCGGAATGATCCTCCGCGGCTCGGTGACGCTCGTGGTGGAGGGGACCGACCACGCCCGACGTTCGTCATCGCATGGTTGAGCGCGGCGTTCTGCCATTCCTCGCCCGTCGTCGAGGTCCGATCGGAGACGACGATCACCTCGTAGCCGGCGTCGGCTCCGTGGCGGGCTTCGTCGGGGGAGAAGCAGAGGCCGTTTGGCTCCTTGAACTCCCCCTCGCCGACCACCAACTCGGGCTCACCCCCCGCCCGCTGCGAGGCGGTAGACGCCCTGGAAGGAGAGGTCTTGCTGGCGCTCGATCCCGAAGCCCAGCACCCGCCCGTATCTGGGATCTACTCAGTCGACCTGGGCGTGGATCCGTTGCTCGGCGTCTCGCAAACGGCCGCCTGAGCGGTCGGCTCTGACGGCGAGGATCTCGGCGATGATCGAGATCGCCGTCTCGTCTTGCGTCTCGGCGCCGACGTCCAGTCCACATGGTCCCGAGAGCCGCGCGAGCGCCGCTTCCTCGGCGCCCTCCTCCAGGAGTCGCCCACGGCGACGCTCCTGGTTGCGGCGCGAGCCGAGCGCACCGATGTAGAACGCCTCCGTCTGCAGTGCACCCATTAGGGCGGGCCGGTCGAACTTGTCCTCATGTGTCAACACCAACACCGCAGTTTGGTGGTCGGGGGCCACCTGTGCGAACGCCTCATCAGGCCAGGCGACTACGAGCTCATCGGCGCTGGGGATGCGGGCCTTGGTCGCGAACATCGGCCGCGCATCGGCAACGATCACCTTCCAACCGATCAGCTTTGCGGCGCGGCAGAGCGCTTCGGCAGTGTCGACGGCACCGTATATGAACAGCCGCGGAGGTGGCCCGTATACCTCGGCGAACACCCGAGTCCCCGCGAGCTCGAGCAGCCGGTTGCGACCTGAGCGCACCACCTCGCGCGCGGCGGCGTCGAGTTCGGCGGAGACCTGATCCCCGCCTTCGGACTCGAGCCACAGGAGCTTGGTCCCGGCGTCGTCACCGTCGATGAAAGTGAGTAACACGCCGCGCTCGTCGGCAGCCGCAAGCTCTCCGAGCCGTGCGACCAGCGGTTTCAAGGGAGCCGCTCCAGAAACACGTCGATCTCGCCACCGCATGGCAAGCCGACCTCCCAACCCTGCTCGTCGGCGATCCCGTAGGAGAGCAGCTTCGGGTTCCCCGAGTCGAACACCTCCTGCGCCTCCTGGTAGATATCGCTCTCGACGCAGCCACCGGAGACTGAGCCCGCGAGCTGCCCACTCTGTGAGATCGCAAAGCTTGAGCCGATCGGCCGCGGCGCCGAGCGGCGCGTCGCGATCACGGTGGCCACGCACACCCGCTCGCCCTCCGCGCGCCAACGATCGATGTCCTCCAACAACTCCTTCATGCTGCATGCCTCCTGTCGATTGCGGACACTGTCTGCGCAAGGTCTTCCAAACTTGCGATGTTGTGTCCGGGTAAGAAACGATCCACGTAGGGAAATCGTCGTTGAACTTCTTCAACGACGCGCCGATCGGGGTTCCACTCGCCCAGTCGACGACGGTCGCCGCCGCCGGCTCGAGCGCCTGCTCGGGATCGCGGGTTTGCAACGCCCCGGTCACGCGGGTGTGGGACTCTATCGAGCCCGATATGGATGTGTAACAGCTGGCGCGTGTAATTCCACTCGTACACGGCGTGCGCCACGTCAAGGCCTTCGTAACACTGCAGCCGGATCAGGCGCAGGCCGAGGCTGGAGGCGAGCGCCCTCGCGGCCTCCGTCTTGCCGACACCCGCCTCTCCCTCGAGCAGCGGCGGTTTGCCGACGCGTAGCTCCAAGAACAAAGCGGTGGCCAAGCCGCGGTCGGGCAGACAAGAGGAGCCCAGCCGCGCCTCCTCGAGTGCTTTGATGCCTGTGAACTCGTCCAAACTTCCTCAACTCTACCTGCGCGCGTCGGCCGCGCCGCGGGTCTTGGAGCCGCCCGACCAGCGGTCAGGATGTCTTGTAGCCTCGCGTCGCTCGCACTTAGAGTGTCGTTTCAGGGGAGGCTTTGGACTCGTCAGCTAACGAGCATGGAGAGAGGAGAAGACTCTGCCCGCCAGCAGCATTGAGGTGTTGATGCCAACGTCGGCCCGGACTCCACCGGATCGCCTAGGCGCTTCCGGACCTCGAGCGCGCCGATTGCGTGGTGGTCGTTGCCGGTATGGACGCGGCGCTGGCGAGCGTCGTCGGCGGACTCGTGGCGCCCAGCGGTGTCGAACGCCCACTCCAGGTCGCCCTTGCGCACGTGGATCTTGCACCGACGTGCACTGTGGTCGAACTGGGGGTGAACCGGAAATCAGCGATCGTCACGCCCGGGTCAGACGCGGCGTGGGCGCTCTGGACAGCGATGGATGTCGCGTGCTTTTTCGCGCCGAGCGCCGCGACCGCAATCCTGGGTGGGTGGCGCACGGGTCCGACGCGGCGAGGACGATGCGTCCTCCGGACCAATCCGAGGTTCCGCGAGGCGTGACCGGTCCGAGCGGCGACCGCTGTCTTGCTCGAGCGCGGGCGGCCAGTACTGGGTAATTTGCCAATCGCACCGCGGCCGACCTTCAGATCGCGAATCGGACGCAGACGGGGGACCGGAGCGGGTGTGCCTGCGATGACGACGCTCTGACGGCCGACTGTCGTGTTCGGGCCTCGCGCGCGCTCGCCGGTCGTTGGCTTTCCGGACACAGTTCCCTCAGAGTGCCCGCTGTGGCGCACGGTGATGGTAGGCGTTCAGGGGGGTGTCGTGGTTGTGAGCAGGGTTCCTGCGTGTTGCATGGAAGTTTGCGTGCGTGCGGCGTGACGAGGTAGAGGCGATCGGGTTGGCGGGCGGGGAGCCGGCGGGGGAGCTGGTGCTGGCGTTGCTTGACGAGGTCGTGCTGCTGCGTGAGCGGGTCGAGGAGCTCGAGCGTCGCCTTGGCCAGAACTCGGGGAATAGCGACAAGCCGCCGTCGTCGGATCCGCCGGCGTCTCGGGCCGAGCGTCGCCGGTTGGCGCGGGAGGCGTACAAGCGCTCGATGCGCAAGTCCGGCGGCCAGCCGGGGCATCGGGGCAAGACCCGGGAGCTGGTCGCGCCCGAGCGGCTGGACAAGCGGGTCGCGCATCTGCCTGACTGTTGCGGTTGCGGGCATGTGTTTGACGGCAGCGAGGAGCGGGTCGGCGATCCGGTGTGCCATCAGCAGTTCGAGTTGCCGGTGATCCGCCCGCTGGTGTTCGAGCACGCCCGGCTGCGGTTGCGCTGCCCGGCGTGTCAGAAGGCGACGCTCGCGCAGCTGTCGGCGGGTGCCCTGTCGGGGTTCGGGCCGCGTATCGATGCGCATATCGCGATGCTCGCCGGCGTGTTTAGGCTCTCGCGTGACCAGGTCCGTCAGACGGTCGTTGAGGTGTTCCGGATCCCGGCATCGACGGGGTCGATCGACAACGCGATCATGCGGATGAGCGCGATCCTCGCCGATCCGTGGGCTGAGCTGCGGGACGCGATCCGCAAGGCCGAGGCCGTGCATATGGACGAGACGACGTGGCGCCTTCAGGGAGCTCAGCAGTGGCTGTGGGTCGCGGCGTCGGCGCTGGTGGCGTGTTTTCGAATCGACCCGACCCGGTCCCAAAAGGCGGCAAAGGCGCTGCTGGGCGATGAGTTCGGCGGGTTCGTGATCAGCGACCGGTACACCGGCTATCACTTCCTCGACGTCCTCCAACAACAACTTTGCTGGTGCCACGTCATTCGCCAGCTGGTCGAGGTCTCCCAGCGCACCGGGGCGGCCGGCCGCCGCGGCACACAACTCGTCAAGCTCGCGCGCGAAGTGATCGCTATCCACCGAGAGTTCCTGACCGACGGCCACGACCCGGACTGGCTCAGTGACCAGCTGGCGCCGCCGCGAGCGCAGATCCGTGTACTGCTCGAGCAATGCGCCACCGGCCACCACACCAAGACAGCGAACTTCGCCGCCGGACTGTTGGAGGAGTACGACGCGCTGTGGACCTTCTGCGACGTTCCCGACCTCCAGATCGACCCGACGAACAACGCCGCCGAGCGCGCCGTCAGACACGCCGTCCTGATGCGCCGCCTTCAAGGCGGCACCCAGTGCGAGCAGGGCAGCCGCTGGATCGAACGCATCCAATCCATCCGCGAGACCTGCCGCCTGCAACACCGCTCGCCGCTGGCCTACCTGACCGACGCCGCGACCGCCGCCCACCGGCGGCTCCCAGCACCCTCGCTCGTCCCGACATAACTCACGCAGGAACCTCCTCGTTCACGACGATACCCCGTGAGCGCCAACCGGTGATGGTCGTTACCGCCTCGCGCGTCAAGGCACCATTGGTGACGCGCACAGTCACGCGATAGCTTCCCGGCATCGTGAGCCGGTCGCTCATGGGTGGCGTGCCACCGGTATTGAAGAGGTAAGTTCTCCGCCCGGTGAGATCCCATTTGTAGTCCGCCCCAACGGGAGCGGCGCCGACGACGGTAAATCGAATCGGCTCTCCGGTGACCGGGATCCTGGGCACAGCTACCAAGCTGAGCGGTGCGCGGTGCGCGGTCCGCGGCTCGGGCCTGGCGGACCTGCCGGTGCGGCGCGCCACCGAGGGTCGCGGCGCCGGCCGGAAGCGGGACTGTCAGCGCACCCAGCGCGGCAGCGATATACGGGCGGCTCATCCGCGTGAGCATCTAGCTCCTAATGACGTGCCGAACGGCCGCAAAGCTTCCCGCCGGCGTAAGAAGCACCGGGGCGTGTAGGCGGCGAAGCGGCGCTCGAGCTGGTCCATCCGGGTGGCCGCCTGAGCGGGTGTGATCTTACGCTCGCGAAAGGCTTCAAGGATCGGATCAGCGTTGGCGAGCAGCCGATTGACCCCGAGTCTGAGCGGCTCGATCTGCCGCAGGTAGAACTCCAGGGCAGATCGCGATCGTTCGCCCTTGGTCGTCGCAGGCGACGACATCGCTCCGCACCCGGCGAGCAGCACGACACTGAGCCACACCGCGGGTGAGGAGGAGAGCCGCGCGATGGTCAATCGAATCTGTGCTCGCGTTGCGCTGTCGAGATCCGGGCCGAGGGTTCGAATCAATCAGTATCCGTAACCGCCGCCGCCACCGCTGCTGCTACTACTGCTGCTGGCCGCCGTGGTGCTGCCTGAGGCAGCGGGAGCGCTGGCGCTGGCACCCGCGGTGACGGCGTGCCATGTGCCGACATCCTTGATGCCCTGACCGTGGACCTGACCCGGCGCGCTGTCCTGCGCGAACGTATACAACGGCTCCCCCTTGTAGGTCACCTGTTCGGTGCCATCGGGACGCTTGACCACACCGAGTGAAGCGACGCTGCCCGTCGGCTTGCCCCCAGCCGGGGCGAGAATCGGGTGCCATGCCTGGAGGCACCCTTTACTGGTGCAGATGAACTTCCCGGCCTTCTCCCCGCTTAAGTGATACAGCGTCATTCCTCTGGCGTTGATCAGGATCTTGCCGCCCACGGTCGAGTTCGATGCCGTCTTGACAAGCGCCACCGAGGTTCCGCTAGATGACGCCGGCTGGGTGGAAGCGGCGCTGCTGCTCGAGCTGCTGGAGCTGCTGCCGCAGGCGCTTAGCAGTGCTGCGGCGGCAAGCGTCGGGATCAGGAACTTCATCGAAGCACGCACTGTCACTCTCCTGTCTAGCCGTAGGTCGCGGCGTTCTGGGCCGCTACCGATAAGGACGCCGGCACCAGGAATTCCTTCCCCAGTCCGAGTGGCGGGCCGATTGCGGGAAGGGTCTTCGCCCTGGTGGAGTCCTGGCGGTCATGAGCCCATGGCTATCGGAGCTGTTCTCAGCTCGCAATCCGACGAGCGTCTAGTCCCTTGCGTGCGGGAGCCGAGGTGCGACACCTGCGGGGCTGGCTCTTCCGGAGGCTCAGCTGGATCCAGTGCTGAGCAGCCGAGGGGCGCTGGAAGACGAGGGCCAGCAGCGAATCTTCGTCCGTGACGCCCTGTGGGAGATTGCGCGGCTACCGGCCCGCCAGCACGACGCCTTTGTGGAGACGTCGACTCGGGGCCGCGGCAGAGCAGAGGTCGCTAGCTCGATGGCTCTCTCCGAAGGCGCCGTGCGCCAGCTCGTGCATCGGTCCCGGGCAACCCTGCGGACGGCTGCCCGCGCGATCCTTCACTTCCCGTTCGCCAGATGGGCCGCCGGGGCAACGTACGGATCCGGCGTCGACCAGCTATCTGAGACAACCATCGGCGCCGGCACCGCAGGCTGGTTCGGGGGCGCGGCGCTCAAACTCGGGGCGCTGGTCGCCTCCAGCGCGCTCGCGACCGGACTTGTCTCCTCGCGCCTCGGGCAACACCGCCCCGTCGCGCGGCAAGGACACATGCGGCTTCGGCCCTCGCCGCCAGGGGCAGCGAGATAGGGCCGGTCCCCAGCTCCGATCGACGATCACTCCTGTCCGGAGTGCGATACCTACGCATTCGGGCCCGGAGGTGAGCGGCAGCCCGTTCGCCAATAGCAATGATCGGAGCGGTGGGGAGGCGGACGGGCGCTCCCCGCACCGCGGCTCCGGAGGTCGGGACTCCGGAGGCCGGTCCAAGGGCGGGCCGTCGGGAGGCCGCGACTCCGCGAGCAGCTCCCACGGCGGGCCCTCGGGAGGGCGCCATCCCGCGAGCGGATCTAACGGCGGTCACGGAGAGGACGGCCGGAGTCCCGGCGGCTCTGCCTCGCCGGGTGGCTCTGCGGGCACGGGTGGCTCGGGCCCGGGCGGCGGTTCTGCGGGCTCGGGCGGCTCAGGGCGGACGGCGGGCTTGGGCCCGGGGGGCGCGCCCGCGGGCACGGAGAGCTCCGGGACTGAAGGAGCTTCGAGCTCGAGCAGCGGTGAAGGCTCTGCACAATCCTCGAGCGGGAGCAACGGTTCCTCGAGCTCCGAAAACTGACGTGACCTTTTTTGCGCCGATCAGCTCTCGCCGATCAGCTCTTCCTCTCTAAAGCCTCACGGACGCGTTGCCGCCAGCAGCGGAACGACGCGAGGAGGTATCTCGATGAGAAGGATTCTGTTCACAGCGCTCGCGAGCACAGCGCTGCTCGCCACGGCACCGGTGCTTGCGCTCGCCCGCGATCATCATCGCCGTCACGATCGCCCACATGCTCACCACGCGCGCGGTCACCACGCGCGTGATCACCTCAGGCGCTTCGGCAGCGACAACCACGTTGGCGGTGAACGGACCGCAGGGACGGTGATGTCATTCACCAACGGCGTGTTAAGGATCGCGCTGAACGACGGCTCCACCGTCAGCGGATCGGTGACCAAGGCGACCAGGCTCGAGTGTGAAGCCACTGAGCCGATGGTCGTCCGCAATGACGATCATCGCTCGGGGGCGGGAACGATCGCCGCGGCGGCAATGACGCCAATGGCGATCGCGGAAATGATGGCCAGGGCGATAACAGTCGCGAGCACGAACAGATGTGTACCGTGGCCGCACTCGCGCCAGGAACGGTTGTCCATGAGGCGGAGCTCCGGGTCTCGAGCGTCGGAGCGTGCTGGGACAAGATCGAGCTGATCACCAGTAGAGGATCAGCCCCGTCGGTGGTCGGTTCGGCTGCCGGGGTGGTCGGCTGCCGGGGTGGTCGGCAGCTGGGGCGGTCGCGGGGCGGGGTGCGGCGACCCGTTGGACCGCCGCCCCGCGCCCCCTAGTCGTCAAACGTGAGCCGGTCAACGACTCCGGTCAGCTCGAAGAGTCGCTGCACCTGCTTTGACCCGCGGCGAAGACGGAGTTGATGGCCGTTGTTCTGGGCGGCTTGTCCAGCCCGGATCACCAGAGCGAGTGTCAATGGCCATCGGTTTCTCCCCAAGTACGGCCATCGGTTCTCCCCACCGGCGGCCATCTTTTCTCCCCGCTGGTGGCCATGAGTTCTCCCCACGACCGGGTGGGAGAGCGACCGTCGTCGCGGGGGCCGAGCCGGGAGGGCGAGGCGCCGCGGCGATGGTCGCTTAAAGTCCGTCTCAGGTCAGGGGCCTCACCCCCTTGCCGGCGGTCGCCTGGGCGAGTCGGTAGCTGTCGGTGCCGTCGGTGATCAGCACGTGCGCGTGATGCAGCAGCCGCTCGACCGTCGCGGTCGCGAGCGTCTTGGGCATCAGCTCGTCAAACCCGGAAGGGTGAATGTTCGACGAGATCGCGAGCGATCGTTTCTCATAGGCGGCGTCAACGACTCGGAACAGCGCCTCGGCCGCGTCGGCCGAGACCGGCAACAGCCCGACGTCATCGACGATGATCAGATCGGCGCGGATCAGCTTGCTGATCGCTTTGCTGACGCTGTCATCGGCGCGGTGGCGGCGGAACAGGACCGCGAGCGTCTCGAGCGTGTGCCACGCGACGGTCTTGCCCTTGTCGATCGCCAAATGCCCGAGCGCCTCGACGAAGTGGCTCTTGCCGGTGCCGCTGGGCCCGCAAACGCACAGCACCTCCGCGCGGTCGATCCATTCGAGCGTGCGCAGCGCTTGCTGGGTGGGTTTCGGGATCGCCGACGCCTGGGGTTCCCACGCATCGAACGTCTTGCCGGCGGGCAGCCCGGAAGCGCGCCTGCGGGTAGTGATCGTGGCGTGGTCGCGGCCGGCTGCCTCCTCGGCGAGCAGCACCCTGAGGACTTCGGCGTGTTCCCAGCGTTGTGAGTTGGCGGTCGCGAGCACGTCCGGCGCCGCCCGCCGAACGTATGGCAGCCGCAGTCGTCTGAGCAGCCGGTCGAGCTCGTCGGGCAGCGGCGGCGGGGCTGGTAGCTTGACGGTCATAGCCGTGCTCCGATCCGATCCGCCTGCGCGGCGAACTCCAGCAGCTCTGACGCGAACTCGCGCGCCTCATTGGGTGTGAGCGTGCAGATCGCCGGCGGCAACCAGCAGCGCTCCCGCCGGCAGTCGAAGCGGTGATCGTCGGTCATGATCACGCTGATCTCCTGCACCGGCCGCCCGCCGTCTGGTTGCCAGACCTGCTCGGGATCGATCCGGCAGTGGACGCTGTCGCGGTAATCGCTCATCGCGCGGCCTCCTGCTTCCACCAGTTCGCTTGGAGCGTTTGCCGCTCGGCGTCCTCGGCCGCCTGCAGCAACGCCAGCGCGAGCTGGCGCGCCTGCTCGGGCCGCAGATCGGTATACGCGTCCGGCAGGTTGGTCGGCCGGCCGTGATCATCGACGGCGCCCGGCCCGTCGTGAAGCCGCACGCGCACCAACAGCTGCCGGGCTCCGTAGAGCAGCCGTTCGCGTGCCGGGCCCGCGAACGCCTCCGCCTCGCATCGATAGCCGCTCATCGCCCGAACCCCTCCCAGCTGCGAGTCGAGCGCTGCAACGAGGAGTCCTCCGACGCGCGGGCGGGGAACGGGATCACCGTCCCCGCCCGCTGATGCGCGAGGATCGCGGCCAGGTCACCGTCGCTGAAGCGGCCCGCCTCAGCGCATACCTTCAGCGCATGCTCGACCTGCTCGGCGCCGTGCAGCTTGGCGAGGTCGACCGCCTCAGCCATCTTCCGTCTGACCCGCGTCGCGCCCGCCGCGGCCGCCTTGATCAGCCACTGCTCGCCGCCCGGTCCGAGCGCCAAGAACGCCGCCTCCTCCCGCGAACGGGCCCGTGGGCGACGCTCCAGCGCGCCCGCCGGGCGGGGCGGATAGTGCTCATCCTTGATGCTCGGCCGGCCCGGCGTCGTCAACTCGTGCCGGGCGACCTCACGCGGCCCCTCCGGCGAGTCGACATGCACCACGATCAACTCCGACCCATGCGCCCTGGCCCACACCCGCTCCTCCACCAGCGAGCTCGGGACTGAGTAGATCGCACTACCAACCGAGATCGTCGACTGCCGGTCGACCTTGCGCGTCTGCCCAAAGCACACCGTGTGCGGCACCGCAGGCAGCGGATGCATCCGCTCGCGCTCCTCGGCGAGCATCACCACCGGCGCCCGGCGCGTGATCCGGTGCTCGCGCGCGTTCACCCGCTCGCAGAACCGCTCGCACTCGGACTCCAGCTCGGCGAAATCCCGATACGCCGAGCGGAGGTTATGGTCGGTCGGGACCAGATCCGCCGTGGCGATCCTGACCGTCGCTTCTGACCCGCCCTTGCTCTCAGGATCCGCCGGCACGCAGGTCGCGACCGTCAACCCGTATTGGCGACCCACCGACACGATCTGCGGGTTGCGGACCGCGATCCCGCACACCCGATCCACGCTCACGGTCTTCTCGTTATCGGTCAACGCGTACGTCGGCGCGGACGCGAACCGTCTCAGCGTCCGATCAAGCGCCATCACGACGCTCGGCATCGTCTTGTCCCACAACGGCAACACGACCCGGAAGCGCGACCACGCCAACCACGCGCAGAACAACACCGTCGAGCGGCCGCCAACCTCGGGCCCGTCGCCATAGTCCCACTGCATCCACAGCCCCGGCTCCGGGATCCACGGCCGGTACCGACGCCCATTCCCCTGCCGCCAGCGGCGCTTCGCGTCCGCGACCGCCCGACGCGTCGTTCGCTCCGACCCCAAATAGCCCATCGCGACCAGCGTCTCGTGCGCCTTATCCGCCCGGATCTTCCCGCGCGAACGATCGACCAACTCCTCGATCTTCGCCGCGAACCGGTCGACCATCGGCCGCGGCCTGACCGACACCGGCAGCCCGCCACCAGCAGCGTCCCGGACCGCTACCCAATGCGCGACCGTCTTGTGATCACACCCGCACAACTCCGCCGCTCCCCGCAGCGAACCAGCCAAATCGAACGCCTCCAGAATCTCCATGACTTCCTCTGCTTTCTTCAAGCCCGCCTCCTCGACGCGCCTCGATGACGAAGCGCCGGGAGCTACAGGCCGCTCAGGACAGAACGCTCGTCGTGGGGAGATCCGATGGCCACCCATGGGGAGATCCGATGGCCATCAGTGGGGACTTTCGATGGCCGCCTACGGGGAGATTCCCATGGCCGCCGTCAAGCGAGCCCTGTGCTGTCCATGAACGTCAGGTTTCTCAGGTCGATCAGGACTCGGCCCGAGCTCTCGTCTTCCATTTCGGTCAGCTGCCGCTCGAGTAGGGCGCGGAGCCGAGATCGAGTTCGCCTCCAAGCTCGAGCACGAGGCCACGTTCATCGCGGATCTGGTGGATCCGGAGCGCAGACGTGGGGTTTGCGTCGTTCGACGCGAGATCAGTCATATGAGGCTGGGGCGGGCGGTCGTCTGCAAGCATCTCAGCGCAAGCATCAGATCGTCAACTTCATTGGCCGACGGCCCCCCAGGACGAAGGCCTTCGGCCACCCGAGTCCCAGTCTTCAGAGCAACCACGAAGCCTCCGCTAAAGCGACAGAAGCTGCGGCTAATCGGATTCTAACATTCGCGCGGCGAACTCTAGAACGCCTGTAACGAGCTCTCTTCGTGCTGCGAGCGCAGCCCAGACGCGGTATCCGTCGGGTCGCTCGGCACCCCAGCGCGCCTCTAGCTGCTCCACGATCCGGAATCCCCATCCGCCGCCCTCCGGATGCTGGTTGGAATGCGGCGCGGCGACCTTTGGGCGACCACCAGCCCCGCCCCGCGAGAACTCGCGTAATCACACCGCTAACGCACCCTCGTGGGGCACGTCGAATGCTGCTTACGATCGCCTCCATTGTGGGAACATACGCCGGAAGTTGGTGAGCGAGGGGTCCTCGAGGTCGTAGGTGAGCTGGCCCAGGAGCGGCTTGGATCCTGCCGCGACCAGCTCACCGCTGGCAGTGCTCAGCAATAGCCAGGATAGTTGGGCACCAACGACGATCCCGACCTTGCGCGGGGTACGAAGCAACGAACGCCTGGTGATCGTCTCCCCGCCCGCTCCCTCGAGGCCGACGTAGAGCACGTGCCTGACAGGTTTCTCGCCCTCGTGCAGCCGCTCCCGCAGCGCGGCCGCCACCAGCGGCGGATACGGTTCGCCGGCGGCCGGGGTCGCGACCACGGCCGCGAAGGCATCCCAGATGGTGATCGCGGCCTGCCCGGCGGCGGCCCAAGCGCGCAGCGGCGCGATCTCGTGCTCAGCATCGAGAAGGTTGCTTTGAAGGCGCTCGACGTGCTGTCTCAGATATTCAAGGCCAGGGGGCTCAGGCACCTCACCAAGCGCCTTGTCGTACGCCGTCCCCGCATCAGTCAGCTGGTTCCGGAGGTCGTCGATGCTTCGCTCGGCCGGCTCGGATTCTTGTTGAGCGGCCAGCAGGCGAGCTTCGAGCGTCACTCGGTCCGCGCGGGCCGCGAAGAAGTCCTCGATGATCTGACCCTCAGCGAGCTGAAATCCGTCAACGATGACGTCGCAAGCCTGGCTGTGTAATGCGCCGGCTACCCCGGCGATCAGCGGAGTCGTGTCAATCGCCCCCTCGGCGGCAGAGACCGCGTGGCTGGCGCGGAACATCCCAGCGATGTCGGCAGCGGATCCGATAACTGCGGGGGCTGACGTCATGGCGGTGAGCAGCGCGGGCGCGGCGATAGCCGGCCCGGGCGACTCAAACCGCCGCTGATCGGGCTGGGCGTCGGAGGCAAAGAACCGCAGCGCGGTCGCCAAGGACTGCAGCTGTGCCTGAAGCTCGCGGCGGACCATCGCGTAGCACCAGTCCGTCGCGATCAGCGCGCGGTCGTCGACCACAAGTGTCGTGGTATCTCGAAGGAAATTCGCTACGGCCTGGACGATTTCACGGACACCCTCCTCGACAAGGGCGCGGGCGACAATTCCCGCGACGAGACCGGTCTTGTTCCCTATCTCGACTGTGCCGTTGCGCGGCTTTGATTGCGGCGAAGGCGGCTCTGCTTCGAGCGTGGCCTGCTGTGCCTCGGCAATCGCCCTCCGCGCCTGCGTCTTGGATTGCTCGAGTGTCAAAGCCTGCACCTCGGCATCCAACGGCACTGAGGCGTTCCCGCCAGAGTGTGCGCCCTTGCTCCCTAGTGCCATCTCAGCCTGGACCCTCACCAACGGACCCCAGGCTGTCAAGACGGCATGCCGCATCTCACAAGTATTCGCGGCTAGTCTCCACAGACTGGCTCTGGGCCAGGGCTGGCTGCGGCGCTCTCAGCCGTGGTCCCGTAGCGCCGTCAGGACTTGACCTCACGCCCGTCCTCGCCCCACATGACATGGAACGTGCCATCTCGGTCGGCGCGTTGGTAGGTGTGAGCCCCGAACAGGTCGCGCAGCCCCTGGATCAGGCCGGCCGGTCCACGGGCGCGGCGGTAGCCGTCGTAGTAGGCCAGCGAGGACGAGAACGCCGGCGTTGGAATACCCAACTCGGCGGCTTTGGCCACCACCCGCCGCCAAGGATCCTGGGCTTCCTCGAGCGCCTTGGCGAAGAAGTCGGCCAGCATCAGGTTTGCGAGCTTAGGGTCGTCGTCGTAGGCCTCACGGATGCGGTCGAGGAACCGGGCGCGGATGATGCAGCCGCCTCGCCAGATTGTCGCCATTGAACCCAGGTGAACGTCCCAGCCCTCAGCGTCAGCCGCGGCCGCCATCTGCGCGAAGCCCTGCGCATACGAGACGATCTTGGACGCGTACAGCGCATGCTCGAGATCTTCGGCAAGCGACCCCGCGCCGGCGCCGGTCGCGGTCGGCCCGGCGAGCCGGTCGGCAGCGGCTACGCGCTCTTCCTTCAGTGCGCTTAGCGTCCGCGCAAACACGGCCGCGGTGATCCCGGTCAGCGGGACGCCGAGCTCGAGCGCGTTCTGGGCGGTCCAGCGGCCCGTGCCCTTCTGCTCGGCGGCATCGAGGATCACGTCGACCAGCGGCTTGCCCGTAGCTTCGTCAGTCTTGGAGAGGACGCGCGCTGAGATCTCGATCAAGAACGACTCCAGCTCGGACTCGTTCCACGCCTGGAAGCGCTGCGCTATCTCCGGCACCTCCAGCCCCACGCCATTGCGCAGCAGGTCATAGCTCTCAGCGATCAGCTGCATGTCGGCGTACTCGATCCCGTTGTGAACCATCTTCACGTAGTGGCCAGCGCCGTCGGGACCGACATAGGTACAGCACGGCGTCCCATCCACGTTGGCGGCGATCGCCTCGAAGATCCCCTTGACGGACTCGTCGTAGGGCTCACGATCACCGCCGGGCATGATGCTGGGACCATCCAATGCCCCCTCCTCGCCGCCGGACACTCCGACCCCCAGGAAGTGGATGCCCTGTTCGGCCAAGGCAGCATGTCGGCGCTGCGTGTCACGAAAATTCGCGTTGCCACCGTCGATCAGCACGTCGCCGACATCGAGCTGCGGCGCGATCTCGTCGATGACCGCGTCGGTGGCCCCGCCGGCCTGCACCATGCTCATAAGCACGCGCGGCCGGGCCAGCGCGCCGACCCAGTCCTCGCCGGACTCGTGCCCGGTCAGCGGTCCCTCGGAGCCGTGCTCGTCCATGAACGTCTGCATGCGGCTCGCGGTCCGGTTATGCACGGCCACCGGGATGTCGTGATGGGCGACGTTGCGTGCCAGGTTCGCGCCCATCGTCGCCAGGCCGGTAAGGCCGAAGTGTTTGTCGGAAGAGGAGGTCATGACCCCAACTTAGCGGCCTTCGCTGCCGCCACGCGGGGCCTCAGTGTTGGCACACCGGGCACCAATAGGTGGTCCGTCCGCCGACGGCGGTGCGCTCGAGCGCATGAGCGCAGCGCGGGCACGTCGCTTCGCGCCCGCGGGCCGCGACGAACGTGCCGGTGTGAACCCCGCCCCCGCGGATCGCCGAGCGGACCGCCGAGCGAAGCTCGCGGCGGA
The DNA here is from genome assembly GCA_963836065.1 of uncultured Solirubrobacterales bacterium. Classification (GTDB taxonomy): domain Bacteria; phylum Actinomycetota; class Thermoleophilia; order Solirubrobacterales; family Solirubrobacteraceae; genus Palsa-465. The sequence continues at coordinate 259,730 of CAWIII010000002.1, forward strand.
GCCGACCCAGATCCTCTCCGGACAGCTCAGAGACGTTGCGCAACGGCGCGATTCGGGCCTGCCACAGGGCCTGATCGGCCAGCAGATTTCCCACGCCCGAGATCGCTCGCTGGTTGAGCAGGCGCGCCTTGACCGGCGTGTGACCGGCCCCGATGAGGCGTTGGAATTCCTCGCGCCCGACGTTTGCCGCATCGGGGCCGACGTGGCTGAAGTCGGGGTTGAGCACCGCGCGGCTGAGGCGGCGCTCGTCCCTCAACGCAAACCGGGTGCCATCATCGAACTCGACCGCGAACCGGTCCCAGCGGGACGTCTCGTCCTGACCGTTGACGAGGATCCGGCCCGCCATTCCGAGATGTAGTCCAAGTGTGGGCCCGTCGGCGGCCTCCAGCCAGAGAAACTTTCCGCGACGGTGTGCGCTGATTAGTTCGTGGCCAATCAGGGCGCTGGCAATTTCACCCGGCGCGTGGGGGCGGCACACGTACCGGTCTTGGTCGTCCACACTGGCGATCCGTCGGCCGAGGACAGCTTCCAGCGTCTGGCGGGCTCGCTCCGCTTCGGGAAGCTCGGGCACAGGTTGAGCCTAGAGCTACCGCGTCATCGTCAGCGCGGTAGGAAGATCGAACGATCCCGTAGGTCCTCGACGACGTCACCAGGGAGATCGAGCGCGATCCCGAGATCTTCCACAGACGAGAAGCCCCCGCATTGTGCTCTGGCTTCAACGATGCGGGTGGCTACCGCGTCGTCGACCCCAGGTAGCCTCGCCAGCACTGATGCCGGTGCGTTGTTGAGGTCAACAAGGCCGGCGTCAGCCGCGCCGGCGATATCGGGCCGGCCCACTCCGATCTCTCGCGCCAGTGCCGGATTATCACGCCCGAGCTGCTGCGCCCGCCTTCGGTCTCGCAATCGTGACTCCGCGCGCTCGGACGCGTCCAGCAGCGGCGAGCTCATGCGCCGCTCATATGCCGGGCGGATCACGAACGACGTCGCCGCCGCTCCCACCCAGGCCAGGATCAACAGCAGACCGGCGACAGCGCTGTACTTGTGGTGGCCGTGGTCGCTGCTCGCGGTCGACGCGACCCATCCCGCGACGGCGATAGCGGACCAGAACACCCCGAGGGCAATCCAGCTCCCCACACGTGCCCGCACGCCGGCGTAGATCGGAGCCCACGAGCCGAAGCCGATCGGCAACAGCGACAGCCACGGCCAGTGACTGCGAGCGCCCGGAAGTTCCTTCTTCGACACGGTCCTCATTCTCCCATCTGGCGAGCGCCGGCCCGCCACCCGCGGGGAGGGCGAGCGCTCTTGGGACGATGCGCCCGGGGATCGCCTGGGGGACTCGGTGTAACGAAGCTTCCGGCGCAGGGTTGCTCGTATGTGACGAGACGACTTGTTCAGGTGGTGCGTGGACGGATGGACGGGCACCTGTGGCCGATCGCGCAGACCGCCGTGGCGGCGGTGGGGGCATGGTATATCGCGGTTCTGCTGGGTACCCAGCACCGGCCCGTGTTCGCGTCGATCGCTGCTGTGATTTCGCTCGGCGCCGCGTTCGGGGAGCGGCGGGAGCGGGCAGTGCAGCTGATCTCTGGGGTGATGCTGGGAATCGTGGTGGCCGATCTGCTGGTGCGTTTGATTGGCAGCGGGCTGCCGCAGATCGGGCTGCTGGTCGTACTCGCGATGGTGGCGGCGGTGGTGCTCGGGGGAGGTGAGCTGTTGGTGACCGAGGCCGCCGTGTCGGCAATTCTCGTCGCGTCGCTGGCGTCATCGACGGCCGAAGTGCGTCTGCTCGAGGTGCTGATTGGCGGTGGGGTGGCGCTGGTCGTACATTCGTTTGTGTTCCCGCCCGATCCTGTGCTCGGTGCCGCGCGCGCAACCAGCACCGTGTTCGGCGAGCTCGGGAGCGTGTTGCGTGATGCCGCGGCAGCGTTGGCCGCCGGCGACACCCGCCGAGCGGAGGCGGCCGTGCGGGCGGCGCAGGACGTCGAGATCCGCGCCGGTGAGCTGCGGCATGCGGTGATCATGGGCACCGACACCACCCGCTGGGCGCCGCTCCGGCGCCGCGCGCGTCCCGAGTTCGAGCGCTACGCCCGGACCGTCGGCCACGTCGACTCGGCGGTCCGCGACGCCCGGGTCCTCGTGCGCTACATCCTGCAATACGTGCGCAGCGGGCGTCCGCCCCAGCCCGAGCTTGCCGATGCGGTGCGCGAGCTTGGCTTGGCGGTCTGGGAACTGCCTGCCCAGTTCCAGGAGCCGTGGCGCAGCGGTGATGTGCTGCGGACCGCGTTGGAGGCAGCAGGGCGCGCGACCGCCGTCGCCGTGCGCCATCCCGACATCGCTCTCACCGAGATTTCCGGCCAGGTACGCTCGGTGGCGATCGACATCGTCAAGGCCTCCGAGGCGGGCGAGACAGACCGCGGCGTCCTCGGCGAAGCTCCCACTGAGGATCTGCTGGCTGGCCTCCCGCTCCCCGAGCCCGCCAACGCTGCGCCCTGACCGGCCGGGCATCATCATCTGGCGAAGGACACCAGCGCCGACACACAGTCAGGCGAAAGGAGGAGGTGGTGATGTCGCGCAAGGACAGTTCATCAGAGGACCCGCCGCCAAGCGTCCGGCGGGTGAGCGAAGCCGAAGCCGACCGAGTCACCGAGCTATTCACGCTCGCGTTCTACAACGACCCGACCTGGAGCTGGGCCTTCCCGGACCCCGACAAGCGGATGGACCACCACCGCGCCCTTTGGGGCCTGTTCATGCACAGCGCCCTTCCCTACGGCTGGGTCTGGATGACAGACGACGGCGGCGCGGCGGCACTCTGGATCCCGCCCGGTAAGCCTGAACTCAGCGAAGCGGACGAAGCGCGCGTCGAGCCTCTGCTTCGCGAGCTGATCGGCTCGCACGCGGACGCCGTGCTGACGCTCCTCGACAACTTCGACACCAACCACCCCCGACACCAGCCGCACTACTACCTCAGCCTCGTGGGCACACATCCCGACCACCGTGGGCACGGCAAAGGCATGGGACTGCTCGCCGCGAACCTTGTCGCCATCGACGAGCTCGGGTTGCCGGCCTACCTCGAGTCGAGCAACCGCTCCAACGACCACGGATACGAGCGTCTGGGCTTCCAGCAAGTGGGCGAATTCGCGGCTCCGGATGGCGGGCCGACGGTCGCGTGCATGTGGCGCGACCCCGCGCCTCTCAGAACCAGTTTGAAGCTGAAAGCCGCTCAAGGCGGTGAAAGTCCCGGCGGCGGAGTTGCCACCGCCGTCGTGGACGGTGGTCGCTGGCGCGAAGACGAGCGCGCCGGCCAGTGGTTCCCGATCACCGGCGTGATCGTGTACTTCCACGTTCCTGGGCTTCACAAGGTTACGGATCGAGGAGGGACCGGCCAGTGGGTTCGGGTGGCGCGGCCCGGCGCTCGATCCGCCGAGCGCGTAGGCGACCCCGCCAAGGCACACCAGCGCCAGCACCGTCACCAGAGACGCACTCGCTCTTCGCTGCCACGTGATCGGAGGTTGCGTCATGACGGATTTGCTTCATCGTGCGCTGCGGGAAACGGTCTGTCGCCGCGACCGCGACTCGGGACCGGTCGGTGAGAAGGACAAGACCGAGGTCAATCGACTCGAGAGCCCGAGTCAGTCACTAGTGAGGTTCAGCGTCGGCATGGCGCCCTTGCGGCTATCCTGGTTTAACACGGGTGTCGTTCATCTGCAGCGGGCCAGTGACCGTGATGTGGTCGTTGGTCCTGCCGGTCCCCTTCAAGGTCTCGGCGACAGGACTGTCGGCCACGTGAACGCAGCGCCGGGCGCAGGGGCGCAGCGCCCACCGTGGTGACACAATCGGCGTGATCGACATCGGTCATGATGCTGGCCGGGTGGATAGCATTGACGAACTCCGATCCGCTGACAGGGTTGGTCACGAGCCCGCTCACGCCGCGCATTGCGCGAGCGCAGCCGGGCGTGGAGCGGCCGGGTGCCCAGACTCGCAGCCCGGAGCCGCTGAGGGTGCCGGTGTGCGAACTTATGGTCGTGTCCGCACAATCTGAGAGAGGTCCGCTGAGGGCTGCGGGCGGCGAGCGATGAGCGGCGGCCATAACGGGCTCCGCCGGTTCTTCGTCGTCCCGCACACTCATTGGGATCGGGAGTGGTATCGCCCTCTCGAGTATTTCCGCGTCGAGCTCGCGGATGTCGTTGATGGTGTTCTGGATGTGTTGGAGCGAGACCCCGACTTTGCCTCGTTCACGCTGGACGGTCAGGCAGTCGTGCTTGAGGACTACGTGGCCGTTCGGCCGGATAACGAGGGTCGGTTGCGGGCGTCGCTAGGGGAAGGGCGGCTCGAGGTGGGGCCAAGTTATGTGCTTCCGGATGAGTTTTTGGTGGGGGCGGAGGCGCTCGTGCGTAACCTGCTGATCGGCCGGGCTGTGTGTGAGCGCTTCGGGAGTGAGCCGTCGCCGGTGGGCTACCTGCCCGACAGCTTCGGACATCCACTCCAGTTGCCTCAGATTCTGGCCGGCTTCGGGATCGGGAGCTTCGTGTTCTCGCGCGGTCTTGGTGATGAGTTCGACTGGCTGGGCGCGGTCTTCCGTTGGCAGGCGCCGGATGGAAGCGAGGTCCTGGCTTTTCAGCAGCTGCCGGACTACAGCAACTTCGCGGCAGTTTCAGATGCGGATGACGCCGAGGCACGGATCCGCGGAATCGTCGAGCGCTTTGGGCCGGCTCTCGAGCATGGCGGCGTGAGTAGTCTGTTGCTGTGTAACGGTAGTGACCATCTGCCTGTGCAGGCTGAGCTACCGCGGTTGTGCACCGAATTGGAGCAGCGCCTCCCGGGCGCGGAAGTGAGGATCGCTCGGTATGCCGACTATGTCCGGGCGGTTGACCCGGTGAATGCTCAGCGGTGGACTGGCGAGCTGCTTGGCAGCCGGCTCCAGAATGTGCTCCGGGGTGTGAACTCCGCGCGGCTCTACCTGAAACGAGCTAACGAACGCGCCGAGCGGCGGCTGCTGGGAGTGGAGACACTGACGGCGCTCGTGGCATTGCAAGAGGGGACGGAATTCCCGAGCGCGGACTTCGAGTTCGCGTGGCGGGAGCTGCTCCGATGTCAACCTCACGATTCGATTTGCGGTTGCTCGTGTGACGAAGTTCATCGGGACATGCTGGTCAGGTACGAGTCGCTTGATCGAACGCTGACTGTGCTGCAAGACAGGGCACTGGAGGGTTTCGCCAGCGCGCCGGACGCGATCGGCCTCGGCGTGGTCAACCCGCTGCCTTACCGCCGGCGCGGATTGATCGAGGTACCAGGTGCTGAGCAGCTTCTTGTCGAGCTCGACGGGTTCGCCGCCCGGACAGTGGAGAGACCCCGCGGAGAGCCGGCGGAGCCGCGGGACGGGAGCGTCATCGAGAGTGACCGCTTCCGGATCGAGGTCGCCGCAAACGGCACGCTCGTACTAGTCGATAAGCGCACCGGTCGGCGGTTCGAGCATGTCCACGTGCTTGAGGATGAGCTCGATATGGGTGATCTCTACAACTTTTGCCAGGTCGACGGGCAACGTATCTGGCGCAGCGACCGCGTGGCTGTGCGCGTGCTGGCCGATGGTCCGCTGGTCTGGGAACTAGAGCTCCGGGCCGAGGCGGAGCGTCCTGCAGGCCTCGACCTCGAGTTCCGGCCGCTAGCAGAAACCGTGCGGCTGACCGTGGTCACGGTTGTGCGGCTGGTGCGCGGTTGCGGCCGGATCGAACTTCGCACCACCATCGACAACCCGGCCCGCAACCATCGCCTTCGAGTCCTGTTTCCGACCGGAGCAGCCACCGGGCCGGTCCGCGCCGAGGGGCACTTCGCGCTCGTCCGCCGAACGCTCCTGCCGCCGCGACCGCGGACAGATTGGGCTGAGCCGCCAGACCCGACACAACACACGCTCGGCGCTGTCGCACTCGGGCCGATCGCCGTGCTCACGAAGGGATTGCCCGAGTACGAGGCCCGCTCGACCGCCGGCGGCTCCGAGCTGTGTCTGACGCTGCTGCGGGCTGTTGGCATCATCTCGCGGCCGGCCGGCGTTCTCAAAACCCGCCCGCAGGCCGCGGGACCGCAGGTCCTTACCCCGGACGGGCAGTGCCCGGGCCGACACGAACTCGAGTACGCGCTGCTGCTCGACGCGGACCTGCACGACGACTTACTGCTCCTCCGCGAGGCGCAGGACTACCGATGCGGCTTTCTCGTCGTCCCGCCCGGAGTCGGCTTCGACCCGCCGCTGGCCATCGAAGGCGAGATCGCGTTCTCGTGCCTGAAAGGCGCCGAGGACGGAGACGGCTTGATCCTGCGCTGCTTCAACCCCGGAGCGGTCCACGCTCAGGCTCGCGTCGTCGGTGCCCACACGGTCACGCGGACCCGGATCGATGAGACCGATCAGCAACCGCTTGATGACGGTGTCCTCCGACTACGACCCGGCGAGATTGGCACGCTGCGGCTCCGAGCTGCTACCGCCGAGCCTGATTGCTGACGCAAGCAATCAACTCGATCAAGATGGTGTAAACCGTGCGCCCAGCTCATCATCGATATAGGTGCGAACGATCTCGTCGAAGTTCGCCTCTGCCCGGAAGCCCAGCGCATGGGCGCGGCGTGCGTCGAAACCGTGCGGCCAGCCGGCCACCATGCGGGCGATGGCTTCGTCGGGTTCGCTGCGAATGTGCGACACCGCCTCGTCACCCGCCACGCGGCGCAGCGCCTCGATCTCCATCGCAATCGTTGCTGAGACACCGGGCATCGTCAGCGACCGCTGCTCGCCGAGGGCATCACTGGACAGCATCGCGGCGTGGAGCAGGAACTGAACCGCCGCCCGCGGCGATGCAAACCAATGACGGACGTCCTCGGACACCGGCAAGACAGCAGGCTCGCCGTTCAAGGGCTCGCGAATGATGCTGGAGAAGAACCCCGACGCGGCAAAGTTAGGCTTACCTGGCCGCACGCAGATCGTCGGCAGGCGGATGCCGACGCCGTCGAGAAAACCTCGCCGTGTGTAGTCGGCTAGCAGGAGCTCCACGATCGCCTTCTGAGTTCCGTAGCTGGTTGCCGGTGTGGTGCATTGCCCGTCGCCGATCACGTCTGGAAATGGCGGCCCGAACACCGCGATCGATGAGCTGAAGACAAGCCGTGGCCGGTAGCCGCGGGCTGGCGCCCGTAAGGCATCAAACAACAGGCGAGTTGCGTCGACGTTCACGCGGTAGCCCTTTTCGAAATCAGCCTCTGCCTCGCCCGAGACGACTGCAGCTAGATCGAAGATCACGTCGGGAAGTTCGGACACAGCCTCTGCGACGACCCCCAGCTCGGCGATGTCGCCCACCAGCGTCTCAACGCCAATACCGCCGGACGCCACGGGCTCCACGGGCACCGCGTCGACGAGCAGCATGTGCGAGATCCGCTCAGTGCCGAGGACCGCTTCGCTTGCAAGTCGCTCCACCAGCCTTCGTCCGAGCATTCCCGCCGCACCAAGGACCAAGATCCGCATCGAACCAGCCCGGCGGATGCTCAGAAGGTGCCGTACCGCTCGTAGGCCTCGAGCGGCATCATTCCCTGCCGCACGGACTCGCGGATCTCATTCTCGGTCGCGATCTTCTCCTCGGCCTCGGCCAGGATCTCCTCGAGCCGCTCGCCCGGCACAATCACGAGTCCGTCCCGGTCTCCGACGATCCAGTCGCCGGGCGCGACGCGAACGCCGCCCACGACGATCGTCACCTCGCCGTGGGCGAGGACCTCCCACCGCGGCACGCAGTCCTGCGGAGTCACGTAGCGAGAGAAGACGGGGAACTGTTCGCGCAGGATGTAGTCGGCATCGCGCGCGCCGCCGTCTATCACCGCACCGGCACAGCCACGCGATGCCAGCGAGATTGCCGAGAGCTCACCGAAGTGCGCCGCGGCCCGGTCGTTCGTCTGGTAGACGGCGACGTGTCCGGACGGCACGGAGCCCAGCATCTCCAGGATGCGCCGGATGGAACGGTCGTACTCGCGGCCCGGCGCAGGACGCCCCAACACCGGGTAGACCGGACCGGCGAGACGCATTCCGGGCTGGAGCGGGACCAGCTCAGACGGCAGCGTCTGCTGGAGGTAACTGTGCCGATCGAGCACGTCGGTGAGGGCACCCGTGTAAAGCAACGAGAAACGGCGCTCAAGATCGACGATCGCCCCCATCACGCTTAGACTACTGGCCGATCCCTATCCACACGGCCCCGCCGTTCAGCGACAAATAGACTAGCTCCGGGATGAAGGCGGTCGTCGTCGAGGGACCAAATCAGGTCTCCTACCAAGAGGTCGAGGCGCCCGTTGTAGGCGCCGACGACGTGCTCGTGCAAAGCCGCGAAGCCGGGCTCTGCCGAACCGACATCGAGGTGATAACCGGCGCTTTCACCGATCCGCGCTGGGTGCACTTCCCCGCAATCCCCGGGCACGAGTGGGCGGGGACGGTCGTCGAGATCGGAGGGAACGTCTCCTCGGTCCGCGCCGGCGACCGCGTCGTTTGCGAGGGCCTAATCCCGTGCAACCGGCTGTCGCCGCTGCCGGAGCGGCGAGACGCAATGGTGCGAGCGGATCGAGGCGCTTGGCTTCACTCGCCCCGGCGGCTACGCCGAGCTCGTCTCGGTACCCGAGCGGGTCGTGCACCGCTTGCCGGACCACGTCTCCTTCGACGCCGGCGTGCTCGTCGAGCCGGCGTCGGTAGTGCTTCACGGCCTTGAGAAGGCGCGCCCAGAGCCGGGCGAGGCGGTGGGCGTGATCGGGGTTGGCACGCTCGGCGCGCTCGCGATCAGCCTGCTGCGGCTCCATTCGCCGTCGCGAATCGTCGCCTACGGCGTCCGCGAGGAGGAGCTCGAGCTCGCTCAGCAAGTCGGCGCCAACGAGCTCGTGATGGCAAGCGACGGCGCGCCCGTCGATGGGGAGCTCGACCTTGTCGTGGAGACGGCGGGTGTGCCCACCGCAGTGGAGGTGGCGACGAAGCTCGCGCGTCCCGGCGGCCGGGCCGTGCTGCTGGGCATCGCCGGCGAGGGGAGCACACTGACCCTGCCCTCCGATTTGCTCGTCGGCAAGGACATGACCTTGATCGGCAGCATCGCCTACCCGGCCTCGGTCTGGTCGCGCGTCGTCGGGCTGCTCGCCGAGCACGTTCTCGAGCTCGACCCGATCGTCACGCATCGCTTCCCGATGACCGAATTCGACGAGGCGGTGCGGCTGATGGACGACCGGCGCGGGATTGTCGCGAAGATCATCCTCGAGCACCAGTGACGGTGAGAGGCCTACGAAAGGAAAGACATGCCGACGATGCGAAGCGGTGGCTACGACCGCGCGAACGGGCGCCGGAGCTCGGAATGGCTCGATCGTCGCGACCTCGACGGGTTCCTCCACCGCTCCTGGTTGAAGTCAACCGGCGTGGGCGATGACAGCTTCCGGGGTCGTCCGGTAATTGGCATTTGCAATTCATGGTCGGAGCTCGTGAATTGCAATGTTCATTTGCGTGGTCTTGCTGAGGCGGTGAAGCGTGGGGTTTTGCAAGCGGGTGGGTTCCCGCGCGAGTTCCCGGTCATGTCGCTCGGGGAGTCGCTGATGAAGCCGACCACAATGCTCTATCGCAATTTGATGGCGATGGACGTTGAGGAGTCGATTCGTTCCTATCCGCTGGATGGGGTTGTCTTGTTGACTGGCTGTGATAAGACCAACCCGGCGTCGATCCTGGGGGCGTGTTCGGCGGATATCCCGACGATCGTGGTTACCGGAGGACCGATGCTGAACGGCCACTGGCGGGGCAAAGAGCTAGGGTCTTGTTCGGATTGCTGGCACTACCACGAGCAACTGCGCAGCGGTCGGATCAGCGAGGAGGAGTTCGGCGAGATCGAGAACTCGATGTCGCGCTCAAACGGCCATTGCATGACGATGGGAACGGCATCGACGATGGCTTGTGTAACGGAGGCGCTTGGCTTGACGCTCACCGGGGGGGCGGCGATCCCGGCGGTTGACTCTCGTCGCGCACACGTCGCTGAGGCCGCGGGACGGCAGATCATCGAGCTCGTCGAGCAAGGCATCCGTCCTTCGGACATCCTCACGCGAGCGGCGTTCGAGAACGCGATCCGCGCGCTGCACGCGATCTCCGGTTCGACGAACGCGATCATCCATCTGATCGCATACGCGGGGCGACTCGGGGTTGAGCTGCCGTTGTCGTTGTTCGACGAGCTCTCGGCAAACACGCCGTGGCTGGTCAACCTGAAGCCGGCGGGCGATCACCTGATGGAGGACTTCTATTACGCCGGCGGGCTGCCGGCGGTGCTCGCGCAGATTTGTGATCTTTTGCATCTCGATGCGATCACCGTCACGGGGCGGACGCTCGGCGAGAACCTGAGCTCCGTTCGGACCGAGATCGTCAACGACACCGTCATTCGGCCATCGTCTGATCCTCTAGAGGAGCGAGGCTCGCTGGCGGTGCTCCGCGGCAACCTCTGCCCGGACGGCGCCGTGATGAAGTTCTCGGCGGCCGATCCGCGCTTGTTGAAGCACGAGGGTCCCGCGATCGTGTTCGAGGACATCCACGACCTCGCTGACCGGGTTGAGGATCCCGATCTCGATGTCGATGCCGACTCGGTGATGGTGCTCCGTAACGCGGGTCCGGTCGGTGCGCCCGGCATGCCCGAGTGGGGCCATTTGCCGATCCCGGCAAAGCTTCTCAGGCGCGGCGTCGCAGACCTCCTGCGGATCTCCGATGCGCGGATGAGCGGCACGTCCTACGGTGCGGTTGTTCTTCACGTCGCGCCAGAATCGGCGGTCGGCGGGCCGCTCGCGTTGATCGAGACCGGTGACCGGATCCGGCTCGATGTCGAGGCGCGAGCGCTGAACATGCTCGTAGACGAGTCCGAGCTCCAACGCCGGCGCGCCGCGTGGACGCCGCCGTCGCGCAAGGACGAGCGTGGCTATCGTCGACTGTACGAGGAGCACGTACTGCAAGCGAATGAGGGCTGCGACCTCGACTTCCTGCGCGGCCGCTCTTCGATCATCACTGACGCAGTCACCTATCTCTAGGCCATCATCGAGCGGTGGGAAGGGACGGAGGCATCGCGAGGCGGGTGAGCGGCTCCAGACCGGCATCTATCGTGTCCGGGAAATCGGAAAGGAGTCGGCCTTGCTTGTGATGTCCGTCCTGACACGACGGTTGCGCGAGGGCAAGCTCGCCGAAGACGACTTTACGAACTAGGGTCAACCGTCTGTGTGCTTCTCGCCAGAGGCTGACTTCACTGCTGGAGCGGTGGTTGCCGGTGTGGGAGTCGAGACTTTGCGGCGGGCGCGGGCGCCGCGCGAGCTAATCGTCGCTGCGCTACCGCTGCTGTTCGGCATCCATCAGCTGACGGAGGGATTCGTTTGGCTGGGCCTCCGCGGGCAGGTCTCCAGCGGCGTGGGCGCCGCCGCGAAGCAGGCGTACATCGTCTACGCGCACGCCGTTTTGCCGGCAATCGTCCCGCTGGGGTTCACCCTGCTCGAGCCGGATCCTCGCCACTCGCGCTGGATGTGGCCTTCGGTGTGCGTTGGGCTGCTCTTGGGCGCCTACCTGCTGTGGCAGGTCACAGCGTTTCCTGTGGGTGCGAGCCAGGAAGCCCACTGCATCGACTACACGACGCACACCCCGAACGACGTTCTCATCGGGGCGCTTTACGTCACCGTGACGTGCGGTCCGGCGCTCATCTCCAGTCGCCGATACCTGCGCTGGTTCGGGGTCCTCAGCCTAGCCGGCGTGATCGCGACCGCACTCGTGCGAGCCGACGAACTAACGTCGCTGTGGTGTTTGTACGCGGCCGTCGTCAGTCTGCTCATCCTCGAGCACTTTCGTCGTCAGCGAGCACTCGAGGCGCGCGCGGGCCCGATCCGAAGTCCGGTCCTGCACCAATGAGCGCGGCCGGAGGTTGGCGCTAACCGACCTTGCGGTTGCGTCCTCGGACGGGTCGCGGGCTCGGCCTCCGAGCACGGCTCAAGCCAGACAGGTCCGGCTGCAAGCTCGCCGAGCTCGATCGTGTCCTGGCGCGGTGGCCCGTGGTCAGGCGAGAGGATCCGCCGCGGCCGCCGCGAGATCACTCGCAAACAGACGTTGGTGGCGATGCGATACAGCCACGCCGGCAGCGAACTGCGTTCCTCAAAGGCACCGATGCGGCGCCACGCTGCCAGCAAAGCCTCCTTATGCGCGTCCTCGGCGTCCGGGATGCCGCCGAGCATTCGGTAGCAATGCACGTACAACTCGCGCCGATGCCCGCTGATCAGGCGCTCGAACGCGGCCGTATCACCGCGCCGAGCTGCCAGCGGCGCCGACCGGCGCGCCGCCTCAATGCTTCCGATCCCGGAGCCGGACGGTGTCTCGTCGCTGGCGGTCATCTCGGGTGAGCTGCTACCCCGATCCCAGAGCGATTCACACCGCCCGCCGCAGATCGGCTCAAGCCAAGTAGAGGTTCCGGGGGGCTCCTATGCGGGTCCAACCGTCATCTGCTGAAGGGTGACGAGCCCGTCGCTCCAGGAGCGCAGGCCGTAGCCTCCCGCGGTCGGCGGCGTGATGGTCGTGGTCACGCCGTAGGAGCTTTTGACTGCCGCAGCGGAGGCGACGGCGAGATTCGGAATGTTGATCGCTTGTACGCCATCGAGCGTCACGTTCATGGTGTTTCCCTGCATCCTTATGACCAGGACGTGCGGCGTCCCGTACCAGGCGAACCCGGTCGGCGGTGAGACTCGGGCGAGCGGCGTTGACAGCTCGAAGTCGCTTTGTAGTTCGCGCCCGACGAGCTGCCCGTACGCATGGTCGACTTGGATGCAGTAGCCGGTCAGCGCGCTCGCGGAGTCGACAGTCGCCCGAACGTATACCCCGTAGCCGGCGCCGCTGATCAGGGTGGCATTGGAAGTTACGGTGTAGTCGGAGTCGGTTGCTGAACCGGCCAACACCCGGCGTTCGCCGGTCCCGGTCGTCATGGCCACTTGGCCGTCGGCTGAGGTCGCGATCCAGTTGCCGCGCCGGATCTTGGTCCATTTGGTGACCGGCGAGGTGGCGAGGGGGAGCGGTGCGGCGAAGAACGACGGCGCGCTCTGCGCCAGCGTTGCCTACCCCGCTGCGGCCGCCGCAGGCCACACGTGGTACTCGCCGTAGACGCTTTGGACCGTGCGATCCGCCTGCCCGTGCTCTTGTCAAGCGCGTTTGTGTCCTGACCGAGCGCCGCCTCGGCCAGACGCATCTCATTGCTGCCCTCCGCCCAGAGGATGTCGGGCGCACCGGGTCCGGTGTAGGGCGCATAGCCGGAAAACGGTCCCGAGGCGAGGTAACTGAGGTTGTAAGAAGCCGGGTCCGCGGACTCTTTGACCGAACGGTCGCTCACGGCGAAGTTGCTCTGAGCGTAGGCGAGGACCTCTGCCGAGAGGACAGGCTGGCCCGTCCCCTCCAGGTACATGGCGCCCATCGCCTGGACGTCCAGCGCCTGGGTGTTGTCGTTCAGGCCCTCCAGGAAGTGCGCGTCGGACGCGTCCACGACCAGCAGCTTGGCATTGCTCGCTGCCGAAATCGCGGCGGCAGCGGCCTGGTAGCGCGCCGCGCCGGCCGTGTCGCCGCTGGCCCGAAGCTCGTTGGTCAGGCGCACGAGGAACACGTAGGCGATCAGGTTGTGAAGGGTCGAGACCCAACTGACGTCCGGGCCGCCCTTGATCACCCCGTTCGAATCTTGCAGCGTAGATAGTTAGCCGTCAGTTCCTGCATGTTGAGGTAGCGGTTGGAGCCGAAGGCCTGATCGTAGGTCGCGGCGGCCCGCCCGACCCAAGTGTCGGCGCCCGCGCGGAACACGCCTGAGCTCGTTCCGGTCGCGGTGTTGAAGGCGATGTCGATCGATCCGTCTGTGTACTGGAGGGCGGCGAGCTGGTCGAGCAGCTGTCGCGCGTTTGCCTCGTCCCCAACGGCTGCGAACGCTCCCGCAGAAACTGCCGAGTCATACGTCCACGACCAGTTGAGGAGACGCTCGTAGGAGGGGTCGTCAGCGGGAATCTGGTAGGAGCGAACGAGGTCTAGCGGAAGGGCAATCTTTGCCGAGGCGCTGGCGATCAATGCCCGGCTGTGTGGCCGCATGACGCCTGCGGCAAGCCGCACGAATTGTCCGCGTGGTGAGCCCACCGGATGCTCCCGCCGTGCTCACCGGCGCGGCCAATGGCGACATCGCTATCACGAACAAGGCAAGGGCGGCGATGACCCCCAAGCGCATGTGAAAGTAATGAAGGCGGATTATCGTCACTCAAGCCGTTGAACAGAACTGATAATCCGCATCGCGAGAGACAAGTCAAGGTCATCCCGCCAGCCCTGCGCAAAGCTAGAGGTCTTGGCGCAGCGGTAGTGCGGAGCTGGCGGCGCCGGTCAGCCATGCTGGGTGACAGTCATCATTCGAAGCCGAGCTCCAGCTGACTCGGCGCAGGAGTCGACGGCTCCTCGGTCTGCCGCGGTCGTCCCCGCTTTGCCCAATGGCCAATGACCTCGCGCGCGCGAGCGCTCCGGTAGCTGATCCGACGGTCTAGGGGCTGCACAGCGACGCCGCCTGGTGCCTGTCCTGTTACCACCGCATGAAATCTTCGGCTCAGGCGGTCCACCTCGACGATGTCACCCGTGAGGATGCCCTCAAGGCGCATCGTCGCCGCCTAGCAGCAGAGGATCGACAGCGATCACAGCGACGGAACCCTTGCAGGCACGCCGGACGAAGTCGCGTGTGCGCTATGGCCGTGCGTGGGCGTCATTGGAGCCAATCGGTTTGCATTTGGGGTGCGGTGTGTATTGCCGTTAGGTGCAGTTCCTCGCTGCCGCTGTTGGTGAAGCGTGCGGGACGCCGGCGGGTGCGAGCACGATCTGACCCGGTTCCGCAGTGATCTCCATATCTTCGATTTGGAACCGCGCCCGTCCTGCCTGGAGGATGAAGATCTCCGGGTAGGGATGCCGGTGAAGTTTCGGTCCGGCGCCGGGAGGTGAGTGCGCCAGGAAGAAGGAAACGGAAGTACCACCGTGCTCGGCGCCATCAAAGCGATGTGCCTCCTGGTTTCCGGGGAGGTCGTCCAGTTGGATCAATGACCTAGTCGTATTTGCTCACCGAACTCGGGCGGGGAACGCCTTCGTTGCTCGGCTCAAGCGGCCCGAAGTGGCGTTTGTCGACCGGCCGCTCGGACCGCAGGCGAACCGGGTGCGTACCCACGAGCTCGGCGTCGAGTCTCTGATCCTTGCCGTAGCAGCCGAAGACCCGTTGGCGCGACGCCGCCGTGTCCGGCTGGTCGACCTCTCCGACCGCGACTTCGTCGAGTACCCCGCCGACTCGTCACTCAGGATGAGCATCGACGAGGCCTGCGAGGGAGCGGGTCTCCACCGCCACATCTCATGTGAGGTGGACACGATTCCGGATTTAGTCGAGATCCACGCGGCTTTCGCCAAACAGCGTCGGTAGCGCCGAGGTCAAGAAATCACCGGTCGCGAATCCGAAGATCGCTAACGGAGCGGTCGGACCCAGAGATTCAACCCGGCCTACGACAGCGGCGACCACCTGCACCCCAACGACGCTGGATACCAGGCAATGGCCAACGCCATCAGGCTGACCATGCTCGTGCACCAGCACTAACCCGGTGGTGATGTTTCCGCGCCCCCGTTACGGAGCGCGGAAACGTCCAGGTCTGACTCGGGACGCCCGAACGACTAGGTCTGCAGGTCGAGGATCGCGTTGCTCAGCCACTCGGCCTCGTCCGCCCATGACGCGACGCTGGCGGCGGGGCGCACCACGAACTTCGACAGCCCGGCTTCGATGTAGGGGTTGATGGATGAGCGCAGCCCCTGCTCGCCGACGGGGACAAGCGCGAGTGGGTCGGTATCCGGTCTTCGTGCCGTCAGGGCGCCCAGCACTTCCGGGTCGGGGAGCGTGCGCGCGTACGCGATGCTCATTCCGAAGTGCTCGGGATCGACTTCGCGACTGGCCTGGTCAGCGGAGACCTGAATGCGTTCACGGGCGACATCAGCGACCCTGCCGACTCGATCAAGCGCTTTTGGGCCGCGGCCGCCTAACCAAACCTCCAGTGGATCCTGAACTGGCCGGGCAGCGGGCACAAGACCGGTGAACACCCATCGGTCAGAGTGGTGATCGACCGGTTCGCCCGCCCACCACAAGCGCAGAAGTCCGAGCACTTCCTCGATCTCTACTCCTCGGCTGGCGCCCGCCAGACTCAGCGCCTCACGCTCCCCCGGCTGGTTGAGCCCCGTCACGAAGCTCAGAAGCAGGCGACCTCCTGTGATCTGATCGAGCTGGGCCAATTGCTTGGCCAGCAGAAACGGGTTGCGCCCCAGCGGGAGTACGTTGGCACCGAGTCTGAGACGCGTTGTCCGTCCGGCGACCATGGCCAGGCCGAGCGGCGGATCGAGGACCGGTGCGACGGGTAGGTCGGAGAGCCAGATCCCGTCGAAGCCACTGGCCTCGAGCGCGTCTGCGAAAGCGAGGAGATTGCCGCTGGAGAGTGAGCCGCTGTGCGGGCCGACGGCGAACCGAATCTTCATCTCGTCATGTTGGCAGCCATACACTGGATCTGCGCCCAGTCTCGACTGACTATGCGCCCAATGATCCGCCGTCCCCCCCACCATTAGGAGCCCCATGTCGACCTCGACCGCAGACTTCAACGCCCGGATCATCGACGAGTTCCACGCCAACGGCGGACGGGTGGGCGGAATGTTCGAAGCTATGCCGCTGCTGCTCTTGCACCACACCGGCGCGAAGTCCGGGAAGAGCCGCATCAACCCGCTCGCGTACCAGCGCGACCGCGACCGCTACGTCATTTTCGCCTCAAAAGCGGGAGCGCCCTCGAATCCCGACTGGTACCACAACCTCAAGGCGCACCCGGAGGTGACGATCGAGGTCGGGACCGAGACGATCAACGTGCGCGCCAGCGAGGCGACCGGCGAGGAACGCGAGCGCCTCTTCCGCGCTCAGACCGAGCGCTCGCCGCAATTCGCCGAGTACCAGGAGAAGACCAGCCGCGCGATCCCCGTGATCGTGCTGACGCCAGCGGGAAACTAGAGACAGCCGGTCGCTCGCGCGACCGTCGCCAATTACGTCTACGCGGTGTCGCCGTGACGCCTCCGTCGCTTCATGAGCTCTTCGTCGCATCTGCTGGCGTCGCCGGGGCGCTGATCGGTCTGCTGTTCGTGGCGATCTCGATTGAACATGAGCGGCTGACGGCCGAGGACGCCGACCAGTTACATCGGGTGCGGGCGTCGGCTGCCTTGACGTCGTTTTCCAATGCGCTGGTGATCTCACTGTTCGCGCTGGTCCCGGGCGTCGGGCTGGGCTGGACAGCCTTAGTCGTCAGTCTGCTCGGCCTGTTCTTCGTCGCCGGGTCGTTGCTCTCCCTTCGACGGGTGCGCCGGTTCCAGCGTGTCGCGCCGCGAGAGGCCTGGTTCTTAGTCGGGCTCATCGTCGCATTCGCTCTTCAGCTCTTGTTTGCGCTGCGGCTGATCTCGCGCGCCAGTGACGCTGGAGCGGCAAGGGGGATCGCGATCCTGGTGATCGTGTGCTTCCTCATCGGGATCACGCGCGCCTGGGAGCTGATCGGCGGACCGTCGATCGGTCTCGGCAGTGAGGTGACGGCGATCGTGCGCGCGCGCAGTCACAACCAAGAGACGTCTCCCCAGGCAGGCCAGAGCGCCACCGAACAAATGGAGGAGGGGTGATCTTCAAATCTTCACAGGCCTGCTTGCGCTAGCGCTTACCTGCTCCGCGTCAACTTCGCGCTGGTAGCCTCACCACGTCGAGTGCGAGCGGCGCGCAGACCAGCGCCGGCTGATCAGCGCGCATCAGCCTACGTCGCAGCATGACAAACGCCGGTGCGCCGAGCAGTGCTGGCACGGCCAGCTGGAAGAGGCGGTAGGTAAGGACTGCCGCCGTGGCGTCGGAGACATTGACGCCGTAGAGCGCGAAGACCGCGACCAGCGCCCCCTCAGTGCCTCCGATTCCGCCGGGCAGCGGCACGAGGTTGCCGAGCTGCCCGATCAGGTACCCAAGCACGAGCGTCCCGAACGCCGGCACCTGCCCAACGGCCGCGAAGCCGAACCCGAGTGCCGCGATGTCGAACGCCATGTACGAGAACGAACCCACGATCACCCCGAAGCTGTGCGCGCGCAGCAGCGCAATCGCCTGATCCACGCCGTCGGCGGCGGCCTTCAGCGAATTGCGCAGCGCAAGCCGCGCGCGTCTGCGCCAGCGACTGCGGTCGGCGCTCGCGCCACGTTCCCCAAGTGCGCGCAGAAGCCTTGGACTCAGCCCGACGACGAGCACGCCGAGCGCGGTGATCAGCGCCGGTATGAGCGTCAGCAGCGCCGAGCTCCTCCCCGCCAAGATGCCGACAAACACGCCGATGCCGACCAACACGAGTGCGAAGAAGTTCGCCGCGCTCGTGACGACGAAGAAAGCAACTGTTCGTCGCGCGATATGACCAGTGGGCATGCCGGCCCGGTGGAGTGCCCAGACGCCAAGCGCGAGGCCGCCGGCGCCGCCAGCTGGCAGCAGTGAGTTTGCCGCCAGCTCGGCCATCGCGATGTCGTAACTCAGGCCCCACGACATCTGCGAGCAGAACGTCGAGCGGAAGACAAGCATGTAGCCCGCGCACGAACCGATCTCGGCGAGCGCGAGCGCCCCGATCCAGACCGGGTCGGCGTTCTCGAAGCGTGCGCGGACCTCGTCGAGCCCGGGTAGAGCGCCAATCGCGATGGCGACCACTGCGATGATCGCGGTGATTTCCGCAACGTGCACGAGGAGATGCCGGGGGTGGAGCTCGTCCGGCATAGCACCACCGCCCGACGTGGATGTGGCAGCGGACGAACCGCTCACTCAGGCCCCATCCCCCGGAGAGCCCTCGAGATCCGTTCGCGTCACCACTGCGGCGTCAGCTTACGCCCTCCGAATTCACCGGGTACGGGGCAGCTGGCAACCTCTCGCTGCGCAACCAGCATGCCCGCCGCACCGCGAGCAATCGACTCGAACCCCTCGAGCGCACCGCGACGCTCTGGCGCTGCTAGGGAGCGATGCTGATGGATTGACAGAGATTGTCCGGATATGTAGGGTTTTGGCAGGAACCGCCAACGGGGGCGAAGGGGGCATTTTGAGCTTCGCCAGCGCTTCAACGGCTCCTGCCACGAGTTTTGCGTTCTCAACCGGAAGTCCGGATGGGAAGATGGCCATGGCGAGCAGGCCCGACTCCTCCGGGAGGCCGGAGATCGAGGCTGCGGACGATTTCGTGTTGACCGGGCAGACCGCGACCACACACGCGACGTTCACTGGGCTGCTGCCGGCGTCGGGATCCGTTAAGGCTGTCGACCTCGAGATCTATCGGGTTTTTCCACTTGACTCGGACACTTCGCGTGCGCCTAGAGTGCCGACGCGCGTGAACTCCCCGTCGGATGTCGACCTCCAGTCACGAAGCTCGAGCATAAGCGGGCAGTTGAGCTACTCGCAGACGTTACTTGCGAGCTCCTTCACATCCAGCAACAGCGTCGCGAACGGCATCAACCCTGCACCCAACCAGACGACTGGCGGGGACGGCGCCGTAAACGGTCGGGAGGTCAGATTCGCGGTCACTCTGACTACCCCGTTTGTACTCCCGGGTGGCCATTACTTCTTCGTGCCGCAGGTCCAGGTGTCGGGACCGCTCACATCCACCTTCTATTGGTTGTCAGCGCCGCGCGTGATCGTCGCCCCAGGGACGCCTTTTCCAGCGGGCACAACGGATCTGCAGGCTTGGATCCGTAACAGCGCACTCCAGCCGGACTGGCTGCGGGTGGGCACGGACATCGTCGGCGGCAGCCCAGCGCCCCAGTTCAATGCCGCGTTCACGCTGGACAATGCGGCGCTTTCGTTCGGGTCGAGCACGCAATCGCTGTCCACCGGAATCGGCGTTCGTCTCGCTGTCCGAGTCCCATCCGCGGGCAGGGTACAGGCGCTCGATCCCGAAGTGGGGACGGGCGCCAAGAACCGCCACAAATCACCCTGGTTCAACACGGTCTCCGCGACGGCGGAACACGCGGGCATAGTTCACCTCAAGCTGGTGCCAAACGCGGTCGGTCGTAAGCAGCTCTCCCACAAGCACACAATTCATGTCCTCGTCCGGGTGAGTTTCGCCCCCAAAGGAGCGCAGCCATCCGTCCACACGATCTCGATCACCTGGCACGGCAAGTAGTCGATCCACCGCCGGGCGAGGGGGGAGAGATTCGGCATTGCGCGGCCTACGCCCGGTCGCGCAGGCGCCCGCCACCGCACCGTAATGCCCCTACTCAGGACTCGGAAATGTAGATCGGTGACCTGCCCGGCCTCAGAGGCGATAGTCAGTTCCAGCGCAATCGGCCCTACGCCGGGCGCGTCGTAGAACCGAACACCATCGCCCAACAGCGTCGGCACCAGGTGGACGATGATGTCGTCGAGGAGGCCGTGCTCAATGCACTGCCGGGCGACGTTCGCGCCGAAGATGCCAACGCTCTTCCGCTGCACGCCGGCGCGAGCTGCGGCGACCGCATTCTCGATGCCATCGGAAAGGAACGTGATCTCGGGATCCTCGGAACCGTCCGGGATCCGGTGTGTGAGGACGAAGAGAGGCCCGGTCCAGCGCTCGCCATAGATCCCCTTGGGGCCGCGCTCAGGTCGGATCCCCAAATCGTAGCCGCGGCGACCGGCGAGGGCCGCGCCAGTCGCGTAGAGATCACTTCCTCAGCGGGCGGCCGCCAGTGGACCCTGACGTTAGGTCGGCTTTTGACGCCTTCGACCCGCACATCTTCAACAACATGACACTCGCCCTCGACCGCTACTTCGTCCACCGCATCCGCATGGTGACGGGCAAGGACGGCAACCAGCTCAACGAGGTCGAGCTGATATCCGACTCCTTGATGAACAACGACGGCGTCGTGCGGGGCATTCCCGCCGCCACGTGTGTCCAGGATGTAGCACGGTCAGAAATCCCACGGGTTCAAGGGTCGCTGACGCTGTGGCTTGTTCGACGATCCGTTCCCTGTCGTATCGTCTACCCGCTTTGAAAAGGTCGATTGAAGCGTGACCGTCCGCACAGCCATCGCGATCGCGCTGGCGATCGCATCGACGACGCTCACCAACGTCGCATACCTCCGCGAGCACGACGCCGCTGCTGCCCTGCCGTGCTTGTCGATGCGCCGTCCGCTGCACTCGCTGCGACTGCTGCTCACCAACCGCAGCTGGCTGCTCGGCTTCGCCATGGAGACGAGTGGCTTCGCGCTTTATGCCGCGGCGCTGGCGCTGGCCTCCCTTGCGCTGGTGCAGAGCATCGCGGCTGGAGGAATCGGCGTGCTGGCCTACGTATCCGCGCGGGTGAGCGGCCGGCGGCTCGGCGGCCGTCAGCTTGGCGGCGTGAGCCTGTCCATCGTCGGCTTGCTTGCGCTGGCGGTGTCGCTGGCCAAGAGCAGCGGCGAGGGCAGCGATGGCTCGACCGCCGCGATTCTCGTGTGGCTTGGCGCGACGGCCATGCTCGCGCTCGTGTCGCTCTCGATCGGTCGCCGGATCGGGGCAGGTGCCGTTGCGGAGGGCATTGCGGGCGGCCTGTTCTTTTCAATTGGCGACTTTTCTACGAAGCTGGCGACGCAGGGCGGGGCGCGCTTCGCGTTCGTAATCACCCTCATCATCGGCTATACGCTCGGCACCTCACTCCTGCAGCTCGGGTACCAGCGCGGCGGGGCGCTGACCGTCGCTGGCCTCGCCACGCTCTTGACCAATGCGATGCCGATAGCCGCGGGAACGATTGTGCTCAAGGAACCGGTGCCCTCCGGGGTGCTGGGCGCGCTGCGAATCCTCGCTTTCGCCGCCGTCACCGCCGGTGCGATCCTCCTTGCCGCTCCCGACCACCAGGCCCCGGAGCAAGCACCCGGGCCGGTGGCCGACGGCTCGCCGGTGTCTCGGGCAAAACAACTAGCTCAGGAGCCGGAAGGAAGCTGAAGCGGACTTGCCTGCCTGGCGAACCGGGCCGCTAGCTGCACCCATTTGCTCTAGGTGGGTAGCGAGATGAAGCGCTTGAGCTTCGCGGTAGCCGCGTGTCGCTCGATCCGTGTCACTGCACTGACGTGGACATCCGGGTTGGTGAGCCCATGTCGGCGTAGCGACTCGGTCAGCGACGCGGTCACGGCGGCCACCTCTGGCGAGCCGACCACGAGCACGTCCGCTCCGGTGCTCGTTTGTCTCACCTGGTACTCGGAGATCCCAGGGTTGCTGCCAAGCACATGGCGAAAGGCGCTGGCTGGGATCGTGTGCGCGCCGTAGCGGAAGTCGTCGTCGCGACGCCCCGCGATGTCAGCGACCCGTAGCAGCGAGCATCCGCACGGACAGCTATCGGGCAGCACGGATACCTGATCACCGAGGTCGTAGCGGATGAACGGGAACGTCCAATTGGCGAGTCCGGTCGCCAGCGTGCGCGCCGCCGGTTGATCTGGGGCGACGGGGGCTCCGGCCTCGTCGACCCGCTCCAACACCACCTCGTCCTCGCACACATGCAGGCCATCCCCGTAGCCGCATCCGACCGCCTGGACTCCGATCTCGGTCGAGCCCCAGAGGTTGTGAATGGGCGCATTCCAGGCCATGCGGATAGCGTCACGATCCTCCTCGCTCAGAGGTTCAGAATTCGTACTCACGCGCACCGGACGAATGTCGAGCTCTCCCGCAACATTGGCGCGAGCGAGGCGGCCGATCACCGATGCGTATCCCACGAGGTGCGTGGGCCGAGCGTCAGCTACCGCCGCGAGCACCTCGTCGAAGGGCTCGCCCGCCGGGATGACCACGGTATCCATATCCGCGGTGATCGGAACGTCGAACAGTGGCGTGCTCGCATGGGGCGGTTCTCCGGCCTCGAGCACCGCGAGCCGCGCCGCGTTACCTGTCGCTGGCGAGCGGCGCTCCGCCCGCGTCTGCATCCGCCACGCGAGGCAGGCCAGGGTTACGAATAACTCCCAGTCCCACACGTACACTCCGCGCGCACCGCTCGAGCCGCCCGAGCTGAAGACCTGATGACCCCAGGGCGTGTAGGAAAACCAACGCTGCCGGGCGAGGACGCCCTCGGCGCGAGAGCGATCGAGCTCCGGGACGGTGATGATCGCGTCCCATTCGTCCTGAGCCTCCTGCTTGACCATCGGCGGTAGCCGCGCGAGGTCAGCAATGGTCGCCGATGATGGATCGACATCGCCCATCCGCCCGGCGTGAAACGGCGACCGCTCGCGCGCATACGTAAGTAGGGCGCGCAGACGCTCGGTGCGGTAGTGATCGATCCGCGCCCGCGGCCATTCGACACGTGCCACGTGATCCTCCAGCGCCGCCTGCACCGCGTGCAGGTGTGCCGCGCGCAATCGCTCGTATGCCGTCCTGGCCGTCGCGGTCTCCTCGGGCATGACGCAAGCCTCATTCCCCGATAGGGAGCGAGGGACCTAAAAGCTCCCGGTCGCAGAAGCATTAGCGCTTCCTGTGGGGCAAAGGAAGGGAGCCGCGGCGCGGCGGCGCTCGCCGCTGCGCTGTTCCCGCCGCACGGGACCTATCAGGAATTTCCTCAGCAAAGTCTTGACAAGGCCGCTTGCGATCGCAGAGACTTAGGCCGGGTCCGGAGTGTAGTTGCGGCGTGATCATCCAGGGTCACAGCCGCCTGGTGTCTGGAGAGGTAGCAGCCATGCGCTTTCGCTTCCTCTGCCCGATCCTCGCCGCCGGCGCGCTCCTATCGCTGGCCATCGGCGGCATCGCCGCGGCGGCCGCGGGTTCGCGGCACCACGTATTCCGCGGTAAACGGTCGGCTCTCACTGCGACTCAGGTCCGCCGGCTGTCCGCTGACGCGACGAAGCGCTCGATCATCATCTTCAAGAACCAGTTCTCGAACCTGCCCGCGCGAAAGGCCACGGCGGGAGCGCGGGCGAGCGCGGCCAGTGCCGCTCAGGCGGGTGTCCGGGCTGAGCTCAAGCAGGTACGCGCCTCGCATGTCCACAGCTTCCAGATCATCAACGCGATCTCGGCGACGATCTCCCCAGCTGAGGTCAAGAGACTCCAGGCCAACTTCTCGGTCCGGGCCGTTGTCCCCGACACCTTCCGCCGGTTCGCGCCGCTCGGCAGCGGCCCGGGCCCGGCGCTGCCGGCCGTGCAGGGGAGGAGCTTCGGTCCCGCGGTCGCGTCCGCCGGTCCGCCGATCTGCCCGAGCAATCCCGCCCAGCCGCTGATCGAGCCCGAGGCGAGGACCGTGATGAACCTGCCCGCCGCGCAGCAGATCGCTGACGGGACGGGCGTCAAAGTTGGGATCATCGCCGACGGCATCGATCCGAATAACCCGGATCTGATCCGCGCCAACGGTCAGCATGTCGTCTTCGACTACCAGGACTTCGGTGGATTCGCCCGACCGCGCCCGCCGACGGCCGGAGGCCTTCCTCGACGCCGGCACGATCGCCTCGCACGGTAATGAGACCTACGACCTGTCCGGTTTCGTCAATCCCGCTCACCCGCTGCCGCCGGGGTGCAACATCAAAATCGAGGGCGTCGCGCCCGGCGCGAGCCTGGCGGTGCTCAACGTGTTCGGCAGCAATGCCGGTGCCTTCAACTCGCAGATCATCCAGGCGATCCAGTGGGCGGTCATGCACGATCACGTCAACGTGCTGAACGAGTCGCTCGGCGGAAACCCGCTCCCGGACACCGAGGATGACCCCGTGGCCCTCGCCGATCAAGCCGCGGTAGCCGCCGGCATCACCGTCGTGGCGAGCACCGGCGACGCCGGCCCGTTCAACAACATCGGATCCCCGGCCACCACCCCCGGCGTAATCGCCGCCGGCGGGACGACCACCTACCGGGTCTATCGCCAGACCACCCGGTACGGGACACAACTGGTGCCCGGCGGCTGGGAGAACAACAACATCACCGCGCTGAGCTCAGCCGGTACGACCGAGTTCAACCCGAGCACGGTGACGGTCGTCGCCCCTGGTGACCGGGGGTGGTCACTGTGCAGCAGCAACACCACGGCATTCTTTGGCTGCGCCGACATCGACCACGGCACCAGCCCGCCGCCAATCTGGGCGGCAGGCGGTACCAGCGCCTCGTCACCCGAGACCTCGGGCACCGCGGCACTTGTCATTCAGGCTTTCGCCAAGACGCACGGGGGGACGATGCCGTCCCCGGCCCTCGTTGAACAGATCATCGTCAGCACCGCGACCGACCTCGGCGCCCCGGCAGATCACCAGGGTGCCGGGTTGGTCAACACCCTCAAAGCCGTGCAGCTCGCCGAGTCGATCAACGGCGGCAGCCCGCAAGGCAACACGCTGCTGGTCCACCAGCCTTCCCTGAGCACAACCGTCGATGCCGGTCAGTCCCACAGGTTCGACGTCGGCGTCACCAATGAGGGCAGCGGGTCCCAAACGGTCACCCCGACGGGTCTCTGGCCTACCGACGACGCACTCCGACGACACTGGAAGCGTCAACCTGAGTTCCTCGTCGCCGACCTTCATCGACGGCGAAGGGAACGTCGATTCCTACGAAATCCACACCTTCAACGTGCCGTCCGGGGCCGATTACCTGAACGGCGACATCACGTGGAACGCTGCTTCGCCGGGGACCTCGGTGTTCGACCCGCAGGGCCAGGTCGCTGCGTACTCGCTGATCGGGACCGACCAGAGCGGGTTCGGGCACGTGGAGGTACGACAGCCGGGCGCGGGCACCTGGACCGCGGTGATCTTCACGATCCACAACGCCGCCTACACCGGGTCAGTCAAGTTCTCCTATGCCACCGAGACGTTCCACTCCACCGGTTCGATCTCGCCGGCGTCCCTGACGCTCGCGCCCGGACACTCGGGCACGTTCCACGTGACCGTAACCCCCGGGCAGGCCGGGGACGAGAGTCTCAGGCTGCACCTCGGCACAGGAGGCAGCAGCGACGGGAGCATACCGATCGTGGTCCGGGCGCTCGTCCCGCTCGGCTCGAGCGGCGGCTCGTTCGCCGGCAGCCTTACCGGCGGCGGCTCGACGGGCAACGCCGGCCAGTCGTTCACCTACCAGTTCAGGGTGCCGCGAGGCAAGCCGTCGCTGAATCTCAGCCTCCAGTTGGCGGATCCCAACTACGACCTTGAAGGCTTCCTCGTGGACCCCAGCGGGGAACCTGTTGACTTGCAGTCGACTGCTCGGTTCGATGCCAGTGACAACTTTCTCGGGTTCGGTCCGACCATGCAGTTCTTACGAGGCGAGCCGGCGGCCGGCTTGTGGACGCTGACTCTCCTGGTCTCTGGACCGGTCGACGGGACGCACCTGAGCGAGCCGTTCAATGGTGCGATCTCGTTCGCGGCGCCGCAAATCTCGAGCAGCGGAATCCCGAACTCACGAGGCACGGTACTGCCCGCCGGCCAGCCGGTCACGGCGACCATCAGGGTGAGGAACACCGGCAACATCAGGAAAGACTTCTTCGCTGACGCGCGCCTGAGAGAGCGCGTCCCCCAAGTCCTGCTCGGTGTGGACGTGAACGCCGTGCCGCTGCCGCTGCCGCTGTCTGCACAGCCCAACTGGCTGGTGCCGCCGGGCACCGATGCCCTCACTGTCCTCGCCCAGGCAACGGTGCCGATCACGATGGAGACGTCCTTCTTCAGCGGAGACCCCGACGTGGGCGGCGTTTCGTTCGGCAACGCCGCGGTGTCCAGACTGACCGCGCCGGAGGTCGCGCCCGGGTTCTTCTTCGCCCTCCCCGAAGCCACCGGGCCATTCCCGGTCGGCGGCGTCGGCAACGGGGCGACGGTGAACCTGGCCGCGGTCGCGAACGCCAACCCGTTTGACCCTGCCGTGTCCGCGAACGCCGACGATGTCTGGGCGCAGAGTGTAGATGCAAGCGCGTCCTACACGCCGCTGAGCATCGGGTCCGGCGACTCGGGCACGATCATACTCACGATCATCCCGAATGCCCGCCGAGGGAAGGTGGTACACGGCTTTGTCGCCGTCGACACCTTCAACCTGGCTTCGTTCAGCGGAGACGAGCTGACCAAGATCCCCTACACCTACAAGGTCGGCTGAGCGCGGCTCGGCTCACCCGCCTGGCTGGGCGTTCACTCTCGCGCGGCGTCGTCGATCTGGACGGGGTATCCGGCGCGGAGGGCGGCGACGGTCGAGGGCGGCGTGATGACGTCAGCCATTCCGCGCGTCGGCCGCGCTCGGCGGGCCCCATATCCGTTGCGGGTCCACTCGGTCAGTTGTTCGCCGACGACGACAGCAGGCGACTGCTCGAGGTGGACGAAGGCCCCGTCGGGCAGGTCGCCCCAGGGAACAGCGTGGATACGTCGACGGTGCGTCCCGCGCACGATACGCTCGCCATGCAGCTGCCTATTCATCAGCTTTGCCGACGGCACCCCGACCGCCAGACCCTCGGCGCCCACGCGAGCCGGTAAGCGTTGTAGCTGTCCCGGCGACATTCCGCGCAAGGGCGATGTCCAGCGGCGAAGGAAACGGCCTCGTCATGGAAGAACAGGAACGTGTAATGGTGCGGCTGCCATTGCTCGTGCCAGCGACCGCGGAACTCGAGTGCGCAGGTGATCCAGAGGTCGCTGGTGTGAAAGCGGACGATCTCCGTGCCTGAGTGGATGATGCCGCGGTTCCCTGTCCACGCGCCGCGCAGCGGGATCGCCTCGACGTTACCCATCGGTGTAACTCGGTTGCGCGCGGACAATTCCTCTGCGGCCTAAGTGTCGAGGTTCTCGACGATCTCATTGGCCCGTGACCATTGCTCCGGTGGGACGACGAGGTGGATATCCCCGCGCCCGAAACGATCGAGCGGATGATCGGCAACGCAACTCGCGTCGACACCCATGCTTCGGAGCTGGTCGCGCCACGCCACCGCCGTTCTCCGGTCCTCGAACAAGCTGACCATCTCCCAGCCCTCAAGGCGCGGGTCGCCGATTGACACGGTCTGTTCCTTGGCGACGCGACCCTTCAGGAAACGCGGCATCGGCACCCGTCAAGCGTACGCCTCACCACGAGTCGACCCCGCCCACGTAGCGTCGTCGAGCATCCTCGTCAGACTCTGGCAAGGTGCACGTGCTGGCTTGCGAGGAATGAAGCACCTGCACGCGCTCTCGTCAGCCGGCTTTGACGTCTGGCCGTTCGGGCCGGTGAGGTGGCCGCCAGTTGTGGAGATCTACCCTCGCGCCCTGACCGGTCCGGTGAACAAGAGCAGCTGGCGAGCGCGCCATGGGCTGCTGTTCGAGCGCTTCCCTCGCAGCCGACGCCGCTGCTGCAAGATTTGGAGGCCCTCGCAGCTCGCGCCCTCCCCGTTCACAACAGCTCGGGTATGACTTCCGCAGAAAGCCGCTCCATCTGCTGCGCGTCGTCAACTAGGGGGTTCAGCAAGATCAGCTCGGCGCCCGCGTCTGCAACCTCGCGCAACCCGGCGACGCACGCGGCGGGCGGCCCTGAGACCGCGACCGCCGACAAGCCACCGCGGCCGTAGTGGCGCGCGAGCGCGGTCTCGATCTGCTCCCGCGCCCGCCCGAGATCGTCGTCGACGTGGATATAGACACGCTTTGCGATCGGGAAGGTCTCCGGTTTTCGCCCGCTCTGCGCGAGCTCGCCCCGAACGACTTCCACCTGCTCGGCGAACTGCGAGGTCGTCTGGGAGCCCGCGCCGAAGAAACCATCGCCGCGGCGGACGGCGCGCCGCAGCGCATCCGGGTGACTGCCGCCGATCCAGATTGGGGGGTGAGGCTTCTGGACGGGCTTTGGCTCCATCACGGCATTGTCTAGCTGCCAGAACCGGCCGGCGAAGCTGATTTGCGACTCTGTCCAGCAGGCCTTCATCAGCGCGAGGCCTTCGTTGAAGCGCGCGACGAGGCTGGTCGGATCGACGCCGAAGGCTGAGAACGGCCTTGCGCGGCCGCCCGTGCCGAGGCCCACTTCGACGCGCCCGCGGCTCAGCTGGTCGAGGGTGCTGATGCTCTTGGCCAGGTGGACCGGGCTGTGCAGCGGGCTGACCAACACCGCGCAGCCCAGCTTCAGTCGTTCTGCGCAGGCGGCCGCATAGCTCATCGTCGCGAGCGGGCTCAGAGTCGGAGCCGAGCCCAGGGTCTGCTCCTGCGTCCATGCGCTGTCGAAGCCGAGCTCCTCGGTCCGTGTCAGATGCGCACGAAAGCTGGCAGGATCGACGCCGTCATCGCTGACGTATTGCGGAATCGAGATTGCAAATCGCATTACTGGAACGTTTACACAATCCCACCGCGAGCGCACGCCCGCGGCGGAGGGGACGAAGTCAGCCGAGCCGCCACTCGATCGGACCCAATCCCGGGAAGTGAAGCGCCTCTGCAGCCGCTCCGGTGAGATCCCATTCGCGTCCCGCGATATATGGCCCCCGGTCGATCACGGGGACTCGAATCGCTCTCCCGCCGTAGCGGAAGATGACCTCCGTCCCGCACGGCAGTGTCTTGTTGGCGACCCCAAGTTGAGGGACGTGGAGGACACCTCCGCACGCGATCGGAAGTCCGTAGTCGGTATACACCGAGGCGATGCTGGTGTTGTACTGACCGAATGGCAGCTGAGATGGATCGAGTACCGCATCCGAAACGTTGATGGCCTGACCCCCTGAGTTCGGTCCGCCCCGTGTGAGAGTTTCTCGCGCCCTGGAGAATGGGCGAGGAAGGACTCTGATGAAGCGACGCAGGCACACGCCGGAGCAGGTCATCCGCAAGCTGCGTGAGGCCGAGCGACTGCTCGGCGAGGGCAAGACGATCCCGGAGGCGGCGAAGGAGCTGGGGATCAGCGAGCAGACGTATCACCGCTGGCGTAACCAGTACGGCGGGATGAAGGCGAACGACGCGAAGCGGCTCAAGGAGCTCGAGCGCGAGAACGCGCAGTTGAAGCGGATCGTCGCTGATCAGGTGCTGGAGAACCAGGCGTTGAAGGAGATTTCCCCGGGAAACTGGTAGGCCCGGCCCGTCGGCGCCAGGCGGTCGCGATGCTTCGCGATCGCCTTGGCGTCAGCGAGCGCTGGGCTTGCCGGGTGGTTGGTCAGCATCGCTCCACGCAGCGTCGCGAGCCGGTGCGCGCGGCAGATGACGCGGCGTTGCGCGCTGAGCTGAGGAAGTTCTCGAAGGACCGTCCGCGGTGGGGATACCGCCGTGCGCACCATCGGCTGCGTGGGCTGGGCTGGGAGGTTTCCCCCGTCGGGGCGCTGTTCTGCGTCCTGCACGGCCCGACTCGCGGCCGGCCTTGCGCCGCGGCCGGCATCCGCAATCAGTTGCGCAGCGCGGCCGTTGCGGCAGGCGTCCGCCGCCGATTCGCACCGCACCAGCTCCGACACGCCCACGCCGTTGAGATGTCACGGGAAGGCGTCCCGCCAGTCGTCATCCAGCGTCCAACACGCCGACCTTTGGATCACCTCCGCCTACCTGCGCGGCATCGACAAAACCGAGATCGTCCACACCGTCCACGAACGACCTGCGCCGATGATCCCCGCCACTCGAGGTCTCAGACTCACGCTCTGAGCCTTCGGGCAACGCGCAGTCGAGAACGTGCGCCCGGCGCTGGCCGCGCTGGAGCATCGCGACCGCAGGGTCGCCAACGCGATTGCGAGGAGCGCGCCGGTGCGTTGAGGGAAAGGGATCGTGCCGACCCTGTGGGGTTGAGTGGGTTAGGAGGCGGCGTCGGGGCGGTCGGGTGCAGGTCGGTCGCGTGCTGTGTGCCGAGCGGCGTGCGTCAGGAGCGAGCGGACGACGCGCTGGTGCGTGGGTGTGATGGCGGCCCATGCGCGGCGCGCGGCTGGGTTGCTGTGTTGCACGAACGTCGCGAACAGTAGGCCGCGAGGTTCGCTTCGGAATAGCAACTCGCCATTGAGGCCGAGCCGTCCGTCCGCTGTGAGGAGAACGAAGCCTGGGTCGCTCCGGTGCACCTTCCAGCCCAGTACACGGCGTGGGAACGAGGGTGACCCGAGCTTCAAGCCGAGCGCGGTCCACCCACTGACGAGACGGGTCCGGACTGAGAGCGGAGCGTCCTGGAGCACCGCGCGGATCCATTGTTCTGGAGTGCGCTCGACGTCGGAGTCGACGAGGAACGCGTCCACGTAGTCGACGCGAGAGAGGGCGCTCAGCGCCCTCGCGTCCGCCGGCAGCGGGATCTGGCTGACTGTCGCTGGCCTGCTGGTGGGGTGCTTTCGTGTTGCCGTCATTGCTGCGCTCCATATATGCGGTATTGTATATATGGAGCGTAGGCATCATCGTGGGCCGTGTCAACCATGCCGAGGATCTCCTAGAGCGGTGGCGCCTCCGATTCGGACCCCCCGGAGCAACTGGATTGACGCCGGCCTGTCCGCGCTGGCCGCCGGCGGCCCCGACGCCGTCCGCATCGAGCCGCTGGCCAGGTCACT
Source organism: uncultured Solirubrobacterales bacterium (assembly GCA_963836065.1). Classification (GTDB taxonomy): domain Bacteria; phylum Actinomycetota; class Thermoleophilia; order Solirubrobacterales; family Solirubrobacteraceae; genus Palsa-465. The sequence goes on from CAWIII010000002.1 coordinate 291,119, forward strand.
CGGTGTGACCCGCGGCGGCTTCTACGGCCACTTTCGCGACCGCGCGGCCCTGCTCAAGGCGATGCTCGACCGGTGGGAACGCGCCGCCACCGACGAGGTCCGCGAACAGGTCGAGCACCGCGGCGGCGACCCCCGCACCAAAGTCCGGCGCGCCGGCGCACTCACCTTCAGTGACGAGCTGCTGCCAATTGAGCTCGCGATCCGCGACTGGGCACGACGCGACCCGAAGGTCGCCGCGCGTCTCAAGCGGGTCGACAACAGACGGATGGAGTATCTCCGAGAACTGTTCGGCGAGTTCTGTACTGACGGAGACGAGATAGAAGGACGCGCCGTGCTCGCCTTCTCGCTAGCGATTGGCTACCACTTCATCGCCGCCGACCACGGTGCCCTCGATCGCAGCGACGCGTTGGAGCTAGCCGTCAAACAGCTGCTCGCCTGAGTTCAGACACTCGTTGCTCGCCGACCAAATGCCGTGCGGCGGTTTGTCCTGATCTGCGTGGCGATGGTCGTCGTGGCGCTGACGACGGCCTCTGCGGCTGGCGCCGCGAGATGGACGATTGAGCCCACACCCAACCCGACAGTTCCTCGAGGGGCGGTCTCGGCGGTGTCGCGCCCGTCCGCTGCGGCCTGCGCTGCTTTCGGCTGCGCCCCCGACGGCGCCGGCACGATCGTGACCGTGGCCGAGCGCTGGGACGGCAGGGCCTGGATGATCCAGCCGACCCCCAACCCCGCCGGCGGGACGAGTGGCGGGCCAGCACCCCGGCGATCCGGCTTGGCCTGTTCGCTTTGGCGCGGCGGGCAAGTCTCGGCCCGCACCGTCACAAATCGAGCGTCGGGGGCCACAATCATGCGAGGCCGGGTGCGCTGTGCGGTGCTCGTGAGCGCATCAACCGCGTCACCCGGCTGGGGTTCAAGGCACTCCGCCGGGCTGCGACACCCTCACGTTGAAGCTCACCGGAGGCACCCAGGTACGCAGAGCGATCGCGCTCAGGCAACGCTGATCTGGCTGGCGTCGCTGGGACGCTCTGCGACGATGTAGGTCGGGGACTGAGACCACACGCGCGGGCAATCGATGGTTCAGCTCGTGCGTACTGGTCTCGCGTGGCGTCCGTACGACGTCTACGAATGAACATCCCACCTTGGTCGGGCCGGCTTTGCCCACCTGCGCCAGAAACAGCACCCTGTCGCCCTTCTCGAGAAGGTAGTCGATGTGCAGTTCGGTGCTGCCGGACTCGTCGCCCGCTAACCACGCGTTCGTCGGGTGCGCACGCACGTCCTCGCGCTCACGGCACCACTTGTTGCCGAGCCTCTCTCCGGTGCTCGCCACACGCATGGGCATGCCGGTCTTGTTCTCGGTGATGCCCTTAATCCGAACCTACTGACGTATCCGTGGGTAGTGTCACCGTCCGGGTAGGGGTGGGCAGAGCCCTCCGAGTGAAAGCATCGCGAGGGCGATGACGGCGCCTGGCGAGTGGTAGCCGAACCCGCGGCGGATGATCAGGCGGATCTGCGTGTTGATCTGCTCGACGCGGGCGTTTGAGAGTCCATTGGTGAACGCCGCCTCGACGCGTTCGCGCTGTTCTGTGATCCGGCGGGCGAGCTTTCGGAATGGCTCTAGGCGTGATCGTCGGGCCCACTTCAGCCACGCTTCGAGCAGTGTGAGGCCGTCCTCGGCGTCGACGCGGTAGATCTGGCGCAGTTGCTGGGCGAGGAGGTAGGCGCGGTACAGCCGCTGGTTGGTCTGCTGGATGCTCGAGAGCTGTTGCTGCTGGCGTTCGCTCAGGTTGCCTGGGTTCTTCCATAGCGCGAACCGGGCGCCTTTGAGATCCTTGGCGAGCTGCTTGTTGCCGGCGCGTCTGGCTTCGTTCCAGATCTCGCGGCGGATCTCATCCAGCGCGTCGGTCGCGGCCTTGACGATGTGAAATGGGTCAAGGCAAATCACGGCGTCCGGGCAGCGCTCGGAGACCGGCCGGGTGATCCACTCGGCGTCATCGCATGACACGAATTCGATCTGCTTGGAGCGCTCTTCCCCCAGCAAATCCAGGAACTTCTCGACCGTCTTGCGGTCCCGGCCGTACGCCGCCCAGACCCGGCTCGGGGGCCGACCACCCCCAGCTCGCGCAGATAGACCAGCAACGAACGCGATCCGCGCGCGACCGCTGCCGCGACGCGACCCTGCACACGGTGCGCCTCAACGAACGCCGCGATCACATCGCCGTCGACCTGCCCAACCGCAAGATCCTCCGCAACCATCCAGCGCCCCAGCACGCTGAGAAACCTCAGCTCATGCTCGACACTCCCCCGGGAGTGGCCGCGCTCCAGCAACCACGCGCGATACCCCTCCACAAACGGGCCCAGCTGCCCCGACTCCAAGCGAGACTCCGACACCGACATCGCCTCCTTGTCGAAGCCGCAGCCTCGACGATCGAAATGGCTCAGTCGAACGACGGAACTATGCCGACACGCCCGCCAGCATCACCACCGGAAACCCAGGCAGATCAAGACGCTACGCACCCGAGCGAGAACGTTCTCGGCATAGCCGCGCTATCGGCACAGGTTCGGCTATTCGGACATCCGAATAGCCGAACGAGTTCGGCTACGTCGATCAGCTGTGCGAGATCACCGCCAACACCAAGCCGGGTGCGCGCGGGTTCATCCTCCCGCCCGTCAGTCAGATCGGCAATCCGGCCGAGGAGACGCTCTTGCCCGGCACTGTCGCCGAGCTCCAACGGCTGGGCATCTCACCACGAGAGATCGCCGTGGACGGCGGGTTCAAGCTCGGCCCGACGAACACCGCGCTCGTGGACCTGGCGCCCAAGCAGACATTCATCGCTGGCCGCCAGGAGCCGGACTGCAGGCGCAGCGCCCGTCGAATGCGGCGCTATCGCACGGGGGCGGAGGGCCGGATCAGCCGCCTCAAACGCGGCTACGGCATGCGCCGCAGCCGGCTCAAAGGCAACGAAGGCCACCAGATCTGGGACGGCTGGGCAACCCTCACCTACAACGCCGCGACCTACACCACCCTCACATGACACACCACCCAGGAACCGATCCCGGACAGCCGGGAAATCGAACCCGAACGAAGCAAAGCCAGATCGAACCGCGAACCGACCGCCCCAACGCCACCCCACATTTCAGACTCCCTCACCGCTCTCAAGCGTTTATCCGGGGCAAGTAGCTACTCCGGTTTCCGGGACTTCGCCCGAAACCGGTGGCCCCTTCGGGGCACCAAACATGACCCGGTCAATCAACCCGACCGCGTTCTCCGACCAGCTCGTTCCAGACATGGGCACCCTATGAGCCGAAACCGAGGTGTCTGCGCCCCGTGCTGGTATCCCAAGGCTACATCTCGCCGGCCACATCGACAACGTTTTGTCGATAGGAGCGCGCAAGCGTCTAGTACGTGCTTGGGCGCTCGTTCGCGAGTCGGCCCATCGCGGCGAGCAGCTGGATCTCCGCTAGGTCGCCGACGCGTCCGGACTCTCCCCGATCGTTGCGCGCAATCGTGTCGGCGCTGACCACGAGCCGTTCGGCGCCCTCCCAGCCGCCGAACGGCTGCTCGTCGTATTGCGGCGAGGCGATGATCTCGCGCGCGGCCGCCGCCGGCGTCATCCCCGCGCCGAGGCGCTCGCGCACCGCGGGTGCCACGAACTCCCAGTACTCGCGCATCGTCCGTACGCCGTCGAGGTCGGTGACCGGGCCATGGCCGGGCACGACCGTCAGCGGGTCGAGCTCTGCGATCCGCTCGAGCGCCGCTAGCCAGCGCTCCACTGGCCCGACCCACATAATCGGCGCGACGTCGAGAAACATCACATCGGCGGCGAACACGGTGCGAGCGTCAGGGACATGGACGATCGCGTCGCCTGGCGTGTGCGCCGGGCCGACCTCGATCAACTCCACCCTGCGACCGCCAACGTCAAGCTGGAGCATTCCTTCGAACGTGCGCGTCGGCGGCGTCAGCTCGATCCCGGCGAAGTCGAAAGGCGCCAGCAGCCACGCGAACGCGGCGAGCCCTGCGGTTTGATCGACCCCCGGCAGCTGCCGCGGGGCCCGCTCGATAAGCGGACCTAGCTTGCGGCCCGCGCTGCACAGCAGCCGTAGCACCCGAGGATTCACTTTCAGCATGTCCTCACGGCAGGCCCGAGTACCGATGATCTCGACGCCCACCAGCAGCTGATTGCCCCAGCAGTGGTCTCCGTCCGAGTGGGAGTTCACGAGCTGGCGGATCGGCGCCTGCGCGCTCGGCGCCGCCAGCGCGTCGAGCATCTGCCGGGTCAGCGGCAGGTCCCAAAGCGTGTCGATCAGCAGCGACTTACCGGCGCCGACGACAAGCCCCGCGTTGGACTCACCCAGGCCGCCGTTCGGCTGCAGCCACGCCCACAAACCGCTGCCGAGGTCGTGAACCCCAGCGGGGTATCGCGCGGGCGCGCCGTGAAGTGAGAGCGAAGTCATGTACCTGGCCCGAGCGGGCAAGCATATTTCACGCCCTGGGCCAGGTTGGGCCTGATGCTCGCTGCGACTCAGCCGACGAAATACGACTGCAACTTCCGAGGCCTGGTTGGTGCTGTGAAGCAGGCGCCGGGGATGCGGTCGCCCGGGTCGACGATCGCCCGCCAATAGGGCGCCGAGGACCGAGCGTCCGCGCGGCCTCTTGGGTTGCTGCTGCAATCCGCGAGAGAAGTCTCGGGACAGCCAACTTGAGCCCAGTCAGACTTGTGGTCCTATGTTCTGCGTTTGGTTATGTTCTGTAGGTCGCTTTTAGACTACGTTTTCCCTGCTTGACGCGATTTAGGGTCGTGGGCAACAGAACATAATCGTCCTCGGTCGGTGGAGGCTTCCCGTGTTCGGTTTCTTCGGTCTGACGGGAGGGCTGTGATGGGTGGACGGCTGTGGTGCCGGTGGCTTCCGGGCCGCTGGCGCGGTATGCGGCGGGGTATGGGTCGTGGTTGGCGGCTCGGGGCTATTCACGCTGGACGGTGAGTCACCGGTTGTGGCAGCTGGAGTTGTTGAGCCGGTGGCTCGGGCGCGAGGGGCTGCGGCCTGAGGAGCTGACGCCCGGGGAGGGTGGAGCGGTTCTTGGGGGAGCGTCGCGCGGCCGGCTACTCGACGTGGCTGTCGGCGCGGAGCGTGGCGCTGCCGCTCGGCTATCTGCGCGAGCTTGGGGTGGTGCCGTCTGTATCGCGGGCTGTCGTGGAGGATCCGCTCGAGCGGCTGCTGGACGACTATCGCCGGTACCTGTTCGATGAGCACGGGGTGACCGAGCACACGGTGTTCGGTCGCTATGAGCCGACCGCGCGGGTGTTGTTGTCGGGCAGGCTGGTGACTAGAGATGTAGAGATGCTCGATCTGCGGGCATTTTGTGTCGGTCGGCGGATCAGGTCGCTGGTGGTCGTGCCTACCGGCTGTGCGCGCCACGCCCGTAGTGCCGGCGATACACCGCGGGTCTCGTCGTGGTATGACCGAAGCTACGCCGTCGCGACCGCGTCGGCGACAAACGCGGCGATCGCAGCGGTGAACTCGCGCCTGCTTTCCTCCCAGGCGTAGAACATGTGGCCGCCGCCGAAATGGCGCACGGTCAGCCGGCTGGCCATCTCCGAGTCGAGCCGCATGAGGTTCCGCAGCCGGTCGCTCGCGTAGTACGGCGTCACGAGGTCGTAGCGGCCGTGCGTGATGAAAGCCTTCATGTGCGGGTTGAGCGACATGCCGTAGCGGAAGTCGTCAGTGGCGCCGACGGGCGGCGTGAAGAAGTGCTGCGGCGCGTCGTTGCGCCACAACTCGTTCACCTCGTGGCTCAGCACCACGTACTCGCGATCGGTCTCCACGCCGATCACCGATCGGAGCTGCCGGTTGATCGCCGTCGTGTACACGGGACCGATGCCGGCGAGCGTCGGGTCGGGACCGGCGAACGCCTCCCGATCGGGGAACGGATCGGTGGTTGTGATCGTCGCGTCGTACAACCCGAGCACCTTCCGCTCGTCGCGGAGCAGTTCGCGCGTGAAGATGCCGATGGTGATGCGGCCCTCAGCGCGCGCGACCATGTCGGCGGGGAGGCCGATGAGGTCGGCGAGACGCCCGAGGATCCGGTCGCGTTCGACCGCCGGCATCGACGCGCCACGCGTGAGGAGCGTGGCGTAGTCGCCAGTGGCGAACCTCTCCGCCTCTTGAAGGACGTCCTCGGGCGGCGTGCTGGCTGCGAACGCCCGCGAGCGCCGGTGGTGCACGGCGGCGATCGCGATTGTCGGCACGAGATCGACCCACCCGAGCACGTCGTAATCGGTCGGCGACAGCGATGCGAACTCGAGCGCCGGGGAGATGAGCACCGCGCCGCTGAGCCCGATACCCGCCGTCTCCTGCAACATACGCACAAGCCGGCCAACGCGGTATCCGCCATAGCTCTCGCCCGCGATGAACACCGGAGAGCCCCACCGGCCCTGGCCGGAGAGCCACCGGCTCATGAACTCGCACAGCGACTCGAGATCGCGCTTGTAGCCGAAGTATTCCCGCGCGTCGCCGTCGTGGCCATTCTCCTGCTTCTCTCTATCCTCGCCGTCCTTGCTGTCGTCCTCGATGGCGCGGCTGAAGCCGGTGCCCACCGGGTCGACGAATACGAGATCAGTGAAGGCGAGCCACGACTCCTCGTTCGAGACGAGCCGAGGCGGCAACTGCGGCAGCGTTCCGTCGGCCGGAAATGCCACCCGCAGCGGCCCGACGGCGCCCATATGGAGGTACGCCGACGACGCGCCCGGGCCGCCGTTGAAGACGAAGGTCACCGGACGGTCGGCATCGCGGTCCGCGACGTACGAGACGGAAAAGATCTCCGCCGCCGGCCTCTCCTTTCTGCGCAGGACGATCCACTTTGCGGTCGCGGTGTAATCGATCGACACGCCCGCCGTCCAGGTGGCGGTCGTCGCCGCCCCGGCGGGCGGCTCGTAGTCTGCCTTCGCGGCGGGCTTCTCGTCCTTCGTGCCCTCGTCGGCCATTCTCGAGACGCTATCTCTAATCCCACGTTGCTGGCGCGACCAAGTCAGGATGCGTGGGCGCAGGGCACGCCAGACGCCAATGCGGCGAGCAGTTGTCGCCTTCCTCGGCCAGTCGCCTGGCGGTCTCTGCGCTGTCGCCGAAGCGGTCGTCCGCTGCGTGCCGGCGGAAGGATGAATTCGATCGTCGAGGAGCAGCGTTTCCGCGCAAAGCGGCGCCGGCGACGGTGAGATCCAGGACAACTGTGTGAGCTTGATGAGGTTAGTTGCCTATGGCGTTCCTGGAGACGGCGGAGTCGCAGGGGGGCTCGTGATCGATCGCGCTGAGTTGGAGTTGTTGGCATCCGGGGCGGCTCCGTTGACGCCGCGGGAGTGCATCGAGCGCGCCGAGCGCGCCGCGATGGCGTTGGATGTCTCGGCACTTGACCACGGCTGTCCATTGGCGAGTAGGAACTTGAGGACGGCGAGCTGCGGAGTCGGCCGGTGGCGCCTGACAGCCATCCGCGGCGAGTCCGCGTCTGCTGGCAGCGCTCGAGGCGAACGGCCAGCACCCGACCTGATCGCCTGCTGGCGACTCGCGCGCGGCGCATGCATCGCGGCCCGTTCTGGCGTCAGTGCGACGGAAGTGACGCTCGCAACGGTGTCAACGAGCCCCGCGGGGCCGGTGCGCTCGAGCGCCAACGTGCCTGGTTGGCGCGATCCGTTTGTCGCCCAAGGGCTCCCGAGCCGCCGGGCGGGCCGTCCGCTTGCTCAAGGTGCGACCGTGCGCGTCTGAGCAAACACCCCGCGGTCTCCGGGTGCCGCTACTGATTCGCCTCGCGGAGTAGCAACGTTGCTGAAGCGGCGTCCGCGTCGAGGTGCATCGACTTGCGGTCCGCCGGGGCGATACAGCAATCTGCCCGCGCGGCGCGGCCACTGGTTTTCGTCCCGAGCGCAACTGAGGGATTGCACTTCGGCTCTACAAGACTGATCCAGTGGTTGCTCGCCGTCTATCATCCCAGAGGTCAAGGGGCTAGGACTCGTTCTGCGCACAGAGGTGCTTCGTAATGGCTGAGAGGAAAGCTGCAAAGAAGGGCACGCAGCAGTCCGCTATGAGCACCACCGGCAAGGCGTCCGAGGGATTCGCGGACGAGGAACGAGCCGCGATGAGGGAGCGCGCCCAAGAGCTGAAGGCGGCCGCGCGCCGCGGCCCGCGCGCGGGCAAGGCGGACGGGGAAAGCGACGTGCTCGCGAAGATCGCCGAGATGCCGGAACCGGATCGCGCCATGGCCGAGCGGCTCCATGCCATTGTCAAAGCCAGCGCGCCAGCCCTCTCGCCGAGAACCTGGTACGGGATGCCCGCGTACGCCAAGGACGGCAAAGTCGTCTGCTTCTTCCAAAGCGCGCAGAAGTTCAAAACGAGGTACGCGACGTTCGGCTTCAGCGACAAGGCGAACCTCGACGAAGGCGCCATGTGGCCGACGGCCTTCGCGCTGAAGGAGTTGACCGCCGCCGAAGAGGCAAGGATCGGTGCGCTCGTGAAGAAAGCGGTGAGCTGAGGACTGAGCTCGCGACTGGGCCCCGCGCCCTCCTCGGTGGCCTCGGGGCAAAAGACGTACGCCACTCCCCCGGACACGTCAAACGCATGATGGCGTGCCGGGTTCTTCCTCGGGAGGTAGCCGAGGTCGTAGTTGAAATCGTGAGCGCGGTGGCAGGAGGCCTGCCACCGTGGTCGTTAGGTGCTAACGGTCCCGCTGAAGCGGGAGGCGCGAACAGAGGTCGAGCCGGCTTGGGAGTGGGACGACGACCAGGCGTGACATAACGACGATGGCACGTTCAGCGTTCGGCCGTTGCCTGGTGCGTTCACCGACCGCTGTCGGTCTCCATGAGAGTGAGTAGCGCTTTGGCGGCCGGTGAGGGCTGGTGGTCGAGGGGGGTGACGAGCATTACGTCGCGCGGGATGCTCGGTTCGGTGACAAGCCCGAGCACCCTGCCGCCGGCCATTCGGATCGCTACGGGGGGCAGCAGGGAGATGCCGACGCCGTGGGCGACCATCTCCACGAGGTCTGCGATTGTGTCCACTTCGGCGGCGACGTGGCGCTGCAGCCCGGCGCCCTGGCAGGCCTGATCGATGCTCGCGCGTACGGATGAGTCGGCGCGGTACTCGACGAAGGCGTGTTCGGTGAGCTCGTCCAGTCGTATCCGGCGGCGGGTGGCCAGGGGGTCATCGGCAGGGACGGCCAGCCGCAGCGCTTCGGTTCCGAGCGCGTGTGCCCGGACGCGGTTGGCCTGCGGCCCGAGCGGGAGATCGACGATCGCCAGCTCGAGCTCTCCGTCGGCAGTTCGGCGGACCAGGGAAGTGACGCTGTCGTGCCGTAGGCGCACGGCGACCGCGGGGTGGCGACGGTGGTAGCGCGCCAACAGCGCGGGGATGTCCAGCAGTCCGCGCAGCTGGATCGCGCCGATCGTTAACTGACCGCGGACCAGGCCTCGTACCCCCGCGACCGCGTCTTTGGCCTCCTCGGACGCGGCGACGGCGCGCCGTGCCGCGGGGGTGAGCGCTCGACCGGCTTGGGTCAGCTCAACTTGACGGGTGCTGCGGACGAACAGCTCGCTGCCGAGCTCGCGTTCAAGCGAGCGGATCGAGCTGGACAGGCTTGACTGGGTGAGGTGCACCCGCTGGGCGGCTCGGGTGAAGTGGCGCTCTTCGGCCACGGCCAGGAAGTGGGTTAGCTGTCGCAATTCCATTCATTGAGAATATCGCTTGGTGTCAGCGCAACTATCTGTTGGACAGTTGAGTGGAGTGGGTGCAGACTGCGCCCACAGTTGATGCGGCCACCTCGCGGATGACTTCTCCAGAGGTCGAGCGATCTCGGCGGTCGAGCGGCAATCCGCCTTCAACTTCTCAGAATCCCCACCCAGCCAAGGGAGCTTTCGCATGAGCAAAGCCACGTCGGAGACCCTGCTAATCGGACAGCACGAGCTGCCGGGAACGGCGGACGCCCACCAGTTCCTCGGCGCGCAACACGGCGGCGTTCCAGTGTCGTTCTTCTTGGTGCACTCGCCGCCCGGCGCCAGCGTGGCACTACACAGCCACGCTTATCCCGAGGTGTTCGTCCTCCGCGCCGGCCGGGCAACGTTTGAGGTCGACGAGATCGAGATCACGGCCGTGGCGGGCGACATCGTGATCGCAGCCGCCGGCGCGCCGCATCAGTTTGTCAACACGGGTGGCGAGGAGCTCGGGCTAACCGCCATTCACCCCGCATCGGAGATGAGCACGCACTGGCTCACACCGGCGCTCAGCGAGAAGTCACACATCACTCCCACCAGGCTGGGTCAGTCATCAGGGAAGGAAGGCGGATTCAAATGAGGCTCGTCTCACGATTCCTCCGTCGCCGGTCATCGCCCCAGACCCAACCTTCCCTGGACGCTGGCGATCGTCTCGCTGGGCCTGTTCATGACCACGCTTGACAATCTGGTGGTGACCACGGCACTTCCCTCGATCCGTCGCAGCCTGGGGGCATCGATGCGGTCGCTCGAGTGGACTGTGAACGCCTATACCCTGACCTTCGCGGTGCTGCTGCTCACCGGAGCGGCGCTCGGCGACCGGCTGGGGCGCCGGCGAATACTCGCGGTGGGCCTGACGATCTTCACCGCCGCGAGCGCAGGGGCGGCCGTATCGGCCAGCACCGATGCGCTGATCGCTGCCCGCGCGGTGCAGGGACTCGGTGCCGCGATCGTGCTCCCGCTTACGCTCACACTGCTCTCCGAGGCCGTTCCGCCCGCCCGCCGTGGGATGGCGCTCGGCATCTGGGGCGGGGTGAGCGGCCTCGGCGTGGCGATCGGACCGCTCGTCGGAGGCGTCGTGATCAGCGGTATCTCCTGGCAGTGGATCTTCTGGATCAACGTGCCCGTCGGGCTCGTCCTGGTTCCGCTGGCTCTCACCAGACTCACCGAATCAGACGGCCCAAGCGCCCGGCTGGACCTGCGGGGCCTGGCGCTGGCGGGACCGGGCCTGCTGGGCGTCACCTACGCGATGATCCGTGGTCAGGCGCTGGGCTGGACGAGCGCGACGATTCTGACCTCGTTCATCGTCGGGATCGGATTCGTGGTCGCGTTTGTAGCTGGGAGTTGGGTTCGCCTGCGCCGATGCTGCCGATGCGCTTCTTCCGCTCCCGTGCGTTCGCCGCCACCAACGGGCTCTCGTTCGCGATGTACTTCGGGGCGTTCGGCTCGATCTTCCTGCTGGCCCAGTTCTTTCAGACCACGCAGGGCTACTCACCGCTCCAGGCCGGCCTGCGAACCCTCCCCTGGACCGGCATGCCGATGATCATCGCACCGATCGCCGGGATGCTGAGCGACCGGATCGGACCGCGGCCGCTGATGGTCGCCGGCTTGGCGTTGCAGGCCACGGCGATCGCCTGGCTAGCAGCGATCCTCACACCCGACATCGCCTATGGCCGCCTGATCGTCCCGTTCGTGCTGGCGGGCGCCGGAATGGCGCTCGTGTTCGCTCCGTCGGCCAACGCCGTGCTCAGCTCGGTGCGACCCCAGGAAGCCGGCCAGGCATCCGGGGCCACCAACGTGACCCGCGAGCTCGGCGGCGTCATCGGCGTGGCCGTACTGGCCTCGGTGTTCAGCGCCCACGGCTCCTATATCTCCGCACGCGTACACGGCCGGCCTCACCGCGGCGCTGCCGATCGGCGCGGTCGTTCTCGGCATCGGCGCGGTCATCTCCCTGGTCGTCCCGAGGATTGCCGCGGCCCCGGAACCCGAGCCAGACCGCGCGGCTGAGCGCACCGCCACCGCGGAGAGTCCCGCTGTGGCATAACCTCGCGCGGGTCAGCTGCCAAACCGTCCTGAGCCGTGGCCGACATGCGTTGGTCACGGCTCACGCCGCGCCCGAGCCCAGTGGCTAGCCGGTAGCTCCGACAGCCGCGAGGTGCGGTCGCGGGATCAGTCACCCGGTATGCACGATCTCGCGCTCCCAAGGGCCGGCCGGCTGGGAATGCAGGCTCCAGTAATGCTCGGCGATGTCGTTGGGGTCAAACGCGGTCCCGGGTGCGACATAGCCGGCCACCGTCACGGTCGCTACGTGGATGTCGGCAGGTTCATAGCTCTTTGCGAGCAGCGCTGTCAGTGCTCGCACCCCGGCCTTGCCGAGTGACAAGCTGGTCATGTCGGGCAGCGGCTCGGGCATCCCGCCGGTGATCACGATCGTGCCGGCGCCAATCAGCGCCATGCGTGGCGCGACGTGGGCCGCGGCAGTGATCGCGCCCACGACATTGACCGCCCACGCTTCGAGGTGCTGGCGGGCGGTGAGCTCACCGATCGTGTCTGACTGGATCAGCGCCGCGTTGTAGATCAGCAATTCGGGAACCCCGAAGCGATCGACGATCTCGTCAAGCGCCAACCGCAACGCCACCTCGTCGGTCGCGTCGGCTGCCACCCCGAGCGCGTCGACGTCGCAGAGCGCGAGTAGAGCGGCGTCGATGGTCGCCTCCGAGCGTGCGATCAGCCCGACCGTGAGGCGCTCGCGGGCCAGACGTCGTGCGACCGCCGTGCCGATGCCAGGACCGGCACCGATGATGATCGCTCCAGGCATGGCTACGTTTGCTCGGCCGGAGAACGTGTCAGCGGGATTGCCACCGCGCCGCCCGGCTCGGGGACGTGCAGGACGCCGGCTACGCCCGCCTGCGCAAATGCGGCGCGGAGCTCCGCAGCGCCTTGCGAGAAGTGCGCCCAACCTTCGAAGTGCACCGGGATCACGTGTCGGGCGCCCAGGATTCGTGCAGCGTTCGCTGCTCGCGCGGCCGGCAACGTCATGTACTCCTGACCGAGTTAGGGCATCTCCGCGGCACCGGTGTGCAGCACGGCGACCGGCGCGCTGCCAAGCGCCTTGACGATTCGGCGCACCGCGTCCAGGGATGCGTTGTCGCCGCTTACATAGACGGTCGGCAGGCTGCGGCTGGAGAGGTAGAAGCCGATGACCTGGCCGGTGTGGTGCTCGGTCCCATCCGGGCCATGCTGCGCGGGCACGCCCGTGATCGTGACCGTGCGACCGTCCGCACCGCTGACGTCGTGCGAGTGCCAGGGCGCCAGCGCCAGCTCCCGAGCTTCGCCGCCGAGCCGTTCGGCCCCGCTGGCGTCGTGAGGACGAGCGGGACTAGCGCCAGGAACGCGCGGCCGGAATGGTCGAGGTTGTCGACGTGATGGTCGTGAGAGAGCAGCACCCCGTCGATCGCCGGCAGCTCGTCGGGCCCGAGCGCGGGACCGCTCTGCTTGGTCAGCTTCACGCCGGGGCGAGAGCCGTACGCGCCTGGCGGATCGAACGTCGGATCGGTCGGGAAGCGCAAGCCGAGGTACTCGATCAACGCCGTCGGACCGCCCAGCAGGCGGACCGATAGCGAATCGCCGGAGCGGGAGAAATCGGAATCACTGTCACCTTATGTTTCGCGAGGGCTTGGGCGGCACGCCGTGCCGGAGCGGTCATCCGGGTCGCTGCGCGGGCGGCGTCACGTATCGGCCAACGGGCGAGCCATCGGCGACCGCCATCGGCGGGGTCGCCGACGACGCGGCATCCTCGACGCGCCGCATCTGCTCGTAGACGTCGGCAGCCGCCTGCTCTCGATCAAGCGCGGCCTCATAAGCCGCAAACGCCAGCGCTCGATCGGCTGCCGGCGCGACCTTGAACTGCTCGTACGCCGCGCGCACGTTCACGCATTGCTGGCGCCAAGCGCAGTGGCACTCCATCAGCCCGTCGATCAACTTGGTGCGGGTCTCCGCGGTCATGGTCTGCTCCTCGTTTGTTCAAGCGTCCGCTTACCTGGGGAACGGCGGCGGCTCGCCGGTTCCCCGGCCTACTGTCGCGACGGTGTCTCACGCTGGTGGCCGTCCCCGGCTCGCCTGTGTCCGGAGCCGGCTCGACGTGGGGTCAGGCGAGAGACGTGGGCGACCGTCCGCTGGGAATGAGGCGTTTCAGTTGACCCGTCGCGAAAGCGCGCGAAGCGCTTGGCGTCTCGCACCCGATCCTCGGCCAGAGTCCTGGCCGTCTCTATGTGCAGGAGTGATTGCATGCCGCCACGATCGCACCGGTCCGGGCCGGTCGCATCGGCGCAATCACCGGTGAAGTCGCCAGTCAGGTCAAGCTCGGCTGCTACGGGCCCCACTCAGGCTTGCCGGCGAGGTCCGCGTGCGACGAAGGTGCGTCGTTTAGCGCAAGGGAATCGGAGTAATGCGGTCGAGCATCTGCTTGCTGGAGCCGTCGCTCACTGATCTAACCCCCGCCATTCGCGCTCGCCGGCGGCGCCGGCGCGGTGGTGCCGCCGCCCGCGCCGGCGTGATGACGACCCTGCCGGTCGTCGGCGTCGAAGCTGAGTCAGATCTCGACTTCGCGGGTCTTCACAGCCTGATGCGGCCGATCGTCGAGCTGCTCTCGAGGTTGCCCGAGCCGCAGCGGGTGGGGCTGGCGGCAGCTCTGGGCCTGGCGCCCGCGGAGGGTTCGGATCGCTTCTTGGTGTCCGCGGGCGTGCTTTCCCTGTTCGCGGCGGCCGCAGACGAGCGTCCGTTGTTGTGCGTCGTTGACGACGCGCAGTGGCTGGACGTGCCGTCCGCGGACTCGCTGGCATTCGCCGCGCGGCGGCTCGGCGCAGAGGGAATCGTGATCTTGTTCGCCGCGCGCGAGGACGAGCGCCGTCACTTTGACGCGCCTCGGCTCGAGGAGCTGGTCCTCGGCGGTCTCGATCAAGCGTCGGCTCTTCTGCTGCTCGACCGTGGCCACGGTGAGGCGGCTGCCTCGGTACGTGAGCGCCTGCTCGCCGAGGCGGCGGGAAACCCACTGGCGCTGCTGGAGCTTCCGGCCGGCCTGTCAGCCGCGCAACTCGCCGGGCGCGCGATGCTGCCCGACGCGATCCCGCTCGGCTCGCGCCTGCAGGCCGCTTTCAGGCCATGAGTCGAGCGACTGCCCAAGTCCACGCGGGCGGCGCTGTTGCTGGCCGCGGAGTAGGCCGGCGAGCTCGCGGTCATCCTCCGTGCCGCGGCGACCTCGGGCTCGGGCAGGATGCTCGATCCGGCGGAGCATGCGGGTCTGGTGCAGACGGACGAGCTGAAGCTCACGTTTCGTCACCCGCTCGTCCGCTCCGCCGTGTACGAGTCCACGACGTTTGACGAGCGTCGGCGTGGTCATGCGGCGTTGGCGGAGGCGTATCACGCGTCCGCCGCAGCGAGGGCCGCCTACGTGGCCGGACAGGTGGAACGCGCCAGCGAGCTGTTGAGCCAATCGCTCCCGATCGCCGATCGGGCGCAGCGCGCGGGTCTCCTGGGTCTGCGCGGAGTCATCGACGGTATGCCGGCTTGCTCCCGGACGCCGTCAGGACGTTGTTGGAGGGGATCGCGCGAGGACGTGTCGCTGAGCCTCGAGATGTTGCTGGAGGGGTGCGCGATGACCTCGTATCCGGCCGGCTATGAGCAGTTGAGCGCGCCGTGCGTGCGTGCGTCGGAGCTCTTGCCGGTGACCGACGCCGACCGCTTCATCGTGATGCTGATGGCGGGGGCAGGCGCCGAGCTGGATGGCGACTAGGCGCCGGGCTGCGGTCGATGGCCAGCTGGACGCTGGCGGATCTCGCCATGGTCGACGAAGCGATCGAGCTCGCCGATGCGCTCGCACCGTTTGATCGAGCACGGACGGAGCTTCTGTACGGCGAATGGCTGCGACGCAGGCGCAGGCGCGTCGATGCCCGTCCCCACCTGCGTGCGGCGCTCGATGCCTCCGAGCGCCTGGGCACTGCGCGCTGGGCCGATCGGGCACGCTCGGAGCTCCGCGCCAGTGGCGAGACCGCGCGCAGACGCGACCCGTCCACAAGCGATCAGCTAACCCCGCTAGAGCTGAACATCGCCGGCCTCGCGGCCGGCGGACTCACGAGTGCCGAGATCGGAGCCCAGCTCTTCCTCAGCCCACGCACGATCGACTACCACTTGCGGAAGGTATTCGCCAAGCTCGAGATCGCCTCGCGAGCCGACCTCAGTCGCTTGGAACTACTGGCTCCTCCCCGTCGTGATCATGCCGGGTTAGCCTGCTCGGTACTTGGCGACGGCGAGCGGCAGGGACACCGCGATGATCGCGAGCGCCCAGATGAGTGCCCGCGTCACGAAGTACCCGGCCGGGTGGCCGAGCAGGGCGTGGCGTGGGGCCGAGCGTTAGCGCCCCGACCGACCGAGGGCGGACGAGCCTCATCGATCTGGCCGTGGTGTCTGAGTTCGTCGCTGCGTCGAGCATCTGGTCGGTGGTCTGCATGTGCGCTTTCCTCCGTTTCAAGGTCGGGCGTTGATGTGGCTGGGGGGCGGGCTGCTACTCGACTACCTCGACGATGCCTCGGGGCGCCTCGAGGATCGGCACCGTCCGCCGAGCTGCCTCGTCGATTTGAATCCGCGGCGGAGCGGGCTTGTCAGTCTCAAAGTAGGTTCCAGGACCGTAGAGCTGCCCATAGCGGATCACGACGCCGCTGGCGTCCAGCACCGCGTGCTCGTGCTCGCGGTACGTGGCGCCACGTTCCCCGGGCAGCTCCCAGGCGATGCTCTGAGCGAGGATCCGCTCGGCCGCTGCGGCCTCGGCGGCGGCAAGGAGGTTCCGGGTTCCCTCACGTAGCATCCGGTCGCTGCGCGCGCCGAGCTCGGGGATCTTGGCCGCGTCGTCGGGCAGATCGGTGAGCTGATGCATCACCGCGTCCGGTGCGAACTTCAGGACTGCTGCGCGCAACGCGTCGGCGTCGTACACATCACAGAGGACCGGCTCGGCGCCCAGCGCCTCCAGTCCAGCGAGCCTTGCGGGCGAACGAGTCATCCCGGCAACCCCGTGTCCGGCCGCCACCAGCAGCGGGACCAGCCGGACACCGATCACGCCGCTCGCCCCGGCGAGGAAAATGCGCATGATCACACCCCTCCTGCGACGCCGGGGCGCGGGCTGACGTCGTCCGAGAACGCGACGTTGTGGGCATAGAGCATGTCCATGTACTCGCGCACGTCTTGGATTTTCCCTCCCGGATGGTGAATACGCCGATGCAGCCGTTCTCGTACGGCCGGCCATCGCGTGTCCGTGCTCGTGTTCGGCGAACGCTCGATCGTGGTCAACCAGACCAGGAACTCGTCCACCAGCTCGACCGGCCGGCCGAGTCGACAACCGTCCACGACTCCACGCCGCTCGACGACCCAACATAGACCTCCGCCCGGACGGCCCCGTCCTACGCCACCTTCGCCGACGTCATTGACATCAACAACAGCCTCAGATATCGCCCCAAACGACCGGCCCCAGACGCCACTCGTTGACGTCGTTTACACCCTCACATCGACCTCACATAAGGCGACATAGGGATCGTCCCGATCCGCGGGCGCACGCGCCGCAGCTCGCTTTCGAGTTCGCCCAGCAGGGGCGCTGGCTGAGGCGATCCAGAGGTTGGGGTATGCGGGGCTCGCTGTGCCCCGTCTCCCTTGAACGTCACTCGCATTCGCTATCCGCCGACTTACCGCTGTGGCAGTCGTTCAGCTGTATGTGAAGGCGTCGGCGTGGGCGCCCGCTGCTGGACAGACTCGACGGACAAAAAGGGGGGGGCGGGAGGGTGGTCGTCCGGCCGCCCGGCCCTTCCGTCCCGAGCCATGTGGGTTGGGGCGGAAGGGCCGTTGCGGCGGGTGCTAGCTAAGCTAGGCGTGTCGCCGCGTGCCTGCGGCCTGGTCGAGGGCGGCGAGGCCGGTCTTGAGCTGCTGGGCGACGCGGTCAAGACCTTGACGCGCTCGCAGTCACCGCTCAACGGCAGCACCGCAAGGCCTTGCGCGGAGCCTATTGCCGCTTCCATGGTGAAGACTCCCAGCGAAACCCGACCGAGGAGGAGTGGCGGGCGTTCGAGCACAGCTCCTCGAGACGGGACATGGGAACCAACCTATGCGCGCTCCTCAAGCACCTGGTCTGTCTGGGATGCACCCACGCCCAGCCAAAACGCAGCGCGATCCCGACCTTTCGCGCGATGCAAGCCGGCCATCAGCCCGCGCTGAAGCGCGCGAGGGCGGCACCGAACCGGCCGGCCAGATCGCCGCCCGCGAGCTCGAAATCATTCGCATCCAAAGCGCTGCGAAGAGCCGAACAACTCACCCAAGACGTCGCCGCGGCGATCCAAGCCTCCGCGGTCACCTGAAGGGCCGGCGAATGCGCAGTTCCGCCACGCAGAACGCCCCGGAACTATGCCGGTTTCCGCACGTATTGCGATGCGAGCAGGCTCGTAAACTCGTCGACGTGCCGAGTCGCGTGATCCTTTTCTCGACTGACGCGTGCACTTTCTGCGTCACCGCGAAGTCGCTCCTTGCGAAGCGCGACGTAGCCTTCGAAGAGGTAAACCTGGCAGAGCACCCAGAGCTGCAAGCTGAGCTTGCTGAGGTGACTGGACTCACGAGCTTTCCCCAGGTCATCGTAGACGGCGAGACCGTTGGCGGTTTGAACGAGCTCAGGGCAGCCGACCAGAGCGGCACGTTGGCCTCGTGGAGCGCGAAGTAGCGCGAGTAGGCGGCGTTTTCGGCGGGAGACGAGCAGCGTTTCCGCTGTTCGCGGAGCACGCAGGCTGCGCTGACGACGAGGCGTTACGCGGTAGCTCGGTCGATCACGGCCATCGGTTTGGCTTCCCTGGGGTGTGAGACGGATGACGCTCGCGGCGACGCTCCCGCTAGACGGTGCTCCCAGCTCTTCAAACCTCAGCTTGGGGAGCGTCCATCTGATGTCTTGGGAGACGCCGCCCGTGCGGGACACGGTGGTGATCTTGGAAACGCCCCGGCGTAACCGCCGACCTGGTGTACGTGGTTGATCTTCATTTGGGCCAGCACGTCGAGTGTCTGTGCCGCCTTTGACGCCGCTCCGCCGATCAGCCGGCTATACGAACGAGTCCGACGAGCTTGATCGCGTCTTGCAGGAGCGGTCCGACAGTCGTCAGCACGCCTGATGCCCGTTCGGTCAGGGTTGGGGAATGAGACGCTCGCAGCGCCGGATCCGGACGGCCCGCGCGAGCCCCGACGTGCCTCAGTCGTCGATCCCCTTGTGCGGCACGGCCGTGTGCGACTGCTGCTGCTGAGACTATGAGTGCCGTGGGACTCGATCGTGCGGTGCTGTTTCGTCTGGCGACGAGCGAGCGGCTGGAGCGCGCCGTCAAGACCCTGCCGTTGGGTGAGGCGGCGGCGTGGCGCGCCGCGTCGCGCTGCGTCGCCGGTCGGTCGCGAGGCCAAGCGCTGGCCACCGCGACGACGCTTCTGGAGCGCGGGCACGCCGTCAGCGTCGACTTGTTCGGCGAGCGTCTGAGCGATCCCGGGGCCGCCGATCGGGTGCTCGAGGACTACATTGAGCTGGCCGGCGCGCTGCCACCGCCTGCCTCCGAGGTTTGGTTGTCGGTGGACTTGACGCACCTGGCCCTGGACACGGACGCCTCCGCGGTGGCGGACCGCCTAGCCGCCATCGCCCGGGCCCTGCCCGCGGGCCGGCGCGTCCAGGTCGGTGCCGAAGACGCCGCCCGCAGCGACGCGATTGTGGCCTGCGTGCAGGACGTCGCGGCACGTGGCCTGGCCGACCGGCTCGGCGCCACGGTGCGAGCGAATCTGCTGCGCTCGCCTGCCGACGCGGACGCGCTGGCCCAGGCCGGCGTGCACGTCCGGCTGGTCAAGGGCGCGTACGTCGAGCCGACCGGCGCCCACCCCTACGGAGAAGCGACCGATGTGGCCTTTCTGCGCCTCGGCTTCCGCCTGGCCGAACGCGGCGCGACCTGGTCGATGGCCACCCACGACGGTCGTCTGCGCGAGGCGCTGCTGCTCGCTCGCGGGCCACTGCCGGTCGAGGAGCTCTTCGGAGTGCGCCCCGAGATCCTCGACGGGCTGCACACCCGCGGCATCCCGACCCGGGTCTACGTCCCCTACGGCCCCGACTGGTACCGCTACTGGCTGCGTCGGGTCGCCGAGTCCCGCGGCGCTTGACGACCCGACAGGTCCGATCAACGTTGCCTGGCTATTGGACGCCTCAGACGTAGGGTGTATGCCGAGCACGGCACACTTTCGTTTTGGACCAGGCGGCTTGTGGTTGCCGGCGGTGTGGGAGCTGACTGTGCTGAGGCTGCGCGCCAGCGGATCGTCGCGCACGTCGAGTCGTAGTTGTCATGCCGGGATTCCGGACGTCCACGGGTAGCTACGTGGCTTGACTTGCGCGCGCGCTCCGCATTATCGGCCTTCGTACGTCGCTCTACCCGGACCATCACGCAGGAACGAAGCGACCGCGTTCTTCAGGTCATCCGTGGCGAACAGCCGGCCAGACACCAGAGGCACGATCGCGTCGGCGGCGCGCGTTCCCTGCTCGACCTGTGTACGAACGATCTGCTTGGTCGCTGCGTAGGCTTGCGTGGGACCGTTGGAAAGGCGCCGCGCGAACGCGTGAGCCGCTGCGGCGAAGCTCTGGTCGGGCCAGACACGGTTAACGACGTTCCACCGCTCTAGGGTTCCCGCGTCGAACAGCCCGCCGGTGTAGATGAGCTGCTTAGCTCGCGCGGGCCCGGCACGCTCCGTTAGGCGCTGAGGCCCGCCCATTGACGGTGTCAAGCCGACGACCGTCTCGACCAAACCGAACTTGGCCGATTCAGCTGCCAGAAGCAAGTCGCAGGCGAGGCTGAGCTCGAACGCGGCCGTCAGACACAGCGCGTGGCTGGCGAATATCGTCGGACACGGCAGTTCCTCCACGCGCCAGATGATCTCGAGCAAGCGTTGCCACAGCTGCGCCGCGGCGTCCGGGGCGAGCCCTTGGAACATGTTGACATCAACCCCGCCCGACACGACGCGTCCTTCAGCACGGATGAGCAATCCGCGCGGAGGATCTGCGGTCAACTTTCGCGTCTCGGTGTCAAGGGAATCGATCACGATCTGGTCAAAGAGGTTGACCTCGCCATGATCCAGAGTGAGGATTGCCAACGGTCCATCGTCGCTGCGGTGAAAGCTCATGAGATCAAGCTTTGCAGACAGGCGTCGTTCTCTCCGGCAACGCCGCTCCCCGCGCCTCCAGATCACAGCCATCCGCCCGACGATTGCATGCAAGGCACGGGGAGCACGCAACAGGCGGGTGTCCGCTCCGCGTCCCTGCGGCAAAGCGCCGGCGCTGTCGACGCCACGATGAACACGACGCCTCACCGGCCGCGGAAGACCGGCGGCGTCGGTGGATGCTTCGGTGATCAGCCCGCTCGCGCGGGCGGGAACTAGCTCGCGCGACTACGTTCACGTTCCCAGCCGGACGGTCCGAAGCCACGGACTATGGCTAACGATCAGCTCGACCGCCGGCGCTGTCGTTTCGCCCAGGAGCGAGTGTCGGGGCGCGTTGCTGGACGGACCGCCGTGTGCTAGGCGTCGGCGGTCGTCATCTGGTCGAGCTGGGTGGACTGGGTCCTCGGGATCGCCGCCACCCTAGATATGGGCATATCAACCGTTCGCAGGTGGCGGTCGGGTCTGGCAGTCATATTCGAACCCTGACGGCAGAAGCAGAGCTTGACCGCGGCCGACGCGGGAATGAGAACCGACTCGCGCTGTGCGTGTGGAAGGATCTTGGGTCCTCCATAGAGCTATCTGGGGGCCACGCGTGCACCTATCCGCTATCCGGAGAAGATGATTATCAGTTAGTCGCTTTCGCGACTGATGCGTTACCTACCTGTGGCCGCGGCACGAGCCCTCGGCTCTGTGTTCTGAGCGCGGGCAGCGCGCGCGAGCCGAGTGTCAGATGGCGAGTCGTCGGCGCGCCTTTTGCACGGATGGCAGCGCGGCCTTGGCCCTCGCTAGCGGTCGCGCGCGAAAGGTCGACGCTCGCTGGTTTGGCGGCGATCGTGATTTCCTCGCCGCTCCTTCACGTCGAATGTTCGATTCGCCTGGGCGTTATTGAAGCTCGCGGACGGACACCCGCGCTCCGTCGAAACGCTTAGCTCTTGGCTTCCCAAAGCAAGGTAACTGCCGTAGGGAACGGGGGAGAGGAAGGCAGGGCGCTCCCGCGTGCGCGCCGCAGTGCGCAGCGCCGCGAGCAGCCGGTCTAGTGAAACGATCAGCACTCCGGCTTCGACACGCTGGAGTCGGGTGGCGTGGACTACGCATAGGACGGGGAGCGCGCCCTTGCGACACCAGCGCCGCCGGCGGCTGCGCAGCCATGCGGCCATCTCGATTACCCGCGCTAGGTGCTGGGCCTCGAACCTTTTGGTCTTCGCCTCGATCGCGAACCCGATCCTGGTCGGCGCGATCGCCACGCTGTCGATGTCCCGGCGGCCCTGCCAACCAAGAGAGTGGCGGAGCCGCCATCCCTCTGCCTGAAGCGGCGCGAGCGCGCGCTGAACCTGGTCCTCGGAACGGGCGCCCACCCGGCTGCGGCCGGCGAGGCGCGCCCAGTGTCGCGCGTACCCGCCCAAGGCGACCGCGACGAGCAACAGACCGACCGCGACCGGAACGGCGCCGACGCTGGCGGCCAGCAGCGCAAGCCCCGCCGCGAGGACTCCAGCTGCGGCGGCCGCGGCCGCGCGCCGAACAGGACGATGTTGCTGCCGCCGCGGATAGTTCATGAGCTCGACTTACGTCCTTGAGCGTCGCCGGCGAGCACAATTGCGCTGAGGCTGTGAGGTCGATGCTGATGAGCGGTGTGCTCGGACGTGGACGCCACCCGCGGGTGCGCGGATTTGCGCGGCAGCAGGCGGGGGTCACCCTCAACGGTCGCGCCGAAACCTGTCTGCATGACCGGCGCGGCCTCGGCGTTAGCGGGGAGCGCACTCACCTCCAGTGGTGCGTGGCTCGAGTTGCGCGAGCCGGCGGGCGATCGCGGCGACCTGCTCTTGTACCTCAACCGGCGTGTGGTCTCCCACACCGATCGCGAGCAGTCGCAGCGCCCGGTCGCGCAGCTCGCCTGCCTCGAGCGCGGCGTCCACCTGGATCGTCGGGCCGAGCTGACCGCTCTGTTGTACGTCCATTCATCAATCGTGGCAGCGACTCCGGACACAGTTGGGCTTTGCGATCGCCTTTCCGGACGGGGCCACGCACCAACCACCCTGGTACCGGCGCGCCCGCCCGGTCGCGAACCGCGCGGTCGCGCGCGTCCAGCCACGTCGAGATACCGTGACGCTTCGCGCTGATCGTGGCGCTCGAGCAGCGCGCTCAGCGCTTCTGCGCCTGCCACCGGCTCTGGTGTGACCAAGGTCGCCAACGCCGCGAACGCCAGCTGCGCCTCAGTGACCGACAGCCGGTGCTCCTTGACGAGCCTCGCTCCGAACCGTGCCGCGGCCGTCGGGAACCGCTCCGGATCTCCCCCGGCGAGCACAAGCAGGATTCTGAGCGCGTCGCGAAGCTGCACCGGTTGGGGCAGCTCGTGCGCGGCGGCGAGCACGATCGACGGCTTTCCGATCGCCAGCGCACGCTCAAACCTCGTTACCGCTGAGCCTTGGCTCGTCATACCCGAACACATGTCCTTACTCGATTTGAGTGGAGATGTCCGGTTGCACGGATAACGTGGCCGGACAGTGGAGATTCCGGACTGTCCTGTCGCTGCGCACGCTGGTTCGACGGTCGTTCGGGATGGGTGGTATGGAAAGCCGCCGCATCGCCGTCAGAGGTGGCGGTGCCGACCTTCGAACGGGGATCCGAAGCATCGGTTCACGCCGGTCCTGACGCGCCAAGGGGAACCTTCATCCGTTCTGCGTGGAGTGCTCGACTGAGCTGGAACCGTGGGAGGGGCAGGCGGGCGCCAGGGAGTACCGGTTCGCCGCGCGCGAGGTCGGCGAGGCGCTGGTATCGGTCGCGAAGGGGACTACGTATCGGGCGGCGGCGGTAGGTCGCTCGGCGAAAGGGGGGTCGGGTGCCGGCGGGCAATCAGGATCGGCGTCGTCGATCGCCGGCGAACGAGGGGCAGCTCGTCGCGAACTGGGTCGATGTGTGCAGCGAGTTCGTTTGCGAGGGCGAGCTGCCGAGTCGCTGGCCGCACACACTGGCGGTTGACAGCCAGAACTTCCGGGTCAACAGCGGCCCGCACGCCGGTCGTGGCTTTCACATCCTGGCGGCCGTCGGCCGCGATCAGGCCGAGCCAGGAAAGTGGGCGCCGACGCCACGCGTACGGCGCCTTGAGCCCTTTAGGGCTCACGAAAGAATTAGTGGCCCCTTTTGGGTTGGGTGGATCGTGTAGTTCCAGTCTGGATGGAACTGGTCGCGGGCGATGTCCACGGCGGCAAGCTCTTGGTCGGTGACCTTGATCCCTTTCTCGTAGTGGCCGGGGTCCAGGCGCGCGTAGACCTTCAGGCCGGTGCTGGTCGTGGTCGCGCCGATCAGGTCGATGATCACCTGCAGGCTCTCAAGCGGCCGTCCGCGCCAGTTGAGGCTGACGTAGCTGAACATGCGATGCTCGATTTTGTTCCACTTCGACGTCCCGGGCGGAAAGTGGCAGACGCGGATCGGCAGCGCGAGCTCGTTGGCGAGCTTCTGCAGCTCGGTCTTCCACAGGCGCGTGCGGCTGGAGTTGCTGCCGCCGCCGTCAGCAGTGATCGTCAGGCACGTCGCTTTGGGGTAACGCTTCTGGCCGAGGTACTGCCACCACACGCGGATCGAGTTGACCGCGAACGCGCTTGTGTCATGGGTGACACCAACGCTGACCATCCCCTCGTTGGCTTTGATGTCGAGCACGCCGTACGGGATCGCGTGCCCCAGATCCTTGTCTTTGAAGTCGTGGCAGCGAACCTCGACCGGCCGCCCAGTCGGCTCGTATTCCCGCCCGACAGCCTTGAAATCCCCGACCAGCTCGCGCTTTTTCGCGTCTACGGATATCACCGGCTGATCCGCGGCGAGCGCCGAGCGTGTCGTCTCGTTGATATGCCGAAACTGCGCGTCACGGTCAGGATGATCCTTCCCCTCCCGCGTCTTGGAGTTCGCGTGCAACCGAAACCCAAGCCCCCGCAAGAGCTTCCCGGACGTCCGATCGGACACCTGATGTCCTGCCGCCTGAAGCGCACTCGCGATGTTCTGCAAGCTCTTCGAGCACCACCGCAACGGCGAGCACGGATCCCCACGCGTATCCGGATCCACCAACGCCTCCAACGCTCCCACCAGCTCCGGATCAGACTCCGTCAACCGCGGCCGCCCCGCACCCGGCCGACGGACACGACCCGCCTCGAGCCGTGTCCCCTCCCGCAGCTCTGCGATCCCACGCTGCACAGTGTTCTTGCTGATCCCCGTCGCACGCACGACAGCCGCGATCCCGCCCGGCCCACACGACCGAGCCTCCGACGCCGCCCACAACCTGCGCTGACGCTCGTTCAACTCCGGCCCCAACCCCCGATAACGCTCAACAATCTGCGATTCATCGATCATGCCCCCGCGATACGCCACCACAACCCAACATCCTGCCACAGCCCACTAATTCATTCGTGAGCCCTTAGACAAGGATCAGGCCGCCTGGGAGGCATTCTTCCGGGCCCTGGACGGCGCGCCGAGGATGATCGTCAGCGACGCCGACAACGCGCTCCGGCTGGCGATCGGGAGCGTCTTCGGAGATGCCCACGTCGAGCACCGCCAGTGCGAATGGCACCTCCAGCGAAAGCTGCGTGAGCACCTCCCGGACGCGATCCTCACCGACCAACGGCACCCGGTCACCCGGGCCCTCCCAGACGCGTTCTACAACCAGCGGGCATGGACAACGCTCGAGCAAGCAATCCGCGATGAACACGCGGGCGGCGAGCACGGACCGCTCGCGCTCGCCGTCCGGTGGATGGAAACATACGGCCGCGTGGCCGAGGCGCAGATCGCGACCCGCGACCCGCACGGCATCAACTCGACCGGCCCCGTCGAGCAAGTTCTGCGTGAGGTCGACCGCCGGATCGGCGACCGCGTCGGCTCGTTCACCAACCGCGCCCGCCTGTCCAAGCTGCTCAATCTGATCACTCTCGACCTGCTCGGCAAAGCCGACGGGCGCGACTGGGCAGACCGCCTCCGCGAACGCCTCTACCTCGCGGGCGGCCGCCCACGGAACCAGCGACCACACGATGACCCCAAGGGCGTCCACTCGCTGTTCCTCTGATCGCAAAAACGTCTCCATCCGAATCGAGTAGGAACACATGTTCGCATGATCTAGACCCGTCCGGGCGTAAGCCAACAGCTCGCAGACGGGACCCGAGTCGCTCAAGCGTCGCGGAACGCGTCGGCGCGGGCCGCTGCCCACGTTCCGTACACGTCGGTGACCGTGCCGGGCGCCGGCCGATCACCTTGCCGCAGCCGCGCCAGGGCGTCGCCGCCCCGCTCTCGCGCGTGCGTGCGTGACCAGGCATACGACGTAGGCTGATTTCAATAGCGCGCCCGCCACGCTCGCATCGCGTCGCGAACTCGCTCGCGTGTCCATTCCCGCACGATCGCTCCCGGATGGCACCGCGCCGAGGTACGACGGCGGCGAGGTGCCCTTGCGGGTCCTTCTCCGACGCCGCCCTCCCGAACCCGGCGTGACCGTTTCCGATCACCGGGCTCTCCAGTGACTATGTCGTTACCGCGGTAGGCCTCCCGGGATGGATGCTGGAGTGGCACGGGCCGCAGACCACAAGGGTTTTGCGGCGCCGCTTGGCCATGATTCGCATCCATGCGGGTTGGTCTGGCTGTCCTGGCTGGGCGAGGTCTGAGAGCTGGCGGATCTGGTGTACCTGCACCTTCTCAGCTTGCCCGCAGATCTCACACCGCCCCGCCAAGAGCCGATCGATCAGCTCCCGGCGAGGTGCGGTCGCCAGGATCGGCTCGCGGTCGCGCAGGACCGCGTTCTTCTGCCGCCTGAGCGGAATACCGCCGAACGTCGCGACCAGTGGCTTGCGACCCTCGTCGCGCTCGACACGAACCTGCATGCACTTGCGCGGCCCGTGCGGTGTTTCGATCGTGGCCGCGTATTTGCGGGCCATCTTCGAGACCGTCGAGCCGTGCTTGCCGGCCAGCGTCTTGAGCAGCGAGGTCAACATCACCCAGTGCAGCCGGTTCAGTCGCCAGACGTTGCCGGCCAGCAGGTAGTACTGGACGATGCCCCGGTACTCGGCGCTGTAGCGACTGACGATCGCGTGGTCCTCCTCGTTCATCAGTCCGGGCCGTTGATCCGGTTTGCCCCGTCGCATGTGCCGGGCGCATTTGGCCTTGATCACTTCGGCGGGCACGTGCAGTCGGATGCGACCGTTGGCCGATCTACAGCCCGCGGTGAGCTTCCGATTGTCGTGCCCGATCGTGATCTCGTAGCCGAGGAACCGCGCCGCATCGGTGCGGGCATGGGTGATCAGCGTCTTGGATTCGGACAGTTCCAGCTTGAGGTCCTCTTGCAGGAACCGAGCGAGGCGACGTTTGATCTCCTCGGCTTCGGCCTTCGGTCCGGTGAACCCGAGCAGGATGTCATCGGCGTACCTGACGTAGCGCAGCCGCCGATACTCGGAATCTTGCGGATTCGCGGTAGGGATGCTGCGCTGCTGTTTTTGCAGCGCCCGCGCGGCGGCATAGTCACCGCGTTTGCGAGCACGTCGGATGCCGCTTGCGACCCTCTTGTATTCAGGATTGTTGCTCCTGCGTACACCTCGGGTGTATTCCGGCAACAGAGCCGTGTCGACGAATTTGTCTAACCTATCCAGGTAGATGTTGGACAGGCACGGGGAGAGAACCCCGCCCTGCGGCGCGCCGCTGAGCGTGGCGTTCCACACCCAGTCCTCCAAGTACCCGGCTCGCAGCATCTGGCCGACCAGCCGAAGGAACCGGTTATCGTGGATCTTCTCGCCCAGGGTTCTAACCATGACCGAGTGGTCAAGCTGGTCAAAGCACCGGGAGATGTCACCTTCGATAAACCACGTCGTCCCAGTCCATCCGATGGCCACGTCGCGCAGGGCGGTGTGGCAGCCTCGGTTGGGACGGTAACCATGGGAGTGGTCGGAGAACTGCGGCTCGTAGTACGCCTCCAACAGCAGGCGGATCACTTCGCCGAGTAGCTTGTCCGACCACGATGGCAGACCAAGCGGCCGCTGCTTCCCGTCCTTCTTCGGGATGTAGAGGCGCCTGACGGGCTTGAAGTGGTAGCGCTCGTGACGCAGAGCGTCAATGATGCGCTCGATCTTGCCCAGCGTCATGCCGTCCGCGGTCTCCGCGTCGGGTCCCGGGGTCATCGCTCCCTTGTTGGAGTAGATGCGCCCGTAGGCGACCGAGTACAGCTGCGGGTTGAACAACTGTCGATACAGCTCGTTGCGCGGCAGGCCGCGCCTGCCGCGTTCGCGGAGGACATCCAGGACCGTTTTGGCGCTCTGCATTACGCATACCTCCCGGCATTTGGATATCCAGCCACCTGTGCCCCTTCGCCCTGCGGACGGCTCTCCGGTGAGGTGGGGCGTCGGCGAGGTGCCCTTGCGGGTCCTTTTCCGACGCCCTCCTCCCGAACCCGGCGTGACCGTTTCCGATCACCGGGCTCTCCAGCGACCATTCCGCGATTGCTCGTGGTTGGGCATCGAGTACCGTTGCGGCGTTATGCATTACGCATACCTCACGGCCTTCGGATGTCCGGTCGCCTGTGCCCCTTCGCCCTGTGGACGGCTTTCCCGTCCTCCTTGGTGCGGCGTGACTCGCACGACTACTATGGGCACTCCGTCACCTTGGGGCTCGCGCCCTGTAGGCGATCCCGCGTTCGTCCCTGTTGTACGTCCGAGCGTGACTTAGGCGTCCCATTCATCTCCTTGATTGCCCTCACTGGGCAACGCTCCACGCTCCGAAGGTTGCGTCGGCAAGGACGGGATGCCGTCGCAGGGCGTGGCGCCGGTTTCGGGTGCCTTTCCGGCGGACGCCAAGTTTCGTCTGCTGGAGATTGGGCTATCAGGCAATGTAGCTTTCGCCATATCACGCGGGTCCCGCGACGCCTCAGCTCTTGCACCTGAGCCTGACCGTCGCTTATCTGGCATGCGATTGTTCCGTTCACCTTTCGGATCTGGGTAAGCCATTGGACCCAAGAACATTCCTTCGAGTTCCTCCCGGCTGCGCCGGGGATACAACAAGGCGCCTCGCGGCGCAGCGTCCTCCCTGGTGGGTCGCTACTCCCACGACTACTATGGGCACTCCGTCACCTTGGGGCTCTCGCCCCGAAGGTTGATCCCGCGTTCGTCCCTGTCGTACGTCCGAGCGTGACTTAGGCGTCCGATTCATCTCCTTAATTGCCCTCACTGGGCAACGCTCCATGCCCCGAAGGTTGCGACGGCCCTGCAAGAATGCCATCGCAGAACATGGCGCCGGTAACAAGTGTCTTTCCGGCGGATGCGCCTTTTCATCTTCTGGAGATTCGGCTTCAGGCAATCCAGCTTTCGCCATATCACTCGGGTCCCGCGACGCCTCACCCCTGACACCTGGGCATGACCGCCGCTTTCCTGACATGCGATTGTTCCTTTCACCTTCCGGATCCGGGTAAGCCATTGGACCCAAGAACATCCCTTCGAGTTCCTCCCGGCTGAGCCGGGGATACGACAGAGCGCCTCGCGGCGCAGTTGCAGTACGCGTAGGCGTCGCCCTTGCCGTTGCGCACCTGGGTGGGAGCGCCGCAGCCACGGCACAGTCCCTGGTAGCGGGCCTTCACCGCCCGCGCTTTCTCGCCGTCCGGCTCGTAGAAGTAGTCCTTGATAGTGGCGGGTGAGCGCCCGAGGCGTTGCGCGATCTGCGCGATCGACAGGCCCTCAGACAGCCGGTAGTGACGCGCGAGCGCTACGGCACGGTGGCGCTCTGCGACACGCGGTGCGTCTGTGCTCGTTCCCATGCGCCGCCCGACCGTACAACAGGGACCTGACCGCTTCTCCGCGCTGATCCGGGCTCGGTAGAGAGTTCGTACGGACCGCTCCATGACGTCGTGCGACGGCTGGCTACGAGGTCCAGCGGTCCGGGTCGCGCTATCGGACCCGTTCCCAGAGCGGGAGCGCGACGCGGCAAGTTCCGCGCTGCTGCATTTCGGGGATGCAGCACTCTGCGCCCAGGCTTCTGCTTGTAGCCAGGGAGCGTTAGTCAGCGCGTTTGCTGGGGACCGGCTCGTGGCGGACTGAGCAAGCCGGACGTGAGGGGACCCTCCGAAGGTGGGGTCCGACTGCGCGCTGCGCGAATGCTCACCGCGGCACGACCCAGAACGCGATCACCGCGTACTGGAGCGCGGCTGCGACAATCACGAGGGCGTGGAACACTTCGTGGTATCCGAGCACCGCGGGCACCGGGTCCGGCCGTCTCACCGCGTAGACGACCGCGCCGACCGTGTAGAGCACGCCACCGAGCCCGAGAAGCGTCACCCCGGCAACGCCGATCCTCACCGCAAGCTGGGGTAAGGCCGCCACCGCGACCCAGCCCAGCGCGATGTACACGACGGCGCCCAGCCACTTCGGCGCGTTGATCCAACACAGCTTGAACAGAACGCCCGCCACCGCCCCCGCCCACACGGCGATCAGGATCGCCAAAGCGACCGGCCCATGCAGCGCCAGCAGCGCGAACGGCGTGTACGTGCCCGCTATCAGCACGAAGATCATCGAATGATCAAGCCGTCGCATCCAGGACCGCGCGGACCGCGAACGCCACTCGATGCGGTGGTAGAGCGCGCTCACCGCGAACAGCGCCACGAGACTGACCGCGTACACCGTCACGGCGATCCGAGCACGCGCGCCCCCGGCAACGACCACCAGCGCGACGCCGAGCGGGATCGAGGACAGACACGCCCACTTGTGCCACACGCCGCGCAGGCGCGGCTTGCCAGCGATCTCCAATAGCATCACGCGAAGCATACGACTGCCGATGATCGACGAGAGATCACGCCGGTCCCGATCAGGCCCACTGAGCCGCAGGGTCAGACGGCGAACCGTGCCGCTCCCGCCCACGGAGCTGGCGACGGCGGCTTGGAATCTCCAAGACGCCCGAAGCCATCTGTCGGAACCTCTACTCGTTTGGGAAAGCGGCAGCAGCGTCGACGCGGCCCACCGAGAGGGCTGCTCGTCGCGCGAACCGGGAAGCGCTCGGGTGTGTCGGCTCGAGGCGCGTGATCGATGCGATCATGGGGGTGTGATGTCGGGTGCCTGAGCTCAGCGGCCGGGAGTTGCTCGGTGAGTGGCGGAAGCTGATGGATTCCGTGGTCGCGTCCGCTGCGTCGGTCGGTGGCCGTTCAGAGCTTCCGCGTCAGCTGCTGGAGCCGATGCAGCGCCAACTGGAGCTTGTGCACGAGGTGATCGAGCGCGAACGCAGACTCCAGAGGCAGTTAGCCGGTCAGCTCCTCGCGCCTGTCGATGTGATCTTCGACCTGCTCGAGGAGACCGGGCTGATGTTGCGCAGGCAGGCGGAGGC
Organism: uncultured Solirubrobacterales bacterium; assembly: GCA_963836065.1. Taxonomy (GTDB): domain Bacteria; phylum Actinomycetota; class Thermoleophilia; order Solirubrobacterales; family Solirubrobacteraceae; genus Palsa-465. Next base: position 322,432 of record CAWIII010000002.1, read on the forward strand.
GCTGGAGGCTGCGGGGCGCGCGCTCGAGGAGACCGCCGGGCTCGTGAAGAGCCAGGCCGAGCTCTTTGAACGGACGATTGGGGCGCTGCGCGAGCCGGCCGAGCGCGCAAGGGCGGCTGCAGGACTCGACCGGCAGGTGCGCACGAGCCGCGGTCGCGAATCTCGTCGCGGCCCCGTCTAACCAATGATCGGCCAGCATCGCCCCGCGGCGAGGAGTCCAGCGTTCGCTGCATCAGCCCGGTGCTCGCGTCGTATGCCGCGTCGAGGTCCGCGGCAGGGCCGAAACGCTCGCGCAGGTCGATCGGCTCGAGAATCGGGGATCGTGGTCCTCGCCGGCAACGCGATGTGACCGAACGGGTTGCCGACATCGACCCGCCGAAGCAGTGCTGCGCCGCGACGACGTGGACCCAGGCAGCAAAACCCCGGTCCCGCGACCCTCGTCCTAGTCGGAAGTTTTTGACGGGTTGAGGCCCGATCGCCTGTGTTTACGGGCGATCGGGTTCTTTTGGGCCGATAGGTGTAGACACTAAAATGCTTGACAGTGTCCTGGTGTTGTGAGATGATTCTCTTGTGGCCAAGCGAGGCGGCAGGGTTCATGTGGCGGTGACACGTCGCCACTACAAGGGCCAGGAGTACACGACCACGCTGCTGCGCCGCTCCTACCGGGAGGGCGGCAAGGTGCGTAACGAGACGGTCGGGAATCTCTCGCATCTGGAGCAGTGGATGATCGACGGGCTCAGGTCGATGCTGGCCGGCCGGCGGCTGGTCGATCTCGACGCGGAGTTCGAGATCCTGCGCTCGCTGCCGCACGGGCACGTCGTGACGGTGCTCTCCGTGCTGCGCGAGCTGGATCTGGAGCGGCTGATCTCACGAGAGCGCTGTCGCGAGCGGGACCTGTGCGTGGCGATGATCTGCCAGCGGCTGCTCTCACCGTGCTCGAAGCTGTCGACCACACGGCTAGTGGGGCAGACTACGCTCGCGGAGGAGCTCGAACTGGGCGAGGTGACAGAAGCCGAGCTGCTGGCGGCGATGGACTGGCTGCGTGCGCGCCAGGAGCGGATCGAGAAGGCGCTCGCCCGCCGTCATCTCCAGGGTGAGGGGTTCGTGCTCTATGACCTGTCCTCCAGTTACCTGGAGGGACGCCACTGTGAGTTGGCGGCGATCGGGTACTCGCGCGACGGCAAGCCGGGCAAGCCGCAGATCAGCTATGGGCTGTGCTGCGCGCCGTCCGGACAGCCGATCTCGATCGAGGTGCACAAGGGCAACACCGGCGATCCGACCACGCTTGGGCCCGCGGTTGAGCGTGTCAAGGACACCTTCGGGATCGAGCACGTGGTGTTCGTCGGCGACCGGGGGATGATCACCGACGCTCGGATCAAGGTTCTCAAGGAACAGGGGGTCGGATTCATCACCGCGCTCAGGGCGCCGCAGATCCAGAAGCTGACCGTCGCGCCCGGCTTTCAGCTCTCGCTGTTCGACGAGCAGGGCCTGTGCGAGGTCTCCTCGCCCGAGTTCCCCGACGAACGATTGGTGGTGTGCCGCAACCCGGCGGTCGCGGCCGAGCGCGCGCGCAAACGCGAGGAGCTGCTGGCGCTCACCGAGCGCGATCTCCAACAGGTCAAGCAGATGGTCGAGGGCCCGCGCGGCACGCTGCGCAACGCCAGCGCGGGAAAGATCGACGAGCGCGCCGGCCGCGTGATCAACAAGCGCAAGATGGCCAAGCACTTCACCCTGCAGATCGCCGACAGCGCCTTCAGCTACACACGCAACCAAGCACAGATCGACGAGGAAGCGCTCCTTGACGGGATCTATGTGATCCGCACCCAAGAGCCCAGCAGCCGGATCGGCTCCGCGGCGGTCGTGCGCGCCTACAAGCAGCTGAAAGTCAACGAGCGCGCGTTCCGTCAGATGAAGACCCCGCTGGAGATCCGCCCGCTGCACCACCGCCTCGAGGAACGCGTCCGTGCCCACGCGTTCCTGTGCATGCTCGCCTGTTACGTCCAGTTCGAGCTCACCACCCGACTGGCGCCGATGCTGTTCTGCGACGACACGCCGCTCTCACCCGCCGACCCCGTCGCGCCCGCCCAGCGCTCACCACAAGCAGCCGCCAAAGCCGGCAGCGCCCTCACCATCACCGGGCAGGTCGCCCACAGCCTCGAGGACCTCATCACCGACCTCGGCACGCTCTGCCGCAACACCATTCGGATCGCCAACAGCCGCTACACCTTCACCCGGCTGACCACCCCCACCGAGCTGCAAGCCGAAGCCTTCCAACTCGCCGGCGTCAACCCCGGCAAGTAGACACCAACCCACCCGCCCGGAACGGCCAAACCGCCGCCGCTCCGGGCGATTTCACGCCCTCACCCCAAAAACTTCCGCCTAGTGCCGCCGCTCTCGTACTCGAACTCGTACCGGCCGCCGAGCAGACAGAAACGGGCCTGGCCGCTGGCCGGGTCCTGAGGGCCTGCTCGGTTGTCAGCTGGGGCCGGGTTGCTTCTTGATCGCCGGGACAGGACGTTCCGTCGGTAGGAGCCTCCCAGGTACGAGTCTGGCTTTCGCGCTCACGGCAGCAATCAACGGTTCCGCAGCTCCAGCGCCATCCTGACCTACGGGCTCACAGGCACCAAGCCTCACCGGCGTCAGCCCGACGGCGACGGGATTCTCATTGCTCCGGGGCGACGGCGCAAGCCGTGAGAGACACTGACTTGAAAAGAGCCCGCGACTTTCATTCCTCAGAGGTGGCCGCCCGCCGGCCAGGGACGCTGTCGTGTCAAGGGGGTTCTTCCGGCGGCTTTAGCCTAAACCGGGCCGACAGCACTCCGGAAACAGCACTTATAGCCCAACGGCCACCGATCTTTGCGACACACAGCATCGAGACCAGCAGTCTCGACGCCAGGGTGGTTGCAGGTTCTGAGCTACCGACCCGCTCGAAGCAGAAGCCAGCCCGGACCTCGAGCATGCTCCTGGTCTTGAGCAATCTCAGCGGCTGGCGAGCCAGCGGTGCTCCTGGCTGTGACAGGCAAGAGCCAGCAGTGACGGTGACGGTGCGGTTCCGTCGCGGGGTCAAGTCGTCCGGGCGCGCCCTCGGTCGTGCTGCCGACGTCGTTGCGCGTGCGCAGCGAGTGTGGCGCGGGCGGGGTGCTGCGCCAGAACGGCAGCCTCAAGGTCGTGTGCGATGTGGTCGAGGTAGACCGAGGTGGTGGAGATGTCGGCGTGGCCCATCAGCGTTTGCAGCTGCTCGAGCCACGCCAGTAGCGCGTCGGCCACCTCTGGCGGAATCGGCAGCTCCCGCCGGCCGTCGAGGCTGGTGCGGCGTACCAGGCGTGGCGGGGCTGCCGCGCTAGCTCGAGGAGCGTGCGGAGATGAGTCGGGCGGTTTCCGACCGAGAGCGCGAGCTGGCTTCAGAGCTCGATCGTCTGTTCGGCGAGGACGCGAAGCTCGCTGAGCGTCTCAACGATGCTCACCAACGCTTGCACGAGACCGTCTGTGGGTGGGGGATTCATCCCGACGGCCTCGCCGCCGTCTATGGTGAGCACCCGGCGGCCGTCGACGCCGCATTCGCCCGAGAACCGCTCAGAGGTGTTCGGCGCCGCGGACCCGCTGCAGGCAATGCAGCAGGGTGCACTGGCAGATTCACCGGGCGCATATCGACCACCAGACGGTCGCCGAAGACCAAGACCTTCGTCGAAGCCATCAGAAGAGAAGGCCCTCCCCCGTACTGAACGCGGCGCAGGTAATCACGGGCGGAACAAGCGACACCGCTCTGTCCATGCAGCCCAGCGGCGCGCACACTAGCCTTGCCCGGCTGCTTTCGTCTGCCGCCGCGATCGGCCAACGCACGGATGCTGAGCGACCTCGAGCGTAGACTTTGGTCTATGACGCATGAGGAGGCTACCGCGCGTTGTAACGAGCTCAATCGCGATGAGGATGGGGATAAGCACTGGTTCGTCAAACAGGCAGCTCCTGACGACTGGCAGATCGTTTCGATAACGGCTCCGGGGTTGCAGCAGCGCGGACCTCTGAAGGAGGGCCGTGGAGACAAGGCCCCAGCCATCAGAGCCGCCTGATCCTCGCCCAAGCATCATGCGCAATATCCCTCCGTGGGGTCCGGCTTAAGGTTTACTCGCCGGCGGCTGGATTTCGTGTGCTACGCCTACTTGTTCGCCGACGGCGTGCACGTGTCGGTGCGCTGGGCTCTGAGACGCGGCTGTGCCTGCTGGTGATCATCGCGTCAGATCAGACAGGACGGTCGCGGGCAGTTGTTGGCGGTTGAGGACGGCCACCGGGGATCGAGCGACTGGTGGGCGGAGCTGCTGCGAGACCTGAAGGCGCGCGTGATGAGCGAGCCCAAGGAAGAACTGACACCCTCAACCCCTGCACAGAAGCGATCCATCCATCACTGGCATGCACTTGGTCCCGTCGACGCACCTGCAACTCCCCGAGCGGCACCCGGTCAGAGACGATCGGCTAATGCGCATCCTGAAGGTCCATCGCGCCGCCCATCCCGCCAGATCACCCGGCTCAGCTCCCCACAGGTCCCATCACTAGGCGAGAATCTGGGCGCCGATGCTGAACCGAGTGGCTTCGCTCATCGAGCGCTCGGGGGCCTGTCCAGGCTCTCGGCCGCATCATCGGCCGTCATCAACCGAATTTATCCCGCTGGCCGAGCCGGGCCTGGGCTGCAGCAACATGCACACGATCGCGCTGTGCTCGCCTGGCCGCTCCTGCGTCGGGACCGGCCGCAACCACCATAAAAACGCGATCGCCTGCATCACCGTGGGTGCGGCAGGCTATCCGGCTACAACGGGGTGATCCCATTCGAGAACGGCTCCGCTCCGAGATGCTCGAGGAGCACGGCTACAGCACTTACATGGTGGGCAAGTGGCAGCTTTTCCCCAGCAGCGAGGAGACGGCTGCCGGCCCGTGTGACCGCTGGCCGCTCGGACCCGGCTTCGAGCGCTTCCACGGGTTCCTCGGCGGCGACACGAGTCAGAGGAACCCCGATCTCGTCTACGACAACCACCAAGTGGATCAGCCGAGGACGCGCAAGGAGGGCTACCACCTCAGCGAGGATCTCGCCGACAAGGCGATCCAGTTCATCAGCGACGCCAAGCAGGTCGACCCCGACAAGCGGTTCTCCTGCACTTCTGCACCCGGGAATCCGGGCGACCCACGCGCCAGACCACGTGCCGGAGGAGTGGGCCGACCGCTGCAAGGGCGCGTTCAACGACGGCTGGGAGACCTACCGCCCGGAAAGCAAAATTAGGCAGGACGCTCCTCGAGCCGTGTCGGCCAGCTTCGGCAACCGCAGCCATCCACGGTCGACGTCATGTTGTGTGAGTCCTGGTTCGCGGTGCGCCTCAGGATCTCCGTCAGGGCGCCGACGAACAGCGCTCGCAGCCGGGCGCCGTCGGCATGCTCGCGCGCGGCGCGCATCACCGCGATGATCTCCTCGACCATGTGCGGGTCCGCCGGTTAGCGTCGGCCCTTGTTGCGAGGTGGGCGGCCGGCGTGGTAGCCCGACAAGGTCACCGGCTGGCGTCGGTGGCCGGCGGCGTCCAAGAAGGCTGGATGCCTCACGCACCTCCACCCTGTTGACAACGTGCCACACTGTAGTTCGTGTCCGTCAACATCTCCGTGCGTCTCGACGATCGTTTGGCGCAGAAACTCAAGCTCTCCGCCAGCGCCGCTGGCGAGACCGTCTCCGATCGCCTGCGCCGCTACGCCGAGGAGGGCGCCCGTCGCGACGAGCACCCGATGATCACCTTCCGTGATGGCCCGACCGGCCGTCGCGCCGGGCTGATCAGCGGCCCCGACGTCTGGGAGATCGCGATGTGGATCGACGACCTCTCCGGTCGAAGAGACCCCGCCAAGACCCTCGCGCGAGACGGGGTCGTGACCCACGCGCAGATCGACGCCGCGCTGCGCTACCGGGCCGCATACCCCGAGGAGATCCAGGCCCGGATCGACCTTCACCGCAGCCATACCGCGGCCGCGGCCCGCGCTTGAGGCTGCTGCTCGACGAGATGTACCCGCCCGCGCTCGCACAGGCGCTCACGGCAGCGGGGATCAACGCGACCACGATCATCGAGCTCGGGATGTCCGGAACCTCCGATCCCGAGGTGTTCGCCTACGCCGTCGCCGGGAACTACGTCGTGCTGACCGAGAACCTCGCTGACTTCGTCACGATCGCGGCTGAGCACTCCACCACCGGCGCGCATCATCCGGGCGTGCTGATCGCTCTCTCAAACCGCTTCTCACGTCGCGCGTCGGGACGGGCCGCGCTCGTCAAGGCCATCCAAGCCCACCGCTCCGACGAGCTCACAGACCGGATCATCTACCTCACCGCCCCAGCCCGCTAAGAGTCCCGAAGCCCCACGACAGCAGGGCTGGCCCGGTTTCCATGCGCCCGCCCTGCGCCTGCCTCCAGAATCGGAGAGCTGCGCCGGGCGAAGGCGACGAGCACGCATCTGGCAAATCTCGGGACTGAGCCGCGGCGTCCTGCAAGTTCTGCTTCGCTACTGGCACGGGTACGTCGCGGCGGAGCGAACTCTTCCGCATGCCGCGGACCGTCAGCCGCTCGTCGTGGCGGTCGCGCTTCTCCTGATCGTTCGACTCATCACTCTCGATCGCGGTCGGTGAGGCGCTCGCACCGCCAGCGAAGCGGCAGCGCGCTGGCCGTGACGTCTCAGCCAGTCTGGGCGCGACGGGCTTGAGCACCGTGGTGGGCGTTCTTGTCGTGTGCTGCTCTCTGGGCGCTCTCCCGGATGCCCGCCCGACGGCGGCGTGGGGCAGCCGGGCTAGCGCCGACGTTCGGAAACTTTCCGCGTCCGCTAGGCGTCCCGGACGATCTCGTAGGTGAGGGAGGCGAGGCCGTCACCGACGGTCTTGGTATTGACGAGGCGCATGTGTTTCTTGTCGCTGGTCTCGCCGAAGAGGCGCTCGCCGGCGCCGAGCACGACCGGGAAGACGACCATCCGCAGCTCGTCGACCAGGTCGTGCTCGATCAGCGTGCGCCCGAGCTGATAGCTGGCGTAGACAACGATTTCCCCGTCTAGCTCCTGCTTCAGCTTCGAGACCTCATTCACCATCTCGCCGTTCAGGACGGTCGAGTTGCTCCAGCGGGGATGTTCGAGGGTCGAGGACACGACCTACTTCGGCAGCCTGTTCAACCTGTCCGCCCACTCGCCACTACGGGATAGCCACCGCTCGGCGAACCACTCGTCGCTCCGCCGACCCAACAGCAGGGCCTCGGTGCGCATCGCCTCCTCGAGCTCGACTTGGGCCCACGCTTCGAGGTCCTTGCCCCCAAACTGGCCGAACCAGCCGCCCAGCCTGAAGGCCTCCTCACCGTCCGGGTCCTGGACCAGTCCGTCGAGCGAGACGTTCGTGCTGATCACGATCTTTCCCACGTTGGTTCTCCTTTGATTGGACTGTTACTTGCTGCGTGTGTTGAGGCGTCTGCCGCGACGAAAACTGAGCGGCGAATTTCGAGCCGCCCCTACGTGATTAGTGTGATGCGGGTAAAAGGAAGAGTTGGTGCGAGGATGCGAGCGTGACCGAGCAGACCCTCGCCCGTGCGCGCGCCGGCGACGAGGACGCGTTCCGCGAACTGACCGACCCCTACCAGCGTGAGCTACAGCTGCACATTTACCGGATCGTCGGCGCGGCTCAGGACGCCGAGGACCTGCTCCAAAAGACGCTGCTCGCCGCGTGGCGCTGCCTTCAGCAGTTCGAGGGACGCGCGTCGGTCCGTGCCTGGCTGTACCGGATCGCCACCAACCGCTCGCTGGATGCCCTGCGGGCGAGCCCGCGCCGCCCGGAAGAGCAGCGGATGACCCAGATGCCTGAGCCGACACGCTGGAGCGAGCCGGTGTGGCTTGAGCCCTACCCAAAATTTCTCCTCGAGGGGATCCCGGACGAGGCTCCCGGACCCGAGGCGCGCTACGAGACCAAGGAGGCGATCGCGCTGGCATTCATCGTCGGCCTTCAGCATCTCCCGCCGTAGCAGCGCGCGGTGCTCGTGCTGCGCGACTTATTGGGCTACCGCGCCGGGGAGGTCGCCGAGATGCTCGAGATCAGCGAGGCGTCGGTCAACAGCCTGCTGCGCCGCTCGCGTGCGGCGTTCGAATCCCGCTTGCCGGCCACCGGACGCGAACGAGCGCCGATCCCGAACTCCAAGCTCGAGCGCGACATCGTCGGCCGCTTCGCCGAAACGGTCGAGAACGGCGACATCGACGGAATGGTCGCCCTCCTGACCGACGACGCGTGGCTCACGATGCCGCCGCTCCCGCATGCGTACCATGGACGCAACGCAATCAGCGCGTTCATGCGTGGCGCTGAGGAGCGCCGCGGCGCGCCGATGCGGTTGGTGCCGACGCGCGCCAACACACCGCCGGCGTTCGGCTGCTACCTCTCGATGAGAGCGTCTCGCTTGTCCCCGCCTGAGGCGTCGCGCCTGAAGATCTCGAACAGCACAGGTGTCGCGTTGCTCTTCGCGTACACGGGGTCGCCGCCGTCGACGACGCCCGACGTGCTCGGGCGAACGGACAAGGCGGATCGACGGTCCGCACCTACTGAACGGCCCAGTTACCGCCGACCGCTGCGCGGCCGGCACCTCCCTTCGGTCGTTGAACAGACCTTCGGAGTTACTCAGAGAGCCATCGCGCGATCGACCCGCCGCCTCCGCCGCCCTCCAAGCACGTCCAGCCCGGGTTGACGCCGATTGCTTGCAGCTGACGGATCGTGACGGGGTCGAAGCACACCACCTCGGTGTCGTTGCGGCTACGCGGCCTCCTCTAGGTGCGCTGCCTGCTCCTCGGCGAGGCGGACAGGTGCGCCGTCCTCGTACGTGGTCGCGGCCGCCTGCGGACGCAGCAGCACGATCGCGAGCGCGATCGCGGCAATCACCAGGGCGGCGCCGATCGTGAACGCGAGGTGGTAGCCGCTGGTCAGCGACGAGGCGAGGGAGGCGCCATGCGCGTGGAGGGTGTTGGTTCGGTTGGTTGAGAGCGTGGCGAGGACGGCCAGCCCGAGTGCGCCGCCGACCTGCTGGGTGGTGTTGACCAGACCCGACGCCAGTCCGGATGTCTCGGGCGTGGCGGCTGACATCGCGAGCGTCATCAACGACGGGAACGCAAGTCCGGCGCCAACGCCGATCAGGATCATCACCGGTAGCAGGTCGCTCAGGTAATGCGCATTCACGGGAGCGCCTCGGAACAGCACCAGCCCTAACGCGACAAGCACGAGGCCGGGAAGCAGGGTGGCCTTGGCGCCGAAGCGCGTGATCAGGCGCGCCGAGAAGCCCAGCGACAGCGTCGCGATCCCGAGCGCCACCGGCAGGAATGCGAGGCCTACCTGGATCGCGTCGTAGTGCAGCACGCGCTGCATGTACAGCGCTCCGAGGAAGAACATCCCGAACAGGCCGGCGACCATCAGCACCTGGCTCAGGTTCGCGCCGGTGACCGTCCGCGAGCGAAGCACGCGCAACGGAATCAGCGGGTTGGCGGTGCGTGCCTGGCGCCGCACGAACGAGGCCAGCAGCGCGGCCGCCAGCGCGCCGAATCCGAGCGTGTGGGCGGAGCCCCACGAGTAGTGGCTGGCCTCCACGATCGCGTAGACGGCGAGCATCAACGCGCCCACGAGCAGCAGCGCACCCGGCGCGTCAGCACCCTGCTCGAGGCCGATGCCCTGCTCGGAGGGCAACAGCCTGGTCGCGAAGAACGCGGTCGCGACGCCGATCGGAAGGTTGACGAAGAAGATCCAGTGCCAGTTGATCGCCTCGGTCAGAACGCCGCCGGCAAGCAGCCCGATCGACGCGCCAGCAGAGGCGACGAAGCTGTACACGCTGATCGCCCTCGCCTGCTCAGGCGGCTTGGGGAACATCGTCACGATCATCCCCAGGATCACCGCGGACGTCATCGCGCCGCCGATTCCCTGAACGAACCGCGCGGCGATCAACAGCGTCCGGCTCTGAGCCAGGCCGCACAGCAACGACGCCGAGGTGAACACCATCAAGCCGATCAAGAAAATCCGCCGGCGTCCGATCAGGTCCCCGAGCCGCCCGACGAGCAATAGCAGGCCACCGAACGCGATCAGGTACGCGTTCACGACCCAAGCCAAGCTCGACTGCGAGAAGCGCAGATCGCTCTGGATCGACGGCAGGGCGACGTTCACGATCGTCTGGTCAAGGATGATCATCAGGAATCCGGCACACAGCACCACCAGCGCAATCCAGCGCTGACGGTCAGCGCGAGTCTGCGGTTGCTGGACGCCCGCTTCGCCGATCTGTGTCCGGTCAGCGAGTGGTTGGATGGACGTCATCGGAACTCCAGGGTCTAGAAGGGGAGGAACTTGCTGAGAGGTCCGGGCCTGCGCCCGGGTCTATCGGGAGGGTGCGCCCTGCCGTAACGCAAACGGTCGCACGCGCCGGCGGGCTTGCCGAGCCGGGCAGCGGGAGTCTTTGCGGGTACGGCTAGCCGGTAGACCTTTCGGCGTTCTCGCCGGCTCTAGCGCGAGTTCAGGAACGTTAGTACCGCGAGCACGCGCCGGTGATCGTCGGGCGAGGGCGGCAAGCCGAGCGTGCCGAGGATGCTCTTGCCGTGCTTCTCGACCGTGTGCTCGGTTACGAACAGCCGCTCGGTATCGCTTCGTCGAGCGCGCCTTGCGCGACCTCTCTCTGCCAAATGCTCTCCGCGAAGCTCGGAACCTATCGCGCTCAACACGATCGTCCAGGCGGTATCGAGCACAGCGAAACTGCAGGCGGTGTTGACGCCGAAGCCGGACCTCCCGTGATCTTGGGCCGCTCGAGACCGTCCACCGAGAGCTGCGCGAACTGGTCCAAGCGGAGCTGGCCAAGGCAGACGCGCGGACATGACGACCAGGCGATGAGACGAGACCACGATCAGAACGGTCATCATCGCCGGCCGAACATCGCGGACAGGAGCGCCACCGCGATGACACCCGACCCATCCACCGACGTTCAACTGCAGACGCATGTGTTCACCAGCGCTACCCGTGAGTTCGGGGGTAAAGGCAGGACGTGGTCGCCGACCACGTCCACAATCGTGGCCGGAAAGACCGAGGCCGTCCTGACCGACACGGGGCACATCAAGTCCGAGGTGAGCGAGCTCGGCGACATGATCGAGCGGACCGGCAAGCGGCGGACGACGATCTACATCAGCCACGGCCACCTCGATCACTTCCTCGGGATCGGCCAGCTACTGGAGAGGTTCCCGGACGCACGGCCCGTAGCGACCGCCGCGGTGGTCGCGGACATCAAGGCCACGGTGGCCGACCAGGAGAACAGTGGCAGGCCAGGTTCGGCAACGACGTCGACAAGACCGGCGTCGTGCCGGAGCCGCTGGACGGCGACGTGTTCGAGCTTGAGGGTCACGAGCTGCGAGTGATCGAGGTCGCCCAGGGCGACATCGCACCGAGCACCGTCGTCCACATCCCATCCATCGACACCGTCATCGGGGGTGACGTCGTCGACAACCGGATCCACATGATCCTCGCGCTCGCTCCCGCCCACGACCGAGCGGGCTGATCGCGTCCACGCGGGCGACGTGCGCGGACGGTGCGAGGTCGTCACCGAGCTCCGGTGATCCCCGGCGCTCGTCTTCTTGCGATCGCCCTATAGAGCTAATCTAAGGCGTGCTGGCCTCAATTGCCCGGTCGCTTGGCTGCGCTACGTTGCAGCGATGCGGGAGCCAGTCGCCAGCGCTGAGATGAACGACCCTTACCGGCTGCAGCGGTTCGTGGCTGCCCAGGGCGAGGCGGGAACCGATGAGGCCGCCGTTGGCGAGCTGCGCTAAGTGAAATCACTGGATGTGGTTCGTGTTCCCGCAGATCGCCGGCCTCGGGCAGAGCGCGATGTCCAGGAGATATGCCATCTCATGCTCGCCGAGGCCCAGGCCTACCTTGCGCACGCTGTTCTCGGACCCTCGCCTGATCGAGTGCACCCGCATCCTCAGCGAGCTTCACGGACCCACCGCGCAGGATATCTTCGGCGGCATCGACGCGGTGAAGCTGCGCTCGTCCATGACGCTCTTCGCCTACGCCGACCCGGACAACCCTGCGTTCCGGCGCGTTCTTGAAGGCTATTTCGGCGGCGTCCCCCGATGAGGCCACCGAACGGCTGCTCGCGGTCGACAGCTGAGCGCTCCGCCGGGGAGCGTCAGGGTCTGGGAGTCACGTTACCTCCACCACCCGCGGCGGCCCAGCGAGCCCGTCCGAATCATCGGGCGTGGTGTGCTTTGCCATCAACGGCAGTATCGCGCCATCCAAGTAGTTCGACGACACTCCAGACCTGGTCGGCAGCGATCACCCAGGACAGCAACGTGTCGCGGACCACGCCGGCGATTTCCGGCGCGCTGTCTCCGCCAAGAAGCGGCTCGCGCTCGTGGGCGGAAGCGCAAGCGCGGCGAGCAGCCTGGCTGGTGGCTAGCCCTGCTGGGCGTTTGGCGCTAGTCTCGCGAGAGTGGCCGGGCCCGCGCTTCGCCGTTTTGGCCGTTTTCCCGCGCGCGGGTCGAGCGTTCCATCCGAGCGTGTCTGGGAGCGTTCGGTGTTGCTCGAGCCCCGCTCAGCGCGACGTCGTCCGGGGCTGATCAGCGATGGCGGCGGGTTGCCGTTTGCCCCGGCGGCGCTGTCTGGCTCCGGCGGACGGCTCGATCCGACGGATGCCGCCGTGGGCGCCCTGATTGCGCAGATCACTCGCCGGTCGGCGTCGAAGCGTGCCTCTCGTGAGCTGGACAAGCGGGGGGCAGCGCCCGCGCCGGCGCTCCCGAGCCTTGACGGCTGGAGGTTGCTCGCGCGTGATGACGGTGAGGTCTTGTTCGGGCGTGGCCACCCGCCCGAGTTGGTTACGGTGGCTGTGCGCCAGGACGGGCGGCGCGGAACGTGGACGTGCGTCGGGGTGAGCAAGGCTAGGCCGCTGCGGGCCACGCGCGATGGGATCCGCGCGTCGGGATGGCGTCTTGATCCAACCTGCGAGGCCGATCCTGAGCAGACCGTGTTGCGCGTACTGGTCAGCGAGCAGACGTGGGCGGGCGGAAAGCGGGCCGACAGCCGCCTTCTCGCGCCTGACCTCTACGTCGGCGCTGAGGACTTGGTGCTCACGATGTTCGTCACCCCGCGGCCGGGATTTCAGGTCCGATCGCCGAATCCCGAGACCCCGGCGCGGATCGCCCTTCCTCATCCGATGGGGTCGCGAGGGCTGATCGATGGAGCCCTCTACGACAGCGCGGCACCCGGCACGCTCCCCACTGGCGAGGCCGAGACCGACAGCCTCTGATCGGCACGGATCCGGGATAGCTCGATCGGGCTCCCACCCCGTCAAGCGGAACGGAGAGCGAGACAAACGCCCGGATCTGGGCGAAAGCGCTCACGTCGGGATTCGGGCTGATCCTTTGCTGCGTGCGTCGGGGTGGATCCTCTGCAAGCACTCGGCCGTGCTTGCTTGACCACGCCCGAGCAGCTAACGCGGGACCTCGTCTCTCTTGGAATCGTCTGGGAGCGGCAGTCTCGCGTTCCCTGGCGGCCCGAGTGCTCTAGCTGCCCAATTGCGAGTCTGTTGTAGACATCGGCGCAGAGTTCCGCATTCCACGCAGCGCCCCGGGCCAGCCGGACGGCCGCGAGCAAGCGCCACTGCTTGCAAGCATGCGGAGCTTGCAAGCACGGCGAGTCCGGTCGCTATCGCTCGTCCGGCGAAGCAGCGCTCCGACGCCGGCCAGTCCCTCGAATAGCGAGTGTCCCCAAAGCACAATATAGATCCGTCCATTGGGGTGCTCTTCCGCTTCAACCGGATCGCTTACTCGAAGGTTGCAAGCACGATTGTCCAGGCGCTGTTGCTCCCGTCGTGAAGCGGTCGTCTCGGCAGCATGAAAGTCAGTCGGTATCGAGTTGGTCCGATGCGGCAGTGAGATCAGCGACGATGCTGGCTACAGCTCGGCGAAGGGAAGCCGGCGTCGCCATCTCCTGTTGGCGCCCGGCGGCGAGTCTTCGCGGTCGTCGCTCGGGCGTCCCCCTTCGCGCTGATTGCAGGCCCCCGGCGATTGCGCGTGTTCTGGGCTCAGGCGGCTTTGACGCCTTCGCGCTTGGCTGCCTTCAGGATCTTCTGATCGAACGACGAGAGCGTGGAACCCGTGTGTTTCGCTGTTGCGAGGCAGTAGGCGTCGGGAAGGCTGATCGGGTGCCGTTGCCGGAGGCGCGCCGCTTCGACCCCGATCGCCTCATTTGGCTGGTGCACGGTGACGCCGAGGGCCGCGATCGCCTCCCGGGCGGCGGCGAGCTTGGAGACATCGGCTGATGGGGCGATCAGTACCTCGGTCAGGTTCACGACGCTGACGGCGCAAGCGTCTTGATCGTCACGCCACCGGGTGAACAGCGCGCGAGCGCAACGATGATGTGGGTCGTTGCGGTCAAGCGCCCCGATCAGGACGTCCGCATCGAGGAGCAGTCTCACCGCAGGTCGTCTTCGGCGTCGAGCTGATCGAGATAGCCGGCGGGGAATGTGCCCGTGAGCGCTCCAAACGCATCCTCGAAGGTCGCGGTCGAGCGGCGGATCCGGAGCTCACCGTCGCCGGCCGGCTCGATCGTGACTCGCTCGCCGGCGTGCAGCCCGACTTCCGCTAGCGCCGCGACAGGGATCGTGATCTGGTTTTTGGTCGAGATTCTCGCCATGCCTTTACTTTATCAGTAAAGGCGGGCGATCTCTTCCCCCCGTCGCCCGAGGAGACCGGCTCGGGCGATTACGCGAATACTCGCGCACAGCCGACCGGCGCCCTGCGATGTGCGGATCATGTCCGCGAGCCGGGCGGGAAGCCGCGGTGGGTGTCCGTCTACCGCGCCGACGGAGGCGATAGCTCTGATCGTGCATGGCGCCCGTCGCGCTAGCCGCGTACGCTTGCGTGTTATCAGCGAGGACGAGGACAGGCGTGGCAAAGTCCAAGCGCAAGCGGCAGAAGCGTAAGCGCCGACCCGGGGGGCATCCGGCCCGGCGGACATCCGCGCCGTTGCGCTCGCCTGCTGAGATCGAGATGGAACGGGAGGCGGAGCTTGCGTTCGCCGAGGCCCAGCGGCGCTACGAGGAGGCGGTCTCGCCGGACACGCCGGCGGAGCGGGTCGCAGCACTGGTGGTCGAGGAGTTCGAGGATCTGCCCTCGCCGCCCGGCCTCGCGATCCGGTTGAGACGCGATGGATCCGAGGAGCGGGCACGGGCCGTGGCGGCGGAGGTGCAGCGGCTCGCGCCCGGGAGCGTCACCGCGCTGACGCTTGCAGCCGAGATTGCCGGCGCCTTCGACGAGGACCACGACCGGGCCGCCGTCCTGCTCGACGAGGCGCTCGACGCACCCGCCGGCCCGGCCGGGACCTTGGAGCTCGCTCAGCACATGCTCGCGGCCGGCCGGCAGCTGGACGCGATTGAGCTGGTGCGGGAGGTCCTGGACGACGAGCCCGAGGAGGAGGACGCGCAGGAGGTCTATGGCTGGGCGCTCGAGGAGCTGCACCGCCGCCGGGGGGCGGGCGAGAAGTTGGGTCCTGCCGAGCGCGCGGAGCTCGATCGGTTCGCGGACCGCACGGGCCTGTACGCGCTGCGGGATGCGATGCGGGTCCTCGTCGAGGAGCGCAGGCCGGAGCTGCGGGGGCTGGTCGCCGGCAGCGTCGGCGGCTGGATGGAGCAGATGCATGCAGCCGAGGGTCGCGAGGCCGACGACGACTTCGGGCCCGAAACCGATGACGAGGAGCGCTCCGAGGCGCTCCTGCGCTTCGCGATCGAGCATGCCTGGCTGATGGATGGTGACCCTGATGACGACGAAAGCGACGATTTCGGGTTCGAGCTCGAGCCGGAGCTCGAGCAGTCGGGCGCGCCGCTGGCGCTGCTCGCGACCGACCCGGACGTCCCTCCGGAGATCTCGAGCGCGGCGGAGGAGTGGCTGAGCACCGTCACCTACGGCCTCTGGCAGATCTCCGACCCCGAGCCGGGTCCGGGCATCTGGCTGACAGACATCGTCACCGGCGCTCGTCGGTACGCCGCGATCCCGTCGGAGCAGCTTCCGGGAATGAGCCGGTGGAGCATCCTGCTCGGGGCGCTCGTGTTGCTCGACGGTGTCTGGCAGACAACTGGCGCGGTCGTGCTCCTGCGCCCGTCCGAGGGCGACGGCGCCGCCGACTTGGTGCACGAGGCGAGCGTCGCGCTCGCCAAGGGGCTGACCGGCAAGCGCGGACGGGGCCCCCGCCGGCGCCGCGAGCCCGACCCCCACGGCGTCATCGTCGAGATCGCCGAACCGATCCGCCCGGAGATCGCCGCGCTGATGAGCAAGGTGCTCGGCAGCCTGCTGCCTGGGATCGTCGGAGACGTGTGGCGCCAGCGCGCTACCGGCCCGAAGCTTACGAACACCGACGGCCACCGCCTCCGGATGATCACGGCCCACGTGGCCGTGAACGACCCGGCGGCCGTCGCCGGGACGCTGGCTGCGCACGCGGACTTTAGGGTCGAGGATGCGGGGGAGCTGAGCTGGTGGGGGCGCGAGCTGAGCGAGATCGAGCGCGAGGGCGCGCTCGCGCAGATCCGCTCGGTGGCCGGCGAGGGCGAGCCGATCGAGGAGCCCGACGAGCCACAGCGTTGGCTGCGCGGGCGACTTGAGCCCAAGCCGGATGGGTTCGAGACATCGGTCAACTCAGACGAGCGGCTGGAGGCGCTGGTCGAGCTCCTGCGCGGGCTTGGGGCGGAGCCCGAGCTCGGTCGACGATCGGTGATCGACCCGGCGCAGGACATGCCGCCGATCCGGCTCGGGATGCCGATGCCGTTCGGAGCATCGCAAGAGGCGGTCGACGCCTGGCAGGCGCTGTGGCCTGAGGAGCGGGTGCCGGCGCTGGGCGGCGTGACCCCGCGGACGGCGTCGCGGCGCGTGCAGAGCCGGTCGCGGCTCGAGGCAGTACTGCGAGAATTCGAGCACGATGCTTACGTGCTTGCTCGAGCGGGCCGGCCCGCTCCGGATCTGGAGCGACTTCGGGCCGAGCTCGGGATGCACCGGTGGCGGGAGCCACCGGCACGCGCGCAGAGTCGGACCTGAAATCGGGTAGACGCCTGGCGAGCCCGGCGCGTACCGGAACAGCAGGTTCGGTCGGGTCGCCGCCTCTCCGGCTCCGGGATTCATCGATAACGAGCATCCCATCGCGGTCGGTGACCGTCCCGAACCTGCGCGGAAGGTAGGACGGAGAAGATGTCGCGACGCTGCTTTCGCTCGGCGAGCGGTAGCCAGCATCGTCACTGATCTGGTCGCCGCCTCGGAACGAACTCGGCGCTCTTCGCCGATCCGGTCGCTGGGGCGCCCGACGTGGACGCCTTCGTTCCAAAGCGGCGGCGACGCCGATGCCCACAGACGCTTCCGCACTCGTAGGCCGAGCAGCGGCATGTCGATGGAATCGCCCGCGCTGGTGCTCACTACGACATTAGTCAAGTCGCGACTCCTAATCCTAAGCTCACCAGCCGCGGACGCGGTCGGTCGCCGCAGGTGGTGGCTGCGAGGTCCCCGGCATTCAGACGTGCCAGGAGAGCGGATGATTGACGATCGGGATGAACGTGACGCCAAGCGCCTCGGCTGCGGCCCCAACGAAACGTTGCACAAGCCCGCACCGCCCCTGGGGGGCCAGGACGTCCGCGTAGCTCGCGGCTCGATGAGGCGATCCTCGCAGCCGCCGAGCAGCAGTTGGAGGAGCGCGGCTATGCGGGAATGTCGATGGAGTCGGTTGCTTCGGCCGCAGGCACGACCGTGCCGAGCGTCCGCCGCTATCGCAACAAGTCAGAGCTCGTCACGGCCGTCATCGACACCTTGCGGGTGCTTTCCCTCCCCGAGCCGACGGGCGTGCCGCGCGCCGACGCGCTATCGATCCTCACGAACTTTCAGCGCAACCTCAAACGGCGCCACGCCCTAGTCGTCCTTGGCTCGATCCTCGCGGAGGAACACCGTCATCCGGCGCTGCTGCGGCACTACCGCACGAGGCTGGTCCGACCACGCCGAGCGATGCTCCGCGAAGCGCTGGCCCGCGGGGTCCACGGCGGCCAGCTCCCGCCCAGCCTCGACCTCGATGCCGCCGTGAGCCTGCTGATCGGATCCTTCTACGCGCGCCATCTGAGCGATGGTCGAATCTCGAATGGCTGGGCGGAAAGAGTCCTGCGCACCATCTGGCCGAAGGAGTAAACCCAACGAGACCGAGCCGCGAGACGCTCGCTCGCGCCGAGCCACGCGGGAAGGGTGTGGCGCGCGGCGTGAGATCGCGATCTCCTGTGACAGGCATGCGACGGCCGCTGTTGAGCCTGACGCAGGCCAGGTATTCCTGGCGCTGGCTGAGGAG
Source organism: uncultured Solirubrobacterales bacterium (assembly GCA_963836065.1). Taxonomy (GTDB): domain Bacteria; phylum Actinomycetota; class Thermoleophilia; order Solirubrobacterales; family Solirubrobacteraceae; genus Palsa-465. Next base: position 340,786 of record CAWIII010000002.1, read on the forward strand.
CGGCACTTCACACATGCCGGAGAGCGCCTCGACGTTAGCCAGCAGACGATCAGCGCATCGATCCGAGGCATCGAGAACGCCGTCGGGACCGTGCTCTTCGAGCGAACGCCCCGAATCGTGCACATGACGGAGCACGGGCTGGCGGACGCTCGCATGTCGTTGGCGGCTCCCGGACATCCGCTGCGCGTAGCGGCTGATGCGGTCCTCGTCGGTGCCGTCGGTACCGAGATCCTCGCGGGCAACGTGGACGGTGTGGCGGTAGATCGCGCGGGTGTCGCCGACGTAGGTCTCCTGCTTGGCCTGCGACCAGTGCCCGGCGAGCGTCGCGGTGCCGTGCACGGTCGCACCGTGGGCCGGGAAGCTGTGCAGCGCATAGTTCAGCCGGACCGCGGCGGCGCGGTGGCCCGCGGCGTGCTCTGCGCGCAGCCTTGCTTGGTCGATCTCGACCAGCCGCGGCTCGGCCCCGGGCTCGTGCAGCAGCAGGGTGAGCGTGTCCAGCTTGGGATCGACGGACTCGACGATCGCGGTCTGGCCATTCTCGATCCGCTTGGGCCGCGGTTGGCCGGGCTGCGCGTGGAAGGTGTAGGAGGCGTTCCGTACCGCGACGATGTCGCCGGTCCGGAGTAGGTAGTCGCGGTCGACCGTGGGGATCGACCGCTCGCCAAGCTCGCCGCCGTCGAGCCGCTTCTGCTGGGCAAGCTCGTTAACCAGATCCACGTCCGAGTTGGGGCCGTGGACGATCAACGCCGACTCGCCGGGCTTGTAGCCGCGCCACCAGGCATCCCAGTCTTCGACCATGCCCGCCATCGCCTGCGCGCGGGTGTCGTAGAGTTTGAGAGCGTTCTGTTCTTGGAGGATCGCGACGGCGTCGGCGCCGCGGCCTTGGTCGACGGCGATCTGGTAGTCACGCAGCCACGGGTGAACGTACCTCGACCACGACTGTCGACAGCGTCAGCACGCGGTCCGCAGTTCATTGAGCAGTGGACTCATTATCGAGGAGTGTGCCGCGTCGCCCGGACGAGTCCGTCTACTCTGGGGCGCGACTGAGCGAAGCGAGGGAGCGGTGCCCTGGCCGTTGCCGTTGGGCCGTGCGAGGGTGAGGACAGACGCGGGCGAAGGCGGGCGGTGATCCGTCTCATCTTCGGTTGTCGGCTAGTCCGGTCGATGCGTCAGATCAGACGATTCGAAAGCTCTCGACCAGGGTGCAGCGCCGCTGGCGGGTGAAGGTCCGGGCCGAGGTGAGGCCCTCGCCGGTCGGGCCGGCGATCGTGAACGCGGTGTGGCCCTCGCCGCCGAGGCCGAGGCCGGCGTAGGACGGGCCGTTCTTCACGAAGATCGTGGTCTGCACGGCCCGGGCGAAGGCCGTCATGTTGTCGACGTTGGTCGAGTGCATGACCGCGGTGTGCCGGTTCCCCTGCTCGACGGCCACGCCGAGGTCGATGCCCTCGCCGACGTCGCGCACTCGCACGATCGGCATGACCGGCATCATCTGCTCGAGCCAGACCAGCGGGTGGTCCCTGGGGGCCTCGAAGACCGCCAGCCGGCACTCGTCGCCGACCGAGGTGCCGATGTCGGCCAGGATGACCTGCACGTTCTTGCCGATGTAGGCGTGGTTGATCTTGCCCTCGCGGGTGACGACGAGCTCGGTCACCCGGTCGGCCTCCTCACGGTTGAGCTGGTAGGCCCGGCCGGTCTCCGTCATGAACTTGATGAGCGAGGAGGCAATCTCGTCGACGACGATGGTCTCCTTCTCGCTCGTGCAGAAGATGTTGTTGTTGAGGCTGGTGCCGTCGATGATCGACCGAGCCGCGCTGCGCAGGTGCGCGGTCTCGTCGACGAGCACGGGAGGGTTGCCGGCACCGGCGCCGATGACCTTCTTCCCGGATCGCAGGGCGGCCTTGACCACCTCTCGGCCTCCGGTCACCACCATCATGTTCACCTTCGGGTGCTCCATGAGCTCCTTGGCGGTGGCCAAGGTCGGCTGCCGGACCGACGCGATCAGGCCCGGCGGACCGCCGGCGTCCACGACGGCCCGATGGATGAGCCCGATGACCATGGCGCTGGTCTCCCTCGCACTGGGGTGCGGGTTGAAGACCACGGCATTGCCGGCGGCGATCATGCTGATCGAATTGTGGATGAGCGTGCCGGTGGGGTTGGTGATCGGCGTCAGCGCCCCGATCACCCCGACCGGCGCGAACTCAAGGAGCATCAACCCGTGGTCGCCGGTCACCGCTTGCGGCGAGATGTCCTCGGTCCCGGGCGTCTTGGTCGCGCACAGGATGTTCTCGCGCAGCTTGTCCTCGTAGCGGCCCAGCGTGCTCTCGCGTACGGCGAGCGCCGACATCATCTCGTTGTTCGCCAGCGCCGCCGCCCTGATGGCTTCGATGATCTTGTGCCGGCTCTCGAGGGTCATGGCGATGAGCCGTCGCTGCGCCTCGACCGCGCTCGTCACGGCCTCGTCGAGGGTGTCGTACAGCCCGTCGGTCACCGGTACAGCGAACGGCTCGCCCTCCCGCCCGAGCTCGTCGAGCACCATGCTCAAGACCTGGTCGATGGTTTCTGGGCTGATGTCCATGGATGGCTCCTCTTGTCAAACCTTTGCCGCGCGGTCGGGCGTCGCTGCGAGGCCCAGCAGCACAGCACCCGCGAGAATCGACTGCTCGCGTGCCGGCAGCGGCGGGTCCATGCCCGAGAACGCCGCCCGCAACGCGGGCTCGATGCGTGTCGGCCCATGGCCGTTCGCATGGCCTGGAGGGGTGGAGCGCTCGACGACGCCCGCCCAGCGCTCCATCTCCGCCAACGCCTCGACGACAGAGCCCGCGATCTGAACATCCTCCTCGACCGTGCCGCCGCTCACACCGATGCCGCCGACGACGGTGCCGCCCAGCCGCAGCGGCAGGCCTCCGCCGAATAGCACGACCCGTCCCGGCTGGACGTGCTGGATCCCGTACAGCGGTGCACCCGGTTGGGCGAGGCGGCCCACCTCGTCAGTCGCCATGCGAAGGCTGGCCGCCGTCTGTGCCTTGGCGACCGCCAGGTCGCGGCTCGCCGGCAGCGCGTCGTCCATGCGGGCCAGGTACACCAGCCCGGCCTCGCGGTCGACGACCGCAACCGTGACCGGTACGCCGATGGCCGCGGCCTCGGCCAGCTCGCCCAGCAGCCGCGCCAGCAGGAGCGTGAGCGTGAGGCTCATCGGCGCGCCACTTCCGCGTTTGCACCGTGCGCTCCGGCTCGCTCGATCGCCTGCGAGACGATCTCGTCGAGCACCGCGTCGACCTCGAGGCTCCACGCCACCACGAACAGGAAATCGCTGAGCCGGTTGAAGTAGACGGCGAGGTCGTCGAGTCCACCCGCCCGCTTGTTGAGCGCCACGATCAGCCGCTCGCAGCGCCGGCTGACCGCGCGCGCCACATGGGCGGCGGCGCTGTCGGGCGACGCGCCCACGCGCACGAAGCGATGGGGCAGGCGGTACGAGGCGGTGAGCTCGTCGATCGAGCGCTCGAGCCTGGCGGCGTCGTCTCGCCCGACCCGGCGCGACAGTCGAGTCCCGGGCTCGCCCGACGACGCCAGCTCCGCGCAGACGGCGACGATGTCCTCCTGAACGGCCTGCAGGAGTGAGCGCACCCGCGCCGATCGGGTCAACGCAATCGCCAATCCGAGGTGGGCCTGCAGCTCGTCGACCGCGCCGTAGGTCTGCACCCGGGCGTCGTCCTTGTCGACTAGCTCTCCGCTCAGGAGCCTGGTCTGCCCGGTGTCGCCGCGGCGAGTGTAGATGCTCATTGTGAGGGCGCCCCCTCGATGTCGACCTGGTCGATGATCCCGACGATCGTGGCATCGACCGGGGCGCGTTCATCGTCGAGCGCCAGCCGGGCGCCGCTACCCGTGACGACCACGACGCGCTCGTCGACCCCGGCTCCGACCGCGTCGACGGCGACGAACGATTCGCCCAACGCGCTCGACCCGTTCGGGGCCAACGGCTGGACGATTTGGATCTTGCTTCCGACCAGACGGTCGTGCTTCCGGGTGGCCACGACGGTCCCGATGACTCGTGCGATCAACATGTCGTCGTCCTCTCTCGTCTCTTCATCGGAGTTCCCCCCCGTTGCGGGTCAGCCGCACGCCGAGCTGCATCGCCAGATCGCGGGCCAGCGGCGTCACGAGCGACGTGGGGGACAGGCTCAGTGCCTCGTCGGCCCGGCGCGCGCGACGAACGTCGGCGGCGGTGACGAGCGGCCCGGCCGGCTGCGCGCCGGCCGACGCGCGTGCGCTGCTGCTCACCAGCACGGTGTTCACAGTCGCATGCAGACTACGCACACCCGTGATGCGGCAGCCGTAGTCGGCGACCGTGCGCAGTCGATCGTCGAGCGCCTGACGCAATGCCGGCCTCGCCTGGTCGATGCCGAGGGCCCGGCGCCCTTCGTCCGCCAGGTCGACCCCGTCACGGGCGAGCACGACCGGCTTGCCCATTAACAGCCCGTGCAGGAGGAGGTTGGGGACCAGCGCGTCGGCGGTGAGCACCGACACCTTCGACAGCGTGTTCACGCTGAGCATCGGGCAGAGGACAGCCCGGGACTCCAAGAGCTCACCGAGCCACTGGGCCCGGTCGACCTGGTCCACGTGCGGGAAGCCGTCCAGGCTCTCCCGCACGACCGAGCCGAAGAGCTGCTCGGCCGCGGGTGAGAACGCCAGGCGCAACCGATAGCCGTCGAGAACGAGCAGACGGCACTGCCGGAGCGTCTCGGGGAACGACGCCGTGGCCCCGCTGAACGCGACCACGAGACGGCCGCGGCGTCCGTCGGCACCGAGCCGCGGCGCCAGCCGCGAGATGACCTCGGCGACCAGCCGCGGGACCTGCTCGCGGTTCACGACCCGCCCTCCGCGCCAGCGCCACCGTCGGTCGCGGTCCTCAGGCAGCTGAGCGCGATGCCCAGCGGCGTCACCAGCAATGGGTTCACCGGCAGGGCAACCCGCAGGCCGGTCTCGTTCGCCATCACGTCGTCGATGCCGCGGAAGCAGCTCGTCCCACCCACCAGGTAGAGGGTGTCGGGCCACCGGCCTCGCAGATGGGTGCGGGCGATACTGCCCATCTTCTGGAACACGGGCCGCACCAGGAGGGCGACCTCGTCGTGGCGGTTCGGGTCGAGCTTGATCAGCTCGGCATCCTCGACCGGTACCCGGTAGTGGCCGGCCAGGACCAGGTCGACGTGGTGCCCGCCGGTCGCCTCGTCGGCCGTGTAGACGACTTCGCCGTTTTCGATCAGCGAGATGCCGGTGGTCCCGCCGCCGATGTCGACCACGCAGCCGTCGGTGATCTCCAGCACGAGGGAGGCGGCGGTGGGCTCGTCGATGAGACTGACGACACCCAAGCCGACGGCCTGCAGCACGTTGGCGAAGACCTCGCAGTCGCGCCCCGAGATCCCGGGCGGGTACGCGGCCGAGGCAGCCTCGACCGAGACGCCGGCGGCGCGCAGCCGGCCGATCTGCTCCCGGAGAATGGTGACGGCGCCGACGTAGTCGAGCACCACCCCGTCGCGGACCGACGAACGGCTCTGTGTCAGCGCGCCCGCCACCGGCCGGCCCTGGCCGTCGACCACGGCGGTGACGATGTTCGACGTCCCGAGGTCGACACCCCCGTACAGCGGCCCGTCGAACCGCACCTCGCCACGGTGCTCGACCGCGGCGCCGAATTCGGTGAGGTGCCGGTTGGCGGGCTCGGAGATCATGGCCGGCCCTACGCCGCCTCGGCCGTGGCGCCCGCGATGCGCCGGATCGCCATCTCGGCCGCGCCGGCGGCCCGCTCGATCTCCGACTGGGTCCCGCCGAGGTAGAGGCGGCCGACCGCGCCGAAGGCCCGGAGGTCGACCAGCGTGACGGCGGCGCCCTTCTCGGCCTCGCTGGCCGCGAGCATGATGTAGGCGGCCGGCTGGACCTCGAGCATGTAGAGGTCCTGTCCGGGCAGCAGCATCGAGCAGAGACGGGAGACGTTGACCATCTGGGCGTGGTACGGGTTCGTCTTATTGATGATCTGAGAGCTCAGGATCTCGGGCTTCGTGCGATCGGTGAGCTTCATGCCCAGCGATTTGAGCACCGCGTTGCCGGCGTGCTTCACGTCGGCCTGGGCGTCGGAGTGGAACTCGAGGATGCCGAAGTGGCGCTCGACGATCATCAGGCCGGGGCGGACGTTGGCCGCCTTGACGGCCACGTCGGTCAACTGGTTGATCAGCACGCCGGGAGCGATCTCGACCATGGTCGACGCCATCCCGGGGACCGGCAGGTAGCCCCTGGCGTTGGCACCGAGGTATGCCGCGTACTGAGGCTGCATCCGATCGATGTACACGAAGGCTCGCAGCTCGGTCATTCTGTTCTCCTCGGGGCATGTCCGTGGGCGCTGGGTATAGGCCGCCAATCGCGCTCGCTCAGCAGGCGGGCGACGACCAGGGGCACGATCTCGTTCACGAGATCCCGGGAGACCTCGGCGGGGGCGGCGGGCTCGGCGAGGGCGGCGGGCTCGGTGAGGGCGGCGGGCTCGGTGAGGGCGGCGGGCTCGGTAGGTGCGGCGGGCTCGTCTTCGACCGCCAGCGGGTTTCCCTTCACCAGCCGGGCGGCGTTGGCGCCGAGCCGGCGAAGGAGTGCCGGTTCGAGCTCGGCTGGGCGCAGGACGAACAACGGTTGCGAGGCCGCCAGGTCGCGGTGGTGCAGGGCCACGGCGCGGTCGGTGCCGGACACGGCGATCCCGACGTCGAGCGGCGAACCGTCGGCGGCCAGCTTCGCCATCTCCGCGACGGTCCCCGCAGCCGACGGCTGGGTCTCGGCCGGGATCCCCTCTTCCTCCAGTCCCCACAGGATGGGCTGGAGGAGACCGTCGGGAAGGGGATGAGGCCCCACGATCCACACCGCGACGGGGCGGTCGGTCTCGCTAGACGGCTGCATCCCGTGCTTCTGCGCGTCCGGGTGCGTTCAGCTCGGCGTAGGCCAGGACCAGTCCCGTCGCCACCGCGTTCCGTGGGCCCTCGACGCCCCTGACGTTGGCGCGGCCCGTCACCACGCCGTACTCGATCAGGGCGTCGGAGATCATCTTGGGGATCTCGAAGTCGAGGGCCGAGCCGCCGACCATCACGACGTAGCTGAGGAGGCGGATGTTGCCCGCCGGCGCGACGACCCGCAGGGCGCGGAGCGAGTTCTGGACGAAGACCTTGTGCTTGGCCCCCGTGCGGGCGGCGGCGATCGCCGACAGCGGATGGCGGGTCGGGATCGGCACGGGCCCGTCGTCAGAGATGACCACGACGCGGCCGAACAACCGGGGATCGAGGTGCTGCTGGAAGAACTGCACCGAACCGTCTTCGTGGCGGAGGTGAAACAGCGTCTCGACCTTGGCGAGCGGGTAGCGCTTCACGAGCTCGGCCAGGTCCCGGTCATCGAGACCGAGCTCGGTATCGATGAGCATGGTCACCATGTCGCCGGCTCCGGCGAGGTGGAGGCTGCGGATCTGGCCGAGCTCGTTGATCGTCGAGGCGTCGGTGGAGCCTCCGCCGAGGTCGAGTATCGCCAGCGGGGCCCGCGTTCCGGGGGTGGTCAACGCCCCTCGGATCGCCATCTCGGCCTCGACCCCGCCGATGCAGCTCGGTACCTCGATCTCGGCCTCGAGCTTGCGGGCCAGGCGCTGCATCGGCAGCTTGTGGGTCTCGACCATGGCGGCCAGCCCGACGGCGTTCCCCAACGAGTATTCGCCGGCCAGCCCGCCGAGCACCTGCTGGGGCTTGAGGGTGTCGACGGCCAGGATGTCGCGCACCTGGATCCCCTCCGCCGGCTGATCGGTCAGTTGGGACATGACGTTGCGGACGTTCTCGAACATCCCCCCGACGTTGGTGCCAGGCTCGCCCTGGATCTCGACCAGGGGCGACACTGAGGCCACGCCCTCCATGATCGCCTCGGCGCCCTCCTCCACCTTGACCTCGGTCTTGCGCTGCTGGCCGGTGAGCGTGATGGTGCCGGCGGGGATCCGCCGCTCCTGGATGTCTCCCTTCGGTGTCTTGATCACCACCGCGCTGCGCGTGCCGGTGAGGGCGCGCGCCACCGGGACGATGGTCCTGGTCTCCTCCGGGTCGAGGTTGAAGAGGGTGGCGATGTCGTAGGGGTTGGACAGCTTGTCGATGGCCTTTCCCGGCAGCGCCACCTCGACCGCGGCGGGCATGCCGAGCGGGACACGGTCGATGTGGTGCACCTCGTCGACGATCGGGATGGGCTGGTGCAGCCGATTGTGGATGAGCACGCCGTCGTCCTTCTGCACGATGGCCCCGGTCACATGGAGGTTCCTGGACGTGGCCTCGTTCAGCTTTCGGGCCGCGTCGCGGAACTCCACCGTTCCCGGTATGACCACGATCCACGGACCGTCGGGCGGCGTGCCGAGGAGACGGTCAAGCGCGATGGTGGTGCCTCGCCCCAGCCCGACCCCTCCGGGTGTGCTCGGGTTGTGCCCGATCATCGCCGACTCGGTGATGACCATCTCCGTGATCGTCTCCATCGCCACGTCGCCGATGACCGGGGTCGCCTCGTTGAGCAGCACCAGATCGAGATCGCGTCGCGTCATGCCGACCCGTCCCAGGGCCAGGTCGAGCCCTTCGATGACCCCGACGGCGTTGCGGCTGGTGCCTTTGATGCCCACGGTCCCGACCATCGCGCTCGAGACGATCTCGACCGCGCCGCCTCCCGTGAGGCTCCCGAGGGCGATCTCGGTCGAGTTGTTGCCAACGTCGACGCCGACGATCCACTCCATCGGACCGTGCCCGGCGCACTCACCGCGCGAGGCGGCCGCGCCTCTCGTACACCTCGGCGGCCTCCCGAACCAGGGCGGCGCAGACCTGCGCCTGGTACTGGGAGTCGAGCTCCTCGGCGATGTCGAGAAGGTCCTGCTTGGTGGATCGGTGCGGCCGCAGGGCGTTGTAGATCTCGAGGACTCGAGCATCCGGGATCCTGGTCATCTCGGCGGCTCGCCGGAGGTTGGTCGCCAGGTTGGGACGACCCGCGCTCTCGGCGATCTGGGCCTGGTACTCCAGCGTCTCAGGGCGGGTCTTGATGTCCTCGAACTTGATCTGGCCGGCGACCACCTTGTCGAGCGTGATCTCGTCGAGGTGGAGACCGCTTGCCGATTGCACCAGATCGGGTCGCTTGGTGGCCAACGGGTAGTCGCTCTCGGCGCTGAGCCCCTTCCGGCCATTGCCCGACGGCAGCGGGGCCTCACCCAGCGCCGCGATGACGCGCGTGACCGCTTCGGCAACGACCTCGGGCGAGATGTCCAGACCGCGAGCGCGGGCCAAGTGCTCAACCTGTTCGGAAAGTTGATCTGACACGGTTGCAACTCCTCCTAAAGTTGGAACTGGTTGCCACTCCTCCTACAGTTGAACTGCAACCTCTTCGCTCGCGATGTCTGGCCGGACGTGCTGGACCTCTTTGTTGTGCAGCAGCGCCGCCAGGCCTTGGTAGCGAGGCCGCGCCATCGGGTCGTTGCGCACCAGCACCGGGGCGGGGGACTCCCCCTTGGCGTACTCCGCTGCGTTGCGGCCGATCGCCCGGAAGGTGTCCCGTTCGATGAGCGGGGACTGGGGGAAGAGCTCGAGGTTCTGAAGTGGCGCGAGGTCGCGCTGGTGGATGACGGTCGTGCCCCGGGAGATGATGCCGATCCCGATGCCCGAGCCGCTCAGCTTGGCCGCCTCGTGGGCGATGAAGCCGACGTCGGCGGTCTTGTTGACCTTCACCAGTCGGGCCTTGAGCCCTTCCTCCTCGATGCCGGCCATCACCTCGTGGAGCACGTCCCCGTGGGGAATGCCGATGATGGTCTTGGTCATCGCCGTGCCGAAGGCAGGGGACACGCCGATCACGACCTCGTGCCGGTTCGTGCCACGTTCCGCCGGGCCCACGTCGCGAAACCGCAGGGGCGGGACCTCGGCCCCGTCGCCGCCGGCAGGAGCATGTTCTCCCTCCGCCTGGCGCAGGACCTCGAGGATGATATCTCTGACTAGATCCTTCGAAATCTCCATGTCACTCGCTCCCTGGCCCTAGATGTCTTCCGCTCGGATGGCCTGCGGGATGTCCTTCAGGCGCTCCCATCGCTCGCCGCTGAGGCGATAACCGGTCCCTGGTCCCTGGTAGTCGTTGGGGTCGTTCACTGCGCTCAACACGTCGAAGTTGCTGTCCAAGATCGCCGACGTGTGGAGGTAGTCGCCCGAGACCTTCTGCTTCAGCATGCCCAGCACCGTCTCGGCGATGTCCGGGAATCCTTGCTTGGCCAGCGCCCGTACGACGTCCAAACCGGTCGTTCCCCGCTTCATCAGGTCGTCGATTGCCCGGAGGTCCTCGGAGACGTTACGGTCCGGCATGTCGTTGCTGCCGTAGGCATAGGTCGCCGCTTCGAGCTCGGCGTCGGTGATGGCGGGCAGGCCGAGCTCCTCGAACACGGCCTGGAGCGCACGAGCGGCCTTGTTGCGTACCGCCACGACCTCGTCCTCCCGAACTGGATGGAGCCCGCCGTCGACCTGAAGGTCACGCTGCAGGACCAGTAAGTCGTCGTAATCGTCCACGTCGTGCGTCGATCCGGCGAACATGTTGTCGTAGTTCGGGACCGCACTGTAACCGGAGAAGATGAAGTCGGTGCCCGGCAGGAACTGCATGAGCATGCGGGCCGTGTTCCGGATGGGCGAATGGGTGAAGGTCTGGTCGTTGCCCGAGGCCACCTCGAGGTCGAGCAGGACCGTCGCCACGTTCTCGGCCAGGACGGCACGGATCCCCGACGGCACCGCGCCGGGGACCCCGATGCAGCTGATCGAGCCGTTCTGGAGGCCCTGGACGCCCGCACCCTTGGTGACCATGACGCAGCGGACCTCGAGGTAGAGCATGGATTTGCCCTCGGCGTAGCCCATCTGGACCTCGGACCCCGTGCCCGACGTAAACCGCATCTTCATGCCGCGTGAGGCGTAGGCCGAGGCCAGGAACGCCTTCGACCACGGCGTGTCGTCGCCGTCGACGAAGACCTGGTCCGTGCCGTAGACCGAGACGGTCTCGGCGTAGGCCGTCAGCCCGCGCATGCCCATGGTCAGTTCCAGCGCCTCCTCGACCGCGCACTGCGACAGCGTGCCGGGCCGGCCCGTCTGGCCACCGACCAGGAGCGAGAGGGCGTTCATCGGCGCGTACCGTCCAATGCCGACGGTGGTCTCCACCTCGCTGAAGCCGCGGTATGCCGCCTCGGCGGCGTCGGCCGCCAGCAGGGCGGGGGTGTCCTTGACGTTGGTCACGTGGGCCTGGGTGGACGGCGTGCGCCGAGCCCGGAGCTTCTGCATCGCCATCATGAGCTCGACGACGTTCATCCGCTTGAGGACGTCGAGGATCTTGGCCGGCGTCAAACCGACGGAAAGGCGCGCGATCTCGGACCGCGGCACGTTCACGTCGACCAGCATCCGGGCGAAGTCATTCGAGTCGACGGCCATGGCCTCCTCGGCCACGGAGACGTCGATGCAGTGATCGGCGATCCAGGCGTCGATCATGTCGAAGTCGTCACGGGCTCGGCCGTCGAGCTCGACGATCCTGCCGCCCTGGATCGTGATGCTGGGCCGGGGGTCGTTCGGGCTCTCCATCGCCACAAGGCCCACCTCTGGCCACTCCTTGATGAAGCCGTCCTTGTTGACCGGCCGCTCGGCCAGCACCTCGAAGCGCTTCTGTCTCTGTGCCATGTCCGCCGCCCTCAGATGTACGGCTGGGTCACGGATTTGGGCTCGTCACCCCATGCGCCCAGGAGCTGCTTGCCAACCTCGCGACCGGAGATCACGGCCTGGCGAACCGCGCCGGCGTCACCGCTGACCCAGATCATCACCTCGTTGGAGAAGCTCGTGCCCTTGGTGGGGGACCCGTAGCCGACGACCTGGACGTTGGCGGCCTTGACCGCGGTGTCGATCATGAGCACGCCGATCACCGCCGGCGCGCCGAGGATCAGGCCGAACGCCTTGCCTTGCGGAGCCTTGAACACGTACTCCAGGCACCGGCTGGCCCGAGCGCTGAACTGCAGCTCGAGGTGGCCCTGGTCGTTGCTGTAGACATCGCCGAAGTACTTCGGGAGCGTCTCCAGCGTGACCTCCACCGCGCGGCGGGCGTCGGAGACGTCTTCGGCGCCGAACACGATCAGGTTGCCGTGGCCAGCTCCACCCTTGGTGTCACGCGGCATCTCCACCGAGACGATCTCGGTGTTGGTCGCCTTCACGGCATCGTCGGCCGCCATGATCTGGGGCCCGGCCCCGACACGCCCGCCGATGACTCCGATGGACCGGTACTTCTGGTCGATCCCCATCAGGTCGTGGACCGCGGGATCCAGGTTGGCGATCACGATCCCTTGCGTGTCGCCCAGGCCGGTGCCGATGAACTCGGTCAGTTGCACGAGGTCGTCGGCCGCCACAGCGCTGTGAGCGGTCTCGGTAGATTCCCCTCCGTTGGTCGCGGGCGCTACCCGCTTCATGACCTCTTCGAGGACGGCATCGATCAACTCGTCTTGCATCAAGGAATAGCTCCTTTCACTCGGCCGTAGTCAGACGGCTCGATGCCTGTCCTATTCGCCGCTCTTCACGTGGCCGTCGCCGTTGTGGGGCAGGATCTCCTCCACGTCCTGGTGCGGCCTGGGGATCACGTGGACGGAAACAACCTCGCCGACCTTGGCGGCTGCCGCCGCGCCGGCGTCCGTGGCGGCCTTGACCGCCCCCACATCGCCGCGCACCATGGCCGTCACCAGACCGGCACCGATCTTCTCGTTGCCGATAAGTACGACATTGGCGGCTTTCACCATGGCGTCCGACGCTTCGATGCTGGCCACCAACCCCCTCGTTTCGACCAGGCCGAGCGCTTCTCTTTGCATAAAGGTTTCTCCTTCGGACGTTGCTTCCGTTCCGCGATCGACTCGTGGGTCGGCGCTTTCAGCCGCGGACCGCGCGCCCTCGTGTTCTCCTTCGGCGCGGCTGCCTTCTTGGCGGTCGTCTTTGCCGGCGCGGCTACGCTTCGTCGTGGTCTCCTTCGCCGGCGCAGCTGCCTTCGTGGTCGTCGCCTTTGACGCCGCACCCGAGGTCGAGTCCACCGACTACCCTCCTCTCAGTGTCGAAGAAGTCCTACCCAGGTCCCTAAGAAGTCCTACCCAGGTCCCTAAAAGCGCGCGCAACATATCACATCCTGCGGAAGGCCCGGCGACGCTGCGCTGGCAGCCCTGGTCTGAGTGGTGAACCAGCCCGCGGTCGGGGCGACGGCAAGCAAGCGCCATCTCGAGCGCGTCGACGACCAGCTCTGAGCGCAGATGGTCGGCCATCGACCAGCCAACGATCAGCCTGGAGAACAGGTCCTGCACGTGGGCGAGGCTGCACCGGCTTCGCTCGGTGCTCGCGCGCCCGGGCCGCGAGCGGCAGAAGGGCAAGGAGGTGCTGATCGGCGTCGCCGTGGAGCGAGAGAACCCCCGCGGCTTCGGGCGCTGCCGGATGGCTCCGATCCCTGACGCCTCCGCGGAGACGCTGCGTTCCTTCCTGCAGGACAACGTCGAACCTGGCGCGACCGTGATCACCGACAGCTGGCCCTCCTACCCGCCCGCGACCAGCGACCTCTACGTCCACCAGCCGCTCAAGGGCGCCTCCGGCCGGAACGCCTCCCAGCTGCTGCCCGGGGTCCACAAGGTCTCCTCGCTGGCCAAGCGCTGGCTGCTGGGCACCCACCAAGGCTCCATCGACGAGGCGCACCTGGCCGACTACGTCGACGAGTTCGTGTTCCGCTTCAATCGCCGCCGCTCGCGCAGTCGTGGCCTGGTCTTCTACCGCGTGCTCGAGCTCGCCGTCGTCCACGACCCCGTGCGCTACCGCGAGCTCATCTACAACCCCCAGCCCGGCAGCCGGCGTCCCAAGCCGCCCGGGAGGCGCGGCCGTCCGCCCAGCCTCGAGCGACCCAGGGCGCGCCGGCCATGGCCGAAGGCCCAGCATTACTCCGCCTAAATGGATACCCCACTAGTTCGCTTCTCCGCCTCGATCAGCGAGAAGGTCTCGCCTACGGCTCGCCGGTCTCCCGGGCGAAAAAAAGCGGCTGCCTTCTTGAGGTTGAGGATCTCGCGCTCCATCCGCAGCGTCTGATTTTCGCGGCGCAACCGATGAAGCTCCTTACGCTCGTCAGTGCTCAAGCCGTCCGGGCGCTTGCCCTCGTCGCGCTCGGCCTGTTTCACCCAGTTGCGCAGCGTCACATCCGAGAGCCCGAGATCTTCCGCGATCTGCCGCTGGGACTTGCTTGAGAAACGAACGAGCTCGATCGCCTCACGGCTAAACTCATCTGGATACGGCGGTCTGGTTCGAGGCACTTCTCACCTCCTAGCCCTGGTCTTTCGACCAAAGCCCTCAGGTGTCCTCGAAACAGGGGGCACTCCACTGATCGTCGTGCCGCTTGCTGGTTGCAAACGATCGGTGGAATTATCGGCACTGTCGCCTTGCGCGAAGACGAGCAGCCCGAAGTACGATGGCGGTATGGGTCTTCTGGCGTATCTCATCATTTTGTTCTTTGTTGGTCTGTTCGTCGGCGCGCTGGCGCGGCTGCTGCTACCCGGTCCGGATCCGATGGGGGTCGGAATGACCGTGCTTGTCGGGCTGTGTGGAACCTTCAGCGCTGGCCTGTTCTCGTGGTACGTGCTGCATCGCCACGGTGCGGGCATAGTCCTGTCGGTTGCGTTCTCCATGTTGGTTGTATGGATTTACCGCCGCTCGCGCGGCGGCGCGTACCAGCGCCCGGACCCCGGGGGTCGAAGAGGCCCGTACTAAAGCGCCACCAAGGCCATCGTCATCACAGCCGCTGAACGACACGCCGGACCCGATCAGTCCGACGCCGGTCGCGCGGATCAGCGCAGGGATCGAGGGCGACCCGGCGACTCGCCGCTGGACCCTCGCGAGACCCGCGGGCATCGCCCACGTACAGCACGCCAGTGAGGACAAAGTTGGCGCGCTGAACCCATCCTTCGCGACCGCACGCGAGCGAACTGACGGGATGACGACGAAGGTCGTAGCGAGCCCTCGTGGCCCCGAGCGCGGTGAACCTGGCCACGCACATCGGGTCGGCGACGGTCCCGCAGAGCAGGAGCCGTTCTCGCGCCCGCCGGCGGCGATGGGGAGGCTCGTTCACGCCGCCACGTTACGTAGCTCTAGGCACCGCGCACCGCCAGACTGGCGGTTGTGCCTAAAGTCTTCCTCCCTGGGGCCCTGCTCGAGTGCGGTTGGCGAGAATGCCGATGGTGAGGAGTTTCGCAGACATCCCGAGCGAGGTCAGACGCCGCGTTGACGCCGGCGAGCGTGTGATCTTGATCCTGCTGGACGCGTTCGGGCTCGAGTTTCTCGAGCGTCATCGCGATCACCCGTTGGTCCAGCGTCTGGACGTGACGCCGCTGAGATCTCAGTTCCCTTCCACGACGACGGCGCATGTGACAACCGCGCATTTCGGCCTCCCGGTGCACGAGCACGGTCTCTATGAATGGAACGTGCTCGAGCCGTCGCTCGGGGAGATCATCTGTCCACTTCGGTTCAACTCCACCGGCGCTGAAGATGAGGGCACGCTGGCGGATCGGATCAAGCCGTGCGTACTTGCGCCCGGGCCGACGTTCTATGAGGCGCTCGCCGTGCCTTGCATCGTGGCGCAGCCATCCCGGCTTGCGGGTTCGTTCAGCGGTGTCGCGACGCGCGGCGCGGAGGTTCTCGGATTCCGCCGGTTGCACGCCGGCGTACGCGCGCTCGCGGACGTGTTCGCGGCTCGCGGAAGCGACTGCCTCTACGCGTTTGTGTACTGGGACCTGATCGATCGAGCAGGACACGACCACGGTCCAGGCTCGCCCGAGTTTGCGGTTGCCTGCAGGCGCTCGCTCGATGAGCTGTGGGACGCCGCTCAAGAGTTGCGCGAGGTGACCGTGCTGGTCACCGCCGATCACGGACAGGTCGACGTCGCACCCGATCGCGTCGACTATCTCGACGATCTCTGGCCCGAGCTCCGCGCGCTGCTCTCGCTGTCACGGCCGGCAGGTTCCTCGCGAGACGTCTTCCTGCACGTGCGCGACGAGCACGTTGGGACGGTCATCGAGCAGCTCTCGGCACGGCTTGACGGCCAAGCAGAGGTGAGGCCCGCGGGTGAGCTCTTTGACCAGATCGGTCCCCGGCTGAAAGCCCGGCTGGGCGACGTCGCGGTGCTGCCATCCGCCGGCCGGCAGGCTTGGCTTCGCTGCGCCGCGGCCGGCGAGCAGCGGTTCCGCGGACAGCACGGCGGCCTCGACGACGCCGAAACCGGCACGTACCTGGCCCAGCTGGCACACTAGCGTCATCGAGATTCGTGCCGGGTCAGACCCACCCTTACTATGGCAACTTGCGTCGCCGCTGGCGAGCATGACGAGCGGAGACTGGGATGTCGGATGGCGACACATCGGAGACCGATGACGAGCTCGGGCCGATCGGCTTTTTCGCGGTCTGAGTTCCCGGATGGCCGTCCGAGCGCGGCGGGCTTTCAGATGTTGCTCGACCTGGCCGACCGGGGAGTGCTCCGGATCCTCGACCTCGAGTTCTTTTCCAAGGAGTCGGACGGTAGCGTGAGCGCAATTCCGGTGACCGAGCTTGCCGTGTCCGGCGAAGTGGACTTGACGGGGTGGGATGGAGCGTCGTCGGGGCTGCTCGATGATGCTGATATCGCCGAGGTTGGCGCGGCTTTGCAGCCCGCCGGTATCGCGGTGGCGGTCGTCTTTGAGAACCGCTGGGTGCTCGGCCTGATCGACGCTTGGCGACGGGACGGAGCGCGGCTGATCGCCGAAGGCGGGCTTGCGGCCGAGGACGTCGTGGGCGCTCTCGACGCGACCGAACATGACTGACTAGCTGAGGAGACGCCGTGGGCTTTTGAAGACCGCTGGGAGGGCTGCCGTTGCCAGCTCGGTTCATGGACGCGTGCAGCGACGCCAGCAGGCTCGCTGGGCCGAACAGGACCGTCGCGCCGCAGCCTCGCAGTTTCAGCAAGTCGCTGCGCCGCCGCCGGCGCCGACGCCTCGGGCAGACGTGTCGTCTCGGTGACCGCCGTGATCTCCGTCTCGTCAGTAACCTTGAGCACGCGCTCCTTGAGCTCGCCGCAACAGGCGACTCCCAAGCCGCCGGTCATCGCCGAGGTCGTGCGAGCCGGCGCGCGGGTGTCGCTGTCGCGGCGGCGCGCAGCCGCTCGGCTACGGGCTCGTTCGCGCAATTTCGCCGCGATGCCGCCCACGTTTGCCACATCAGCCCTTCGTAACCAATCAGTCAGCTCAGCCCAGGAGGCCCTCTAGTGCGCAAGATCAAGTCGAACTTCTTCAGCTCCACCTCTCGGTGGCGTTGTCGAGTCGCCCGATAAGTGGCCACTCCCTTATTTTGAGACGAGATGGAGCCGGAGTCGGCGCCGGCTTCGCCACCGCCGACGCCATGCTCGTGGGCCGCGTCCTCTACAACGAGCGGGGCGCTTACTGGCTCGAGCATGCCGATGAGCCGTTCGGCGACGTCATGAAGTCGATCAAGAAATACGTCCTCTCCAGCAGCCTGCAGCGGCGGAGTGGCAGAACTCGGAGCTCATCAGGGGCGACGTGGCCCACAACCTGACCGACAACAAGGCCCAGAACGGTGGCGACATCGCGACGTTCGGCAGTGCCACCACCGTCCGCTGGCTGCTGCGCGAGGGCGCCTTGACAAGCTCAACCTGCTCGTAGATCCGATTGCTGTCGGCGACGGCCTGGCTCGGATTTTCCGCCGGACGAGCCGAGCATCCGCCTCGAGCAAGGACTGACCGCCGTGACCGGGCCCCACCGGCTGCGCATCAACAATGCCGCAGCGGGCCGGGAGCTCCGGACGGCCGTCCCCCAAGCCGACACCCCTCTGGCGATCAGCCTGTACTAGCCCGTAGTGACTTGCGCAATCGCCACAGGCACCAACGCGATGGGCGACCTGCTGCTCGGCTCGCAAAGGAGCCACGACGCGACAACTTTCCGACCGGGAAGGCGCTGCTCCCTGCGGACAACACCGGCCACGATCCCGCGAGCCGGCCGCGTGGCTGCATCTGGTGCGAAGCGGCAACCACGTCGACGCTGACGCTGCCGTCGCGGCCTGCTGCTTCCGGACAAAGGGAGCCACGCGAGCGCCCGTCGTCGGCACGCACCCGCGCGAACACGAACGCAAGGTCCGGATCCCGGGTGCGGCCGACCGTCGCTTGTCGCCGGGAGCGCCCTTCCGGGTCGATGGCCGAACGCTCAAACAGCCCGTGGAGCGCGCGGGCGCTGGCCGCTGAACCGAACGCGTTCGACGAAGCAGGCGTTTTGGTGGTGGGGGCGGAGCGGGCATACTGCTTGTTGATGAGCGAGTCGCTGACGTTGACGGCGGTTTTCACGCCCGATGAGAACGGTTGGACGATGGCACAGCTGGCGGAATGGCCTGCGGTCGTGACGTGTGGCAAGAGCCTGGAGGAGGCTCGTGCGATGTTGGTGGATGCCGCGCGGGAGATGATCGCCTCCTACCGTGAGGAGGGGCGTGAGCCGCCGATCGGCGCTGGGCGGGTGGAGTCGATCACGATCGATCTGGCTGCCTGATGGGCGTTGGATAGTCGCCGCTGGTGAAGCGACGAGATCTCGAAGCGCACTTGCGCACGTACGCTTGCCAGGTCATTCCTGAGGGCGCGAACCACGCGATCTGGTCAACGGCGGATCGTGAGCGCCGCGCGCCGGTTCCGCGCCACCGCGAGATCCCGGCCGGGACGGTCCGTGCGATTCGCCGCCAGCTTGGAGTGCCGCCTCCGGAGAATCCGCGCTGACGCGGCGCGAGGCGCGAACTCAAGCCACCGGCGGCCAATGGCGTCACGCGGTGGCGCTATTGGCGACCGGGCCTGGAGAGCCGACCGGCCTCGCGCCGGTGGACGGTCTCCATCCCACCTGCCGAGGAGTGCGCCGGTCTTGCTCTGTGCGCGAGTTGCCGGCTGGCAAGCCGGCACGAGCCGAACGAGCTGTGGACGAAGTTGTGGGGAAGTCGGGACCCGTCGCGCACTGCGCAGCTCGACCGGCGCAGATCCTTTCGCTCGCAAATCTCCTGTATAAGCGGTGCTTCGTTTGCTCCGTTTCGCACGGACAGTCAGGGCGGGGAGCCCTTGCGCCGATCTTGAGACTTATTCAGCTGCGCGGCGACTCAACCCTAGCGCTCGCGCAGGGTGGTCGACAGAGTGTGGGGAAGTTGTGGGGAAGTCGGAGCGCGTAATCCCAGTATCGGCGCAGTGATTGGACCGCTGAGGGCCCGTGGCTATGCGTTGAAAGAGCGCGCTCTGGCGCGGTAACGGAGAGGGAGGGATTCGAACCCTCGTACCGGGAGATCCCGATAACCGGTTTTCGAGACCGGCGCATTCAACCGCTCTGCCACCTCTCCGGGGTAGGCGAACGACAACGTTAGACGACTGCGAGCCTCACCGGCGCGAGGCGAAGAACGCCCGCAGGAGGTCGGCGCAATCCTCTCCCAGCAGACCGGACTGCACCTGGGGACGGTGGTTTAGACGGGGCTCGTCGAGCACGTCGAGGACGCTGCCGGCGGCCCCGGCCTTCGGGTCGAAAGTGCCGAACACCAATCGGGGGACGCGGGCAAGCACGATCGCGCCGGCGCACATTGCGCACGGCTCCAGGGTCACGTACATGACCGTGTCGAGCAGCCGCCAACTGCCGAGCGCGCGGGCGGCCTCGCGTAGCGCGACCATCTCGGCGTGCGCCGTCGGGTCGGCGCGAACCTCGCGCTCATTGTGGCCGGCGCCGATGACCTCGCCTTCGTGGACGATCACGGCCCCGATCGGCACGTCATCGTGCTCGAGCGCCCACGAGGCCTCGCGCAGCGCCAGGCGCATGAAGTACTCATCGCGGGGAAAAAAATGCGAGCTCATTGGATCGGGGCACGCTACCTTCTCAGAGGGAAACTTTCGCCGCGTTGATGATGTCTTAAGCGTTGGCGGCTGGATGCCGCACCCGCCGCCTAAATCTCGTGCTCCTCGCCTTTTTGATCCGTCGCCTTAGCGTCGTCGCCCTTGCCAGTCTGGCGGCGGCCGCGGGGGTCGCGGTAGTGCGTGCGCCAACCGCTCAGGCTGCCGACTACGTTCCCGGCCAGGTTGTGGTTGCTTACAAGTCGGGGCCGGTCGCGTCGGTGGCTAGAAATTTCGCGACCAAGATGGGCGTTCGGGCCGCTGCCACGGCCGCTCCGAGTGTCCGGGTGATGCGATTGCCACGTGGGATGACCGTGCCGCGGGCGCTCACGAAGCTCCGCAGCCAGCCGGGCGTAGCGTATGCCGTCCCGAACTACCTCGCCCACGCTGCAGGCTCGTTCATCCCGAACGATCCCGGCCGGGCGCATCGCCGCGGAGGGTGGCAGTCGATGCAATGGAACTTCCTGCCGACGGTTGGGGTCAATGCGCCGGAAGCATGGGCCAATCTGAGAGCCGATCGCCATCCGGGCGGGCGCGGCGTCGTGGTCGCGATCTTGGACACGGGTATCGCCTACCGAAACTGGCAAAAGTTCAAAGAATCGCCCGACCTCAAGGGGACCCGATTCGTTCGCCCCCACGACTTCGTCTCAAACAACCGCTACCCGCTCGATCAAAATGGTCACGGGACGTTCGTCGCGAGCACGATCGCCGAAGCGACCAACAACGGCTTTGGTCTCACCGGGCTCGCCTACGGCGCCTCGATCATGCCCGTACGGATCCTCGATTCGAGCGGACTCGGCGATGCCGCGACGATCTCACGCGGGATCCGCTACGCCGCCGACCAAGGCGCGAAGGTGATCAACCTTAGCCTTGAGTTCGACTTCGGCGTCACCTCGTCGGACATTCCGGACATCATCGGCGCGATCGAATACGCGCACCGGCACGGCGCCGTGGTGGTCGCGGCCGCAGGAAACGAGGGCGCCACTCAGCTCGCCTATCCTGCCGCCGACCCAGTCTCGATCTCGGTCGGCGCCACGACGCGCGACCGGTGTCTGGCGGACTATTCCAACGGGGGGGACAAGTTGGATCTCGTTGCCCCTGGAGGGGGCAACGACGCGTATATCCCCTCGGATCCTGACTGTCATCCAAGCTCGGCGCAGAACCTGCCGTCGATCAACCAGCTGACGCTCGTCGACGCGCCTCACAGCTGGAGCCGGTTCGGTTATCCGGCCTCGATCTATGGAACATCGATGGCGGCTCCCCACGTCGCGGCTGCGGCGGCTCTCGTGATCGCGAGCGGCGTGATTGGGCGCCGTCCAACTCCCGCCCAGGTCCTCAAGCGGCTGGAGGAATCCGCTCAGCCGTTGGGCGGCTCGAAGCCAAACTCCACGTACGGATGGGGTTTGCTGAACGCGGGCGCGGCGACTGCCCCGCTGGGGAGCGCCGCCGGTCGCCAGCGCTGAGCTGGCGCTTCAGGTAGTTCGCACGATCAGCACCGAGCACGGCGCGTGGTGGGAGACCTTGTTGGGCACCGACCCGAGCAGGAACCGCTTGGCGCCCGTCATTCCTCGGTTGCCGACGACGATCAGATCCGAGCGCTGCTCCTCGGCGACATCGAGGATCGCATCAGCGGCGTCGCCTTGGCGGGCGAACGTCTCGACGTTGATGACGCCTGCCTGCTCGGCCTCGCGCTCGGCGGCCTCAAGCAACGCGAGCACATCCTCCCGTGGGTTGATTATCCATTGCAGATCCTTCGGCAGCTCGACCCGCTCGCTGCGCAACCGTTGATCGGAGACGGGCTCGTAAGCGCTGACGACGTGAAGTCGAGCCCCGGGCTCGCGAGCCAGCTCGATCGCATGGCGCACCGCGCTGGTGGCGGTCTCTGAGCCGTCGGTGCCGACGACGATCGAGCCGAACATCGGTTGCTTCATCTCGTCTGCTCAGACCAGCTTTGTGATCGCGATCACCATTCCGGCGAGCACGAACACAACGATCGCAACCTGAGTCCAGAACCAGTGCCGAGGCATCCAAGGCAAAGCTAGCGGGTCCCGCAGCGGGCCGCTATATCGTGCACAACATGCCCCAGGCGCTAACTAAGCCGGTTAGCGACGCTGTCCTCGCGGTTGCCTCCCAGCTATCGGGTCGATGAGGTCCTGCAGCGGCTGGTCCACTCCGCGCGCGAGCTTGCCGTGCCCGTTATGCGGAGCTCGGCATCCCCGACGGCGAGGGTGGGTTCAGGCGGTTTCTCGTCTCAGGAATGGGCGAGGAGCTGATCACAGATTGGGGCCGCTGCCTCGAACCCACGGAATGCTCGGGGCAATGCTCGCGTCACCCGGGCCCTACCGCAGCGACGACATTCACGAGGACCCGCGCTTCCGGGGCTGGTGGCCACGGGACGATCCGGACATGCGCTCTTTCCTCGGGGTCCCGATCGTCGCTCAGTCCGAGGTCATCGGCGCTTTCTAGCTGACCGAGAAGCAGGGCGGCGAGACGTTCGACGCCGGCGATCAGGAGCTGATCGAGCTGCTCGCCGCGCACGCCGCGATCGCGATCACCAACGCGCGCCTGTACGAACGCAGCCGGGAGCTCTCAATCCTGTCCGAGCGCAACCGGCGCGCCCTCGAGCTGCACGACGCCGTTAGCCAGAAGCTGTTCAGCCTGACATTGACCGCCGAGGCCGCTGCAACGCAGCTCGACCGGGATTCCGACGCTGCCCGAGTCCAACTCGAGCGGCTGCGAACGCTCTCACGGGAGGCACTCGATGAGTTGCGATCGCTGATCTTCGGCTTGCGTCCTCCTGAGCTGGAGCGCGACGGCTTTGCTGGCGCCCTGGCCAAGGAGGTCGAGATGCTGCGCCACGTGCATGGGATCGCGATCGAGCTGAAGACGGACGGAGCGTCCGAGGCGGCCGGAGTCGCCGATCGCCGGGCATGTCTCCGTTCAGGTCTGCGTCGAGAGCAGCGGCGCACTGGTGGTCGAAGTGAACGACGACGGGATCGGCTTCGACCCTGGACGCGCCGAGTTGCGCTCCCGACACCTCGGACTGACATCGATGGAAGAGCGAGCCCGCGAGCTCGGCGGTCGATTGGCGATTCGCTCGGCGCCCGGCGCGGGGACCACGGTCCGTCTGGAGGTGCCGGCGTGATCGGGGTGCTGCTGTCGACGACCACGCGGTGGTGCGAGAGGGACTGCGGGCGTTCCTGGAGCTCCAGGAGGACTTCCAGGTGGTCGGCGAGGCGTCGGACGGAGAGGAGGCCGTCGTCTCGGCCGAAGCCCTGCATCCCGATGTGATCCTGATGGATCTGGTGATGCCGAAGCTCGACGGCGTCGGCGCGATGCGCGAACTTCGAGCCCGCGCCCCGGTCGGGTGATCGCGTTGACCAGCTTCCTCGACGATGATCGGCTGATGCCGGCGATTCACGCCGGGGCTGCGGGCTACCTCCTCAAGGATGTGGAGCCCTCAGAGCTGGCGCGGGAAATTCGCGCTGCGCACGCGGGCCAGGCGATCATCGCGCCAAGCGCCGCGGCGCGCCTGGTGCGGGCGATTGCCGATGGCTCTAGGGCTGTTCTCGGAGAGCCGGAGCGGCTGACGCGCCGCGAGCGCGAGGTGCTCGAGCTGATCGTCCGGGGGCGCTCAAACAAAATGATCGCGTTCGAGCTCGGGATCTCGGAGAAGACCGTCAAGGCTCACGTCGGCCATCTGCTCGCCAAGCTAGGAGTAACCGATCGCACCCAAGCGGCGTTGCTGGCTGTCCGCGAGGGGCTCGTAGGCCAGGAGTCCTAGGATCAAATACGCCTGGTAACCGCGACTGGTGTGGTCTTAGCTTGATGCCATGCCTCTTGTAATCATCACCGGAGCTTCGCGAGGCCTGGGCCTCGCCCTGGCCCGCTCGCTCGCTCGCACAGCGCGGGTGGGCGCTCGTACGCGATGCTCGCGGCGCCCCCGACTTGGAACGGGCCGCGCGTGGGCTCGGCGCGAGCACGGAAGTCGCAGCGTTCGCCGGCGACATCGCCGACGACTGGCACCGCAACGCGCTCGCCGACGCTGCCGGCGACGACGTCGATTTGCTGGTCAACAACGCCAGCGTTCTGGGTCCAAGTCCCCAACCGGCGTACTGGCGCCACTCGCGCTCACCCAGCTGGTACTGCCGCGCATGCCGGACGGGGGGCGGATCATCAACGTCACCTCCGACGCCGCGGTCGAGCCTTATCAGGGGTGGGGTGGATACGGCTCTTCGAAGGCGGCGCTCGAGCAGCTGACGGCGATCCTCGCCGCCGAGCACCCAGCCCTGCGGGTCTACGCGGCCGACCCAGGCGACATGCGCACCGATATGCACCAGCAGGCATTCCCCGGAGAGGACATTTCCGACCGGCCACCGCCGGAGGAGAGCGTCCCGGGGTTGCTGGCGCTGATCGAAGGCGACATGCCGAGCGGACGGTATGCGGTCGGGGAGCTCGTAAATGAGCGCGCTGGCGTTTGAGCTCCCGACCGCGCTCGAGGCGCGCGAGCCCTCCGAGGCTCACGGCCTCGCTCGCGACGAGATCAAGCTGATGGTCGGATACCGGTCCGCGGGACGGGTCGAGCACAGGCGGTTTCGCGATCTTCCCTCGCTGCTCGCGCCCGGGGATCTGCTGGTGCTGAACGTCTCGGCGACGATTCCCGCGGCCGTCGGCGGCCGGCGCGCTGACGGTACTCCGGTGCGCGTTCATTTCGCGACGCGCGCACGCTCGACTCGGCGAGCGCTGGCGCGTGGTCGAGCTGCGGAGCGCCGACGGATCACGACCAGCGCGCGGGCACGCCGGAGAGCTAGTCACGCTGACGGGTTCGGACGCGGTGCTTCAGCTGGTCGCGCCGTACGCCTCCGGCGCCCGACTGCTGCTCGCGCGCTTCGAGGGTTCGCTGACCGTCGAGGAGTACCTCCACCGCCACGGTGAGCCGATCCGGTACGGGCACGTGTCCAGCAGCTGGCCGCTCGAGACATATCAGAACGTATATGCGACGGCGCCCAGGAGCGCGGAGATGCCAAGCGCCGGTCGTCCGATCACTTCAGGGTTGCTGACGCGCCTTATTAGCCGCGGCGTCCTGGTCGCGCCGGTCACGTTGCACACCGGCGTGTCCTCTCCCGAGCTCGACGAGTCGCCGTTCCCGGAGCAGTTCGAAGTCCCGGAAGCGACCGCCCGGCTTCTCAACGCAACGCGGCAGGGGGGAGGGCGCATGATCGCCGTCGGGACGACTGCGGTGCGCGCGCTCGAAAGCGTCGCCGTGCCCGCAGGGCGGGTCGGCGCCGGGCAGGGATGGACCGGCCTGATGATCACGGCCGAGCGAGGTGCGCATGTCGTCGACGGTCTGATCACCGGCTGGCACGAGCCGCAGGCATCGCATCTGCAGATGCTCGAGGCGATCGCCGGCCGGGAGTTGCTCGGACGCTGCTATCGCGAGGCACTGGCCGAGGGATACCTATGGCACGAGTTCGGCGACAGCCATCTGATCCTGCCGTGAGGGAAAGGCGGTCCGCCGGCGAACCGCCGCGTTCTCAGCGCAGCGCGCCGGCGACCAGCTCGTCGAGGAGGGCGACCGGCCGGGGCTCGCCTCCGGGCTCGAGCAGCACAGCCCCTCCCGGCCAGTACGGGTGTGGAGGCGTTGCCCGGTGGACGAGCAGCGGTTCGTAGACCCATGAGCCCGTGTTCACGATCTGGGGCCGTCCCATTGGCCCTTGCCACTGCGAGCGCCGATCGATCGCGAGCGGTCCGAGCCGGTGCACGTGGCCGAACACGACCCAGTCGGCCTCGACTCCGAGGCGGTGCACGACCCGGGCTAAGGCCGGGATACTCGCCCGGCTCATCTGCGCGCCGAGCAGCATCGCGATGAGTGGCGCCATCTGACGGTGCAACAACCGCCGCCGGACGCCGGGCATCGTCGAGGCGCGCCCCAGCTCAGCGATGTCGTCCACCAGCTTCGCCAGCGGCTGCGGCATCCATCGGGAGGCTCGCGCCACCGAGGGACGACGGAGATGCTCGTAGTCGCTCGGCGCGGCGCGACCGTGCGGCAGCCGCCCGAGCAGGCCACGCGCGATCCCAAACGCGGACTCCGGCAGCAGGTGACGGTCCAGGTAATGCCCATGAGTGGCCCACACGGTCTCCGACAGCCACACCCCGGGGTAATGGACGTGCACGACCGCGGGCGCAAGCCACGAGCTCACGCGCACCAGCGCGGGCGTTGCGTCGAGCGGGACTGATGAGTCCGGAGTCAGCTGGCTGCCCCGAGCACGGGCCCAGCCGCGGACGAGCGGGCCGTCGTGGTTTCCGGGGACGAAAATGACTTCTCGCGCTTCGCCGAGCCTCTCGCCCAATGTTCGCAGTACGGGCTCGGCGACGATCATCGCGTGCTCAGGGTTCCCCTCGATTAGCTCCACGATGTCGCCAAGCAAGACCAGCCGGTCGACCGAATCGATCGCGTCGAGCAGGCGCCCAAGCGCCGCCGGCCTCATCAGTACGTCGTGGTGGAGCCGCCCCCCGAGGTGAAGGTCGGAAATGACGAGGGTCCGCACGAGGGCGGACCCTACTCGCCGAGTTGCTATGTCACCGGGAAGGCGCTCAGCTGATTGTCGCCGGCACGGCGAAGCGCACCGGGACGCCGCGCGCCACAACGATCACCGGGAACGTCGCGTTCTCGATCTCGTTCTGAGCCTGTGAGGTGATCATCACGCGGCCCGCGGGAGCCTCTGAGCGCGACCCCACCACCAACAGGTCGACATGGCGCTCGTCGCGCGTCAATGATGCGCCCAGGGCCTCGGCCAACTCGCGCGCCGTCTCGATCGCCGCGTCGTCGCCCGGCTGGGCAAGGACCCCGATCGTGCGGATGTGCGGCACGTGGGCGGTGCTGTAGGCGGCGGGGGCGATCGCGATCGCCGCGGGGCTGCCCTCGAGCAACGCCTGGGTGGAATGCTGAGGGGCGACGTGCCGGGCTGCAGTGCGGTAGTCCGAGCCGAACACGATCACGTCGGCATGCTCCTGTTCAGCCAACATCTTCAGGCCGTCGGCGGTGGAGGGGCTCACGACTACGCGACGGTCGACTCCGAGGTCTCCGAGCAGCTGCCCGCCGCGCTCCAGCAGTTCTTGGGACCCGTGCTCCTCGAGCTGCTCGCGGTCGTGCTCCGTTTGCGTGGTGTGACGCACGTAGACGAGCGTCAGCTCCGATCCCGCCTCCGAGAGGACGCGCCCAAGCATCAGCGCATCGCGGTCATTCACGGTGTCGTCATAGGAGATGATCGTCCTGGTGGGCATCCTCTGCCTCCGTTCTCGAGGTGTTCCGCAGTCGCGGTTTAGTCCGCAGTCGTATTCGGCCGAGAATGACATCCCCCTAGTATCAGATCTAATGAACTTCGTCATCTTTGGGATAAGATTCACTAATGCTTCACCTGGGCCGCCTGCGCGTGCTGACGGAGGTCCTCCAGCGAGGGTCGTTTTCCGCCGCCGCCGAGGCGCTCTCTTACACCCAATCCGCCATCTCCCAGGCGATCGCGCGCCTCGAAGCCGAGACCGGCACCAGGCTCGTCGTGCGCGACCGGCGCGGGGTTCGTCCCACGGCAGCAGGCGCCACGCTGGTCGAGCATGCCGAGGCGATCTTCGCCCAGGTCGAGGCCGCGGAGGCCGATCTCGCGGCAGTGCTGGGCGTTCGTGGCGGGCGGCTGCGGGTGGCGTCATTCCCCTCGGCCGGCGCGACGCTGATGCCGCTGGCGATCGCGGCGTTTCGCGAACGCCATCCCGACGTGTCGCTCACGCTCGCCGAAGGTGAGCCCGAAGAGATTGCGCCGCGGTTGCGCGCCGGAGAGTTCGATCTCGCGCTCCTGTTCGAGTTCCCCGGGGTTCGGGAGCGGCCAGGTTCGGGACTGAAGACCGTCACGCTGCTCGAGGATCCGATGCACGTGGTCTTGCACGCCGACCATCCCCTCGCGGCGAAGCCGGCGCTGAAGCTGACCGATTTGCGGGACGAGGAATGGGTGCAGACATCAGCGCCGAGCCCGTGTTCCCGCCACGTTGTCCGGTCTTGCCTTGCCGCGGGGTTCGAGCCCAAGGTGACATTTGAGAGCGATGACTACGAGACGGTGCAGGGGTTGGTGGCAGCCGGCGTTGGCGTGGCGCTGATTCCGCGGCTGGCGTTGACCCACGTGCACTCCGGGATCGTGGTGCGCTCGCTCGCCCCCAGCAGCCCGGTGCGGACCGTTGTAGCAGCGACGATGAGCGGTCCCGGCGTCGTGCCGGCGGCAACAACGATGATCAGGGTGCTGGACGACGTGGGTCGTCGCTATACGGGAGCGCACCCGGTCTCGGCCGCCGCGGGGCCGGTCCAGCCTACGCCCGCGAGGAGACCATCACGAACCAGCGGCCGCGGTACAACGCCGTCCCCCCACCGAGCTCGCTGACCAACTCATCAGCATCGAAGAAGCGTTTGTAGACCTGAAACCGCGAGCCGTCGTTGAGCACGCGCTCCTGCCATTCCTCGCGCTCGTGGTCGGACCGGACGGCGGAATCAACGATCACGAGTTCGGGCGCGAGGCGGCGAGCCTCGGCGAGGAATGCTTGACGCTGCGTCTGCTCCAGGTGCCCGTAGAAATGTCCGGTGAAGACGCGCGCGAAGGAGCCGTCGGGGAACGGGAGCGTGAGGGCGTCGCCGCAGAGCACGGTGACGTCCGGCACGCGCTCGCGCGTGATCGCCAACATTTGCTCGCTCTGATCCAGGGCGGTGATCTCGCCGCGGAGGTGGCGGGTCAAGTAGCCAGTGCCGCAAGCGACGTCGAGCGTCCGCGCCGGCGGCAGGTATCCGATCGCTTCCGTCAAACCCTCGAGATCATCCGACCATCCCGGGCGCTCGCGCGCAGCGAACTTCCCGAGCCCGAGATACCACTCGTCGTATTCCGGGGCTCGCGTGTCGTAGTACTGCTTCACGTCCGGTTTCCATGGTTACACACACGCGCGTGTTTCACTATGGCAATAGTGCGCGAACGGCGGTTCTCATTCGGTGAGGTGGCCGAGCTCTACGACCGAAGGCGGCCTTCGTATCCTTCGGCGCTGGTGCAGGACCTGATCTCGATCGCCGATCTTGGCGCTGGCGAGCGGCTGCTGGAGGTCGGCGCCGGCACCGGCAAGGCAACTGTGCTGTTCGCCGCGCACGGGTTGCCGGTGCTGGCGATCGAGCCGAGCGCCGAGATGGCGGCAGTCGCGTTGCGCAACTGCGCTGCATACCCGGGCGTGAGCATCGAACAGTCCGAGTTCGAACGCTGGCAGCCCCGCGGCGAGCGCTTCCCGTTGCTCTACAGCGCGCAGGCGTGGCACTGGATTGATCCGCAGCTACGGTACGTGCGGGCGCGAGAGGCGCTCGTGGATGGGGGAACGCTGGCGGCTTTCTGGAACCGCGCGGATTGGGAGGTCTGTGACCTGCGCGACGCACTGAAACTCGCCTACGATCAAGTGCAGCCGGAGAAGGATGACGGTGATCCCATGTACCCGGGAAGCGCCAGGTCAACCGATCTGCGCGCGGATTGGGAACACGAGATCGGCGACGCTCCCCAGTTCGGCGATCCTGAGATTCGCGCCTACCCGTGGCGGTGCGAGTACTCGACAGCCGAATACGTGGCGTTGTTGCAGACACACTCGATCCAACTCGTGGAGGAGCCGGGCCGGCGGCAGGCGCTCGTCGCCGCGGTCGCCGAGGTGCTCGACCGGAACGGAGGCACGCTGCGCCTCAGCTACGTGACCCAGCTCTTCCTGGCGCGCGCGAGATGACCGACGTCGACGGGGTGATTCAGGGCGAGGACGGCGTGCGGCGCTGCTGGTGGGGCGACTCGGCTCCCGAGTACCGGGCTTATCACGACTGCGAGTGGGGAGTCCCAGTCGCCGTCGATGTGCGGCTGTTTGAGAAGCTGAGCCTGGAGGGCTTCCAGGCAGGCCTCTCGTGGCTGACGATCCTCCGCAAGCGCGAGGCGTTCCGGCGCGCATTTGCCGGCTTTGACTTCGAGCGGATCGCGCGCTTCGGCGAGCAGGACATCGACCGGCTGCTCGCCGACGCGTCGATCGTGCGTCACCGGGGCAAGATCGAGGCCGTGATCAACAACGCACGTCGGGCGCTCGAGCTGGTGGACGAGTCCGGGTCGCTGGCCTCGTATGTATGGCAGTTCGAGCCGGCGGATCGGCCGACGCGACTCGACCGGGCGGCGCTCGTCGAGCTCGCTCACACCCCGCAGTCGCGGACTCTCGCCCGTGATCTGAAGCGGAGAGGATGGCGCTTCGTGGGCCCCACGACGGTATACGCGTTCATGCAGGCGATGGGGCTCGTCAACGACCATCTCGACGGATGTGACGCGCGCGAGGCGGTCCAAGGGGCTCGTCGGCAGTTTCAGCGCCCGGCCGCATGAGTCGCATACCGTCCTGCGCCGAGCACGTCGTCGTCGGTGGGGGCGTGCATGGCTTGAGCGTCGCCGCCCCGCTCGCTCGCCGGCTGGGAAAGCGCTCGCGCGTGGTGCTGCTGGAACGAGCGACGCTCGGCGCCGGAGCATCCGGGATCGCGGGCGGGATCGTGCGCGGCTATTACCGCAGCCCGGCGATCACCGACATCGTGTGGCTCAGCGTGGAGCGCTTCGAGCGGGATCCCGGAGCGTTCGGTTTTCATCAGGTCGGCTTTGTCTCGGGTCGTGCCAGCGCGTCAGGTCGACGATCTAAGGCGATTGCCGCTCGCCAGGCCGAGGTCGGCTATGCCTCTGAGCTGGTGCTCGGTAACGACGGCTGCGCCGAGTACCTGCGATGGATGTGGCCCGACTTCGATGCCAGCGGCGTCGAGGCCGTGTTGCACGAGCGACGCAGCGGCTGAGCCGACGCCTCGGCGACCGTACGAGAACTTGCCCGTGAAGCGCGCGATGCGGGTGTGTGCGTGCACGAGGAAGCCGAGGTGGTGGGGCTCGAGCTCGCCAGCGGGAGCGTGCGGGCGGTCTCCACCATTCACGGCGATGTCCGTTGCGACCACGTGGTGCTCGCCTGCGGTCTCTGGGCGCGCGACGTGTGGTCGATGCTGGCCCGCGATTGCACGGTCGCGGTCCGCGGTGTAAGTACCCCGCTGGTCGATCTGGTCAAGGCCCAGGAGGGTGACTTTGCCCTGCGGGGCGTGGGCCTTCAAGCCGCCGCCGGACATGAGGCGCCGGTGATCCATTTCGATGCGGAAGGTCCGCTCCGCTCAGATCGAGACGGCAGGGTGCTCGTCGAGGGCGCTTGGGGCGTCTACTTCCGGATGGGACGCAGCGGCACGAGCGTCATCGTCGGCGGCCTTCCCTAGCGGATCGGCGCCGACGCTCCGCTCGATCCCTATGGGCCGGTCAATCCTGCCCACGTGGCGGGCGAGGGGTTCTGCGAGTTCGCCGAGGCGGGCCTGGCCCGTGTGCTCGACCGCGTGCTGCCCAACGCCTATGCAATCCTCGACGCCGGGCATACCTACAAGATGCTCGCGCTCGGTGAGCTGGTCGCGACTGACATCCTCGACCGCTTCGAGCCGCGGCTTGCGCCCTTCCGCCTCGACCGGCTCGAGGCGGGAAGGATGCAGCCGGCGTCTCACAGTCCGTATCCGTCGACGTAGCCCTCGCCGCCACTAGACGGGTCGGGTCAGCCGACCTTCGCGCCGGTCGCCGTGATCGATGTGGCTCGTAGTCCAGCCCGCGCAGCGACCGCAGAGCGCGGCTTAGCGAGCACGAGCTGGATATCGCATATCCGGCGCTCGGCGAATCCGGCTTCGCAGTAGGCGAGGTAGAGCGTCCACAGGCGCCGGAAGCGCTCGTCGTACCCGAGGGCCTGTAAGTCGGAGGCGCTGGCGGTGAAGTTCTCCCGCCAGCGCCTCAGGGTCTCGACGTAGTGCGGAGTCATGTCGTCGAGGTGCACAGCCTGCAGGTCCGTGCGGCGGGCAACCTTGCGAGTGATCAGTTCCAGCGACGGCAGACAACCACCCGGGAAGATGTAGGAGTTCATAAACGAGTTAGAGGTCTTCTCTACCTCATACGCACGATCGTCGATCGTGATCGCCTGCAGGAGCATCGTGCCGTGCGGTGCCAGCAGTTCGCTGCACTTGGCAAAGAAGTCGCCGATCTGGTTCCAGCCCACCGCCTCGATCATCTCAATCGACACCAGCTTGTCGTAGCGGCCCCGAAGGTCACGGTAGTCCTCCATCAGCACGCTCACGCGGTCACTCAGTCCGGCGCGCTGTACCTGCGTCACGGCGTAGTCGTACTGCTCGCGGGAGATTGTCGCGGTGGTGACGTGGCAACCGCGTGTAGCCGCGGCGTGCAGGGCGAAACCGGCCCACCCGGTACCGATTTCGATGACCCGATCTCCGGGAGCGAGATCGAGCTTCTCGCATACGCGCTCGAGCTTGGCAAGCTGCGCCGCCTCAAGGGTCATTCCCTCCCGTTCGAACAGCGCGCACGAGTAGCTCATCGTGGGGTCCAGCATCCGCGAGAACAGCTCGTTGCCGAGGTCGTAGTGGGCGGCGATATCGCGTCGGCGCCGGTGCGGGGTGCTCCGTTGGGTGACGGTGCGGAGCCGCTGGAGCGGCCAACGGACGGGCGCGAGCAACGCGCGGAGCCGATCGAGGCTCGCCGCATTGCGGGCGGCTACGCGGATCAGCGCTACGAGATCGGGCGTTTCCCACGCCGCCTCGGCGTAGGCCTCTGCCAGCCCGCGGCTGCCTCTCAAGAGCAGCTGCCAAGTGCGCGGCGAGCGCACGTGAACGGTCGCGGCCGGCGCACCGCGACCGTACAGTCGCCGCTGATCGCCCTCGACCACGACAATGCTCCCGACCCCCAAACGCCGCAGAAGAATCGACACCAGCCAGCGGCTCACGCCCGTCCCCCATTGGGGTGGGGCTGCACCGGGACGCCGGCGAGCGCCAGCCCCAGTGCGCGACCATAGATCAGGGCCAGGACACGGCCCGTCGCCAGCGGATAGCGAGCGGTGACCGACGCGAGCGACCGAACCGTGAGCTCCCGCCGCGACAGCGCGAGCGTGGCATCGAACTCGAGCTTTCCGGCGCGATGGTTCTCGATGTGCACTGACAGTGTCTCTCCCGGGGGTGCAGCGCGCGCAGTGTATCGATGATCCATGCCCATGAACGGTGACACGTGTAGCGCCTTGTCAAACTGTGTCTCTATCACCGGCCCCGCGTTTGCGTCCGCGCGCAGTACGTAGGCGTGGCGTTCTCCCCACGGGGTGTTCGTCACCTCCGTCACCACCGCCTCCAGGCGCTCGCCAGTGGCGGCAAAGCAGTAATAAAAGCTCGCCGGGTGAAAGCAGTGTCCGAAGGAGCGCAGCTGGGTGAGCAGTCGAATCGGCCCTAGAGGCCGAACTCCGGTTTGCGCTTCGACGCAGGCCCGGACAGCGAGCGGCAACGGCACAGCGTCCTGGCCGAGATAGTCGCGGCGACGAAAGCGGACAAGTCCCGGTCGGTGGGAGACCAGGCGACCACCGAGCAATCCGGGCAACTCGCCAAGGTCGAGGTAGACGAGCGCGAGACGATGGCGGAACTCACGCGGAGGTTCTGAGCGCCGGTGTCGAATCGTTCCTTCGTAGACACAGCTGGTGTTCACAGCCGCGCTCCGAAGCGCTCGGCGACCCGCGCGCCGCTCACCACACCGTCCTCGTGGAAGCCATAGCCCCAGTACGCGCCGCAGAAGTGTGTGCGATTGCGTCCGCTGATCTCCTGGAAACGACGCTGTGCGGTGACCCCCGCGCTGGTGTAGACGGGGTGGGCGTAGGGGATCGTGCGGATGACTCGCGCCGGGTCGATGTTCTCGGTCCGGTTGAGCGTCACGCAGAAATCGTGGCCAGAGCGCAGGGTCTGCAATTTGTTCATGTGGTAGGTCACCGTGGTGCGACCGACGGGCTCCTCAAGCAGATGGAAGTTCCAGCTCGCCCAGGCGCGCCGGCGGTGGGGCAACATTCCTACGTCAGTGTGGAGAACCGCCTCGTTTGGCTGATAGGGGAGCGCGCCCAAGATCTCGTGTTCGGCGTCGCTCGGGTCGCCAAGCAGCGCGAGTGCTTGGTCGGAGTGCGTGGCCAGCACGACCTGGTCGTAGCGCTCTGTCTCGCAGCCACGCGCCTTGACGAGGACGTGGTCACCTTTTCGCCTCACCGTGTGGACCGGGGTCTGCAGACGCAGTCGCTCGTGGAACGGGCGCGTCAACGCTTCGACGTACCGAGCCGAGCCGCCGCGGATCGTCCGCCACCGCGGCCGGTTGTTGAACGAGAGCATCCCGTGGTTATCGAAGAACTCGGCGAGGAACCGCGCCGGGAAATTCCACATGTGGCGCGGATCGGCCGACCAAACCGCTGACGCCTGAGGAACAATCAGACGCTCAACGAACGGTCGCGAGAATCGCTGCTGCTCAAGCCACTGGCCCAACGATGGTCCTTGATCGCCGTGATGTAGCAGCTCCCGTGCGCCGCGGTTGAAGCGTGCCAGATCGGCGACCATCCGATGGAACCACGGGGTCACGAGATGAGCGCGCTTGGCAAACAGGCCATTTGGTGAGCCGCCGCTGTACTCGAAGTCACCGAGGCCGTCGCTTACCCCGAACGTCATCGTGGATGGTTGCGAGGCGACGTCCAAGCGGGCCAGCAATCGTTCGAAGCTGGGGTAGTTGCGGTCGTTGAAGACGATAAAGCCGGTGTCGACATGGTGGGTCTCATCTGAGGTGTCGACCCTGACCGTGTTCGTGTGGCCGCCGGCGTAGCCCCCTGCCTCGAACACGGTGATCTCGTGCTCGCGATGCAAGAGATGAGCAACCACGAGTCCCGAGATCCCGGCGCCTACGATCGCGATCCTCATGGCAGCGGTTGTTTCCGGTTCTGGATCAC
Source organism: uncultured Solirubrobacterales bacterium (assembly GCA_963836065.1). Lineage (GTDB taxonomy): Bacteria > Actinomycetota > Thermoleophilia > Solirubrobacterales > Solirubrobacteraceae > Palsa-465. The sequence goes on from CAWIII010000002.1 coordinate 375,652, forward strand.
AACAGAGGTTCGCGCGGACCCGCCTCGCCGGATCACTGCGACACCGTCGCCGTGCGTCGAACGTGGTCGACGTTCAGCGAGCGGCGGCATAGCGAGCGAGGGCCTCACGTCGGGCGACGAGATGATCGACGATCGCCTTCGGGTAGTCGCGCCCAATGACGCATCCCACGCGGGCCTGGACGGATGCGGGCATGGTCCACGGCGCGGCGATGTACGCATCGGGCACCGAAGTCAGCTCCGGGACGTAGTGGCGCACGTAGGCGCCTTCGGGGTCAAGACGTTGTTGCTGGCGTGCGGGGTTGTAGATGCGCCGAAACGCTGGCTGTGGATCGACGCCAACAGAGGCGATCCATTGCCAGTTGCCGTTGTTGCTCGCTTCGTCGCCATCGAGCAGGAGACGCATGAACCAGCGTTCTCCCCACCGCCAGTCGATGCCGAGATCTTTCGTCAGGAACGAGCCGACGACCAGCCGGGCGCGGTTGTGCATCCAGCCCTCGCGCGAGAGCTGGCGCATGCCGGCGTCGACGAGCGGGAAACCGGTGCGGCCTTCCCGCCACGCCTCGAATCGGCGCTGTGCGTGGCTCCAGCGAATCGTCCCCCGGTAGCGCACCTGGTGCTCTGACCGGGCGTTGCTCGGGAAGGACCAGAGCACCTGAGCGTAAAAGTCGCGCCAGCAGAGCTGTCGCCGAAATGCCTCGCCACCGGCCGACCGCGAGAGTCGCTGTTCAAGCTCGCGCGCGGAGATGCAACCGAAGTGCAGGTAGGGCGACAGGCGCGAGACACCTGCCTGTCCGACGAGCTCGCGGCCCGCGTCGTAGTCGTCGATCGGCCCGGACAGGAAGCGGCTCATCGACTCGCGTGCGGCCCCTTCGCCTCCCGGGATTGGTTCGTCGACCTCTTGGTGCAGACCGAGATTGGACAGACTGGGGAGGGTCCCCGCGTCGATCCCCGACGGAATCTTCGGTAGCGAGCGGGGCGCGCTCACAGGCTTGCGTCGCCCGAGCTTCGCCCACGCGCGGTAGAACGGGGTGAAGACGGTGTAAGGGTCGCTTGAGGAGGTCCGGATAGCGTCGAGATCGTCGACTGCGAATAGCCCGGGGTGAGCGCACACGCCGATGCCGGCTTTTTCCAGAGCGTTCGACACGCGTGCGTCGCGCCGGCGCGCGTAGGGTCCAATGTCGGCGGTGAAATGGACGCAGCGGACGTCGTGGTCCCGCGCAAGCGAGGGTAGCTCGCGCTCCGGGATTCCTTTGCGCACGACCAGCCGGCTTCCGCGATCGCGCAGCGAGTGGTCGAGATCGGCTAGAGATTCCAAGAGAAACTGTGTGCGCGGCCCGGACGTATGGCGGCCGTTGATTAGGCGATCGTCGAAGCAGAACACCGGCAGGAGGCCGTCCCCAGCCTGGAGGGCAGCGTGCAGCGCCGGGTGGTCATGGACCCGGAGATCACGTCGAAGCCACAGCATTGCGGTCATCCGAGGAGCCGCGTGACTGCTGCTTGGCGGAATCCGAAGATGCGCGTCAGATCCCGGCGAACCAGCGCGCGATGGGCCAGCTCACCGAGCATCCCGAGGGGCAGCGCGTAGTTGACGTGGTCGCGGACCACGGTTCCGTCGCCGGCTGCCGCGAACCCGTGACGGTGGTGCCAGAGACGGTAAGGCCCGCGAAGCTGCCGGTCCACGAATCCTCGGCCCGGCTCCCATTCCTCGATCCGAGACACCCAGCGCAGAGGTAACCCATGCACGTGTAGCCGGTACTCGATCAGCGTTCCCACGCCCATCTCGATCGGCTCAGGGCTGAGCAGCTTGAAGCGAAGCCATGGCGGGGTGATCTGCTCGAGGTTGCGGGCCTGCGCGAAAAAGGCGAATACCTCGGTGAGCGGACGCGCGACGAGCTGCTCGCGCTCTAGCCGGTGAACCATCACGTTCGAAGCACGTCGGACAGCGCTGCCTCGATCTGGGGATGGCGAAAGTCGTATCCCAGGTGCTGCAGGCGCTCGGGTATGGCCCGCTGCCCCGTCGTCACGACTTGCGACATCTCCCCGTAGAGCAGGCGCAGCCCAAAGCCGGGGACAGGGAGCACTGCCGGGCGGTGAAGGACCCCTCCCAGCGCGCGCGATAACTCGCCGTTCGTGACGGGGTTTGGCGCGGTCACGTTCACCGGACCGCGCGCCTCGCCACTGTCGACGCAGAAGCTCAGCGCGCCGACCACGTCGTCGAGATGGATCCACGGGACATATTGGTGTCCTCCGGCGACCGGTCCGCCAAGGCCGAGGCGAAAGAACGGGAGCATCTTTGCCAGCGCGCCCCCCGAGGGCGACAACACCACACCGGTACGGGACAGCACGACCCGCATCAGGGACGCCGCTTGGTTGGCCTCCGCCTCCCAATCCACCACGACCCCTGCCAGGAAATCCGATCCTGCGGGCGCCTGCTCGTCGAGGCGCTCTTCTCCTCGGGGCCCGTAGTAGCCGGTGGCCGACTGCGAGACGAGCACCCCGGGGCGCTCTCGGTCGGAAAGCGCCCGCAGACCGGCAACAAGCATCCGGGTGCCGAGCTGCCGGGAGTCTCGGATCGCGCGCTTCGCATCTTCGCTCCAGCGCTGATCCACGGGTGCTCCGAGCAGATGCACCACGGCATCCGCACCCGCCAACGCTGGCGCCGGGGGCGGCGTCGTGGTTGGCTGTGGCCACGAGTGGACCTCCACTCCTTCGCCGAGGGCTCGGCGACCGTGCTCGGCGCTACGTGAGAGCGCTACCACCTGATCTCCACGCGCGCGAAGCGCAGCGGTGACGGCGTGGCCGATCGTGCCGGTGGCACCGGTTATTACGACACGCATGGTCTGTTCATCCCCTTACTTGATCTCCCAGCCCCGAACGCTACGCCGCGAACTCGGGATCGGACGCGGTGGTTGCCTGCGCCAGCAACGATTTGGCGCAAAGGTTCCACAACTGTTGGCGATCGCAGGCGCTGTCCTCGGACGCCCCCAGCGGATAGTGGCTCGGGCGCGGCCGGCGGTCGTGCCAGAACTTGCCGGTGCTTCGGAGCGCTTCCGGCGCGGCGCCTAGCCACACGATCGTGTCCGCTCCTTGCTCGGGCGTACGGATGATTGGCCCGGTGACGAGGACGACGGCGCCGTCTATGCGGGGAGGATCAGCCGGCCACCCAGCGAGATGCCGGCGGATCAGTAGGCCCGTGCTCCCATAGCCAAAGGCGATCGTGCGGTCCAGCACGGTGTCGATCGCCGCTGAAACCTTGTCGCCTGCCTTCGAGTCTGCGCTATCGAGCAAAACGGTCATTCGTGAACCTCCGGGCTATCGAAGCTTCTAGGACTAGCGATACCCGAAAGGTTGTAGAGGAAACCCATACTAGCTGTTCATGTAGTGACGGCGGGGTTGATGGCGGCTCGCGGGGCGGCTCGCGGGGGCGCGGATCGCGGGGGCGAGGCGAATCCGGGGCCCCGCGCCCAGCGCGCGCGAAGCGAATCCGGGGCCCGGCGCCCGAACGTTGGCTATCTACCTCCGGCCCCCGGAGGTCAGCAGCCAAAGTTCGGGTTGCGGGGCGTTCCGCGTCCCCACGCCCCGCCCCCCACGCACCTCCCCGCCCCGCGCCCCGCCCGCCCCACGCCCATCCGAACCTATATCGTCGACCCGACGAGGACGGCTGCCGCGAGCGGTCGTCTCAGCGACTTAGGGAGGTGCGGGCAGGATGGCGGATCTTGGGGCGATCTTCGCCGAGCACGTAGCCAGCGAGTTCGTCGCCAAAGACGTGGACGCGACGATGCGCCCGATGACTTCGGAGCCGTACGTCTGGCATGTCCCGCCACTCACCGGTGGCGGCGGGGGCGAGGCCGTACGCCAGTTCTACGCGTCGGAGTTCGTGGGCCACACGCCGGCGGATGCGGTTTCTCAGTCCGATTGCGCGCACTGTTTCGGAGGACGGCGTGATCGATGAGTTCGTCTTTGAGTTCACCCACGACAGCGAGCTCCCGTGGATGCTGCCCGGAGTTGCGCCAATGGGCCGCCGAGTCCGCATCCCGATGGTGGTGGTAATGGGTTTCGCCGGGGACAAAGTCGCCTATGAGCACATCTATTGGGACCAGGCGTCAGTGCTTGCTCAGATCGGGCTGCTCGACCCCGCCCGGCTTCCCGTATCCGGCGGAGAGCAAGCCGACCGCCTACTGGAGCTGGCCGGCGGCGGGCAGGCCAACGCCCGGTGAGCGGCTCAGCTTGCGGCCGCCGGCGCGACGACCATGCTTGCCGGCGCGGCGCCGGTGACTTCACGGGCCGCGAGATCGAGGTATAGGAGCGTGCGTCCGATTCCAATGTAGGGGAGGAGCACCGCAAAGACCACCGAGCCGAAGAGGTTCACGGTGCTGACGGGGAGCGTCGTGAACAACAGCGCGAAGCCCAGCGCCGGACCAGGGATCTGGCTGAGCACCCAGAGCGTGCCAGCGACCACCGCCGTGTGCCACCAGTGGCCGTGAACGAGGCGACTGCTACCGCGGAGCGCCTCGCGAATCGAACGATCCTCGTACAGGATCTCCTGTTGAGCAAATTGCCAGTCGACGAATTTCTTGATCGCGTAGGGGATCCCGATGATCGTTATGGCAATCAAGAGCAACAGGACCAGGATTACGATCTGAACTGCGACGAGCCGCCAAAGGCGGTGCAGGACGGCGCTCCACACCGCAGTAAACCCTTGGTCCTGTTGGCGTTCCAGGTTACGCACGAAGGCGATCACCGCCGCTGACGCGATCGGTGTGGCAATTGTTCGCCCGATGCCGGCCGACGTCGATATCCCAACCCCGGACCCCGAGTCGGTGAACGTCACCCCCGAGCCGCTCGCGCCGGCGGCGCGCCGGACCAGCCACTCCAGTCCGTCGAAGGCGCCAATGATCAGCAGCGACACCACGGCGATCAGCAGCAGCGTGGCGGCGTGGCGCCAGTACACGCGTCCGGCAGTCAGGAGCAACTGCCCGAGCGCCCGCGCCTGGCGGAGCGGCTGCGGCTGGACCGGGCGCCAACGCGTCAGGAGGACGGGCACCAGGATCAGGAGAAGGATCACGAGCCCGACGGCGATCGCTCCCGGGCCAGTTTTTGCGGCGAGATTCAGGAAGCTCGAAACGTTCGCCACTGCTCCGCAAAATGCGTTCCCCACCGACGGGCCGATCAGCGAGCCGCCCGGGACTCTGGGGCTCGCGGAGCGGGTTCCGTCCATCCAGGTAAACGGCTCGCGCCAAACCGTCTTCGTATTGGGGCCCGCCGGTCCGTTGTTAAACCCCGCCTCTCGCTGTCCCCAGCGGCCCGTATAGCTCAGCCAGGCGAACTCTCCTCTGCTCACGGGGGGGTCTGGGAGCAGTATCGGCCGCGGCCGATAGGTGCTCAGCGGTCCGGTGGTGTTGTCGCAACCGACGCCCGACCCGTTTTGTCCGTTTCCGAGCCACAGTGCCGAGTCATAGAACGTCGCGTGCGAACCGGCAGCCGAGTAGACAACCGGGTGCGTACCTTCTTTCTCGACCTTCGAATCGGTCCAATCGGCGTGCTCGCCGCCGCTGTGCTGGAAGAGGACGATCTCATCGGGCCCGATGGACAGCGCCCCGGCTGCCGTGTCCGCGGAAAAGGCGATCTGCATCCCCTCCCAGTCGCTCTCGTGCAGATCGTTGAACTGGTTGAAGTAGTAGTAGAACCAGTACTGCACCGCCAGCCCAGAGTGGCCCGACTCGCGCGCGATATGCGCGTAGGTCACTGCCGGCGTGTGTCCGGCGCGACGCAGAGCCGCGAAATCGCGGGCGTACTTACAGCCCGGCTCCAGCGGTAAGCCCGGCAGGTCCAGGTAGTAAGTGCTGCCGCGCCCGGCGAGGTCCGCGGCCGTGGGGACGCGCTTGATGACCTGCGTTCCGCGGGCATCGTGCTCCAGCAGCCTGACCCGAGGATTGCCCAGCACCGCGTCCACGGAAGTAGGTGGGCCATATTGCTCCTCTGAGCTGTCGCATGGGGGGTTGTGCTGCGCACGCATCATCACGATCGGCGAGTACGTATCGACCAGCCGCTGCGCGGCGCTCGGCGCTGCGTCGGCCGGCGAAGCCAGTGAAGACAGCGCCGCGAGCACGGTGGCCGTCGCTGCGACCAAGCTTCGCCCCTGGCCACGGAGCGCCATCATCAAACCCCTCACACCCGAAGTTACCCCGGTCCTCGCCATACGCCGTCGCCCCACTGTAGGTCAACCAGGTCGCGACAGCGCGAGCAGGATGCTCAATTTCTCTCCCGTGGCCCGCTCCCGGTCACGCGTCGGGCGACGCCCAGGCAGAGCTTGGCGCGTCTCATCGCGTCCGGATATCGTGGCGGACAAGCGACGGCGAGTAGCGCGTCCCGCGCACTCATCGGCGCGCCGCGCCGGACCGATCGGCCTCTCCGCGATGTTGCCGAGGCTTGCGGGTCCGGCCGTGGTGACCTCGAACCCGAGCTGCGGCCAGGCTACGACCAGCTGGCCGTTGGCCGAGCTGTCGGCGCTGCCGTAGGTGATCCGCGTCGTGCGCTCGTACCGTTGATCCGCCGCAGCCCTGGTGTCGAACTGTGAGGTGTCGACCGTGCCCGTAGGCCCGGTACGGCCCGCCGGGCCCGCAGCCCCCGTAGGTCCCTGCGGACCGCGTGGACCCTGCTGGCTCCAGGCGATCGGAAATTCCCCGCGATCGATTACGCGCCCGTGCCGACGCTTGACACGGTGGCAGGGGGCACTGCTCCCGACCACACGTGATGCCTGCGTCCGGTTGCTCACGCAACCGTGCAGGACACCGTCCGGGTGGGGCATGGAGAGTGCGTAAGCGCTGCCCGCCATCGCGAACACCAGCGCCGAGAGCGCGGTCACATTGGCGAACGTCAGTCCAGCGCGTAACTTCTTGATCGCATGCATTGCTATTCCTTGGCTCGGGTTTAGGTTGTCTCAGCGCGGGTCAACGACGGTCGCCCACTCCGAGTTCACGTCTGCCGTGAGCGTCGACCATTCGGTGCCAGCACCAGTCGCTCGCCGCTGGCTAGGACCGCGGTCTGATCCGGTGTGTCATGACCTGGCGCCCGGGGGGATCACCTGTGGCGTGCCGCCGGCGCCACGCGGGTCACCGAGCTTCGCCAGCAGGCGGTCCGACAGACTGCCACGCCAGCCACAGCTCACCGGCGGCGTCGCGGCCTAGCGCCGAGGCGATCGGCAGGCCGGGCGAGAGCGTCGTCAGGTCGATCGCGTCACTGCCGCGGTGCACCGCAAGCTCGCCTCCAGTGGTCGAACTCCAAAGCGGTGTCACCCTGTCGGCAGCGAGCACCGCGGGCGCCCCCAGGCCGTCGCTGACGCTCGCCGACAGGCTGCTGGGAGCGCCGACCGATCCGCTGGGGGTGCGCGCGAAGGCACTTGTCCCGTTCAGTGCAGCCGATCTCGAGTGCGGACCCGCCCACACGGCCACAATCCGCCGCGCGGCTTGCGGGGAGCGCAGGACGAAAGCCTCGTCGCGCAACGTGCTCCGCCCGCGCATAGCGCCCGGCGGCCTGAATGCCGGCGTGCCGCAGCCACACGCGCCGGGACTTCGGCAGGCGATGTTCGAGATCAGCCTTGGCCGCCCGCGGCGAGACACGAGCGGGGTGCCAGCTATGCGGGCTCGTTGGAACCGCAACGAGCCGGAGCGTGGCGGCCGAGGACGAGACGTTGACTAACGCCACCACGGCAAGGACGAGCGCGGCAATGGCGAAGGTCAGACGGCGAGCGAACATGTTCATGCTCCTTGGAGTCGTGGGGGAGGAGCGGGTGCTAGGAGGACTCCGCCGGGGCGGCCTCGCCGAGAACTGGGCTGGTCCGGGCGCGGGCGCCGATCAGCCGCCAGGCACTAAGCGCCCCGAGCGCCGCCACGCCGGCGCCGACTAACAGCGCTTCGCGCAGGCCATACACATAGTCCGCGCTGTGCAAGTGGACGGAGTGAATCGGGACCAGCGCACCGAGTCCCGCGATCCCGACCGCGATCCCTGCCTGTCTGGCGGTGTCGTTGACGCCGGCGGCGAGTCCACTCATGTCCGGCGGAGCCGAACTGAGCGCGATCGAGCTCATCGCCGGGTTGAACAGTCCCGCGCCGATCGACGCCAGCATCGCGCCGGGGAGGATCGCCGACCAGTGCGAGTGCGGCCCGGCGGCGGTCATCAACGCCAAGCCTCCAGCGACGAGCGCGAGGCCTCCGGCGATCATCGCTCGCGGCGGGATCCGCTCCGCGAGCTGAGCGCTCGCGGCGGAGACGACGAACATCGTCACGGTGCCGGGCAGGTAAACGAGGCCGGCCCCGACCGCAGACAAACCGAGCACGTTCTGGAGGTGCAGGGGTCGCGTACAGGTACACGGCGAAGAACGAGGCGGAGATCGCGAACGCGCTGAGTTGCGCCGCGGTGAATGCGGGCACGCGGAACAGCCGCAGCGGCAGCATCGGCTCGCGCGAGCGTCGCTCGACGGCCACGAAGCTGGATCGCGGTATTGACGACGGCGATATCCAGCATCAGCATCGCGGTCGCCAGGCAGGCGACGATCAGCGTCGGCCTGGAGGATGAGTTCTGTGGAGTGGTCATGCTTGCCAGTGTTGGCGAGCACCCTCACTCGATCAATTGGTGAGCTCCCTACACCTCGCGAGCGGGTAGCTGGCGGGCGAGCTCGACCCGCGAGTGCACCCCGAGCTTCTGGTACACCTTCGACAGGTTGGCCTCCACCGTCTTGCGGCTGACGAACGCGGCCGCCGCGATCTCGGGGTTCGTCATGCCCGCCGCGGCCAACTCGGCGATCCGAGCCTCGGTTTCGGTCAGACCGCCTGGCGCCGAGCGCAGGCCGAGGCGCGCCAGCTCGTCGTCGACCTTGGCCAGCCATAGCGGGGCGGGCAGCGCCGCGAAGATCCCGGCCGCTTGATCCAGGGCCTCGCGGCTGGCCGCGGTGCGCTACCGATTCTCGGTGGTGAGATCGAACCGCATGCGCGGTTCGGTACCGCCCGAGGAGCGCTCCACAACTGAGAAGCCATCGGTCACTTGCGAGATCAGCGCAAGGCCGAGCCCCAGACCGTCGCCGTCGTGGCCGGCATGGAGCCCGCAGCCGCTATCCGCGATCAGCACCCACAGCTCTCCGCCCGCCAACCTCGCCGTGACGTGAATCGGCCCCAAACGCGCCCGATATGCGTACTGCACGACGTTGGTGAGCGCTTCGGAGGCGGCCAGACGGACCGCGTCACGCTTCTCCGGGTTCGCGCCCACGGACGCGGCGAACTCTGCCGGCGCCAGACGTGCGGCCGCCACCGAGCCGGGAACCGCTGGATAACACTCTTTCAGGCGTGGGGCGTAACGCCTCGTCGCCCAAGGCTCGCTGAGCGGCTGACCTTTAATGAGACTGATCACAACCAAACTCTCACTACCCGGAACGGCGATCAAAGAACCAGGACCACCCGACGTGACATATCTCGGCGCTCATAGAGCACCAGGATGCGGAGGTCAGACTCGACATTCTGCTATCCAGTCGCCGGGTCGGGCACGGCGATCTCGCGCTTGAGGATCTTCCCGGTCGAGCCCTTGGGCAGCTCGTCGGTGAACCAGATGTGGCGCGGATATTTGTAGGCGGCCACGCGCTCCTTGACGAAGCTGCGGATCTCGTCCGCGGTGGCGTCGGTCCCGGGCCTGAGCACGACAGCGGCGCCGACCTCCTCGCCCATCGCCTCGTCCGGGACTCCCATGACGGCCGCCTCGAGGATTGACGGGTGCTCGTAGAGGACTTCCTCGATCTCCCGTGGATAGACGTTGTAGCCGCCCCGGATGATCATCTCCTTCTTACGATCGACGATGAAGAAGTAGCCGTCCTCGTCGATCCGCGCCATGTCGCCGGTGTGCAACCAACCGCCCTCCATCACCTGCGCGGTCGCATCCGGGCGGTTCCAATAGCCTTTCATGACATTGTGGCCGCGGATCGTGATCTCCCCGACCTCACCGGAGGGCACCTCGCTGCCCGCCTCGTCGACGACCTTCATCTCGACGCCCCGGATCGGCGTACCGATCGAGCCTGGTTTGCGCTCGCGGTCGAGATGGTTGAAGGACGCGACCGGCGAGCTCTCTGAGAGCCCGTAGCCCTCGAGCACTACGCAGCCGAACGCCTCCTCGAAGCCCCGCATGACCTCAACCGGCATCGCCGAACCACCGGAGACGCACGTCCGCAGGCCCGAGACGTCGTACTGCTCGCGCCCTGGGTGGTTGAGCATTGCGTGATACATCGTCGGGACACCGTCGAACAACGTCACCTTGTCCCGCTGGATGATCTCCAGCGCCTTGCCTGGCTCGAAGCGCGGGATCATCGTCAGGCACGCTCCGGCCCGCACCGCGGTGTTCAGGCAACAGGTCTGTCCGAAGGAGTGAAACAGCGGCAGCGCTCCCAGGATCACATCCCGCTCGGAGACCCGCACCAGCTCGGTCCCGCCGTGGCGGCAGTTCTCGAGCATGTTGGAGTGCGTCAGTTCGGCGCCTTTCGGTGTGCCCGTGGTGCCGGACGTGTAGAGAATGACGGCCGGGTCGGAGCCTTCGCGTTCAACGTCGTCAGCTTCCCGCGGGGAGTCCGCGAGCAGCCGCTCGAAATCCCCGGGCTTGGCGACGATCACTTCGGCCCCTGCCTCCTTGGCGCCCTCGTGCGCCGCCGCAGCGACCTCGTGCCAGGCGAACACCTGCTTGGCGCCCGAGTCCGAGAGATAGAAACTCACCTCCCGGGGCTTCAGCAGAACGTTCATCGGCACGATGACGCCGCCGGCCCGAAGCACGCCGTAGTAAACGATTCCGAAGTACGGCACGTTCGGAAGCATGATTCCGACGCGGTCGCCCGGCTGCAGCCCCTGGTCCTTGAGCAGCCCGGCCACGCGGGCGGCGCCCTCATGGAGCATCCCGTAGGTGACGACGTCGTCGTCGAGCTTCAATGCCGAGCGAGCACCATGCTTGGCGGCGGTCTCGGTCAAGAGCTGCGCGAGGCTGGTTGGCATCGGGTCATTCCTTTGTGCTCATCGGTACATCTTTTCGAATACCTCTGCGTAGCGCTCATAGATGACGTTGCGCTTGACTTTCAGCGTCGGAGTCAGTTCGCCAGCCTCGTGCGAGAGATCATGGTCGAGCAGGGTGAACTTCTTGATCTGCTCGACATTGGCGTACTTCGCGTTGACCCGGTCAAGCTGCGTCTGGATCAACTCGCGGACCTCCTCGCGGTCGATCAGCGAAGGGATGTCCTGCGGCAGGGAACGGCTCGCCGCCCACGGGATCGTCTCCTCGGGGTCTAGCGTGATCAACGCGACCGGGTAGGGGCGCCGGTCACCGTACATGACCGCCTGCGAGATCCATCGCGACTGCTTGAGGCCGTTCTCGAGATTGGCCGGGGTCAGATTCTTGCCGCCGGCGGTGATGACGATCTCCTTCTTGCGGCCGGTGATCGACAGATAACCGTCGTCGTCTACAGAGCCGAGATCGCCGGTGCGAAGCCAGCCATCTTCGGTGAACGCTTGCCGCGTCGCCTGCGGATTGTGCCAGTACTCACGAAATACGTTCGGGCCCTTGGTCAGGATCTCGCCGTCCTCCGCGATCTTGAACTCCACGCCGGGAAGCGGCCGCCCGACGGTGCCAATGCGGAGGTGGTCGCGCGTGTTCACCGATCCGACGCCCGTCGTCTCGGTCATTCCCCAGCCCTCGAGCACGGGCACCCCGCAGGCGTAGAAGAACTCGAGAACCTCCGGCGAGATCGGAGCGGCTCCCGAGACCGCCTTGGCGATGCGGCCGCCGAACAGCTCGCGGACTTTGCCGTATACGCTCGTCTCGGCGCGATCGAACGCTGCCAGCAGCCGTTCCGGCACGTCGCGGCCTTGCTGGCGCAGCCGGCGGACCTGGACACCCAACTCGACGGTGCCCCGGAGCTGCTGCTCGTCGGCGAACACGGCGGTAGCCCGCGCGTAGGTCTTCTCGAAAACGCGTGGCACTGATGGGAAGTAGGTCGGCTTGCTCGCCTGCAGCTCGGAGATGATCTTCGTAGGCTCGCCACCGAAATAGACGATCTCGGTTCCAACATCGAACGAGGCGAGCTGGACCGTCAGGGCAAACGCGTGGGCGAGAGGTAGGTACAGGTAGCTGGTGTCGCCCTCGATGATGAAGCCGAGTTCCTCGACCATCCTTCCGACCGACGCTCCGTTCCCGTGGCTGAGGACCACTCCCTTTGGCGGGCCGGTCGTACCCGAGGTGTAGATGATCGTGTACGGGTCATCGACAGACACGTTCTGGCAACGGCGCTCGAGTTCGACCGGGTCCGCGCCGGCCCCCTCACGGCGTAGGTCCTCAAGCGAGGTCCCGTAGTCATTGTCGCCTGGCTCGAGCACGATGATCCGCTCGAGGTGCTCGAGTCTTCCCCGGAGCTCACCGATCATCTCGGCGAGGCGACCGTTCTCGCAAATCACGATCCGGGCCTCGGAATCGCCGGCCACCCACTCGCACTCCTCCGGGGAACTTGTCGGATAGATCGGGACTACCACCCCGCCGACACGCGAGATCGCCAGACTGGCAAACGTCCACTCAGGGCGCGTATTCGCCAGGATGCAGACTCGATCGCCCGGTTCTGTTCCCGCGGCGAGAAGCCCGAGGGACAGCTCGTCGACGATGTCGCCAACCTCAGCAAATGTTCGAGTGTGGCTCTCCCCATCGCGCCAGTAGCGGACAGCGACGCGGTTGCGGTAATGCTCGGCCGCGGTAGCCGCTGCCCGAGCGACCGTCTTACCTGCGACCTCGCGCACCGTATTCGCCATGAGCGCAACCTCCTAATCTCCGATCATGAGACTAGGTGAACGAGGTGGCATCCGCGGGAAACGCGACGCAGCGGTGTGGAGAACTACTGGACACGCTCCGACCGCCGAGCACAGCCAGAGGATCGCCGCGAAATTTGGTCATACTGCGGCGCCCGACCGATGATTCTGCGACGCTTGGCTCCTGACACCCTTCGCCCCTCGGTAGCGATGACCGATGACCATCGCGGGAATCAGGTCGTGCAGCTCATCCAGCGCCGCCGGGCCGAGGGTTCGCGGCCCGGGGAGCGGCGCGACGGGCGTCGGGTGGCGCTCGTGATCGAGGGCGGAGGCATGCGGGGGGTGGTCTCGGCTGGAATGACCGCAGCGCTCGAGCAGTTGGGACTCTGCGACGCGTTTGACGAGGTCCATGGCGCCTCGGCTGGTGCTTTCAACGCCGCCTTTCTGCTCGCCGGGCAGGCCGCCTACTTGACCGCGCTTTACCAGCACGGCTTCGGCGACCCCCGCTTTGTCAGCGCTCTGCGGGCGCTGCGCGGCGGACCAGCCCTGGACATGGACTACGTAATCAACGATGTCTGGACACGTCAGCGACCGCTGCGCTTTGACGCGATCTTTTCGAGCGCGATCACCCTGCATTGCACGGCCACAGACGCCGACCGTGCGGAAGTCGTCGACCTCGCAGATCTGCGCAACGAGGAGGAGATTCGCTGCGCGCTGCGCGCCTCAGCTCGGCTGCCGTGGCTCGCCGGTCCTCCCGTGATCTTTCGGGGACGTCGGCTGCTCGACGCAACCCTAGCCGAGGCGATCCCGGTAACTGCGGCGCTCGCCAGCGCCACAGACGTGCTGATACTCCAAACGCGACCCCGTGGGGTGCACCACGCACCGCTGTCGCGCGGGGTCTCGCGTTTGACCGACCGCTATCTGCAAGCGATCAACCCATCCCTGGTGGCGCTCCGCCGTACGCGCTCGAGCCGATATGACGAACTCAGCACGCGGCTGGCTGCGCAGGCCGCCGATCCGGTCTCCCGGCCGTCGGTGTGCGTGATTCGCCCACCCAGCAACGCGGTGCTCGTAGGTCAACTCGAGCACCGCACGCCGGTGCTGCAAACGGCGGGGAGCCAAGGCCTCCGCGCCGCTTGGATGGCGCTCGAAGGGGAGGACCCAGAGCTCCTGTCCACGTTGCGGGCCTATCCGCTCCGACCGAGGGTGACCGACTCCGGGGGAGCGGCCGGCGTGACGACGAGCGCCGAGCCGGCGCGCGGCGACATTCAGTCGTCGATTCGCTAGCTATCCGCTGGCGTCGGCCTAGCGAGCGCGTGATCCCGCGCCCAGGCGATGATGTTTGCGCTGCCGTTGATCGTCGTCCCGTCCCCCAGGCGCAGCACCGGTAGCTGCTCCTGGCCGCTCAGCTGCTTGAGTTCGGGCCGCCGCCCGGTGGTAAAAAGTCCAAACGGGATGCCCCGGCCCGCGATGATCTTCTCGAAATCGTGACCCGCGGCGTGCAGCGCGCGCTGGGCGCGCTTGCACGCATGCGGAGGTGGGCCGCCGTCGTCGATATTGCAGACGAATAGCGTCAGCGTCTCGCTCATCTGGTCTCCGGCGTCCGAGGCGCGTAGCGGTGATGAAGCATCAAGGCGTTCCCATCGGGGTCCGCGAAGAACGCCATATGGCACACGCCCGTGTCAAACGTGTCTGCCGGAAACTCGACCCCTTTCTGTTGGAGAGCCTGCCTGGCCGACTCGACGTCCTCGACGTGCAGCGCGATCGGGTTGTGGCTCGGGCGATGCTCCATCCCCATTTCCTTCGGGTTGATGATGCTAAGCGTCAGGTTGCCGGTCTCGAACTCGGCGAAGTGCCGGTCCTCTCGATACGCGGATCGGTGCAGACCGAGGGTTTCCCCGTAGAAGGCAGCTGCGGCCACGAGGTCGCGAGTCGGCACCGAGACGAAGTCGACGCCTGAGATCAGTTGGTTGTCTGCCGCCATCGCTTGCGCTCCTCGTTCGATCGACCGGAAACACATTCTCCTCGACGAGTCTCGTTCACGGTTCAGAGTCGCCGCTGGTTCGACGGCGCTCGAGGCGCGCGGCATCGACCAGGCGGTCGACCTCGCGATGGCGGCGCTCCACATAGGAGCGAACTTCCTGCTCGGCTTGGGTCCTGAGCGCGCGGACCTCCGCCGAGGCCTCGGCGCGCATCGCGGCCAGAAGCTGCTGAGCGGCCGTACGCGCAGTCGCCAGCTCCTGCTCGCGCCGTTGCTCGCTGGCGGCGGCAACGCGCTGGGCCTGAGCCTCGGCCTCGGCGACGGTCCGTCGCGCCGTCTCCCGTGCCGTGCGCACGATTTCGGCGGCCTCGGACTCGAGCCGCGCCTGGTCGAGGATCTTGCTGCGCTCTAGGCGGGCGGCGGCGCGTAGCTGCTCGGCTTCCTCGTGCGCCTGAGCGAGCAACCCGTCTGCCTCCGTCTGGCGCTCTCGCGCGGTCGCCTCGGCTTCTCGGAGGGCACGCTGGCCGGCCTCGGTGTCTGCCTTGACTTTCAGGCGAGCGCCCTCGAGGGTCGCTTCCGCTTCCAGACGCTTGTCTTCAGCCAGCCGGCGAGCTCGCTCCTCGCTCTCCGACACCGCGCCCTCGCGGGCGTACAACTCCCGCTCGAGTTCCCGCGTCTGCTGGCCCGCGCGGCTCTGGCGGAACCACTCGCTCACCACCTGCAGGTGGCGGTCCACTTCAACCGGGTCATAGCCGCGCCGCACCCGGCGAAAGTGGCGCTGCACAACGTAGACCGAGCGTGTCTCATCCTCGCCGCTTGCGGCCATAGATTGCTGCCTTCGCCGAGGAGCCGCTGAGTCCTGCTTGCCGGTGGCGGCCCGTCACGAACGCGTGTCAGGCCTGCACTGCCCGAACGACGCGACGGTGCTCGCGCATCGTTTCCATACCGTCGGCACCCGGCTGGCGGCCGAACCCGCAGTACATCGCCACACCGAAGTCGGCTAGGTGCTTGGAGGCTGTTCGGTGTCGCCGGTTCAGGCCCGGGATGCCGTCGAGCGGTAGCACGATGCCCAGGTAGATGCGGGCGTCCTCCAGCCTGAGATCCGTGATGCGGTCGGCGCGACGGTCTCAACGTCTGGGTGTGGCCGGACGAGCTGCTCCCGTTCAAATCCGACCCAGGCGGCGCGGGCCCGTCTCCCCGTCGGGCAACGCGAACACCGGTTCGCCAAAGAGCTCGGCGCCAGCGCGCAGGGCCGTCTCGGTCGAATCCGCCGGAAGGCTTCCGGCCAGCAACAGATCAGCTGAAGCTCGCGACGTCATCGACAGGAGTTTTATCTTGTGCTTATCCGCGCGGGCCGCAACCTGCGGCCCGCTGGCGGGTTGTGCAAGAGGTGGCACGCGATGTAAGGGAGGCCCGCTTGGCAGGCGGTCGTCGGGTCCTGGGAGGCGTGGTAGCGCTGGTAGCGCTGATCTGCGGATGTACGAGCACCGGCGTGGCGTGGGCGAGCACCGGCAGCAAAGTGGTGCGCTACAAGGGTTACCGGGTGCGAGTGCCGGCGCGGTGGCCGGTCTATGACCTCACCTCAGATCCCACGGCGTGCGTCCGGTTCAACCGTCATGCCGTCTACCTGGGGAAGCCAAGCTCTAACCAGCGCTGCCCGGCCCACGCGGTGGGACGTACCGAGGCGATCCTGATCGAGCCACTGGCCGCGAGCTCCGCTCGCTCCGGCGACCGGCTCGGGCCCGCGCTGCCATCGGTGAAGAGCCGAGAGGCGCAACCGGGGCGTGGATCGGCCGCCCAGCTGGCCGTTCCTGCTCGCGGGGTGATCGTGACCGCGACGTGGAGAACCAATCCCCGGACCGTGGAGCGCGCCCTGGGCGTGCGTTCGCTGGCTGCCGCGAGCATCGCGGCAGCTTCAAAGCCCCGGTCAGCGCTAAGTACTCGATCCGCCTCCGCGGCTAGCTCGGGCGCGGTCTACACCGGGCTCGGATTCGACGCCTGCTCGGCGCCGAGTCCGACGGGCATGTCGGCGTGGGGCTCATCACCGTACCGCGCCGCCGGAATTTACATCGGCGGGACGAACATGGGATGCTCTCAGCCGAATCTCACCGCCGCCTGGGTGAGCCAGGAGTCAGCTGCGGGCTGGCATCTGATCCCCACCTACGTGGGACTCCAGGCTCCCGGGAACTCGTGTGGATGCGCCGGAATCAACCCCGCGCAGGCATCGGCTGAGGGCCGCGCGGCCGCTATCGACGCCGTAGCGCAAGCGCAGACGCTGGGTCTCGGCGCCGGCAACCCGATCTACTTCGACATGGAGGCCTATCCGCGGGGCGGAACCAACACCTCTGCGGTGCTGGCGTTTCTGTCCGCGTGGACCACTCAGCTTCATGCCGATGAATACACCTCCGGCGTGTACAGCAGCAGCGCCTCGGGGATCGAGGATTTGGTCGCCCAGGTCGGGACCGGCTTCGTGGAGCCGGATGACCTCTGGATCGCCGACTGGAACGGCGTTCTCAGCACCGCCGACCGTTTCGTCCCGAGCGGCGACTGGGCCCACCAGCGTCTGCACCAATATCGAGGCGATCACAATGAGACCTACGGTGGGGTGACGATCAACATCGATGGCGACTACCTCGACGGCGCCACCGCCGGGGCTGGGGCGGTTACGTCGATCATCGCTCCCGTTCCTGCACTGACGGTCTCCCCCGGTGGCGATGGAACCGTCCACCTGCACGCCACCTGGAAGGGCGCGACAAGTGTGGCCTCCTGGCGCGTCCTCGGAGGAGCAACCCCAGGGGCGCTCGTGTCAGCCGGCGGCGCCGCCAAGCCCGGCACTCAGGCGGTAATCGTGGTCCACAGCCAATTCCCGTACTTCGCGGTGCAAGCGCTCGGATCGGCCGGGCAGGTGCTCGGGACCTCGCAGGCGGTCCTCACCCCGTCTCACACGGCAATCTACGGACGCAGCGCGTTCGTATCCCCAGGCAGCGTTGGCGGGCTGCTGGCTGGTTGCTTCACGGGCGGCTCCTGCCACATCAGTACAAGGATCTCCGCAGGAGGTACCGTGATCGCCACCACCGGCCCGGAATTCATCCCCGCCGGCGGTGGGCGCCTGCTCTACTTCAAGCTCTCCTCAGCCGGCCGGGCAAAATTGGCCCATGCGTCGCACCGGCGACTCTCGGTGCAGGTCGCTGCTAGTGACGCCTCCGGGGCCACTGCGACGAGCTCACTGAACCTGATCCCGTTTTCCAGCAACGGCCGAGGCCCGCGCCGCGGCCTCACTCAAGCCCCGGCGCTGCGGCTCCTCAGTGCGACCGATTTCGTCTCCTCGGCTGGGGTTGGCGGCATCGCCGTTGACTGCCTCAACGCCACGCCCTGTCAGCTGCGCGCGACCATCACCGTCGGGCGGACCGTCATCGCCAGCACGGGACCGGAGCTGATCGCCGCCAACGCGCTCGGCTACGTGACGTTCAGGCTCACCGCCAACGGCCGCGCGATGCTGTTACGCGCACAGGGAAACCAACTCGCTGCGCGCATAACCGTCCGCGACCAGAATGGCACAGCCACCGGTCGGGTCGCGCTGGTCAGGTTCCGCTAAGGATCCGCGAGGACCGGGCTCGCCTTCCCGTCCTGCTGCGCACGCAGCGTGCTCAGACGATCCTCCCATACACGCGGTTGACGGCGCGGCGCCGATCGGAGAGCATCCGGCCGTGTTCGATCATCGGCAGCCACCGGGCAGGGCCGGGCGATAGCGCGCTTGGCCGATAAGGCGGCGCTGATCACCGGTGGTGCCGGGAGCATTGGCCTAGCGACGGCGCGAGCGTTCCTCGCCGAGGGGGCGAGAGTGATGATCGTCGATCTCGACGAAGGCGAGCTCGCGCGTGCCGCCGCGAGCCTCAACTCCGAGCTGGTCGCCTGCGCTGCCCCCGACGTCACCAGCTCGGAGCAAGTCGAGGCGGCGGTTCGCGAAGCCGTCGAGCGATTCGGCCGGCTGGACATCGCGTTCGCCAATGCCGGCATCTTCGGCGTGGTCGCGTCCGTGGCCGATTACCCGGTCGATGTGTTTGAGCGAGTGATGGCGGTCAACGTGCTGGGCAGCTTCCTGCTGGCCAAGCATGCGCTTCGGGTGATGAAGCCGGGGGGAGCCTGATCATCAATTCAAGCGTCGTGGGCCTGACCTCCGACAGCGCGATCAGCGCCTACGCCACGTCCAAGCACGCCCTCGTCGGCTTGATGCGCACGGCGGCCAAGGAGATGGCCGCGAAGCGGATCCGGGGTCAACTCTCTTCACCCTGGGCCGACTGACAACGAGTTCCAGCACGCGATCGAAATCGATGCCATCGGAGCATCGCGCGAAGCTCGAACGCGACTCGATGACGCGGTGCGCAACCACGGGGTGTCGACCACCGAGTACGTCACGTTCAGCGTGTTGCGTAACCACGACGGTCTGTCGTGCGCGCAGCTGGCGCGGTGGGCGTTCGTGACGCCGCAGGCGATGAACCTCGTGATCTCCGCGCTGGAGCGGCGGCGACTGGTCCGCCGTCGGCCTGACCCCAACCACGGACGGGTGCTTCGCGCCTCGGTTACGCCCAAGGGAATGGACGTCCTGGAGCAGTGCGACCGCTCGATGGACGAGATCGAGGCGGACATGCTCGGTGATCTCCCGGCCGACGATCTGAACACGATGCGCACTGCGCTGTCCACGTGCGTGCGCTCGCCGGAGGCGACCACACCGCTTCCCCAGCCGCGACCGGTCCGTGACCCCCGTGGTCGCGCGAGGTAATAGATTTGGGTGCGGCTCCCGTGGAGGGACGTCATGCCTCGCGCGGGATCACGCCGTTGGCGTACCGTAGGTCGTGGTTGCGGTGTCGTTCTCGTGCGAGGTGATAGTCCCAGTAGCTGTCGAAGTCGTCGTTGCTGCGAAGGGCGCGTAGTTTCAGGATCGCTTCGGCGCCGTCCAGTCCCCAGCGGGCGCCGGTGATGTCCGTCCGGTCTTTGATCAGGTGGCGGCAGGCGCCTTCGATCACGCCGGTGGCGATCGGCCACCCGTTGGCGAGCGCGGTGGGGTAGTCGAGATAGGGGCGCTTGTTGAGCAGGTAGTCGGCGGCGCGTCGGCCTTGGCGCGCTTCTCGTCGGGGAGTCCGAGCCGGGTGGCTTTGCGGCGGATCGCGGCGGCGACGATCCCGGCCTTGCCCTCGAGGATCGCGAGCGCCTTCTCGTGCACCCTCTGCTCGGCGTCGGGGTCGCCTTTCGGTGAAAAAGCACCAGGCCGCGCCCCATAGATATTCCAGTACGTGAACCACGTCGACCACGATCGTGACCTTTAGCTTGCGCTTGCGGGCCTCTGCCTTGATCCGGTCGATTTGGTGGTTGTTGCCGTCCACCAGCGCGATCCAGGTGCGCTGCTGGTCGGGATCGCGGCGCTGCGCCTCGTCGAAGATGTCCGCGACGACGGTGGCGGCGTCCTCGACCACGGAGGCGGTCAGCCACTTGTGCTTGGCCTTCGGCGACGGCAGCACCTTCTCCTTGGTGGGGGCCAGCACGTCCTCGGGGGTGCGCGGCGCGGGCGTTACCTCATAGACGGCGCCGACCTCGGCGATCCGCTTGCGGTTGGCCTTCTCCCCCTTGGACAGGCGGGTCTTGAGCTTCGGCGAGGCTCGCTGCGCAGCCTTCGCGGTTGCCTCTCTGAGCGCCTCTGAGCGCATCACGATCCCCTTGCCGTCGGCTGAGAGCACCAGCACATCCTCCTCGCCGTGCTCCTGCTCGTTGGCCGCGCTGACCCGCTCGGCGTAGAACGCGTCGAAGTCGACCGCGGCGCGCACCGCCAGCTCCTCGACCTGGCGTTTGCCCAGCGCCAGCCCCGTCCGCTCTCGCACCTGGCCTGTGGCCCCGGCAGCGTCCGTGACCCGATCCACGCGCTGCTCGCGCCCGGCGCGCAGGTCGAGATGATCCTGAAACAGGCAGCGCACCAGCTCACGCCCCTCCGTCTCCAGCCGGGACTCCAGCTCCCCCTGCTCGAGCCCCACCGCCTCCTGCGCGTCCAGCCACCCGACGATCTGCTCAAACCGTTCACGCGAGCGGCCAAACGCATCCTCGCCCGCGCCACCGCCGGACGCGAGATTGCTTGCAGCAGCATCCACCGTCCGCTGGGACTGCAGGACTTCATCAGCCGGCGCGTAAAGTTCGCCATAACGGGTGCCGGAGTTGGCGATCACGTGGCCCACCTTTCGTGGTCGACGTTGGTATCAGCAACGCCAACTTCGGCGCCCTTGACCGCTCCTCCTGCGACCTATCACTCACACGCAGGCAAAACCCCGGCGAAACTAGCGCCCCCTGCTGGCTCTCGCCCGCGAATCCCCAACGTCTCCGCGGCTCACCGTCCCTCTACACGAGCCGCACCCAAGTGATTTGCCGGATAGGGCTTGAAATGCATCCGCCGCAGCGGCTCGCGCTCGCGGCGCGAGTGTCGTGTGTCGCCGACCCCGAGTGCGAGGCGATGTTTCCCGATCAGCTGCCCGCGATCGTACGCGTCCGGACGCGCGCGGGCGAGCGCCGTGAGATCCGCCTGCTCGCCAACCGCGGTGGCCCCGGCCGGCCGGTCAGCGATCACCAGCTGGCATTGAAATTTCGGCTCAACGTGGGCCTCACCGTCAGCGACGACGGGCAGCTCGCCGCGCTCACCGAGGCGCTCGAGCAGCTGACTCAGCGAAGGACGGGGCTGAGCAGGTCGGCGCGCATCGGCTGTAGAAAGCAGCGCTCACCGGCTTGGTCGCCGGCCTCTCCGAGCCTCTGGAACGCCTCGGCAAGCTCTGGCTGACGAGCGTCGAAGGTCTCCGCTCGCTCGGGATCGACGGTCACGATGCGCGCGCGCAACATCGCCAGGCCGGCGATGCACAGCCGAACGTCGTAGTCGACGGTAGCCACGCGATCGAGCCCGGCGAGCGACGCCTTGGCGAGCGCTGCCTGCGCCGCGTTACGCGCCTCAAGTTCGTCTTCGACCAAGCTCGTCAGCGCGAAATAATCGCCCTCCGGCAGCGGTTCGGCGACATACACGGCTCCGTGATCCCGGGTCACACGATGAGCTTCACGCAGGGCCTGCGCCAACTCCCCCCGGGGGACATGGTGCAGCGTACGCATGAAAACCGCGACATCCACCGAGACATCATCGAGTGGCAGTCGTTGCGCCCTTCCGATGAGATAGCGCGCGCCGCTGCCAGCATCACTATTCACCGCCGCCGCGAGTTGCTTCTCCGAGATCTCAACGCCGACCATCTGAGCGCCGCGGCTGGCGAGCTCGCGAACGAGTGCACCTCCCCCGCAGCCGATATCCACCACGACCTTGCCCGCAGGTTGGGCCAGCCGCTCGAGGATCGCCAGATCAGTGCTCACTATGCGGCCCAAGGGCGGCCAATCGTAATCGGCCGACGCCGGATGGCGCTCCTCCGCCTTTCCCAGGAAAGCGGTGATTTGCGCGATCCGGCCGCCCTCGAGCGGCCGCACGACGAGGGCGTGGCGAGTGAAGTGCTGCTGCTCCCCTGGCGTCCACGCGTGATCGAGATCTCGAAGGCGACCGAAGGGCCGCCGGGTAAAGGGACGATCTGCAAGAGCACGGTCAATGCCGGGTTCAAGACGAAGCGGAGATCGAGCTGACCGAGTTCGAACCGTGCACCCGCATCCGCTGGACCGAGAGGTCGAACAACCTCGTCACGGTTCCACAGGGCGGCTATGACCTCACCCCCGACGGCGCCGGCACCAGGCTCACATTCTTCAACGAGCTGGAGGGACACGGCCTCGGCAAGCTGCTCGCGGGTCCGGCGCTGGGTTCGGCCCGCAAGGGCGCCGACGAGTTCGCCCGGGCCATCAAGCGGGCAATCGAGGCAAGCTAAACGCGCGCAATCGACCGGGGACGCCGCCAACAGCTGCGTAAGTAGACTCGGGGCCGGAAAGGACTCAGTCATGCCTGAGCCGATTGAGGTCGAGCTGCCGCGGGACCCAAGCGCGGCGATGCGGGCGCGCCATCTTGTCGCTGAGGCGTTCGCAGTCAAGCTCGAAAGCGACGAGCTCGATCGTGCGACGCTGATGGTCAGTGAGCTCGTCAACAACGCGTTACTTCACGGGAACGGCGTGATCACGCTCAGGATGGCGCTCGATGAAGACCGACTGCTCGTGGAGGTAAGCGATGAAGGGTCCGGCTTCGAGCGAGTGATACGCCAGCGCGCCTTTGAACAACTCGGAGGATGGGGCTTGGGCCTCGTGGACGCCCAAGCCAGTCGTTGGGGCGTTCACGAGGGGACCACGCACGTTTGGTTTGAGATCGAGCGATCGGGACCCCGGCTCGGCACCGACAAGAAGCCCTGATGATCGAGCTCGAGCCAACCGAGTTCGACGATCTATACATGCGGATCGCACCCCAATTCGAGGTAGGCGCCGGACGCTATGCGTGGCTTCTCTGAGCGCCGTAGAGCATCCTGAACGGTCGAGCAAAGGAGCATCCCGATGCCGTTGGTCACGATCGATCTGCTCGAAGGCCGTCCCCCGGAGGAGCTCCAGGCGATCTCCGAGGCTGTGCACGAGGCGATGGTCGAACTGCTCGATGTGCCCGAACGCGACCGCTTCCAGGTCATCACCCAACACCAGCCCCAGACGCTTTGCTTCGACCGGCACTACCTTGACATCGATCGCAGCGAGCGGTTCGTGCTCGTGCGCGTGACCCTCGCTGCCGGTCGCGCAACTGCCGCCAAGCAAGGCTTCTATCGTCGCCTATCCGAGCTGCTCGGCGACCGCACAGGGCTGCGGTCCGAGGACCTCGCCGTGATTCTGGTCGAGAACAGTCGGGAGGACTGGTCGTTCGGTCGCGGCCAAGCCAACTACCTAGAGCTGCCACGCGAAGCGTGGCAATAGTACGCCGCGCTAGGCGCGGGTAGCCCAGCCGGTGACGGCGCGCTGCCGCTGCTCGGGCACCCAGTGGGCGACGCCGTCGAGCATCGCGATCCGTAGCTGTGGCTCGCCGTCGACGGGTCCAGCCTGCGCTCCCATGGTCACCGGGTCGCGCGACCCTAAGAGCACGTCCTCGGCACCTTGAGCACAACGTCGGCGTAGCGCCCGCGGAGGATCGGCAGCGTCTCGCGAGTCAACTGAGTAGCACCGCCAACTGCGCATCCAGGACCGCTACGAGATCCGAAGCTAGCTGCTCTTTCTCGTAGCCGGACTGAGGCGCTTCGGTCCAACCATGACCCCGCAGGTCAGGCGCGATCACCCGGAAATGCTCAGCAAGCGGCGGGATCACCTGGCGCCACGCCCACCAGTTCTGCGGCCAGCCGTGAACCAGCAAAATGGGTGGGGCATCTTCGGGACCGGCGAGCGCGACGTGCGTCCGCAGTCCACCGGCGTTGACAGACCGGTGTTGGACGCCAGGCAGCGGCGGGGGATCGCCCATCTCGCGATGTATGCCTTCGGCATCGCCGGATGGAGGACTCCGAGCGCTAGGCTGCGTGATGTGGAAGATCAGCAAGTCACTCCGATACCGGACGTCGAAGGATGGAGCTACGGGGCCTTTCGCCAGGATCACGAGACCGAGTCGATTACCGTTCCGGTGGTCCGGGAAGACGGCGAATCGGCCGAATTTACGCTGCCCAAGTTCGTCGAAGACCCAGACGACCTTCGCGCTATCGCGAGTGTGGTGATCGAGGCATTCGGGAAGTGGGAAGACGTACAAGGATTGGGTGCTTGAGCCCGAGTGTCGGCTGGCTGAAGCCACGATTCGCGGGTTGTGCGATCCGCCCATTTTTTCTAGGCTTTAGACAAATTCGTGCGTGCCCCACAGGGCTTGGAGTGGATGGAGGGAGGTGATTGGATGCGAAAGCAGCGTGGCCGACTGACTGAGCCTCTGGTGCGCGAGACCGGAACTCTTTGCCCCGCGAGCTGGGATGAGGCGCTCGATTTCGCCGCGGCGGGACTTGCTCGTGCGCGAACTCAAGACGCGACGCGCTCGTTTGGCATGTTCAGCTGCTCGAAGGCGTCGAACGAGGTCAACTTCTTGGCTCAGAAGTTCGTGCGTTCGGTGATGGGGTCGAACAACATCGACTCATGCAACCGCACTTGACACGCTCCTAGCGTCGTCGGTCTGGCGACGGTGTTTGGTGCGGGCGGCGGCACGTCGTCCTATAAAGAGGTGCAGGAAACGGATCTGCTGATCCTGTGGGGTTCGAACGCCCGCGCTACGCATCCGATTTTCTTCCACCACGTCCTCAAGGCCGTTCATCGAGGTGCGTCTCTGTACGTCGTCGATCCGCGCCGGACAGGCTCAGCTGAGTGGGCCGATACTTGGCTCGGGCTCGATGTGGGCAGCGACATCGCGCTTGCGAATTCGGTCGCGCGCGAGATCATCCATGCCGGGCTGGTCAACGAGGCGTTCATCAAGCGCGCAACGACCGGCTATCCGGAGTATCGCGCCTCGGTCGAGCAGTGGACACTCGAGGAGGGCGAGCGGGTGACAGGCGTCCCGGCGGAGAGGATCCGGGAGCTGGCGCATGCTTACGGCCGCGCGGAGCGGGCGATTCTGTGCTGGACGCTAGGGATCACCGAGCACGTCACGGCGGTGGACAACGTTCTGGCGCTGATCAATCTGGCGTTGCTGACCGGGCATGTCGGGCGGTATGGGTCGGGATTGAACCCGCTCCGCGGCCAGAACAATGTCCAGGGGGGCGGCGACATGGGCGCGATTCCGAACAAGCTCCCGGGGTTCCAGGATGTCCAGGGAGACGACGAGGCGCGTGCGCGCTTCGAGGCGGCCTGGGAGACAGAGCTCCCTCCGAGTTATGGCTGGCACCTCTCGCAGATGTTCGAGGCGATGGAACGCGGCGAGCTGCGCACGCTCTACGTCATGGGTGAGAACCCAGCGCAATCTGAGGCGGACTCCAAGAAGGCACTCGCGTTGTTGGAGGGTCTCGACTTCCTGATCGCCCAAGACATCCTGATGACCAAGACCTGTGAGATGGCCGACGTGGTGTTTCCGGCCTCGGCGTCCTGGTGTGAGGCGGACGGCGGCACGGTGACCAACAGCGAGCGGCGGGTGCAACGAATGCGCAAGGCGCTCGATCCGCCAGGCCTGGCGCGCGACGATCACTGGATCATCTCCGAGCTCGCTCGCCGCCTCGGCCACGACTGGGGCCATCCCACGCTCGAACAAGCGTGGGATGAGGTGCGCTCGTTGAGCCCGATGCATCGCGGGATGAGCTACGCGCGGCTCGAGGAGTTGGGTGGCCTGCAGTGGCCCTGTCCAAGCGAGGATCATCCCGGCTCGCTGTTCTTGCACGGGCGGCTCTGGGAGCAGCCGGTTCAGGGACCGCTGGCACCATTCTCGGTCACGACGTGGTCGCCGCCAATCGACGAGCTCAACGACGAGTTCCCGATCCGTCTGACGACCGGTCGGCGCCTGGATTCATATAACACCGGAGTGCAGTCAAACCTGTACAGCTCGCCGCTGCGCCGCGGGGAGACACTCGATCTGTGCCCCGAGGATGCCGAGAAGCTGGGCGTCGAGCCGGGAGAGGTTGTGCGCATCACCTCTCGCCGTGGCTCGATCGAGGCACCCGTGCATCTCGACTGCGCCCTGCGCCCAGGGCTGGCGTTCATGACGATGCACTTCGGGGATGACATCGACGTCAACGAGCTGACAATCGATGCCACCGATCCCAAGTCAGGGACGGCCGAGTTCAAAGCCACCGCCGTTCGCGTCGAGAAGCGGGGCGGAGGGGACCGGGAGGTGGCCGGGGTGGCGAGCGGGGAGGCTGGCGGCTAGCGTGGACTTGCATCTGCTGGACGCCGAGGCGACGTCGGCCGAACGCGACGCCGTCGATGCATTCCTCGGTCCGCCGGTGTCGAGCTGGATAGCGGCAGATGGGCTCGACGATGGTCATTCGGCTCATGGCGGACATGCCGCCCGAGCCGAGCGCCACCAGCTGTTGCCGGCCCTGCACGCGCTGCACGAGCAGGCCGGATGGATCAGCCCGGGAGCTCTGAACTACATCGCGCGCCGTCTGACCATTCCCCCCGCGGACGTCTACGGGGTCGCGAGCTTCTATGCGCTGTTCTCGCTCGAGCCGCGGGCGCCCCGCGTGTTGCATGTCTGTAACGATGTGGTGTGCCGTTGCGCCGGCTCGCAGTCGCTGATCGCAACCCTCACCGAGCAGATCGGTCCCGAGGGGACCGATGTTGAAGGTTCGACGTGGTTGGGCAGTCCGTGTCTGGGGCAGTGCGATCGGGCACCGGCCGCCCTGCTGATCGAGTCCGGCCAGGCGCCAGCCGAGCGGGAAATGGCCAAGGTAAACCAGGATGGCCTGCTCGAGGTGATGGCCGGCGTGACGCCCCCGCCCCCTAATTCGGCAGTGCCGCCGCAAGTCGGCCAGCCGGGCCTTTACCTACTGGGGCGAATCGGAGTGGCCGATCCCGAGAGCCTGGATGACTATCGCGCCCACGGCGGTTATGCCGCGCTTCGCCGCGCCTTTGATCTTGGCCCCAATGGGGTGATCCGGGAGATCCTCGATTCAAAGCTGATGGGTCGAGGCGGTGCCGCTTTTCCGACTGGGCGCAAGTGGGACGCCGTGGCCCACGAGCCCCGCCGCCCCCACTATCTGATCTGCAACGCCGACGAATCTGAGCCCGGGACATTCAAGGATCGCGTTGTCCTCGAGGGCGATCCGTTCTCACTAATCGAATCGATGACGATCGCGGCTTATGCGACTGGCTGCGAGTACGGCTACATCTACCTGCGCGGCGAATATCCGCTGGCGCTCCGGCGGCTGGAAAACGCGATCACGCAGGCCCGCGAACGGGGCTTTCTCGGCGAGGACATCCTCGCTCGCGGCCTCAGGTTCGACGTCGAGCTGCGCAAGGGCGCGGGCGCTTACATCTGCGGCGAGGAGACGGCGGTCATGGGCTCGATCGAGGGCTACCGCGGCGAGCCGCGCAACAAGCCGCCGTTTCCCGTCGATCGAGGGCTGTTCGGCCAGCCGACCGTGATCAACAACGTCGAAACGCTCGTCAATACGCTGCCGATCGTGCTGGAGGGCGGCGTGGCGTTCGCCGGCATCGGGACCGATCGCTCAACCGGGCCGAAGCTGTTCTGCGTCTCGGGGGCGGTGGCGCGTCCCGACACCTACGAGGTGCCGTTCGGGACCACGATGCGTGAGATGCTCGAGCTCGCGGGCGGGGTGCTTCCTGGACGGCGCCTTCGCGCGGTGCTGCTTGGGGGAGCGGCCGGCAGCTTCGTCACCACCGGGGACTTGGATCTCCCGCTCACGTTCGAGGACACGCGAGCGGGCGGGACGACGCTCGGTTCCGGTGTGCTGGTCGCGATCGACGAACACGTCGATCTCGGCGATCTGCTGATGGTGATCGCCGCATTCTTTCGGGATGAGAGTTGCGGCCAGTGCGTGCCGTGCCGAGTGGGAACGGTACGCCAGGAAGAAAGCCTCGCCCGGCTGCTCTCGGGTCGTACCCGCGGGACCGTCGAGGACGAGCTTGCGCTGATCGCCGAGATCGGAGAGGCGATGCGCAACGCTTCGATCTGCGGGCTGGGCCAGACCGCCTCGGCAGCGATCGAGTCGGCAATCGCCCGGTTGGGGGTCTTCAACGGAGGTGGACGCAGATGATCGAGTTGCCCATGGCCCCGACGCAACCGCCGCCGCGACTCGTGGGGCTCACGATCGACGAGCAGCAGGTCGAGGTGCCGGAGGGCTCCACCGTCCTGGACGCTTGCGCCAAGCTGGGGATCGATACCCCGACACTGTGCTTCGGCGAGACGCTTTCTCCGGCCAACGCGTGTCGCATCTGCGTGGTGGAGATGGAGGGCGGCCGCGCTCTTGTGCCCGCGTGTTCGCGCAAGGTCGAGGCAGACATGGTGATCCGCACCGATTCGGACCGTGTGCGCCACAGCCGCAAGATGGTGATTGAGTTCCTCGCCTCCTCGGTTGATCTGTCAATCACTCCAGCTGCGCAGGCGTACTTACAGCGTTACGGCGCTCACCCCGAGCGCTACGGACCGCCAGCGCCCCCCGACTCTGAGCGCGACCACAAGCGCGCCGGACACCACGAGCGACCCGACGGTCAGACCGCCGCCACGGTGCACGCCCCGACGAAGGTCGACAACGACCTCTACGTGCGTGACTACTCCAAGTGCATTCTCTGCTACAAGTGCGTCGACGCTTGCGGCGAGCAGTACCAGAACACCTTCGCGATCACCGTCGCCGGGCGCGGGTTCGACGCCCGCATCTCGACCGAATACGCCAACCCGCTGCCCGAGTCGGCGTGTGTGTACTGCGGGAACTGCATCGCCGTGTGCCCGACCGGCGCGCTGATGTTCAGCTCCGAGCACGAGCTGCGCGAGACCGCCGCCTGGGATGAGCCGCGCCAGACCCAAACCGAAACGATCTGTCCCTACTGTGGTGTGGGCTGCAACCTCACGCTGCACGTGCAGGACAACCAGATCGTCAAGGTCAGCTCTCCCGACGACCACGACATCACGCGTGGGAACCTTTGCATCAAGGGTCGCTTCGGGTTCCAGCACGTACACCCCAAGCCTGACTCCTCCGACTCGGCGTGAACCGCGAGGACGGCGACGCGCCCGTGGCCGGGATGATCGCCACGATCCTGCGCGATGGTCAGCGCGACGAGGTCGCGGTCGAGGAACCGCTCGAGATCCGGGTTGATGGTGCGCCCCTCGTTGTCAGCATGCGCACACCAGGACACGATGAGGAGCTGGCCCTGGGCTTCCTATACGGCGAAGGGCTGATCGACGAGCCTCGTGCGGCGAGGCTAACGGACGACTTTGCCGCCAACATCGTCGAGATTCAGGGGCCGTTGACGCGGGACCCCGGCGAGCGGCGCTTTTACACGACGTCATCGTGCGGAGTGTGCGGCAAGGGAGCACTGGAAGAGGTGGCCGTCCATGCCCCGCCCGCGCCGCCCGGTCCACGAGTGAATCGCGCTTTGCTGGCCGGGCTGCCGGATCACCTGCGCCAACCAACCTTCGCGCGCACCGGAGGACTGCACGCCACCGGCCTGTTCACCGCCAGCGGCAGGCTGCTGATCGTCCGCGAGGACGTCGGACGCCACAACGCGATGGACAAGGTGGTGGGCCGAGCACTGTTCGACGGCGACGTTCCGCTGACCGGGAGCATTCTGTGCGTGAGCGGGCGACTGTCGTTTGAGCTGGTTCAGAAAGCGGCCATGGCGGGCGTGCCAATCCTGGTCGGCGTCGGGGCTCCCAGCTCGCTGGCGATCGACCTCGCCGCCGATCGTGGCATGACCCTGGCGGGCTTCGCTCGCGGCGGCAAAGTGAACATCTACACCGGCGCGGAACGCGTGATCACTTAACTGCAGTCGAGAGAGTGGGGGTGACAGCGAGCGTCTGGTAGACGACGCAGCAGCGCTCGGTGAGCTTGCGGAGGGTCGCGAGTTGCTAACTCGTCGGTGTCAAGCTCAAACGACAGCCGGATCGCAGAGAAGCCCACCGGTGCGTCGCGGTCGACAGCCAGCGTGCCACGGAAGTCAAGGTCACCCTCAGCGCGCACCCGCCCCGAAGGCACGGAAATGCCCGAGCGAGGTCGCGACCGACCTCAGTCGCGTACCGATCCTTGAGCGGTGCCTGAAGCGCCCGGAGCTCCTCGCGTTGCATCGCGGAGATGGTAGGCGATCGGCCATCGTGAGCTGGTAGAGGATGCTGGGCTGCCGGCCTCGGTACGATCGCCGTTCCCGATGCTTCCCGACGTCGAGGGCATCACTCATCGCCAACTGCGGCTCAACGGAATCGAGCTTCACGTCGCCGAGCTCGGCGACGGGCCGCCGGTGATCTTGTGCCACGGCTTTCCGGAGCTGTGGTACTCCTGGCGCCACCAGCTGCCGCCGCTGGCGGCGGCCGGTTATCGCGCCGTGGCGCCGGACCTGCGCGGCTACGGGCAGAGCTCGGTTCCGACGGATGTCGATGCTTACGACCTGCCGAGCGTGAGTGAGGACATGCTCGGGCTGCTCGACGAGCTGGGCGAAGACCGGGCCCTGTTCGTCGGTCACGACTGGGGCGCAACGTTGGTGTGGCAGCTCGCGCTCGCCCACCCGATGCGGGTCTCGGCGGTTGTAGGCATGAGTGTGCCGTTCATGCCGCGCCCGCCCGCACCGCCCGTAGGTCTGCTGCGTGAGGGTTTCGGCGAGGACTTCTACATCGTCTGGTTCCAGCTGCCGGGAATCGCTGACGCGGCGCTGGCGCGGGACCCGCGGCGCACGCTGACGACCCGCCGGCAGTGGACGCCGCAGTGGTCACGGGAAGAGGAGCACCCGGACCGGCCGGCGTGGCTGACCGAGCAAGATCTCCGAGTCTACGTTGAGGCGTTCGAGCGAACGGGCTTCACCGGCGGGCTCAACTACTACCGCAACCTTGACCGCACTTGGGAGCTCACCGCCCACCTCGCCGGCCGCAGCATCGAGCAACCCGCGCTTTTCCTTACCGGCTCGCGCGATCCGGTCCAGCGATTCCTGCCGGCCGAGATCATGAGCGGCTACGTCACCGATCTGCGCGACAAGGTCGTCATCGACGGAGCCGGCCACTGGGTCCAGCAAGAGCGCCCGGGCGAGGTAAACCGGGCGCTCCTGGCCTTTCTCGGAAGCGTCCGTTCCTGAACGGGTGACCCGCGCAGTGGCGTGATCGCGGATTCGAATTGGCACGTCGTCGGCGACACAATGGCCGAATGTCGGAGCTGCCCTCGTTCGCCGAGCTAGCCACAACGCCAGACCCGGCCATGGACGCTCTGGCGCTTGCGCTCGCCGCGGAGTTTCGGGACGTCGATGCGTCCGGGGCAATGATGAAGCTTGACGTTCTCAGCGCAGAGCTCTCGCACGTTGCCAACCAGACGAGCGGAGGAGCGGACGAGCTGGCGCTGGCGTGCGGCCAGCTGTTGGGCGTCACGCACGGGTTCGCGGGTGACCGCGAACGCTACGACCACCCCGACAACTCGATGCTCGACGTTGTGCTCTCGAGGCGCCGCGGCCTACCGATCCTGCTGTCGGTGGTGTACATCGAAGTTGGTCGCCGAGCCGCGATTCCGCTCGCCGGCGTCGGGTTGCCAGGCCACTTCGTGGTCGGCCACTTCGGCACCGATCCGCCGCTGCTGCTTGATCCCTTCGCCGGCGGCCGGGTCGTTGACGCAGAGGTCCCTCAGAGCTTCATACGGCCATGGCATCCTCATGCGATCGCGATGCGAATGCTCAACAACCTCGTCGCGACCTACCGCCGGCGCGGCGACCTCGGCCCCGCCATCCGCGCCGCCAAGATGCGGCTCACGCTCCCGGCCGAAGGGTCGGACCGGGACGCCCTTCAGGCAGATCTCCAAGCCCTGCAAGCCCGACTCAACTAAGGACGCCCCTTGGCGTCTCTGGCGACTAGTCCGGGGTGACGGACGTCCCGCCCCACTCCTCCGGGGCGATGTCGGCAAGGGTCTCGGAAAACGTCCACTGGTGACCCGCTGGGTCCTCGGCCGTGTACTGCCGCTCGCCGTACTCGAAATCGGTCGGCTCCATGACAATCCGGGCGCCGTCCGCTCTCGCCCGCTCGCAGTGGGCCTCCGCGTCTTCCACGCGCACCATCACCGAGTGCGTGACCTCGCCGGGGCGCGGTGGCCGGCGCTCGTGGCGCACGTCCCCAACGATCACTGCTCCCTCGCCGAAGCTGAGCTGTGAGCGGTGGTTCTCGCCGATTCGTACGCGCTCGACGAACCCGAACGCCTTGGCCAGCCAGTCGACCGCCTCACGCACGTCCGGATAGATGAGAACCGGAATCACGATCGCTCGCGGGATTGAACGGTTGGGCTTCACGCTTCGCGGGAGCTTAGACCCCGTGGTCCGGATCGTGGCTGGTGAGGATCCTCGCGAGCCGCGCGCGGTTATGGACATTTAGTTTGCGGTAGGCACGGGTGAGATGCGCCTCGATCGTCTTCGGGCTGAGGAAAAGCTGGAGGGCGGCGTCGCGGATGGTCGCTCCGTCGGCAATCAGCAGCGCCACGCGAAGTTCTTGCGGGGTGGGGCGATCGACGGCCGTCGGATCGTGGCGCGGTCGCGCCGTCGGTCCGGTCGCGGCGAGTTCGCGGCCCGCTCGCTCGGCCCAAGGTGCGGCTCCCAGCCGCTCGAAAGTCGCGAGCGCGGACGTGAGCTGGGCGCGGGCGTCCACGCGTCGCCGGGCACGCCGCAGCCTATCTCCGTAGCAAAGCTTGGTCCGAGCACGCTCGAATGAAGTCGGAGGTTCCTGGTGGAGGGCGAGCGCGGTTTGGAATTCGGCTTCGAACTGCTGCTCGTCGGCGAGCATGCCTCGACAGCGCGCCGCCGTCGCGAGACCCCAGGGGGATTGCGAGCGTTCGGCCCTTTGTTGCAAGCGCTCAGTAGCGGCATGGGCATCGCGCTCGCGCCCCTCTGCTCGCAGCGCATCGGCGAGGTCCGGCTCATACGGCACCACCGGCGGGCAGCCGAGACCGGATGCGTTTGCTGATCGAGCGCAACGCTCGAGCTGCTCGGCGGCTGCGGTGATGTTGCCGAGGCCGAGTTCGAGGAGCCCGAGCGCCGACGAGATGGGGACCTGCAAACCAATGTGGAGTACCTGCGCGAGCTCGTCTGCCTCCCCAGCATGGGCCCGGCACTCGCGCTCGAGACCGCGCGCGGCCTCGCCGCGATTCCGTCGCTGTCCAGCCGGCGTGCGGCAAATCGCCAGAAGACTCAACGTGGCAGCGCGAACCGCCAACGGATCGCCAGAGACGGGCGGACCAATTGCCAGTGCCCCCGCCAACACCGCGCGCTGGCGCTCCGGCAGCTCCGGCAACCGATCCACAACCGGTCGGAACAGCTCCTGGAGCCCGGCGAACGCGATCTCCGACTCCGCCTGTACGCCTCGCGCCCGCAACCCGCGAAAGCCGTCCGCCAGCTCCACTGTGCGCTCCAAGAGCGTGCTCTTGCCGATCCCAGGCTCACCCACCAGCACCAGCGCGCAACTTTGAGCTGCCCGCGCTCGCACCACGACATCGCGCAGCAGCTCTAGCTCCGACTCCGGCCCCGCAACACCAGACCACGATAACCAGCCGTGCCGCCCAAATGTAGGTGTTCACCCTAAGCGACGCACACGACCAGCCTTCAGGCTTCTTCGCCTACCACCACTGGGCAGACGCCGACCGGCAGGGCCAAGTCAAAGGAGCCACCGATGTACGATCCTTCAAGATCTTGGGGGCGGTCCCGCGCAACATCGCGCAACCAGGTGGCCGTCACCGGCGATAAGACGATTCTCGCGTGGTGGATCCTGGCCGGTTTCTTCCTTCTCGTCGAGGCAGTCTTCGGCTGGACCGAGCAAGCCGGCGAGATTCGTGAGGACGGCGACGGGCAAGGCCGGACGGCGCTTTCGCCGCCATCCGGCCCGGCAGGCGAGACTGATCGGTCGAGGTGGGAGTGGCGAGAGAACGAGCGGTCGATGTGCGCCGCCTTCCAGGGACACCGGGGGGCGAGCGGCTGGGCGGGGACGACACACCACCCACCGCCACATGCTCGGGAGCTCAAATCGACATTTGCCCGGCTGATTTGCGCGCTAGAACATCGCATGCATGCTCAGCCGCGCAGATCGGCGGCACGAAATCCAGTTTGAGCGCTCCAGCATGCGAATTGCCGAGCCGCGGAGCGACGTCTCGCAGCTCATCCTGCCCGACACCGGTCACCTGTTCATGGCCCACAGATCGCTACCGATCTGGATTGACTACGTTGTTCATCGGCTTCGTTCCCGAGGTATAAGAGCACGGCCGTAAACGCGCCTTTACTCGCTCAGGCCGGGGCAAGCCCTCAGACCGCGGCGAACACCTCTGTGGAATGCCCTGGGTTTGACGGAGACCGGGTTTGTAGGTCCTTGTGAGTAATTATATCAAGTTAGTGTGAATAGTTACCCACCCTCACAGCGGAGACGACCCCGAAGGGGTCGTACACCCCGGAGCGGTTCAAGGGTGACAGAGCCCGTCGGAGACAGCAGCGCTTCAGGGTCAGCGGCGAGCGCCGCGACGTGTCGCTGCTCGTGCTCGACGGGCGGTACGTTCCCGAGCGAGGAGTGCAGCCGGCGCGTGTTGAACCAGGCGACGTAGTCGACGGTCGCGAGCTCGAGCTGCGCGTGGGAGCGCCACACGCGATCGGCGATCAGCTCGGTCTTGTAGCTGTCGACGAACGATTCGGCGAGCGCGTTGTCGTAGCAGTCGCCGACCGACCCGACCGACGCCAGCACGTGCGCATCGTCGAGCTGCTGGGTGTAGTCCTCCGCGGTGTATTGCGAGCCGTGGTCGTTGTGGGACACGAGCTCGAAGTCCGCGCCGGGCTGGCGGATCGCGAGCGCCATCCGGAGCGCGTCGAGCACCAGGCTGGTGCGCATGTGACGGGCGATCTGCCACCCGACGATCATCCGCGAGAACACGTCGATGATGAACGAGAAGAACGACCGGCCCTCCCAGCTCCGCAGGTAGGTGAAGTCCCCGACCCACAGCCGGTCCGGCGCGGTGGCGGTGAAGTCCCGCTGGACGAGATCAGACGCCCGCTGCGCCTCAGGATCCGCGGTAGTCGTCTTCCATGGCTTGCCGCGCCGCTTCGCGCCCTGGATGCCGCCCGCGTGCATCAGCCGGGCGACCTGGTCACGGCCGGCGGTCTCGCCCTCGCGAACCAGCTGAGCGTGCGTGCGACGGTAGCCGTAGCACTCGTAGTTGGCCTCGTGCACCTCCCGGATCCGGACGGTCAACCGCTCGTCCTCGACGCGGCGGGCGGACCGCTCGCCGGTCGCGCGCTGGTGGTACGCGGACGCCGACACGTCCAGGGTCCGGCAGATCGGCTCGACGCCGAAGCGGTCGCGGTGATCATCGATGAACGCGCTCACCTCGGTCGGTCTGCGTCGAGCTCGATCGCGAAATACACGCTGGCAGCCTTCAAGATCTCGTTCGCGCGACGCAGCTCATGATTCTCCTTGCGGAGCTTCTTGATTTCCTCGCGCTCCTCGGTCGTGGGCAGATCCGGCCGCAGGCCGCCGTCGGCCTCGGCCAGACGAACCCGCTTACGCAGCACCTCGTGACCGATACCGAGATCGCGCGCGACCGCAGCTACCGGCCGGCCCGACTCGAGCGCCAAACGCACGCCACGGTCGATCAGCTCCTCTGGATACTTCCTGGCTCTGGGCATGAACTTGCAGTTCCTTGCTCGAGGAACGAATCCTCGTTTCAAAGCCTCCGCGAATCCCAGGGCAGCTCACTGCGACTGCGAGCATGCACCTCCCGAGCGCCTCCCGGCCCACGCGCAGCGCGAGCAACCCCGTCGAGACTCGCTCGATGAACCCGCACTGCCAAATCGGTTGGGCGTCGACGCCGGTCAGTTGGCTCAGCCGCGTCACGAACTTGAACTCCGCCTGGGGAGTGTTCCGCCCTCGCAGGACCCAGAGCGTGTTGTCAGGGTGAGCGTCGCTGTGTCCCTTCCGGAAGCAAAGCTCGGCTCGGGCGCTACGTCCCGGGCACGTCTCCCCGTGGCGCAGATAATCTCGACTTGCGTCTTGACCGGTAGGTTCAGCTCGGCGAGCGATACCCCAAGCCGCTCCTGCAACATCGCCTGAGGAGCCAAGTCGTGGCGAAGCAGGCGCACGTATCCACGGCCGCCGGCACGGAGGAGGGTCTCAATTTGATGCAGCGTCCCGTTGGATTGCGCGTGTCTCCGTAGCTTGGACGGGAACCGGGTCGGGGCCGGCGGCGTCGCGGGACCTCTCGCCAGTCGCAGTAGAGGGCGATCAGGCCATCGACGAGCTCCGGACCGATCTCAGTAAATGGGGCATTCACGTCCTTCACCTTCTCGATCCGCTCGGGAGCAGACGCTTGCCGCGGTCTCGACGGGAGATGTCCGCGGCACGGTTCTCGAACGAGTGCGTCGCGAGGCCCGGACCGCAGTCTTCGGCGAGCGCCGATGGGTCGCGACGCACGCGACGGCCTTGGGGGTCGGTCGGGCGGGAGGCTGTCTGGGCAGCGAGCGGATCGCCGCGGCTTACCGTGACCGCTCCTGCCGGATCCGCGCTGTCCGGCCTGACTCAACTCGCAAGGCCCTCAAGGGCTCCGCATCTCTCAGCCGAGCGGCAACGAGCGCCTCGGACATTGTCTTGATCAGAATCGGATGCATGCCTGATCGGCTCCTCGTAGAGATCGCAGTCGCGCCGTCTGTCGGTGTCACCGGCGCTCATTACAGGCACGGTAGGTCGTCATTGGCCTCCTGAGAAGATCCAATCGGCCGATCCGTGCGAGGACCAATGCCAAGCGACTCAGCCACCCCGAATCACCTCAACGGACGAACACGAAATGCTTCATAACGGTCGCGTAGCGACGAGAACGGCGAGTTTGCTTTGTTTGCGTCGAGTGGAGCGTCGCCCGGGACGTTCACCCAGATGGGTTGGGAGGTGGACGACATCGACACCAGGGTCGCCACGCTGAAGGAACGGGGCGTGGTGTTCGAGGAGGTTGAGCTGCCGGGTTCCGGCCGGTCGGCGCGATCGCCGAGATCCCAGGCAACTATCCGAGCAAACGGGTAAGGGCTCACGAATGAATTAGTGGGCTGTGGCAGGATGTTGGGTTGTGGTGGCGTATCGCGGGGGCATGATCGATGAATCGCAGATTGTTGAGCGTTATCGGGGGTTGGGGCCGGAGTTGAACGAGCGTCAGCGCAGGTTGTGGGCGGCGTCGGAGGCTCGGTCGTGTGGGCCGGGCGGGATCGCGGCTGTCGTGCGTGCGACGGGGATCAGCAAGAACACTGTGCAGCGTGGGATCGCAGAGCTGCGGGAGGGGACACGGCTCGAGGCGGGTCGTGTCCGTCGGCCGGGTGCGGGGCGGCCGCGGTTGACGGAGTCTGATCCGGAGCTGGTGGGAGCGTTGGAGGCGTTGGTGGATCCGGATACGCGTGGGGATCCGTGCTCGCCGTTGCGGTGGTGCTCGAAGAGCTTGCAGAACATCGCGAGTGCGCTTCAGGCGGCAGGACATCAGGTGTCCGATCGGACGTCCGGGAAGCTCTTGCGGGGGCTTGGGTTTCGGTTGCACGCGAACTCCAAGACGCGGGAGGGGAAGGATCATCCTGACCGTGACGCGCAGTTTCGGCAAATCAACGAGACGACACGCGCGGCGCTCGCCGCGGATCAGCCGGTGATATCCGTAGACGCGAAAAAGCGCGAGCTGGTCGGGGATTTCAAGGCTGTCGGGCGGGAATACGAGCCGACTGGGCGGCCGGTCGAGGTTCGCTGCCACGACTTCAAAGACAAGGATCTGGGGCACGCGATCCCGTACGGCGTGCTCGACATCAAAGCCAACGAGGGGATGGTCAGCGTTGGTGTCACCCATGACACAAGCGCGTTCGCGGTCAACTCGATCCGCGTGTGGCGGCAGTACCTCGGCCAGAAGCGTTACCCCAAAGCGACGTGCCTGACGATCACTGCTGACGGCGGCGGCAGCAACTCCAGCCGCACGCGCCTGTGGAAGACCGAGCTGCAGAAGCTCGCCAACGAGCTCGCGCTGCCGATCCGCGTCTGCCACTTTCCGCCCGGGACGTCGAAGTGGAACAAAATCGAGCATCGCATGTTCAGCTACGTCAGCCTCAACTGGCGCGGACGGCCGCTTGAGAGCCTGCAGGTGATCATCGACCTGATCGGCGCGACCACGACCAGCACCGGCCTGAAGGTCTACGCGCGCCTGGACCCCGGCCACTACGAGAAAGGGATCAAGGTCACCGACCAAGAGCTTGCCGCCGTGGACATCGCCCGCGACCAGTTCCATCCAGACTGGAACTACACGATCCACCCAACCCAAAAGGGGCCACTAATTCTTTCGTGAGCCCT
>CAWIII010000003.1:0-165767 GCA_963836065.1 uncultured Solirubrobacterales bacterium
AAGCCCCGCTCAGGCGGGGTTTTCTTGTGCCACAGACTATGCCCGCCCGCCCGATTCTTGTTCGTGGGCAACGGATTGGGCAACAGGTCTCGGCGGCTGGTGGGGCGAGCTCGGTCGCCGGGGACAACGACACCCTGGTCATCGTCGGGTGAGCCGACCTCGTGAACGGGACGATCCTCAAGCGCGAGCTTTACCCGGCGATGGAGCGAGCAAATCCCAAGGTTGGAGGTTCGAGTCCTCCACGGCACATAGAAAAACCCCCCGGTAATCGGGGGGTTTTGCTTGCCGGCAGGCAGTGCGTGACCAGGCCGCGTGAACGTCTGCGCGAACACCCGCAGACCAACAGCGTCGCGAGTCGCTTCATCGCCCGCTTCCGCGCGGCGCGCGACCAGTGAAGAATCCTTCGCCCGTCGCATGGGCAGCTTCAGGAGCCGCCGTTCATCTGAGCGGCATGCTTGCGGGCTGCAGCGAGGATCTCGATAAGTGGCGGCGTCACGCATTGCAGGGTGTCGAGGGCGGCCTCCGCGTTCACGTCAAGGGACGCCAACGCGCTCACAATTCGTTGCGCCTCTGCGTCGGTCATCTCAACCGCCGGCGCGTACCGCTGAGCGATCGAGCGAGCCGGAACTCGTCCATGAAGCTCGTCGATGGTCAGTCCGAGCAGATCGGCGATCTTCTCGGTGCGTGCGTGGTTGGGCTGGTACTGCCCCCTCGTCCAGTTGCTGACGGTGTTCTCCGAGACACCGACCATGTCGGCGAAGGCCTTGTTCTTCAGCTGCCGCTGGTCCAGGGCGTCCCGAAGGACCTTCCTGAAGTTCCTGGGAGCTGGCCCAGCAGTCATAGGTCGAATCCAAGGAAAATTGGTCCAAGATGCGCTTCATGGGGTTCCTTTCGTAGACGACCTCCCACCCGACTCATAGGCTCATCGGTCGGAAGCTGGGCGGGTTCCTGTGTGAGGTGCGTGACACAACGGCAGCGGTACTGCTTTCGGTTGACAGGCTGAGGAAGAAGAACATCGCCAGGAAGCCCGCGAACGCGATCAGCTGGGTGACGTCGGCGTACGCGAGCCCGTTGATCTTGAAGATCGACAGCGGCCCCAGCGGGTTGCGGTCGAAGGCGACCAGCAGCGCGAGCGCGGCGGCAAGGTCGCCAATCGTGCGCGCCG
Organism: uncultured Solirubrobacterales bacterium; assembly: GCA_963836065.1. GTDB lineage: Bacteria > Actinomycetota > Thermoleophilia > Solirubrobacterales > Solirubrobacteraceae > Palsa-465. Next base: position 1,166 of record CAWIII010000003.1, read on the forward strand.
TGCCCCAGCCGACGGTGGGCGCCTTCACGGCGGCCCCGGCGTTCTCTCTCCTTCCGCCTGGGTCTGCCGATCTGTCCGCCGGGCTGGGATGCTTTGAGCCAACACATTCCTTTCAAGGATCGTCACTGCTGCGGGACTGAACGCAAGCGCCCCCGCAGCCGGAGCCAACCACCCGACCAAGCCCAATCCCTTGACTGTCAGCTTTCGCGGGGTCGTCGCGCAGGATCGTGACCGGCGCGTTGCTGCTGGCTCCAACGCTGTTGGGATAGGAGCCGTATAGATAGGCCAGCGCCTGCACCGGGATGGCGGTGTGCATCCCCTGGTCGATGATCTGCACGGTGAAGCTGTAGCTGCTCCGGCCAGGGGCTAACGTCACATAGGTGTTGGGGACGACGTTGAAGTCGATCCCCGGCTGGGCACCCTGGCTCTTGACGCCGTAACCGACGTGCTCATCACCGCTGAGGTCGCCGGTCCGCTCGATCGTGATCGTCAGATAGCCCTGATTCTCATGGGCCGTGTAAGACGGCTGATCGAAGGACACGGCACCAGACGCAGCGGCCGCATCCCGGACGACCGCAGCCTGACCGCTGCGCGCGAACATGAGCAGCGACCCCATGCACGCCAGACCGACGAACAGCATCAACCGACGCAACACCACGGCGAGTTGGTGCTCGCGCCCAAGCCAGCGGCGCAGCGCATTTTTCCGCTCCCCTGACATCACGCTTTTCCAGCAAACGGAACACAACGCGATCAACGCAGCTCTCATCGCCGGCAACGACCAGTGATTCACCAGCCGTTTCATTGGACACCCCCATTCGGGCGGGCCCCGCGCGAGTCGCGTCCCCGGCCTGAGCTGGGACCCCGTTCCTAAACTTGTTCGATGACGAGGGCTGTGGCGCCTTCCCGCATCGGGAGCTCACCGCAGCCCGCTTGCGCATAACCCGCAAGCGGGCTCGCTCACTTCCCCTTCGATGAGAAGGAGGAGAGCGGCGGTCACCGCCGCTGAAGGGACCGCGGTACCGCTTCACGCGGGAACAGGCGCCTCGACCATCAAAGGCTGTCCGTTATGCAGGCGATGATGAGCTGGCGATCGCCAAGAGGCACGACGCGGTCGCATCCGGCGTGGGTGAGGGAGTGACGAGACTGTCGTCGGTTCGTGCGCAGGCACATCCGCGCGGTCCGTCCGGAAGAGATCACGTTGCCCAAGGAGATCACGCCACCCGGTGAGGATGCCGAGGTAAATTACGGCCGTCTCGGCCGCTGGTTCGACCCATCGAGAAGCAGGGCGCATGGTGTGGGCCTTCGTGATGACGCTGCCGCACAGTGGTCAGACTCGGCACAGTCGGAGAACCCGCTGTCGAAGTCGAAGTAGGCGAGGTGCTCGGTGCCAACTTCATCCAGGGCGCCAAGCCAAAGCCGCCGGCAGACTAGTGGTGCATCCCGTTAATCCGCGCCCTCATGCCTCGAGGACCTTGCCTGTGTACGCCCATTTGAATGGCTTGGCGGTCTGGTTGTAGGTCTCGATGAACGCAAGCATCTGGCAGGCGAGGTCCTGTTCGGAGGTGAAGATGCCGTGCTTGAGCAGTCGCCGCCACAGGATCGAGAAGAAGATCTCGATCTGGTTGAGCCACGAGGCGTACTTCGGTGTGAACTGGAAGCTCCAGCGGGGATGGTCCTTCAGCCACTTCTCGACTTCCTCGGTGCCGCGGGTGGAGAGGTTGTCGGTGATCGCGACGATCTTCTGGCCCTCGACCACTGGGATCTCGTCGTCGAGGTGATCGAGGAAGCGCATCAGGTCCCACCGATTGCGGGTCTTCGAAGGCATCGCCAGCACGTCCCCCTCCTGCATTGAGGCACGCGAACAGGCACTGGGTGCCGTTTCTGGTGTATCACAGCGCGTGGCAAATAGTACGTCAGGTAACAGTACATTCGAGTGTGTCAGTATGATAGTATTGACTGTGTGATGAGTGACGCTAGGCTGGTGTCAGGCGAGACTCGGGAAGCGCTGCGTGAGCGGGGTGTGAGAATGGTGTTGGCGGGCCGCACTCACGCGGTCGTGGCGCAGGCCATGGGGGTGCATCTGCGGACGGTGTCGCTGTGGATGGCGCGCCACCAGCTCGGGGGGTTTGAGGGACTGAGGGAGCGGCGGCGTGGTCGGCGCTCGCGCGAGCAGATGGCGCTCACCGACGCCCAGCAGGCAGAGCTGATCGGACTGATGAAGGGCACGAACCCCGATCAGCTGCAGATTCCCGGCGTGTTGTGGTCAAGGCAGGCCGTCAAGGCGCTGATCGAGCGGCGGTTCGGGATCGGGCTCAGCCGCCAGACGGTTGGTGTCTACCTGCGTCGCTGGGGGTTCTCGGGCAAGAAGCCGCAGCGGCGGTGGCTCGAGCAGGACCCCGAGCGGGTGCGGGCGTGGCTCCAGGACGAGTTCCCAGCGATCCAGGCGCGCGCGCGGCGCGAAGGGGCGCGGATGCTGTTCGGCGATGAGATGGGCGTGCGCGCCGGGCAGACCGCCGGCAAGAGCTACGCGCCGATCGGCGAGCGCGCGGTCGTGCCGCTGACCGGCAAGCGTTTCTCGGCCAACGTGATCAGCGCGATCGGTGCCGACGGCACGCTCGTGTTCGAGATCTTCGAGGGCACCTGCGATGAGATCCGCTTCCTGGACTTCCTCGACAAGCTGCTCGAGCACTTCGCCGAGCGCAAGATCTTCCTGATTGTCGACAACGCCTCCTTCCACAAGTCTCCCGCGGTCGAGTACTGGCTGCTGGACCATCCGCGGATGGAGCTGTTCTACCTTCCACCGTACGCTCCGGAGCTCAACCCCGACGAGCTCCTCAACCAGGACGTTCACACCCACGTCGCGCGACGCCGCCCATCCAACCTCGCCAAGCTCGTCATTCTCACCGTCGAGTATCTCGCTACCCGCACAAGTGAGATTGTCAGCAAGTACTTCGACGGCGAGTACGTCGCCTACGCCAAGTAACCACGCACTAATTGCCACGCGGCGTAATACTCGTGCTCGCGGCGGGCGGGCTTGCCCGGCGCCGGCGGCTGGTCGGGCTTCGTCGGCGCCTTGGCCTGGATCCCGGTCTTCTCGTCGAGCGAGACGACCAGCACGTTCTCCGGCGGGTCGACGTACAGCCCGCAGATCTCGCCAGGCGCTCCTCGAACTCGGGCCGCGAGTAGTCGCTCATCATCCAGTAGTCGGTCCGGTGCGGCTTGATCTCCGCGCGCGACAGGATCACGTGCGCCTGCGACGCGGACATGCCCACCTCCGCTCCCAGCTCCTCATAGGTCCACCGCTCCCGCCGGGCGCCCTCCGCAGTCGGCTCCGGCCGGGTGCACGCCTTCGCGATCAACAACGCCCTCGTCTCCGGGCCATGCGCCAACGGCGCACCGGACCGCGGCACGTCACTCAACCCCTCGATCCCGTGCTCCGCGTACCGACCGCGCCACTTCACCACGGTCGGCAAAGAGCAACCGACCTCGCCCGCGATCTGCCTCCCGGTCATCCCCCGCGCCGCGGCGAGCACGATCCGCGCGCGCTCGACCATCCGCACCTCAGAGCTCGCCGCACGCACGATCCGCTCAAAGCTCGGAGCGACCCTCATTCACCTGGACCCGTCTGCCAACGCCCTTCAGCGGCATCACCAGCCTCCATCCTCGCCGAACTTGTCGGCAAGGACTTCGCGGGCGATCCTAGAAAACCCTTATCGCAGACCAATGTGACAGCGAACGTGCAGGATGAAGCACTAGGCCGAACCCCCCGCTCCTGGCCAACCATGCGCGCCTGGCAGCCAACCACACGAGCACGGGCGAGCGCCCCCCGCGCGAGGGTTCAGCGCTCTGCCAGGGGATCGTGAGCTGCGGCTCGTGCGGCCGCACGATGGGCACGCACTATCAGCGCGGGACGATCGGCTACAGGTGCGCGCGCTCACGCCTTGAGCACCTCAACACGCCCGCCTGCCGCGAGGTCAAGGCTGCTGTCGTCGACGAGCTCGTCGCCCGCCGGCTGCTGCAAGCGCTCGCACCGGAGGAGATCGCGCTTGCGCTCGCCGCCACCGACGAGGTGACCGAGCGCCACGCCCGCGCCGAGCGCGCGTTCCACGCCTGCGAGCCCGACAACCGCCTTGTCGCCCGCACCCTCAAGACCCGCTGGGAGACCAAGCTCCGCGAACTCCGGGACGCCGAGGCGGAGCGCACCGCGCAGGCCACGCCGGCGCCCGAGCCATCGCGCGAGCAGATCGAGGCGCTGGCGCACGACCTGCCCGCGCTATGGGCCGCGAACAGCACCTCCCACAAGGACCGCAAGCGACTGCTACGCGCGTTCGTCAACGACGTCACGATCACCTTCCAGCCGCATGGCGACGAGCTGTCAGTCGGGATCCGCTGGCGCTCGGGCGCCACCGAGCGCCACACCGTCAAGCGACCCGAACGCGACCAGATCCCGCAGGCCACACTCGACCTGATCGGGCGCCTGGCCGCAGACCACAGCGACGCCGAGACCGCCGCCGCGCTCCAAGCCGCCGGCTTGCGCACGCCCCGCGACCGCCAGTTCAACGGGCCCGCCGTCAAATCGGTAGATCGCTACAAGATCCCTGTGGGCCCGTTCCACCGCGACGAAGAGCTGCGCCCGCCCGCGATCGCCAAGCGCCTTGCCATCTCAGAGAGCACGATCTACGACTGGATCCGCCGCGACGGGGAAGTAGATGAACCCGACGCGCGAGATGACCGCATCGAAGACGCCGGGATCCACTTCGAGCGACTCGCCTCCATCACCCGAACGGCCACGTTGGACAGGCCGACGTCGCGGGCGGCCTGTTCGGCGTAGCCGAGGATGTTCGAGGAGATGTCGGTGGCGAGCACGGTGCCCGACGGTCCGACCCGCCGCGCCGCGGCCAGCGTCTGCCCGCCGGCGCCGGCCGCGACATCCAGCACCCGAGAGCCGGTCCCGACGCCGGCCATGTCCAGCATCAGTTCGGTGGCCTCACCGGGCCAATCCTCAATGAACGCGCCCCACCGGGACCACGGCTCGGCGGCCGTCTGCCACTGCTCGCGGGTCGTTGGCTTGTATGCGACGGGATCAAACGTCGCTGTGCTCATGGGGACCTCCCATCGTTCCGGTAATGCCTCTTCGATCCACCCCCGGAGGTCCTCGTCGGAGACGCGCTCGAGCAGCTCGGGGTGATCGGTCCGCATGTGCTCACGGATCCGCGCCACCACCTCGTCCTCGCTCTCGCCGCGGGCGACATACCCGCACTCGCAGTTGATCTGCTTGGCCATCTATTGGACCTCCTTCGGTCCGGTGGTTTGTAGGCGCCCGCCGTTGGGGCTATGTTGGCGCGACGTTGGCGGCCCCGGTGAGAACTCAGCTGTGCGGCACGCTGGCGGTCGAGATCGACGGCCGGCGGGTCGAGCACGAACTACCCGGCCGCCAGGGCCGGCTGCTGCTGGCCTACCTGGTCCTGCACAGGCTGCGGGCCATCCGGCGCGACGAGCTGATCGACGCCCTGTGGCCCCGAACGCCGCCCGCTGCGGCGGACACCGCGCTGCGCGCGCTCATCTCCAAGCTCCGCCGGCTGCTCCCGCCAAACATGCTCGACGGCCGCAGCGAGCTACGCCTCACCCTCCCGCGCGATGCGTTCGTGGACCTCGAGGACGCGCGCGAGGCGATCCACCGGGCCGAATCGGCGCTGGCTCAAGGCCACTCGCATCGCGCCTGGGGCGCCAGCCAGGGGCCGCTGTTCACCGCCCGCCGCGGATTCCTGCCGGACGAGGACGCCGACTGGATCCGGGACATCCGCCACCGAGCTCGACGCGCTCTACCTGCGCGCGCTCGAGTGCTACGCCCAGGCGTGCCTCGGCGTTGGCGGCACTGAGCTGGCCGCGGCCGAGCGCGCAGGCCGTGAGCTGACCCGCCTCGCCCCCTATCGCGAGTCCGGGCACCGCCACCTCATGCGAGCCCTCGAAGCCCGCGGCAACACCGCCGAGACCCTGCGCGCCTACGAGGCTCTCCGCACGCTCCTACGCGAGGAGCTCGGGATCGCGCCCTGCCTCGAGACGCTTCAGGTCCACGCGAAACTGCTCAATGAACGCGCCCCCGCTGCCGGCTGAAAACCCTCAGTAGGGCAGCATCTCCACGTTGTACCTGGCGATGATGGCGTCCAGGCGTTTGATGTTGGCGTGATCGTTGGGGCGGAAACCTGCGGGCTCGTCGGGCCGGGCTTGGCATCAAGCGCTGCGTTGGGAGCGTGGCCCCGGTGTCTGCTCGGTCGGTGCTTGCGAGCTGGCTTGGTTGGGATGGTCGAGGCGGGTTAGCTCGTGAAGAACTGCTGGTAGAGCAGGAAGACGTTGAGTGCGCTGATGGTGATCACGATCCCCCAGGCGATGATCATGGTCGCGCGCTGGTTGACGTGGATGCCCATGACGTCGCGGCGGCTGGTGAGCATGACGAGGGGTATGAGCGCGAATGGGATGCCGAAGGAGAGCACGACCTGGCTGAGGACGAGCACGTTGGTGGGGTTCATGCCGGCGGCGAGGATTGCGATCGCGGGGGTCATGGTGATCGCGCGCCGGACGAGCAGGGGGATGCGGATGTTGATGAAGCCGGCCATCACGACCTGGCCGGCGTAGGTGCCGACGCTGGAGGAGGAGGCGCCGGACGCGAGTAGCGCGACGGCGAACGCGATCGCGGCTCCCCCGCCGACGAGGTGACCGAACTCGGCGTGTGCCTGTGGGATCGTGCTCAGGCCGGACAGCGCGGGCGTGTGGAATAGCTTGGCGGCGACGGCGAGCATGGCCATGTTCACGAGGCCGGCGAGCCCGAGTGCGATGATCACGTCGAGCCGTTCGAAGCGCAGGACGCGGCTGCGTTCGCGGTCGTTTCGAACCGCCATCCGCCCGTTGGTCAGCGCGGAGTGCAGGTAGATCACGTGGGGCATAACGGTCGCGCCGATGATCCCGACGGCGAGGTACAGCGAGGTCGTGCCGTGCAGCCCGGGCAGCAGGCCGTGCAGCGATGCGGGCACGGAGGGCCCGATCCGCAGCGTCTCGTAGAGGAAGCCGGCGAAGATGATCCCGAGCAGCGCGCTGATCGCCAGTTCGAAGCGGCGGAATCCGTGGGTCTGGAGCTCGAGGATCGCGAACGCGATCACGCCGGTGATCAGCCCGGCGGGTAGCAGCGGGACGCCGAACAGCAGGTTCAGCCCGATCGCGGCGCCGAGGAACTCGGCGATATCGGTCGACATCGCCATGATCTCGGCTTGTATCCACATGCCCCAGGTGAACGCGCGCGGGTAGCGCTCGCGCACGACCTCCGGGTAGTTACGGTCGGTAACGATCCCGACCTTGGCCGAGAGGTACTGGATCAGCATCGCCATCAGGTTCGCCAACAGCACGACCCACAGCAGCAGGTAGCCGTACTCCGCGCCGCCCTGCAGGTTGGTGGCGAAGTTCCCAGGGTCGACGTACGCGATCGAGGCGACGAACGCGGGCCCGAGCATCGCCAGCGTCGCGCGTACTCGCCCGCGCGCGAGCAGGCGCTCGAGCGCGCTCTCCTCGAGTACCTCGCCGACGGGGAGGGTTTGGCCGGCGGGGGCGCCCTCGAGCGCGGGAACCGCCGGCCCCGGCGGCGGGGTCAACGCTCGTCTCCGTCGGTCTGGATCCGCATCGCGCGGGCGAGCTCGCCGCCGATCGGATGCTCGCGCTCGCCGAGGCGCACGAACACCGGCCCACCGAATGGCTGGCGATCGACGACCTCGAGGCGCGCGTCCAGCGTGATGCCCTGCTCGGCCAGATAGCGCAGCATCTCCGGGTCAGAATCAGACACGCGAACGAACCGTCCCGCGGTACCGACCGCCAACTCGTCGAGGCTGCGGGTCGGACGCTCGTCGATCTCGAACAGGGGCGTCGGGATCGGATCGCCGTGCGGGTCGACCGCCGGATGACCGAGTCGCGCTTCGATCAGCTCCTCAAGCTCCTCGGAGAGGACGTGCTCGAGCACTTCCGCCTCGGCATGCACCCGGTCCCAGGACATCCCGAGCTCCTGAGCGAGGAACAGCTCGAGCAGGCGGTGATGGCGTAGCACCTCCAGCGCAACACGGCGGCCCTGGTCGGTCAGCCGCACACCGTGATAGGGCTGATGCTCGACGATCCCGACCTCCGTGAGCTTGCGCACCATCCCCGACACCGATGCCGGGGTCACCCCGAGCCGAGCCGCGAGATCGTTCGTCGATACCGCCGAGCCGCTACGAGCCTCGAGCGCATACAGCGCCTTGGCGTAATCCTGCACGGACGCCGAAACTGATTGTTGAGCCACCAGCAGGACGAAATTATGGCATGCCTAATTCGTCTTGTCAATTCGCCACAGATGGGAGGGCCGATCCAGTCGGGCGAGCCGCGTCAACCCCGACGTCTCACCGCAACGCGCGTTAGGGTGAAGATTGTGCGTGTTGACCGCTGCGAGCTGCTGTGCCTCGACCTCCCGCGCGCGGAGAACATCGCAAGCACCTCACCGAGACGGCGATCGCCGAGGCGGCCGCGCGCGCAAACGCGCTCGGCGACCCGACCCGAGTGACGATCGCCGTGAAGAACGCGACGCCCTCCCACGTGCGCAGATAGGTGAAGTCAGGCCACCCACAGCCGGTCAGGCGCCAGGGCGGTGAAGTCCCGCTCGACCAGGTCCGGCGCCTCGCCCCCAGCGGGATCGGGTGTGGTCGTGCGCCACGGCTTGCCGCGACGCCTGGCGCCCTGGATCCCGTGATCGCGCATCAGCCGCTCGACCGTGCAGCGGGCGACATCGATCCCCCGCGCAAGAGCGCCTTCCACGCCCGCCGGGACCCGTAGCACTCGTAGTTCTCCCGATGCACACGGCGGATCTCCGCAAAGCCGCTCGTCCTCGAGGCTGCGGGCCGACCGCTCCCCGGTGCTCGCTGGTAGTACCCGGACGCCGATACGCCCAAGGTCCGGCAGATGGGCTCGACCGAAGCGCTCGCGATGCTGATCGATGAACGTGCTCACTTCGATCGGGTCGGGTCGGGTCGAGCTCCCTTGGCGAAAAACACCCTCGCCGCCTTCAAGATCTCATTCGCCCTTCGCAGCTCCTTGACCTCGCGCTCGAACTCCCGCACCGCTCACGCTCGCTCGAGGTCAACAGATCGCGTCGGTCGCCGGCGACTGCCTCGGCCTGACGCACACGCTTGCGCAACGCTTCACGGTGAACACCCAAATCAGCAGCGACCTGCGCGATCGGCCGGCCGGACTCGAACACCAGCCGCGCGCCGCGCTCCAACAACTCCTCCGCGTACTTCCTGGTCGTGGCATGAGACGGAGTTCCTCTCTCGAGGACCGAAATCCTCGTCTCAAGGCCTCCGTCAAACAGTGAAGATACGGATTGGCGTCTGGCCTGGGTCTGACTTACCGTCAAACTGACCCCTGTGGGTGTCGTTGCTGGGACCTGTCGCAGCGCACCGACGTCTTGCCCGTACAGGGGCGACACCGCTCGCTCGACCAATCGCTCGGCTCGAGCGACCCCCCGAGCGCACACCTCCTCGGTCCGCAGGAACCCGATTACGTCGCGAAGCTCATCCACAGCCATCGTGACCACCATCCGCTCGAACGGTAGCGGCGTAACGCGTATCTGGAGCCTCGAAGGGCCGGCCGATTCCCGGATCAGAGCCTCGAGATTGCCGGCGAGAGCGTTACGAGTCCGCTCCGACAGAAGCCGTCGGCGCTGACGCTGCACAGCCACGAGCGGAATATCCTCGCACCCGTCCAGAACCAGCTCGATCGCGCAGTCCCGTTCGCGCCGCTTGTGCGCCGCAAGCAGGAACGTAAGTATCACGAGCACACCTGCGGCGCTGCCCGCCAGCGGCCCCGCCCATCCACGGCCCTCGATCCGCGCGATCACCGCGGCAACATGAACCCACTGCTGGCCCGTGTAGTGGACGGCCTCGGTCGCGCGTAGCAGCGGGTGATCCGAGCGCAGGCTCACGCCATGTGCCACAGCGGGAACGCGCGACTCGCGCCAGCCACTTAGCGACGGCCGGTTCATCGTCCCGAACCGCTAACGGGACCGATCGCTGCTCGAATGAAGCCCGGTCGTCTCACGGCACACCCATGAATGACCGAACAGACTTCCCGGCTCGCCACCCGGAATCGTACGCCCGGCGACGTCGGAGGGCAACCCCCGGCGGGCAGGAGTCTGAGCCCGAGTGACATGCCTACCGTCTGCGGACCGCAGCGACTGCTTCGGGAGCGGACCCAGCTAACGCGGCCCGGCGCCGCTGAGCCTGCGGCTGCAACGCCTCATCATCCTCTTGGGATGATGAAACTCTGCGGTCCGCTGCGAGTGTCCCCTTGGTGCGGATGAGTGGCTGGGTGTCGGCTTCCAAAGTTCAGCTCGTCAAACGGTCATCACCAGAGCTGGAGCATCCCTGTGCCTGAAGGCCTGTCCGCGAGCGAGGTTGGCAAGGAGATCGCCGAGCATCACGAGCACACGACAGAGGAACAGGCGCCGGCCGGGCACGCTCAGCGTGACCGCTGGGTCGCGATCGTCGAGGCGGTGCTGCTGTCCGTCGTGGCGCTGCTGGCAGCATGGTCGGGTTACTCAGCCGCCAAGTGGGGCACCGAATCGTCACTTTCGCTTGCCAAGGCCTCATCGACCCGGACCAAAGCTAGCCTCGCCCTGATCGAAGCCAACCAGATCCGCACACTCGACTCGGTCTCGTTCAACGCCGCGGAAACCGCCTACGCAGCGCACAACACCAAGCTCTTCCGCCTGGATCTCAATCGGATGCGTCCGGGGTATCGCCCGGCGGTCGATGCATGGATCGCACTCCACCCCCTGAAGAACCCCAACGCACCGCCTGACCCGTCATACATGCCGCAATACCGAATCCCACAACAGGCCGAGGGGCTGGCGCTCAGCGCGAGGGCCGACGCGTATTTCAACGAAGGCCAGTCAGCCGCGGGAACGGCGGACAAGTACGTGCGCCTCACGGTCTTCCTGGCCGCCGTCCTCTTCCTGGTTGGCATCGGCAGCCGCTTCCCCGTCCGCGTGGCGCGCTACGGGCTGGTCGGCGTTGCCGGCGCGCTTCTCGTCGTATCAATAGTGCAACTCCTCATCCTTCCCGGACCGCCGTCGTGACCCGAGGCCCGTTGAGCCATGCCGCCGCCCCACGGTGCCGGTTGAATGCTGACCGACCGGGTGGTACGGGTATGGCTGACCGCCGTGAGCGCCGTTGTCTGGACGATCGCGCTGGCGGCCAGCGGGCTGTCTGACTCTTTCGGCAAGCTGCTGCTCACCCCGCTGGCACTCGGCACCGGGGGTCTGCCCCTTCTCGGTGCGCGCGACGCCAAGCGTGCGCTACCCCTTGGCGACGAACTCGACCACGGTCTGCTGCACCCGTTGGCGCGGTTGCGGATTGGGATCGGCGAGGTCGAGCACGACCTGGGGGCGCCCTCGATCGCGGTGAACGTCTTGGGCGCCGCCGCCCGGATGGCGGAGGCGTCGGCACCCGCTCAGTGCCAGAACGCCGGCGGGACAGAGGCGCGCCTGGCCGAGCCCGGGTGCGCCGGTGGGCACCAGGTGACGGCCCCCTTCAGCTCACGATGTCAGGCGTACGAACCCCGGGTCGAGGAGCTGGTCAGGGGACAAGGTTGTTTGCCTCCCTACCGTGTTAGCTGGCATTCTCAGCTGAGTCGGGCGGTCATGAGTCGGTCAGCGCCTGCGAACTGGAATGGAGCCCTCCAGGGGTTACTCCCCGGGCACGGCCTCGCGGGCGCTGCGAGGCGTTTCTCGGTCTGCTGTGCTCTGGCGGTAGCGCTTGCGGGGCTGGTGAGCTGTCGGCGTATACGGTGGTCGTGCTCACGGTGCTGGGCCTGGGGCTGCTGACCGCGAGATCAGAGGCCGGGTTGGTGGGTGCGCTGCTGCGCAAAGAGCCTGGTGGCTTGATGGCGAGATGGCTGCTGTTGGCGGCGTTGATCGCGTTGCCGTTGCTCGGCTTCCTGCGTCTGGCCGGGCAGCTGGCTGGGCTGTACAGCGCCCGCGCGGGCGTGGGCATCATGGTCCTCGCTTCGGTGGTGGTGCTGGTCGTGACGGTGGCCGTGACCGGAGCGAGGCTCAACGCGCTCGGACGGCAGCGCGCGCTGGCGCTCGAGCGCGTGGCCGGGAGCGAGCGCCGGCTGCGACGGGCACTGGATCATCTGCTGCACGTGCAGGACAACGAGCGGCGGGGACTGGCGATGGACCTTCACGACGACGCTCTGCCGGCGTTGGGCGCGATCGGCCTGCAGCTCGAGCTGGCACGCGAGCAATGCCGGGATCCCGACACGGGCGAGCGGCTGGGTCGGCTCGAGTCAGAGCTGCGGGCGGCGAGCTTACGGCTGCGCCACCTGATGTTCGACCTGGTTCCGGAGGCGCTGGACCGGGAGGGCCTCGGGAGCGTCCTGCGCCATCGGCTCGAGCAGATGCGAGGGCTCACGGGCATCGACTACGAGCTGGTCGACCGGGCCGGAAAGCGACCATCGGAGCAGGCCGCGGCCGTGCTCTACAGGATCGCGGTCGAGGCGCTCCGTAACGTCGGCTTCCGGTCGTCTCCCGGGCGACGCGGACAGTTCGGGCTGTCGATCATGACCGAGCGTGCGGAGCTCGCGGGAGGGGCCATCCGGATCGATTCACAGCCCGGCGTAGGGACTACGATCGTCTCCTGGGTCCCTGAAGGGGTCGAGCGGGCCCTCGAGAGCGGCTGAGGCAGCTACTCCAGGAGTCCGCTGCGCATCGCGCAGGCGACCGCCGCGGCACGATCGGACACCTCGAGCTTGTCGTACAGATGGCGCAGGTGGCTCTTGACGGTGGTCCCGCTCACGGCCAGCTCATCTGCGATCTCGCCGCTGGACAGCCCCTCGGCCAGCAGCACCAGGGTCTGCGTCTCCCGGTCGCTCAGTCGGGGACCCTCGGCGGGCGCTCGCAGCCGCAGCTCTCCGGCCAGCGCCGACTGCATCTCCGGCGCGAGCGCCACCTCGCCGCGCGCGGCGATCGCGACTGCTCGCAGATCCCAGCTCCGGTGCTCTCCTTGGACAAAAAGCCGGCGGCGCCGGCGCTCAGTGCCTGGTGCACCAGAGCTCCGTCGATGAAGGCGGACAAAGAGGGTTGGCTCCTTCGACGACTGATGCTTCGGCGCCGCTGGCTGTCATGTGCGCGCCCGTGACTATGATCGCGCCGGTCGAGTAGATGCCGGGCGACCGGTATCCCGAGGTCGTCATCGTGCCGCCGGCGACGGTCACGGTGCCGCCGCCGCGGTCCGTGGCGATCGCGGCGGAGCTGGCGCCCTTGGTCGAGATCAGAAGGTTGGTGAGCTTCAGCGTCCCACCGCCGCTGGCCATCGCGCCATGCGCGTACTGGCCGGTCGCCGTGGAGCGCAGGCTTGTCGCCGCGGCCCAGGGCCGCGCCTCGGAGGGCGTCGGGCGGATCTCGCCGCAGATCGTCAACCGGGCGCTTACCGAATGCGTACTGGCGCTGAACAAGGGGCAGCGCGCTGCGGTGGAGGCGACCGTGTCCTCGGGGCATGGGGTGCAGGTGATCGAGGCGCTCGCCGGTACCGGGAAGACCTACACGGCGGGGGTGCTGCGCCACGTCTATGAGCAAGGCGGCTACCAGGTGGTCGGCGTCGCGCCGACCGGCAGGGCGGTGCGTGAGCTGGCCGAGGCAGCAGGGATCCCGTCACGCACGCTCGATTCGCTGCTGTTCTCGCTTGAGCGCGGCCACGCGCTGCCGGCGGGCGGCATTGTTGTGCTCGACGAGGCCGGGATGGCACCGACCCGACAGACCGCCGTGCTGCTTGAGGCCGCGCAGAACGCGGACTGCAAGGTGGTGGCGATCGGCGACCCGGGGCAGCTCCATTCGGTGCAGGCGGGCGGGTGGATGCGCGCCGTGGGTCGCAAGGTCGGGACCCTGCGTCTGTCTGAAGTGATGCGCCAGCGCGACCCGCTCGAGCGCCGCGCGCTCGCGGGGCTCCACGAAGGCGCGCCCGACCGTTGGCTTCAATGGGCACGTGAGCACAGCCGCGTGGTGCTCGGCTCGGGCAGCGAGCTGCTCGAGCAGGCGGTATCGGAGTGGCGAGCGGCCACCGTTGATCACGGTCTCCCGGGCGCGGTGCTGATCGCCCATGACAACGACACGCGCGGCGCGCTGAACGAACGTGCCCGGGCGCTCATGCGCGACCAGCATGGGCTCGGCGAGGAGCGCTCCTACGGCGTCACGCAGATCGCCGTCGGGGACCGGGTGATCTGCCGGCGAAACGACCGTCAGGTGGACGTTGACAACGGCACGCGCGGGACCGTACGCGCCGTCGATGCCGGCGGGGTGACGATCGAGACCGACGCAACGACGGTCAGGCGCCTCCCGGCGCTCTACGTCTCACAGCATCTCCAGCACGCATACGCGCTGACGGGCCACGGAATCCAGAGCGGCACGGTGGATCGAGCGTTCGTGGTCGCGGCTCCGTACGAGCTGACCAAGGGCTGGTCGTATACGGCCCTCTCGCGAGCGCGCGGGCAAACGGGCCTGTTCGCGATCACAGATCACGAGCAGCGAGAGCGTGATGAACTCGCGCCCGGCGAGCGCCAGGACAAACCGACCGAGAAGGAGCTGTACGCGCGGATCGCCCGCTACATGCGCACCCGCGACGACGAGGACCTTGCGATCGAGCAGCTCCCCGCCGTGTCCGGCGCCGGCCGCCCCGACGATCTTGACGTCGAACAAGCCGCCAGCACCCGATTGATCCAGGAAGCAGCCGCCGAGCGCTCAGCGCCGGCACCGTCAGAGCGCGCGAACATCGGCGCCCACCGACAGATCCAGGAACGCCTCAACGCGCTTAACGCGCAGCTCGAGGCGCTGAAGACCCGGAAGTAGCGCGACTGGAGGCGGCCGAGCGTCGCGAACGAGAACTGATCGCACACGAGGACGGGTTGACCCAGCGCGCGCAGCGGATCCCGTCGACGCCACGACTTCCTTTCGCCCCCGACCCGCACGCTGGCGAGCGAACGAACCTCTACCGGTGGCGCTTGACGGCGTCAAAGCCGAGCTCAACGGTGTCAGGACGTTGTGCGAACGGCTCGTGCGGGAGGTCGGCCAGCCCGATCAGATCCGCTCCGAGCGCGCCGCGCTCGAACACGCTGTCGCACGCGTGCGAAGCGAGCGTGAGGACCTGCTCGATGAGCTTGTCGCGCGTGAGCTGGCCGCCGAGCCGCGATGGGCGCGCGAGGCGCTCGCTGATAGGCCAACCGGCAGTCGCGAGCGTGACCTATGGGATCGCGCCGTCCGTGGCTTGGCGCGCTACGACCAGGCGCGATCCACGCTCGCGCGCGTGCAACAGCAGCTCGGCGACGTGGGGCGCGAGCACAAGACCCTCGAACCGACCTCTCTGCCCCGCTACTACCTCGGGCTGCTCGGCGAGGAACGCAGCGGGCGGCTTGAAACGGAGCTCGCCGCCGAGCTTGAACGCGTGCGCGACCTTCCCGACGAGCAGCTACGGGCGCTCGCCCGTGAGGAGCAGCAAGCACGCGACCGGCTCGACCATCAGGCCGCCGGCCAAGCGCTCCGGTTCGAGCGCGAGCACACCCACCACCAAGACGCAGCGCGCAAGCAGACCCAGCGGGCCGCAGCGCTCGAGCAGCAAGCATTGGGGCTGGGATGGCGGGCACGTCACGAGCGCGAACAGATCCGGCACAACGCGACCCTGCAGCGCGACCACGCCGCTCGCCACAGCGCAGACGCAGAACGCCTCGAGCTTGAACTCTCCCGCCTGCGGGCGGCCGGTCGACACCCCGACCAGTGGCTGGAACACGACGGCGAGCGACTCGTCGCGGGTGTTGCCGCCGCCAGCGAGCTGGCGCGACGCCACCAGCGTGAGATCAGCTGGCACGCGGAGCTCGCCGTAATCCAGCCCCCGGCGCACGTCCGCGAGCTGATCGGCGAGCGCCCCGCCTCCGGCGTGCGTCTCGCGCAGGAGTGGGAGCAGCTCGCCTCAGACATCGAGCGCCACCGCCACGCGCGAGGACTCCCCGCCCACGAGCAGGCGCTCGAACTCACCCGCGAACATGGACGCGACCAAGCGCTCGGGCTCGAGCTCTAACATTCCCTTTTGTGGCCGCCCTCTCCACCGAGTTCCCTCTCCACCGCCTCGACGCGGAGATGTACGGGCGCATCGTCGACTCAGGCGCGCTCGACGAGCAGCGCGTCGAGCTGATCGACGGCATCATCATCCAGATGAGCCCGCACAGCTCCCAGCACGCCAGGATCGTCCGCCGGCTAACCAAGCACCTGGCCGCCGCGAAGACCGGGTCGCTATCGGTGCAACTGCCCCTGCAGGTCGCCCCCGACTCGCTGCCCGAGCCCGACCTGGCGCTCGTCGACGAGCCCACCGCACCAGACCAACACCCCACCAGCGCCTTGCTCGTCGTCGAGGTGACCGCCTCCTCACACGCAATCGACCGCGGCCGCAAAGCCGAGCTGTACGCAGCGGCCGGCATCCCAACCTACTGGCTGATTGATATCCCCGCCCGCGCCATTGAAGTTCGCACAGACCCGAGCCCAGCCGGCTACCGCACGCTCCGCACACTCGAGGCCGGCGACGTACTCGCCTCCCCCTGCGAAGGCGTCGACGAGCTCGCGATAGACGCGCTGCTCGAAAGCGTCTGAGCTCGATCAGTCCCCGCCCGCCGCTCGTCCGGCCGACCAGCGGCCGCCAACATCAAGACATCCCGGAACCGCGGGGGGCGGACCCTTACGCAGCCTCGACCGCGGTCGTGCTCCGCCGCAGCTCCACGAGCGTGTCCTCGTGCAGGAAGTGGTCCGTCGCCTCAGCGAGAGCGGTGTGCGGCGGCTCCCGGCAGGTCCGCTGCCAGCCCCAGAGGCCGTGAAGCAGCTCGTCACGACGCGGGTCACGTGGATTGGCGAAGCCCCGGCAGCGCTGCTGAGGGCAGCTGCGGTGATCGGGAGCGAGTTCGACGTCGACCTCGCCGCCGAGCTGCAGGATCTCGCGCCGGAAACAGCCGCAGACGCGCTCGATACAGCGGTGTCTGCGCGGCTGATCGTGGACGTCCCGGGCGAGTCGGGTCGCTGCGCGTTCGTGCACGCGCTGGTGCAGGAGGCGCTCCGGGCGACGATCGGCCGATCGCTCAGACAGCGCCTGCACGCGCGCGTAACTGCGGCGCTGGAGCCGCTCGCCGAGGCGGATCCGGACCGGTACCTCCCGGCGCTCGCGCACCATGCACTCGAGGGCGCGCCCGTACCTGACCGGAATCGCGCGGTGGAGCTCGCCGAGCGCGCAGCCGAGGGCGCGAGCGCGGTGCACGCGTACGAGGACGCAGCGGTGTTGCTGCATCGAGCGCTCGGTGTGCTCAGGCCGCCGGCCGGCGCCCGGCGTCGCTGCCAGCTGCTCTGCGCACTTGGCGACGCACTCTCCCGAGCGGGAGACTCTCAACGAGCGCGCAGCCGCTTCGATGAGACCGCCGAGCTGGCTCGGGTGATCGGCGACGGTGAGTTGCTCTCGCGCGCGGCGCTCGGTGCCGGCGGCGTCGGGGTGACGATCCTCGCCGTCGACCGGCTGCTCGTGGAGCGGCTGGAAGAGTCGCTCGCCGCGCTCGAGGACGGAGATCCCACACGCGTGCGCGTGCTCGCCCGTCTCGCGATCGAGCTGGCTTACGATCCCGACGAGGCGCGTCGCGATCACGCCAGTCGCCAGGCCGTGAAACGCGCGCGGCACGTCACGCACTGGGGCCCCGGCCACGCCGAGGCCAGGTTGGTTGGAGTGGGCCACTGAGATGTTGGACGTCGACGCGCCGGTGACCGCGAGGTCGCGTTGCAAGCTCGCAACTGGCGGGTCGCCGATCTGTTCGAGCTCGGCGACGGCGCTCAGGTGCGGGCAGAGCTCGACGCCTACGCCGCGCTCGCCGCGCAGGCCCGGTTGCCCACCTACTCCTGGTACGTCCCGATGTGGCGAGCGACGCTCTGTTGCGCGCCGTTCAAATTGGGCACGCTCGCGCCGACTTCGATGGGGATCGGAGGGTGGGGTACGAAAGAAGAAGTAAGTCGCTCTGAGCGCTGAAAACGTCGACGTTCGGTCGTTCGCTGAAGCGATCCCCAAGATCAACGGCATCTCGCCCCCCTGCAGCATGGGGGGTCAGGGCGGGCGCGAGCGTGGGTAGCTGCGCCGGCGGCTGGCGTCAAGCGCCGATCGGCGGGTGTCGTGATCAGTTCGAGCGTGGCTGCGGCGCTTGACCCGCAGCCACCGCGCGCAGCTGCATGGTAGCGAGGTCGTGCTGGCGCACGACTGCAGCGACCTGCTACGGCGGCAGCGGCGGCATTCCGGTCAGCAGCCCGCCGGTCAGCCACACCGCGCGCTCCCACTCGCCGGGATGCTGGCTGCCGAATCGAAGCGCCCACGCCCTGACGGCGATCGCGAGCGCCTCGACGGCGTCGGCGAGGATCGAGCCCTGGGGCGTGACGCGCGCGAGCTCTCCCGGATCCAGCGCGTAGGCGGCTCGCGTCGCGCAGCAGCTCCGAGCGTGCGCGGGCGGCGCGCAACCAGCCGCGGACAGTGCCCGGCGGGCGACCAAGACGCCGCGCGATCACACGGTGCCCAGCCGCGGGCGGCGTGGCGCAACGCTTCGCCGATCACCTCCGATCCGTCGCGGCGACGCGGCACGCTCCACGCCGGCACCAGTACGTGCGTCGCGCCGCAGCCCCCACAACACGCCCACCGCGGCTTGCAGGATCGCGTTGATCCGCCGGTTGCCACCGGGGTTGAAGCGGTGGCGGACCGGCTCGCCAGGTCCTTCGGCGGTCGAGGCGGGCAGCGGCGCTGAGGCGGTAAAGCGCGCGAACCCGCCCTCGGTGAACCGGCGAGGGTCGACGACCTCGACCAGCAGCTCGGCGACTGAGCGGGTGTCAAGGCCGCAGAGCTCCCCAAGCGTCGAGCCGCTCGAGCGCACGAGCGCCTGCAGTTGCGCGACGACCGTCTTTCCTCGCGGTCAAGCGCCGCGATCTGCGCGGTGTATCGGTCGAGCAGCTGCAGCCGCAGGCGGGTTGGCGGGTCATATCGCCGGCGGCGGTTGCGAGCGGCGAGCGCGGCCAGCCTGGGGCGGACCGCCTTGCTGTCGGGCAGCTGCTCGCGCAAATCCAACGACAGCTCGCACAACAGGCTCTCGGCCTCGTTTACCAGGTGCTGGCGGCTTGTCAGGATCGAACGGCGCTGGTTGTGCCACAGTGCGAGCAGCTGCTGGTGCTCGTCGGGGCCGCTGTCCTACCCGGCGCGCTTGAACGCCTTGGGCAGCAGCGGATGCGCGAGCGTCTCCCGCGCGATCCGCTCGGAGTCAAGCGTGTCGGACTTCCCGCGTTGGCGCGCACGGTCAGACCGTGGCGTGCGGTTCGCGCACACATCCCGTACGTCATAGCCGCGGCCGGTCAAGAACACCGCGGTGTGACGCCCCCAGCTCGACGCGCCCTCGACCCCCCAACGCACGATCTGACCGAACTGCTCAGCCCACGCCTCAAGCGCCCGATGCCCGTTCCCGGAGACGTTGAAGTGCTCGCTGGCGAGGATCCCGCCGCGAGGATCGACGATCGTCGCCGACAAGGTCCGCTTGTGAGGATCGATCCCGACCACGTTGCCCGCATGATCGCGCGTGATCAGCGTGCTCGAGGGTCCCGGACCGCGCTGCTTCTTGACTCTCATCACTGACCTCCCGGCATAGTTTGTTGTTGGCGGACGGCCGACAACATCCCGGTAGACGCCCCCCTCTTTCTCGGGGCGAACGCTCCTATCAAGTCAGGCCGGATCCTCGAAGGCATGAACCGAGGTCGACACTTCAGAGCGAAGACACCGATCTCTCGGGTCAGATCTGAGATGGGTCAGACCTCGATTCAGCCTTCGACCCTAACGCGAACCATCGCCCGCGCGGGCACCCGAAATTCAACACCGGGATCTGAGGTGCACCGTATCTCTCCAGGCGCGCGTTCGATCTCATCCCGTCCCGTCGCGGATGGCGAGCCGGTAGCACCCACGGCTCACCCGTTCGAACCGGCCGGCCGCCAGGTCGTCCTGGGGCACGTCCAGTTCGGCGGACGGCCCAACCACGACCAGCCCACCGACCGCGACCACACCGACGATGACCAAGCCAGCTTCTGAACTCGTCACCCAGCACCGGCGGTCCGCCGCCGGTGCTCACCCCGCTGGCATCGACGAACGCCGGCGCTCAACCAAAACCCAATACCGCGTAATCCAACTCACAGGCAAACTGGCCCGCGACCCGAAACTCCCACCCCACGCCTACACAGAGGCGCAACGAACGCGATCTCGACTCAGCGCCCTGCCTCTTGGGATTCGTCCTCACGGCTTTCGACACCGCTTCCTGTGGTGGCCCGCAGCGGAACTCGAGCAATTGTAAGAGTTGTGGATGAGAAGGTGAAGCATCAGGCGGCGACCTCCTCGTCCGTCGTGGTGTCGTCGTCTGTGACCTTGATGCCGTCCTTGAACTTCACGCCGTCGAGCACGTCGGTGACGAGCTCGTGGCCGTTGAACCGCCGCCAGCGCTCCTGGGCGGCGTCAGGAGCTTGTAGGCCATCGCGAGCGCGGCCTTCTTGGAGCCTGCGCCTTGGTGACCTTGGTGCGGAGCTTGACGGTTGCGAAGCTGCTCTCGATCGGGTTCGTGGTGCGTAGATGCCGCCAGTGCTCGGCGGGGAAGTCGTAGAACGCGGTCAGCGCGTCCCAGTCCTTGTCGAGCTTCGCAACGGCCTTCGGGTACTTCGCGTCGAACTCGTCCCGGAAGCGCTCCAGCGCCTTGCGAGCATCCGCGCGTGTGGGCGCCTCGGCCATCTCGTGCAGCAGCGTCTTCGCCCTTGGTTGCAGGCGCTTGGGGAGCGCGTCGAGGACGTTCGCTGTCTTGTGAACCCAGCAGCGTTGCTCCCTGGCGCCGGGGAATACGTTGCGCAGCGCGGCCCACGCGCCGAGCGCGCCGTCGCCGGTCACCAGCTTCGGCTCGTTCATGCCACGGTCGCGCAGATCGCGGAACACGGCCGCCCAGGAGTCCTCGGATTCGCGGTAGCATCCTCCACCGCGAGCAGCTCTTCTGCCCGTCCTCGCGGACGCCGATCACAACCAGCAGGCACAGCTTGGGATCCTCGCCCAGCCGCACGCTGACGTTCACGCCGTCGACGAACAGATACGCGTAGCGGTGAAACCGCAGCTCCCGCGTGCGGAATGCGGCGTGCTCGGCCTGCCAGGTCTCGGTCAGCCGCTGGATCGAGCTCGACGACAGACCGAGGCGTCCTCGCCCAGCAGGTCCCGAAGCGCCGGCCCGAAGTCACCGGTCGAGAGGCCGTGCAGATACAGGATCGGCAGCACCTCGGTCACCTTCGGCGACCGCCGCGCGTACGCCGGCAGGATCTTCGAGCTGAACCGCTTGCGCTCACCGGTCTCCTCGTCGACGCGCTTGTCGTTGACCCGCGGCGCCCGGATCGGGACCGTACCCGAGCCCACGGTCAGCCGCCGCTCCCGCGCACGACCATTGCGGACCACCACCCGCTTGCCGTCCTCATCGACCTCGTCCACGAACGTGCAGACGTACTCGTCGACCTCGGCCTCGAGCGCCGCAGCGATCATCCGACGCGCTCCCTCCCGCGCGAGATCATCGAGCGTGACCCGACCCTCGTTGTCCTCCCCGGCGGGGAGCCTGCGAACATCTGACATGGCGTGCCTTCCTGCCGGCCATCGCCGGCTTCGGTCTTCGTCAACCGGGAAGGTATGCCGCCTTCTCTTCACACGCATCACAACTTCTGGGTATAGCTCCGGAACTCCTCAGGCAACACATTGGGGGTCGGCGTACTGCCGCTGATTGTGCGGCAGGCTTATACGAGCGCTGTGGAACACCTGACGCCATACAGCGCGGACACTTTTCGGACACACCAAGATGGCGAACTGGGACACAGGGAGACACAGAGTCCCCGGCCGAAAGTCACAAACGTGCAGGGATTTGTTGCTCTACGGTGCCCTGTCGTGCCGTGCCGAATGTTGCCTGATAAGGAAGAGGTCCCTGGTTCGAGTCCAGGATCGCCCACCGGCGAAGTACCTGCAAACTTGCGGCTTTGCGGTTTTGCAGCTGCGCGCCCGGCGGACCGCCACTGCCGGCGGGGTGGAAGCGATTTGGAAGCCTCCTGTTGCATCGACGGCGTCGGTAGCTGCAATGCGCCATCGACTCGCTGACCATCGTCTGGTCGCGTATTCGGATGTTCCCCGGCGCGTCGCCCTGAACGCGGACAAGGCGGACGGTCGGTCGTAGCTGGAACGTCGCGTTCAGGCGCCGAACAGATCGACAGCGGCGTCTCCAGCTCGGGGCTCAGCTGCGCCCTGCTGGCACGCGATCGGTGCTTCGGATCGAGCGCATGTGGTCGACTCGTCGATTGAGGAGGTTCGCGCTCCCGATGTCGGGCCGGTGGCGAACCGAGCCATTGTTGTGCTTCTCGAGTTCTTGCGCCGCGTCCTCAGCGATGCGCTCCGCCTCTTCGACGGAGTCTGCAATCCCGACGAACGCTCCGGAACGGGACGACGTCAGGAACACCGCGTCATCCTCTTCACGACAGGCGGCCCAGAACCAACGTAGTTGAGCAGACCCTCGTAATCCGCCAGGAACGTCAATCCGTTCCCGTCCAGGCGCGCTCCCCGGGTAGCCCTTCGGGACGAGGTACTTGCACACCGTGGCCTTGTGCTTCCAGGCCCACGTGACCGCTTCCAGCTCTCCGACCGCCGCTGCCGAACACAGTTCGACGAAATCAGCCTCCAGGAGTGGGAGGACGTTCATAGCTTCTGGATCACCGAAACGACAGTTGTATTCGATGAGCCTCACGCCGTCGCGGGTCGCCATGAATCCGCCGTACAGCACACCGCGGTACGGCTCACCCGTCTCGCGAGCCAGAACGTCGATTACCTGCTCGTTGATGGACTGAGCGCGCGCAACGTCGTCTGGGTGCAGGAACGGAAGGGAGAGATCAGGGCATGAGTACGAGCCCATTCCACCGGTGTTCGGGCCGTGGTCACCCTCGAACGCCCTCTTGTGGTCTTGAACGACAGGGCAGTGGATCACGTCAGCGCCATCAGTGATGGTCTGCAGGCTGAACTCTTCGCCTTCCAGCCGCTCCTCGATTTGGACCTTTCCATCTTGCGCGAGTGTGGCCCGCGCGTAGTCGAATGCCTCCTCGATCGTGTCAAGGTGCTCGCCGAAGACACGAACTCCTTTGCCACCGGTGAGCCCGTCAGGCTTGACCACGAAGGAACCGAGATCTTCCATGTATTTGCGAAGCCCCTCAGCGGAGGCGAAGACTCGGTAGTCCGGATTCCCGGAGATGCCATGACGATCGAGCAGCGAACGTGTCCAAGACTTGCTGGACTCGATTGCCGCTAGCCGCTTATTCGGCCCGAATACAGCGATCCCGAGCGCCCTGAATTCGTCGGCGTAGCCGGCTTCGAGCGGTTCCTCGGGGCCGATGATCACGAGATCGGGCTTGAACTCCCGTGCGGCACTACGGGCTGGTTCGAGCTCGAGAAGAGAGCCGTACCGCACTGCTCGGCATTTCTCGATGAGCCCGGGCATGGGCAGCTCGGTCAGCGCGAACAGTTCTGGCCGCTGAGGACTCGCGGCGCACGCGGCCGCAATTGCGTCCGTGCGAGCGTCCTTGCCAATGATGAGGATGCGTTTTGATGAAGAAGTCATGTGTTCACGATTTCGGAAGAGGAGCGACCTGGGCGCAAGATCGCACACCGAGACCGGAGCTGTCCGCTTCGAAGCGAAAAATTATAGGGTTGCTCTTAAGGGCAACCTGACTGTGTATTCCGCCCCCCGATCGTAAAGGCGGTTATCGGTTGCTCTGGGCTGGTCACCCCGGCGACTTGCCAAGCTTGGCAAACTTTGGCTTTTCACTGACGACGAGGATAGCGCTGCTGGCGGACAGAATTCCAAGGATTGCCAAGTGTGCCAACCGTTGTGCCTTCAGGGCCGGAGTTCATCACCGTCACCCGCGCTGCTCAGGCCCTGGGCGTATCTGGGGCAAGACGAGCCTGCTGACGGCCGCAGCCGAGCGCGTGCGCCTGAGCTCGATGGTGGTCCTTCATGCGCGTGGGACGCCATTCGAGTATGAGTAGTGATTCGGGCGGATCGCTGTGGTGCCGGACCGGGCCGGTGGGCCGTGACGAGCTCCGGCGTGGGCGCCGCATGCTGCCGCTCGAATGCGAGCGTGTTTGCGGGTGGCGAGCATCACTGGTGAGACCCGCCCGGCTCGCCGTTCTGGCGCACCGGGTCGAGGGCGATCTGGTCGCCGTCGCGGGAAGCGTTCCCGTCAGGGGTGTCCGTCGCATCGCCCGACAGGATCATCGCGCGGGTTCGCTTGGCCTGCGCAGCGATACGCCGGACGTCGGCCACCGATTGCTGCGGTGCATCGACGACGATCGTCCGGGCGAGGCAGTCCTGGAGGCCTCGGCGTTTGCGACCGATTGCGATCGGCAGGTACCCGGCGAACAGCGGGATGGCGGCCAGCACGAGCCCGATCGCCCGGACGATCGCCCACCGCGGTTTGAGCTCGTCTCCCTTCCTGGGCACGACCCGGAACTGCATGAGCCGGGCGCCCGGCGTCTGACCGGTCGTCGTCCAGAACGCGACGAAATAGGCCATCGCCCAGAGGGCGAACGCGATGCCTCCCACCACCACCATCACGCTGTTCCAAGTGCTCGGCAGGTGGGCCACGGTGACGATCAGCGCGACGCCGAACTCCACGATGAACGCTGCGGCGCAGATCAGCATCGCGTCAACCGTGAACCCGAGGGTTCGCGCGGCGATTCCGATGTAGCGCGGCTCGGCCGGGACGGCATCGGCACCCGTCGCCGGCACGGCTAGGTTGGAGGTGTCCCCGGTCGTGAGGGGCGCCGCCTGCACGAGCGTGTCCGCGTCGGCCGGCGGCCCAGCCGGGACGACAGTACCGGGGCCGATCAGCGGCGGCACGGCCGGCGACGCCTGCTGGTCCCCTGCGGTCGGCCGAGCGGATTCGTTGCCCGAGGGGGAAGTTCCATCGCCGTTGCTGTCGCGGCGAGCCTTGTGCAGAATCCAGTCGTCCGCCTGGCGCGCGCGAGCGCGCAGCTCACCGCCCACCTGGTCGGCGAAGCCGAGACCCTGCTGCGTCACCGCGGCTGTGACGGCTGGACTGTCCGCGATCTCGTCGACGAGGCGCCACACCGCCTTGCTTGTGAGCAGTCGGTCTACGAACTGGTCCGCGAGCCCACTGTCGAAGAGCTTCGCCACCAGCCCTTCGGCGTTCTCGCTCTCGAGTGCCTTGGCGATCAGGGTCCAGAGCGCCGGGTTGTCGACGACGCCGCCGGCGTGTTCGCTCTGCAGGGCCCGGTTGATCAGCGTCCAGAGCGTCCCGTTGTCGACGAGCGCTCCCGCGCCGTCGCTCTGCAGCGCCTGGTCGATGAGACCCCAAAGCGCGCCGCCGTTGACGAGTCGCCCAGCGCCGTCGCTGTGCAGCGCCCGGTCGATCAGCGTCCACAGCGCCGCGTTCTCGACGAGCTGCTGTGCGCCGTCGTCGAGCCTCGATGAGCGTCCACAGCGCCGCGTTCTCGACGAGTCCGCCAGCGTGTTCGCTCTGCAGGGCGCTGTTGATGAGTCCCCAGAGGGCGGGGCTGTCGACGAGTCGCAGCGCGCCGTCGTTGGTGAGCGCTTGGTCGATGAGCGTCCACAGGACGGGGCTGTTGACGAGCTGGCTGGCGCCGTCGCTCTGCAGCGCCCGATCGATCAGCGTCCACAGCGACGCGTTGTTGACGAGCTGGCCAGCGCCGTCACTGGTCAGCGCCCGGTCGATCAGCGTCCATAGCGACGCGTTCTCGACGAGCTCGCCGGCGCCGTCGCTCTGCAGGGCCCGGTCGATGAGCGTCCACAGCGCCGGGTTGTCGACGACGCCGCCGGCGCTGTCGCTCTGCAGGGCCCGGTTGATCAGCGTCCACAGCGCCGCGTTCTCGACGAGCTGCTGTGCGCCGTCGCTCTGCAGGGCCCGATCGATGAGCGTCCACAGCGCCGCGTTGTTGACGAGTCGCCCAGCGCCGTCACTGGTCAGCGCCCGGTCGATCAGCGTCCACAGCGCCGCGTTCTCGACGAGTCCGCCAGCGTGTTCGCTCTGCAGGGCGCTGTTGATGAGTCCCCAGAGGGCGGGGCTGTCGACGAGTCGCAGCGCGCCGTCGTTGGTGAGCGCTTGGTCGATGAGCGTCCACAGGACGGGGCTGTTGACGAGCTGGCTGGCGCCGTCGCTCTGCAGCGCCCGATCGATCAGCGTCCACAGCGACGCGTTGTTGACGAGCTGGCCAGCGCCGTCACTGGTCAGCGCCCGGTCGATCAGCGTCCACAGCGCCGCGTTCTCGACGAGCTCGCCGGCGCCGTCGCTCTGCAGCGCCCGGTCGATGAGCGTCCACAGCGCCGGGTTGTCGACGAGCCGCCGGCGTGTTCGCTCTGCAGGGCGCTGTTGATGAGTCCCCAGAGGGCGGGGCTGTCGACGAGCTGCTGTGCGCCGTCGCTCTGCAGCGCCTGATCGATGAGCGTCCACAGCGCGCGTTGTTGACGAGCTGCCCAGCGCCGTCACTGGTCAGCGCCCGGTCGATCAGCGTCCACAGCGCCGCGTTCTCGACGAGTCCGCCAGCGTGTTCGCTCTGCAGGGCGCTGTTGATGAGTCCCCAGAGGGCGGGGCTGTCGACGAGTCGCAGCGCGCCGTCGTTGGTGAGCGCTTGGTCGATGAGCGTCCACAGGACGGGGCTGTTGACGAGCTGGCTGGCGCCGTCGCTCTGCAGCGCCCGGTCGATCAGCGTCCACAGCGCCGCGTTGTCGACGAGCTGCTGTGCGCCGTCGCTCTGCAGCGCCCGGTCGATCAGCGTCCACAGCGCGCCGCTCTCGACGAGCCGGCGGGCCCCGTCACCCGTGAGGGCGTTGTCGATCAGCGTCCAGAGCGTCCCGTTGGCGACGAGCGCTCCCGCGCCCTCGCTCTGCAGCGCCTGGTCGATGAGACCCCAAAGCGCGCCGCTGCCAACCAGCTGCTCGGCCTCGTCGCTGGCGAGCACCGCGTTGATCAGCACCCACGCAGCGCCGTCCGCGACGAGGCGGTCGACGAACTCGTCGACGAGGCCGCTCTCGAAGAGCGTCTCGACAACATGCTCGGCGCCTTCGGTTTCGAGCGCCTTCCTGAGCGCGATCTGAACCTGCTCGCTGTCCAGCGCGTCCGCGAGCAGGCTCTGGAACAACTGGCTGTCGAGCACCGCCTCCGTCGCGCCATCGCGGAGGGGCTTTAGCGAGGCGGCGGCAAGGCCCCCCATCGCGGATAACGGGCGTGCGGCCCGCGACTTGCGGTTCGGTGTCTTACGCTGGCTCACCCGAGTCCCGTTGCAATTGTTGCGCGCAACGTGCGTGGGGCGTCATCCGATCGGGGTGATCTCGCACCCAGGCGGACTCAGAACAGGCTCACGAATGTGCCGGAGAGCGCTCCGGCGGCAGCCGACCGGCGCGGTCAGCGCTTGCGCCGCTTCGACGTAGTCGGCGTGTCTGGCACGAGCCTTCGCTTCATGGGGTCGATCAGCCGCGCGTCCAGCCCGTCACGAGCGGCGACGAACCGGGCAGCCGGTCCGGCTGCTTGGTCGGTCGTCGCGCTGGCGTTCGGCGCGAAGCCTGCGCGGTAAAGCTCGGTTGTGGGCAGTGGAGAGGAGAACAACTTGATTGGGATTCGGGCGCGCGCGATGCATCGGGGACAGTGCTCGATCGTCAACCAGCTGGTCTTCGGTCTGATGCTGAGGCCACAACGAGGACAGTTCAGGAATGACACGGCGCGTGCGCTCGCGGCCAGATCGTGAGCACCCGTCACCGATTCACCCCCTGGCACGGGGAACAATGGCGATGCCCGCTGCCGAGGCTTGATGGGCTGCCGGCCGGCAGGGAACGGAAGATGAGACAGCGGATTCGATGTCGAGTATTCATGCCCTCCCAAGAGGCGGTCCCCGGGTCCGTTTCACCCAAGGGCCCTCGTGGTCCAGATTCCCCGCGCCGCCCTCCGGGCGAGCGCTCACCGCCAGCCAATGTTACCGAATCGGCGCACGGTGCTCCATCCGTATTTCCCCCGGTGCTAGCGGCGCGATCACCCCCGGCCGTGGAGCGGACTCCGGCGCGGCAGCTCCGTCGGCGAGGCGAACGACACGAACTGCCGGATGACCCTTGGTCACGCTCCTCATAGGGCGATGATCGGGGGCGCTTGGGCAAAGACACAGCGAGACACATCGCCTACGTTCGCAAGACGCTCACACCCGACGCATGCTTCCCGTTGGTGGCGAGCGTCCGTGGGTGGCCATCAAGACGGCTGGCCGGGCGAAGGCAGTCGTCTCGGCGTTGGACGATCGGGGTGCTCTCTCCTCAAGGTGATGTGGATCCCAACCGGCAACGAGGACCCTCCCGAGGCCAGACAGTTGCTTCGCCGTTGGCGCCTCCCACGGCCGGTCCGTCGGGACCAGTCGCAGGTCGCTCCACCGTAGTCCTGCGTAACGGAACTGCGCGTTTAAACCGATGACTAACGAGTCATCGCGGCCTAGATTCGTTTGACACCGAGGCGGTAAAGGAGGTGATCTACCGTGAGCGTGCTGCTTGCGATCTTCACCGTTGTGCTGATGGTTCCGGTGCTGCTCGTCGTCGCTATCGCCCTCGGACCCGCAGCCCTGGTCATATTGTTCTTGATCGGATGGGCGTCGTTCGTCTTGCTGGTTGAGGGCGCGGCTCTGCGGCATAAGCGACATCGGCGGGTACCGCCGCTGCACGGGTAGTCGCACATATCAGGCGACTGAGCCACCAAGCGGACAACCGCCTGGTGGCACCCGGCCACGGGCGGTCGGAGACGGTCGACGTCGAGGGACCCCCGACCATGTCACCAACACCGTCAGATCGAGAAGATTCCGCGTCATCTGTGGCTCTCGGCTTGGTGATCGCTTTCGCCGATGCAGAATCGTCGGTCGTGGTGCGACGCAGGCGCGGTTTCGCGCGCAAGCATCCTGCTTGCCTGGTCCGCCGGGAGCCGGTCCCCAGCAAACGCGCTGACTACCGCTCGCTGACGGTAGGAGGCGTCGATGCCGCCCGCGTCGCTGTCGAGTTGGAACAGAGCAGCTTCAATCGGGTCGCTGCTAACTACTGCGTCGCGATGTAGGAGGTGCCGCGATGGATCACGCGGCCTCGGCGCGGCGTTCTACGACTGGATCGACAGCGGCGACATCGACCAGGTCGTCGAGCTGCTCGCCGACGATTTCGTCGAGCATGAGGAGATGCCCGGGCTCGCGCCAGGGAGAGAGGGAGTCGGGCAACTCTTCACGATGTTCCAGGCGGCGTTCCCAGACATGCGCTGGGAAGCCGAAGATGTGCTCGCGGCCGGTGACAAGGTCGCGGCTCGGGTACGGGTCAGTGGGAGCCTCGCTCACGAACACTGGGGCGTGTTCGACATGATGAGCTTGATGCAGCAGCTTGGCGTCGCGCCGGGCGCCCTGCATAGATAGGGGGCGCGGTCGGCGGGAAATCGGGCACCAATGAAGTGGAGCACCACACAGCCACTTCGCAACCTGGCCGGTGAAAACCGGCGGGAACTTGAAGCCCTCGAGCGTCTCAGTAGCTGGTGCCCGAGATTGCAGTAGCTCCTTACTGAGGACATGAACTCCGCCCGCGGGCAAGCTACCGGTCATGCAACGAGGCGAGGCCAAAGGCGCCCCGCTCGGACGACAACATGAAGGAGAACCATGTCTTCCACCACCCTGTCGGACACCCCTGTTGCGCGGGACCGCGATCGCCGTGGGGCGGGTGCGGAAATCTATTTGGCGTTTGTGCCGTGGGTCTTGTTCACGCTGATCACTCAGCACGACACGCTGAAGGCTGCGGCTGTCGCGGCGCTGGGCGCGGCGGTTGTGGTCAGCCTTCCGTCATTGCTCAGGGGCCGCCCGAAGCTGCTCGAGCTTGGGGCGGTGCTCGCGTTTGCGGGCTTTACGGTCGCGGCGTTTGCGGCCGATCCGGCGGTCGGCGAGTGGATCGCCCATTACGCGCGTGCGATCGCTGCTGGAGGCCTGGCGCTGATCGCCTTGGGCTCGTTGCTGTTCACGCCGTTTACCGAGCAGTATGCGCGTGAGTCGGTGCCGCGGCAATTTTGGAACTCGCGGGAGTTCAAGGAGATCAACCGTCGGTTGACGGCGATGTGGGGTTGGGTGTTCGTCGCGATGGTCCCGTCGCATTTGATCGCGGGCGCGATCGACACTCACCGCGCCAGCACGATCTTCAATTGGGTGATCCCGATTGCCCTGATCGTGTGGGCCGCCAAGCGCACCGCGTCGGTGACCGCTGCTGCAGTCCCGGAGTGACTATCACGATGAGCGTCCAGCTTGACGACGACGATTTTCGGTTTGGGCTCGAGACGGCCCTCGGAGCGACCCGTCGCCACGCTGCCGATGTTGGCGAGGTGTTGGCGACGGCGGGTCGGCGCTGAATCGGGCTCAGCAGCGGCTGCGGATTCAAGGCTGCCGGTGTTGTCCGTTCGTTCGGACAGGCCGAACGATCCGTGATCCGCGGTCCCGCTGGCAACGGTAGAGTTCCGTCGGACCGGGAGCCAAACGTTCAAGCGGATGTCGTGCTCGCACTGGGCGATAGGAGTCAGTGTGAAGGCGGGTCCGCAACCAGGAAGGAGCCCGAGGCTGATCGACCGCATGGACTCGAATCGTGCGAGCGCCGGTGAGCGCAAGGCCGCGATGCCGTCCCGTCGGGAGCTGTTGCTCGCTGTGGCGCGGGCGCTGCCGGGATCGCGTTGGGATCGGCGCCGAGCGCGACTGCTCAAATCAACGACCGCTTCAGTGGTAGCACCCAGCAAGCGATCAACGTGGCCGCCACGGTTGAGGTGCTGACGACGATCGTCACCACAACTGCACTGCAAAAGCTCAGTCTGCCGCAGGCAGCCGTAGACACCGTCGGAGCAGCGTCTCGTGAAGAACTCGAGCATTACATCGTGCTCACGCAGCAATTCGGCGGACACGCGGCTACGCATCGCGTCTGGGTCCCTGACGCGGTGTTCGCTGATCCAACCTCGCTGTTCACGACGCTGGTTGTCGGGGAGCAGATCTGCATCGACCTTTATCTCGTTGCAACTAGCATCTGGGCCGCCCACGGACACGTTGGTCTGGCTCGCGCGGGCGCCGAGTTGGTCGGTAACGAGGCCGTCCATCGCGCCCTGGCCAGGCAGGCATTAGGCCTTCAACCCAACGATCGCGCGTTTATGAAGTACGACCAGCGCGACCAAGCGGACGGACCTGGGCACGGAACCTCAGGATTCACGAACCCGGCCGGCGCGATCCACAGCTTCGAGGCCGCAGGCATCGGTTTCGGAGCACGCGGAGCGAGCCCAGGCGCCTTCTACGAGTTCGGCACCGTTCGCCAGCACACACCTACCTACATTCGTCAACACTCTGAAACCGCGCTGATACGCACCCGTCTGCCACGGCGGCGGCAACGTCACGCACCCGGCCCGGTTGGCTTCTCGGCGGAACGGCGGCGGAGCGTGATCAAGTGCCGCCAGCGGTCGGGCTTGCGCGGTTTCAGAGTCGTCTGGGTGGCGCCCACGCCTGAGGGTGATCGCGCACGCCTCGGTCGCCTCGCCTACGCCACCACTGGCTGTCCGCGCTGTTCCGCGCAACACGGGACGGTGCGGGTAGATTGAGCTGCGATGGACCCCAAGCCGGCCTCGGACTCCCGGTCTCAGCTCGTCCGCTGGATGGGCGTGCTCGACGCGAACACGGCCGGCAACGTCCACGGCGGCACGGTAATGAAGCTCTGCGACGAGGCTGCCGCCTTAGCGGCGATCAAGCACTCACGCCAGCGGGTCGTGACCGCCGCGATGGACCGAATGGCTTTCATGTACCCGATCCGGGTAGGCGAGTTGGTCACCTTGAGCGCCACGGTCAACGCCGCGTGGCGAACATCGATGGAGGTCGGCGTACGCGTCGACGCCGAGAACCCCAGGACCGGCGAGGCGCGCCACACGAACACTGCCTACCTTACGATGGTGGCGCTCGACGACGACGGCAACCCGGCAGCGGTACCGCCACTGATCCCCACCGCTCCCGCCGAGCAGCGCAGGATGCGCGAAGCGGAGTTGCGACGGGCCAACCGCCTCGCGGAGCGCGAACAGATCCTATTCCACCGCGAGCGGGAACCGGACTGACCACGAAACCGGGAACGCGATTGCGCCTGGAACGCACCGCCCTGCTGTCGAGGACGTTGAGAACATCGACGCGAATCGCGCCTGGCTGAACAATCGGCGGCGGCATATGAACCGGCCGGAGCCAAGCGCGGCGTCGTAGTGTGGCGTTGTTGCTCTCCGGGTCTCGCCAATGACGTTTGTCGGGTCGTCCTGATTGCGGCGTAGCGAGATCCCTTCGCAGCCGAGGGTCGACCCGATGCGGCTCCCGGTACTCAGGAATGAGCGGGGCATGTCACTGTTGCGCGGCGCAGGCGCGTAGCGATCGACCTGGGGGTGCTGTCAGTAGGCGGGCGTGTTGCGGATAACGATCAGGCTGGCGATCTTCCCCTCGCGGACGGTGAAGTAGTTGCTCAGGATCAGCTCGTCGGGGAGGCTGGTCTTGTCGTATTCGCCGTCATAGCGGCCAGGAACGATCCTCTGCCCGTAGTGCTCGATGACCTCGGTGACCTCGGTGACCTCGAGCGTGACCTTGTCGCCGACCATCTCCTTGGCGACCCAGCGGCGGATCGCGTCGGCGCCCCAGAACTCGCGGTGGGCGTCGTTGACGAGCGCGTCATCAGCGACGGTCCCAACGATCGCGTCCTCGTCGAGCGCGTTGACGGCTCCGACGTGCTCGGCGACTATCCCTTGAAGCCCGGCGGTAGCGGTGTTGGTCATGAGAGCCTCCTTGGCTGTCCTTTGAATTGCCGCCAGGGCGGCGACTCCGTCAAGGTTGCGCCCTCCGCCAGCTGGAGGGTCGAGGGCCAGGCTTCGGCTTGACCCTCCAGCAAGGGGAGAGTCGATACTGCGGGTATGAGAACCCGCGTCACGATCGGGCGACTTCTCGCGCGCGTCGCACCTCAGCGTCAAGACGCTGCGTCACTATCACGAGGTGGGGCTGCTCGAGCCCAGCGAGGTGGATCCAGGCAACGGCTATCGCTACTACTCCGAAGATCAGAGCCCGGTCGCCCAGGTCATCCGCCGGCTACGGGGTCTGCAGATGCCGGTCGGGGAGGTCAGGTCTGTACTCGCCGCTCCCGACTCCGAGGCGCGTAACCGGCTGATCGTCGGCCATCTCGATCGTCTCGTGGGCGACCTGGCCCGCACCGGGGCCGCCGTCGGCGAGCTACGTGAGCTGCTGGAGCGACCGCAGGCGCCACGCGAGGTGGAGCATCGCACCGTGCCGCCGACCTCCGCCATCGCCGTGAAACAAACGATCGACCGCGAGGACGTACTCACCTGGTGGCAGGGAGCGCTGGGAGAGCTCCACGCGATCGTCCGCGCCCAAGGTCTCAAGCAGGCAGGGGCCGACCGGCGGGATATACGCAAGCGAGATCTTCCAGCACGGGCGCGGCGAAGCGACGGTGTTCATCCCCATAGAGGGAACAGCTCGCGCGATCGGACGCGTCGTGCCGCTGCTAGTCCCCCCGGCGGAGCTCGCGATCATGCTCCACCGCGGCTCACTCACCGACATCGACCTCACCTACGGCGAGCTCGGCGCCCACGTGATGAGACACGAGATCAGCATTCAGGGCCCACTACGCGAGTACTACCCTGCCGGCCTCCTCGACACCAAAGACCCCGACCAATGGGAGACCGAGATCGGATGGCCGATATTCCGCTCCGACTCCCAAGTCTGAGCAACGAACGACAAGGAACGGGATCGCCCACCGGAGCTGAACCTCACGAGACACCGGCGGGCGTAGGCTGCGCTTTTGGTTTGTGCGGCTGGCCGAGGGATGTGTCGTACTCCTCCCCGAGCGGGCGGCGTCAGCTCGGGCCGGGAAAGGCGTCGCGCAGCGCCAGCTCTGTAGACCAAAACGCGAGCTCCGCCCACGGGATCTCGCTCGGCGCGAACGACCGAACCTCGACTGCCTCGGGCGTAGTCCTTGGCTGGCCGATGGCCAGAGCGCGGTACACGATCAACACCACGCGCTCCTCAGCGCGCGAGTAAACGCCCACCAGCGCCCCGAGTTCGATGGCTATGCCAAGCTCCTCGTCAGACTCCCGGAGTGCAGCCTCCTCTACCGACTCGCCGAGATCGACAAAACCACCGGGAAACGTCCACAGTCCCCGACCAGGATCAAACCCCCGACGGAGGAGAATCACCCTCCCCTCCCCGTCGACCGGGATAGCGCAGGCAACGGGCTTCGGGTTGTAATAGGCGGAGTAGCCGCAGTGCGAGCAGGCGATCCGACGCGGGAAGTTCACCTCCGCCGGCTGACCGCACCTCGGGCAGAAGCGAGCCTCAGCCAAGGCAGGGTTCAGGGACGCATCCATCCCCGCGATGCTACGGCCCTCGGCCGGGGCGCTGACATGAATCTCGGCCGCAGCACTGCGCTCAGGAGCCGACGGTGGCGGTGACCGCGGGGCCGATTACGCCATCGTCTCGAAGTCGGGCAATCTCTGTTACGGAGAGCCCGAGTAGGTCGCCGAGGACTCCCTCGGTGTGCTCTCCGAGCTGCGGGGCGCGGCGCACTAGCTCGCGCGGGACCGCGGAGAAGTCAAGCGGCGTGCCCGGCATCGGGTAGGAGCCCACACCGGGATGCTCCACTCGCTCCCACATCTCGTTGGCCAGCCGCGGGTCCTCGGCGACCAGCTGACCGAACGTCTGATACGGCCCCCAGGAAACCCCGGTGCCGGTGAACGCGGCGCGGATCTCGTTGAGGTCGCGAGCCTGGAACCAGGGCCGCAGGATCGCGGCGATCAGGTCGCGGTCCTCGAAACGGCCCGACTCGGTATCGAGGTCGACGCCGGTTGCTTCTTTGATCTTGGCCATTTGCTGGTGGGTGTTGGTGACGTCGAGCAACGACCCCCACTGCCGGTTAGTGAGGGCCACCACCATGACGTGACGCTCATCGCGGGTGACGAAGTCATGGCCGAAGGCGCCGTAGAGGTAGTTGCCATCTCGGCGAGGGTAGTCCCGGGCGTGCAGTTCAGCTTCGGCGACCCGGCCCAGGTGGCCGACCATCGCGAAGGCGACGTCGGATAGGGCGACCTGGACCAACTGGCCTTCGCCGTGGCGCTGGCGGTGTCGGTCGGCGGCGAGCAGTCCGACGGCCGAGAGCTCCCCCATAGCAATGTCCCAGGCAGGAAGCACCGAGTTCAGCGGCTCGGTGAGGTTACGAGGACCGGTCGCCCAGGGAAAACCGGTCGCCGGGTTCACCGTGTAGTCAACCTCGCCGGTGCCATCGCGGTTGCCCTTGAGATGGACCATGATCAGGTCCTCGCGCTGCGCCTTGAGCGTTTCGTAGGCCAGCCAGCCGCGGGCCGGGAAGTTGGTCAGAAACGCGCCCGCCGCAGCGATCAACCCGGTCACTAGCTCGCGACCGGCTGGAGAGCGCAGGTCCACACTCAACGACCGCTTGCCCTTGTTCAAACCTGCCCAGAAAAGCGATTGCCCGTCAGCGGCCAGCGGCCATCGGGTGTGATCCAGTCCGCCTCGGAGATCGTCGAACCGGATGACGTCAGCACCGAGCTGGGCCAGCGTCATCCCGCCCAGGGGCGCAGCCACGAACGCCGAGCCCTCGATCACGGTGAGCCCATCGAGGATCCCGCTCATGGCATCAGTCCTACCAGCGCCCATTCGAGCACATCGCGGGGTGGCTCGCCGTCGCTGGTCGCGCTGGTCCGCACCTCCAGGTGCACGAGACCGGGGGGCTGAAGGCCGGTGATGCGCACGCGGGACCGCAAGCGATCGCCCTCGAATGTGGGGCCGACGTGCTCGCAGGATTCCCACGCCAGAATCGTCGCGAGATCGGGCAGGGCGCGGGTGACGTGAGCGGCGGCGATCCCGATGACGTGTCCGCCATAGACCAGCCGCTCACCGTGATGGCTGGCGCCGGCGTCGGTGTGGGCATGCGCGAGGTTCAGCGACATTCTGGCCAGCTCTGGCGCGGCGGTGACCGTCTCGGCGGCCTCGATCAGATAGTCGTCGCCGCAGCGCAAATCCGCAAACAGCGGGCCCAGCCGGGTTTCGCGCAGGGGCGCGAGGTTCCAGTCGGTGGGGATCAGCCCGGCGACATCGACCGGCTGGCCGATCTCGCTGAGGTCATCGGCTGGTCCATCCTCGGCGGCGTCATGTACCGGCAATAGCGGTGCCCGCCAGAAGTCGAGCACCGGCGTCCCGCGCGCGTCTACCGTGCTCACGCGAAGCGCCACGATCCCGCGACCTCCGGAGGTCGGGCGTCGCGCGACGACGACGGTGGTCGTGCGCAGCGTGGTCCCAAGGGGCACCGGCCGCGCGCCCAGACCGCGGTAGAAGAGATTGCCCAGGACGCGAGCACTTGGGGCAGTCGACTGGCCGATCGCCATGTCGCACACCAGCATTGGATGCGCGAGAAGGCCGCGGGCGCCGGTCACCGCCTCATATAGATCCCTGTCGAGCGACAGCCGTAAGCGGTCGCCGACGATCGCCTGATGCAGGGTGGCGTGCCCGTCGGTGATGGTGATTGCGGGGGCGTGGAATTGGGCACCCGTCTCGAGGTCCTCGAAGTAGGGAGCGCTTACCCGGTGAGTCGGAGCAGGCTCGTCGCTGAGCGCCGGTGCCCCGGGGAGGGCAAGCAGCCTCCTGGCTTGACGGGCCATTGCGGCGTCGACCATGCTGCCCTGGACCGCCACCGCGCCAGCCCCCCTCTCGCCCGCCGCCTGCACCGCGCGGGTGACCCGCTGCGCCCACTCGCGCTCCTGGGGGGTCGCACCGAAGGTGGCGTTGAGCAGAGGGACCTGGGCGGGATGGATCGCCCACTTGCCATCGAAGCCCAGCTCTTGCGTGTGCCGCGCGGCTGCGGCCAGGCCGCGGAGATCGCGCAACGAAAAGTGCGGTCCGTCGATCGCCTGCGCTCCCGCGCGCCGGGCGGCGGCCAGCAGCGTCTCTTGGGCCACCAGCCAGAGTGCAGGACGGGCCCCTTGGCCCCGGCGACCCAGCGCTGCGGCGAGATCGGCATACCCGAGAATCAAGGACACGACGGCCTCGCTGCCGGCGATCTGCGCCGCGTCGGCGAGACCGGCCGGCGTCTCGATCAACGCCTGAAGCGGAGCGACCGCGGCCGGTGGCACGAGGTCGGCGGCCGACTCAACCTTCGGGACCACGAGCGTCAGGCTGGGAAGACCGAGCTCCGCGCACATGGCCAAGTCCGCGGCCTGATCGCCGCTGTCGATTGGGTTAACGCGCACCGCCACCGTCCGCTCAGCCCACGCTGGTTCGCCGAGCGTCGCCGCCACCTGCTCGCGGGCCGCCGCCTTGTCCTCGGCCGCGACCGCATCCTCAAGATCGAAAACCACCTCATCGGCCCCGGCCGACAGAGCCTTCGCGTGCATCCGCGCCCGGTTACCGGGCACGACCAAGCAACTACGGCGAGCGGCGGCTTTCATCTCGTCCCGGACTCTAGATGAGCCGCCGCCCACGATCACCCGCCAAAGGGCCGGTGGCGAGTTCCCGGCACAATGCAAACGTGATTGACGGGCCGTCTGCCGTGATTGGACGCGAGCATGAGCTCGCGGTTCTCCGGGCGTTTGTCGCCGAGCGCACCGGGCCCACCGCGCTAGTGCTCGAGGGCGACGCCGGGGTCGGGAAGACGACGTTGTGGGAGGCCGGGATCGCGGGCGCTCTGTCGGCCGGTCACCGCGTGCTTCGGTGCCGGCCGGTGACAGCCGAGACGCCACTTTCGTTTGCCGCCGTCGGTGGGGTTGCTCGTGGCGCGCCGGGGCACGGGAGAAGAGCCCCCGCTGGGGCTCGCGCGCGCCCTGCCGCCGATGAGCCTTGAGCTGCTGCCTCTGGCGCCGCTGAGCCTAGGAGCTCTGCACCGTCTGACCCACGCGCGCCTCGGTGCGACGCTCTCGCGGCCAGTGCTGCGCCGCCTGTACACGCGAGAACAGGACGGTCGTGGACGCAGGCGATCGCGCTACGAGGCCGCGGTTTGATCCTCGCCGGACACGGCGATCTTTCCCGTGCTGCCGGCGTCGCTATGGAAGGCGAAGGTCGACGACGAGCTTGCCCGACTCGGGCTACGCGCAGCGCCCGGCGGACTCACGGAGACCGAGTCGCGAATCGCCGAGCTGGCGGCCGCCGGAATGACCAACCCGAGATCGGCCGCCTGCGGGGCGGTGCCATGCAAGCATTACTCCGTCCCCGATCGTCAGCAGCACGTTGTGCACCCGCTTGTCCTCGTGAACTCTGCGAGCGAACTCCCGGATCCCGGCCGTGTGCTCGTCCCGCGCGGTCGGGTCGAGCGCTGCTCCGCCTTGGAACAGGTTGTCAGCGACGATCACGCCCCTCTCGGCCAGCTTGGGCACGACCGCGTCATAGTAGGCCGGATAGTCGGCCTTCCACGCATCTATGTAGACCAGATCGAACGGGCCTTCGAGACCGGCGATCGTCTCCAGCGCGTCACCCACGATCAGCTCGACGCGGCGGCCGTGTGGACTGGCGTCGATGTGACGGCGGGCCACGGCCGCGATGTCCTCGTCGACCTCAATCGTCGTTACGCGTCCGTCCGCAGGCAACGCCTCCGCCATCGTCAGCGCGCCGACCCCCGTGAAGCTCCCGATCTCGAGCACGTGACGCGCACCACTGGCGACGATCAACACCTCCAGCAGCCTGGCTTCCGCGAGGCCGCTCATCATGCGTGGCACGGGGGTGTTGCCCCGCGTCCATGCGGCAGCGGAAGCGAGTTCGTCCTCGAACGGACTCGTATTCTCCTCGGCGTATCTCGCCGCCGCGGATGCGACCAAATCGCTCACTGCCCCGAGGTTACCCATCGCGAGCTCCGTCTTCGGCAGGGGAACCAGACGATTCGTGGCGGCCGAGGAGGTCGCGCCGCAGCTTTCAGCGGTACGCGCTACGCGCTGATGTTCACCTGGTCGGCCCATGTACGACTGCTCGGCGTCGACGAAGCGAGATACGCTTGCCAGACACTCTGCCGAAGTTGGTCCGTCCGTGGTCTCTGATCTGTTGGCTGGGAGCACGACGAGACTGATGCGCTACCTCAATCGCCGGACGCTCCAACGCCCGCCGTGGGCCCCTGACACCGCAAGGATGATCGTGCTCGCCTGCTCGCTCGTCGTGTTGGTCGGATTGGCCCTGCTTTCACCCGGGTTTGCCAGCGCGCAAGGACCCGCCTACAGCGCACAGCCCCCGACGAAGGGTGCGCTTTACCGCGATGGGCAGGACGGCCGCTATCTGCTCGGTGGGACGTGGCTGTATCACGCCGACGCGAGCGCCGTGGGCATTGCGAAGGGGTGGTGGCGCAACACCACGGCGACCGATGGGTGGTCGCCGGTCAAAGTTCCCAACGCGTACAACGCTGGAAATTTCTCGAGCGCGAGCATGGCCGGGTCCGTCGGCTGGTATCGCAGGGATTTCACGGTGCCGAGCAGCGCGTTCGCACGGTATGTGCGCGCGAGCGACCGCCACTGGATCATCCGCTTCGAGTCGGTCAACTACCGGGCCACGGTGTGGCTGAACGGACAGCAGATCGGCAGCCACGCCGGCGCGTATCTCCCATTCGA
This sequence comes from uncultured Solirubrobacterales bacterium, assembly GCA_963836065.1. GTDB lineage: Bacteria > Actinomycetota > Thermoleophilia > Solirubrobacterales > Solirubrobacteraceae > Palsa-465. The sequence goes on from CAWIII010000003.1 coordinate 40,998, forward strand.
GTTTGATCTTCCGTCGCTCCGTCCCGGCGTCAACCGGCTGATCGTGCGTGTCGATGACCGCCGCTCGCCGACCGACCTGCCGCCGGGCCCGAGCGGGGGGTGGTGGAACTACGGCGGCATCCTGCGTGAGGTGTATCTACGCGCGGTCCAGAGCGCAGACTTAGCTCAGGTGCAGGTCCGGCCGCTGCTTCCGTGTCCCACCTGCGCGGCGACGATTGACGACCAGGCGGTCGTCCGCAACGTGACGGGCGGGTCGCAGACCGTCCGGTTGCGAGGCTCCTACGGGGGCAAGTCGCTCAACTTCGGCGAGGCGACGATCGCTCCGCACGCCACATGGACGGCTCAGGCGGTCGCCCGCATCGCTCACCCGCACCTTTGGTCGCCAGATAGCCCGGTGCTCTACCGCGCGAGCCTGACGCTGTCCGATTCCCGAGGTAGGCGACTTGGCGGCTACGTCACATACAGCGGGATCCGAAGCATCACCGTCATGCGCGGCGGCCGCCTGGAGCTCAACGGGCGCCTGTTGAACCTTCGGGGCGTCAGTCTGCACGAGCAGGATTTGCAGCTCGGTGCGGCGCTCGACCCGGCGCACCTCCAGCGCCTGATCGGCTGGATTCGAGCGCTCCACGCAACCGTGATTCGCGCTCACTATCCGCTCAACCCAGAGATCCTTGAAATGGCTGACCGGTACGGGATCCTGATTTGGTCAGAGATTCCCGTCTGGCAGGTCAAGAGCCAGTACCTCGACCAGCCGCGCTGGCTTGCGCGCGCCCACGGGTTCCTGCGGAGCAACGTCCTCACTAACCAGAACCACCCCGCGGTGCTTCTGTGGAGCATCGCCAACGAGCTGAGGACTCCCGCTCCCAGGCCAGAGGCCTCCTACATCCGCGGCGCGGTCGCGCTCGCCCACCAGCTCGACCCGACCCGCCCAGTAGGGATGGCCGTCATGGATTGGCCGGGTGTCGCTTGCCAGCGGGCGTATCAGCCGCTGGACGTGATCGGCTTCAACGATTACTTCGGCTGGTTCGACTACGGCAATGGCGCGACCGATGACCGCGACGCGCTAGGACCGTTCCTCGACGGCTTCCGGGCCTGCTACCCGACGAAGGCGTTGTTCATCACCGAGTTCGGGTTCGACGCCAGCCAGGATGGGCCGGTCGAGGTGCGCGGCACGTACGAGTTCCAGACGAACTCAATTATGTATCACCTCGGCGTGTTCGCGGCGCGGCCGTGGCTCTCGGGCGCCATCTACTGGATATTGCAAGATTTCGCCGCGCGGCCAGGCTGGGGAGGCCGTAGTCCGTGGCCCAATCCACCGTTCGTGCAGAAGGGCCTCGTCGACCTACAGGGACAGCTCAAGCCCGCGTTCCCGGTCGTGGCCTCGGCGTACGCGGCCACCACCCAGATCGCCCCGCAGCCCCACGGCGGCTCGGGCTGACCGGCTTGCCTCGCGGGTTCGTTTTCGCCTCATGCGTGTGCGGCGGCCGACGCCGCGGATCCGTTTGGCGACGTTCGCCTGGAGAACGGGTACGCTGTCACAACGAGACTGCGGTCTCCCTCGCCATGGGGGCGTAGATGGCAAGGCTGAGGTGCATGCGGCAGGGAGTCGCCCGAGGGGTGCGAACGGTGATGGCCGCGACCGTCGTGACCGCGTTGGTTGGGTGCGTCGCGATCGTGAGCGAGGCCGCGCATGCCGCGAGTCCCGGCGAGGGTACGACGGGCAGAGATACGGCACTTCCTGCCCTGCCGGCCTACCTCACGTTCACCGCTGGCAGTCGCCACATCCCGCCTTCTTTCTTCGGGCTGTCTGTCGAGTACAACGAACTCGGTGCCTACGAACAGTCGGGTTCGGTGTTCGACCGGGCGATCTCACTGATCCGACCGCGGGACGGCGGGCCGATGCTGCTCCGGATCGGGGGCAAGTCCGCAGACCATGTCTGGTGGAAGGCGGCCACCGAACGGCCCCCCAAGTGGGTGACCAAGATCGGCCACCCCTGGCTCAGCCGTCTGAACGAGTTGGTGCGGCGAGACGACCTGCGGGTGATGCTCGATCTGAACTTGGCGGTCCACTCGTCGACGCTCGCGGCGACGTTCGCGGCGGCGGCTGTGAAGGCATTGCCCCGATCCGCCGTCGCCGGTCTAGAGGTCGGCAACGAGCCGGACCTCTATTGGCGACAGCCGCCGTTGGAGAAGCAGCGAATTCGCAGCACCGGTCGAGGCGTGCCGTTGCACTGGACCCACAACTACTCGGCCCTGAACTACCGCCGGGATTACCAGGTCTACGCCGGCGGGCTGGCCACCATGGTTCCCGGAATTCCGCTCGGCGCGGGAGAGACGATCTCCTCCAAGCCAGACTGGCTGGCGGCGGTGACGGGGCTCGGAAGGCTCGATCCCGCGTTCATCGCGGTCCACCGGTATGCGGCATCAACGTGCTGGCCTCCGAGCTCTCCGTACTACCCGACCATCCCGATGCTCCTCGGGGAGGCCTCGTCTGCCGGCCTTGCCGGAACGGTGCGCGGTGCCGTGGCGCTCGCCCACTCGAACCACATGGCGCTGCGGCTGACCGAAGTCAACTCAGTTAGCTGCGGCGGGAATTCCGGAGTGACCGACTCGTTCGCGACCGCGCTGTGGGCGCCGGACGCCCTATTCGAGATGATCCGTGCTGGGGTCGACGGGGTCAGCTGGCATATCCGGCCGGCGACTGTCAATGCGCCATTCCACCTGGACCGAGGGGGAATCACGCCTTTGCCGGAGCTCTACGGCCTCGCGGTGTTCGCGCAGATGACACACGGACCGGCACGTCTGCTCGCCTCGACGCTCGTTTCCTCGGCCGGGTTGCACCTCAAAGCCTGGGCAGTGCGAAAAGGGGCCGCATCGACCGTGCTGCTGATCAACAAGGGCGGGCGCGATGCGAACGTGAGGCTCCCCGCGGAGGCAGCGACGGCCGGACCTGCAGTCGTCCGGAGGCTGCAAGCACCGAAGATCGGCTCAACAACAGGACTACGGTTCGCCGGGCGGTGGATCGGCACGGACGCCCGCTGGCACGGCCGCGAGGTGACGACTGAAGTTCCCCAGAGCAGCGGCTTCTACCACGTGCTCGTGCCAGCCTACAGCGCGGCTGAAGTCAGCCTCCGACTGTGACGCCCGCCCCCGCGCCCAAGACCGACCGGCCCGCGACCGCTCCGCAATCAGGCGCCGGCGCCCGTCGGCCGGCTCAGCTCCTGCTCGGAGCTTCGAGCGGCCGTTTCGGCATCGGCCCGAGACTCAGCGTGGCCCTCCCGCGTGCCGTTGGGTCCGAACGCCGACCATCGGAAGCCACCGCTCGGGTCTTCCTCGACCGAGAACCCGGACGCGTGAGCACCACTGCTCTCATCGCTAGCCACCACGCCACTGTACCCGTCCGGCGACCTGCAGTCGCCGAACCGTCTACCTCTCGGGCGGTCCAGTCCGCGATTACGCGGGGCTCCACAGCAGCGCTCCGATTGCCGCCAGTGCAGCGACGGCGATCGCAAATCCTCGCCGATACGCGCCGCCGCCGAACAGCGCCGACGAGGCGAGGAGTTCTTGATCACCGCTTCATCGATGGCGAAGGCAACTCGCCCGCGTCGTGAGGCCGGCATAAGCCGGCGGAGGCGGGTGGCGGCCTAAGCTGCCCGGAGCATGAACGCGCTCTCTCGAGGATTCGCTCCCGGTTACGGCGGGCATCGGCACGTTGCTGCTGCTGGCGATGACGCAGTTCGTGATCGTCATCGACGCCGCGATCGTCAACGTCGCGCTGCCGTCGATCGGCGGCCACCTGCATTTCGCCCGCGGCGACCTGACGTGGGTCGTGAACGCCTACACGCTCACGTTCGGAGGCTTCCTCCTACTCGGTGGACGTCTCGCCGACCTGCTCGGGCGTAGGCGCATGTTCATGATCGGGCACTCGGGATCTGGGGCGCTGTCGCCGGGGCTGACGAGCGCTTTGAGCTGGCGCTGGGTGCTCTTCGTCAACGTCCCGATCGGGATCCTCGCCGCCGGGCTCGCACCGCGGACGCTCGTCGAGAGCCGCGCTGAGGGCGCCACGAAGGGCTTTGACCTTCCTGGCGCCGTAGCGGTGACTGCCGGGCTCGCGCTACTGGTCTACGCCGTCGTCGATGCGGTGACCGTCGGTTGGGGTTCGACGGCAACGCTGCTCCGCCTCGCTGGGGCGGCGGTCCTGCTGGTCGCCTTCATCGTAATCGAGCTTCGCCAGTCTCACCCGCTGATGCCGTTCTCGATCTTCCGCCGGCGAACGCTTCGAGGAGCAAACATCGTCGGGCTGCTGATCGGCATGTCGCTGTTCTCGATGTTCTTCTTCATCTCGCTGTACCTCCAGAACGTGCTCCACCTCTCGCCGATCAAGACTGGACTGTCATACCTACCGCTGTCGGATCACGTCTGTTTGGGCGCGATCGGTGGCGTATCGTTTCCGGCATGAGCGGTTCAGCTCCTGTCGGGTCTGCTCCGTCGGCGTTGAGTTCGCCCGACACAGAGCGCATCCGCCTCCGAGTGCGCCTGATGGTTGAGATCTCGGCGCGTGCCGGTACGTACCGTCGCGGTCTGGTAGCAGCGGCCGAGCGCCTGACTCCCGAGGAGGCGGCGGTGCTTGCTGACCTCGAGACCCACGGCCTCGATGTCAAGCAGTTACGCGATGTCCTGCGTGGCGCTCACGTGCTCGTCGATGAGCCATCGCTGTATGAACGGTGGTTGTTTCCGAAGGTCAGCCGGCAACGGATCTCGAGCCATCATCCGGACATCGACAAGAAGAAGTATCCGGATATCGGGATGAAGGGGCCGCTGCTTCGCGAGAAGCTCCACGGGCGTACGTCGAGCGGAACCTGGGTGCAGCTAGAGAAGACGCCGGCGACGATGGGCCAACGTAAATATCCGTCGCCCGAAGACATCAAGCACCTGTTCGACTACATCGTCTACCGCCTCACCCGCAGTAACGTCGGGCCCTGGGGCCGGTCGGGGTCGACGGAAAGGCGGCCGATGTATCTGTCTCCTGATCTCGGGGCGCGCGTTCCGCTGCCCGCGGCCGCTAACGATGAGCTGACGGGTGTCGTCTCGCGAATCGAGGAAAGCGATGACGTCAGCTCCGCTTCTCCGGCCCTCGCATCGCGATTTCCACCCCCGGACCGCGCCAGTGATCTCGCCGAGCTCACGTTCACCGGCGCGGTGCAGGGTCGCGGGTTGTTTGGTGGTTCGGACGTGTGGATCACCAAGACGGCGGCCGCCACCGCTCGAGAGCTCCTGCGCCGCCGCGCCGACCCGCCACCCCTTTCACCGCCTCCGGCGGGATCGACGAGGCCAAGCAAGCTCGAGCTCGACGGCCGCCGCCTCCGCTACGCCGTGCGCACCGTGGATGAGTCACAGCATCTTGGAGCCTCGACGTGAACGCCAAACCTAGCCACGATCACACCCCGGACGATCTGATCACGTCGGTCGTCAACCTGGTTGGCACCGGCCCAGTCCCGCTCGGCGCGTACACGCCGGCGGAGATCTGCGCGGTAGGGGGGCTGATCGACTTGCTGGAGGAGGAGCCGCAACCGGAGCTGATCGCGGAGGCCGTTCGCTCGCTCGCCGCCCGCGACCTAATCACGACGGACGCCGGAGACCAGCACATCGACGTCCGCGGTGATCTCGGAATCGCGCTCTCCTTCCAACAGCGCACCCGCCTCGTAATCGACGCCCGGCGGACGGGAACCGAGCCCGACACACCCTGGCGTTACCTGCTGATGCCGCAACCTGAAAAGGTCACGCTCGAGGTGCTGATCGACGCGCTGGGAATTCACTTCTTCTGGTTGCGGGCGAGCAACGACGCACTCAAGCGGCTGCTGGCGCAGCTGCCCGGGGGTGACGCCGGACCGCGGGACGCCGATCTCGACACCGTCCTACCCGCGAGCGCACAGACCGCACTGGTGACGGTGACGCAGTGGCGCGACGGCGGCGAGAAACAGAGCACCGACGTGATCCTCGCCCGTCAGGACGAGCAGCTTCACGTGTTTCTGCGCGACCCGGACCAGCCCGAGCGCTTCGCCGCGCAGGGCATTGGCGGCGGTGATTTGCGGCCGCTGATCGAGGGACTGATAAGCCAGCGAACCTAGCCGCGGGTGATTTCGGGTTTGTACCGCGAGGGTTCACTCAGCTCACCCTCGCCCGACCGGCGGTGGGAGAGACGGGGCAATGACCTTGACCGTCGCCTTGGCGATGTTGTTGGCGAGGGAACGAGCCGTCGGGTTCCTGCTGGCGATAGCGGAGGAGGTGCAACGCCCTGCGGGCGCCGGCCACGTCACCGTCGGCAATCAGCGCGGTCGCGATCTCGTACAGGTCGCGCGACCACACGAGGTGGTACGGACCAGACGGCGTTCGCCCCATGCCCCACGCCCATGCATCGACGGGGACGCCACGTGGCGATAGATCAGGCTGCGGTGGTCCAACAGGATCGTCCGCTGCGACGTCGAGTCACGCTCGATCTCGACGAAGCTGTGACCGTCGGTGATCGCGAACTGGAGATCGCGGTAACTGGGGGTGTCGATCCTCGGGTAGTAGACCTCGGTCCACTCGCCGCCCTCGAGCGTGAACCAGACCTTGCTGGACGGCGTGGTGGAGGTACCGAAGCCGCTTGTCCGCGGGAGCCCAGTCGACCTTTCCCCCGGCTTGGAAAGGGGGCGGCGGCGGCGCGGGGGGCGGCGGCAGAGGGCGTCGCCGATCTCGTCGTCGGACACGTTCTGGCGCCGGCAGCGCCGTGGTGGAGCCGATAGGGGCGGTCAGCACCCTCGCCAACCGCTGAGCTCAGCGCACTGGGTCCAAAGGCGCTCGCGATCTTCGTCCGTCTCTTTAGTGCCCGGCCGTACGTGGGTGGGGCGCTGCCGGCGGTCGTGCCAGAAGCGGCCGGAGCTCGCGCCACCCTCCGGCGCGGCCGCAAGCCAGACGATCGTGTCGGCTGCCTGCTCGGGCGTGCGCAGCAACGGCTGGGTCAAGCGGTAGAAACGTGGTAGCGACGTCTGCACCCCGGGGGTGTCGGCCCAGCCCGGGTGCATCGCGTGGACGACGATTCCGCTGCCCTTCAGGCGCTCGGCCCACAGCTCGGTCAGGATCACCTCCGCGCGCTTTGCGCGCGCATAGGCAACGACGCCATCGAACGGCTCATGCGTCATTTGCAGGTCCTCGACGTGGATCCGCTGCGTGTACATCCCGCCTGAGGAGACATTGATCACGCGCGCGGCGCCCCCGCAGGCGAGCGCAGGGATGAGCAGGTTTGTCAGCAGGAACGGGCCGAGCACGTTGGTCGCGAACGCCAGCTCGATCCCATCGACCGACAGGGTGCGCTCGGGCGGGAGCACGCCGGCGTTGTTGACGAGCACGTCGATCTGGTGTTCCTGATCGACGATCATCGCCGCGCACTGCCGCACCGACTCGAGCATGCTGAGATCGCAAACGTTGACCCGGACGTCACTGTTCTTGGTCCGTGTGGCGATCGCCGCGCGCGCGCGTTCACCCCGTTCCTCGCTGCGGGCGAGGAGCCTCACGCTCGCGCCCAGGCGCGCGAGTCCGTCCGCTGCGGCGAGTCCGATCCCGGAGGTCGCGCCCGAGATCACCGCGACCTTGCCGTCGAGCCGCCGAAGCTCGGTCGCCTCCCAGTTACGACTGCGGATTCGGTAGCCGATGCTGCTGTAGCCGGCAACCACTGTGCGATCGAGGAAGGTGTCCAGAAGTGATCCGATCACGAGTCGTGCTCTCTATCCAACGCCATCCACGTGCCGTGACTATATGCAGCTCGGAGCCCGGGGGCTCGCGGACCCCTAGGATCTGGCTGCCTATGACTCGCCCCCGATGGTTGCTGGATTCCGAGCGCGTCGACCAGGCGGTCTACGCGGCGATTGCCGCCACCCCGACGCCGTCGCTGGACGGCGCGATGAGCCGACTCGCGCGCGCGGCGGATCACTCGCGGCTATCGCTAGCCGCGGCAGCACTGCTGGCGGCGACCAGAGGCCGACCCGGGCGCCGGGCGGCCGCGCTCGGCCTCGCGTCCGTCGCGGTGACCTCCGCAGCGGTCAACCTGGCGATCAAGCCGGTCGGCCGGCGGCGGCGGCCGGATCCCGCCGCCGGCGAGGTGCCAGTTGCGCGCCAGGTTCCGGTGCCCAGCTCCAGGTCCTTCCCATCCGGCCATTCCGCCGCCGCGTTCGCGTTCGCGACCGGCGTCGGCCGTGTCCTCCCTCGCGAAGGCGCCGCGCTGAGAGTGCTAGCCGCGATGGTGGCGTATTCGCGCGTCCATACCGGCGTCCACTACCCGGGCGACGTTGTTAGCGGCTCGGTGATGGGCAGTGCACTCGCCCAGCTCACGACTCACGCGCTTGAGCCGCGACTCCCCTAACGAGCTCGGAGTCACGCAGCGCGGCAAGTCATCGGCTAGCCTGCGGACTGGATGAGCTCCGGCTCCCCGACCCCGCAGAGATCGGCCACATCGTCGAACAAGCTGGCCCGGAAAAAGGCTCAGACGCGCCTCGTGGTTGCGGGTGCCGCTGTCGCGCTAATCGTCGTCTTCGCGCTCCTCAACCTAGACAAGGTCAAGGTGAGCTGGATCGTGACCACCACGCACACTTCGCTGACAGTGGTGATTGCGGTCTCCTTCCTGCTGGGCGTCCTCGCGGGCGTCCTGTTGTGGCGCCGGCGCACGGGTAGCTGACAGGTCAGGGGCTCGGCGGCCGAACGCGACCGCGCCGCGAGACTCCCGTCGCCGTATAGTCGCAGTCGTGACCTCGCGCACCGACAGCGAGCCACCCGGTGGAGGTGAGTTCGACCAGTCGGGCGACGCGACGCGACGCATCTACCTGGCAAATGAGCGGACCTATCTGGCCTGATGGCGCACCGGAGTGACAGCGTTAGCCGCGAGCGTCGCCGGCCGTCGAGCGGGGCTCGTTCACGCACCCCAACGATCAGATGCTGATCGGCCTGACGATCGCCGGCGTCGTCCTTGGGATCCTGGTACTGCTGGTCATCGTGATCCAGCTTTGAAGCGGTTCATCGCCCGGCCAGGTTGCGCGGCGCGCTACCTTGCATGAGACCGTGAGCACGTCGCTCCCATCTCCCGCGGCCACAAGGAACATGGTTCGGATTCCCGGCGGGGAGTTCCTGATGGGTTCGGAGGCCTTCTATCCCGAAGAGGCCCCGGTGCACCGCGTCGCGGTGGACAGCTTCTGGATCGACGAGCATCCGGTCACGGTCGCCGAGTACCGCCGCTTCGTCAAGACGACCGGTCACCTGACAGGGGCCGAGTTGGCACCCGATCCGGACGATTATCCGGATGCTGATCCCGAGCTGCTGGTGCCGGGATCGCTGGTCTTCCGCCCGAGTGTCGGACCCGTTGACCTGCGCGACTTTCGCAACTGGTGGGAGTGGACGCCCGGTGCGCTCTGGCGCCGGCCCGAGGGACCGGATTCGAATGTTGGCGGCCGCGAATTGCATCCAGTAGTGCACGTCGCCTACACAGACGCGCGCGCCTACGCGCGCTGGGCGGGCAAGGAGCTGCCGACCGAGGCGGAGTGGGAGTATGCGGCGCGAGGCGGACTCGAGCAGAAGGTGTTCGCCTGGGGTGACGAGTTCGCGCCCAGGGGTCGGATGATGGCCAACACCTGGCAGGGCGAATTCCCGTGGCAGAACCTGCTGAGCGACGGCTACGAGCTCACCTCGCCGGTCAAGCGTTTTCCGGCGAACGGCTACGGGCTTTACGACATCACCGGGAACGTGTGGGAATGGACCTCCGACTGGTTTACACCCCAGCACTCAGGCGATCTGGACAAGCCATGCTGCGTGCCCCGCAACCCGCGAGCCGACTCAGACGAGCAAAGTCGAGCTCACGGCGAGGCGATCCCGCGCAAGGTGATCAAGGGCGGTTCACACCTGTGTGCCCCCAACTACTGCCTGCGCTACCGACCGGCCGCCCGTCAAGCCGAAGCGATCGACACCTCAACGTCGCACATTGGATTCCGCTGCGTGCTCCACGCAGAGGAGGGATAGCCCAGCGGGCGGATCCAGTCGCGCCCATATGTCCATGACGCCGCTCACCCGGATCCTGTGAACGCGATCCGGACAAGCGTCCGCACACCGCCCCAGGCGTTCTCGGGGAGTGCGGACGCCGGCGACCCACCCGGGTGTCCGGTCGAGATCCGGACGCGTAGGGCAGCCGGTCGCGTAGCGAAGCGCAGCGGGGGCTCCAGCATTGCGGCCTCCCCGTCGATCCCCGCCGGGAGCGAACCGTCGCCGTCAACCTCGACCTCCGGAAGCGACCATTCGCGCAGAAGTCCTCCGCGCATCCCCGCGGACGGCCCGACGACCGCGATCCCGAGCTGCGCAGTGTCCATGCGGGGTCGTGTTCCGGAGCCGACAGCGTGGCCGAGGCGGTATGGATTGTTCGAGACGAGCAGCGCCAGGCCAGCATCGTGGGCGAGTCCGTCGGGATCGCGCCAGCTCAGCTTCGGTGCCTGAGCGTCGGTGCCGGCAACCTCCGGAATTGTGTCGAGCAAGGTCTTCAATTTCGCATCGCGGTAGCCCGCGTGCTGAACCGCGTCAGCGTAGAGACCAAGCGATACGTTGTTGACGAATACGCGGCCGTTTACCTCGGCAAGGTCGACGACCCGCTCACCCCCGTGAACGAACGCATCCAGCGCGCCGACCACGTCGTCGCGGTCGACCCCGAGGTCCAGGGCGAAGTGGTTCCGCGTCCCGGCGGGAATGCACGCATACGGGATCCCGGCGCGGGCCGCCGCCGCCGCCACTAAGGCCTGTGAGCCGTCGCCGCCCGCCATTGCGAGCGCGTCGGCCCCGCGTGCCAGCGCGCCGTCGACCAGCTCGGCGAGGTCCTTCCCGGGCGAGAGCTCGATCGGCTCGATGCCGCGACGGCGCGCCTCCTTGGCGAGCTCGAAACGGGTCGCTTTGCCGCCACCAGAGCGCGGGTTGAAGATCAGCACCGGCCGGTCAGGCGGCGCGACGGGAGCGAGCGGCGTGCGGACGGCGAAGGCGGTCCGCGCCGCAGCAAGCGCGGCAACCGCGCACGCGACCACGACGACCGTGGCGATCGGGTCCTGGCCCAGCAGGAGCACGAGAGCACCGGCGAGTGCCACCACCGCGACCGCGATCCCGAGCGCACGAACGGCGCCGCGGTGCAGTACTCCCTGCCAGGCGCTCGCGAGCGCGACGAGGACGAGGACGAGGACGAACAACCCGCGTGGGAAGTGGGTGACGGCCGTCACAATCGCCACTACGACACTCGCGAGCGCAAGCACGAGTGCCACGGCCGCGGCTAAGCGCCGAACTGACATCGGCCCAGTTTTGCGGGAATCGAGTAGTGCGCCTCACCCCATCGGGATGATTTGGGCACGGTTCGGATTCGCGACTTGGCCCACCCGCCAGGTACCACAGACGGCAGCTGAGAACCGCCCGGTTAGCTGCGTCGCCGCGGACCGTAGACGAGGCGCCGCGGCAGCGGCAGCGGCGAGAGCTTGTCGGCAGCCGCGCCAGCAAGCAGACGCGGTTCCAAGTTTGCGATCAGCGTCGCCAGCTCATCGCGTTCGGCCTCGGACAGGTTGCGGCGGCGGCCGTGACCTGCCCGGACGAGCGCCACCAGGCGCCGGCGCTCGTCCGGGTTCAGGCGCATTAGATGATCATGGGCGAGCAGCGCGATCTCCGCTGCGGCGAGGAGCTTGAGCACTGGCAACCGTTTCAGCCCTGGGACGTGACCAGCGGCGAACGTGACCGGGCGCCAAACGTAGCGGGGAGGCATGAAGCTGAGTGTAGAAGGGCCTTATCCAGGGATTGCCACGAACTTCCGCCTAGCACGGCATTTTGGTGATCGCACGCCCGTTGTTATGGCTAGAGGGCAGATGGTTTGCGATCACACAGGGACGCATAGCGGCGCTAGCCGGTATCTGCATGAGAGCGGGCAATTGCGCTTGGTATTGGTGTGCGACCAATGCGGAGCGGAGTGCAACGAGCTCACGAGATTCGACTACCGCCCGGTCCGGCGCCACGAATGTGTGGCGGAACCGACCGCTCGCGAAGCCGGTTTCTCAGAATCCGGCGTCTGATCCCGCGAGAGCACAGGCGGCGCCAGTGCTTCTGGCTCCCGCATGCGACCAAGCTCGGGACACTAGAGCGTTACTTGCTCGCGTTCTGAACCACGGTGTACGCGGGTCGGCGCTTGCCGTTCGCAGCGAGCAGGCCGGAGTCCCAGCCGGCGATCGGCACCGCTCTCCACTGATAGTGATAGATGCGGCTGATCCGCGGGAACCGACGCGCCAGTGAGAACAAGAACGCCTCATCGCGACCGGCCGCGGCCGCAGATTGGTTGCGGTACTGCCAGTGGCCACGGCGCTCAACACCGCTGATCTCATCGAGCCAGATCGGCCCCGAGGTCTGCTTCAACATCACTTGCAGCTGCGCGGTGTTGTGGGCACGGACGTCGTAGTAGTTGTGGAGTGCCCACCCCGCCGGCCGAAAGCGCAGACCCTTCTTGTAGGAGCGCAGCCACCGACCAAGCTGTTGGGCGGGCAGATACAGATCGCCGGCCAGCACCGTGCAGCCGTGGCAGCTACGGACGAGCGAGTTGAAGAATGCGGCAGCCAACAGCGGATGGCGGCTGATGCTCCGATACACCCAGTCGGGCTCGTTCCATGGCGTGTAGCGCCTGATCGTGGGGAAGCGCTTTATGAATGCCCGCACCGCGCTGGTGTATTGCGGGACGGTTGGGATGTAGTTGCCGTTGCCGCTGAAAGAAATCAGCGGCGCTACACCGTCGGCTTTGGCCGCGTTGATCCAGCCCTTCGCGGCGGCCAATGCGCGTTGCTGACTTCGCGCCACGGCGACGTTCCAAGCTACGGTGAGACGCGCCTCGCGGATGTGCAACGCCGAGAACGCGGGATCCGAGAACATTGCGGGAGCCTGATCGCCGATGCCCACCACAACGGCGCCCGCCGCCGCCGGCACAGCAACCACACATACGAGTGCCGTCGCGACTGACAGAAGTGCTTTACGTGTCAAGAGATGAATGCGCATTGGACGGTATAAACACCTCGATACGGCGGGGGTTGCGTTGTTGTTAGGCTTCTTCGGGCTACGTCCTTCAAGCCCGGAGCGCGCTAAGCAGCGCCACACCGACGATCACGACGCACACGCCGATCAGCTCTCCCCAAACAGGGTGTAGGCGGCCAAGGCAGCGAGCGCGGCGAACTGCGACGACAGCACCGCGGCGACGGCAATGCTGTGCCGGGATCCAAAGGTGAGAGCAGCGAGCTGGCTCTGGCGGTCGCGTACAGGCTCCCCCCCGAACACGACGGCGGCAACCGGCGCGCTAATCAAGAGACCCACCAACATCACCCATGCCACGACCGTGATCGGCTCCATCATCCGGCTCGACCGCGAGGAGCAGAGGGTTGAGAGGGCCCAGGCCACGGCGGCGCCCAGGCCGCCGAGAATCGCGATCGTGTCTGCTGCCGCGCCCGGCAAGCCTAGGCGGCGGCGCGGACCCGGAGTCGGCGCGCCAACTCAAGCGCGTCGTCGAGCGAAGCGAACCGAAGCTCCACGCGATAGCCGTGCCCACGCCCCGGCATCACCTCGACCTCTGACCCGATCGCCTGCCCAAGCGCGTCACCGATCTGCTCAATTGCCGCTTCCTGGTCTGGGTGGAGCTGACGCTTGCGGCGGGTGTTGGTCTTCCGCTGTGGCCCAGAATCGGCCGCCGCGCGGGCGCGGCCCTCAAGTTCGCGCACGGACCATTGCCCCGCTACCGCGGCGCGCGCCAACCGCCGGCGCTCCGAGTGATCCTCGGTCACCAGCAGCGCGCGGCCGTGACCCTCGGTGAGCTCGCCTTGCTCGAGCAACTCGAGCGCCTCGTCAGGCAGCTCGAGCAGGCGGATCAGATTCGAGATGGCTACTCGGCTTCGACCGACGCGCAACCCGACCTCTTCGCGCGTCAGCGCCAGCTCGTCGACGAGCCCGGCGCACGCCCGTGCGGCCTCGACCGGGTTGAGGTCCTCGCGCGCCATGTTCTCGATCAGCGCCAGTTCGAATGAGGCCGAATCGTGGTGACGAACAATCGCCGGAATTGTCTCCAACTCGGCCAGGCAAGTCGCCCGCCAGCGGCGCTCGCCGGCGATCAGCTCGAACCGACCTCCGGGCACGGGCCTGACCAGAACCGGCTGCAATACGCCACGTTCGCGGATCGAGTCGGCAAGCGAGAGCAATGAGCTCTCATCAAACGCCCGTCGCGGCTGCCGGGGGTTCGGCGAGATCAAGTCTGTCGGCAGCTGGCGCAGCTCCTCGGGCTCGTCCTTCGGCGCCGCCGACAGGATTGCCGCTAGGCCCCGGCCCATCGCCTTGTGTTGCTCAGCCACGAGCGGCCACCTCCTTTGCAAGCTCGAAGTACGCGTCCGCACCCGCACAATGCGGATCGTGATGGATGACCGGCTTCCCGAAGCTCGGCGCCTCACCAATCCGGACGTTCCGGGGGATCACCGTATCGAACACCAGTTCGGGAAAGTGCTCCCGGACCTCCCGCTCGACGTCCTGGGCGAGTCGTGTGCGCGCGTCATGCATGGTCAGCAACATCCCGGCCACGGTGAGCCGCGGATTCAGCTCGCGCTGAACTAGCGACAGCGTGTCCAGGAGCCCGGCAAGGCCCTCTAGGGCAAAGTACTCAGCCTGGACAGGAACGATCACCTTGTCGGCGGCGACGAGCGCGTTGATCGTCAGTGGACCAAGCGACGGTGGGCAATCGAGCAACATGAAGGCGTAGCGACCGCGGATCGGCTGAAGCGCTTCCCGCAGCTTCATTTCGGAGCCGGTGACCCGCGGCAGCTCGACGGTCGCGCCGGCTAGGTCGGGACCCGCAGGCGCGATCCATAAATGCTCGATCGATGTAGTCGTGATGATCTCTTCGAACGTGGCGGAGCCCGTCAGCACGTCGTACACCGTCCTTGCAGCGTCCTTCGGGACCCCCAGACCTACCGTGGCGTTTGATTGGGGATCGATGTCGACCAGCAAGGCCTCGTATCCCGCCTCGGCAACACATGCGGCCAGGTTGACGGCAGTGGTCGTCTTGCCGACCCCGCCTTTCTGGTTGGCTATCGCGTACACGGTCCCCATGAACGCCTGCACGCTAGCGCCGCACGCGGTCAGACGGTCCGCGCGCATCACTCGATTCTGACTTTACCCTTGCCCCTAAGGGCCGTTTGCGGGCAATTCCTGCGCGGCGGGGAAATCCCGGCGGGGTTTCCATAACCTTCAAGCTGACGTGCAGATGGCGCTGCTCGGCACCCTCGTAAGGTTTCATCCGCCGTACCTGCCGCGGCTCGAGCCCCACCGCCGCCATCGCTCGGGCAGCGGTGGCTTCGGCATCGCCGTCCCGGCGCCCTCGCCATGCCACCAAAGCCCCGCCCACCGCCAGTAGCGGCGCGGCGTACTCGGCGACCACGGCGAGCGAATCGAGCGCGCGGGCGGTTACGAGCTCGAATCCGCCCAACCCGCCACTCCACGACTCCGCCCGCGAGTGAATCACGGTGACGTTGTGGAGCCCACACGCCTGCGCCGCCTGGCGAATGAAGTCGCATTTGCGGCCATTGCTCTCGACCAGCGAAACCTCCGCGGTTGGCTTGGCGATCGCCAGCGGCAGCCCGGGAATCCCGGCGCCAGACCCCAGGTCGGCAAGGTCTGGAGCATCCCTGACGACATCGAGCTCGAGCGCTACGAGGGCGTCGGCGAAGTGATCGTCAATCACCTCGCGCGGAGCGCGAATCCCGGTCGGGGCGAGCGGATCGGTAATCAACAGGTCGAGCAGGCGCTCGAGTTGGGTGACGGCAGCCTGTCCGAGCTGGTACCGCGCGGCCAGCGTCTCGATCCGGCAATCGCGAGGATGCTCAGGCACGCGAGCGCCTTCGTTCCCGCTCGATGTACGCCGCGTAGCGCTGGCACATCGTCTCAAAGCGCTCTGTCGCGTACCCGTCTAGCTGCCCACTGCCGAGCTCTTGCTCGAGCAGCGGGAGAACATCGCTGACCAGCGCCCGGCCACGAGCCATCCACTGAAAGTACGAGCGCCCGCCATGGTGATACGGACCGTACAGCCGCGTATCCGGGAAGCGTTCGATCAGCCACTGGAAAACCGCCTCGTGGCGCACGTGCATGCGCAGGGTCACCTGCGGCTGCTTCCCATCGCCACCGAATGAGCCCTCCCCGATCAGCAGCCCAATCACGACGCCGCGCTCAAACGGTGACAGCGTGCTCACGGACCGAGTTGTATCGCCCCGGGCCGGCGGGAGGCGATGCAACTTCCGGGCGAGGCCCGGGCGCGCCCTGTTTCACCGTCAGGAAAAACGTGAAACGACTACTCGACCAGCGGCGCGACCACGAGCCGCCGGTCGGGCTCCTGGCCCTCGCTGTAGGTCTCGACGTCGTGGCGGTTCTTGAGGTGCTCGTGCACCACCTTGCGCTCGAGCGCACTCATGGATTCAAGGGCAACCGGGCGGCCGTCGTGCACAGCTGACTCGGCGGCTTGGTCGGCTGCAGCGCGGAGCGCGACCGCCCGACGCTCTCGGTAGCCCGCGGCGTCCACCTCGACTCGCTTCCGGGAATCCGAGCCTTGGTAGGCGATCCGGTAAGCCAGATGCTGAATCGCGTCGATCGTCTGCCCATGGTGGCCGATCAACAATCCCAGATCCTCGCCGCCGAACGTAGCGTTGACCCCGTCCGCGTCCTCGCGCACCGTAATCGACGCGTCGACGCCGGCCTCATCCGCGATCCGCTCGAGTACTTCCCGGACGCGCTCGCCGGCCTCGGTCAGAGACGCCTCCATCCTATCTCCGCCGCCCCGATCGCTTCTTCTTCTTCCGCGGTGGCGGAGGTGGTGGGCCGGTCCGAGTGCGTTCACGGCTCGATGCGACCGCAGCGGGCTCCCCGCTTGGCTTAAGCCTGTCGCGAATCAAGCCGGCCAGTCCCCCGGATCCCGAACCGTTCGACCCGTCACCATCACCATTGCCCCCGCCACGGCCAGATCCACCTCCGCCGCGGCCAGATCCGTCCGATCCATCCGGAATCGGCTGCGGGGTGATCGGACCAATCCGTTTCTTGACGATGTACTGCTGCACAATCGTCCACGAGTTCGTCGTGATCCAGTACAGGATCACACCCGCCGGGAACCCGATGATGATGAACACGAACACCAGCGGCATGAACAACATCAACAGGCGCTGATTACGGTCCATAGTGGCACTCGACATCATCAAGCTCGAGGCCAGCTGGGTGCCGATGTAGAGCACCATCAGGACTATCAACACCCCGCCCGTGGCCTTGTTCGTCAGGTCGGGAATGAACAAGAAGTTGGCGCCCCCGTGAGGCCCGCACGGGACGGTGTGCGCGGAGTCGATGACGCTCTGGCCGTTGACGATGTGGTGCGGCTGCACCTGCGGGCAAATGTCGGCACGCAGGCTCTGGCGCAGCATGTAGAACAACGAGATGAACACGGGCAGCTGGGCGACGAGCGGCAGGCAGGACCCGAATGGGTTGATCTGGTTCTCCTTGTAGAACTTCATCATCTCCTGCTGCTGACGCTGCTTGTCGTCCTTGTATTTCGCCTGGATCGCCTTCATCTCCGGCATGTGCTGCTGGAGCCGCTGCATCGAGTGGAACTGCTTGAGCGTCAGCGGGATCAGCACCGCCCGGACGACGACCGTCAGCAACACGATCGACCAGCCCCACGACACCCCGAGGTTGTTATGGAAAAACTTCAGCACCGTCTCGAACACGTCGATCAGGGGCTGGAAGATGTTGGCGAGGGTGAGCATGGTCAGACGCTATGAGCCGGCGCTTGCGACTTGAACAGTCTTTGCTCCTCGACGGGATCGAACCCTCCGTGGCTCCAAGGGTTGCAGCGCAGTAAGCGCCAGACCGCCACGATCAGGCCGCGGAGTATGCCGAATCTCTCGACCGCCTGTGCGGCGTACTCGGAGCAGGAAGGGTAGTACTTGCACCGCTGGCCGAACGCGGGCGAGAGTAGGCGCTGGTAAACCCGGATCGGAGCTATGACCAGGAGGCGCAGTGATCTCATTCCGCCTCCTCGGCGGAGGGGGGGCCAGGTTCCGTTGACCCGGCGGCTCTGGAGACGAGCTCTCCCAGTACGTGGCGCACCCCGGCCAAACCCTCGCCCTGAGCCAGACCCCTAGCACCTTGCCTGGCAACGATCACTGCGTCCGTACCCGGAGGCAAACGCTCGCCCTCGTGCGCGAACGCTTCTCGCAGGATTCGCTTGACTCGATTGCGCTCTACCGCGCCCCCGACCTTCCGCGATACCGACAGTCCGAGCCGCGGCTCCCCGCCCTCCCCGCGCGGAAACACATAGAGAACGAGCTCCGGGGCCGCGTACGAACGGCCCTGGCGAAAGACCCGATCGAAATCCGCACTGCGCGACAGCCTGCCCCGTCCTACGCGCGATGCGGGCCGCGTACCGAGGGACATGCCCGCGGTAGCGCCCGCAGCGCGGGGGGCGGCCGGCCCCATCAGACCGTCAGTCGCTTGCGACCCTTGTCGCGGCGACGCTTGAGCGTCAGTCGCCCTGCGCGCGTCCGCATCCGAGCCCGGAACCCGTGGGTCCGCGCGCGCTTGCGCTTCTTCGGCTGATAGGTCCGTTTCATAACTCACTACCCGGGACGGGACGAATTCCAGTATACGCAGCGCCCCCAGGACGACGAGTCATTCTTGGGGCAGTTCGCGGTCCGTAACCATTGTGCACTAAGTCACTAAGACACCGCAGCCGCTTTTTTGTCGCGCTTTGCGCCAACGCCTCCCCAGGGCCCTCGCTCAAGGCCAATTGGCGCTGGTATATTCGCCCGCTCGGCGGCCCCCGCTCGGCCCCATTACCGCTTCCTCGCACGCTGCTCCTGAAGGAGGAGATTGGACCTGCCCGCGCTCGTCGACCTCACCCCTGCCTGGAGCAACATCCGCGCTGAGTTGCGGCGGCTGGTGGGTGAGTCGACCTACGAGATCTGGCTCGCCCCGCTCCAGGTCAGATCGTGGGACGGGAGGCTTTTGCTGCTCGAGGTCCCAGGAGCCACGCAGACTTGGGTGTCCAAGCGCTTCGCCCGTGCATTAGAGGGCGCCGTCCGCTCCGAGCTGGGGAGCGACGTCTCCGTGGCATTCGCCGACGGTGCCACGTCTAACCGACAACGCCTCTCGCAGCCCACGCTCGAGCTTGACCTCAGTAGCTCATTCAACCCGCGCTACAGCTTCGAGCAGTTCATCATCGGCGACGGCAACCGCCTCGCCCACGCCGCCTCGCTGGCGGTCGCGGAGCTTCCAGGGCAGGCCTACAACCCCCTGTTCCTACACGCGCCACCGGGACTAGGCAAGACCCATCTCCTGCATGCCATCGGCAACTACGTGCTCGCCTTCGGTGGAGGCGCCTCCGTTCGCTACACGACCGTCGAGGCATTCACCAACCAGTTCATCACCGCACTGGGGGCGAAATCCCTCGACGGCTTCAAGCGCGCCTACCGGAACCCCGACGTGTTGCTAATCGACGACGTCCAATTCCTCGCCTCGAAGGCCAAGACCGAAGAGGAATTCTTCCATACCTTCACTGCGCTCTACGAGACCGGGCGTCAGCTGGTGCTCACCTGCGATCGCCTTCCGCGTCAGCTCGTGAGCGTCGAGGAGCGCCTCCGAGAACGCTTCGAATCAGGCCTGGTCGCCGATATCAGGCCACCGGATTTCGTGAGCCGAGTTGCAATCCTCCGCAAGCGAGCCGCGCTCGACCGTATCTCGCTCGCAGACTCTGCCGTTCTAGAGCTGATAGCCGAGCGCGTGACCGACAACGTCAGGGCACTCGAGGGTGCCCTGATCCGGGTCGTCGCCCACCACTCGCTCACGCAGCGCCCGATTGACCTGAACCTTGCTGAGGATGTCCTTGATGAGATTTATCCGGCGGCGCCTTCTGAGGTGGCCGCGATCGGCGACATCCAGGCATCGGTTGCCTCTTATTACGAGCTGTCGGTCCCAGAGCTGATCTGCGCAAGTCGCGCGGCGAGAATCTCGTGGCCCCGTCAGGTGGCAATTCACCTTGCCCGCGAGCTCACGGCGGCGTCGCTACACGAGATTGGCCAAGCATTCGGGGGCCGCAACCACGCGACCGTGCTACACGCCTGCAAACGCGTCTCTGAGCGTTTGAGCACCGACCCAGAGGTCACCGACCAACTTCTCACGCTGTCGGCGATGATCCGTGCCGGCCATCGCGACCGCCACGACTGACAGACTTGCCGGTTGCGCTCGAGGACAACTTTCCCCGCTTCTTCCGGACAACTGCACACTTCTCCACACCCCTTATTCGCACTATGACTTCTATTTTCCTCCTGAGGTATTCATTGTGAAGATCAACGTCGAGCGCGACTCCCTACTCGCCCAACTCCAGACAGTCAGTAGGGTCGCCTCGACTCGCAGCGCGATTCAAGCGCTGTCCGGTGTCCAGCTCGCCGCCTCTCCCGACGCCTGTGAGCTCAGGGCAACCGACATGGACGTTGGGCTTCGGGTCCCGCTCGAGGCGGAGATCACCCGTGAGGGCGTAGTCGTCCTCCCAGCTCGCCTGATGCTTGACGTCGTTCGCTCGCTGCCCGGCAACGATGTATCGATCGAGCTCCGTCCAGCTGAACAGGATGTCGAGGTCATCTCCGGAAACGCCACGTTCCACATCCGCACCTTGCGAACCGAGGACTTCCCGCCGTTCCCGGAGCCCGATCCCGAAAGCGCGGTCTCACTTCCGGCCGCGGCATTCGTCGCGACGGCACTGAAGGTGGCAGGCTCCGCGTCGCGCGATGAAACGCGACCGGTGCTGACCGGGATCCTGGTCTCAGCGTCGGACCGTGAACTGCGGATGGTCGCTACCGACTCCTACCGGCTGAGCGTTAAGGAGACCACGCTCGAGGCCTCCCTGTCGCGCGCCTTTGAGGTGAACGTGCCGGCGCGAGCACTACAGGAGCTGGCCCGGGTTGCCGGGCACTCGGAGGATCAGGAGCTGAGCGTGAGCGTGCGTCAGAACCAAGTCCTGTTCGTGCTCGGTCGGATCGTCCTCTCCTCGCGGCTGATCGACGGCCAGTTTCCGAATTATCGGCAGCTTCTTCCCGAGGGCTTCGAGCACGAGTTGCGGATTGCCGGAGCCGAATTGACCGACGTGGTGAGACGCATCAGCCTGCTCGCGCAGAAGAACGCCCCGTTACGGCTGTCGTTCAAGCAGGGCGAGCTGACCGTGTCCGCGCAGACGCCCGATGTGGGCGAGGCGCTCGAGGCGCTGCCGGTTGCGTTCCAGGGAGAGCCGCTGGAAATCGGCTTCAATCCAGAGTTCCTTCGAGCGGGCCTGGAAGCGATCGAGCAGGGTGATGTGCTGCTGAAGCTGATCAGCCCGCTTCGCCCCGGCCTGATCGAAGCCGCCGACGAGAGTCGCTTTCAGTACCTGATCATGCCGATCAGGTTGAACGTGTAGCAACGGTGCGCGTAGTCGGCGTCACGCTGCGAGATTTCCGCTCCTACCACGATGCCGAAGCTTCGCTCGGCGATGGTCTGACTGTGATCTCGGGTCCGAACGGCGCCGGGAAGACGAACCTGCTCGAGGCGCTGTACTTCGGGTGCACGGGACGCTCGTGTCGCACCGCCAATGAGCGTGAGGTTGTGCGGTTCAGCTGCCCAGGGGCCCGGGTGGTGGTGCGCGCGGAAAGCGAGGACGGGCCGCACGAGCTGTCGGTGGGGTTCGTTCCCGGAGAGGCGAAGCGGATGCGGGTGGACGGAGCTAGCGTTGAGCGGCTGCTCAACGTAACCGATCGGCCGCTGGTTAGCGTCTTTCTCCCAGATCGGCTTGAGCTGATCAAGGGCGCGCCGGCGCTCCGACGGGCTCACCTGGATCAGTTCGTAGCCGCGCTGTGGCCAGCCCGCATCGCGACTCGCCGAGCCTACGCACAGACGCTGGCGCAGCGCAACGCGCTGATCTCTCGTGTCCGCTCCGGCTCAGCCGCGCGGCAGTCGCTGGCTAGCTGGGATGCGCAGCTGGCGGGCCACGGCATCGCGCTGATGCGCGATCGTAGGCAGGCCGTCGAGCTCATGGCGGATTCGTTTTGCCGCGTCAGCGAGGCGCTCGGCCTCGACGGTGCCCCGGCGTTGGCTTACCGACCGCGCTCGCGGGCCAGGGAGCCCCAGGAGCTCGTCGACGAGCTCATCGAGCGCTTGGAGACCGATCTCGAGCGTGGCTTTACCGGTCATGGACCTCACCGTGACGACCTGGCAACCTTGCGTGAGGGTCGGGATCTGCGTACATACGGCTCTCAGGGCCAACAGCGCCTCGCGCTGCTCGCGCTGCTGCTCGCGGAACGGGAGACGATTGCCACCCAGCGGGACGGGACGCCCCTGATGCTGCTTGATGACGTGATGAGCGAGCTGGATCGTGCTCGCCGGCAGGCACTCGTCGAGCTGCTGCGAGCCGGCGGTGGTCAGGCGGTGATCACGACCACGGATATCGACCACGTGCCGGGCGGCGGAGAAGCAACTGTGACCCGGTTGGCGGTCTCCGACGGACGAGTGCTCCAAGAGGCGCTGGCGTGAGCCCGATGCGTCGCAGCCCCCGCCCACTCGGGTTCGCGCTCGATGAGTTGCGCGACGAGCTCGCCCCGCAGACGCTGCTGGCGGATGCCCAACGGGCTTGGCCGGAGGCTGTCGGAGCGGCGGTCGCGGCGGAGGCGCAGCCGGCTGCTGAACGGAACGGCGTGCTGACGATTTCCTGCTCCGCATCGGTGTGGGCCCAAGAGCTCGATCTGATGGGACCGGCGATCGTCGAGCGCCTCAACGGTCGTCTGCGAGCAGGACAGATCTCCCGTTTGAGATGCATCGCGGTGGGCCCTCCCGGCCGCTAGGGTCGGTCTCGAGGCTCGCTCCTCGCGCCACTGGGTCCATCCGCCGTGTGTGCGACGCTAACACTTCCCGCGAGCGCCATCTGAGTCCTCAGTTTATGGCGATTTGCAGGCAAAAGATTGAGCGCCAGGGTCCTGAATCGGGCACCCACTGTGCTATCCTTCTGTACACCAACTTCCGACGCCCCGGCGCGCCGTCCGTTGCGCGGTACCGGGGCGTCTCAACGTCATCGGAGGATCGTTGTCGAATGACGACGGCGCCATCGGGCGCCAACCGAACAAGAGCACTTATGACGCCGAGGACATCACCGTCCTCGAGGGGCTCGAGGCAGTCCGCCGGCGGCCTGGCATGTACATCGGCTCTACCGGGCTCCGCGGCCTCCATCACCTTGTGTACGAGGTTGTTGATAACTCTGTTGATGAGGCGCTCGCCGGCCACTGCGACGAAGTCTCGGTAACCATCCACCCCGACAACTCAGTGACGGTTACGGATGATGGGCGGGGAATCCCGGTTGCGACCATGGAGAAGGAACAACGGCCGGCCCTAGAGGTGGTCCTGACGGTCCTGCACGCCGGCGGCAAGTTCGGTCAAGGAGGCGGCTACAAGGTCTCCGGCGGCCTGCACGGCGTCGGTGTGTCGGTGGTAAACGCGCTCTCCGAGCGCCTGGATGTCGAAGTGCGCCGAGACGGCTACCGCTGGACCCAGTCCTATGAGCGCGGTGCTCCGCTGGCCGACCTGGTGAGGGGCGAAGCGACGAAGGACACCGGTACAACGATCACCTTCCTCCCCGACGCCGATGTGTTCGAGACGCTTGATCTCGACTTCACGACGCTCGAGGAGCGCATGCGAGACACCGCGTTCCTGACCCGCGGTCTGCGGATCACGCTCGCCGACGAGCGTGGCACCGGGCACCGGGCCGACTTTCGTTACGAGGGCGGGATCGTCGACTTCGTTGCCTACCTGAACCGCAACAAAGAGCCGATCCACAGCAAGATCGTCTCGTTCTCTGGCGAGAGCGAGGAAGGTGCTGTTGAAGTCGCGATGCAGTGGAACTCCTCCTATCAGGAGTCCGTCTTCTCGTTCGCGAACAACATCAACACGATCGAGGGCGGCTCCCACCTGTCCGGTTTTCGCTCGGCGCTCACGAGCGCGCTGAACAAGTACGCGCGCGACAAGGGCGAGCTGAAGGAAAGGGACGAGAACCTCAGTGGCGAGGATGTCCGCGAGGGCCTCACCGCCGTGATCTCGGCCAAGCTGATCGACCCCCAGTTCGAAGGGCAGACGAAATCCAAGCTCGGCAATCCGGGGATGCAGGGCTTTGTCCACTCGATCGTCAATGCGCGGCTGGCCGAGTTCCTGGAGGAACATCCGAAGGACGCTCGAGCAGTGATTCGCAAAGCGGTCCAAGCGGCCCACGCCCGCGCGGCGGCGCGTAAGGCGCGTGACCTCACCAGGCGTAAGTCGGCGCTTGAGAACTCCACGCTTCCCGGCAAGCTCGCCGACTGCTCCGTCAAGGATCCCTCGCTGGCGGAGTTGTTTGTTGTCGAGGGCGACTCCGCCGGCGGCTCGGCGGTAAGCGCCCGCGACCGCAACACGCAGGCGGTGCTGCCGCTCCGCGGCAAGATCCTTAACGTCGAGAAGAGCCGGATCGACAAGGTTCTGCAGAATCAGGAGGTCCAGGCGCTGATCACCGCGATCGGGACCGGCGTACGCGACGAGTTCGATCTCGAGAAGGCGCGGTACCACAAGGTCGTGCTGCTCACCGATGCGGACGTCGACGGCGCGCATATCCGTACCCTCGCCCTGACGCTGCTGTTCCGGGAGATGCAGCCGCTGATCGAGGCGGGGTACGTATACATCGCCAAGCCGCCGCTCTACCGCCTCACTCGAGGCCAAAAGCATCGCTACCTGGAGCGAGAGTCGGAACTCGAGGACATTCTGCTCGGTGACAAGTTCGAGAAGATCGAGGTCTACGACCGGTTCAACACTCAGTTCAAGCTCACCGACACCCGCTGGAAGCGCTTCTCGCGCCTGCTCAAGCAGTACGAAGGCTGGGCGTCCGCGCTGCGCGCCGCTCACGGTCACGGAGTCGTCACGTTCCTGCAACAGGCGAGGCTGCTCGAGGAAGGGATCACGGACGTCAACGACCTCCTCCGGCACGTCGGCCAGAACGGCCAGAACGGGGAGGCTTACTCGACCGAGCTGCTCTCTCAAGACGACGACGAGGTCGTGATTCGGACGATCGAGGCGAAGACCGGTCTCGCCACGACGCACCGCGTACGACGTTCGACCCTCGACGCGCACGAGTACCGACGTTTGACGGACGTACACCGCGAGCTGGCGGAGCTCGTCGGCACGCCGCCATTCAGCGTCCGCCTTGGGGAGGCGACCAACGACGCGGCGACCTTCGAGGATTTGCGCGCGGCGGTCCTCGCGGTCTCCCAAAGGGGCATCGACTACTACCGATTTAAGGGACTGGGCGAGATGGACGCCGAGGAGCTTCGAGAGACGACGATGGATCCGTCGACGCGAACGCTCGTGCAGGTCACGATGGAAGACGCCGCCTCCGCCGACCTCGTCTTCTCGATGCTGATGGGCGACCAAGTAGAGCCTCGAAGGGCATTCATCGAGGAGAACGCGCGGCTCGTGACCAACCTCGACATCTAGTAGCTAGGCCATGTCAGCTATCGACACGATTGGCGGCGGCAACATCGAGCCACGTGGGCTCGAGGAGGAGATGCGCTCCGCGTACCTCGATTACGCCATGTCGGTCATCGTCGGCCGCGCGCTGCCCGACGTGCGTGATGGCCTAAAGCCCGTTCATCGCCGCGTGTTGCACGTGATGAACGAGCTCGGCCTGCAGCCAAACCGTAAGCACGTCAAGTGCGCGCAGATTGTCGGCGAGGTGATGGGCAAGTTCCACCCCCACGGCGACTCCGCGATCTACGACACTCTGGTGCGCCTCGCCCAGGACTTCTCGATGCGCTATCCGCTGGTCGACGGCCACGGGAACTTCGGGAACATCGATGGGTACTCGGCCGCCGCGATGCGCTACACGGAAGCCCGCCTCGACCGTCTCGCGACCGAGATGTTGCGTGACATCGATGCTGAGACAGTCGACTTTGCGCCTACCTATGACGGCAGCCGACAAGAGCCGACCGTGCTTCCGTCGCGCTTTCCGAACCTACTCGTCAACGGCGGCTCGGGGATCGCGGTCGGGATGGCGACCAACATTCCCCCACACAACTTGCGCGAGGTGATCGACGGCACGATCGCCTACATCGAGAACCCGAGCATCGACGTCGAGGCGCTGATGAAGTACATCAAGGGCCCCGACTTCCCGACGGCGGGGACGATCCTCGGGCGCGATGGGATCCGCGAGGCGTACGCGACCGGCCGTGGGCGAATCCGGGTCCAGGCGAAGGCCCACATCGAGCCGATCGGGCAGGGCAAGGAGGCGATCATCGTCACCGAGCTTCCCTATCAGGTGCGCAAGGGTGGCGACGGTGGCCTGATCTTGAAGATCCGCGATCTGGTGCTTGACAAGAAGCTCCCCGAGATCACCGACCTGCGCGACGAATCCGATCGCCACGGGATGCGGATCGTGATCGAGCTCAAGCGCGACGCGATTCCGAAGGTCGTTCTCAACAAGCTCTACAAGCACACGCCGATGCAGGCCACGTTCGGCGTCAACATGGTCGCGCTGGTCGACAACGTGCCGCGTACGCTCTCGCTGCGCGAGGTGATCGGCCACTATGTCGACCACCAGCGCGAGATCATCGTGCGGCGCACGAAGTACGAGCTGCGGCGCGCCGAGGAGCGGGCGCATGTCCTCGAGGGGCTGCTGATCGCGCTCTCCCACCTTGACGAGGTGATCGCGCTGATTCGCGGATCGCGGGACCCCGAGGAGGCCCGTACGGGCCTCCTCGAGCGCTTCGAGCTGACTGTGATCCAGGCGCAGGCGATCCTCCAACTGACCCTGAGCCGGCTGACCGCGCTCGAGGCCGACAAGATCAAGCAGGAGCACTCCGACCTGCTGGAGCGGATCAAGGAATTGCGCGAGCTTCTCGGCGACGAGGACATGATCTACGGGCTGATCACGGACGAGCTCCGGGAGATCGCCGACGCCTACGGCGATCAGCGGCGGACCGAGATCACACATGCCGAGGGCGAGATCGACATCGAGGACCTGATCGCCGACCAGCAGATGGTGATCTCGATCACCAATTCCGGCTACATCAAGTCATTGCCGCTCTCGACCTACCGTCAACAGCGCCGGGGCGGTGTCGGCGTGACCGGGATGGAGATGAAGGAGGACGACTACATCGAGCATCTGTTCGTCTCCTCGACGCACGATTACCTCCTGTTCTTCACCAATCGCGGCAAGGTGTACAGGCTGAAGGTGTACGAGCTGCCCGAGGCCTCGCGCACGGCCAGAGGCCGCGCACTGGTCAACCTGCTGCCGCTGCGGGACGGCGAACGCGTTCAGTCGGTGCTCGCGACTCGCGACTTCGCGGAGGGCAAGTACCTGGTGTTCGCGACTCGCAACGGGACGATCAAGAAGACCGAATTCGGGGCCTACAACACTCCGATCAAGGCCGACGGAATCATCGCGATCAAGATCCTGGAGGACGACGAGCTGATCGCCGTGCGGCGCACCAGCGGGCACGATGACATCATCATGGTCTCCCGCTCGGGGCAGGCTGCGCGCTTCAACGAAGAGCAGGTGCGGGCGATGGGGCGTGACACCACGGGCGTGCGCGGGATGAACGTCTCCCAGAAGCGGAATGCAGTGCTCGCGATGGACGTCGCCCGCGACGACCAGGAACTGCTGGTGGTGACGGAGAACGGCTACGGCAAGCGCACGCCGATCCCCGACTACCCCGTCAAGGGTCGCGGCACGATGGGCGTCAAGACGATCACGCTGACTGAGAACAAGGGTCAGCTCGCCGGCGCGCTGGTGGTTCGCGAGCATCAGGAGCTTGTATTCATCTCGCAGAACGGAATGGTCCAGCGCACGTCGGTGCGCGGCATCAACCGCTATGGCCGCGCCTCCCAGGGAGTCAGGGTGATGAACATCCGCGATGACGATCAGGTCAGTGCAGTCGCGCTTGTGGTGGAGTCTGAGGCCGCGACCGCAGCGCAGGTGCTGGAGGACGAGGGCCTGCCGGAAGCAGACGCCCTGCCTGAAGCGGACCTCCCGGAGCCGGACGCCTAACGTTCCCTGCGTCCGGTCACGAGAGGTGACGTCGCGACGGTTCGCTAAGCTGACGCATACCAGAGAAAGGAGGTGGTCCGCCTGTCTGACAGTTATTGCGGGACCCTGGAGGTGTCCGGCCGCTAGGTCGGAGGCTGACCCCGCTTAGCGGAGTCCACCCGCGGCACCGTCGGGGTGGGCGCCGGAGTTAGTCCCACCGGTAGCTCAAGCCCACCTCGGTTCCAGGCAGCCAGATGTATACGGAGGGCGCCGTTGTCGACGGCGCTCTTCGTATTTCTGCGGCCTGCGTTCGGGGCTGCTCAGCCGCTGGCAAGGCGGCGCACCGTCCGTACCGCGTAGCCTTGCGGTATGTGTCGAAACATCCGTACCCTCTACAACTTTGACCCTCCCGCCTCCGAGGAGGAGGTGCGAGCCGCAGCGCTCCAGTACGTGAGGAAGATCAGCGGCTTCACCAAGCCCTCGCGGGCCAACGAGGAGGCGTTTGCACGAGCTATCGATGCGGTCGCGCACGCCTCGCACGAGCTGCTCGCCGCGCTCGAGACCACGGCCGATCCGAAGAACCGGGAGGCTGAGGCAGCGAAGGCCCGCGCCCGGTCGGCGCAGCGTTACGCGGCATAAGCCGAGCGCTTGACCGGAACCGGCCCGCGTTTCTCGACCGGACCCCGCCCGCGTTGCTAAGCCGCGAGGTACGCCCTCCAGGCAGCTGGAATCGTGGGGCTCGCCACTTGAATGAAGACCTGCGGGTTCGGTGTGCGGGGCTGCTTGAGGAGCCTCATTCCCGCCTGGCGCGGGAGGGCGTCCCCCTTACGCCGATTACAGGGAGCGCAGGAGGCGACGATGTTGTCCCAGTTCGAGCCGCCACCCTTCGAGCGCGGGATCACGTGATCGACGGTCAGATTGGAGCGAGCGCCGCAGTACTGGCAGGTCCAGTCATCCCGGGCGAACACCGCGCGGCGAGTGATCTTGCGCCGATGGGTGTCCCTGGGAATGCGGACGTAGGTGACGAGGCGGATGACCATCGGCCGCGCGATCGTGCGGCTCGCGGAATGAAGGCTCCACTCGCCGTGCTCGACGACCTCGGCCTTGTCCTTGAGGAGCAGCACGACGGCCCGCCGCACGGTACAGACATTGATCGGTTCGTACGTCGCGTTCAATACGAGCACCCTGCCAACCTGACGCCCGCGTCGCTGGTGCTCTGAAAGCGACGCGGACCCGGCTGGCGCTGGTGCTACCGAGATCGGCATTTTGCTGGCGCCAGTGTACCGAGGGTCGCTGCCGTCCCAGTCGGCATGGTGGGCGGAGGCAGTCAGCTCGCGGACGGGAACGATCCAAGAACCCGCAGTACCTCGGCGTGCTCGCGCAGGCCCCGGAGCGCCTCGGCTACATGGGCGTCGGTGTCCCGCCCCTCCAGGTCGAGGAAGAACATGTAGCGGCCGAGGCCCTGCTTGCGAGGCCGCGACTCGATCCGCGTCAGGTTGACAGCGCGCGAGGCGAACTCCGACAAGCACTGCACGAGCCACCCAGGAGCCTCCGAGCCCGGGCCCCAGAAGACGATCGCCGTCTTCCAAGGTCCCCCCGCGACCGGTCCCGCGGGACGGCTTCCCATGGGGGCGAGCCACACGAACCGCGTCTCGTTGCCGGCCACGTCCTCAACGCCGGCGCGGAGCACCTGGCAGCCATAGCGCTCGGCCGCGAGGCGGTTCCCGAGCGCGGCCCACGGGCCATCGTGAGCGGCGACCATCCTCACCGCCTCGGCGGTGGAGCTGCCGGCCAGGACACGGGCCTGCGGTAGCCGAGTGCGGATGAATCTAGCGCATTGCGCGTTCGCCTGGGGGTGAGAAACCACGGCCTCGACGTCAGGCAGCTCGAGTGCGGTGCGCGCGATCAAGCAATGACGAATCGGGTGGACGACCTCGCCGACGATCCCCACGTCCTCGGTCTCCATCGCGAGGGCGTCGAGCGTCGCGTTCACGGATCCTTCGAGCGAGTTCTCGATCGGCACCAGCGCGCGCTCGACCGTGCCGGCGTGGACGCTCATCACCGTGTCGTAGATCGTCGGGAACGGGATCAGCTCGGGCTCGTCACCACGAGTCGCATCGATCAGGGCCTCCTGGGTGAAGGTCCCTTCCGGACCGAAGTAGCCGACGCGCAAGGGCTAGTTTGATCGCGGCCGGCGGCTGTCGCCCTCGAGCGCCACCCGGATCGCCTCGTCCTCCTCGGGAGAGAGCTCGAGTTCGGGTTGGCCCTCGTGCACCTCCTTGGCGTACACGCGAGCCTGGTCGCGATGGTGGATCGATGAGAGCACGATGCCAGAGCGCGTCGCGTCGAGCAACGCGATCGACGTCGACCGTCGACCGCCCATCTCTCCATAGGCGTCGTAGCGGATCAGTGACCGATAGGCCACCGCGTGGTCGAGGCGCTGCTCGCCGACCTTCACCCGGTCTTCGAGGCGCGCCGCGGCATCTTCGACGTATTGGTGCAGGCTCTCGAATTGCGACTGGAGCCCGGCAACGTGCGCCACCAGATCCTCCTTACGCCCCCCGAGCACGATCGCCTGATCGGCGCGTACCTGACCCAGCCGGAGAGCCAATCCGATGCTCGTGCCGAGCGCCACGACCGCCACGGCTCCGGCGGCGATCGCAACGATGCCCGCCGTGCTGGTGAGCTCATGCACCCCGGGAAGGATAACCCCGCGGGCGCCGGAGGAACCGCACGCGGCGCCTGTCACGGCCCGGGGAGACCCAGATGCGGCCGCTAACGATGGGAAAACGCCGCTACTGGAACGTCACGGGGAACGACAGCGAGTTGTTCGCGATGTCCTTCTCACCCGGGACCTTCTCGACGGTCGCGGTGACGGTGTAGGTCCCTGCCGGTGGTGAAGAGCTAAGCGTCACCTGTCCAGTCGTCGACTGGCCGGCGGTCGTCTGCGGAACCACGGTCTGCCCGCTGATCGAGGTGCCGCTGACGGTCACCCTGAGCGTCACGTCGGTCTCGGTATTGGCTCCGCCGTTGGTGAACTGGAGCGTGAACGCCGGTGGCGGGCTCGCCGGAAGCGTGTTCGTCGATCCCGTCTGGAGCGTGGTGCCATTGACGCTGACTGAGTCGAGCGAGTGGCCGTGCAGGCCGGGAGCCACCTTGCCACTTGAGGTAGCGGGCACGGCGACGTGGAGCTGCGTGGCTACGTAGGTCGGGGTCAGCCAAGCGAGGTTGGGGAGGAACTGGCTGCGCTGGATCGTCTCGCCGTTGGCCCCCACAGCGATGCCCGCACCGTGCAGCGCGCTCGCGATCAACGGCGCCGAGTAGAACGTGTAAACGACATCGGAGGCATAGAAATGAGCCATGTCGGTGGCGATCGCACTCAGGGCGTCCTTGCTGGTCGAGTTGCCGAGCGCCGGTTGGATCTCGTTGGCGATGTTCGCGATCCCGTCCCGACGCATCTGCAATGCGAGCAGCACGTTTTGCTGCGGCGCCTTCATCTGATCGGGAACGCTGAAGTGGTGAGCCTTGCTCAGCTGGTTGTCGGCTTGGACGCGGGTCTCATTGAGCTGGTTCTGAAGCGTCGTCGCCCCCCCTGACCCACCCCGGCTGGTGAGCTGGTTGAAAAGCGTCGTGCTGGTCTGGTTGGACTGCTGCATCACCGAGGAGACGTTGTTGTTGTAGCTCCGCAGCGCGCTGTTGCGCTGGCTCACCTGGCAGCTGTGGACGCCGAGCGCGATCAGCACGATCACGATCAACACCACGACAGCCGCGATCGCTCGACGCAGGACAATCGCCTGCTGATCGGACGACGGGCGACGATTACTCCGCGAAGGCCGGCGTCTACGCGGTGTTGTGGGGGGCTCCTCAGTCTCGTCGAAGAACGACAAGTGTCTTGCTCCTTGGGGGATCCAGAAACCGTCAGTATGACCAGCGAACCGGCGTGAGAAACAAAACGAGCAAGCGTTCGTGCACGCCACGTGCGTTCGCCGGCGCGCAGGGACGGGGCGTTACGTGTGGAAAAGCCCCGCTATGAGCGCAAGCCAGTTGCCCGCCGTCCGGCGGGCGCGGACGCAAGATCGGCGGGCGCGGACGCCAAACGGCGATCTGACGCTCGTGCTCGATCGCTACCGGCTGCAACGACGGTTGGGGGCGGGAAGTTTCGGGACGGTCTGGCAGGCCCGAGACGAGCGCCTCGACCGCGAGGTTGCCGTCAAGATCGTTCCTCGCGAACGGATCGTCGGTGGAAGATTTGAGCGGGAAGCTCGCGCAGCGGCGAGGCTCGCGCATCCCGGGATCGTGATGCTGTATGAGGCAGCGGTCGACGACGAGGGCGCCTACCTCGTCTCCGAACTCGTCCGCGGGCACACGCTCGGCGACTTGCTCCAGGCCGGGAGGTTGTCCGACCACGACATCGTGGCGATCGGGATCGCGCTTTGCGATGCCCTCTCCCATGCGCACGGCGAGGGCATCGTCCACCGCGACGTGAAGCCCGCAAACGTGCTGGTTCCCGACACGCCGACGACGCCCGCGCAAATCGCGAAGCTGACCGACTTCGGGGTGGCGTGCGTGGTGGGCGGCGATTCATTGACGCGCACGGGAGATGTCATCGGTACGGCCGCCTATATGGCCCCTGAGCAGGCCGAAGGACGTGAGGCTGGGGCCGCGGCGGATCTCTACGCGCTGGCGGTGGTCGTATACGAGTCCCTGACGGGAGTCAATCCCATTCACACGAGCACAACGGCCCAAAGAGCCCGCCGGCTCGGTGCCCACCTGCCGCCGCTTCGCCGCCAACGCCGCGACCTTCCGCCGGAGCTGGGTCAGGGCATCGATCTGGCGCTGCGACCACGTCCGCGGGAGCGAGGCAGGGTCAGTGATCTGCGCACGGCTCTGTTGGCCTCACTGCAGTGCCTGGACGACACGCCGGGAGTGGTCGCAGGCCCATGGCCGAGGCTCGCCGAGCGGAGCGCTGGCCGCCCGTCTAGCCCCTTCGAGGAGCCCCGCGGCGGCGACCCAGATCCCGAAGCGACGCCTGAGGCCACGCTCGCGAGCCCAGCGGTCTGGCCGGCGCGCGCGGCGGCGGCGATCACCACGACTCTGATGACCGCGTGGCTGGCGTCGCATTTTCTCCTCGGCTCCCCGGTCGCGCCCGCGGCGGCCGGCGTGCTGGCGGGTGCGCTCGTGCTGCTGGCACCCCGGATCGGCTGGCTGATCGTGGTCGCCGGTTTGGCCGCGGGAGCGGCGGCCGAGCAGCATCCCGGCGGCGGCGTGGTGATCTTGCTGGCGGGGCTGGTCCCGGTGCTGTTGCTCCCTCGCGTCGGGACCGACTGGCCGCTGGGCGCGATCGCTCCCGGTCTGGGAGCGATCGGACTGGGAGGCGCCTGGCCGGCGCTCGCAGCCCGCGCGCGGAGCGCCTGGCGACGAGCTGCTCTGGGAGCGACAGGCTGGATCTGGCTGGTGCTGGCCGGTCCACTGACCGGCGCCGATCTGTACGTGAAGCGTGCCCCCGGCACACCTTCACCACCGGTCTGGACCGGGTCGCTGCAGTCCGCGGGTCACGACGTACTCTGGCCGCTCCTGAGCGCCGGTGCGTTTCTCGGAGCTGTCGTCTGGGCGCTCGCGGCAATCGTGTTGCCGTGGCTTGTGCGAGGGCGCCTGCCGGCCCTCGATGCGGTCCGCGTAGTGCTGTGGTCGGCGGTCGTGTGCTCGGTGACGGTCGCCGTGGTCCGCAGCACCCACGTGCTGGGCACACCCTCGACCGCGATCGTCGGGGCGCTGGCCGGTGGACTGGTGGCCCTCGCGCCGTCGATCCGGTGGGTACCTCGCCCCTGGCACGACTCGGCGAGCCGCTGAGCCCGACCTCGCGTAGCATGAAACCGCCCCTGAGCCCTTAGAGAAACCAAGTACGGTCGGGGCCAAGCTATGAGTGTGCTCAGAAGCCTTGAGAGCAAGATCGCCGGCCTCGTCGAAGGCACGTTCAGTCGTGCCTTCCGCTCGGAAGTGCGCCCCGTCGAAATCGCGCGCAAATTGGCGCGCGAGATGGAGGAGCACAAGTCGTTCTCCGTCTCGCGTACGTATGTGCCCAACGAATACCGAGTGTTCCTGTCGCCTCGGGATCGCCAGCGATTCGCCGACTACGAAGACGCTTTGACCACCGAGCTGTCCGGATACCTGCTCGAGTACGCTCGTCGGGAGCGGCTCGCGTTGCTGACGCGGCCGGTGATCGAGTTCGAGACCGACGATGCGCTGGGGCTGGGCGAATTCGGGATCCAGACGGGTGTCGTGCACCCTCCGCACGAGTCTCCCCCAGAGCCTGACCCCGAGGAATCGGGTCGCACGATGATCTATGGGTCCGCGGCGCGGCTCGCGGAGCCACTCGAGGAGCGCGCCCGGGTCCGTCAGGAGCGCGCCCTGTTGCTGGTCGATGGCAAGCGGCTGGTCGTCGGCCCGGCGGGGGTGAGCATCGGGCGCAGCCGCCAATCCGACGTGGTACTCGACGATCCGAACATTTCGCGCAAGCACGCCGAGATCCGTCCCCGGGGCGGCTCCTGGGTGCTGACCGACTTGGACTCGACCAATGGCTGCGTGCTCAACGGCCAGCGGATCGAGGGTCCTGAGGTGATCAAACCCGGCGACGTAATCAAGCTGGGCACGTCTGTGATCACATTCGAGCTGGAGTGATCAGATGCTCGAGCCCGTCTCGGTAGGCCTGAAGTTTGGCTTTCTCGCCGTCCTGTACTTGTTTCTGCTGTGGGTTGCCTGGAGCGCGCTGCGCGACATGCGAAGAGGCCCGGCGGCCAGCGGGCGGGGCCGGGAAAAGATCGACGATTCCGAGGCGCCGCCGATCGATGCCACGGGGATGTACTCCGCAGCGGACGGACTGGGAGGCGTCGACGACGAGTTCGAGCCCAGATTGCTTGTGGAACAGGCCACCGGTCACGAGGCCGGCATCGCCTACGACGTAGCGTGCGGCGCTACTCTCGGGCGCGGAGACGTCGAGATCCGGCTCGACGATCCGTTCGCTTCCTCGCGGCACGCGCGGATCACGAGGCAAGGTCACGTGGTCGTAATCGAAGATCTGGGGTCCACAAACGGCACTTACCTGAACGAACGGCCGCTGACCGGACCGCAACCGCTGCACGATGGCGATCGCATCCGCATCGGCGACAGCGAGTTCTCCTATCTCCAATGACAGACCACACCCATGCTCGTTGCCGCTGAAACGATTGCCAAGACCGATACCGGGCGCCAGCGCCGGGACAACGAGGACTCGATGTTCGCCCGCGCCCCGGTGTTCGTTGTCGCGGACGGGATGGGGGGTGCCCAGGCCGGCGAGGTGGCATCGCAGATTGCCATCGAGGCTTTCAGGCAGGGATTACCGGACGCGGGCTCACCCGAGCAGCGGCTTGCCGAGCGGGCGCACGAGGCCAACCGTCGAATCTACGACCTCTCTCGCGCCGAGCACGAGCGAGCCGGAATGGGCACCACGCTCACCGCCGCGTACCTCGACGATGCGGACGTGGCGATTGCCCACGTTGGGGACAGCCGGGCGTACCTGTTTCGCGACGGGTCACTGACGCGTCTCACGCAGGACCACTCGCTCGTTGACGAGCTCGTTCGCCGTGGCAAGCTGACCGAGGAACAGGCCGCCGAGCATCCGCAGCGGTCGATCATCACCCGGGCGCTTGGTCCTGAGCCGACGGTCGAAGTCGACACCTGGAGGTATCCGGCGCAGGCGGGAGACGTGGTGCTCCTGTGCAGCGACGGGCTTACCTCGATGCTCTCAGAGGACCGGCTGGCGGATGTTCTGGGCTCGGCGGCGACACTCGAGCAAGCAGCCGACGAGCTGATCCGGGGAGCCAACGAGGCGGGCGGGCGCGACAACATCACCGTCGTCCTGTTCAGGCTGAAGGACGTCAAGGCCGAGGAGTTCTCCGAGGAGGCGACGATGATCGGCGTCCCGGTGGCCGAGTCGAGCGACATCCCAACCGCCTCGCATCCGGGTCCGGCCTCTCGGGTGGCGGTCGCCGAGCCGCGGGCGCGAGTGCCGCTGGCCCGCACGCAAGGCAGACCCCAACCGGCGCCCTCGCCGGGCAGGCCCAGGCGGCGATATGTCAAAGCGCTCGCTGCTCTGGTGGCGGCCGTGATCGTTCTGGCCCTGATTGGAGCCGGCGGCTATTTGGCAACGCGACAGCTGTACTTCGTTGGCACCAATTCGCAGGGGATCGTCACCATCTACCGCGGCCTGCCATACGATCTGCCGGCGGGAGTACGCCTGTACGAAACGTTCTATACATCGGGCGTCCCGGCGGTCTTGGTGCCCTCGGATCGGCGCTCGGCGCTGCTGAACCATCATCTGCGCTCGCAGTCGGATGCGTCGACGCTGGTGCGAGACCTAGAGCTCGGGAAGGTTTCGCGGTGAGGCCGAGGGGCGCTGATGAGGGCTCGTAACCGCGAGCTGATCGGACTGATCCCGGCGTCGCTGCTCGTGACCGCCGGGTTCGCCGGCGTGTTCATACAGCGCTCGAATGCGCTCTCCAACGTTTCGTTGACCTATGGAGCGATCTTTCTCGGCCTGTGTCTGGCCGCGCACATCTTCATCCGTGTCACGCTGCCTCATGCCGACCCGTACATGTTCCCGCTGGTTGCGGTACTGGCGAGCTTCGGGTTGGTGATGGTCTACCGGATCGACTCGACGCTCGCGCGCCAGCAGGCGCAGTGGTTCGTCCTCGGGCTGATCCTGTTCGCGGCAACGATCGTCATCTTCCGCGACTACCGCAAGCTCGAGCGTTACCGCTACACGATCGTGACCATCTCACTCGGGCTGATGATCCTGCCGCGCTTGCCGGTCGTGGGCTACCAGGCGAACGGCGCGTATCTCGGAGTCCGAATCCCTGGTCTGTTCGTATTCCAGCCACCCGAGTTCGCGAAGATCGGCCTCGTCATCTTCCTGGCCAGCTATCTGCGCGACACGCGTCAAGTGCTGATTCAGGGGGCCCACCGCGTGCTCGGGGTGACGATCCCGCCAATCAAACAGTTCGGCCCGGTCGTCGTGATCTGGGGGCTGGCGATGGGGATCCTCGTCGTGCTGAGTGACATCGGCTCGTCGGTGATGTTCTACGGGGCGCTGCTGGCAATGCTGTACGTGGCGACTAACCGGGTGTCGTTCGTGGTCGTGGGAGTCCTCGCCGC
Organism: uncultured Solirubrobacterales bacterium; assembly: GCA_963836065.1. GTDB lineage: Bacteria > Actinomycetota > Thermoleophilia > Solirubrobacterales > Solirubrobacteraceae > Palsa-465. The sequence goes on from CAWIII010000003.1 coordinate 78,334, forward strand.
GGCAATCGGCTTCTGGTATCTCGGGACGCATATTCCGCATGTCCACGCCCGCTTCGAGTCGTGGCTGCACCCGTTCGACAAACGGCTCTACGACGCCGCGTTGGGTAGCTATCAGGTCGCCAACGCGCTGTTTGCCCAGGCCGCTGGGGGAATGTTCGGGCAGGGCTTCGGGCAGGCCGTGCTGACGTTCCCGGGCGGCGGCCCGCTGCTGCCATTTCCGCAGACAGACATGGTCTATGCGGTGATCACCGACGAGCTCGGGCTGTTCGGGGCGACCGCCGTGCTGCTGACCTACCTGATCTTCATCTGGCGTGGCTTCAAGACCGCGTTACTGGCGCGGGATTCATTCTCGAAGCTGATGGTCACCGGCCTCACGGCCGTGTTCGCACTGCAAGTGTTCGTGATCGTGGGCGGGGTTACGCGCGTGATCCCGCTGACCGGCGTGACGCTGCCCTTCATCTCCTACGGCGGCTCATCGATCGTCGCGAACTTCGTTCTGCTCGCGCTCCTGTTGCTGGTATCGGATCGGGCGCGGAGGCCGCAGTGAACGCTTCGATCGTCAGAGTGTTCGGGATCGTCGTGCTGTTGTTCGCGCTGCTGATCGTGTTCACCTCGCGCTGGACGGTCTTCCAGGCCTCCTCGCTCAACAACAATCCTCTCAATCGCCGGTCGCTGATCGATGACCTGCGGACCAAGCGGGGGCGGATACTCGCGGCTGACGGCACCGTTCTGGCCAGGTCGGTGCCTGCCACTGCGGGCACATGGAGCCGGTACTACCCGACGCGCCAACTGTTCTCACAGCCGGTTGGTTACCTGGTCGCGCTCGAGGGCCAAGCGGCTGGGCTCGAGCTCTCCCGCGGACCGGCGTTGCGGGGCCTGCAAACCGGGCTGAGCTCGATCTTCGGCCAGCTGAGCTCTCACCGGGTCGGGGACGATGTGTACACGTCGCTGGATCCGAAGGCGACAGACGTCGCGGTAGCGCAGCTGGCCGGCCGCGCCGGCTCGGTCGTGGCGCTGAATCCGCGGACAGGCGCAGTCAAGGTCATGTACGCCAATCCGACCTACAACAGCAATCAGATCAATCCACTCGGCCCCGGTAACTCGCTGTTCAATAACTCGACCCAAGCGGGCTGGCCGCCGGGGTCGACGTTCAAGGTGGTCACGGCTACAGCGGCGATCGACACGGGCAAGTACACGCCGACTTCGATCGTCAACGGCGACTCGCCGAAGAACATCTCTGGAGTGCCGCTCGCCAACGACGGCAATCAGAGCTTTGGCCCGATTGATCTGACTACGGCGCTCACCTTCTCGGTCAACACGGTCTGGGCTCAGGTTGCGCAGTCGCTCGGTCGACAGACGATGACGAAGTACATGGAGCGGTTCGGGTTCTACAAGAAACCACCACTCGACTATCCGCCGTTTCAACTCAACGTGAGCAGGCCGTACTCCAGCACGGACAGGGCATATCCGCCCGCGAGTCCGAACGAGGACATCGGGCGGATCGGAATCGGTCAGGGCGGTCTGCGGGTAACCCCACTCCAGATGGCGATGGTCGCGTCCGCGGTGGCCAACGGTGGAAAGCTGATGGTTCCACACCTCACCAGCCGTGTCGTCGATCCCGACGGCCGCACCTTGCAGACCGTCAAACCGACGGTTTACAAACAAGTGATGAAGCCCTCGACCGCCCAAGACCTGACCCAGATGATGAAGAAGGTGGTCGAGGAGGGAACCGGCACTCCCGCACAGCTCGGCGGCATCAGCGTCGCCGGCAAGACGGGCACGGCGTCGATCGGCGTGACCGGCTCCGGCCTGACCGAACCGTGGTTCATCGGCTTCGCCCCGGCCGACAATCCGAAGGTCGCCGTCGCCGTCACGATTGAGAAGACGCAGGGCGGCTTCGGCGGTACTGTCGCGGCCCCGATCGCCAGCGCGGTGATCCAGACGTTGCTCTCGGAGGGCGGGTGACCGGTGGCTGAAATTGATTCGGGCACCGTCGTCGACGGCCGATATAAGGTCATCTCGCGTCTTGGGAGTGGCGGGATGGCCGACGTTTACCTGGCCGAGGACCAGCAGCTCGGCCGCAAGGTGGCGCTTAAGCTGCTGCACCGACGGTTCGCCGAGGACCCGGGGTTCGTCGAGCGCTTCCGGCGCGAGGCCCAGGCTGCCGCCGGCCTCCAGCACCCCAACGTCGTCAGCGTGTACGACCGGGGTGAATACGACGGGACTTACTACATCGCGATGGAGTATCTGCCGGGCCTATCGCTGAAGCAGCTGATCCGGCAGGAGGCGCCGATCGACCCGGTGCGGGCGATCGACATCACGATCCAGATCTTGAAGGCCGCTCGCTTTGCGCACCGCCGCGGCATAATCCACCGCGACCTGAAGCCACACAACGTGATCATCGACGACAGCGGCCACGCCAAGGTGACGGATTTTGGAATCGCTCGCGCCGGAGCCTCGGACATGACGGAGACCGGCTCGATCATGGGCACCGCCCAGTATCTGTCTCCGGAGCAGGCACAGGGCCACGCCGTCAGCGCCGGCTCGGACCTGTACTCGGTAGGAGTGGTGCTGTACGAGTTGCTGACCGGTCGCGTGCCGTTCGATGGGGAGGCAGCGGTCACGATCGCCCTCAAGCATGTCTCCGAATCGCCAACACCGCCGAGCGCGATCAATCCCAACGTGCCGCCTGAGCTCGAGCGGATTGTCCTGTGGGCGCTGAACAAGAATCCCGCCGACCGGCCAACCGACGCTGAGCAATTCGTGGCGCTGCTGGAGCAGGCCAAAGCCGCGATCCTCGCGCGGCAGCGCGGGCAGCGTACGACGAGCTTTGCGGCACTGGCCGCGGTAGGCGCTCCCGCCCCCGGCGCACTTGCGGCGGTCGCCGCCGCCGGTCCGTCGCAAGCGCCAGCCCCTTCAGCGGAGTTCGGCAACGGTGATGGTTCGGGGCCTGGCTCGACGCAGCCGCCGGTGCCGCCCGAGCACCAACGTCGCCGGCGCTGGCCGTGGATCGCGGCGTTGGTCGTGCTGCTACTTCTGGGCGGCGGGGCCGCCGCCTACCTCCTGACTCGCCAGGTTAAGAGGATCGTTCCGACCGTCGTGCTCGAGAACGTCAGCACGGCGCAAGCGCAGATTCAGAACGCTGGCCTGAACTCGGTCTTGAACTACCTCACCGACTCTCACAAGGCGGGCACCGTGATCCGCCAGAACCCCCTGGGTGGGACGAAGGTGAACGACGGCGCGAACGTCACGCTGACGGTTTCACAGGGGCCGGGTAACACAACCGTGCCGCCGGTCTCCGGCCTCAGCAAGCAAGCCGCCGAGAAGAAGCTAAACAAGGCCCACCTGAAGGTCACGGGATTCCAGACGCAGTCATCGCAGACGATCCCGGCGGGCGACTCGATCGCCACCGATCCACAAGCGGGTACTCAGTATCCGGTCGGTAACGGAGTGACACTGATTATCTCTTCCGGCAAGCCGCTGGTGACGGTGCCCGACGTGACCACCCTGCCGGAGAGCGAGGCGAAGAACACTCTCGAGAACAAGGGCTTCACGGTCCAGACCACCAGCGCGCCATCGACTACGGTGGCGGCTGGCAGCGTGATCAGCCAGAGCCCGACGGGAGGGACCAGCGAGCCCTCTGGCTCGATCGTGAGAATCGTGCTCGCAACCAAGCCGCCACAGACGACCGCCAACGTCCCCAGCGTTACCGGCGACACAGAAGCAGGCGCCAAGAACTCGTTGACCTCGGCGAGCTTCCAGGTCACAGTCCAAACCCAGACCACGACCAAGCAGAACAAGGATGGGATCGTGCTCTCACAAAGCCCAGGCGCCGGCACGAGCGCCAAAAAGGGCAGCACCGTCACGATCGTCGTGGGCAAGTTCACGCAGACGACGACGACGACTTCAACGACGAGCTCGACCACCACCACGAGCAGCTCGACCACCACCACGAGCAGCTCGAGCACGACGTGAGCGCGCTCCGCGTCGCCGTCCTCGGCGGCGGCCGCTCCTCCGAGCATGAGGTGTCGCTGGCCTCGGCGCAGTCGGTGCGCGCCGGGCTGGAGGACGCCGGACATGTTGCGGTCGCAGTCGAGATCGGACGCGATGGCATCTGGCGCTGCGACGGCAAGGAGCTCTCACTGCAGCCCGGCCGGGGACTCGCCGGCGCCGACGTCGTGTTCCCGGTTCTCCACGGGCCGTTCGGAGAGGACGGCACGGTGCAGGGTCTGCTCGAGTGCCTGGACGCTCCCTACGTGGGCGCGGGCGTGCTTGCCTCTGCGCTGTGCATGGACAAGGTCGTGTTCAAGGAGCTGATGAGCACCTTCGAAATTCCCCAGGTCGGCTACCGAGCGGTCCGAATCGACGATTATCGGTCCAGCCCCGAAGCCGAGCTCGAACGACTGGTGGCGCTGGGACTGCCAGTGTTCGTCAAGCCGGCGCGGCTCGGGTCATCGGTCGGCATCGCCCGCGTGGCGAGCGCGCAAGAATTCCCCGGCGCGCTCGAGGGGGCGTTCGAGCACGATTCACTCGCGATCGTGGAGGCGGCCGCGACCGGCCGCGAGGTCGAATGTTCGGTGATCGGCAACGGCGAGCCAATCGCCTCGGAGCCCGGAGAGATACTGCTCTCTGCGGGCGCGACTGGCTGGTACGACTATGAAGCCAAATACACGCCCGGCGGGATGGAGCTGATCGTGCCGGCGCGGCTCCCGTTGCCGGTGCGCGAGCGGGTCCGGGAGCTGGCGGTGACCACGTTCCGGCGGACCGGCTGCCGTGGCCTAGCACGAGTCGACTTTTTCGTCGTGGGCGAGCAGGTGCTTGTCAACGAACTCAACACGATGCCCGGATTCACGCGGACGAGCGTATTCGGATCGCTGCTCGAGGCGAGCGGGATCCCATATCCGGAGCTGCTGGATCGACTTGTGCAACTGGGACTGGAGCGCCACAACGACGAACGTCGCTTCAGCCTCTGAGCATTGCTCGTCTACGCGTACTTGTACAGCGTGATCTCCGCGATCGCCAGACTCGTTCGTCCGCCGAGGTTGGTGATCCACACAAGGTAATAGCGATACCGAGTGCTGCCGCTCGTAAGCGGGATCTCCTGCTTGTTCGAGGCGATCTTGGTCGTGGCGGAGACCTGCGCCCAGCCGGGATCCGGCCACTGGATCGGGGGCGGGTTGTTGCGCGCGTAGATCGACACTGTGAAACCGGGCGTCGAGGTGATGATCTGGAGGACGCTAGCGGTCGTCCCGGGCTTAGCGTCGACGTAGATCCCGGTGCCCAACTTGTCGAGCTTGCGGTCGTAGTAGATCTGGGTGTGCCAGAAGGTGTCGGGCTGATTGTCGATCGCCAGCTCGGCATCCGGATGCTCGTCAGTCGGACTGCCGAGCGGATTGAAGCCTTGCGCGGCCGAGCCGAGCAGAGAGACTTGGGTCAGCGAACGCGAGGGTGCAGTGACAGACAGCTTGCCTGTCCCGTGATGGGCCCTCGTGGCGAGCCAAGCCGCACCCCCGCCCACCGCGGCCAGCACCACCACCAGCACGACCACCGCGAACGCTCGGTGCCGGACCCGGAACGGCACGCGTTGCTGCGTGCCGGCGGGGAGCGTCCGCAGCACCGTCGTGACCTCTCCGGTAGCGGTTCCGGCGCGCGCGGTCTCAATCGCGAGTACGTCCTCAAGGTCCGCGATCAACTCCGCATCGTTCGCATACCTGTCCTCCACGCGCTTGGCGGTCGCGTTATCGACAACCGCTGCCAGGGCGGCGGAGACCTCTGGGCGCATAGCCTGCACGTCGGGCAGCTCCTCCCGGACGTGCTTCATTGCGACCGCCACCTGGCTCTCTCCCTTGAACGGGACCTCACCGGTCAGCATCTCGTACAGGACCACGCCGAGCGAGTAGAGATCAGACTGGCCAGTCACCGGCTGACCCAACGCCTGCTCGGGCGAGACGTAGTCGGTTGTGCCGAGCACGCGACCATCAGCGGTGAGGCCCTCTTCGTCGAGCGTGCGCGCAATCCCGAAATCGGTGACCTTGGCGGATCCCTCCTCATCGATCAGAACGTTCTGGGGTTTGACGTCGCGGTGCACGATGTGGCGTGCGTGCGCAGCCCCGAGGGCGCGCGCGATCTCGATCCCATACGCCACGGCTTCCGCGATCGGCAGCCGTCCCATCCGACGGATGCGCTCCTTCAGCGTCTCGCCCTCGACGTACTCGAACACGATGTATGGCCGACCCTCGTCCTCGCCGGCATCGATCACTCCGACGATGTGAGGATGCGACAGCTGGGCGACCCAGCGCGCCTCTCGCCGAAAGCGCTCGAGCTGATCGGAGTCGGTCGCGACCTCGCGGTTCATCAGCTTGATCGCGACCTGGCGCTGTAGCGTCTCGTCCAGGGCTCGATATACCGTCGACATCCCGCCAGCACCGATCCGGGCCTCCAATCGGTATCGGCCGTTGAGCGTGGTGCCGAGCAATGGGCTCATCTGCTTGCCTCTATTTTGCGGCACATGGCTGTCGTCCACGTCCACTACTTCACAGATCCGTGCTGCCCGTGGTCGTGGGCGCTCGAGCCAGCACGGTTCACCTACGTGATGGCCGGGATGGCCCGGGAGGAGTGGAAGGTCGCCTCTGAGCGGTTGGGGAGTGGAGAGCTGTGGATGCTCACCTAAGCCGTCGATTGGCTCGGAGCTTCGCCAGCACCACTCCGGCTAGTGCGGCCCGGTAGATCGCGTACGGCCCCAGCGACCGATCGCGCTCCACCTGACGGATCAGCCAGGTGGACGCGAGCGTTGATGCGAATGCGGCGATCGCGCCTGCCGCGAACGGGACGCCGGTTCCGGGTGGCAGCCCGCGGCGGTGGAGCCGCACGCCCTTGAGCAAAGTCGCTCCGGCGATCACGGGGAGGGCCACGTGGCGTGAGAGGCGATTTGCATCCTCGCGCTTGAACCGACGCGCGCGAGCGGCCGCGAGCGTCGCACCGTTGCGTGAGACGCCAGGGATCAGCGCAGACGCTTGGGCGATGCCGAGCCACAGCGCGTCGCGCGGTCCCGCCTCCTCGTGACCGCGGAGCTGAGGAGCGCGATCGGCCCAGGCCATCACCAGCGAGCCCCCGAGCAGGCCGGCCGCGATCGTCGCGGGCGTTCCCAAATGGCGCTCGATTTCGCGCTCGAGCGTCAGGCCCACGACCGCCGGTGGAGCGAACGAGAGCGCGATCAGCATCAACCGGCGGCCGTCCAGCCCGTGAACGGCATCGCTCACTTCGTTGCGCAGCGTCATCAGCAGCGCGCCGGCGGTGCCGGCGTGGAGTGCGACCTCGAAGGACTTCCGCAGCTCGGGGTCGAGGTCGACGTAGTGCCACGAGAGCAGCCACGGGACGACTGCGACGTGGCCGGAGGACGAGATTGGCAACAGCTCGGCCGGTCCATGGAGGGCGCCGAGCGCGAGTGCCTGGCCGATCGGCAGCGGCGCACGGTTGCGCTCACGACACGACATCAGGGGCCTGATCGCCGCCGCTCCGGGAGCGTCGCACGATCAGGTAGACGATCGCCCCGACGACGATCGCGGCGCCGACATAGTCGACGTACTCCAAGCTGTGGCGCCAGTTCTGCCAGTTGCTGCCGACCTCACGCCCCAAGATGCCGAGGCCGGCGATCCACGGGATCGAGCCGAGCGTGGCCAGCGTGATGAAGCGACCAAAGGGCATCTCCCCGACTCCCGCGGCGTACGCGAACGCGGCGCGCACGAACGGGATCATCCGCGAGAAGAACACCGCAGGGTCCCCGTAGCGCTCGAACCAGCGATGCGCACGGTCGAGGCGGGCCGTGCTCATATGCAGCTTTGCGCCTTGGCGCTCGATCAGCTCCCGGCTCCCGAAATAGCCGATCGCGTATCCGATTGCGGCCCCCGAGACGTCACCGATCAGGCCCGCGAGGATGATCCCGATCATGGTCAGGTGGCCGTCGTAGACGGTGAAACCGGCAAACAGCATCGTCGGCTCAGTCCCGGGAACGCCGATCACGCCGGAGCTCAGCGTGAGTGCGAACACGCCGACCAACCCGATGTCCCGGATCACATGCGTGGCCAGATTGACTAACGAGTCGGTAACGGAGGCGAGGGCGAACAGCAAGCGGCCAAGCGTACCGGCAGTCGCCCTCGACGCATTTCCCGGGAGATTAGGGTTTCCTCATGGGCATGCAAGTTCCGCTGTTTGACACCGACACGTCGCTCGCTCCGTTGCGGAATGCGATCCTGAGCCGGATCGCGGCGGTCGTGGAGCGGGGCATCTACATTCTGGGTCCCGAGGTACTGGCGTTCGAGCGCGACCTCGCCGCATTCCTTGGTGTGCGTCATGTGATCGGCGTCGGCAACGGTACGGACGCGATTACGATCGCGCTGCGAGCACTCGGCGTGTCGGGGAGTGACGAAGTCGTCGTCCCCTCGTTCACGTTCTACGCGACGGCTGAAGCAGTGGTCACGGCCGGTGCGGTGCCCATCTTCTGTGACGTCGACCCCGACACGCGGAATATCACCGTTGACACCGTCCGTGCCGTCCTCACCCCGCGTACGAAGGCGATCGTGGCGGTTGATCTGTTCGGGCTTCCGGCTCCGATCTCTGAGCTCCGTGCGCTCGGTCTGCCGGTGCTCGAGGACGCAGCCCAGGCTGCCGGTGCCAGCTTCGACGGACGGCGAGCGGGGGCGCTCGCCGACATCGCGACGTTCTCGTTCTACCCCTCCAAGAACCTCGGCTGCTTCGGCGATGGGGGAGCGATCGCTACCGACAATGACGACTTCGCCGAACTCGCCCGCGCGCTCCGCTCTCACGGCTCACGCGATAAGCAGAGCTTCCAGTACGTCGGCTACAACTCGCGGCTGGACGAGCTGCAGGCGGCGATCCTGAGAGTGCTGCTGCCCCAGCTCGAACAGTGGTGCGACGCTCGCCGTGCGGCGGCGGCGGGCTACGCGTCCGCTGGACTAGGCGCTTACGTGCAGTTGCCAGCGGTTCCCGATCGAGCGCGGCCGGCGTGGCACCTGTACGTCGTCAATCATGCACGCGCGGATTTCCTGATCGCCGGGCTGACCGAGCGCGGAGTGGGGGCCCGCGGGTATTACCGGACCCCGCTTCATCGCCAGCCGGCGATGGCGCCATACGTCGGGGAGGGGATCGTCCTCCCCGCGACCGAGGAGCTGGCACGCACCAACCTTGCGCTGCCGATGAGCGCGGCGCTCGGACGCGAGCAGGCCGAGGAAGTGGTGGCGGCGGTCGCGGACGCGGCGCGGCCGTGAGGGTCTGGATCGATCTCACCAACTCTCCGCACGTGCTGGTGATGCGACCGGTAATCGCGACGCTGCGCGAGCGTGGCCACGAAGTCCGCGTCACCGCCCGGGACTTTGCGCAGACGCTCGAGCTCTGCGAGCGGTTCGGGATTGCGCACACCGCGATTGGCCGGCACCGCGGCGGCAACCTCATCGCAAAGGCGCGAGGGCTGGCCGCACGCTCACGCGCGTTGACCGGGTGGGCTCGCGGTCAGGGCGTCGAGCTCGCCCTGGGTCATGGCTCCAACGACATCACGGTGGCGGCGGCGCTGCTGCGGATCCCGTGCGCGACGATGTTCGACTACGAGTGGGCGACGATCCAGCACAACGTCAACTGCCGCCTGGCTCGGACTGTGGTCGTCCCCGACGCGATTCCGCCTGAGCGTCTGAACCGGTACGGAGCGAGCGGGAAGATCCGAGCCTACCCCGGCCTCAAGGAGGAATACTATTTATCTGACTTCGAGCCCAATCCGCTCGTCCTCAGCGAACTCGAGCTGGATCGGAGGCAGCCCCTCGCGGTGGTGCGCACGCCCCCTGATGTCTCGCTCTATCACCGGTTCGAAAATGACGTCTTCGGGCAGGTGCTCGACCGACTGCGCGGCGCTCAGACGGTAGTCCTGCCGCGGACGCCTGAGCAACGCGCAGAGCTACGACGGGATGGCGGCTTCGTCGTCCCAGAGCACGCCATCGACGCGCAATCGCTAATCGCGTTCGCTGATCTGGTGGTATCAGCCGGGGGCACGATGAACCGGGAGGCGGTCGCGCTCGGCACGCCGGTTTTTACGGTGTTCGAGGGACGCCTCGGCGCTGTCGACGAGGCGCTGATCGCCGACGGTCGGCTAACGCGGCTCGAGCGCCCCGATCAGGTGAATATCGAAAAGCGCAAACACGGCGCCACCGCCGACGCTCGAGTGCGGCGCGACCCCGGGCTGCTGGTCGATCTCCTAGCAGCCGGTTAGCGCTCGGTTAGCGCATCGTTAGGACTGTTAGGGTGTTCTTAGGGCCATGTTAAAGGCCAGGCTGAGCCCCACCACTCAAATCCACCGCCAACCGGGTTCTACCAGTTCATCCGCCGTCCACTGCGGCTAACCTACTGATCGCGACGGCGGTGGGCATGTGCGGACATCAGTCAGCGTCTGCCTGTCGCGCGCGCGAGCGCCGTCGCGGCGCGGGCTCTTGCTTGGAAGGGCCTTGTGCTGTCCCGTACCAGCCCGCGCGGCACGATGACTGTCCAACAAACAGAAACACCTCCCCGCCCGCAGATCGCGTTGCCGCGCGAGCGCGGCGCGGGCTCGCTGCTTCGCCGCCACGTCTGGTGGCTGGTCGCGATTTTCATGGTCGCGCTCTCGACCGCCTTGCTGCTGTGGGCCCGTACGCGGCCGGGCTACGACCCTTACGGGTGGCTGATCTGGGGCTATCAGACGCTTCACTTGACGCTCGACCTGGGGGGAGCGCCATCGTGGAAGCCGCTGACCTACGTGTTCACGGTGCCGTATTCGCTGTTCGGGCACTACGCCCTGTGGCTATGGATGATCACGTCCGTCACCCTCTCGCTCTCCGCCTCGATCTTCGGGGGGCGGATCGCATACCGGCTGACCGGCGTAGATCGTGGGCGCCGGTATCCGGCAATCGTCGCCGCGGTGTTCGCCGGGGCTGCCGTGCTTGGAATCCAGGGCTACATGCACTACATCCTCAGCGTCCAGTCCGATCCGATGATCGTCACCCTGTGTCTGGCGGCGATCGACTGCCACCTCTCGCGGCGACCACGATGGGCGTTCGTGCTCCTCGTGCTGGCCTCGCTGGGTCGACCCGAGGCCTGGCCGTTCCTCGCTCTGTACGCGATCTGGGCGTGGCGCGAGATCCCGTCGATGCGGTGGTTGCTGTATGTCGGTCTCGCGCTGGTGCCGGTGCTGTGGTTCGGCATCCCGACGATCACCAACGGCCGGCCTCTGATCGCCGGCCAGCTCGCCGAGCTGTCCCCGCGCCAGCTGCACCAGAACAAGATCGTGGGCACGGTTGAGCGGTTCTTCGATCTTCACTACTTGCCGGTGGAGCTGGCCGCGCTGGTCGCGGTTGTGATCGCCGTTTACCGCCGGAACCGGACCGTGCTGATGCTCGCCGGCGCCTGCGTGCTGTGGTTGTTGATCGAGATCGCATTCGTCCTGCACGGGTGGCCGGGAGTGCCCCGTTATATGTTCGAGGCGGCCGACTTGATGGCGGTGCTCGCCGCTGTCGGCGTCGGCTGGGTTCTCAAAGAGACGCCGCGGATCGGGCGCGGGATCCCCCATTGGGCAGGCATCGTGCTGGTCGCCGTGCTCGTCGGGACGTTGGTGCCGAGTGCGATTTCGCAGATCCGGATCGAGCACCGCGACCTTCGTCACGAGCGGGCTCGCACGACCGTGATCAACAAGCTCCAGACGACGGTCGACGCCCTCGGCGGCTACAAGCGGATCCTTGCCTGCGGTCGTCCGGTCACGAACGTTGAATACGTGAGCATCCTCGCCTGGTACATGAAGCTCAACACCGGAAAGGTCGGCCATCGGCCCCAGTTTGAGCTCCGCCAGAACCATCCGATTGTCATGTTCACCGCCCTGCGAAACGGCTGGGCGGTGCGGCCGTTCCACATCGCGGCTGCCGACCGTGCCGCTTGCGCCGGCATGAACGCTCTATACGTGCCCACGGCTCGTCACCCGGGTGGCGTACTCGTGCCCAAGTGAGATGGAAGTCTCGGCGCTGAAATACGGCCCTCCGGGCGTTCGCTGGCGCTCGCCCGTCGCCTGGCGCCAATCGGACGAGCGCCTCGTGGCGTCCGTCCGCCGCGGCAACCACGTCGCCTTCACGGTGCTCGTGAAGCGCTACGAGACACGACTGCTGGCGTTCTGTCGTCAGATGCTGCGCTCCCGCGAGGACGCTGAGGACGTAGTCCAGGAGGTGTTCGTGGCGGCGTTCAACGCGATGATCGCCGATGATCGCCCGATCAATGTTCAGCCTTGGCTGTACCGGATCGCCCGCAACCGCAGTCTCAACCACTTGCGCCGGATCAAGGCGATCAGCGTCGACCCGATGGAGATGCCCGAAGCCGAAATCGGCGCCAGCACGGCCGACACCGTCCACCGCCGAGAGGAACTCCGGCTGCTCGTGGGCGACATCCAGAAGCTGCCCGAGACGCAGCGGAGCGCGCTCGTACTCCGTGAAATGGAGGCGCTCTCCTACGACGAGATCGCCGAGGTGATGGACAAGAGCGTGCCGAGCGTGAAGTCGTTGCTGGTCCGGGCGCGCGTCTCGCTGGCAGCGGCGCGGGAAGGGCGCGCCGGCAAGAGCGTCGCCGCCCTGCTGCCCCTCGGCACGGTCGCGGTCCTGAAGCGATTCGTCCTCTCCCATCTGGGCCACTCGACGGGCGCCGCCACCGGCGCCACAGCCGCCGGTGCCGGTGGCGCCATGCTCGCCGGCTCCTCGACCGGAGGACTGGTGGTGGCGGGCATCGGTGCGATGGCCACCAAGACCGCCGCCGGGCTTGCCGCCGCGGCGCTCGTGGCTGCAGGAGCGGTCGCGATTGAGAGTGACACCGGCCAGCCCAGGCATCGGCGCACCGCGTCGGTAGCTGTCACTCACGGTGCGGCAACTGGGCCTGTCCAGGCCATTGCCGCCGATCGAGGCGTCCCACCTGTGCCGCCAGCACCAGCTCCCGTGCGCAGGTACGTTCCCCCGCGCGTGACCCACCGACCGATAGTGGTGAGGCCCGCGAGCGACGTGCACATCCCCACCGCCGCCTCCGTCGCCACTCCCGCGCCGGCCAAGACCCACCCGCCGAAGGTCAGCAAGCATCATCGCGTCAAGGTCAAGAAGGTCCCTAAGGCGAGCGCATCCCCGGCAACGATCACCACCGATACCAGCCGCGCCGCGACGAGCACTACCACGACGAGCACCACGGCCACGACCACGAGTTCGGCTGCGACCACCACAACGGCAACGACGACGGCAACGACGGACACGACGACCACCACGTCGACGGTGACGAGCACCAGCTCGGCGACCACGGACACCTCGACCGAGACGAGCTCGACGGCGGCCGGTAGCGGGCTCGCAGCCGACGGCTGAGCCCGCTAACGCGCGTTTGTAGGCGACAGGGCCCTCGCCATTAGAATCCCCGGCTCATGCGCCGGCGGATCAGATCCGCGGCCTTCCCCGTTCACCGCCACGCGGTGCCTCAGCTGCTGGTGGACGGGATCTTGGTCGCGCTCGCATACTTTCTCGCCTTCCGGCTGAGGTTCGAGGGCGCCCTCCCGACCCGCTACGAGGATCTGTTCGAGGCCACGATCTGGTGGGCGGTGCCTGTCTGGCTGATCGTGCTGGCGATGTTCGGTCTCTACCAGCGGCTGTGGACGTTCGTCGCTCAGCGTGATTACGAAGCGGTCGTCAAGGCGGCGGTCATCTCCACGCTGTTGATCGTCGGGGCGATCGCTCTGCTGCACCCGGTCCAAACGCCTCCACAGATCGTCTTCAAGCACGGGATCGTCCGCGTCGAGTCCACCCCGATCACCCTGCCCGCGAGTGTGATCGCGATGTTCTTCCTGCTCTCGCTGGTCCTGCTGCTCGGCGCCCGGTTCATCGTTCACCTGACCGTCGAGGGCCGGGTGCGCAGCTTCACCGTCGCTCACGGCGCCCGCGATGCGCTCGTCGTCGGCGGCGGGCAGGGCGGCCGTCTGGTGGTGCGTGAGCTCGTTCGCAACCCCCAGCTGCGTTTACGTCCGGTCGGGTTCGTCGACGACGACCCGCGCAAGCTTGGGATCAAAGATGAGTACGGGCTCAAGGTGCTCGGCACCACCGCGGCCGATGACTTCGCGCGGGTTTTGGACGAGGTCGAGCCCGATGAGGTGATCATCGCAATTCCGTCCGCCCCCGGGACGCTCCGGGCGCGCGTGGTCACCGCCTGCCGTGGTCGGGGGATCCCGGTACGGACGATGCCGACGGTGTTCGAGCTGCTGAGGGACGGCTCGGGCCAGCTGAGGGTCACTCATCAACTCCGGGAAGTGCGCGTCGAGGACATGCTGGGTCGCGAGCCCGTGCGCGAGGAGCTCGAGCGAGTCGGGGCCTACCTGGCTGGTCAGGTAGTCCTCGTCACTGGGGCGGGCGGCTCGATCGGGAGTGAGCTATGCCGCCAGATCGCCCGGGTGGGTCCGCACAAGCTGGTGCTCGTCGACCATGCGGAGGACAACCTGTTCGAGATCCTCCGCGAGCTGCAGGAGGAGCGGCACGTGAACATGGCGGTGCCGGTGCTCGCTGACTGCAAGGAAGAGGAACGGATGCGAGAGGTGCTGACCGAGCATCGTCCGTCAGTCGTCTTCCACGCCGCTGCGTATAAGCACGTAGTGATGATGGAGGTCAACCCGGTCGAAGCGGTTCGTAACAACGCGCTCGCGACTCGGCTGGTCGCCCGGATCGCCGGAGAGCTGGGGGTTGGGAACTTCGTCCTGGTGTCGACCGACAAAGCGGTAAAACCGGCGACGGTGATGGGCGCGTCGAAGGCACTCGCGGAGTGGGCGGCGGAGGCCGCCGCCGCTAAATATCCGGCGACGAGGTACTCGACCGTTCGCTTCGGCAACGTGCTGGGGTCCTCCGGATCGGTTGTGCCAATCTTCCGGCGGCAGATTGCCGCGGGCGGCCCAGTCACGGTCACCGATTCGCGCATGACCCGCTATTTCATGACGATTCCCGAGGCAGTCCAGCTGATTATCCGCGCCGGCTCGCTGAGCAGCGCCAGCGGCCAGGTGTTCGTGCTTGAGATGGGCGATCCGATCCCGATCGTGGACCTTGCGGAGACGATGATCCGCCTGTCGGGCCTCGAACCCGAACGCGACATTGCGATCGAGATCGTCGGAGCGCGGCCCGGCGAGAAATTCCACGAGGACCTGTTCAATCCGTACGAGCATCCCCAGCCGACGCCTGCGCAGAAGATCCTCCGCGCCGACAGCGATCCGCTCGATCCGGCCTGGGTAGAGAAGACGTTCGCGGATATCAATCTGCTGGTCCTCGAAGGCGATGCGGCAGCGCTCGCGAACAAAGTGTCAGAGCTCTCGAATGCCCGTGGCACGATGCCGACGGTGCCAGACGGCCGGATCCGTACGTAGACTGCGAGCGATCATATGAGATCGATTTTCTTCGGCCTTTCCGTTCACCACTACATAACCACCGTCGGCGCGGATGCCGGTTTTGCCGCCCTGATCGGGTTGGCAATCTTGGTGCTGCTGTATTTCGCCCAGGCCCGCGAGACGTCGTCGATCCGAGAGCAGGCGGCTCAGTCCGCCGAGCGTGTGCAGCAGCTCGAGGCGCGTCTGGCGGCGCTGAGGCCGCCAGGAGAGCCATCGGCTCCGGCATCGGCGGCTGCGACGATGGTGCCCGCGCCGCTAGCGAACGCGGTTCCACCCGCCAGCCCGGCCACGGTCGGCCCGCAGGCCCCCGTTTCAGCGCCCTCGACGGCCGCTACGAGTCCCGAGCCTGCGGCGCCGGCTGGGGTTGGGGCGCCAGCGCTCGCCGCCGCCACGAGGTTGATACCGATTGCGCCGAGCCCGGTGTCGGCTCAGACGTCGCCGAGTCCGGTGACAGCGGCGGCGACCGCGGTCGCCGAGCGTCCGATCGACGATACGGTGATGGGTGCGCTCCCTCCGGCTACACCCGCCGGGGAGACCATCCCGGCGAGGCCGCCGCCGGGGCCCATACCCGCGAGACCCGCGGCGGCGTCAAACGGCATTGCCTCAAAGTCTGTCGGAGCAACCGCCAATCACCGCGGCGGCTCGGCTCCGCCTCCGTCCAAACCACCGCGAGTCCAGGGCCGGCCCGGCGGGAACACCCCTACGGGTCCCCGGTCGGCGGCGCCGACGGGCGTGAGCAGGCGGCGCGGGTCATCTCGACGGAGCCGGCGGGGGCTGATAGCGCTGCTGGTGGGTCTGCTGGTCGCTGGCGGCGTCGCAGTAGTGGTCGTAGTCACGTCCAGTGGCGGACGTAGTCGCACGCAGGCAGCCAGCCCGACCTCCACGGCCAACTCCATCGCGCCTCGCCGCAATGCGCGTCCCGTCGCTCTCAATGTTCGCTCGGTCAAGATCGCGGTCCTGAATGGAACCGCCAAGGCGGGACTGGCGGCACAGATCGCGTCGAAGCTGGCCGGTCACGGATACACGGTCGCAACCACCACCAACGCCGCAGACCAGACGCACACCGCAACCGTTGTCGCGTACCTGCCGAGCCAGCGCCGTGCGGCGCTCGCCGTCGCCCAGTCGCTCGGTCTCGGCCCCGCCTCCGTGCAGCTGGTCGATCAGAGCACCCAGGCAATCGCATGCCCAGCGACGTCGTCGTGCGCCATCACCGTTGTCGTCACGGCCGGCGACGACCTGGCCTCGAGCACGTAGCCCTCAGGCGATCGACATGAGTGATCTGCTCGACCTCCCTGATCGGAGCGCCAAGCCGCGGCAGCAGGGCATCACCCATCTCCTCGATCGTGGGCTGTCGGTCCTCGACGTCGACGGTCTGATCGAGGTCACCGGGGAATCGATCGACCTCGTCAAGCTCGGGTGGGGCACAGCGCTTGCGACAGAGAACCTGCATCCCAAGCTGGAGCGATATCGCGAGCACGGAGTGCCCGTCATGTTCGGTGGCACGCTAACCGAGCTGGCGATCGCCCAAGACCGCCTCGAGCGGCTGGTCGAGTGGATGAAGGAGCTCGGGCTTCGTCACATCGAGATCTCAGACGGGACGATTGAGCTCGATCACAATCACAAGCTCGAGTTGATCGAGCAGATGGCGCAGGAGTTCGTCGTCCTGTCGGAAGTCGGTTCCAAGGACGACACCCGGATCATGGCTCCCTACCGGTGGGTGGAACA
The DNA here is from genome assembly GCA_963836065.1 of uncultured Solirubrobacterales bacterium. Lineage (GTDB taxonomy): Bacteria > Actinomycetota > Thermoleophilia > Solirubrobacterales > Solirubrobacteraceae > Palsa-465. Next base: position 95,522 of record CAWIII010000003.1, read on the forward strand.
GATCGAGCAGGAGCTGGCTGCCGGCGCCTGGAAAGTGATCGCGGAGGCCCGCGAGAGCGGAACCGTGGGAATCTTCCGCCACGACGGTGAGGTGAGGATGGGCCTGATCGATGAGATCGCGCACGCGATCGCCCCCGAGCAGATCCTGTTCGAGGCGCCCCGCAAGGACCAGCAGGTGTGGTTCGTGCGTCGCTTCGGTCCCGACGTCAACCTGGGCAACATCGCACCGGAGGACGCGCTGTCGCTGGAAACGATTCGGCTTGGCCTGCGCTCGGATACGGTCGGCGCCGGCGCGCCTTCGTGAGCGGCATTCTTCTCGCCCGCCACGGCGAGACCGACGACAACCTCGAGCCGCTCCGCTTTCAAGGATTCCGCGATACGCCGCTGAACGAAACCGGACGCCGGGAGGCCAGAGCGCTGGCCGAGCGGGTCCTCGAGGAAGGAATCGTCTCACTGTGGTCCTCGGATCTGACCCGCGCGCGTGAGACGGCTGAGATCGTCGGCGCGCAGATCGGACTGCCGCCGCGCCTGGACGCCAGGTTGCGGGAGGGGAATCGCGGCCGCTGGGAAGGCCGGTTGTTTGCCGACGTCGAGCGCGGAGAGCCCGAGCTGTACGCCTCCTGGCGCCGTGCCGACGAGGGCTTTCGATTCCCGGGCGGCGAGTCGTTACGGGACCAGATGGAACGTGTCAGTGCCGCCATCGAGGACGTGCGCGGCACGGAGGAGCTGCCGGCGCTGGTGGTCTGCCACGGGGGCTCGATCCGGGTGATGCTCTGCCAGCGAGATCCGCGTGGACTCGCCGCGTTCCACACGTTCGAGCTCCCGAACGTGGTGGTGGTGCGCTGGTGAGCCGATTGCCCGTCGCGGCGTTCGCCGCGCTCGTGGCGGCGACGATCGCAGCCTTCGTTGTAACCCAGCATCTGAAGGTCTCAACACCGCTGATCGCCGGCTTGCCCAGGCCGTTCCCCTCGTCGATCAACCCGCTGAACGGAAAGCGCTGCTGGGTGCGTACGTCTACCGGTAGGCGCGAACTGGTGAGCTTCAAGCAGATGAGGATCTCGTTCTACCTGTTGAACCGGTCCGATCATGTCGACGTCTACATGGTCGATCCCGGCGGGGCGATTGTCCGCACGATCGCATCAGGGCGTTACCTGCAAGGAGGCGCGCACCCGATCAGGACGCTGTTCACCTGGGACGGGAGGGAGGACGACGGCCAAGTCGCGCCTGACGGGCGTTACTACATTCGGGTGGCGCTTCAGCAGCAGGGCCGGACCTTGGACATCTCGAATCCCGCCGGCCAACCTGAGGCGGTGACGATTAAGACCACCCCGCCTCATCCTGTCGTCACGAGCGTCACGCCGTCCTCGATCTCGGCACCATCGCCGGTGACGATTCGTTACACAGGAACCGAGGACCTCAGCGGCCGACTCCTGCTCTACCGCAACGACCGGCGCGGCCGGGGGCGGCTGGTGAAGAGCTTCGCGACCCCCGCGAACCGAGCCTACGCACTGTGGGACGGACTGATCCGGCGCCAGCCGGCACCATCGGGCACGTACCTGGTCGGACTGAAGGTCACTGATCGCGCCTGCAACACCGGCCGCTTCCCGGCCCCCGGCACGACTTCGCGCGTAGCCATCACGGTCCGCTGAGGGGAGAAGCCGCTGCCGGGGGCGGAGGGCCGAGGCCGGAGGCGCCGATTACCCCGATATGCACAGGCGGCATTCTCACAGGAGCGCGACCCGTACCGTTTGGCGCCGATGACTGCCTACCTCAAGCGCCTGGTGTCCTCGCTGGCGGCCTATCAGGTTGCCGACGTGATCTCCAAGTTCATCGCGGTGCTGCTGCTGCCGGTCTACACGCGGTACATCGATCCCGCTGGGTACGGCGTCGTAGAGTTACTCGCGAACGGCGTCATCTTCATCAGCATCATCGTGCGCTTCGGGATCATCGAAGCGTTCCTCCGGTACTACTTCATCGACGAAGATCAGATTCGGCGAGACGCGCTCGTGCGCCGGTCCGTTGGCTTCTTGCTGATCGCGACCACGATCGCGGCGGCCGCACTGGCGGCCGCGTCGGCGCCGCTCTCCCGGCTGGTGCTTGGCCACGGCGAGCAGGCAACGTTCCTGGTCGCTGTCCTGGGACTATGGGCCTTCACCAACCTGGAGCTCGCCTACGGCGTGCTGCGGGTCGACGAGCGCCTGCGGGCATACGCGATCGCGTCCGTGACCAACGTACTGCTCACGATTGCCGCCTCGGTGGTGCTCGTCGTGGGTCTTGGGCAGGGCCCACGAGGTCTGCTGCTCGGCAACTACGGCGCCTCCACGCTGGTGCTGCTGGCGCTGTGGTGGACGATGCGCGATCGGCTGGCCCCACGGCGGCGAGCCCCTCACCCCGCGCACAAGGCCGCGACCGAGCGGATGGCGCAACTGCTGCGCTTTGGCCTACCGACTGTGCCGGCTGAGGCGTCGGTCTACGCGCTCAGCATCGTCGATCGCTACTACATCTATCACGACCGCAGCCAGACGCTCGCCGGTCTCTACTCGATCGCGATCAAGCTCGCCGGTTCGGTTGCCTTCATCGTGCGAGCGTTCCAGTACGCATGGCCGCCGCTCGCCTACTCGGTTAGCGACGACGCCGAGGCGGCGCGGCTCTACGGACTCGTGACCACCTATTACGTCCTGATCAGCGGCTGGGTGGTGGCAGGACTGGCGCTGTTGGGACGGTGGGTGCTTCGCATCCTGACGGCTCCTGCCTACTACGACGCGCACACCGCGCTCCCGTGGGTGGCGCTCGGTTGGGCGCTGTACGGATTGTGGGTCGTGTTCCTGGTGATCGCCGGTCGGGCGCAGGTAACCACCCGCAACTTCCCAGCCGCCCTTGCTGGCCTGGTCGCGAACGTCGTCCTGCTCGTGACGCTTGTCCCGTCGCTTGGGATCGCCGGCGCGGGCATCGCGTTATGCGGCGCATATGTTGTGATGCTCGTGGTCATGCATCTGCTGACGCGCCACGCGTTCACGGTCGCGTTCGAGTGGCGGCGGCTGGCTCACCTGACGCTGATCATGGCCGGTTTCAGCGTGGCCGGAGATCTGTTGTTGCCCACGCAGGGCGTGATCGGACTCCTTTCGCGCGCAGCCGTGTTTGTGCTGATTCCCGTGGCGCTGCTGGCGACCGGATTCCCGCACCGGCAAGAGCTCGGACAGCTACGCGTGCTGTTGGGTCGCGCCCGGCAGTTCTCGCCGACGCCGGCCGGGAGCGAACCGTGACGAGGCCGTCCGTCAGCGTGGTGATGCCGTTCGCGGGCGACCGCGCCGCCGCGCGCGGCGCGATCGAGATCCTGCTCGGCCTGGACACCCAACCGGGGGATGAGCTGATCCTGGCCGACAACTCGGGCGTCGCGCCAGCCCTTCCCGGGATGAAGCTTGTCCGGGCGAGCGGAGAGCAGTCACCGGCGCATGCCCGCAACGCCGGAGCAGCGGTGGCGCGCGGTGACTGGATCCTGTTTCTCGATGCCGATTGCGTGCCCACCGCCGGGCTATTGGCGGCGTACTTTGCCTCGGAGATTGGTTGCCAGGTTGGCGCGCTGGCGGGGGATGTCGTGCCACTGTCCGGATCGACATTTGCCGAGCGCTACGGGGCCTCGCGGAGCTTCCTGAGCCAGGAGGCCCACCTCGCCCATCCCTTCCGGCCACGGGCGGTGGCGGCGAATCTGCTCGTCCGCCGCGACGCCTTTGAACAAGTCGGCGGCTTCTGCGAGGGAGTTCGAGCAGCGGAGGACACGGACTTCAGCTGGCGGCTCCAGGAGGTGGGCTGGCGGCTCGAACGCCGACCCGAGGCGCTGGTACAGCACCGATACCGGGCGAGCCTGCGCGAGCTCCGCCGGCAGTGGCGCGGGTATGCTGCCGGCCGGGCGTGGCTGGCCCGCCGCTACGAAGGCTTCGAGCCCGAGCCGGCGGTGCGGCGGGTTCGAACGAGGGTGCGGCGAGCGCTGCGCGTGCCGGGCGCGTTCGATGGGAACGGCGGCACTCCTGCGGGGCGCGATCGCGTCCCGGGGGATGGCAGCGGACGGTTCGAACGGGGTCGATATTTCGCGCTTGACGCCGTTCTGGCCGTGGACGAGCTCGCCGGTCTGACGCTGTCGAACAAACCGGCGCGAGATCGCCAAGAGGCCACAGATCCGGTTCGCGTGGTGCTGGTGGTCGAACACTTTCCAGCGCGAGATGACCCGCTTGCCGACTTTGCCCGCTCGCTTGAGCAAGCGCGAGTCGAGGCCTCGGCGCGTCCGGAGCTAGTCGACGGCGCCGCCGGCGGCGGGATGCGGGTCGATTATCGCGAGGACGACGGGATTGCCGCCCGGGCCTCAGCGCTCGTTCAGCTGACGGTTCTTCATCCAGCGCGTTGCTTTTCCGACGTAATCCGGAGGCGGCCAGGGGAGCCCAAGTTGTCCGCACTAGCACCGTCGGCGTTACGGCTCGCGCACGATCGCGATTCCCGGGTGCAAGCCCTCGGGGGCGATGCCGTGCACCAGACAGCACGTCGACTAGCCGCGCTGGCCGGCCGGCGGCTCGAGTCCGACGGCTGAGGCGCGATGCGCGTCCAGGTCGTCGACCCATCCGCGTTCACCCCTTCGTATGACCACGCACTGTGCTCAGCGCTGACCCGAACAGGGGCCGACGTGACGCTTCTCACCAGCAGATTTTCGTACGGAGCGACGCCGGCGCCGAAGGGTTATGCCGTGCGCGAGCACTTCTATCGCCATGCTCGGGGCGGACCCGGGTCGCGCTTGAGGACGGCGTGGAAGCTGGCGGAGCACGTGCCCGACATGTTCCGCTACCGGCTAGCGGCCCGCGAAGCCGACGTGGTGCATTTCCAATGGCTCGATCTGCAGATGCTCGACGAGTACCTGCTCCCGGATCGCCCGACGGTGCTGACCGCGCACGACCTGCTCCCGCGCGAGGCTCGCCCGGGTCAGGTCAGCGCCCAGCGACGGCTGTACGAGCGGGTCGACGCGCTGGTGGTGCATTCGGAGTACGGGCGGGCGCAGCTGGTCGAGCGAATTGGTGTCGACCCGGCAAAGGTGCACGTGATCCATCATGGCGCTTTCGATCACTTGACCAGGCAGGATTGCGAAGCGCCCTTACCGGTAGACCTCCGGTCGGTTTCCTCGCCGGTCGTGCTGTTCTTCGGTCTGCTCCGCCCCTACAAGGGCATCGACGTCCTGTTGCGGGCCTGGAGTGGCATCTCCAGCGCGGAGCTGTGGGTGGTGGGGCGGCCGCGGATGCCGCTCGAGCCGTTGCGGGCGCTTGCCCCCGACCGAGTGCGCTTCCTGCCTTGGTTCGTCAGCGATGCCGAGCTGCCCGCCTTCTTCCGGCGCGCCGATGTGATCGTGCTCCCCTACTCGCATACCGAGCGCTTCGATCAGTCGGGCGTCCTCGCGACGGCACTTGCCTTTGGCAAGGCGATCGTCCTCACCGACATCGGCGGCTTCGGAGAAGTCGCCGCCACGGGCGCGGCGCGGCTGGTGGCGCCGGATGACGTCGGCGAGCTACGTCAGGCGCTCAGCTCCCTGTTAGTCGATCCGGCTGCGCGAGAGCGTCTAGCCTCGGCCGCCCGCGAGGCCGCGACCGGGCTTTACTCCTGGGACGAGGCCGCCCGTAAGACGTTGGCTCTGTACGGGGCATTGGTCGGCTCGCAATCTGTACGCTGATCGGGGCAGGGGACGCGCGCCGGCTGGGGAGCGGCTGCCGGGTGTTCCCGAGTTCCGGCCGCCTACACGCGCCGCTCGGGCACGAGCTGATTTGCGCTGTGGAGCATGATCGCGGGGCCCCTTGGGCCAGCCTGCGCCACAATCCGCCGCGCCGTGACCGCGCTCGCGATCATATTTTGGGCCTCGGCCGGTCTGCTCGTCTATACGCACGCCGGCTACGTCCTGCTGCTCGCCGGGCTCGCGCGCCTGCGCCGGGACGAGGCGCCGGCCGCCCCGGTGGATCTGCCTTCCGTTTCGGTGATCGTCGCCGCGTATGCCGAGCAGGATGTGATCGCCGACCGGATCGAGAACTTGCGGGCGCTCGACTATCCCCACGACCGCCTCGAGGTGATCGTCTCGTGCGACGGTTCGCCCGACACGACGCCCGAACGTGCCCGTGCCGCACGGGCGGATCTCGTGCTCGAGCTGCAGCGGGGCGGCAAGATCCGCGCACAGGACGCAGCCGTTGAGAAGGCGCGCGGCGAGATCGTCGCCTTCTCCGACGCGAACGCCGCTTGGGAGGCCGGAGCGCTAAGGGCATTGATCGCGCCGTTCGCCGATCCTCGGGTCGGCTACGTGTGCGGCGACCTGCGGTTCGTCAATCAGCAGGGCACGAACCAGGAGGGGCTTTACTGGCGCTACGAGATGGAGTTGCGCCGGCTCGAGTCAGACCTGCGTTCGGTCACGGGCGGTAACGGGGCGATCTACGCCACACGTCGCGAGAGCTACCTGATCGTGGACCCGATCATGGGTCACGATCTGTCGTTCCCGTTCAACATGGTCAAGCGCGGCTGGCGGGCTGTGTATGTTCCCGAAGCCCGCGCCATCGAGAAGATGGTGCCAACGATCGAAGGTGAGTTCGCGCGCAAGCGGCGGATGATGAGTCACGGATGGCCGATCGTGATCCGTGGCGGCCTGCTCTCGCCTCGGGGCTATGACCCTGTGTACGCCCTGATGATCTTCTCCCACCGCGTACTGCGATATCTGTCTCCGTTCCTGCATCTGCTCGCCCTCGGTACCAGCATCGCCCTGCTGGGTCATGGCTGGATCTACGCCGTGGCGGTCGCATTGCAACTCGCCGTGCTGCTGGCCGCCCTGCTCGCACCGGTTGTGCCGGCCCGTCCACTGCTGGTCGCTCGCTACTACGTTCTAACGACGGCGTCGCTGGCCGCAGGCCTGTGGGACTGGCTGCGGCACGGCACACCCCCGGGTTGGGAGCCGGCAGAGGGCACACGGTGATCACGCGCGCGCTGGACGTCTTGCTGTCGGGGATCGGCTCACTCGTGTCGGCGCCCGTCGTCGCGCTGCTGGCCGTCGTGATCCGGGTTGAGTCACCGGGCCACCCGATCTACCGCCAGACAAGGATTGGCAGGGACAACCAGCCGTTCGCGATTTACAAGCTGCGGACAATGGTCCGCGGCGCGGAGTTCACCGGGGCCGGATTGGCGATCCAGGAAGGCGATGACCGCATCACCCGCCTCGGCGCGTTCCTGCGCCGCTACTCACTCGACGAACTGCCGAACCTGTGGAACGTGCTGCGGGGTGAGATGGCGATCGTGGGTCCCCGGCCGACCGTGCCCGTCCAGGTGGAGCAGTACAGCCCGCGACAGCTTGGTCGCCTCGCAGTCAAGCCCGGGATCACCGGCTGGGCCCAGGTGAACGGTCGCGCGTCGCTTCCCTGGCCGGAGCGGATCGAGCTCGACCTCTGGTACGTCGAGCACCGCTCACTGGCGCTTGACCTGAAGATCCTCGCGCGCACTGCCCAAATGGTGCTCACCGGCGAGGGGCTCTACAAAGGAGAAACCGGCGGATGGCACCCACCGACGACGTAGGCGTGCTGCTCACTGGCGTTGGCAAGCGCTACGACATCGTGGCCGCTTTTGCCCAGCACGCGACGGTCGTCGCGGCCGACCCCAATCCGCTCGCGCCGGCCCGGTACGCGGCCGACCACCACGTGGCGGTGCCGCGGATCGAGGATTCCGGGTACGTGCCCGCGCTGCGAGAGCTGTGTGAGCGCCACAACTTGGGGGCCGTGGTGCCGCTTACGGATCTCGACATCGAGGTGCTGGCGCATGCTCGCGCCGCTGGACAGTTGCCGGCGTTTGTGCCCGACCCCGAAATCGCGCGGGCTACGTTCGACAAGTACGAGGCTCATCTGCTGCTCGAGCGCCTCGGCCTGCCCTCACCCCCGACGGTGCTCCCTGGGGAAGCGGTCGACAATTACCCGGTGATGGTCAAGCCGCGGCAGGGATCCGGCGCCCGCTCGATCCATCGCGCCGACGACCGGAGAGCGGCCGAGTTCTTCGTCGATTACGTCAAGGAGCCGACGATGGTCCAGCGCTTCATGGACGGTCAAGAGTTCTCGATCGATTGCTTATCCGATCTCCGCGGCCGCTGCCTGAACGCGATCCCGCGGACGATGATCGAGTCGCGGGGCGGCGAGTCGATCAAGGGCACGGTGATCGCCGACGATGAGCTGATCGACCTCGCCCGGCGGGTCGTGGAGGCACTCGGCGTTCGCGGCCCGTGCACCGTTCAGGTGTTCCGCGACAAAGACATCGGGATCGGGATCACCGACGTCAATACCCGCTTTGGCGGGGCCTTCCCGGCGCCCATGTACGCAGCGCTTCCCGGCCGTAGCTATCCCCAGCTGATCGTCCGGATGGCTCGCGGGGAGGAGATCGAGCCTCACATCGGCCAGTTCCGGGACGGGGTCACGTTCACGCGATATTTCTGGCAGTTGGAGCTCGATCGGCAGATGCAGCCCACCGGCCGCGACATCGTCCAGCCGCCCGGGCCACCCGCGCCGAGATAGCCCTCAGCTAGTCGCGGCTTCGCGTTCTCTCCGGGACGCGGCAAGCTCGCTGCTCCAGCATTCGTCCACGAACTCGGCGATCTGCGCCGTCAGCCGCGCCGGACGGAGTCGCAGCTCGGCGGCGGAGGTGGCATTGATCAAGCGTCCGTTCGGCAGCTCCTCAGCGAGCATCCCGGCGTCGGAGAAGGGGTGCAGCGGATCCCTCGGATGGCCGATCACGAGTGCGGGGGCGTCGAAGGTCGTGCGTAGCGTCCGGTCGGGGGCGGTGCGGCCGAACAGGATGCCCTGAAGCACGGCGCCGCTGGGTCCTGGATCCTGAGCGAGCCAGTCAAGACCGATCTGGACCAGAAAAGGCAGCCGCGCGCTGGGGACGGCGCGGGCACTACGGGCCACCGCGCGCATCACCGGTTCGCCGAACGTGAGCGCGAACAGCAGCGGCGTGAACAACGCCCCCGCGGCCGGGATTGCGTTGTCAAGCACCGGCATCTCGATGATCATGCCGCGCAGCCGCCGGGGGGCGATGGCCGCGAGCTCGAGCGTGATGTTGGCGCCGAGCGAGGTACCTCCAACGATTGCCTGCGGCAGCTCCAGATGGTCGAGCAGCGCCACCGTCTGCTCCGCGAACGCGCCCATCGAATATCGCCACATGTCCTTGGGCCGGTCGGAGTCGCCGTGTCCCAACGGATCAAATGTGACTACGCGGCTGCCACGGGCGGCGAGCTCCTGCGCCAGCGGCGTCTGCATCTTCTGAGACAGCAGCAGTCCCGGCATGAGGACCGCCGCCCGGGGCCCGCGGCCGTGAATTCGGTAGGCCAGCCGATGCCCGTCGAAGCGAAAGTGCGCCATCTTTAGGAGGATACGGTCTAATTACTGTTTGGCTAACCAGCCAGTGATCGGCGCTCGTCGAGTACCGTCTAGAGCACTGCACCAAAACTAGGAGGATTGTTGTTATGGCCAAAGTCCTACGATCGCTCACCGGGCAGGTGGTCGCGATCACCGGTGGGGCCCGCGGCATCGGCCGCGCCACCGCGGCAGCGCTGGTCGCCCAGGGCGCACGCGTCGCGATCGGCGATATCGACGCCGTGCTCGTCGAGCGCACCGCGCAGGAACTCGGCTCCGGGACGATTGGACTACCGGTGGACGTGACCGACCCCGAAAGCTTCGAGAGCTTCCTTCAGGCGGTCGAGACGAAGCTCGGTCCGCTCGATGTCCTCGTCAACAACGCCGGGATCATGCCGATCGGGCCGTTCGTTGACGAAACCGATGCGACCACGCGGAGGCTGGTCGATATCAACCTCAACGGCGTCATCTACGGCTCGAGGCTCGCGCTGAGGCGCTTCACGCCGCGCGGGCGAGGCCATCTGGTGAACATCGCCTCAATTGCCGGAAAGGCCGGCGCGGCGGACGGCGCGACCTATTGCGCGACCAAGCATGCTGTCGTCGGTCTGAGCGAAGCGATCCGCCAAGAAGTGCGTGGCTCGGGCGTCAAGCTCAGCGTGGTAATGCCGATCGGCGTCAACACGGAGCTCTACTCCGGGCTACCGCAGATACGGGGAATGAAGACCCCCGAGCCCGAGGACGTTGCGGGCGCGATCGTGGAGGCGCTCCAGACTGGGCGCTTCGACGTCTATGTGCCCAAGTCGATGGTCGCGACGGTGCGTCTCACCGCGTTGCTGCCCCGTCGCATGACTGATGCGCTGGGCAGGTGGATGAGGGCCGATAAGACCCTCACTGATCCTGATCGTTCGGTACGTGCGGCGTACGACGCTCGGATGGCGGAGACGATCAGCGACCCGGAAAAGGCGGCCGCTCCCGCCGAGGAGCCCGAGAAAGAGAGCGTTTAGCGGAGCCCCCGCCCGGTCAGGCTCCGCGGAGCCAACTGAGGCGTGCTGATCGCATCAGTCACGAGGCGCAAACTACCGCCCGGAGATGTAGCGCGCCGCATCCGAGGCGACGGTGACGTCGATCGCCCCCGGCTCGGCGGCCCACGCGATCAGGTTCAGCGCCTGTAGCCGATCGAGCACCGCCTGAAAGGCGGCCGCCTGGGCGGGGGCGGCATACCGCCGGGCGATCTGAAATGCGTACCCGGTAGTTCCCTGGGGATAGCTCGCGCCCAGTTGCTGCTGGTAGCGCCTGTCGCTAACCGTGCTGAGCACCGTGAGCGGTGCGCGAAGGCCCGACAGCGCCCGCACCCGGGCGGCGAGCTCGATCAACAGCGCCCGTGCCGCCGGCCGCAGCCCCCGGTAGAGGCTTCGGGGCGCGCCGATGCTGCGGGCGTCCGCTCCGATTCCGCGGTCGTAGGCCAGGCCGAGCGCGTTCGCATTAGAAGGCAGCGGCACGATCGTGTGGCTCAAGTACGCGGCTGCCAGCGCGCTGGGGTTCGCGAACGAAGGGGTCCGGTCGGGCGGCTGCAGGACCTCGGCGTCCGAGTCGCTGGCCGTCTCGAGGGCGTCGAGCCGGACGAGTGCGCTCCGATTGGTGCGGTACAGGCGCATGATCTGAGCGGCGCCCAGTACTCGCCAGTAGTAGAGCCAGGAGTCATCACCAAACCCGGACAGCAGCCTGTAGGCGGCCGGACGGCTGTCGGGTGCGGTGTCGAAGAACAGCTGCGCGTACGGAACGGCGCGGCCGCCGTCGTAGTCATCCAGGACCTGCGAGAGGTTGCCGATTCCCATGTGGTAGGAGACGACCGCCAGGTCCTGGCGTCCCAGCCGCTGCTGTGCCAGTCGCAGGTAGCGCACCGTTGCCGCCAGTGCCAGGCGAGGATTGAAGCGGTCATCGACTCGCGCGCGCTGCCGCTGCAGTCGGGCAGCCAACGCGACCTGGCCATGCCCGTCCGCGACCACGATCCGGTGCGTCAGCCGGCGAGAGGAGGCCAGGTTGATGTGCATTCCGAGCAGTGACTTGCCGGTGGCAGCGAGTATCTGCGTCAGCCCGGCGGCGTTGGCCGGATCGTTGCCGGCGATCACGTTCGAGCGACCAGCGCTCTCCAGGTAGACGATTCCTTCGAGCACGTTCGGGTCGATACCCGAACCGGCGCTCACGCGGTCGATCAGGTTGCGGTAGGCGGCGACTCGCGCCGCCGTGGCGATCACACCACCGGGACTGTTCGTGAACAGGACGTGGCCCTCACCGGCGGTCGCGCGCGCCGGGAAGTCCCCCGCCCGCAACGGGTCGTAACCAAACGGATCCCCGGCGACGGCGCGCTCAGCGCTTTTCGGTGGCGGAAGGCGAGGCAGGCCGTCGCCGCCGCCGCCGCCGAGCGACACAATCACGATCGCCACCACCACAACGACGAGGACCCCGCCGGTGGCCAGCAACCGTCGCCGGCGAACTTTCGCTCCGTGGGGCGTGGTCCGGGTGACCACTCAGGACCTGTAAATCAGGCGCAGGCGGCTGCAGTACGCAGGCGAACCCGCCCTCAGGTGGCTCGGAAATACCTTCCAGCCATCGGTGATCGGATACATGTTGATGAGCGGAGCGGGATGAAGCTTCTGATGCCGTTTGCTGACGTACAGCTTGCCGATATCGACGCCCATGTACCAAGCGAGGACGCTCTGGTAGCCGATCTGGATGTTCGGCTGCCCGCACGCCCAGATCCGCCCCACGCCGATCTTGTTGACGACCGCTGACAGACGGCCGAGCTCAGTCGCCCGCGCCCGCTCGTGCGCGAGGTCCTGCCGCTCAATCTCATAGCGCGATCGAGTGGCGGGAAGCATTGAGCCGGCGAGCGCCATCAGTACAACTACCGCGCCCCACGCTCCGAGCTGACCGGCGAGGCGGCCGCCCAGCGATAGCCGGCTGCCCAGCGATCCGATCACCGGCGGCAGGTCCAGGATCACCCGCCCCGCGAACACGCCCGCCAGCACCGCTACCACACCAACGGGCTCGAACAGGTACCGGGGGACGCCTGGCCAGCCGTGCAGGACGAACGCGATCTCGACCACCACCCAGGCGAGCGCGCCGGCCGCGAGCACCACGGTGAAGCGCTCGCGCCGGAAGAGCGCGAGCAGCGTGGCGAGCAGGGCCGCGATCCACACCGGCGTCTCGTGCAGATCGAAGAAGCGGTCGATCTCGCCGTAGATCTTGTTGCTGTGGAGCGCCCGCGGGGAGCCCTCGGCGATGTTGGCGGCGGTGAATGGGCTCTTGGAGGTCAGTGCCGGGATCCCGAACCACAACAGCGGGATCAGCACCAGCCCGGCGGCGATCGTCCCGCGATAGCGGGGATGAGCGCGCCACAGCCACAAGGCGTACACACCCAGGAACGGCCAGGCCTCCGGACGACCGAGGGCCGCCAGCACCCAGATCCAGAACGCCCATCGGGGGCGGCCTGAGAGGTGGCAGTCGATCGCCGCCAGGCACAAGGACAGGATCATCGTGTCCGACTGAGCGCTGAGCGCGAAGTGCGCGTAGTCCCGGATCCCCAGCAGAAACAACGCCGCAAACAGCCCTCCGGCATAGGCGGCGTAGCGACGCTCCGGGGGTGCGCCGGTGAGCTTGAAGGCAATTCTCCAGGCGAACACCACCCCGCTCAAGGAGATCGCCACGGCGGTCACCATCCACAGCCACATTGCGTAGTGCCCGACGAGGTTGTAAGGCACCGTGAACAGGAACGTCAGTGGCTTCCAGGAAGGCGCGCCGTTGGTATCCAGCTTCAGGTGGATCGTCAGGTGGCCCCACACCAGCCACCCGTATGGGTCATAGCCGGGCCGGACACTTGCCCACAGCACGACGATCAACGAGATCAGCAGCAAGCCGATCGCGCCCAAGATCCAGCGGTACCGGTACGCCGCTGCGCGGGCGCGCGCTCGCGGCGGGGTGGGGCTCCTTACCGATTCTAACTGTGCTTCGATCGGAGGTGCTTCGACGGCTTCCTGGGTCACGGGGGAGGCAAGGTACGACGCTGCCGCGAGCGAGGATCGGCGGACGGGGCGAGGACAACGACGGTATCAACGCGGGCTGAGAGCTCCTCGCGGGAGCCTAATTATGTTGGCGTTGGTTTGTCGGTCCGTTAGCGCGGCGTGAGCCAAGCATGGCCTATAACCGATAAGCTCTGCGTAACCTTCGGCGACGGGCGGCCTACTTCCGTTTGCCCCGTCGGCTATTCTCGTGCGCTTGCAGGCCAGCGATCGTTTCAGCCTGGGCCGAGGAAGTGGCCGCCTCGTAGGTGCAGCGCGCTGAAGATCTCAATCGAGTAGAAGGCACTGGAGCATTCGTATGCAAATCTTGGTTCTAGGCGGTGATGGATACCTGGGGTGGCCAACGGCCCTCCATCTCTCTGCCCTGGGTCACGAGGTGGCCGTGTCCGATAACTTTGCCCGCCGGGGCTACGACGAGGAGATGGGCGTCGAGAGCCTAGTGCCGATCGCGACGCTCGAGGAGCGGGTGACCGCTTGGGCGGAGATCTCGGGCAAGACGATCAAATCGTACGTCGGCGACCTCTGCGACGGGGCGTTCGTCCACCAGATGATCGGCGACTTCCGTCCCGACACGATCGTCCATTTCGGCGAGCAGCGGGCAGCGCCGTACTCGATGATCTCCCAGGCGCACGCGGTCTACACGCAGACCAACAACGTCGTCGGAAACCTCAACGTGATGTATGCGATCGCCGACATCGACCGCGACATCCATCTGGTCAAGCTGGGCACGATGGGGGAGTACGGTCAGCCCAATATCGACATCGAGGAAGGCTGGCTCGAGGTCGAGCACAACGGTCGCAAGGACCGGATGCTCTACCCCAAACGGCCCGGGTCCTTCTACCACCTCTCGAAGGTGCACGACAGCCACAACATCGAGTTCGGCTGCCGGATCTGGGGGCTCCGAGCCACAGACCTGAACCAGGGGGTCGTGTACGGCGCCGACACCGAGCAGACAAAGCTCGACCCCAGGTTGTGGACCCGCTTTGACTACGACGGCGTGTTCGGCACGGTACTCAACCGAATGGTGATTCAAGCGGTGCTGGCTCATCCGCTGACGGTGTACGGCGAGGGCACCCAGACGCGTGGCCTGATCAACATCGTCGACACCGTCGAGTGCGTCAGGATCGCGTCCGAGAACCCGGCCGAGCGTGGCGAGTTCCGAGTTTTCAACCAGATGACCGAGTCGCTGTCGGTGCGTCAGATCGCCGACACGATCGCTGAGGAATATCCGGGCGAGGTGGCGATTGAGCACGTCGAGAACCCCCGCGTGGAGATCTATGACCACTACTACAACGTCGTTCACACCGCGCTCGTGGATCTCGGCCTCAAGCCGACCCTGCTCAGTATGACGTTGATCGACCACCTGTTCGACGTGGTCGAAAGGCACAAGGATCGGGTCGACCTGGCCGCGATCATGCCGACCGTGCGTTGGAGCGACACCGCGAACGAGCTGCCGCAGACATCGGCAGGCGCGCTCGCTAAGACGTGAGCGCGGTCGCCGCGGAGCCGCTCAGCGGACGCCGCATCCTCGTCACGGGGGGCTCGGGTTTCATCGGCCGCCATGTGGTCGCCGAGCTCGCAGCGGCGGGGGCTCGGGTCCGCGCGGTCGACCTGAAGCCCCACCCCGACCCGGACGTCGAGCTGGTCAAGGGTGATCTCGCCGAGGCGAATGTGGTCGAGGCCTCACTCGACGGCGGGATCGACGGCGTTGTCCATCTGGCGGCGGTGACTTCGGTGCTGCGCTCGGTCGAGCAACCAGAGCTCACATATCGCACGAACGTCGCCGCGACCCAGGGCCTGCTCGACGGGGCCCGAGCAGCGGGGGCGACCGCGCTCGTATTCGCCTCAACCAACGCCGTGACCGGGCCGATGGACGCCGCAAAGATCACCGAGACCGCGACCCTCGGGCCGCTGACGCCCTACGGGGCGACCAAGGCGGCCGCCGAGATGCTGATGTCGGCATACACGGCTTCGTACGGCTTGCGGTGCGCGTGCCTGCGCCTGACAAATGTCTACGGCCTCGGGATGCAGGCCAAAGACAGCATCGTGGCGCGGCTGATGCGGGCGATCCGCCTCGGCACGCCATTTGAGATCTACGGCGATGGCCGGCAGGTACGCGACTATGTCAACGTCAGCGACGTGGTCGCCGCGATGCGGCTTGCCCTCGTGAACGATTCCTGGTCCGGTCCGATGGTGATCGGGACCGGCACTTCGCTGTCGGTGCTTGAGGTCGTCGACGCAGTGCGCAAGGTGACCGGCGCCGAGCTTCAGGTAGGCCACGCGCCCGCGAAGCCGGGCGAGATGCCGGCGGTGATCGTCGATCCGAGCCGTGCGCTGGGCGCCGGGTGGTCGCCCCGTTTCGCGTTCGCAGAAGGACTCGTCGGCGTGTGGAACGAATGGTCCAAGGCGGATGCGGGGGCAATTGCCGCCGGTGCCCCGGCGGCGCCGGTGACGGCAGGAGGCAGGAGGTGACGATCGCGCCGGCGAAACCGTTCACGCTCGAGGACGAGCTCGGTCGACTCGAGCCCGAGGAGCGAGCGGCGGCGGCGGCCTTCATTGCCGCCAACCCTCCAGGGGCGGGCGCCCCGCTGGCGATCGTGATCCCCGCCTACAACGAGGAGCCGACGGTCGCTGCGGTGGTCGCCGAGATCCCCAGCGAGGCTGCCGGATTTCAGATCGAGGTGATCGTGGTCGTGGACGGTGCCAAGGACGCCACCGCCGCGCAGGCAGCGTCGGCCGGCGCGCTGGTCTGCGATGTGCCCGTCAACCGAGGCCAGGGTGCCGCGCTGCGCCTCGGCTATTGGCTGGCTCGAGTTCGTGGCGCTCGGATCATCGCGACGATCGACGCGGATGGCCAATACGAGCCCGACGAGCTGGCCCGGGTGATCCACCCGATCCTCGCCGGACAAGCGGATTTCGTCTCCGGGTCTCGGCGTCTCGGCGCGGAGCTGACCACCGATCGGACGCGCCACCTGGGCGTGATCGTTTTCGGCGCGCTGATCACCGTCCTGGTTCGCCACCGGATCACCGACCCCGCATGCGGGATCCGAGCGATGCGCAGCGAGGTCAGCGCCGCGGTGACGCTCGAGCAGCCGCAGTATCAAGCGTCGGAGCTGATGATCAGCGCCGCCCTGAACGGCTTCCGCTTGGCAGAGGTGCCGACGACGATGCGCGACCGCGGGGCGCATGCGACTGCCACCAAGAAGGGCGGGAACTTCGGCTATGGCGTGCGGTTCGCGCGCGCGGCCGTCCACACCTGGCGTCGCGATCGCAGGGCGGCGCGCACACGACTGCGCCCCGAAAACACCCAGTGCTCGTAGATGAGGAATTTGACGGCAAACAGGATCACCTGAACCGCGACGTAAGACGCAGTCACGAGCGCGACTCGGATACCGTGGTGCGCGGGGATGCTCTGCACCTGCTTCTGGGTCCATCCGGTCGCCGCTGAGGAGGCGACCAGCGCCAGAATCGAGACCGTCACGTAGCCGACCACCTCGCGCAGGAAGGCCACGCGGCCGCTGATCTCCCACGCCCAGCGACGGTTTAGGATCCAGTTCGGCACTGCCCCGGCAAGGAAGGCCGCGACCGAGCACGCCGTGGTCCCGACGCCGGCGACATACAGCAGCGCGAACGTTACGATGCTTGTCAGTAGGGCAAAGACCGAACCGAGGGCATAGCGAGTGATCTTGCGGGCGAGCGCGGAGGCGCGCAGACGCCCGATGAACTCCAGGAGCACCGTTCAATCCTACCCGCCCGGACGGCACGCTACCTTCCCCGCTGCAAATGCGCGTGCAATCGGTGACCGATCAACTGGTGCTCGATGAGGATCTGGTGATCATCGGCGATAACGCCACCGTGATGCCGAGACTCCCTGCGGGGGCGTTCGACGTGATCTATTTCGATCCTCCGTTCAACACCGGACGGGCGCAGGCACGCCGGACGCTGGCTGTCGAGGCCGACGGCGGCGGTGACCGGATCGGGTTCGCGGGCCGGCGCTACCGAACAACTCTCCTGCAAACGCTCAGCTACGACGATGCCTTTGCCGATTACCTCGCGTTCCTCGCACCGCGGCTGGCGGTGGCCCGGGGGCTGCTGGCGGGGCACGGGACGCTCTACTTCCACATCGACTACCGCGAGGCTCACTACTGCAAGCTGTTGCTCGACGAAATCTTCGGTCGCGAAGCGTTCCTCAACGAGATCATCTGGAGCTACGACTACGGCGCCAAGCCTCGGCGGCGGTGGCCGGCCAAGCACGACACGATCCTCGTCTACGTTCGTACCCCCGGCGAGCATCATTTCGATGCCGACGCCGTCGACCGCGAGCCGTATATGGCGCCCGGACTGGTGAGCGCCGAGAAGGCGGCCCGCGGGAAGCGGCCCACCGACGTGTGGTTTCACACGATCGTGCCGACCAACGGACGCGAGAAGACCGGATATCCCACCCAGAAGCCCGAGGGGGTACTACGGCGGATGGTCGCGGCCTCCTCCCGCCCGGGGGGTTGGTGCCTGGATCCGTTCGCGGGTTCGGGGACGGTCGGGGCCGTGTGCCGCGCGCTGGGCCGACGGTTCGTGCTCGTCGACGAGAACCCGGTGGCGATCGAGGTGATGCGCGCGCGGCTCGGGTCCGAGACGCCGCAGGCGGCCGCGGCGCGACCCCAGGCGCTCTAGCGCGCCTCGCCGCGTACCAGCGGCACGAACCGCACCGCCTCGAGCTGCCGGCGCTCCCAGCCCGCGTTCGTGCGGTGCATCAGCACCAGGTGCTGGTCGGTGTCACCAACCGGAGCGACTAGCCGTCCGTCGAGCGAGAGCTGTTCCTGGAGCGCACGCGGGATGGCGTCGCCCACGGCCGCGGCCACATTGATCGCGTCGAAAGGGGCCTGATCGGGCAGTCCGGCCCAGCCATCGCCGACCACAAACGTGACGTTCTCGATCCCGAGCGAGCGGATCGTCTGCTCAGCGTCGCGGCTGAGCTCGCTGTGGCGCTCGATCGTCCACACGTGAGCACAGAGACGGGCCAGTAGGGCGGCGTGATAGCCCGAGCCTGTCCCGACATCCAGCACGCGGTCGGTGGGTCGGGGTGCGACGGTCTCGAGCATCCGGGCGACCACCAGCGGCTGCGAGATTGTCTGCTCGCAGGCGATCGGCAGGGCCACGTTCTCGTACGCGCGCTTGCGCTCCCCCGCGGGGACGAAGCGATCGCGCGGGATCCCGGCGATCGCCGCGAGCACTCGCTCGTCGCCGATCGCCACTCGTAGCTTCTGTGCGAGCGCCTGCGCCGGATTCATGCCCAGAGATTGTCCCCTGGCGGACGACTCGGCGACCGTAGAGGCACCCAGTCGACGGCGCTCGCGGTAGCACGGCGCTGGCGCGCGGCTGCGAAAATCGAGTCGAGATGGCGAGCTCCACGACCCAGCGGCTGCTGGCGGTCCTCCTCGGCGTGCTGTTGGTGGGGATCGCAATCGTCCTGGTGACCGGCCAGCGCGGCGCGGCTACTCGGAGTGCCAACTCGAGTTCGCCGTTCGATGGACCAACGATGCCGCCGAATCTGCGTGCCGCGGATTTCTCGCTCGTGGACCAGAACGGTCACCGCGTGAGTCTGTCTGAATACCGCGGGAAAGTCATCATCCTGACCTTCATCCATTCGCTCTGTCACGACACCTGTCCGTTCATGGTTGAGCAGATCAAGGGCGCGTTGAACGAGCTTCCCGGGGAGGGCCCCGGCGTTCCGGCGATCGGTGTCTCGGTCGCCCCCGCCGAGGACACGGTGGCGCGCCGGCGCGCTTTCCTGGCCAAGCACGAACTGACCGGACGGCTGGCGTTCGTCAACGGAGGGATCAGCGCGATGCGGCATGTGTGGCATGCCTACGCGATTGAACCGGTGACACCCAAGATCGACCACTCGACGTTCGTGCTGCTGATCGACAGGCGCGGATTTGAACGCGTCGGCTTCGCTGCCGATCAGCTGACGCCGGAGGGGCTCTCGCACGATATCCGCGTGCTCGAGCGCGAGCCGGCTTGAGACGCTCAGGCCGGGGTCATCAGCTCCGTTTTCTCGAGCCGGCTCTTGATCAAAGCCACGAAGGCGGCGGCCTGGGCCGGATACAGGATGCGATCGTCGCACGCCAGCGTGATCGTCATCAGACGACCGGGCACGACGGCTCCGCCGCGGATGACCGGGACCTCCCGGATGGCTCCGGCGGCCAGGGCCGCAGCTTGGGGCGGGGTGAGAATCGTCGACGCGCTGACCACGTCATATCCACCCAGATCGCTGATCGTGAAGGTCGCGCCGGCAAGCTCGGGCGGTGCTAACAGGCCCGAGCCGGCTCGCTGGATCAGCAAATCGATCTCTGTCGTCAGCTCAGCGAGCGACTTGTTGTCGGCATCGAACACCACCGGAGTCAGGAACGAGTCGTCGGTCACGGCCGTGATCCCGACGTTGACGCGCGAGTAGAACTCGAAGCGGCCATCCCGGTAGGCGCCGTTCACGCGGGGTAGCTCGCGCAGCGCGAGTGCGCATGCCCGAACCACGATCGCCGTAGTCGAGCAATCCGGCAGCCCGAGCGCCGCTTCCATGTCGACATCCGCGCTCAGCTCGAGGTCGGGGACAGTCGCCCGCGCCTCCGCCACGCGGCGGGCGATGGTGCGCTGGCGCGGGCTTGGCTCCTCGATCAGAGTCTCGCCCTTGACGCCGCCGGGCCCCGCCGGATCAAGGGAGTCGCCCATGGACGGGAACATACCTGGGCTCACGCCGACGGTTCGGCGGATCCGTCGCGACCCTCCCAGATGTCGATGAAGTGGGCAGCATCGAGCTGCACGAGATCTCCCCGCAACTCCTTGAGCAGATGGGCCGCCTCCTTGGCCGGCAGATCCCAGAACAGCACCACTTCGCCGTCGTCGATCGCTACGACCTCGATCCGGTCGGACCGCTCGCGGTCGGCGAGGAACGCGGGCTGGAACCCCCCGCGGTGGACGATCAGCTCGTACGCACGATTGGCCTTCATGTCAGGACCGTGGCCGCATCGTCGATCCTATAAAAGATCGCGCGGTCGACCTGGATCGCGGGCAGGGACTTCACGCCCGCCGCAAGTGCTCGCTGGCTCGCTTGCCCGAGCGCCTCGACGGTCGACCGCAGCGCTACACCCTTGAGGAGCGCCGCCGGATGCATCTCGCAGGCGGCGGCCGCGATCAGGACCGAGTCCTGCGCCCCAAGGTCTCGCCCGCCGGCGAATTCCTGGCGGAACGCCGCCAGCGAGAAGGCAACGCCGCGGCCGACTTTCTTGGCGTACGTTGCGGCCAGCATCGCGGTTTGGGTGTCCGGCGGCCACGCGCCGGGCCGACGCAGCGGCTGAAGGCCCTGAGCAGAAACAAGCCGCCCAATCGCGGCCCAGTCGGGTTGGGGGTCGATCCCCCCGACCCGCTCCGCGAGCACCGGTTCCCACTCGGGTATCACGGGTAGCGTCGAGGAGATCCGCTCCGCCATTAGGTAGCACGACGGGATCCCGAGGTCGTAGTAGAACGTCGGCTGCGCTTGCACGTGGTGCCGGCGCCGGGGCGATCAGCCGTGGATCAGCCAGCCGTCGGCGGACCGAGCGGCTTCCATGACCGCTTCGGAGAAAGTGGGATGGCCGTGGATGATGCGCGCCACTTCCGGATAGCCGCCCTCGAGCGCACGGGCATTGACGAGCTCCTGGATCAACTCCGTGGCCCGGGTCCCGACGATGTGGCCGCCGAGTAGCTCGCCGTACTTCTTCTCCCCGACGATCTTGATCACCCCGCCGCGATCGCCGTAGATGGTTCCGGCGCCGACCGCGCCGTACTGGACTTTGCCGACGACTACGTCGTGACCCTGCGCGCGCGCCTGAGCCTCGGTCAGTCCGAGGCTGGCCACGTTCGGCATGCAGAAGGTTGCCCGAGGGATGTCGATGTACTCGATCGGGTGGGTGGTGAG
The DNA here is from genome assembly GCA_963836065.1 of uncultured Solirubrobacterales bacterium. Classification (GTDB taxonomy): domain Bacteria; phylum Actinomycetota; class Thermoleophilia; order Solirubrobacterales; family Solirubrobacteraceae; genus Palsa-465. The sequence continues at coordinate 116,947 of CAWIII010000003.1, forward strand.
CCCCGCGGCGTCTTCGACCGCGATGATGCCCTCATCCGAAGCCTTGTGTGCCAGCGCCGGTCCATGCACGATGTCGCCGATCGCGTAGACGTCTTCCGCGCTCGTCCGCATCGCCCCGTCGACCTCCACCAAGCCGCTGCCGGCCAGCTTGACGCCCGCCTTATCGAGCCCCAACGCCTCGACGTCCGGGGCCCGGCCGGTCGCGATCACCAGCCACTCGGTCTCTCCAGACTCCCCGCCATAGCTGAACTTGACGCTCCGCTCGTCGGACTTGATGTCCTGCACCAGAGTGTTCGCACGGATCGTCATGCGTTGGCGCTTGAAGCCGCGCTCGGCGACCTTGGAGATATCGGCGTCCTCCGTCGGAAGCACGCGCTCGAGGGCCTCGAACAGCAGCACCTGGACTCCGAGGCGCGCGTACGCGGACGCGATCTCCGTCCCCGACGCGCCGGCACCGACCACCGCCATCGTCTCCGGGAGTTCCGATAGGGCCCATGCCTCCTCCGTGCCGATCACCCGGCCGCCGAACTCTGTCCCGGGAATCGGCTTCTTGACCGAGCCGGTCGCGATCAAAATGGTTTTCGCGCCGATCTGCTGGTTGCCGACGGTCACCGATCCCTTGCCGGCCAGGCGGCCCTCGCCTTCGACCAGCTCGACGCCGTTCTTCTTGAACAGCCCCGCGACACCTCCCGTGAGCGTCGAGACGACCTTCTCGCGCCGGGCGCTGACGGCGGCGTAGTCGACCGTCGGCTCCCCGACCGTGATCCCAAAATCACCGGCTTCGCGCACCTCGGAGAGAATGTCGGCGGAGCGCAGGACGGCTTTTGCAGGGATGCACGCGTAGTTGAGACACCGTCCACCGATCTTGTCCTTCTCGACGACCGCCGTCTTCATGCCGAGTTGGGCAGCGCGGATCGCCGCTACATAGCCGCCAGGGCCAGAGCCGATCACGATGCAGTCGTAGGCGGAATTAGGCATGGGCGATCGGAGCCTATCTGACGGCGTTCACCACGGCCCGCTAGCGTCCGGGCTGCTTCGGCATCTGGATCCGGCTGAGCGCGCGCACCAGCTTCATGAACAGGTAACCCGCTCCGACGATGATCACCGGAGGGATGAGGAAGCCGAGCAGGTTGCTGGCCTTCAGCAACAGCAACGAGAAGATCGTGGCGATGATCGCCAGCAGGCCCATGAACCCCAGCACCGCCCAGTAGCGCATCCGCCACATCCCGACGGCGCAGATCAGCATCAGCGCGGAGAAGCCGAGGATGCCGGTTGCCGCCGGATGCTTGCCGGCGATCTTGTCTCCCGCCAGGTAGGCGATCAGATTGCCAACCCCCGACAGCGCTGCGAGGACCGCACCAACGGTCACCGCGACGGGGCGCTCACCGGGTGCCAACGGCTTGAGCGTGGCCCTGACGGCCTCATTGCGGGCCTTGTAACGGCCCTCCATCGCCGCGGCGTAGCCAGAGCGCTGCGGGCGGGTGTCGGGGCTCGGGGCGGTCGCGACGGCCGTCGGCTTCTGGCGCCGACCGCGCTTGCGGCTACGACTGGCCAACGCGGATCCTCTCGCGCACGAGCTCCTCGCGCAGCCGGCGAGCCGCGCGCTGTACGTCGGTAGCGCCGGTCAGCGCCCGCACCACGGCGACCCGCTCGGCCCCCGCGGAGGTGACCGCTTCGATGTTCTCCGTGGCGACTGCACCAATCGCAAAGAACGGAATCTGAGCATGACGCGCGGCGTGACGCACGAGCTCGATCCCAACCGCCGGCCGGCCCGGCTTGGTCGGTGTCTCGTGTACCGGCCCCACGCCGATGTAGTCGACGTTTGCCCTGTTGGCAGCCTCGATCTGGGCGGGACTGTGGGTCGAGAGCCCGACGAGCCGGTCACGCCCAACCAGCTCTCGGGCACGCGGAACCGGCACATCGTCCTGGCCGACGTGGACGCCATCGGCACCAGCCTGCGCAACCAGGTCAGGTCGGTCGTTGAGGATGAACAAGGCATCGTGCGATCGGCACACCCGCGCGAATCGGCTGGCCGCCGCCAGGATCTCCTCATCACCGGCGTCCTTGCACCGTAGCTGGACGAGGTCCACTCCACCCCGCAAGGCGCTGTCGAGGAATCCGTCCGGACGCGCGTCGCAGACGAGGTACAGGCGCGCGCTGCAAAGGCGCTGGCGAAGATCGGTCACACCCCCAGTCTGGCATGACCGGCGCGCTAGGATTGCGGGAACGGGAGCCCAACCCCGGGGCTGAGAGGGCGGACATCCAGATTCGCCGACCGTCAGAACCTGACCCGGATAATGCCGGCGCAGGGAGGGAATTTGTCCGACATCACAAAATCATTCGACCTCGCGGTAGTTGGTGGCGGCGTGATCGGGCTCGCCGTCGCCTGGCGAGCGGCGCAGCGTGGGCTACGCGTGAGCGTGCTCGAACGTGGAGAACCGGGGCAGGGCACCTCCCGGGTGGCGGCAGGAATGATCGCTCCGATCAGCGAAGCGCGACCCACGGAGCAGCCACTGCTGGCGCTGAGCCTGGCCAGCACCGGCCTGTACCCCGGCTTCGTTTCCGAGCTGATCGACGCCACCGGACGGGATCCCGGCTACCTGGCGTGCGGGACGATCGCGGTGGCCCGTGACCAAGACGAAGCCGAGGCGCTCGACCGTGAGCTGGCGATGCGCCGGAGCCTCGGGCTTCCGGTGCAGAGGCTCCGGGCGAGCGAGGCCCGTCGCCTCGAGCCGGCGCTCGCGCCGGCCCTCCGGCTTGCCTTGGAGGTGCCCGACGATCACGCGATCGATCCGCGCAGACTCACCGAGGCGCTCGTCCTCGCCGCGACCCGGGCCGGCGCCAAGCTCCACACCGGCGCTGAGGTGACCGGCGTCACGCTCGCCGGCGAGGAGGTGGACGGCGTACGTCTTGCTGACGGTACGGCGGTCAGTGCGGAGAAGGTCGTGCTCGCCACCGGGCCGTGGTCCGGTGAGCTGGATCTGCCCGCCGAGGCCCGCATCCCGGTGAGGCCGGTCAAGGGCCAGATCCTGAGACTCCGCGATCCCTCCGGGCCGGGTCTCCTCACGCGGGCCCTGCGAATGCAGGGCGCCGGCTACGTCGTCCCCCGGGGAGACGGTCGCTACGTGCTGGGCGCGACCGTCGAGGAGCGGGGGTTCGACACGACCGTGACCGCCGGGCCGGTGTTCGAGCTGCTGCGCGCCGGGATCGAGTTGCTCCCCGGGCTAGCGGAGCTGGTGCTCGACGAGCTGTCGGCGGGGTCGCGACCGGGAACTCCGGACAACGCTCCGGTACTGGGGCCAGCAGCGGTTACGGGGCTGCATTGGGCGGCGGGTCACTACCGTCACGGGATCATGCTCGCCCCGATCACCGCCGAACTCGTCGTTGGTGGGCTGGTCGGGGAGCAACCATCTGAGCTGGCCTGCGCGTTCTCACCGGCGCGATTCCTCGATGTTTCAGTGGGGGCCTAACGATGCTGGTCACGATCAATGGTGAGCGCCGCGAATTGCCGCCCGAGACGACGGTCGCGAGCGTGATCGAGTCATTGGCTCGCGTCCCCGATGGCCGCGGCGTGGCCGTCGCCGTCGCCGGCGAGGTGGTTCCCCGGACTGCCTGGGCAGCCACGAAACTGACCGACGGCGCGCAGGTGGAGGTCGTTGCCGCTGTACAAGGAGGGTAAGAACAGCATCATGCAGTCATTCGAAATCGCCGATCGAAGACTTCGCTCCCGGCTGATCCTCGGTACCGGTGGCTTCGACAATCACGAGCTCCTTGCCGATGCACTGAACGCATCCGGTGCGGAGTTGTGCACGGTCGCGCTCCGGCGGCTCGATCCCGCAGCCCGCGGCTCGATCCTGGAGGTGCTCGAAGCCGCGGGCGTAGAGGTACTCCCCAACACCGCCGGGTGCTTCACGGCTCGCGACGCGATCATCACTGCACAGCTCGCTCGCGAAGCGTTCGAGACCGACTGGATCAAGCTCGAGGTGATCGGGGACGACAGGACCCTGCTTCCCGATGCCGTCGAGCTCCTGGCTGCGGCCGAGGCGCTAATCGACGACGGTTTCGTGGTACTTCCCTACACCACCGACGATCCCGTGCTGGCGCGCCGCCTGGAGGACGTAGGCTGTGCGGCGGTGATGCCGCTCGGCTCGCCGATCGGCAGCGGCATGGGCATCTGCAATCCGTACAACATCTCAATCATCGTCGAGCGAGCCGAGGTGCCGGTGATTCTCGACGCCGGCGTCGGCACGGCCTCGGACGCCGCACTGGCGCTGGAGCTCGGCTGCGACGCGGTGCTGTGCGCGAGCGCGATCTCCCGCGCGCACGATCCGGTGGCGATGGCGCGAGCCGTCCGCCTGGGAGTCGAGTCGGGGTTGCTGGCTCGGGGCGCCGGCCGGATTCCGCGCCGGCGGTACGCTCAGGCCTCCACGCCGGAGGAGGGCGTGCCCGTATTCGACGTCACGCGCCCCTCGGAGTGACCCACGACGAGTTGATCGACGGCTGGGAGTCCGCTTGGTCGAGCAAGGATGAGGACGCGTTCGAGGCGGTGTGCGCGCCGCAGATCCATTACGAGGACCCGCTGACGGCCGAGCCGCTGGAAGGCCTAGAGGATCTCGGCCGGCACGCCGGCCGGCTGTGGGCGGCATTTCCGGACGCCCGACTGGAGCGAACTGGTGAGCGCTTGGCCCATGGAAGCTTTCTCGCCGCTCCGGCCAAGCTGCTGGCCACGCATCGAGCACCCCTCGAAGGCCTGCCCGCCACGAACCGGTTCCTGGTCGTGCACTGTGTCTTCTACTGCGAGATGGAACGGGGCCGGCTGCTACGGGTCAGGGCGTTCTTTGACCTATACGATGCGGCCGTGCAACTCGGTGTGCTGCCTGGACGTGGGACCCTTGGCGAGAAGGCGCTTCTGATGCTGCGAGGGTTCGGGCTACGAACGGGCCGGGCATAGCGCCGTGGACGTCGCCATCCCCATCTTCGACCGGTTGACGGCGCTCGATGCCGTTGGCGGGCGCGGCGATTTGCGGAGGGTGGTAGATCCGCCCCCACCTACCGCCGCGCCACCGTGATCGCCACCGGCGCGTGATCTGACAGCCACCCGCGGTCGAGCACGTCGGGCCCGGCCACCGGTTTCAGGCCGGCCACGAATAAGTGGTCGACGTCGTGGCCGCCCGCACGCGTGAACCCGGACAGCTCGAGCGATCGCACGTTGAAGTCGCCGCCGAGCACGACCGGAGCACCGGCGGCCCAGCGCAGGGTGGTAAAAGCGGCGATCTCCGCTTCCAGCACCGCGGCGCGTTCGTCGTCGACGGTGGCGTGCAAGTTCCCCACCCACATCCCGTCGTCGAGCTTGACGGCGTGCAACCACCGCCGCTCGGGGATCAGTGCCAGCCGCATCGTTCGCTGCTCGAGGGCCCGGGAGCCCCGCAGCAGGATCGCGTTGCTGCCGCCGCCGTTTGACTTGATCGCGTCCGGCCAGCGCTCCGCGATCACGCGGCGCACCGGCAGCAGCGCGTTGCGCGAGGTCAGCACCAGTCGTGCGGACGCGCCGAGGCGTGGGCCCAGCTGGGCCGGCCACCACGGCGGAACCTCTTGAAGGAGCGCCACGTCCCACTCCCAGCCGGCCAGCGCGCGCGCGAACTCATCGAACAGGTTATGTCCGGCGCTCGGAACCGAGCGGCCGTGCTTCAGGTTCCAGGTGAGGATCCTCAAAGTCATCGAACCGTACACTGCTCGGCTTGCCTCGCCACTTCATCACCGGATCAGAGCTGACCAGCGCCGAGCTGAGAGACCTGATCGAGCGTGCGCGCGAACTGAAGGCAAACCCATCCAGCTCGGATGTGCTCAGTCGGAGAACCGTGGCGCTGATCTTCCAGAGGCCCTCCACGCGCACGCGGGTTTCGTTCGAGGCGGGAGTCGCCGAGCTCGGCGGACACCCGATGGTGCTGCGCACAGACGACCTCCAGCTGACTCGCGGGGAGTCGGTGCGCGACACCGCCTACGTGCTCTCGCGTAACGTCGCGGCGATCGGAATCCGCACCGGCCCCGACGAGCTGGTGGCCGAGCTCGCCGCTCACGCCAGCGTCCCGGTGATCAACATGCTCACCGCCGCCCACCATCCCTGTCAGGCGCTGGCGGATCTGCTGACGCTCAGGGAGGCGTTCGGCAGCCTCGAGGGGTTGAAGATCGCGTATGTCGGGGACGGCAACAACGTTGCCCGGTCGCTGGCGATCCTCGGGGCTGCGGCGGGGGTGTCGGTGCGAATCGCCTCGCCGCCGCAGTATTCCCTGAGCGAGCCCGTGGCGGGCGCACTGCTGACCGAGGACCCCTACGAGGCCGTGCGGGGCGCCGATGCGCTCTACACCGACGTTTGGGTCAGCATGAGCGATGATCCGAGCTCGGCGCAGGAGCGCCGGGAGAGGCTCGCCCCTTACCGACTCGACGATGCGCTACTGGACGCGGCCGCGCCGCATGCGATCGCGCTTCATTGCCTACCCGCACATCCTGGCGAGGAGATCAGCGAAGCGGTGCTCTACGGTCAACGCCAGCGAATCTGGGACCAGGCAGAGAACCGCCGCCATGCGCAGAAGGCGCTGCTGGAGCACCTGGTTGTGGAACCAACCCCAGGTCCCGCAGAAGCACCGTGAAGTCGAGCTGACTCCCGGAATCCGATCCGCTCAGCGTGCAGAGAGGAACGACTCGGCCGAGTGCCGGTAAGCGTCCAAGTCCATGCGGCTGCCATGCTAGTTGTCGTGGACACCGCCAGCAGACGACCCACTCGCGGCGATCAACTGGAGCTGACAATCGACTCGCTCGCCTTCGGCGGCGCCGGCGTGGCGCGGCTGGACGGCTACGTGGTATTCGTGAGTGGCGGAATGCCGGGCGACCGCGTGCGGGCGATCGTCGGCAAGAGCAAGCGCGCCTACGCCGAGGCGCGGGCCGTCGACATCCTGCAAGCCGGTCCCGACCGGATCGAGCCCCAGGCCGAGCATCCCGGCGCGCCATGGCAGGTGCTCGGCTACGAGCGTCAGCTGCAGATCAAGCAGGAGCAGGTGGACGACGCGCTGCGCCGACTTGGCCGTCTTCAGTCCTACACGCTCGAGCCGATCATGCCCGCAATCGAGCAGTGGCGCTACCGCAACAAGCTCGAGTACTCATTCGGGAGCGATCCCTCCGGCGGGCTCGTGTGTGGCTTTCACGCACCGGGAAGGTGGGAGGAGATCGTCGAGGTCAATGACTGCCTGCTCGCGTCCGAGCATGGGAACGCGATGCGCCAGCGAATTGTCGCCTGGTGCCAGGAGCAAGGCCTGTCCGCGTATGACCGGCGCAGCGGCGAGGGCCTGCTACGCAATCTCGTGGTACGAGAAGGGCGGCGCACCGGGCAGCTCCAAGCCCGGCTTGTGACGGCCGGGGGCGAGCTCGATCGCGACTCCCTGGCCGAAGCTGCCCGGCCGCTGGACGGGCTGTTGTGGACCCGCACCGACGCGCTCGCCGAGAGCACTCAGGGCGGAGAGACCGAGTTGCTCCTGGGCTCCGATCGCTTCGATGAGGAGATTGGTGGCCTGCAGGTGGAGATCTCCTCACAAGCGTTCTTCCAGACCAATACCGAGATGGCCGAGCGGCTTTACGGGCTGGCGCTCGAGTACGCGGAGCCGACCGGCATGGAGCGGGTGTATGACTTGTTCTGCGGCATCGGCACGATCGGACTGTTGTTTGCTCCCAGGGTGGCCGAGGTCTGGGGGCTCGAGATCCTTCAGGAGGCCGTCGCCGACGCGATCGCCAATGCCAAGCACAACGAAATCGAGAACGCCCGCTTCTTCGCCGGGGATGTTCGACTCGCGCTGCGCGAGCTGGTAGCAGAGGCCGGCCGTCCCGACCTGCTGGTCGTCGACCCGCCGCGCGCCGGACTTTCGCAGAAGGTGGTCAGGCGAATCATCGAGGCCGGGCCGAAGCGGATCGTCTACGTGTCGTGCAACCCGACGACACTGGCGCCGAACGCCGCCCAGCTGGTCGAAGCCGGCTACGAGCTTGTCCGCGTCCGCCCCGTCGACATGTTCCCACAGACCCCGCATATCGAATGCGTGGCGCAGCTGGTGCGCGGGTAGGTACTCGGGCTGATGCGCGCCGTCACGATCCGGGATCAGCAGCTGAGCGTGGAGGAGCATCCCGACCCCGATCCCGGCCACGGCGAGGTCCTGGTCAGGGTCAGGGCCGCGGGGATCAATGGAGCCGACATGCACCAGCGACGCGGCGTGTATCCCGCTCCTCCGGGCTCCCCCGAGGACATTCCCGGGCTGGAGCTGGCGGGTGAGGTGCTGCGGTGCGGACCCGGAGCGGAGCGGTTCCGCGAGGGCGACCGGGTGATGGCAATCGTCGGCGGCGGCGGCCAGGCGGAGCTGGCCTTGGTGCACGAGCGCGTCTTGATGCCGGTGCCCGACGAGCTCGACTTGACGCGGGCCGGCGGCGTGCCCGAGGCGTTCACTACCGCTCACGACGCGATCTTCACGCAGGCGGGCCTGCGGCTGGGCGAGCGGCTGCTCGTACATGGTGGCGCCGGTGGCGTCGGGACGGCGGCGATCCAGCTCGGCCGGGCGACGGGCGCGCGGGTGATCGCAACCGTCCGCAATCCCGACCTGCGCGCTCAGGTGGCGGCTCTGGGTGCCGAGGTAATCGACCCCGAGGGCTTTGCTGACCGGGCCCCCTTCGATGTGATCCTCGAGCTCGTCGGTGCCCCGAATCTCGCGGGCAACCTCAAGGCCCTCGCCACCAACGGCCGGATCGCGGCGATCGGGACCGGCGCCGGCGCGAAGGGTGAGCTCAATCTTGGGTTGCTGATGATGAAGCGAGGCCGTATCCATGGTTCAACGCTGCGCGCCCGTCCATTGGAAGAAAAGGCGATGACCGCGCGGGAGCTCGAGCGCTCAGTGTTGCCGCTGCTGGCGAACGGAACGCTTGACGTGCCGCTCGCCGCGACCTACCCCCTGGCCGACGCAGAATCGGCCTATGACCATTTCGCGGCCGGCGGCAAGCTTGGCAAGATTGTGCTGACGATGTGAGCGCGGGCGGCGCTGCGCTACTGGTGCTCGCCGAACCCGGCTTCGTCAGACGAAAGCCCGGGCTCGTCCTCTGCCGCGTGGATCGAGCATAGGGCCGGGCCGCCTGATTCCATCACAGCCTGCAGCTCAGCGGGCGTGAGCTTGGCGCCGCACTCTTCGCAGCGGTCGCCGATCTGGTCGAGAGTCCTCTCTTCGAGATCCATGTCAGCAGTCTAGTACGGCGGCAGGTCCGCCCACCACTGCCCCAGGACCCGAAACGCGCGCCAGAACTCCCGCTTGGCGGACTCCTCGTCGAGCGCGTCGTCGATGCTCGGCACGTACAGGGCCTCGATGGCGGGCGTGAATCGCTGGATCTCGCCCGCCACGGGCTCCAGGTCGCGCCGCAGGGACAGGTCGAGCTCGTTGATGACCGCCAGCGCGTTCTCGCCCATCACGATCACGATCTTGGGTTGAACGATGGCCAGCTCCTCGGCCATCCGCGCCACGCAGGCGGGGTCGGCCATCTCCGGATCGGGCACCGGGCACTTGACGCACAGCGTTCCGTACACCGCCAGCGGATCGATCGATAGGCGGCGCAGCGACTTCATCAGCGCATTTCCGGCGCGCCCATAAAAGGCGACGCCCTCCTCGACCTCCGATGGCCGGGCAGAGTGCTTGATCAGGAAGATGTCGGCCTGGGGATGGCCGGAGCCCAGCACCGGCATCAGCTGCCCCCGGGGGCAGTGCGGGCAAGCCTGCAGGTCACGTGAGAACGCATTCAGCTCACGGATTGCGCGTTCGAGGTACTTCTCGCGGATCTCGTCGTCGGTGGCCGGCATCCCCCTCGGATTGGACGGCAGGCGCGCTTGTCCTTGCGAGTGCATCAGGACTTGCGCAAGTTCTTGCCCGTGACTCGGCGCACGCGCCGGTCTCTGGAGGCCCGCCGGGCGGCTTCCGGAAGGGCCTTGGTCTGGAGGAACTTGAGCGCCTGGACGTAAAGGAGGCTGGCGGGATTGCGGACGATATCGGCGTCGCGGAGCGACTCCAGGAACTCCTCGGGGCCGTCGAAGTCACGCATCCGGATCCGGACCGAGCCCAGCCCCTGCGGCACGTGAGCATCCGAGCCTGCCCCGGCGGGGATCCAGTATTTGGCCGCGAATCGCACAGCCTCGTCGTTGAACTCGCTGATCGCCACGCGCGGGTTGAAGATCTCGATCGCGTCGACGTCATCGAGCACCTTAAGCAGGTGCTCGTAGTCGGGGACCGAATGCAGTCGGTCGAACGGGTGAGGGACGTACACCAGCCCACCCTGGCGCTTGATCTCGGTGATCGTCGCTTGCAAGCTCATCCCGCGGGGCACCTTCTCCTGCAGGAAGAGCCCGATCACTTCGCCCTGGCTGGCGGTTTTGACCTCCTCGCCGACGATTACCTTCACCCCATCGGTCTTGCCTTGCGCCTCAAACGCGCCCGAGATCTCGTTATGGTCGGTGATCGCGATCGCCCCGAGGCCGCGGGTTCGTGCCTCCGCCAGCAGCACCTCGACGGGCGTTGCGCAATCGTAGGAGTGATCGGTGTGCATGTGTAGGTCGACGTCGATCAAGGGGCGGGATGACAGCCGCGACTGGATCCGCCGCTCGGCGCGCGAGCGATGCCTACGCGCCGCCAGGCGTTCGTAGATCTGCTCGAGCTCGTCGGCCACGCGCGACCAAGTGAGCGTCGAGCGCAGCTGATCGGCGCGATCGCGCACGCGTCGGCGCCGCTCCGGCTCGGCGATCACGCTGGCGAGCTGTGCCGCCAGCGTCTGTACGTCGCCAGGCTCGAACACCAGTCCAAGCTCGCCGTCGGATAGCAGTTCCTCGTAGGCCGGGAGGCGCGAGGCGACCGGGATCGCGCCCGCCGCGAGCGCGCGCAGCAGGACCCCCGGCACCAAGCGGACGCCCTCGGAAGCGAGCACGACGACGTCGGCGGCGGCCAGCGCCGCGGCCTCAGTCGTCTGCTCGGCGTCGAGGAAGCGAAGACGCGCACGCAGCTCTCGGCTCAGCGCGGCCGGCGGCGTCAGCGGACGCCGCGAGAACACGGTCGCGTGCCACTCGAGCTCGGGGGGAAGGACTCGCAAGGCACGGAGGAACGCGCGTAACGCGGCGCGTTCCTCTTCGGCGATCAGCAGCAACTCGATTTCTCCACCGTCGCGTTTGACGGGTTCCAGGTTTGTCGCGGGTCTGATCACCTCGTACTCCGCCGGAAAGAAGCGCTGCATCAGATCGCGCGTGGCGCCGTAGCTGGCGATCCGCGCGTCGAGCCGGCCGAACAGCAATCGTGAGAGCGGCCGCGTCAGCTGGGTCGAGAGGATCCGCTCCGTGGGCATGTGAAAGCTGCCCACGTTGAGCGCGCGTGATTGGCGCAGGGCGACACTCGAGGCGCTCGGCGCAAACGGCTCGTGCACGTGAACGATGTCGAGCGTCAGCGCCGTCAGCGCGTCCTCGATCGTGCGCGCGACATCTACCGGCAGCGACGCGGCGCGCCGCCGCGTGGGCGAGAACGGGAGCACCTCGCCGACGCCGAGCACGAGCGGGGAACGGTCGGTCCGCTCGAGTAGCAACTCATGCTCGCTGCGGATCGCCCGGCGGCTGTCACGCACCAGGGCGCTCGACTCCGAGGGCGCGACGATCAGGATTCGATGACCACGCCCCGCGAGCTCCTCGGAGACGCCGGCGACGTAAGCGTTGACGTCATTCTGCGCCTCCCAGGCAAACGGCGTGACCTGCGCGATCGCGAGGGAGCCAGCCACGCGCCTCAATATAGGGGCTACTTCTTCGCTGCGGTCCGCTTCTTCGTCGGGGGAGCAAGCTGCTTGCCCGCGTACTGGGCGATGAACTGCTCGATCAGCCCCCGCGCCTCGTCGTCCGGACGCTGGTGCATCGGTGACTTCATCAAGTAAGAACTCGGGCCATCGAGCTGTCCTGAGATCCCATTGTTGAGCGCCAGCTTGCAACAGCGCACGGCGTCAATCACGATCCCGGCCGAGTTTGGCGAATCCCACACTTCGAGCTTGAGCTCTGCCGACAGCGGCACGTCCCCAAATGCCTGCCCTTCCAGCCGGATGTGTGCCCACTTGCGATCGGTCAACCAGGGCACGTAATCAGACGGACCAACGTGAACATCGTCGGCCGGAAGCGTGTGGCCCATGATCGAGGTGACGGCATTGGTCTTGGAGATCTTCTTTGACTCCAGCCGTTCGCGCTCGAGCATGTTGTAGAAGTCCATGTTGCCGCCGACGTTCAGCTGCGAGGTCCGCAGCAGCTTCACGCCCCGGTCGTGGAACAGGCGCGCGAGCGCGCGGTGGACGATCGTCGCGCCGACCTGTGACTTGATGTCGTCGCCGATGATCGGCAACCCTGCCTTGGTGAAGCGCCGGTTCCAGTAGTCCTCGCGGGCGATGAACACGGGGATGCAGTTGACAAACGCGCAGCCCGCCTCCAGCACCTGCTCGACGTACCACTTCGTCGCCAGCTCCGAGCCCACAGGAAGGTAGGAGACGACCACGTCGGTGTTGGTCTCCCTAAGAATCTCGACGATGTCAGCGGTAGGGCCGGGTGCCTTGGTGATCTTCTGGGATAAATATTTGCCGAGGCCGTCGTGGGTCATCCCGCGATGGACCTCCACGCCCAGCTCCGGTACTTCCGCGTCGAACCGCAGCGTGTTGTTCTGGCCGGCGAAGATCGCTCCCGACAAATCTTTTCCGACCTTGTCGGCGTCGATGTCGAAGGCGGCACTGAACTCGACGTCGCGCACGTGATAGCCGCCGAGGTCGACGTGCATGAGTCCGGGCACGGACGCGTGCGGGTCGGCGTCGGCGTAATAATGGACGCCCTGAACAAACGAGCTTGCGCAGTTGCCGACGCCGATGATCGCGACGCGCACCTTTTCGGCCTGGTAGCGACCAGCGCCATTGGTGGAAGCGTTGGTGGTGCTCACGATGGAAATTCCTTGGTTGAGAGGAGTCTGCGCGGCTCTGCTTGCGGCGCGAGACAAACGCTGTAGGTATTCCGCGGCGCGGTGTTGGTTACACCGGCGCGGTGGTGTTCAGTTGCTTGCGGACGTATAGCACCCGCTGCACTGTGGTCAGAACGCTTAGTCCGGCGAGTACGTAGACGGCCGGCGCGAGCAGCTCGAAGTTGCCGATCGACGCCCCTTTCGCGAATACCAGCCCAGCCGACAGGATCACCACCCGCACCGGTCTGGTAGCGATTCCGACTTTGCAGGCCACACCGAGCGCCTCGGCCCGAGCGCGCGTGTAGGAGACCATCAGTGAGAACAGCACCGCGCCGACTACAGCCGCGACCGCGACCTGGTTTTGTCGGGATGCGAAGTAGGCCCCGACGGCGGTCAGCACGATCCCCTCCTCAAGCCGATCGAGCGTTGAGTCGAGGAACGCGCCAAACGGGGTGCCCTTTCCCGACATCCGCGAATATCGCCCGTCGAGTGTGTCCATCACCGATCCAACGATGAACGCGATCCCCGCGAGGAAAAACATCCGACCGACCACGAGGCCCGCGGCAGCTAGGTTGAGCACGAAGCCCGTCAGCGAGATTGCATTGGGAGTCAACCGCGACTCGATCAGTCGCTCCCGCATCAGCTCCTGAGTGGTCGGTCCTTCGCGGCGAGGTCGGGAGCCGCGTGGGCCCCCGGTTTGAGCAGGCCTGGCCTTGGTCTGTTCAGGCATCGCTAGGCCGTCGCCTGGCTGAACGCCCACACATCAGGTCGCGCGCGGGCGAGCAAGCGATGGGCGAGCAGCGCCGCGATGCCAGCGGTCAGAGCACCCAGGACGACGTCGGTGAGGTAGTGGTTGGCCGTAGCGACCACCACGAAGGTGACGAACAACGGGTAGAGCGACCAAGCTACCTTGGCAACGCGCAGGGAGACCAGCCGCGCCATCGACCAGCCAACAATCACCGAGAAGCAGACGTGCATTGACGGCACTGCCGCGTAGATATTGAGGAACGCCTTTGTAGGCCCGTTGTCGACATGAGGAACTCCCAGGAACTGGGAGATCGAATCGGTGAAGCCCCACTCCGGCAGCAGGCGCGGCGGGGCCGTGGGGTACAGGGCGTAGCCGACGAGGGCAACTGCCATCGCGATCATGAACATATTGCGCACGAAGTAGAACGAGTCGTTGCGTCGTAGGTAGAGGAAAGCCAGCACCGCCAGGGTGACGATGAAGTGCCCATTGAGGTACGTCCAGTCGGCAGCGTCCATCAGCCAACTCTTGTTTTGCGCCCACGCTTGGATGCTCGGCTCGATGAAGATATGCAGCGTGCGCTCGAGGTCGATGATCTTCATCGCGTCGCCGAACGGCTTGTACGGACTGCCGCCGTCGGTCAGTCCTCGTACCAGGTCGTAGAGCATGAAGGCGGCGACGAACAGCGCGATCTGTCTGAGCAGATCGCGCCAACCGCGCGGCAGCACCCGCGCATCGATGAACCGGAGTCGACGCCGCATGCCAGTCACGCATCCTACCGATGGTCGCGACGGTCAACTACAACGAGGGGAGCGTGCTCCAATACGGTCAAAGGAGAACCGCAGTACGAGCCGCATTGGCCCCGGCCTGCGGACGCTCAGCGCAGTGAAGTCGCCTGCGGGCGACACACACCCAAAGCCTTGAGAGAGCACCCAGTACGGGCTGAAGCGGACGTGAATCATCGCCGTCCCCCGGCGGCGCGCCTCCACGGTGAGCGAATCGGTTCCCATCCTCCGGAGGGTCGCAGCGCCTTGCACGATCGGCGTGGCGTTCGCGACCTCGTAAACGCGCCAGTGCGGGGTGCGCATCACGAGCCGCAGGTAGGGAAGGCCGTGATTGATCAGCGCGATCTCGCCCTGCGCCGAGTAGTCGAGCGGCGCGTCCGGCGCGGCGACGAAACGGACGGCGTTTTGATCTAGCCATGCTCGGTAGCTCGTCGCGGTGAGCCGACCGCTGTAGAACAGCGCATTGTCCTTGATGTCGAGCTGCCGCTCCCAGCCGCGGGCGATCGCGAAGTGAGGCGCGACCACGTATGCCTCCCAGTGAAAGCGGGTGAACGGAATCTCGATCCGGAACGGCGGTCCAGGCTGCCGCTCCAGGAAGTCGAGCAAGGGCTCGTAATAGCCCGATACAGCAGAAGGATCGCCGATCGCGGTCGAGAGATCTCGCGAGGGATCGTGCCACTCGAGGTACAGCAGCGGCAGCGCCAGCAGCGCCAGCAGCACGATCCGTCGGGGCCACCAGAGCAGTGCCGCCAGCGGCGCGGCCATGAACGCCCCCAGGCGGGCATCGTTGCTGCCGACGGGAGTGGCCAGCACGTACGCCGCGACCGTCCCCAGGCCGTACAGCAGCGCCCCGACCCGGAGTTTGTAGGCGTCCCTCGGCGGCGCGAGCAGCGCACCGAGCGCGAGCACCAGGACAGGCACCATCGTGGCGGTCGCGAATGGCTCGCGGCCTCCCTCAGGAAAGGCGATCGCCAGCAGGCCGACCGGGCCCAAGCCGGCTACCGCGACCGCCAATCCTGGCAGTGCCGGTCGGAGTCGGCGCTCACTGATGTAGGCACCGATGGCGTAGGCGCTCGCGGCGAGCCCAAGGAACAGCGCCGCGACCGGGCTTGACAGTGCCGTTAGCAGCGCGAGCCCGGACGCGAGCCAAGTCCGGCGGCTGTCGAGCGCCAGGATCGCCCCGATCGCCGGTAGTGCACCGAGCGCGAACGCCAGCCGGCCGGTGAACAGATCGACAGCGGTCGCTGCGGCAAACAAGGCCGAGCCGAGCCAGGCATCGGGACCGTAGTGGCGCCGGGCGAGCGGCTCGAACAGCGCCGCGGTGGCGGTGGCCGCCAGCGCCGCCGTCAGCTGCGGTGTGAGCAACGCTGAGATCGGGGGAAACAGCACGCTGTAGCCGACGATGTGGTGGCCCGAGTACCACATGTTGTTCCACAGCGAGAAGCCCTCCACCCGGAACAATTGGGCGCGGAACATGTGCGCGGCCAGATCCAAGCTCGGCGGGGAGAGGATCAGGTAGACAGCCGCGAGTGCGCCGGCGACCAAGGTCGGAGCGATCCGGCGAGCGTCGATGCGACGCCGGGCAGGCGCCGGCTCGCGGTCGAGGACCACGATCGATGCTGGACGGTCTTCAGTAATCATCCGGTGGCCTTCAGGAATGCAGCTACCCGGTCGACGACAGTCGGCACATCTAGCCAGGGCCAATGTCCCGCTCCCGGCGTTCGCTGGAGCTCGGCCTGCGGCAGCCGAGCGGCATACGCTTCGCTGTAGCTCGGGTGAAACCAGGGATCATTCTCGCCCCACACCACCAGCGCTGGAGCCCTCACCGAGGACAGGCCGGTCCCGGCGGCCGCGAGCCGCTGCTCGTCGGCAGAGCGGTGGAGACGGAGCGTGGCCCGCTGGGTGCCCTGGTCGAACTGATCCCACACGGTGGCCAGCGCCTCTTGGGAGAACGCCTGCGGTTTCACGCAGCCGCGGCGCAGCGTTCGCGTCAACAACCGACGGGTGGTCGATCCCATCACCAGCTCGCCCACTAGCGGCCGTCTGAGCACGCGCGCCAGCCGGTGCCAGTGGAATCCCTCGAGCAACGGCAGCGCATTTACCAAGACCAGCCGCGTTACCCGCTCGGGATGTCGCTGGGCGAACACCAAGCCGCCCCCCGCTCCCCAGTCGTGAAGGACCATTTTCACCTCTTGCACGTCCAATTCGGCGAGAAACCGTTCGAGAAAGTCAGCGTGGCCCTCGAGCGAGTAGTCGAGGTTGCCGCCCTTGCCGGTGCGGCCAAAGCCGGGGAGGTCAGGCGCGATCCCGCCGGTCCGCTCCAGGAACCCAGTCCAGTCATCGGCGCTGGTCGGTATGCCGTGAAGATAAAGCGGAGGCACGCCACTGAGCGAGGCACGGCGGTAAAAGACGGGCGTCTGACCAAGGGCGATCATGTGCTCGTCGACGCTCACGCGCTGGCGAGGATAACGTCCTCGATCATGACCAAAGGTGTGCGAACGGTTGGGATCGCTTGAGCAGTCGCGCTGTGGAGAGCGCCTGGCGGCGGCCTACGCCACGCCGCGTCAGGGCGATCCGCGATCGCCTGCGGCTCGTGTACGGCATCCCGCGCGCCGAGCCCCACGGCCACCCGATCGCTGAGCTGATCCTGACCGTCCTCTCGCAGTCGACGAACGACCGCAACCGCGACGTCGCCTACCTTAAGCTGCGCGAGCGATTTCCCGATTGGGAGGACGTGCGCGGCGCCCCCGTCGACGAGCTTGAAGCGGCGATCCGGTCGGGCGGCATCTCGAGAGTGAAGTCCGCGCGGATCAAGTCGATCCTGCTCGCGATCACCGAGACGGCGCCGGATGGGGCGCTGTCGCTGGATTGGCTCGGGGAGCTGAGCGTTCCGGAGGCGCAGAAGTATCTGTGCTCGCTGCCCGGAGTGGGACGTAAGACAGCAGCCTGCGTGCTCCTGTTTGCGCTCGGGATGCGAGACGTTCCGGTCGACACCCACGTCTCCCGCGTGGGTACTCGGCTGGCGATGTTGCGCCCTGGGGCGCCGTTTGGGGAGCTGCACGACACGATGCTCGCGATCACGCCTCCGGGCGAGGAGCTGGAGCTTCATCTCAACCTGCTTCGACACGGACGCCGGACCTGCTCTGCCCGCCGACCGAATTGCGCGGGCTGCGCGCTGAAGCGGATGTGCCCGAGCGCCTTCGAGGTCGGGCGTTAGCTAGAGCAGGCTATGAGATCTGCTAGCCTAACGCTTAGATTTTTGCGAACGTAGAGGAGCAGAACTAGATGGGAAAGACGATCGGAATCGACCTCGGAACGACCAATTCTTGCATGGCCGTACTAGAGGGTGGCGAGCCGACGGTGATCGAAAACGCCGAGGGCGGGCGCACAACGCCGTCCGTGGTGGCCTTCACCCAGTCGGGCGAGCGCCTCGTAGGCACCGTGGCTAAGCGCCAGGCAGTGACCAATCCGCAGAACACCGTCTTCTCGATCAAGCGCTTCATGGGCCGCAAGGAGGCCGAGGTGCGCGAGGAGGAGTCAATCGTCCCGTACAAGGTCGTCTCTGGCCCGAATGGTGACGCTCGCGTTGAGGCCGGCGGCAAGCAATTCTCGCCGCCCGAGATCTCAGCGATGATCCTCGGCAAGCTCAAGGCAGACGCCGAGGCATATCTCGGCGAG
Organism: uncultured Solirubrobacterales bacterium; assembly: GCA_963836065.1. Lineage (GTDB taxonomy): Bacteria > Actinomycetota > Thermoleophilia > Solirubrobacterales > Solirubrobacteraceae > Palsa-465. The sequence goes on from CAWIII010000003.1 coordinate 135,183, forward strand.
ACCGTAGATAGCGCCGTGATCACAGTTCCGGCGTACTTCAACGACGACCAGCGTCAGGCGACCAAGGATGCGGGCAGGATCGCCGGGCTCGACGTCAAGCGGATTATCAACGAGCCGACCGCGGCATCGCTGGCATACGGGCTCGACAAGGAGTCCGACCAGACGATCCTCGTGTTCGACCTCGGCGGCGGTACGTTCGACGTGTCGGCGCTCGAGATCGGTGACGGTGTGTTCGAAGTCAAGTCGACCGCAGGCGACAACCACCTCGGTGGCGACAACTTTGACAAGGCAGTCGTCGACTGGTTGGTGGCCGAGTTCAAGAAGTCGCAAGGCATCGACCTGGCGGTGGACCCGATGGCGCTGCAGCGGCTCTACGAGGCCGCCGAGAAGGCCAAGATCGAGCTCTCGACCACCCAGGAGACACAGATCAACCTGCCGTTCATCACCGCCGATGCCAGCGGTCCGAAGCATCTGGATACGCGTCTCACGCGGGCGAAGCTCAACGAGCTCACCTCCAACCTGCTCGATCGGACGGTTGCCCCCGTCCGGCAGGCGCTCGACGACGCCAAGGAGAAGGGCGTTGACAAGGTCGACCACGTCGTCCTGGTCGGCGGCATGACCCGGATGCCGGCCGTGCAGGAGAAGGTCAAGGAGCTGACCGGCAAGGAGCCGCATCGCGGAGTGAACCCCGATGAGGTAGTCGCTGTCGGCGCCGCGATCCAGGCGGGCGTGCTCGCCGGCGATGTCAAGGATGTGCTGCTGCTCGACGTCACTCCGCTGACGCTCGGAATCGAGACCAAGGGCGGCGTGATGACAAAGCTGATCGAGCGCAACACGACGATTCCGACCCGCAAGTCGGAGATCTTCTCCACCGCGGAGGACAACCAGCCGTCGGTCGAGATTCACGTGCTCCAGGGCGAGCGCGAGATGGCGGCGTACAACAAGTCGCTGGGTAAGTTCCAGCTCACCGGCATCCCGCCGGCGCCGCGCGGCATTCCGCAGATCGAGGTCGCGTTCGATATCGATGCCAACGGCATCCTGAACGTGTCCGCCAAGGATCTCGGTACCGCCAAGGAGCAGAAGATCGAGATCAGGGCGGGCTCGGGGCTCTCCGACGATGAGATCAAGCGCATGGTCACCGACGCCGAGTCGCACGCCGAGGATGACCGCCGTCTGCGCGAGCTCGCAGAGGCGCGCAATAACGGCGAGAACGCGGCCTACCAGGCCGAGCGTCAGCTCAAGGAGCTGGGCGACTCGGTCGACGCCTCCTCGAAGGAGGAGATCGACGCCGCGATCAAGGCGGTACGCGAAGTTCTGCCGTCTGAGGATGCGGGCGAGATCAATGCCAAGACCGAAGCGCTGCAGTCCTCCTTCCACAAGGTCTCTGAGGCCATGTACCAGCGGGCCCAGGAGCAGGCCGGCGCCGATGCGCCGACTGACGGCGCCGGGGCATCCACCAACGGCGCGGGGACCGAGGAGGACGTTGTGGACGCCGAGGTTGTGGATGAGGGCAAGTAATGCCGGCACCCAAGCACGACATCGAGGAGACGCCTTTCGAGGTTCGCGAGAATCGCGACCCGGAGGGCGTTCCCTCCTCAGCTAAGGAGCAGGAGCCGGCGCCCTCGATTCCCGCCGACGAGCCGGAGGCTCCGGTGGGTCCGAGTGCGCCCGCCCAGGCGGTCGAGCTCGGCGACCACGAAGCCAAGCTCGAGGACGAGCTGGATGAGCTGACCGCGAAAGCGGAGAAAGCCGATGAGTACCTCGACTTGGCGCAGCGGACGAAGGCTGATTTCGAGAACTACCGCAAGCGGGCGGTGCGTGAGGCGGCGGCCGCTAAGGAGCGTGGCGTTGCCAAGCTCGCGCTCGAACTGCTGCCGGCGGTCGACAACCTCGATCGCGCGCTCGAAGTGGCGGAGGCGGCCGGCAATGGTGAGAACGGCGATACGACGCTCGTGTCTGGGATCAAGCTCGTCCACGCCGACGTGATCGCCGCGCTCGCGCGAGTCGGGATCGAGCGCTACTCACCTCAGGGCGAGCGGTTCGATCCCCAGCACCACGAGGCGGTCGCACAGCAGCTGGCCCCAGGGACCGAGCCCGGAATGATCATCGAGGTCTACCAGCGGGGCTACCGGCTCGGAGACAGCGTGCTCAGGCCGGCTCAGGTGGTCGTGGCCGGCTAAGCGGACGGTGAGCGATGGCTGAAAGACCCGACTACTACAGGATCCTGGGGATCGGCAAGAACGCCTCCGATGAGGAGATGAAGAAGGCCTACCGGAAACTGGCGCGCAAGTATCACCCCGATCGCAATCAGGGCGACAAGAACGCCGAGGAGCGCTTCAAGGAGATCTCGCAGGCCTACGACGTCCTGTCCGATCCCGAAAAGCGCAAGGCCTACGAGCGTGGCAGCAGTCCGTTCGGCGGGTTTGCCGGTGGATTCGACCCCGGCTCGTTCAGCGGCGGCTTCGGCGACATCCTCTCGAATCTGTTCGGCGGCGGGGCGGCCGAGGGACGTGCCGGGACGGTGCGCGGTGGTCGCGGAGCGCCGCAACGCGGACGCGATCTCGAGACCGAGGTGTCGCTGACTTTCGACCAGGCCGTAGGGGGAGCGCAGGTACCGCTCGCGGTACCGACTTCACAACCATGTCCCACCTGCAACGGAACAGGCGCCAAGCCTGGTACGACCCCGAAGGTCTGTCCTGTCTGCGGTGGCCGGGGCGTCGAAGCAGAGAGCCAAGGGATCTTCTCGATCTCGCAGCCGTGCTCCAACTGTCACGGCACCGGCACGGTGATCGAGGATCCGTGCCCGACGTGTCACGGCTCCGGTGCCCAGCGCACCGTTCGCCGCCTGCGGGTCAATATTCCCGCCGGCGTCCGCGAGGGGAGTCGCATCCGGCTCGCCGGCAAGGGCGAGCCCGGGATGCGAGGAGCACCGCCCGGAGATCTGTACGTAATCACCCGCGTCGAGGATTCGCCCGTGTTCAAGCGGGTCGGTGAGAACCTGGAGGTCGAGGTGCCGCTGACGATTCCTGAAGCCGTCCGGGGGGCGGTCGTGGAGGTCCCCACCCTGAACGGAACCAAGCGGCTACGGGTGGCGCGGGGAACCAAGCACGGCACGGTCCAGCGGATCCGCGGCGAGGGTCCGCCTCGACTCGGCGGCAAGGGGCAAGGCGACATCCACTACCGGTTCGTGATCGATGTGCCGGCATCGCTCTCGCCGGAGCAGTCCGAGGCGATCGACAAGCTCTCGGAGGTAATGAACGGCAATCCGCGAGCCAGGCTGTTCGCTCACGCCGGAGGGGAGAGCTGATGGGAAAGGCCACCCGCGAGCGGCGGACTCAGATCAGGACCACGACTCGGATCGCGGTCTCCTCGAATCGTGGCGTGTTCATGATTTCGGTGGCGGCCGAGCTGGCTGAGATGCATCCCCAGACGCTGCGGATGTATGAGGCGCGCGGCTTGATCGAACCCAAGCGTTCGCCGAAGGGAACCCGCCTGTATTCGCACGAAGATGTACAGCGCCTGCGCCGCATCCAGGAGATGACCGCAGAGCTTGGCATGAACCTGGCCGGCGTGGAGCGCGTGCTCGAGCTCGAGGAGCAGCTCGAATCAATGGCCCGCAAAGTGGCCGGGCTGGAGCGCCGCGCAACCGAGCTCAAGGCCGAGGTGCAGCGGCTCGAGTCCCTCCGACGCGAGCTGCGGGCAGAGATCGTCCCGTACGAGAGTGGAGGCGAGATCGTGCGCAGCGCAGACGTGCGGCGGTTCAAGGTCCCGGTCCAGCGGACCTAGTGTCCGGCTGCGGCAAAACCCCTGCGCGACGTGGCAAAGGGGAGCTTTTGGCCGCTTTGTGAAAGGTATGACCGTGCTCCGTCGTTCAATGGCCAATGGAGCCCCGGATGCGTAACGGATGTGGAACGTCGTCATGAAGGCCAAGGAATCGCTGCCGACCCCGGCAGGCGGGGTCACTCGAGCTGGATTGCTCTCGCGCGGCGCCGCCGGCTTGGGAGCGGTGTCCGTGGGCGGGGCCGCGGCAGCCGGGCTCGCCACTGCGACCGGCGCGGGGCCGCTCACCTCGCGCGACCGAGAGGTGCTCGGGTTCGCGCTCACGCTGGAGCAGCTCCAGGCCGCGTTCTATTCCGAGGCATTACGCGCCGGGAAGCTCACCGGCGAGGTGCGGCAGTTCGCACAGACTGTCGGCGCCGAGGAGCGAGCGCACGTCAGCTACCTCAGCCGAACCGTCGGCTCGGCCGCTGGTAAAGCGCAGAAGTTCAAGTTCGGAGACGCGCTGACCGATCAGGCGAAGTTCATCAACACCGCGGTGCTGCTGGAGGACACCGGCCTTGCCGCCTACAACGGGCAGGCGGCCAACCTCAGCGCGCCAGCACTCGCCGACCTGGGTCGCATAATCTCAGTCGAGGCGCGTCATGCCGCCTGGGTGCGAGCACTTGCGGGCAAGCAACCGGCTCCGGTCGCGATCGACGTCCCAATCAGCGCCGCCCAGGCGCAGACGGCACTCAAGGGATTCATCGCGTAGCCATGCCCATCGCGTAGCCATGCCCGGTCCTGATCAATCCCTGCTGAAGCTGGCCGATTTTGATGCCGACGGCGCGCTCGGCGAGGCGATCGAGCGGTTGCCGACGCGATCACAACTCTTGACCCGGGGCGCTTGGGCAGGCGCGGCGCTGTTCGGGGCGCTGGTTCTACGGCCGACGGCGGCGGCAGCCAAGGCACCGGCCAGCGACGTAGCGATCTTGAACTTCGCGCTCACGCTGGAGTATCTCCAGGCCGCGTTCTACACCGAGGCTGAGCGGATGGGAGCTTTGCGGGGACCGCTGGCCGAACAGGCGCGAGTGGTCGGTGCCCATGAGCGAGCTCACGTTACCGGCTTTCGGGCGACGCTGGGGTCGGCCGCGGTCAAGGAGCCTCGCTTCAACTTCCACGGGGTCACCGAGGCGGCGAGGTCGTTTAGGGCAACGGCGGTCGCGTTCGAGGACCTCGCCGTGGCCGCATACAAGGAGCAGTTGCCAAAGATCCAGTCAAGGCCCTACTTGACCACGGCCGTTGATATCCATTCGGTCGAAGCGCGACACGCGGCTTGGATCAGAAGGCTGGCAGGTATCGTGCCCGCCGAGACGGCCTTTGATCAACCGCTACCCGACCCTAAGGTGGTCGATCTCGTCAACTCAACCCACTTTGTGGCGCTTCAGGCGCCTCAAACGAGCGCCAAGCGCAAACCGAGCTTCATGGGGTAGGCGTGCCGTCTAACCGGCGCGTGTTCTCGCGGCCGGGCGTACTGTCGTGCGTCGTTGTGATCGTGGTCTCGTTGGCGGTCGGGTTGATCCTGGCGCCGGCGCTGAGGTCGGCGCCGGCTGCCACCGGTGCTGCCAACGGTCCGAGCGCTCCCCTGCCCGCGCCCCCGCGGGGCTTTGCGATTCCGAAGCCCAGCGCGCTTGCCGATCCGGCCGGCGAAACCCGCTGGGCGCCAGTGATCCGGGCAACGACTGCCAGGCGCGCACCCAGCTTCGACAGCCCGGCCGTGGTGGCTGTGGGTACGCGCACGCCGGAGGGCACCGCCAATCTGCTCGTTTCCACTGGCGAAGTCGATCGGCGAGGCGTGACATGGGTGCGCGCCGAGCTGGCGGCACTCCCCAACGGCACCCAGGGTTGGGTGCCGCGTAGCGCGCTCGGGGGCTGGTCGTTTGTCGATTCGCGCGTGGTCGTCGATCGCGCGCGGCTGACCCTCACCTTGTTCCGCGGCCGCCGCCGGATCTTCAGCGCGCCGATCGGAATTGGGACGCCGGGCACGCCCACTCCGGCCGGGGACTTCTACGTCCGCGATCGGCTCAGCTCGTTCTCCAGCCCGATGTACGGACCGCTGGCGTTCGGAACCAGCGCCCGGGCGCCGTACCTGACTGATTGGCCGGACGGCGGCTACATCGGTATCCATGGGACTGACCAGCCGCAACTGATTCCGGGCCGGATCTCGCACGGCTGTATCCGCCTTTCCAATGCTGCGATCCTAAAGCTCGGGAAGCTGATGTCTGTTGGGACGCCGGTGACGATCAAATGATTCACGCAAGAGGAACGAGGACGCTCGCTGTGATCGCGGCGATCATGATCGGGTGCTTCACAATCGAGGCGGTCCCAGCGGTGGCCGCGAGTCAGGGCCAGCCATCCGGCGATGCGGCCAGCCGTCTGGAACAGCAGTTCCCACTCGGCAACCATCGACTGTGTTGCGGGACGAGCATTAGCTCGAGCGGAGCGTCAACTTCGGCGAGCGGGGCGAGCACCAGCTCGAGCGGAGCGTCACCGGCGTCGAGCTCGGCCTCGTCGACCGCAGGCCCCAGTGGCGGTCACGGCGGAGGGTCGATCGGGTTCGTGGTGGCGGCGATCACGGTCATCGGCGTCGCGCTAGGCGCCGGCGGGCTCTACTGGCACCACCGGCGTCCGACATCAGCCCCGACGGTCGAGCGGTCCCCTCAAGTTGTCTCCGAAGAACAGGCTGCCGAGGCGCCGCTGCCGGTCCACGCTACGGAGGCGTCGCCGATAGAAGCCCCGCCGCCGGCGCGGCCCCCCGAGACGATCCCCGCGCTGCAGGCCGCCGGAGCACCGCGGCGGGCGCCGGCTGTTGAGGTGCCGCGGCCGGCGCCGCCACCCGAGACACCGCGGCCGGCACCGCCACCCGAGACGCCGTCGCCACAACAGCCACCTGAGATGCCACCACCGCCTGAGGCGACGCCACCGGTGCAGCCGCACCCCGATGGGGCGGGCGTCCCCGAGGTGGCAATCGAGGCTGGCCACCCCACCCAGCCGAATGCCGAGGAGCGCCCCGAGGTCCTGGCCGACAGCGCTGAAGTTTTCGAAATGGCGCTGGATCTGCACCAACACGGGTACCTCGAGGCCGCCGTATCGGCCTATCTGCGCGCGGAGGAACAAGGGGAGCCAGATGCGGCGTTCAACCTCGGCGTGCTGCTTTACGAGGTCGGCGACGTTGATGGAGCTGAGGATGCCTGGCGACGATGCCTGCAGCACCAGCACGCTCGAGCCGCTACCAACCTCGGCTTCTTGCTTCAGCAACGGGGCGATCTGACCGGAGCGCTGTTGGCGTACTCCACGGCCGATCGCTGGGGCGATCCCGAGGGGGGGAGGATGGCCGCGGCGCTGCAAGCGGAGGCCGAGGACCGCTAGCCCTACCCTAGAGCGTCGCGCGACCGCCGCGGGGCGCTCGGTTGTGCGAGGATGGGAGTGCGGGACCTGATCAGGGCGCGCTGGGCGCGTGCGAGCGACAATGGGGCTGATGATGAGCCGAGTGACAGCGCGACTGTTCGTGTGCCTTGTCTGTGCAATGGCTTTGCTTGCGCTGGGTGCCGCCGTGAGCTCCGCCGCTGGACCGGTGGCGGATGCGACGAAGGTCGGCTCCGCTCCCGCGAGCCGATCAGTCGAGCTCGTGCTGCCCCTGAGGGCCGATGGCGCCGGGCTGAAGCGCTTCGCGCTCGCCGTCTCGACCCCTGGGTCGGTCCGTTACGCCCAATACGAACCAATCGCCACGCTCGCCCGGAGGTTCGGAGCCTCGACAGCGGCCAAGCGGCGCGTGGTCGCTTACTTGCGGCGGGCCGGTGCGACCGGGGTCAAGGTCGATGCGACCGGCCTGTTCGCCGACGCGACGATGAGCGCCGGGCTTGCTCAACGCATCTTCGCGACGGAGTTGGCGCAGTTTCGCACCGCCGGCGCCGCCCGCTTCATCGCCCCGACGAGCTCGGTTCGAATTCCTCCGGCGCTTCGAGGTCTGATCACCGGCGTGGTTGGCCTCAATACCCGGCCGCTCGCCTCCTCGCCGGCGTGGCGCCCTCCCTCCCACGGGCGGCGATCGGCACCAGATTTGGCCACACCGACCGGATCCGCCTACTTCCCAGCGACGGGAACGCGCAGCGGGTGCACGGCGGCCCAGGGGACCGGAGGCTTCACGCCCAACCAGTACCTCACCGCGTACCAGTACCAGCCTCCTTATGGCACCGCCGCCGCCGGTCAGGGCGAGCGAGTCGCGTTGATCGAAATTGACGGCTTCAAGAACAGCGACATCCGCGCGTTTGCGCGCTGCTTCGGCACGCACGTGCCGGCGGTCAACAGCTTCAGCATCGGGGTCAAGAGGCGCCTGGCGCCGGGCGGCGAGTCGACGCTCGACATCGAGGTTCTCGACGCTGCGGCACCCGGGCTGACGGCGATCGATGTCTACGAGTCCAGTCCCGCCGCTTCGAGCACGCTGAAGGCGCTGACGGCGCCGCTGCAGCACCACGGCTTCAAGCCACAGGTGATCTCCGCCTCGCTCGGCCTGTGCGAGCCTTTCACCTACGAAGCGGTGGGAAGGTCCGGGATTGCCGCTACCGAGCTGGCGCTCTCAGAGGCCGCGGCGAGCGGAATCACGTTCCTGGCCTCGAGCGGCGACTCGGGCTCGGCCGACTGCACTCAACACGGCACGCCGATCGACAAGCTCGCCGTCAACTACCCGGCTTCATCGTGGTGGGCAACCGGCGTCGGCGGTACCAACCTGATGCTGGACCCCAGCAACGCGATCCGGACCCAGGTGGTGTGGAACGACGAGGCGGCGGTTCCGGGTTCGGCGGGCGGCGGCGGTTCCAGCATGCTGTTCAACCGGCCGAGATATCAGGACGGCACCGTGACCGGCCATGCGCGGGCTGTTCCGGACGTGTCGATGCTCGCGGACGTGGCGCCAGGGTACGCGGTCTACTGCTCCGCGAGCGGAGACTGCATCAACTCGAGCAACTCGAATCCGTGGCAGGCCGTCGGCGGCACGAGCGCGGCGACTCCGCTCCTGGCCGCGGGACTTGCGCTCGTAGACCAAAAGCTGCGGATGCACGGACGCCAGGACCTCGGTCTGGTCAACCCGCTGCTGTACAAGCTCGGACGCAACCCGCTGCTGACGGGCAAGGTGTTCGACGACGTGACGCAGACCAGTAACGACGTCGGAGCGTTCATCCCCGGCGACGGTCTGCCGTTGGCCTGCTGCACGGCCGCCGCCGGCTACGACGAGGCTTCGGGTTGGGGCAGCATCGACCTGGCCGGCTTTACCACAGCGGCGTTGGGAATGCAGCCCCGGATTGTCAACGTCGGCCTTTCCTTGCCTGGCGGTCAGCGACCGGTCAGTCATCGCCAGATCCTGGCGACGCTTTCCTGCTCGGGCCCGTGTCTGATCGGCGCCTTCGCCACGATCACGGTCGGGAGTTCCCGGCTGCCCGGGCTCTACTCGAACGTGTATCACCTGCGCACGCGGGGTCAGAAGACGATCCCGATCAGGCTGCCCCCGAGTGATCTGCGCAAGCTTCGGTGGGGACTCGCAGACCACCGGCGGATCGTGGCGAGCGTTGTCGGTGCGATCGTCGACGCCGGTGGCAATGTCGAGAAGCAATCAGGTCCCCGGCAGTTGACAGTCAGCGGCTAGTCACAAGCTCGATCCGGCTCCCCGCCCAACGGCGTTGCCTGCCTCGGGTGCTCGCGTCTGTGATAATCTTAGTCACACAGACTTAGATTTTTGCGAGAGAGAGAGCTATGCAACCTGACCGATTTACGATCAAGTCACAGGAGGCGCTTCAGGCCGCTCAGCGGCTGGCCGACGATCGCCGTAACCCGCAGACGACACCAGAACATCTGCTCGCCGTGCTGCTCGAACAGGATGGCGGCGTCGTGGCGCCGGTGCTGCGCAAGCTCGGCGCGGACCCCGCCGTGGTCCGCCAGACCCTGGGTGTGGCGCTCGACGCCCTGCCGGAGCTGAGCGGTGCGAGCGGTGCAGAGCCCGCCGGCGGCTCGAGCGAGCTCGTCCAGATCTTGCGCGGTGCCGAGAACGAAATGCGCGAACTCGGCGATGAGTACGTCTCGTCCGAGCACCTGATGCTGGCGATCGCCGACCATCCGGGCAAGGCGGGACAGTCCCTGCGCGCGTCCGGAGCCTCACGCGACCAGCTGCTCAGGGCGCTGTCTGAGGTCCGCGGCAGCCACCGCGTGACTGACCAGAATCCCGAGGACAAGTATCAGGCGCTCGAGCGCTTCGGCCGCGATCTCACCGAAGCGGCGGCCCAGGGCAAGCTCGACCCGGTCATCGGTCGCGATGACGAAATCCGCCGCGTGATCCAGGTTCTGAGCCGACGCACGAAGAACAACCCCGTACTGATCGGCGAACCCGGAGTCGGGAAGACGGCGATCGTCGAGGGCCTTGCCCAGCGGATCGTGGCGGGCGACGTGCCCGAAGGTCTGCGCGATCGCAGGCTGATGTCGCTGGACATCGGCGCGATGGTGGCGGGCTCTAAATACCGGGGTGAGTTCGAGGATCGTCTCAAGGCCGTGCTCAAGGAGATCGCTGACGCCGAGGGGCAGATCATCGTGTTCATCGACGAGCTGCACACGATCGTCGGTGCCGGTGCCGCGGAGGGCTCAGTCGACGCCGGCAACATGCTCAAGCCAATGCTCGCCCGGGGCGAGCTGCGGTGTATCGGCGCGACCACGCTCGACGAGTACCGCAAGCACATCGAGAAGGATCCCGCGCTGGAGCGCCGCTTCCAGCCGGTGTTCGTCGGTGAGCCGAGCGTCCAGGATACGATCGCGATCCTCCGCGGTCTCAAAGAGCGCTACCAGGTCCACCACAAAGTCCGGATCCAGGATTCGGCGCTGGTCGCCGCCGCGACCCTCAGCCAGCGGTACATCGCTGACCGATTCCTGCCGGACAAGGCAATCGACCTGGTCGACGAAGCGGCATCGCGGATCAGGATGGAGATCGACTCCAAGCCGACCGAGATCGACGAGGTCGACCGACACATCATGCAGCTCGAGATCGAGCTTCAGTCGCTCGGGGATGACAACGATCCCGGCACGATCGCCCGGCGTGAGCAGCTCGAGCGGGCGCTGGCCGAGGAGCGCGAGCGCTCGGCGGCGATGCATGCCGAGTGGCAGCGCGAGAAGGAGACCGTGGGCGCCGTCGCCGAGCTTCAGGAGAAGCTCGAGCAGGCGCGAATCGAGCTCGAGCGCGCGGAGCGCGAGGCGGATCTTGGCCGCGCCGCCGAGCTCAAGTACGGCGCGATTCCGCAGCTCGAGCACCAGCTGGAGGCCGCCTCGGAGGCCGAGGCCTCGGCGGAAGTCGGAGCCGCGCCCAAGTTCCTCAAGGACGTGGTCGACGCCGAAGACGTGGCGGAGGTCGTGGCCAAGTGGACTGGGATTCCCGTCTCGCGCCTGATGGAGGGCGAGATCGAGAAGCTCGTGCACATGGAGGAGCGGCTGCACCAGCGGGTGATCGGCCAGCACGAAGCCGTCGAGGCTGTGTCTGCGGCGCTGCGGCGCTCCCGGGCTGGCCTTCAGGACCCGGATCGCCCGATTGGAACGTTCCTGTTCCTCGGCCCGACAGGCGTTGGTAAGACCGAGCTGGCGCGCGCCCTCGCGGAGTTCATGTTCGACAGTCAAGAGGCAATGGTCAGGATCGACATGTCCGAGTACATGGAGAAGCACGCAGTCTCGCGGCTGGTGGGCGCGCCTCCCGGATACGTGGGTTACGAGGAGGGTGGTCAGCTGACCGAGGCGGTGCGCCGTCGCCCCTACTCCGTGGTCCTGCTCGACGAGATCGAGAAAGCCCATCCGGACGTGTTCAACACGTTGCTGCAGGTGATGGACGACGGTCGGCTGACCGATGGTCAGGGCCGGACCGTGTCATTCAAGAACACGGTGTTGATCATGACCTCGAACATTCCGGGGGGGCGGGCGGGAGTCGAGGCTTGCTTCAAGCCCGAATTCATCAATCGCCTGGACGACATTGTCGAGTTCCATCCGCTGAGCCGTGAGCAGATCGGCGCGATCGTGGACCTGCAGGTCGCGCAGTTGATCAAGCGCGTGCGCGAGCGCGGCATCGAGATCGAGCTGAGCGATGACGCTCGGAAACTGCTCGGAAACCTCGGCTACGACCCGACCTACGGCGCGCGTCCCCTGAAGCGCGTGATCCAGAAGCGGCTCGTCGACCCGCTGGCGTTGGCGATCCTCGAGGGTCGGTTCGCGTCCGGCGACACGGTTCGCGCCGACGCCGCCGAAGGCGAGATCGTCCTTGAGCGGGCGTCGGCCGCCGCCGCCGTGTAAGAGCTCGGCGCGCCCGCATGGTAGAAGATGGCGCACCACGAGAAGGAGGCTTCAAGTGCCGACGTACATCATGCTCACCACGCTGACGCCGGACGGCGTGCAGACGATCAAGAACAACCCGGCTCGGATCAAGGAAGTCAACCGCGAGGTCGAGCAGCTCGGCGCCACCGTGAAGGCGCAGTGGGCGACCCTTGGCCAGTTCGATTTTGTCAACGTGATCGAGGCGCCCGACGATAAGACGATTGCTCGCGTGTCACTCGAGCTCGGCTCGCGCGGCACGGGCAGGTACGAAACGCTGATCGCAATCCCGATCGACGATTTCATTGGCGCAATCTGAGTCGCAAACCTACCCAGAATCGGCGGCCGAGCTCGAGGAAGTCGGCGTCGACGCGCCCGTGGTCGGCATCGTGATGGGCTCCAAGAGCGACATGCCGGCGATGGAGGCGGCTGAAAAGGAGCTCGAGCAACGCGGCATCCACTCCGAGGTGCGGGTCATGTCGGCCCACCGTGAGCCCGACCAGGTTGCCGATTACGCCCGCAATGCGCGGATGCGAGGACTGCGCGTGATCATCGCGGGCGCCGGCCTGTCGGCAGCGCTCCCGGGCGTGGTCGCCGCTCACTCCGAGCTCCCGGTGATCGGCGTGCCGCTGACCAGCCGGACCTCGATCGCCGGTGGTCTCGACGCGCTGCTGGCGATCGCGCAGATGCCGCCGGGCGTACCCGTGGCCTGCGTGGGCGTCGATAATGCCCGCAACGCCGCCGTGCTGGCTGCGCGGATCCTCGCCGCCTCGAGTTAGCAAGCACGGCCAGTCCGTCGCCGATAATCGCTACGTGATCGCACGCTACACCAGGCCCGAGCTGGCCGAGATCTGGTCCGACCACGCGCACTTCGACGCGATGCGGGAGGTCGAGGTGGCGGCCTGCGAGGAGATGGAGGGACCGACTGCCGGGGAGCTCGAGGCGATCCGCCGCGCCACCTTCACCGTCGAGGAAATCGCTGAGCTCGAGAAGACCACCGACCACGACACCGCCGCGTTTGTCGATGTGCTGGCGGCGTCCGCCGGTCCGGCTGGACGCTGGATCCATCATGGCCTGACCTCGAGTGACGTGCTCGACGCCGGGCTCGCGCTCCAGCTCCGGCGCGTGGCCGCGATCGTGCTGCCGGACTCCCGTCGTCTGGTGGGGGCGCTCGCCGCGCGCGCCCGTGAGCATCGCCACACGCTCTGTGTGGGGCGCACTCACGGCGTCCACGCGGAGCCGACGACGTTTGGGATCAAGCTGGGCGGGTTCGCGTTCGAGGCCGACCGCAACGCTCGGCGGCTCGAGCGGGCATTCGCCCAGGCGACCGTCGGCGCGATCTCCGGCGCGGTGGGAACGTACAGCGCCACCTCACCCGACTTCGAGGCGCGGGTGCTGGCGCGACTGCGCCTCGAACGCGAGCCCGTCTCGACGCAGGTCGTGGCTCGGGATCGCCACGCCGAGCTCCTGCAGGCGATTGCGCTCGCCGGCGCCGGGATGGAACGGTTCGCGACCGAGCTTCGCCATCTGGCGCGGACCGAAGTCAGCGAGGTCCGCGAGCCGTTCGCCGCCGGTCAGAAGGGGTCGAGTGCGATGCCGCACAAGCGCAACCCGATCAAGTCCGAGCAAGTCGTCGGGCTGGCGCGGGTGCTACGTGGGAACGCACTCGCGGCGCTCGAGGATGTTTCGCTGTGGCACGAGCGAGACATCTCCCATTCATCGGTCGAGCGGATCATTTTGCCCGACTCGACGAGCTTGCTCGACCACATGCAGCGGCGGGTTCTGTCGCTCGTGGACGGGATGGTCATCGACAGCGCGCGGATGCGCGAGAACCTCGAGCTGACCTACGGCGCGTTGTTCTCGCAACGCGTACTGCTGGCGCTGGTGGGGCAGCGCGGCCTCTCGCGCGAGGACGCCTACCGGGTGGTGCAGCGACTGGCGCAACGCGCGCTCGACGAGCGTATGCCGTTGCGAGATCTGCTGGCCGCGGATCCGGATGGAGCGGAACTCGACCTCGAACGGCTCTTCGACTACGCGCCGTTTGTCCGCTACGGGGACGAGATCGTGGGGCGGCTCGACGCGATCGCGTAGACCGTCCGGCCCGGCCTGGAAGCCGCCTGTGCCGTTGCTAGGATCGCTTCAGTGACCGCCCTCGCCGACCTGCCCCTTCTGGCCTCGGGCAAGGTCCGCGAGATATACGACATCGGCGACGAGCTGCTGATCGTCGCCTCAGACCGGATCTCGACCTATGACGTCGTGCACCCGACGCCGATCCCGGACAAGGGAAGCGTCCTCACCGGGCTCTCGACATTCTGGTTCGGTCGCACCGCGGACATCGTCGCCAATCACCTGATCTCGGTGACCGACGGCGTGCCAGCCGAGGTCCGAGGCCGGGCAATGGTCGTCCGCAAGCTCCAGATGCTGCCGGTCGAGTGCGTGGTCCGGGGGTACATCACCGGCTCTGGCTGGAAGGATTACCAGCGATCCGGCGCCGTCTCCGGGATCTCGCTCCCGGCCGGCCTGCGTGAGTCAGATCGCCTGCCCGAACCGATCTTCACGCCGAGTACGAAGGCGGAGGTCGGACACGACGAAGCGATCGACTTCGATGGAGCGGCGAAGCTCGTCGGCGATCAAGGACTGGCCGCGCGGCTCAGAGACGTGTCGATCGCCGTGTATGAGGCCGCGGCCGAGCATGCCCGCTCGCGGGGGATCATCCTCGCGGACACGAAGTTCGAGTTCGGCCTTGATGGGAGCGGCGCGCTGACGCTGGGCGACGAGGTGTGCACTCCGGACTCCTCCCGCTTTTGGCCCGCTGATCAGTATCAGCCGGGACAGGGTCAGCCGAGCTTCGACAAGCAGTTCGTGCGCGATTGGGCGTCCTCGACCGGCTGGGACCGGAAGCCGCCCGCGCCGGAGATCCCGGACGAGGTCGTCGCGCGTACCCGCGATAAGTACATCGAGGCCTACCAGCAGATCACCGGGGAGTCGTTCGACGCGTGGACGGCGCGAACCGGAGCGCGATGAGAGCCCGGGTCCTGGTCCGGCCCAAGCAGGGAATTCTCGACCCGCAAGGACAGGCCGTTGAGCGCGCGCTTCCCGCGCTGGGATTTCACGGCGTTCGCAACGTGCATGTCGGGCGGCTGATCGAGCTCGACGTCGAGGACGCCCGTCAATTACCCGAGATGTGCGAGCGGCTGCTGTCAAACCCCCTGATCGAGGATTGGGAAATCGTGGAGGCGGAGATCGTGAAGGCCGGTCAGTGAAATTCGGGGTGGTTCGCTTCCCGGGGTCTTGCGACGACGTGGACGCGCTCCTGGCCGCCCAGCGCGTAGGCGAAGCGGCAATTCTTTGGCACGCGGATCGAGACCTCCAAGGGGTCGATGCGGTGATCATTCCCGGAGGCTTCTCCTACGGCGACTATTTGCGTGTGGGCGCGATCGCGCGGTTTGCACCGGTGATGGAGGAGGTCGCGGACTTCGCTCGCTCCGGTGGCCTCGTGCTGGGCATCTGCAACGGCTTTCAGGTGCTTTGTGAAGCCCATCTGCTGCCGGGCGCGCTGCTGCCGAACGTCTCGCTGCGCTTCATCTGCCGTCAGGTCGAGCTCGAGGTCACTCGCTCGGACACGGCGTTCACTCGCGCCTGTCAGCGCCAGCGGCGTCTGTCGATTCCGGTCAAGCACACCACCGGGCGCTATTACGCGTCCGAGCATGAGCTCGACCAGCTCGAGGCCGCCGGCCAGGTGCTACTGAAGTACGCCCCGGGCCAAAACCCGAACGGATCGGTGCGCGACATCGCCGGAGTCGGCAACGAGCAGGGAAACGTGTTCGGTTTGATGCCCCATCCCGAGCACGCTGTCGATCCGCTGACCGGCTCAACCGACGGGCTGGCGATCTTCGAGTCGATCCGAGCGCATGTCGGCGACCCAGCCTTTGTCTAGGCATCGCGAGCTCGGTCTCACCGACTACGAATACGAGCTGATCGTCGAGCGGCTCGGGCGTGAGCCGGGCGGCGTCGAGCTGGCGATGCTGTCGCTGATGTGGTCCGAGCACTGCGCCTATAAGCACTCGCGCAAGCTGCTGCGCAGGCTCCCCACCGATGGAGCACACGTCCTGATGGGCCCAGGGGAGAATGCGGGCGCCGTGAACGTCGGTGATGGACTCGCTGTCGCCTTCAAGGTCGAGTCTCACAACCATCCAAGCGCCGTCGAGCCGTTCCAGGGCGCCGCCACCGGCGTCGGGGGAATCCTGCGCGACGTGTTCGCAGTCGGCGCAAGGCCGATCGCCGTGCTGGATTCGCTGCGCTTCGGCGAACCGGCGGGCTCCGAGCGCTCCCGCTACCTGCTGGAGCGCGTGGTCGCGGGTGTCGGCCACTACGGCAACTCGATCGGGGTCCCCACGGTTGGCGGTGAGATCTACTTCGAGTCAAGCTACGAGCAGAACTGCCTGGTCAACGCAATGTGCCTTGGCCTGGCCCCGCGTGAGCGGTTGATCCGCAGCGCGGCCGCCGGGCCTGGGAACGTGCTCGTGCTCCTCGGCGCGCTAACCGGGCGGGACGGGATCGGCGGCGCCTCGGTGCTCGCCAGCGCGGAGCTGGGCGAGAGCGACGAAGCCAAGCGCCCGTCGGTTCAGATCGGCGACCCGTTCTCGGAGAAGAAGCTGATGGAGTGCTGCTTGGAGCTGCTCGATCGTGAGCTGCTGGTGTCGCTGCAGGACCTGGGAGCCGCAGGGCTGACCTCGGCCGCGTCAGAGATGGCGAGCAAGGGCGAGGTCGGGATCGATATCGACGTCTCCCGCGTGCCGGTGCGCGAGCCCGGATTGGAACCATTCGAGGTGATGATCTCCGAATCCCAGGAGCGGATGCTGTGCGTAGTCACACCCGAGCGGGTCGCGGACGTGCTTGGTGTATGCGCGCGCTGGGAGACGCTAGCGACGCCGATCGGCACGATCACGAACCGGAGTGCCATGCGTGTACTGGCCGCGGGCAACGTAGTCGGAGACCTGCCGGTCAGCGTGCTGGTCGATGACTGCCCGCTGTACGACGTCGTCCCGGTCAACCCGCAGCACCCCGTCTACGCCGCTCCATCGCCGGTTCTCTCCGGCGACGAAGCAGCGGCGGAGACGTTGCTTTCCCTGCTGCGCTCGCCGAACATCGCTTCGCGGCGGCCAGTGTTCGAACAGTACGACGCGATCGTCGGGTCACGGACGGTCCGACGCCCCGGCGAGGCGGATGCGGCTGTGCTGATGCTGCCGGGGGGCGGCGCGATCGCGGTCTCGATCGACGGAAACGGCAGACGGGTGGCGTGCGACCCACGTCTCGGTGCGGCCGAGGCCGTGTACGAGTGTTCAGCCAACCTGGCGTGTGTTGGCGCAGAGCCGCTCGGACTGACCAACTGCCTGAACTTCGGCAATCCGGAGAAGCCGCACGTTGCCTGGCAGCTGGTCGAAGCAATAGAGGGCATGGCCGCGGCCTGCGAGGCCCTCGAGGTGCCGGTGGTGGGCGGCAATGTCTCGCTCTACAACGAAGCCCCGAGCGGACCGATCTTCCCGACGCCGATCGTCGGCATGGTCGGCGAGCTGCCCGACGCGGCGCGGGCGGGACGGATCGCGTTTGCTCGCGAGGGCGACACGGTTGCGCTCGTGGGTCCGTTCAATCCATCGCGGCGGGGATCCGAGCTGGCCAAGCTATGCGGCGAACCGGTCAGCGGCTCGCTGCCAGAGGTCGATCTACACGCCTTGCGCGAGGCTCACCGCGCGGTGCGGGACGGGGTCCGGGCCGGTCTGCTGCACAGCGCACACGACATCGCCGAGGGAGGGCTGGCGGTTGCGCTGGCCGAATGCTGTGCGGCGGGTGCGATCGGGGCGCGGGTCTCGCTCCCCGCGGGGGTCGACCTGTTCGCTGAGGCGCCCGGCCGGGGTTTCATCGTCTCCGGGGCCGAGGAAACACTCAGCGCTTTTGAGATCATCGGCCGCGTGGGCGGCGCCCAGCTGGAGATCAGCGGGCACCTTAAGGTTGCAGTTTCCGCGCTCCACGACTCCCGCGAGCTGGGGCTCACGGGACTGGCCTAGGGCCACTGCTAGCCTTGGTAGGAGGCTCCCGCATGCCTCGCGCGAACGATCACCGCGATGGACCTCGCGACGAGTGCGGCGTCTTCGGGATTTACGCGCCCGAGCACGACGTAGCTCGGCTCGCGTACTTTGCGCTGTTCGCACTTCAGCACCGGGGACAGGAGTCGGCCGGGATTGCCACCGCGCCGCGCGGCGGGAGCATCATGGCGATCCGCGATCAGGGACTCGTGGCGCAGGTGTTCGACGAGCACACGCTGCGCTCGCTGCTCGGCGATATGGCAATCGGCCATGTTCGATACTCGACAACCGGATCCTCCGAGTGGGAGAACGCACAGCCGATCGTTCGAGACGACCGCCGCACGCTGGCACTCGCCCACAACGGCAACCTGATCAATGCCGTCGAGCTCCATTCCGAGCTGCGCGGGCGGGAGGTACCGTTCCGGTCCACATCCGACTCCGAGATCATCGCGGCGCTGCTGGCGACTCATGATGCCGAGCGAATCGAGGATGCGGTCGCCGACGTGCTACCGCGCCTGAAGGGAGCGTTCTCCACCGTCGTGATGACCGAGGAAGCGGTTGTTGCGTTCCGTGACCCGCACGGCTTGCGGCCGCTCGCATTGGGGATGATCGAGCACGACCACGGCGGCCCTCCGGCCTATTGCGTAGCCAGCGAATCGTGCGCGTTCGATTTGATCGGCGCCACGTATCTGCGCGAGGTGCTACCGGGCGAAGTCGTGACGCTGACCGAGCGCGGGATCGGGACGCAGGTCGTCGCCGGCGATGAGCGTCACGCGTTCTGCGTGTTCGAATACATCTACTTTGCGCGTCCCGACTCGAGGATGGCGGGAACCGTACTTCAGGTGGCTCGGGCCCGAATGGGGGAGCTTTTGTGGCACGAGGCTCCGGTGGAGGCAGATCTCGTGATCCCGGTGCCGGACTCCGGCAACGCCGCGGCGCGCGGCCTGGCGCGTGCCTCGGGATTGCCTCAGGACGACGGCTTCATCAAGAACCGCTACGTCGCTAGGACCTTCATCCAACCTGGCCAGGAGCTGCGACGCCATGGCCTACGGCTGAAGTTCAACCCGCTTCCGGAGGTGGTCGCCGGCAAGCGGCTGGTTGTCGTCGACGACTCGATCGTGCGTGGCAACACCACGCGACAGATCGTGCAGATGCTGCGCGACGCGGGGGCTGCCGAAGTTCACCTTCGCATCTCGGCACCGCCAATCAAGCATCCGTGCCACTACGGGATCGACATGTCAACGCGCGAGGAGATGATCGCCCACGGTCGCACCGTCAAGGAGATCGTCGACGAGCTCGGCGCTGATTCGCTTCATTACCTTTCGCTCGAGGGCGTCTATGAAGCGGTTGGCCAGTCGCGCGCCACCCACTGTGACGCGTGCTTCAGCGGTCAGTACCCCCTCGTCGGTACCGAGGATGCGAGCGGCAAGTTCGCGCTCGAGGACGAGCTGCCGCTGGCGCGGGTGTAGGCAGCGCAGGGTCCCGCAGCCGCCGGAAGCGCCGCTATCGTCGGCCGCCCGATGGATGCCCGCCAGGCACTGCGCCGGACGTTCGGCTTTGAGAATTTTCGCCCCGGCCAAGAAGCGGCAGTGGTGGCTGCTTGCAACGATCGCGACGCGCTGGTGGTGATGCCGACCGGTGCCGGCAAGTCGCTCTGCTACCAGCTGCCGGCGCTCATGCGCGACGATCTGACGCTGGTCGTCTCGCCCCTGGTTTCGCTGATGCACGACCAGGTGGAGGGGCTGCGCAAGCTCGTCCCCGGCCGCGTCGAACTCGTCAACGCGCAGCGGGCGGGGGCCGCGAACGCCGACGCGGTGGAGCGGGCAGTGAGGGGGGAGGTGCGGCTCTTGTACGTAGCGCCGGAGCGCTTCGCGCTTCCCCGCTTCGGGGAGGCGATCGCCCGCGCCCGGGTCGGCCTATTCGTGGTCGACGAGGCCCATTGCGTGTCGCAGTGGGGCCATGACTTTCGACCGGACTACTTCGCGCTCGCGGATGCCGCCCGCAGCCTAAGGGCGCACGCGACGATCGCGCTGACCGCGACCGCCACTCCTCATGTGGCCGACGACATCGCGCGGCGCCTGGCGCTTCGCGATCCCGTGCGAGTGGCGACCGGTTTCGACCGGCCCAACCTGAGCTTTGCGGTTGTGCCCTGCCGAAGCTCGCGCGAAAAGGAGCAGCGGCTTGCGGCGGCGTTGTCAGAACCGGACGCGCTGCCGGCAATCGTCTACGCGGGCACGCGTAGCGCCAGCGAGGGACTCGCGCAGGTCCTCGCCGGCGCGCTGGGCGAGGAGGTTCTGACCTACCATGCCGGCCTGGCGCGCCCCGCACGGACACTGACGCAGGAGCGGTTCATGTCCGGCGAAGCCAGGGTTATCGTGGCGACAAACGCCTTTGGGATGGGAATCGACAAAGGGGACGTCCGTACGGTCTGCCACGCCTCCGTTCCCGGCTCGCTGGAGGCTTACTACCAGGAGGCGGGTCGGGCAGGCCGAGACGGCAACGCGGCCCGCTGCATGCTGTTCGCCGAGCAACGTGACAAGGGATTGCACGTGTTCTTCATCCAGCGCTCGCAGATCGAGGATGGCGCCTTCGAGCGCGTGGCGGAGCAGCTTCGGTGGGCCGGTCTCGACGGACGCTACGACTTGCGGTTAGGGCAGCTGGTCGGGTACGCGGGCGCGAAGGCCGACGCCGACACGGTCCGGGCGATCATCGGCCATCTCGCCCGCGCCGACGTGATTACGCCGATTCCGGCGCCCCCCGATCGGGTCGCCGGTCATGTCGTGGCGGACTGCGACCGAACCGCGCTGGCGAGATGCCGAGGCTCGGCGCGCGACGCGGAGCGGGCGCGATGGAGCCAATACCGGGCGATTTGGGATTACGTCGAGCGCTCGCAATGCCGGCGCGAGGCCCTCCTGCGTCACTTCGGAGATAGCTCGACGGCCCCGGCGTTCGGCGGTTGCTGCGATGTGTGCGACGGGGTGTCCTACGAGCGGGGCGCGCGCGCTGCCGGAGCGGGGCATCCGGGAAGCGGAGGGCTCACCGGAACCGGCGGGGCTCCGCGAGACGGCGACCTCGATCGAGCGATCCTCGACGTCGTCGGGTTGGCGCGACCGCCGGTGGGTCGCACGCGCGCGGTCGAGATCCTTCGCGGCGGCCGCTCGAAGGTCATCGGGCAGCACTCCTACGACGCGCTGCCGGTGTACGGCGCGTTTGCGCACTTGTGCTCGGATGATGTGCTCGGGCGCGTCGATCAGCTTCTGGCTACAGGGGCGCTGCGCTCGACCGGCGGGCGCTTTCCAAAGCTCCAGGCGGCATGAGAGTTGCGGTTCTCGCCTCGGGGACCGGTACCAACCTCCAGGCTCTGCTCGAGCAGGTGCACGGCCGGGAAGGAATCGAGATCGTCGCCGTCGGCTCCGACAAACCGGATGCGGGTGCGCTCGGGCGGGCGCGAGCTGCTGGGGTGCCGGCAGGGGTGTTCGAGCTGTCCGCGTACGCCGATCGACAGGGCCGTGATCGCGCGATGGCCGCCTGGCTGCGCGAGCGGGACGCCGAGCTGGTGGTGCTGGCTGGGTACATGCAGTTGCTGAGCCCGGAGTTCCTGGCGGCCTTCTCCGGACACGTCATCAATGTTCATCCCGCCTTGTTACCGGCCTTTCCGGGGCTGGCCGCAGTCGAGCAGGCGCTCGCATACGGGGTGAAGGTCTTTGGCGTCACGGTCCATTTCGTCGATGACGGCGTTGATAGCGGTCCGGTGATCCTCCAGCGGGCGACTGACTTGCCAGATGCGCGGGACCCGCAGGAGGTCCGGGAGCGGCTGCATCCGATCGAGCACGAGCTGCTCCCGGAAGCGGTACGGCTGATCGCCCGCGGCGCGGTCAAGCTTGACCCCACCAATCCACGTCGAGTCGTGATCGAGCGGTACAGTCGGGTGGCGATGGAACAAGGCACCGAGCGAGTCTCCGCCTTTGCTCCGACCCTTCCGGGCGAGGTTCAGGTCACGCGGGCGCTGCTATCCGTGTCTGATAAGCGGGGGATCGTCGAGTTCGCGCGTGGACTGGCCGAGCTGGGGATCGAGATCATCTCCACCGGCGGGACCGCCGGCGCGCTGACCGAGGCGGGACTGCCTGTCCGATCGATCAGCGAGCTCACCGGCTTCCCCGAAATCATGGACGGTCGCGTGAAGACGCTTCATCCGAAGCTCTACGCCGGCCTACTCGCGGTCAGAGATGAGCTCTCGCACATGCAGGCCGCGCAAGAGCACGACGTCGAGTTTGTGGATCTGGTGTGTGTGAACTTGTATCCGTTCGAGCGGACCGCCAGCCAACGGGGAGTCGATGACCACGAGGTGATCGAGAACATCGACATCGGAGGCCCCACGATGATCCGCGCGGCAGCCAAGAATCACGCGTTCGCTGCTCCGGTCGTCAGCCCCGAGAGCTACGACGCGGTGCTGGCGGAGCTGCGTGAGTCCGACCGGCGCTTATCGGCGTCGACGCGTGAGAACCTCGCGGCCGAGGCGTTCGCTTACACGGCGCGCTACGACACCGCGATCGCCCGCTGGTTCCAGGAGAAGCGCGAGGACTTTCCCCCACTGCTGGTGCGCGCGTTCGAGAAGGTGCTCGAGCTGCCTTACGGCGAGAACCCCCATCAACGCGCCGCCTACTACGCGCAGGTCGGGAGCCGTACCCACGTCCTCTCGATGGTCTCCCAGCTGGGGGGGAAGCAGCTTTCGTTCAACAACCTGCTCGACCTCGACTCCGGCCGGCTGCTGCTGGCCGAGTTCCAGATTCCGGCGTGCGTGATCATCAAGCACAACAACCCCTGTGGCGTGGCCGTCGGCACGACACCGCTCGAGGCGTACCTGAGGGCGTTCGCGTGCGATCCGATGTCCGCCTTCGGCGGCGTTATCTGCCTGAACCGGCAGGTTGACCGGCCGCTGGCAGAGGCCCTGATCGATCAATTCGTCGAGGTCCTGTTTGCCCGCGGTTACACCCACGAAGCGCTGGACATCCTCGCCAGCAAGCCAAACACGCGGATCTTGGATGACCGCGAACGCCGAACCGCGAACATGATCGACCCTCACCTACGGCAAGTGGTCGGCGGCATGCTGGTGCAGGATCGCGACTTCGACTTCGAGGACCGCGCCGAGATGCAGGTCGTCTCAGAGCGCCATCCGACCGAAGCCGAGTGGGGCGAGCTGTCGTTCGCATGGAAGGTTTGCAAGCACGTGAAATCGAACGCGATCGTGCTCGCCAAGGACCTGGCCACGGTCGGCGTCGGCGCCGGGCAGATGAGCCGCGTGGACTCCGTCCGGTTGGCGATCGAGAAGTCACAAACGAGCCTGGAGGGCGCGTCGATGGCGTCGGACGCGTACTTCCCGTTCTCCGACGGTCCCCAGCTGGGGCTGGACGCTGGAGTCACCGCGATCATTCAGCCGGGCGGATCGGTACGCGACGCCCAGACGGTCGAGGCAGTCGACGCGGCCGGCGCAGCGATGGTATTCACGAGCCGCAGGCACTTCCGACATTGAGCGCTTCAGACAGCCCGGTCACGCGCTTTGGCGGAGATCCCCCCTCGCCGTGGGAAGGGCGGTTCGGCTTCAGCCGTGTGGTGCGAGCCGGCGGCCTGGTGATCGTCGGCGGGACGACATCCGTTGATGAAAACGGCGTGGTCCTCGGCCAGACGCCATACGACCAGGCGATGCTGATCCTGCGCAAGCTCGAGCACGAGCTGAAGCGGGCCGGCGCCAGTCTGCGCGACGTAATCGAGAATCGCGTGTACGTGACCGACATCTCGCGCGCGGAGGAAGTCGGCCGCGCCCACGGCGAGTTCTTCGTCGATTCGCGCCCGTGCATGACAATGGTGGAGATCTCCGCTCTGATCGATCCCCGCATGCTGGTGGAGATCGAGGCGAGGGCCGTGGTGGGCTGAGGCGGCCCGTCGGTCAGTTGGGCTCGTCAGTGGGTCGCCCGGGATTCGAACCCGGATCTCAGAGCTTAAAAGGCTCGTGCGTTACCGTTACGCTAGCGACCCTGGCCCCAGGGTATCTTGGGTGCGTGGCCGGTTGGCGCCAGTGCATCGGGACCGTCACCTTGACGCGGGCCACGGCCGTGACCTGACGCCGGCGACGGTTCCGAGCGTCCTACAATGGCTCCTCCCGCCCCCATGGTGTAGAGGTGAGCACGCCAGCCTTTCACGCTGGTAGCGGGGGTTCGATTCCCCCTGGGGGTACTGACGCCCGGCTCAAGCCGGGCGCTGAGTTTTCGGTGCCGGCTGTTCGCTGCTCGGCACCGGCATGCGAAACAGGGACGCGAGTTTCGCCGCCACCATCACATCGCCGGTGAGCGCGACCTTGCCGCTGAAGTAGGCGTGCATCGGGTTCGAGCCGCCCGTCGCGAGCTTCAACAGCTCGGCGCCGTCGACCGTAATCGTGAGCCGTGGGTCCGGAGCATGGGGTTCACGGATCACGCGGCAGATTCCGTCCTCGATCAGCAAGTGGTAGGTGTCGGTTGCGCCGTCGGGTCGCCCCGTGATGCACCACAGCACGGACGAGCTGACTCCCCGCGCCCGCTCGCTATCCATGTATTGCGGCATTTGCCAGAAGATTCCGTCGAGCACGATCCGCCGAGCCGGGCTACGCATCACCTGCACGAGCCGCTCGTCGGGCGTCTTGCGCACCACCCGGCCGACGCCGTCTGCCAGCTGGGCCGGCGCGCGCGACAGGCTCCGCCGGACAGCCGCGACGGCCTGTTGTGGATCAATCGAGCGTGCGCTCATTTCCCGACCATACTATGTGGGCGCCCGAACGCCGCTACACGCTTCTCGTCGCACCGCCGTCCACCAGCAGCGTTGTTCCGGTGATGTAGGCGGCCCGTTTCGAGCACAGAAAAGCTGCTGCCGCCGCGAACTCCTCTACCGTGCCCAGCCGCCCAGCCGGGACCTCGCGCAGCCGCTCGGGGCTGTCGGCGCCAATCTCGCGGGCACGATCGGTGGCGATCACGCCGGGGAGCAGCGTGTTGATCGTGACGCCGTCCGGCGCCACCTGGCGGGCGATCGTTTTCAGGGCCGCGAGCAGCCCGGCCCGATGCGATGCCGAGAGAACGAGCACCGGGCTAGGCTCCCGCACCACGCTCGAGGAGATCGAGAGGATCCGGCCCCACCGGCGCTCACGCATCCCCGGCAGCGCGGCCTCGATCAGCGAGATCGCTCCGCCGAGCAGCAGGTCATATGCCTCACGCCACTGCTCAAGCGTGAACGAGAGCGCATCCGGGCTTGCGGGTGGCCCGCCGCTGTTGGTGATCAGGATGTCGACTGGCCCGAGCTCACGTTCGACCGATCGCACGAGCCCGGGCGCTGCCTCCACTTGTGCCGCGTCGTGGACGAACGCGCGCGCTCCGATGTCTCTCGCCGAGGCTTCGATTCGCGACCAGGAGCGAGATGCGATCGCCACCCGGGCCCCCTCGTTCGTAAGTGCCCTGGCGACGCCGAACCCGAGCCCCTTCGAGGCTCCGGTTACGAGCGCGACCTTGCCCGCGATGCCGAGGTCCATTGGTGCCGGCGATCGTATCGGGAGACGGCTTGTTGCGGCGGCCGCAGTCTCACGAGCACGCGGGGCACGCCAATCTCGCCGGCGGCGCTCTAAGCCCGTGGGTACCATCACTCGCGCGGGCGGTTAGCTCAGCTGGTAGAGCGCCTGCCTTACAAGCAGGAGGTCGGCGGTTCGAGCCCGTCACCGCCCACCTCAAAAAGCCCTGCAAATTGGCCTGCCTGGCGATGGCGCGAAATACCCGCGCCAGCAAGGGTGGTCGGGGGCGCGCTAGCACGCTCGGATTGAGGTTCGCGGATGAGGGCGCCTGGTGCGAGGGCGAGATTAACGCGCCGCTGTTCGAGGCGGCGCTCGCATACAGCCGGGCGCGCGGCCCCGCGCGGCTGCTCTTGGCGACGATGGCTGCCCTCGCGAACGAGGAACGTGTCGTGGAGGACCTCACGACCGAGCAGCTGTGCAACGCCGCCGGGCTGGCGGACAGGACCTACAGGCGTGCGCGCCAGGCGCTGCTCGCGTCAGGCGAGCTGGTCTTGCTCAGCGGTGTCGGCGGGCGCGGAAACGCGAACCGTTGGGAGATCTCCGACCCGCGGCTGCTCGTCCGCGAGCCCGGCAAGCCCTCCTCCCCTAGTCATCGCGTGCCGCCCCCGGCGGGCGCACGGCCGCTGGTCGCTCCGGTCGCGGTGTGCGTCTCCTCGACGAGCCAGGAGTCGCCGCGTAGCTCCGATCTTAGGCCGGTCGCCGCGGCCCGAAAGGGCGGTCAGGATCAGACACTTTGTGTTGAGAACTGTCCGATCCTGACCGGGGTTTCGGGCGTAAAGGGCGGTCAGACTCAGACACTTTTGGCCGAAACCCCGGCAGAAAGGGCGGCAAGAACCCCGGCAAGAACCCCGGCACCCATCGCGCGCGCGGGAAAGGAACCCCAGAACCAAAGAACCGAAGAACACCCCCCCAACCCCCCTGAAGGGGGGCGGTCGGACAACTCGATCACGATCGAGGAGACCTACACAACCGGCAGCGGCCGAAAACGCCACCGGCGGGTCAACGTCAACCTCGACGAGGTCCGCCGCACGCTCGGCGTACCCACGGCGTGTGACCACGCCGACTGGAAGCGGATTCGCACGCTGCTGGCCGAAGCTGTCGGCGAGGGCACCTTTGCGATTTGGCTCGAGCCGGTCGAGCTGATCGCGATCGACGCCGACGGCGCGCTGGTCCTACACGCTCCGCCCGAGCTTCGTGGCTGGCTGCAGGAGCGCTTCGGGCGCGTCGTTGCACAGGCGGCCGAACGTGCCGGACGCGCGACGCGAATGGCCGACGTGACGCGGAGCACAGCGATGGGCGCGCCATGACCGGACGGATGCCCCTCTACCGGGCATCTCGGCTTCCCCGCTGGGACCCCCAGACCGACTTGCAGCTCTCTCATCCGGGTCCTGCTCGGCGAGCCCATCGCTGTGCTCGCCGGTCGTCTTACAACAATCGACAGGAGGTGTCGTGATGGTCTGTGCCGTAGCGAACCAGAAGGGCGGTGTGGGCAAGACCACCACCGCGATCAACGTCAGCGTGCTGCTCGCCTGCCGTGGCGAGCGGGTCCTTGCGACCGATGCCGATCCACAGTTCGCGCTCCCCCGCCAGCTCGGGATCGAGGTCCGCAGCCTCGGCGTGAACCTCGTTGACGTGCTCGGCGGCCGCGCCGACATGGCGGACGCGATCGTTGCTGACGTTCACGGCGTCGACGTGGTCCCCGGCGCCCGCGAGCTCGCAGGCGTGGAGATGAGCCTTGTTGGGGAGATGGGCCGCGAGCGGTTCCTCCACAACGCGCTCGACCCCGTGATCGCCAGCTATCAGCGGATCGTGATCGACACCCCGCCGAACCTCGGCCTGCTGACCGTCAACGCGCTCGCATGCGCCAACACGGTGCTCGCGTCCGTGAGCGCCGAAGACGAAGCGTCGGTCCAGGGGATCGTCGAGCTCCGCGCCACGATCGCGAAGCTCGAGCGGCTCGGCGGAGCCAGGCCGCGGCTGCTGGCGCTCCTGACCCGCTGGGCACCGCGGCGGATCATCAGCGAGGTGATCGACGAGGCGTTGATCGAGCTCGACCTACCGCCTGTGGGGCGAATCCCGGCGCGCGCAGCCGTCGCGCAAGCTGCAGCCGCACACGTGCCACTCGCGGTGAGCGCTCGCGACAGCGCCGTCACGCTCGCGTACGACCGGCTGATCGACCACATGGCGGAGGTGGTCAACCGATGAGTAGCCCCCGAAACCGCCGCCTGAGGATCGACGACCCGCTCTCCCCGGCCGCGGCAAACGACGGCAACGCCACGAGCACTCCGACCGCAACCCCAGACACGCACACTGGAGAGAACCGGCTGCGGCAGGTTCCGATCGGGCAGATCCGTGCCAATCCCGATCAGCCGCGCAAGCGCTTCGAGGAGACATCGCTCGCCTCGCTTGCAGACTCGATCAGGGAACGGGGGGTACTGCAGCCGATCATCGTCCGACAACTCGCCGAGGGCGGGTATGAGCTCGTCGCCGGCGAGCGCCGGTGGCGCGCCGCGCAGCTCGCCGGCGAGCCGACCGTCCCAGCGCTGATCGACGACACGCTCGACGCAGGTGGGTCGCTTGAGCTTGCGCTGATCGAGAACGTTGTGCGTGAGGACCTGACAGTGATCGAGGAAGCCAGAACGATCGCCATGCTGCTCGAGGACCTCGGCGTGACCGGCACCGTCCTCGCGAGGCGCCTGGGCCGAAGCCGCGCCGACATCGCGCACACCGTCCGCCTGCTCGACCTACCCGACGAAGCGATCCACCTGATCGACGCCGGCTTGCTGACCAAGGGCCACGGCAAAGCGCTGCTCAGCGAACCGGACCATCACCGCAGACGCACGCTCGCAAAGCGCGCCGTCGAAGCACGCTGGTCGGTACGAACGCTCGAAGCCGAAATCGCATGCCACGAGCAACGACGGTCGCGTCCTGAGCCACACCCGGACCATCGCGCTGCGGCGGCGAGACTCCAGGACGCGATCATCAAAGCGACCGGCTGCGATGCCCGAGCCCGCCCGCACCAGTGCGGCTATCAAATCATCCTCGATCAGGCCGCCGCAGACCAGCTCGCCAAGCTCCTTGACGCCGTCAGCACGACAGCCTGAACGCAGGTGTGCCACGTGGCACACCTGCAAAGAAGATTCGAGAATCTCGGTGCACTTGGCGGGCCCGAGCGCTTCCCTGCTTCCGTGGCGTTGGGGGTCTCTCCCGGCGAGCCCCGAGGGACGCGCTGGCCGCGCAACGCAGGGCCGTGCGAAACCACGAAACACAGTCCTGCTGGTCGCCGAAACCAGTGCGGACGCCACAGCGTGCAGCAGCGCGTCGCTGCCTACGCAGAGCTTGGCGTCGTCGACCGCTTTGCGGCTCCGGATCGACGCTCGGCGACCGGCGCGCGCCAACGATCGAGATGTCGCCGGGTTGACACAGGACGTCCACGAATGCGTCCGTCCCGGGCCGGCAGGCCGGACGCATGCCTTCGCCCAAGAGGAGGCGCTTCAGGCGGCCGACGCTGATGCCTCCCGTGCGACGGGCTCGCAATTGGTAGGAGCGGGCTTCGGGCTGCGTCCGGCTTCGGGGCCGCGGATGCCCGCGACTGGGCGCCAGCGAGGAAGCGTTCGCATCGCCCCCGAATTCCTGGCGCCCGACCTGGCTCCGGCCTGTGTCCATTGACGCCCGTGAGCGTGCTCAGCAACGCGGTCGGCCCTGGAACGTGCCCGTCGCCGAGCGCAACGATCGCGGCGAGGCCTTGGCCCGCAGCTTCAGGCTGTGCGCTCGTCCGTCGAGTGACTGAGCTCGCCGGCTCGAGTAGATTGCGCGACGTGTCAATCACTAAGACGTTGTTCCAAGCGACGCTCGACGTCCACGCCTTCATCTACGAGCACACCGACGGGCTGATCGGGCATCGTCTGCTCGGCGTGCCCTGCCTGATGCTTCGCACGACGGGGCGCCGGACCGGTCAGACGCGGACCAACTCGCTCGTCTACGCACAAGACGGAGGGCGCTGGCTGGTGGTGGCCTCCAAGGGCGGCAATCCAAAGGCGCCGGGATGGCTGCACAACCTCCGCGCGAACCCGCAGGTCGAGGTGCAGATCGGACGTACGCGCCACCAGGTCACCGCCACCGAGATCGGCCACGACGACCCGGAGTTCGCGCGCCTGTGGAAGCTCGTGAATGACAACAATGGTGGGCGTTATGACGCCTACCAGCGTCGGACCACGCGGCCGATCCCCGTGGTCGCGCTGACGGCCAAGGCGTGATCGATCGGGCCGTCAGGCCGCGCTTGGAGACTGGGGCGCCGTCGGCGCCCGCATCGCGACACTGTGCGGGCAGTCGTCCGAGCCGCTTTCTCGCATCGGCACGGCTCTGCTGCCAGTCGAGGCCGTCCGGACCAGGGGCGTCATAGCACCGTCCGGCCCGCGTGCGTGGCAAGCCCGGAGGCTGAGCGCCCCAACCGCGGACGATTCAGCGGGACGCTTGCTTTGATCATTCGGATCCAACCGCCAGCACCGACCGGGGCGCTCGCAATGCGACGAAGGCGCGCGTCGCCGTCGCGAACGTCTCGTGA
This sequence comes from uncultured Solirubrobacterales bacterium, assembly GCA_963836065.1. GTDB lineage: Bacteria > Actinomycetota > Thermoleophilia > Solirubrobacterales > Solirubrobacteraceae > Palsa-465. Next base: position 165,556 of record CAWIII010000003.1, read on the forward strand.
CCGCTTTCGCCCAGCAGCAGTCGTCAGCCCCGCCCCAGCGGCACGACTCCTTTGCCTATAGGTCTGACGGCGGCCATGGGAATCTCCCCGTAGGCGGCCATCGAAACTCCCCACTGATGGCCATCGGATCTCCCCATGGGTGGCCATCGGATCTCCCCACGACGAGCGTTCTGTCCTGAGCGGCCTGTAGCTCCCGGCGCTTCGTCATCGAG
>CAWIII010000004.1:0-27431 GCA_963836065.1 uncultured Solirubrobacterales bacterium
ATCCAGGAATTCGCTGCATTTGCGCAATTTTCTAGGATGTGGCTGCTGGAGGATCGGCACGGTCGAGGTGTTCCGTGGGGCCACTGGGGCGACGGGCGGTTGCCTGTGAGGCGGAAAAGCGCTCCTTGGTTCGTGCCGCTGTTAGGCGGGCGGGGGCTCCGGGAACGCCGTTCGCCATGTACTGATGCGAGCTGGCCGGCGAGCGCCGGAACGTTCTCCTTGGCGGTTGGCGGCCCGGTGGGGCGAGATCGACCATCTAGCGCGGGCGCGGAGCGGCGTCGGATACGTGATCGAGGCCGAGACGCGACGGCTTGGCGATCGCCATCTGGTCCGCGCGCGCGCCACGGCATATGCGCGTCCCGAACGGTCGTCCAGAGCGGCTGACTCGAGCACCAGCACGGCTCGGCGATCGTCGTCCCCGCGTAACGCGATGGCGCGGAGGACGGCCGGGCGCGGCGTTGTATCTGTGGCGAGAGATGGCGAGCACTCCGGGCGGGCCCGGTGATCGAGGCAGCTCGCCCGTTCAGTTCCTGGCTCTGTGACCATGCGGAGATCGAAGCAGTCGTGAGCGCCCACCCCAGCCGGCGGGCTGCTGATGTCCGGAAGCACCCGCCGACGCACTGTCGCTGGCGTCGAGATCGTGGCTGCTTCCGTCGATGAGCGGCACTCTGCGGACGCCGGAGCCGGGCTCCTGCTGCTCCCCAGATCCGGCTGTCCCGGTGCAGATCGACAGCGACTTGCGCTTCAAGTAGCGCGTCGCTTGTAGGCGGGCCGGACATCGCGGAGCTGGCGAGCGACCTACGGACTGCCGCTAACGCAGGCAATGCGAGCGTCCGGCGGAACGGTGGCGGGGCCGCCTGCGTGCGCGCTAGGCTGGAGCGCATGAAGGATGCCGCCGCGGGCCCCATTCCAGCGCCAGAGAAGCCAGCGCTCGCAGAAGACGAGCGAGCGGCGCGGCTGCAACTGCTGGCGCACCGGCTCCGCGACCCCGACGGCCTCGACCGCGACACGCTTTCGCAGATCGAGCGCTTGACGGCGCACGAGCAGTAGCCGCTAGGTGGACGCGTTCGAGTTGTTGCGCGGCGACGCGACGTTCGTCGCGGATACGTCGGCGTGGTGGCGGGCGCTGACGCTACCCGAGGTTCTCGGCGGACTGCTCGAGGAGGCGATCCGCGACGATCGGATGCTGATCACGCCGATCGTGCGGATGGAGATTCTCTACTCGGCGCGCACCAGCACGGAATACGTCTCGCTCGAGGCGGAGCTGGATGCGTTGCGCATCCTGCGCAACGATCGCGCCGTCGCGGATGCAGCAGCTGGTGCGATTCGCGAACTGGCGCAGCACAGCGATGGTTACCACCGTGTTCCGCCTACCGACGCCTTGATCGCGGCAGCGGCTGCCGAGCATGGTGGGATCGCGGTCCTGCACCGCGACGTGCACTTCGATCGCCTCGCCGAGGTGCTGGCGTTCCAAAGCGTGGCGCTCCCGATTCCATAGACCGGCTGAGCTATCGCGCTCCCGCGCCGCCCCGGCCGGTGCCGTGGACCTGCTTCACTCGGTGACGGATGGGGGAGCCTCCGCGCGAGGCCGTGCCTGAGAACACCTACCAGTGACGAGAGAGCGACTGCCGCCGTCGAACGCGGAAGCCCTGCTGTTGCTGACGGCGGAGGCATCCTGAAGAACCGCCCACGCGAGCGAACGCGGCGGCCCTTCTGCTTCACGGATTTTCGACAGCGAGACGGTGATCACGTCGCGCTTCCGCGTCTGAGCGACAGCGACCGGCCAGACTGCCGGTTGTCTTGGAGGGAGGAGAAGCATCTAAGCCGTGTACCGCACTGCTGCGTGGCGAGGCGAGCGCAAGCGATCGATAGCCGACTTCGCCCATCAGCGGCAGCCCGATGCAATGCCAGGGACCTCGCGCGCTTACCGTTCGCACGAACGCCGGCTGCGGGGTTACGGCTTTAATGGACCACGCTGAGCATCTGCGGGTGTGCGGCGGTGATCGTGGATCCGGCGTTATCCCGACAGGCTTGCGGGTACCGCCTCGACCCGGTCGATGACCGCTCCTTCGTAGTCCAGGGGGAGGTTGACGTTGCGCGGGGTGTGGCCTGTGACGCGGAGGATCGTGACCTTGGCGGGATTGATGTCGCCGTAGCGATCGAAGCTGAAGCTGCCCAGGACGCCGTCCTTGACTCGGGTCGCCTGGAGTTCGCGCAGGACGGAGGCGCGCGTCCCGTCGGAGTGAGCGATCGCGTCTAGGACCACCTCTGTCGCCTGGACCGTGTGGAGCAGGTTTTGTGCGCGCGCCGTCTCGCCTAGGTCGCGAATGAAGCGATCCTGGGCCGGGGTCAGGTGAACCGCGTCGGGTGGCACGACCGGCGTGGTCACGTACAGCCCGTAGGCGGCGCGACCGGCGCGCTCGAGCACGTCAGGGATCGGCGTGAATCCTTCGGGTGCCATGATCGTGGCCCGCGGGCCGAGGCGCGCGCGCAGCGCCTTCAACAGCTTGTCTCCGCCGAGGCCCACCTGGCCGCCGATCAGAACGCCGTCGGCTCCGGCGCGGGCGACTTTGTCCGCGAGCGCGCGGTAGCTCTCGGCGTTCGCGTCGAAGGCGTCGGAGCCCGCGATCCGGACGCCGAGCTTCGAGGCCGCTCGCCGAAACGGCTCGGTCCAGGTGCGCGGCACCCGCGTCCCCGGGGTCGTACAGCAGGTATACGCTCCGCAGCCCGAGTTGTTTTGCGAGCTCGGCGTGAGCCACGCCCTGCTGATCGTCGCGGGCGACCAGCCGCAGGAAGTTCCGCACGCCGGTGGGGTAGAGGACGCCGGGCTCGCCTCTCAGGCTTAAGCCCGGGATCGAGAGACGGCCGCCGCGGGTCAGGCCCGGGAGGGTGCTGGCCAGGCCGACGATCGCGAGCGGCCCTCCGGGGGCTCGGTTCAGGATCGGGATCTCAGGTTCGGAGCAAGGTGATTCGTAGGAACCAATCACCGCGACGACGCGCTTTGCGCGCGCGTAGGCGTTGGCGTTGGCCGCGCACTTGCGCTGCTCGTAGTAGCCGGTCTGCGTGGTCGAGTCGTCGCAGGACTGGTAACCGACGACGTACTTGCCCGCCCGGAAGCCATGGCTCTGGAGTACGGCGCGGATGGCGTCGACGAGCTGGCGGGGGCCGCCGCCGTTGGGGCCCTGCAATGGGAGATCGGAGGCGATCAGGACGTCGGGCCTTCCGCCGCCCGAGGCCACCTCGCTGCAGGTCGCTGCCGGCAGCCTGCCGTCCTTTGTCCCGGCCGCCACGCTGACCCATGCCGAGCCGGCGCCGGCCGCGAGCGCCTGCGGCGCGCCGACCGCCACCTTGGTCGTCACCGCGTTCGTGCGCGGATCGATGCGCGAGACCGTGCCGTCCATCCAGTTGCCGATCCACACCGCGCCGTCGCCGAACGCCACGAAATTCACGCCGACCCCGACGTCGATGGACCGTGCGATCGGTTGCGGCCCGGGCTCGATCCGCCAGAGCAAACCCTCCTCTGGCGACGTTACCCACACCGCGCCGGCGCCCACCGCGATCCCCGACAAGAAATCACTTACGATCGGGATCGTCTGAGCGACGCGGTTCCTGCGCGGGTCGATCTGCATCACCGAGCGGCTCTGCCAGCTCAGAAACCAGACGCCCTCAGGCCCGGCCGCGATCGTGCTGGGTACGACGGGGGCGTCGATCGTCGCGATGATCCGGCCAGTCCGGGGATCGATGCGAGAGACGCTGGGGTCGGGGTCACTGGCCCAGACCGCGCCGGCACCGACCGCGAGCTGGGGGAACCCCACACTCGGGGGTTGCGAGTCTTTGCTGCGGTCCGGCAGCTTCACGGTCCGGGTGATCTCGGTCGAGTCGGGATCGACGCGCGAGACACTGGCCGTCGTATAGGCCGTGTGTTCTGCCAGAGGTCGTGCGGCGAAGTCCCCGCCACGGTTGCCGACCCAGACCGCTCCCGCGCCGGCGGCGAGATCGCTCGGCTGGCCACCGGTCATGAACGTCTTCACGAGCCTCTTGGTCCCGGGGTCGATGCGGGAGACGGTGTCGTCTTCGGTATTGAGCGCCCAGACTGCGCCGTCGCCGACGGCGATGTTGCTCGGTGCCGACCGCGCTTCCGTGAATGAGCCGAGTCGTGCGTCAGCCGAGTCGATGGCGAGCACCCCGTTGCCGACTGGCGGCGGCCGCGGGCCGCCCCGGGTCAGCGCCGCGATCCCCGCAACGGCGGTTGCGGCGAGCACGAGCAGCCCAGCGGCGAGGATGCCGCGGCGGTGGCGCACGAGGACCGCCGGAACAGGCGAGCGGCGCGCGGAAGGGGTGGCGAGGCCGAGCGCGCGGCGGGCCTCCTCGATCAGGTCGGCGCAGCTTGCGTAGCGCTCGGTCCGCTCTTTGGCGAGCCCTTTCTGCAGTACGGGGTTGAGCGCCGGGTGGTCGCGGAGCGGAACCACCTGCTCCTGCATGTGGGCCCACAGCGTCTCGCCCTCCGTCTCCCGATGGAAGGGCGGGGCGCCGGCGAGGCACTCGTAGAGAACGCAGGCCAGCGCGTAGCCGTCGGTGCGCGCATCGACCGATTCGCCGCGGATCTGCTCGGGCGCCAGGTAGTCGAGCGTGCCGACCATCCGGCCGCTGTCGGTCGAGACGCCGCCGAGCTGTTTGCTCACGCCGAAGTCCGTCAGGTAGGCGTGGCCGTCTTCGTCGATGAGCACGTTGCCGGGCTTGACGTCGCGGTGTACGAGCCCGCGCCGGTGGGCCGCGTCCAGCGCGCTCGCAACTTGGCCGAGGATGGCGAGCGCGCGCTCGGAATCGAGCCGCCCGTCGCGCCGGAGCAGCGCCTTGAGGTCGCTCCCCTCGACCATGCGCATGGCCAGGTACAGCTGCCCGTCCCGCTCTCCTGCCTCGTAGATGGGGACGACGTTCGCGTGGTCAAGCGATGCCGCCAGGCGCGACTCCTTGAGGAAACGGCCGCGGAACCGCTCGTCCTCGGCCAGCTCCGGTGCGATCAGCTTCAACGCGACCGGGCGCTGCAGCGACAGGTCGCTCGCGCGATAGACGACGCCCATCCCGCCGCGGGCGACCAGCGCCTCCACGCGGTAGCCGGCGAAGATCGTGCCGGGCGCGAACGCGACGCTCATCGCCCGCTCGCGGTCAGCGACCACGTGAAGCGCGTTGGCGTGTCGTCCGGTGCGAGCCCGCCCAGCGCCGCCCGTCGTCGCACCAGCACCGTGGGCGCCGGCGGAGCCGCGGCGAGCTGCGTGCGAATCCGGCCGAGGCCCTCTTCGCGCCAGCGATCCGAGAGGCCCACGACCAGCAGGCCGGCGCCAGCAGCGAGCGCGACAATCCCCTTGCGCCCCGGACTCGCCAGCAGCGGCTCGGCCACGACCCCGGCGCGGCGCTGGACGATTAGCGACGCGTCTGCGAGCAGGCGACTCGCGTCGCGTCCGTCCGTCCGCCGGTCAGAGGCGGCGCCGATCAGCCGCAGCGACGCGCCAGTCGCGCGCGCGACCCAAGCGCCAAGTTCCAGCGCCGCCCAATCGTGCCGCGCCGCGCCGAACGGCACGACCACCGGCCCGGCCCGAAGCGAGCCGCCCGCCTCGACCAGCAGCGCAACGTCGCACGGCGCCTGCTCGAGGACCGCCCCGGCCTCGCCCTCCAGCGGCGAACGGCCGGCATCCATGAGCAACAGCTCGACGTCCTGTCGAGCGGCGAGTCGGACGACGTCATCGCCCGGTGTCGGGGAGGAGAACGCCGCGGTCCTGACCGCGACGCCGCCCGCCCGGAGCTCGTCAGCTCGATCGGCAAGCGCCGCCGTCGCGGCGCCGACCTCGGCCGCCCCGACGACGCACGCAACGATCAGCTCCCGCGGCGGGTCCGACGCCGCCAGCGGCGCCGCGAGGCGAAGGAGCGCCTCGAGGCCGGCGAGCGCACCGGGGAAGACGAGCAGCGATCGATCGGGCGCCGGGACCCGCCGCGCGACCCTCGGTTTCTCCGGGCTGAGATCGAGTGCCGGATCCTGCTCGAGGATCGCCCGCTCGAGCCGCTTGAGCTCCCCACCCGGCTCCAGTCCCAGCCCCTCCGAGAGCTCGCTCCGCGCGAGCCGATACGCGTGCAACGCCTCGGCCTGACGACCCGACCGGTACAGCGCCAGCATCAACTGAGCGCGGATTCGCTCGCGCAGTGGATGCTCACGCACGAGGGCGTTGAGCTCGCCGACCAACTGGTCCTCGCGGCCGAGCGCGAGATCGGCGTCGATCCGAACCTCCAACGCCGCCAAACGCGCCTCCTCCAGGCTGGCGATCTCAGCCTGAGCGAACGACTCGTAGGTGAAGTCAGCCAGCGGCGGCCCCCGGCACAGCCTCAGGGCATCGCGCAGGAGGCGGGCGGCGGCGGCGGGATCTCCCCCGGTCAGCGCCTCGCGGCCCTCGACGGCCAGACGCTCGAACTCGTCGGCATCGAGCTGACCCGGCGTCAACTCGAGCTCATAGCCACCGCGCCGGGTGTGCACCAGGCCATCACCCAGCGCCCTGCGCAGATGAAAGACATAACCCTGGAGCGTCTTGGCGGCAGACGCGGGCGGTCGCTCGCCCCACAGTTCGTTGATCAGCCGCTCGCTGGATATCACCTGACCGCGGTGCAAGAGCAGGATCGCAAGCACCGCGCGCTGCTTAGCACCGCCCAAGAACAACGGCGCATCCCGCTCAGTCACCTCGAGCGGGCCAAGAATGCGGAACTGCAACACAGCCCTCCGAGCGTCGTCGCAGCGACTCTACACCGCCCCATGAAGGGGCGCAAAGCCACTCCGCCCGAGCCGCAATCAACCCGCTTCCAACCGCTTCCAACCACTCCCGCACCGACCCACGGCACGGTTCTCGCAGACCCGATCGCACAAGTGACCGGCAACACCAGGAAGGACCGCAACGTGCTTCACCATCAACACATCAGGACGACCGCGGCGATCGCACTCGCGCTAGCCGCGATCGCCGCGCCGGCAGCGTCCGCCCATGGCGGGCAGGCCGGTTGGGTCGTGCGCCCCAACCCCGACCAACAAGCCGCTCAACTCGCGCGGGCCGCGGCGACAGCGCGACCGGCCCCGTCGACCTGGGTCGTGCGCCCCAACCCCGACGAGCAATACCCGGCGCCCGCCCCCACGACGATCGTGCGCGTCATCACCCCCACGGACGGGTTTGACTGGGGCAACGCGGGCATCGGCGCGGCCGCCGGCGTCGCGCTCTCGATGATCGGCCTCGCGGGCGCTGTCGCCGTCTCTCAACGGCGCACCCGCCGCTCAAGAGGATCGGAAGCCGTCACGAGCTGACAAAGCACGAATGACCAACCCGGTCCTTCAGCGCACACCCTGTCCGTGCCCCGACCACGTAGCATCTCGAGCGCTTCGACCCCACACATGGCAGCTGGTCGCTTGCGCCAACAAGCGATCAGCTGCTCCAGAGCATGTCGGCTGAACGGTCGAGCGCACAGCGACACAAGGCGAACTCCTCCCCGCCAAGCGCAGAAGTAAGCGGATCGACTCAGCTCCCGAAACCGAACGTAGGCCGCGGGAGCGGCTCCAGATCACGCATCTCCGCTCGATCCTGGCGAAGCAGGAGGGCTGCCCGTCCCGGCCATTACGCCTGCTGTGGACGACTGAGACGGAGAAGGTCGGCGCCGATGGCAAGCCGCTCCTGGGTCCGCGCGACACACGTCTCGAGACCGCATCCCGGCCTCCGAACACTTCTCAGTTGCAACGCATGCAAACTGATGCAGAGCCCTGCTGGATCCTTTGCGCTGCCCATGCATGCAGCGCGCCGTGGGCGGCCAGAGAGCTCGTGGACCTGACTTGCGCAATCGCGTGAACCCAGACGTCCACCATCGCTGTCAAGACTGCCGCGACCGGGCGCCGAGCGGCCACGACGCCACGGCAAGATTGTCGTTGCGCCTCGCTGCTTGCCGACAGACGGGGACACCCGTGCGTAGGCAGCTCGCCCCGCTTCGATCGGGGCAATCCGAAAGAGATTGCTGCACTGCTGCTCCCTGGCGATGCGACAGCCGACCAGCGCCGGATCACGACCTCGAACGGTCTCGGATCGGACGAGCAGCATGAGCGCGGCGGCGTCCGCGGCTGACTTCCGGTTTGCCGGCTGGATGCAGCACTCCGCGCCGATCCCAGCGCGGCGCCGTGCGTTTCCAAGCGCGCGGTCCGTTGCGGCCCACGGGCGTCACGCGCGGCTAGGACTTGGGCCGCTCGACGTTTGTCGGCCCTGGCCGCGTACGCTTGCGCGTCATCGACGAGGACGCGGACAGGCATGGCGAAGTCCAGGGGCAAGCGGCAGCAGCGTAGGCGGCGGCCGGGAGGTCATCCGGCCGGGCGGGCGCCCGCGCCGCCGCGCCCATCTGCGGAGGCGGAGGCGGAGCGGATGGCGGAGCTTGTGTTCGTTGAGGCCCGCCGGCGCGCGGAGGAGGCGCTCTCGCCGGCCACGCCGCCGGAGCGGGTCGCGGCGTTGGTGGTGCAGGAGTTTGAGGATCTGCCGTCGCCGCCCGGTCTCGCGATCCGGCTGAGACGTGACGGGTCCGAGGAGCGCGCGAGGGTGGTGGCGGGCGAGGTGGCGCGGCTCGCGCCCGGGAGCGTGACGGCGCTGACGCTCGCGGCCGAGGTTGCCGGCGCGTTCGACCACGACCAGGCTCGGGTGGATGGGCTGCTTGACGAGGCGCTCGACGCGTATCTGGATCCGGACGGAGCTGTGGGGCTCGCCCAGCACATGCTCGCGTCGGGCAGGCAGCTGGACGCGATCGAGCTGGTGCGGGAGGTGCTGTTTGATGAGCCTGAGGACGAGGACGCGCAGGAGGTGTATGCCCGGGCGCTCGAGGGGTTGCACGGGCGCGTGGGGGCGGGTGAGAAGCTGGGTCGTGCGGAGTGGGAGGAGCTTGCGGGGTTCGCGGACCGCGGGCGTCTGTACGCGCTGCGGGAGGCGATGCGGATGCTTGTCGAGGAGCGCAGACCGGAGCTGCTGGTGCCGCTCTCCGGGAGCGTCCGGGACTGGATGGAGCAGTTGCGCGAGGCTCAGGGCGGCGAGTCCACGGATCCCTTCGGCCTCGAGCCGGGCGACGATGAGGAGCGCTCCGAGGCGCTGTTCCGGTTCGCGATGGAGCATGCCTGGCTGGTGGAGCCCGACGACGACGAGGAGGGCGGGCTCGGGCGCGAGGGTGAGCCGGGGCTCGATGAGTCCTGCGCGCCGCTTGCGCTGCTCGCGACCGACCCGGACGTGTCCGCGGAGATCTCGAGCGCGGCGCGCGAGTGGCTTGGCAGCGTCACCTATGGTCTGTGGCAGGTGGCCGACCCGGAGCCGGGTCCGGGCCTGTGGCTGATCGACATCGTCACCGGCGTTCGCCGATACGCGGCGATCCCGCCCGAGCAGCTTCCGGGAATCAGCCGGTGGAGCGTGCTGCTGGGGGCGCTCGTGTCGCTCGACGGGATCTGGCGCAGCACCGGCGCGGTCGTGCTGTTGCGTCCGTCCGAGGGCGACATCGCCGCCGAATGGGTCCACGACGCGAGCGCCGCGATCGCACAGGCGGCGGCCGGCAAGCGCGCGCGGCCCGGCCGGCGCCGCGAGCCCGCGCCGCACGGCGTGCTGGTCGCGGGCGCCGAACCGCTCGATCCGAGCGTCGCGGCTTTGATGAGCAAGGTGCTCGGCAGCGTGCTCCCGGGGATCGCCGGCGAGGTGTGGCGCAGGCGCGCGGCCGGCCCGAAGCTCACGAACACCGACGGCCACCGCCTCCGGCTGATCACCGTCCACGTGGCGGTGAACGATCCCGCAGCCGTGACGCGGACCCTGGCCGCGCACGCGGACTTCCGGACCGAGGCCGCGGGCGAGTTGAGCTGGTGGGGTCGCGAGCTGACCGGCACCGAGCGCGCGGGCGCGCTCGCGCAGATCCGCTCGCTTGCGGGCGAGGGCGAGCCGATCGAGGAGCCCGATGAGCCGCAGCGCTGGCTACGCGGGCGGCTCGAGCCATGCCCGGACGGCTTCGAGGTGTCCGTCAACTCCGAGGAGCGGCTGCAAGCGCTCGTACAGCTGCTTCGCGAGCTCGGGGCCAACCCCGAGCTTGAGCGACGATCGGTGATCGACCCGGCGCAGGACATGCCGCCGATCCAGCTCGGGATGCCGATGCCGTTCGGTGCATCCCAGGACGCCGTCGATGCATGGCAGTCGCTATGGCCCAACGAGCGGGTACCAGCGCTCGGCGGCGCGACCCCGCGAACCGCTTCGCGACGAGAGCAGACCAGGCCGCGACTCGAGGCAGTGCTCCGCGAGTTCGAGCACGACGCCCACGTGCTGGCGCGAGCCGGCAGGCCCGCTCCCGATCTCGATCGACTGCGGGCCGAGCTGCAGATCGACCCGTGGTGGGAGCCACCCGCACACGCGCGCGGTCAAACCTGAAGACGCGCAGACGCTGACGTCGCCGAGCGCTACATGGTCGCCAGCAGATCGGGAGCTGCCCGGCCGCCAGCACGCCCTTTGGTGGCACTTGCCTATCCACTTCGCTCCACCGAGCATGGGTTGGGGTCGAGGAACGAAAGCCAGTGTCCGAAGCGCAGCACGCTGTCCTAAAGATGCTGAGCGCGCGCTTCCAAGGTTTGTGGCTCGACACCCACCGCCACCCGCCAGCGCCGCCGTAAAGCGGCCAGCGTGCGTCCAGTGGAGAGATGTGGATAGGCAATTGGTGGCAATGGACCATCTGGCGGCGACTGGTGATGACCGAGATCGGCAAGGCGGCCAGGCCGAGCCTGCTTGCGGCTCCCGCCCGTGGACAAGCAGACGGCTCGCTGGGGCCGCTCGCTGCCTATTTCGACGGCCTGGAGGCGAGGGTCGCCGCGTTGGAGGCGCGTCTGTCGGCCAGTGCGTTGATGACGCCGGCGCACGCGGCGCAGCACGCCCAGGTCGCGGTGAAGACGATTCTGCGCGCGGTCCGCGGTGGTGAGCTCCCCGTGGCTGGCCATGTCGGTCGCTCTCCGCGGATCTCACGCGATGCCCTCGACGGCTGGCTTGCTACCAGATCACCGCCAGCGGAGCCGGTTTCTCGCCAGCCCCGCCGGCGTTGCGGTAGAAAGGTAAGCGAAGCGGTCGAGGCGGCATGGCGAGAGCTCGGCTAGAGCCGTGGATATCGAAAGACGCAAAACCAAGTCGGGCAAGGTCAGTTGGAGGGTCAGGTGGCGACCCGCGGGCCGTGGCGGCCCGCGAGAGTCGCGGACGTTTGACCGCGAAGCGGACGCGAAAGCGTTTGCTGCGGATATTCAGCTGCGGGCGCGGCTCGGGCATCTCGCTGGGATCGATAGCGGGAAGGTCACGCTTGACAGCTACGTGTCCGAGACGTGGGTTCCCGTATACGGGTCGCAACTAGCCGAGAACACGAGGCGCACCTATAGAGGCCTGTACGTGAGCCACATTGCCCCGTTCCTCGGCGAGTGCGCGCTGAGGGATCTGACCCCGCAGGCGATCGCGCGCTGGCAAGCGGATCGGCTGCGGCGGGGTGCCGGCCCGAGTGGTGTTGTCAAGGCGCTGGTGCTGCTCGGCTCGATTCTTGAGACGGCGCGTGAGGCCGAGCACATCGCGACCAACCCGGTCAGGTCGGTGCGGAAGGCGCGCCAGCCGCACCGCGAGGAGGTGCGCCCGTTGGCGCCGGCGACCGTTGAGGCGATCCGTGCCGCGGCACTGAACCCTCCATCCACCCGGGTTTCCGAGTCTGCTCTGGGCGGAGGGCGGAAGCGGCGTGCCTACATCGTGCAGCCGCCGGGTACTCCGTACACGCGCCATCGCGACGCCACGCTGATCTCCGTGCTGGCCTACTCGGGTGTGCGCCCGCAGGAGGCGCTCGCGCTGCGCTGGGGGGATGTGCGCGAGCGGACGCTGCTGATCGAGCGGGCGATCTCCGCCGGCCGGGTCGCGCCGACCAAGACGCGCTCTGTGTCAACGTCGTTGATCACGGCCGGTGACGTCCGACCGGGCTGGTAGGTCCTCCGGCCGGCGACGAGCTGACTCTGAGACGCGCTGTCGACCGGGCTGACGGGCCTGGTCTGACTTGCCCTTGTTATGTCGCTCGCCGCCGGCCGAGGATCGCCGGCGTGACTTGATAGGAGCCTGGCAAAGCTGCCGCAACAGAGGTCTGTCCGCCGGAGATCCGCTTCATCAGTGGGTCAACCAACGAAGGGACGGTGTACATGATCGTGATCGGGGTGGACACGCACAAGCACACGCATGCGCTGGCGGCGGTCGACGAGGGAACTGGCCGCGTGCGCGGTAGTCGAGAGATCAAGGCCGATGAGCCGGGGCATCTTGCGGCGGTCCGCTGGGCCCGCGGGCTGGATGAGGAGCGGGTGTGGGCGATCGAGGACTGCCGGCATGTCTCGCGCCGCTTGGAGCAGGCGCTGTTGGCTGCGGGCGAGCGGGTCGTCAGGGTGCCGCCGAAGATGATGGGAGCGTCGCGTCGCGGCGAGCGCGAGCGCGGCAAGTCCGATCAGATTGACGCGCAGGCGGTCGCTCGCGCGGTCGTCAAGGACGGCGTCGATCGCTTCCCGATCGCGTACCTGGACGAGCGGGCGATGGAGATCCGGCTGCTGTTCGATCATCGCGAGGATCTGGTCAAGGAGCGCACCCGGATGCAGAACCGGCTGCGCTGGCATCTGCTGGAACTCTGCCCGGCGCTTGAGGCCAAGCTCGCCGCAGGCGCCCTGTCCAATCAGCGCCAGCTTGAACGCCTTGACCGGCAGCTGCGACGGATCGGCGCCGGCCCACGCGCGCGGATCGCGCGCGAGCAGCTCGCGCACATCCGCGCACTGACCCGCCAGGCCGATCGACTCGAGTCAGAGCTGCTGGCGCTGGTTGGCGCCTACCGGCCGCGGCTGCTTGAAGAGCAGGGCTGCGGCGCGCTGACCGCGGCGCTGTTGATCGGCCGCACCGCCGGTGCCGAGCGGTTCCGCTCAGACGCCTGGCTTCGGTCGCCAATCCGGCACCGCTCCGATCCCGTGCTCCTCGGGGAAGCGAACCCAGCACCGCCTTGACCGCGGCGGGGACCGCCAGCTCAACCGGGCGCTACACACGATCGTGATCACCCGCGCCCAACACGATTCCGCCACCAGGGAGTACCTCGCACGCAAACAGGCCGAGGGCAAAACCAGGAAGGGCGCGCTGCGGTCCCTCAAGCGCTATCTCGCGCGCCGCTTCTGGCGGCTGCTCACCGAGCCGCCACTGGAACCCCAGCAAGCTCCCGAGCGCACCACCCCGCCGGCCGAGCGCACCGCCGAACCCGCCGAGCCCGAGCCGATCACAATCCCGCAACCCTCGGCCGCCCGCCGAGAGGTCCAACGCATCGCCGCAGCGATCCCGATGGTCTGCATCACCTAGCCCCGCCGCCAGCTCGCCCAACCAGAGCTCCTCTGCGCCCGGCTGCCGACCCGGCGAGAACCGCCGGACGGCCACGCCTGCCGCAAACCAGCGCGATCACGGCTCGACGACGACCTCATCGATCCAAACGACGTGTTCCCACCGATCTGACCGGGCTGCCAGTGAAGACACTCTTGACGTGTCGCGCGACACGTCGCAGATAGCGCGGGTGGACCGGCGGCTGTGGTTGGTTGAGCACGCGCTGCGGCGCCTCGTCGGGCCACGCGCTGTCGCCCGCGCGCGAAGGGACGCGCAGCGTCCGCCGAGCTGGTCCGGCATGTCGCCGCGGCTGGCGGCAGCGGGCGCTGCCCGACCTGCAAGGCCGGCCCGGGCGAGCCGTGCTTTGGGCCCAGCGGCCCGGGCGGCGAGCCGGCCGCTGGCAAGGCGGCGAGAGCCGAGCTGGCGGACGCGCTCGCGGCGCCCCGTGTGGGCGCGCTACGGGAGCTTCCGTGGGCAGCCGGTCGCGTGTGCGAGCGTTGCGGCAAGCCTATCGCCCAGACCGCCCGCGCGGAGGCCGCGCTATTGCGGCAAACGCTGCCGCCAGGCCGCCTCGCGCGCCAGGCTGCGTGAGCGCTCAGGCCGCTCGGCTCGCGCCGCCCGAACGCTGCGCCGGGTGCACCGCACCGATGCCTGAGGGGCGCCGGCTCGAGGCGCGCTATTGCGGCAAACGCTGCCGCCAGGCCGCCTCGCGCGCCCGGCTCGCGCTCGCCCGCCGGCGAGCGGCAAGCGCGCAGGCTGTGCCGAGCGAGCAGTTGCGCATCCAGTGAGCGTCAGGCCGTTGGGGCAACGTGTCGCGCGACGCGTCGCCCACGGCCAACTACCCCCTCGACGACCGACATTCCCTTGATCGCGCTTCACAGCCAGCCCGCGCGATCCAACCGAGATCCAAGGGCCACTCTGCGACAGATCTCGCGACAGGTCGGCCCTCTCGTCCCACCGTATTCAGCCAAGGCTCGACGACGAGAAACCCGCAAATTGCGACCCTCCCTTGACATAGGAGCAACAAGGCCCGCATGGTGCGACTGCTGGAGCCGCTTGCGGGCGACCTGCGGGAGTTCAGGATGGCGGCCGGTCGCCCTGCCGCCGACCAGTTGATCTTTCCCGGTCATGATGGATGCCACTGGACGAAGACGACCTGGGACAACTGGCGTGAGCGGACGTTCGCCCGCCTGCTTGCCAGCGTCGGCCTCGCCGACGCGGTCCCGTACGACCTGCGCCACAGCTTCGCGTCGCTGCTTCTGCATGAGGGTCGCTCGGTGCACTATGTCGCGCGGCAGCTCGGTCACAGTCCCCGCCTGACCCTGGAGACCTACGGGCACGTAATTGACGAGCTCGACCACGCGCCGAGGCTCGCCGCGGTCGACGCGATCATGCAGGCGCGCAGCGGCCCGCCTCCCGAGCGTCCGGGCTTGACCGTATCGTCGGCGTGATGTCCGCTTCCGGGCCACACGACGCCTTGCTCTCGAACTGCGGTCGTGGGGCCACCACGGGGCCACCAGGTTGTCCCGCCCAGTCCCCTCCAGTCCCCTTTCGCTGGCGCCGTCGCGGCGGTTTGCAGGGATTAAGTTCGAGTTGGGGGGACTGGAGGGGACATCAGGTTTTCCTGATAAGGAAGAGGTCCCTGGTTCGAGTCCAGGATCGCCCACTCCAGAAAGCCCCGCTCAGGCGGGGTTTTCTTGTGCCCACAGACTATGCCCGCCCGCCCGATTCTTGTTCGTGGGCAACGGATTGGGCAACAGGTCTCGGCGGCTGGTGGGGCGAGCTCGGTCGCCGGGGACAACGACACCCTGGTCATCGTCGGGTGAGCCGACCTCGTGAACGGGACGATCCTCAAGCGCGAGCTTTACCCGGCGATGGAGCGAGCAAATCCCAAGGTTGGAGGTTCGAGTCCTCCACGGCCCATAGAAAAACCCCCCGGTAATCGGGGGGTTTTGCTTGCCGGCAGGCAGTGCGTGACCAGGCCGCGTGAACGTCTGCGCGAACACCCGCAGACCAACAGCGTCGCGAGTCGCTTCATCGCCCGCTTCCGCGCGGCGCGCGACCAGTGAAGAATCCTTCGCCCGTCGCATGGGCAGCTTCAGGAGCCGCCGTTCATCTGAGCGGCATGCTTGCGGGCTGCAGCGAGGATCTCGATAAGTGGCGGCGTCACGCGTTGCAGGGTGTCGAGGGCGGCCTCCGCGTTCACGTCAAGGGACGCCAACGCGCTCACAATTCGTTGCGCCTCTGCGTCGGTCATCTCAACCGCCGGCGCGTACCGCTGAGCGATCGAGCGAGCCGGAACTCGTCCATGAAGCTCGTCGATGGTCAGTCCGAGCAGATCGGCGATCTTCTCGGTGCGTGCGTGGTTGGGCTGGTACTGCCCCCTCGTCCAGTTGCTGACGGTGTTCTCCGAGACACCGACCATGTCGGCGAAGGCCTTGTTCTTCAGCTGCCGCTGGTCCAGCGCGTCCCGAAGGACCTCCCTGAAGTTCCTGGGAGCTGGCCCAGCAGTCATAGGTCGAATCCAAGGAAAATTGGTCCAAGATGCGCTTCATGGGGTTCCTTTCGTAGACGACCTCCCACCCGACTCATAGGCTCATCGGTCGGAAGCTGGGCGGGTTCCTGTGTGAGATGCGTCACACAACGGCAGAGGTACTGCTTTCGGTTGACAGGCTGAGGAAGAAGAACATCGCCAGGAAGCCCGCGAACGCGATCAGCTGGGTGACGTCGGCGTACGCGAGCCCGTTGATCTTGAAGATCGACAGCGGCGCCAGCGGGTTGCGGTGGCGCTGCTCATTGATCACGAAGGCGACCAGCAGCGCGAGCGCGGCGGCAAGGTCGCCAATCGTGCGCGCCGTGCCCCAGCCGACGGTGGGCGCCTTCACGGCGGCCCCGGCGTTCTCTCTCCTTCCGCCTGGGTCTGCCGATCTGTCCGCCGCCGCGGCTGGGATGCTTTGAGCCAATACATTCCTTTCAAGGATCGTCACTGCTGCGGCACTGAACGCAAGCGCCCCCGCAGCCGGAGCCAACCACCCGACCAAGCCCAGTCCCTTGACTGTCAGCTTTCGCGGGGTCATACAGCTCCGCGCTCGCCAGGATGCCAATAGCGCTTACCCGCCACTTGACCACGGTCGGCAAAGAGCAATCGATCTCCGCTGCGATCTCCTTCCCGGTCATGCCCTGCGCCGCGGCGAGCACGATCCGCGCGCGCTCGACCATCCGCACCTCAGAGCTCACCGCACGGACGATCCGCTCAAGCTCAGAGCGATCCTCATCGCTCACATCGACCCGTCTGCCAACGCCCTTCAGTGCCATCACCAGCCTCCATCCTCGCCGAACTTGTCGGCAAGGACTTCGCGGACGATCCTAGAAATTCCTATCGCCGACCAATGTGACAGCGAACTTGCAGGATGCACGACTAGATCGGTGAGTAGCGGGCCTGTTTACGGTGACACGTCCACATGGAACCCGCCTGCACCTTTGGCTGCCGTTAGAGCGGGGCGCGTCGCGCGACGCTCTGACGCAGGGCGGATCCGGGGAGTTCGACTCGGCCGCAGGACCCGCGTGACCGGCGTAGGCGTGTTCTGGCTCGCTCGGTGCGAGGAGGCGTAGACATCCCGCGTGGAACTCCGGCGGCCGTCAAGGAAACCCCTGCTCCCTGCACAGGTTGTGCGTCCAGCACAACCCTTTCCTGCGATCCAGCGAAGCGGAGCCCGCCAGTCAAGGACGGCCCGACAGGGCCGAGCGCAGCGAGCCGCGCAGCGGCGTCCTTGACAGGCGAGCGTAGCGGAGCTACCCGTGGCCCGACGCCCTCGAAGCGCGCGAGATTCACCTACGATCATCCACGGAGAGGCCGCTTTCCTAGGGTGACCCCGACCCTGCCCCCGGGTGCGAGCTTCCTCCCCGGACGCGCTGACTGGCCGATGACGCGGTTCCTGAGCGACAACTTGGACTTCTTGTGCTTCACCGTGCCCAGCTTGCAGTGGTGGGCGGTGAGCGCCCTGCGGGCTTTGGCGAGCGTCAGTCGCGTCAGGTTCGGAACGGTGCAACCCGGGGTGCTAGGCGCGGGGGGCCCCGTCACCGTGTTGACCCAGTTACTGGCCAGCATCACCGCGTAGGCGGGCCAGAACACGCCGCTCGGCGGGGCTCCCGGCACACACTGGCCACCGCTGCCCCCGGGATTATTGAACCAGAGCAAGCCATCGTCGCCGGCGTAGCCGGTGGGCTCGGCGACGTGGTTCTGGAGTGTGAGCGGGCCCAGGCCGCGCCCCGGCGGGTTGCACAGCACCTCATTGCCGTCCTTGACTTGGTTCTTGGGACGCAGCGGGCCGCGTCCATTGTCCCCGGTGTTGATCACGAAGTGACTGCCGCCAAGCAGGCTGGAGATCTGCTGGCCATAGTGCAGCTCCGAGGTCGTCCAGTCGAAGTGCGTCGAATTGAGAAGGGCGTGGCTACTTCAGGACGACGGGGTTGAGCTGCCAGGCGTTCTGGTGGTATAGGCGTTGTTGATCGAGCTTGATGTGGTGTTCCCAGTAGTCGTTGAAGTCGCCGGAGAGGTGGGTGGCGCGTAGGCGCAGGAGCGCTTCGGCGGTCTGGGGGGTCCAGCGCATGCCGGAGCGTTCGAAGCGGTCGCGGATGAGGTTCTTGCAGGCGCCCTCGACGGTGCCTGAGGCGATCGGCCAGCCGTTGCGTAGGTACTCGTCGTAGCGCATCCGTTCGCGGTTGCGGTAGAGGTAGTCACAGACGCCGTGGATGGTGTTGGCCTTCTGGCCGGTGAGCCGTCGTTTGGTGACGGTCTGCCGGAACCCTTTGACGACTTGGCCGCTCATGCCGCAAAGGATCCGTTCGGTGCGCGCCCGGACGAACGCTTCGGCTTCGGGGCTGCCTTCGGGGTGCAGCACGTGCGTGACTTTCCAGAGCTTCTCGAGGACGTGCAGGAGGTCGAGCACGAGCGTGACGTCGGTGAACGTGCTGATCACGCGGCGTTGCAGCGCGCGCTCGCCGTCGGTGAGGATCACCCATGTCCGGTCGTGTTGGGGGTCGCGGCGGGTCATCTCGGCCTTGACGTCGTTGATGAACGCGTCCTTGCCTGCGGTCAGGCTCGCCCACACACGCTTGCGTGCCGGCTTGGGGCGCTTGGGACGGTCGGATGAGGCGCCGTCGGTGTGAAACAGGCTGTCGATCACGTCCTTGGGGGTGCGGGGGATCGGCGGCTGGCTGTGCACAGCGGCGACGGTCGCCATCTTCTTCTTGTTGGCCTTCTCGCCCTTGGTGCGCCGCACCACGCGCTGCGCGCCGTCGGGCTTGACCATCGGGATGCCCTTGCAGTCGATCGCGCCGACCAGGAGCTCGCCGTCGGCTGGCGCGATCGCGTCCTGCGCGCGAGCGGCGTAGAACGTCTCGAAGTCCGCAGCGGCTTCCTGGACGAGCTGCTCGGCAGAGCGCTTGGGGATCATGGTGCCGGTCATCTCTGCGATCAGCGCGATCGCCTCGTCAAACGGGCCGCAGACGACCGCGCGGAGCAGCCGCCGCTGGCACTCGTAGCTCCACAGGCGGCCCGGCAGGCGCAACTCGGCGTCGAGCGGATGGATCGCCTCCCGCCCGCGCGCGCCATAGCCCATGCGTGTGACGCGGACCTCGCCGAACAAGGTCACCAGCGGGCGAGTGTGCAGGCGCTTGTGCGCCAGGCGGACTGCTCCCCGCTCACCGGGCAGAACGATCGCCTCACCCACATCGCCGTCGCCGCGTGCCTCGATGTGCGCCTGCAAGGCGAGGCGCAGGATCTCACGCCCGCGCTGTTCTGACTCGCGCTCAAGCTCCGAGAGCCCGGCGCTCGCTGCTGCCTGGCCCGACAGCCAGCGCTCCAGATCCCGGAACGCGTCGATCCCACTGCTCGGAGGCGACTGATCGTCCATCCGAGCGCCCAGTATTCTACTGGGCGATGACAGAACCCCGATCGCTCGCCGACCTTCAACGGCTCAACGCCGCCTACCGGTCCGCGACAGCGCGCCTGACCGAGATTGGGTTCACATGCGAGGGCTC
Organism: uncultured Solirubrobacterales bacterium; assembly: GCA_963836065.1. GTDB lineage: Bacteria > Actinomycetota > Thermoleophilia > Solirubrobacterales > Solirubrobacteraceae > Palsa-465. The sequence continues at coordinate 19,470 of CAWIII010000004.1, forward strand.
GCTGATCGAGCGCTACACCACCTGCAAGAACCCCAACTGCCGTTGCGTGAACCCCGAGCAGCGCCACGGCCCGTACTGGCAGATCTCCTGGAAGGACGCCGGCAAGACCGTCTCGAAGATCCTTCCCGCCGACGACGCCGCCCTCTACCAGGAATGGATCGCCAACCGCCGAGCGCTGGAAGCGGTCCTCGACGAGATGCGCGACCTCTCACGACAGGCCGCCGAACACATCCTCGCCAGACGCGGCCGGCCCCTCCACGCCCCCCAACGGCCCCGCCTCAAGGCCCGCTGAGCGACGCTCAAACCCCGGTTATCGACCCTGCCGGACGATAACCCCGGGTTAAGCGCGACTCACGAGCCCCCAACACCGGGCAAAACCCATCGATTAGCAGCGACTTCACCGTCGTCGTGAAGTAGCCACGCCCAATTGAGAAAGAAGCCCTGGGCCTGGGCCACACCGGCGCCACGCAGGTATTGCGCCTGCTTGGGGGCGGGCGCGGCATCCGCGGCGCCGCCGTCGAGATAGACGACCGTGTGGGGATCGGCCTTCAGGACTGACACGGCGTATCGCAGTTCGGCGTTGCGGATTGCCAGCTGCTGGGGGTTCAGGCAGGGCGCGGTGATCAGCGAGTCAAGCTCCAGGAAGAAGACCACGTGGAAGTTGCCGATGCCCGCGGCCACCTGCCCGATGAAGTTGTCATACAGCGCCTCCATCGCCGGCGTCGCCGTATAGCCGCACCTGGCGTGCACGAGATTGTAGGTCGACAGCATGACCGTCGTGCCCGGCTGCTGAACCTGGGTTCCCTCCAGGTAGTGCGCCACCTGTCCCTCGACGTTGGCGCCCATGTTCCACATGTACAAGCTATGAGCGCCGGGCTCATCCGCGATCACACCCAACAGCTGCGCCCATGCGGGGTTCGAGCTGGCGTAGAACGCCTGCGCCTGCGCTGCCGGGGAGGCAGGATTGACGTAGAACTTCGTGCCGGCGATCAGGTTGCCATCCACCGGACCCGGGACCCCGAGCGGGTCCGCTACGTCTCGAACCTGGAGCGGATCGTCGCGCAGGATCGTGACCGGCGCGTTGCTGCTGGCTCCAACGCTGTTGGGATAGGAGCCGTATAGATAGGCCAGCGCCTGCACCGGGATGGCGGTGTGCATCCCCTGGTCGATGATCTGCACGGTGAAGCTGTAGCTGCTCTGGCCAGGGGCTAACGTCACATAGGTGTTGGGGACGACGTTGAAGTCGATCCCCGGCTGGGCGCCCTGGCTCTTGACGCCGTAACCGACGTGCTCATCACCGCTGAGGTCGCCGGTCCGCTCGATCGTGATCGTCAGATAGCCCTGATTCTCATGGGCCGTGTAGGACGGCTGATCGAAGGACACGGCACCAGACGCAGCGGCCGCATCCCGGACGACCGCCGCCTGACCGCTGGGCGCGAACATGAGCAGCGACCCCATGCACGCCAGACCGACGAACAGCATCAACCGACGCAACACCACGGCGAGTTGGTGCTCGCGCCCAAGCCAGCGGGGCAGCGCATTTTTCCGCTCCCCTGACATCACGCTTTTCCAGCAAACGGAACACAACGCGATCGACGCAGCTCTCATCGCCGGCAACGACCAGTGATTCACCAGCCGTTTCATTGGACACCCCCATTCGGGCGGGCCCCGTGCGAGTCGCGTCCCCGGCCTGAGCTGGGACCCCGTTCCTAAACTTGTTCGATGATGAGGGCTGTGGCGCCTTCCCGCATCGGGAGCTCACCGCAGCCCGCTTGCGCATAACCCGCAAGCGGGCTCGCTCACTTCCCCTTCGATGAGAAGGAGGAGAGCGGCGGTCACCGCCGCTGAAGGGACCGCGGTACCGCTTCACGCGGGAACAGGCGCCTCGACCATCAAAGGCTGTCCGTTATGCAGGCGATGATGAGCTGGCGATCGCCAAGAGGCACGACGCGGTCGCATCCGGCGTGGGTGAGGGAGTGACGAGACTGTCGTCGGTTCGTGCGCAGGCACATCCGCACGGTCCGTCCGGAAGAGATCACGTTGCCCAAGGAGATCACGCCACCCGGTGAGGATGCCGAGGTAAATTACGGCCGTCTCGGCCGCTGGTTCGACCCATCGAGAAGCAGGGCGCATGGTGTGGGCCTTCGTGATGACGCTGCCGCACAGTGGTCAGACTCGGCACAGTCGGAGAACCCGCTGTCGAAGTCGAAGTAGGCGAGGTGCTCGGTGCCAACTTCATCCAGGGCGCCAAGCCAAAGCCGCCGGCAGACTAGGAGGCTTGACCCGGCGAAGCCGGGAGAGATGAGTCAAGTTTCAGGCGGCGAGGTTGAGTTGGTCGATGTGGGCGGTGATCGCTTGATCGAGTCGGTCGAAGTGGCGGCGTAGCGGGGTGTTGATTGCTATCGGGTCGCAGATCTCTGACAGCCCGGTCCGTAGCAGTCGGCTATAGGTGCGGCTGAAGAACGTCGCGACCTGCAGTCCGAAGGGCGTGACCTGGTAGCGGTTAGTGTGCGGGATGCGTTGGATGATCTGGTGCAGGCGTAGTCGTCGGAGGTCGTAGGTCATTCTGCCCGCGGTCATGGTGCTGGGGTCGAGGCCCAGTAATGGTGCGAGGTGGGTTCGCAGGTCTCGGTTGGAGAACCCGGTGGGCAGGAGGCGAAAGACGACCAGGACGCTGAGCAGCGCCTGGACCCGAGGGTCGCCGAAGCGCAGCGCGGCTGCACGCTGGTGATCGACGACGACGGGCTGGCAGACTTGGTCGAACGCTTGTTGGCCGATGTGGCAGTCCGCGCTGACTCGTTGGACGTCAAGGAGACGTCGGTTGGCTTGAAAGCCGATGTGTCGCAGCGCGGGGAGGTTATGGAGGCGTTTGCCGATACCGAAGTCGCGAGTGTCGTTAATCGTGGTCTCGGTTCGTAGAGCCTGGTTCTGCTTGTGGTACTGCTTGATCCGGGAATGTTTGTAGTCGACGTGCAGCGATGGCGTCACTCCTTCGGTGATCACCCGGGTGCGGAACCGGCTTTGGGTACGCCGGTTGATCCGCCGGTTGAAGATCAACGAGACCTTGTCAGGGCGGCCGAGGTCCAGGTTCTCACGAATGACGTCTTCAAAGAACACGCGTCCGGTCAGCGGCCGGTCGAGCACCTGGGTGAGGGAGAACTCGGCCTGCAGGATCGAGATGTCATAGCGATACCCTGCTCGGCGGTCGCGACCAGTGAACGGGTGCGGCAGAATCCCGAACCACTTGCGGGCCAGCGCGTCGATCTTGCGGGCGCTCAGCCGATCACAGATCATTTGCAGACCCCGCGGGTCCTCGCACGCAGCGAAGCCGTTATCCAGCGCTTCGAACGCGATCCCCGCGTGGGCGGCCTGGCGTTTAGCCCACTCGTTGCCGTTGATGCACAGCTTGGCGTTGTAGGGAAAGTAGGAGCTGAACTTGATGAAGAACGGCCCGAAGTCGCGATCAACGCAGTACATGTAGTACTGGTTGACCATCGCGGTCGCCCGCACGATCCAGGGATAGCTCGCGCCCGTCACGGCGTTGCGGCGCTTCTCGGTCCGGAACGTCGTCGTCTTCTCCTGCGCCTTGCCGACAAACAGCACCCCTTCCTCAGCCGCGAACCCGGCCAAGTAGTCCAGCGCGACGTCGTCCTTGCGCTGCCCCTTCTCAAACGTGACGAGGTCCACGCCCTCCCGCTCAGCGAACCGCTCGATCTCGCTCACGAACCGCCTGGTCATCGGAGCCATCAGCGCCGAAGACGCAAACGTAGCGCCCTGGTGGTCGCGCAAGAAGCCCACCACCCCGGACGCGTACTGCAGCTTGGGGACGTACAGATTCAGATACATCCGGTCCACGCACTCGACCTCCAACGTCACGTGCCCGGATAAGACATCAGCGGCGCTGCGAGCTATCGTCATGGCAGGCTCCGGTCGACAGGCCCTACGCGGCCACTAACCGCTTCGGGCGGTTCAACGCAGGACCCTCGGGTCCTGGATCTAGGCTCGACCGGAGCCTACCTCGGCCAGCACCAACGACCAAGACCGCACACCGGGCCGCCTGGACCCATCCCAGCCGCGAAACCGGGCGACCCCGCTCGACCACCCACGACACTGACTTGTCCGGGCTGGGGCGGAGCCCCGTTAGTGGTGCATCCCGTTAATCCGCGCCCTCATGCCTCGAGGACCTTGCCTGTGTACGTCCACTTGAACGGTTTGGCGGTTTGGTTGTAGGTCTCGATGAACGCGAGCATCTGCTGGGCGAGGTCGTGTTCGCTGGTGAAGATGCCGTGCTTGAGCAGTCGCCGCCAGAGGATCGAGAAGAAGATCTCGATTTGGTTGAGCCACGAGGCGTACTTCGGTGTGAACTGGAAGCTCCAGCGGGGATGGTCGTTGAGCCACTGCTCGACTTCCTCGGTGCCGCGGGTGGAGAGGTTGTCGGTGATCGCGACGATCTTCTGGCCCTCGACCACTGGGATCTCGTCGTCGAGGTGATCGAGGAAGTGGATCAGGTCCCACCGGTTGCGGGTCTTCGAAGGCATCGCCAGCACGTCCCCCTCCTGCACGTTGAGGCACGCGAACAGGCACTGGGTGCCGTTTCTGGTGTACTCGTGCTCGCGGCGGGCGGGCTTGCCCGGCGCCGGCGGCTGGTCGGGCTTCGTCGGCGCCTTGGCCTGGATCCCGGTCTTCTCGTCGAGCGAGACGACCAGCACGTTCTCCGGCGGGTCGACGTACAGCCCGCAGATCTCGCCGAGGCGCTCCTCGAACTCGGGCCGCGAGTAGTCGCTCATCATCCAGTAGTCGGTCCGGTGCGGCTTGATCTCCGCGCGCGACAGGATCACGTGCGCCTGCGACGCGGACATGCCCACCTCCGCTCCCAGCTCCTCATAGGTCCACCGCTCCCGCCGGGCGCCCTCCGCAGTCGGCTCCGGCCGGGTGCACGCCTTCGCGATCAACAACGCCCTGGTCTCCGGGCCGTGCGTCAACGGCGCCCCTGACCGCGGGGCATCCTTCAGCCCCTCGATCCCGCGCTCCGCGTACCGACCGCGCCACTTGACCACGGTCGGCAAAGAGCAACCGACCTCGCCCGCGATCTGCCTCCCGGTCATCCCCCGCGCCGCGGCGAGCACGATCCGCGCGCGCTCGACCATCCGCACCTCAGAGCTCGCCGCACGCACGATCCGCTCAAAGCTCGGAGCGACCCTCATTCACCTGGACCCGTCTGCCAACGCCCTTCAGCGCCATCACCAGCCTCCATCCTCGCCGAACTTGTCGGCAAGGACTTCGCGGGCGATCCTAGAAAACCCTTATCGCAGACCAATGTGACAGCGAACAGGATGAAGCACTAGGCCGAACCCCCCGCTCCTGGCATTCCACTTCAACCATCCAACCGCCGGCATCGAGATCGCGGAGCTGGGCATCGCCGGACTCCTGGGCTCGCTCACCTACCTCTGGCCGATGCGCGCGCTCGTCGTCGACGGCGCACGGTGCGTGATGGTTCATAACCAATGGCTTGCGGAGCAGATTCGCCAAGAGCAGCTTCAACGCGACGGTGGTGGTCGTCGGTATGGGTGTGCCGGACCCTGCCGCCAGTCCGGAGGCACGGGTACACATCCGCGAGCGGCATCGACTTCCAGAGGATGCCGTCGTCTTCTTCGCTCGGTGGGGTCACTCCCGAGAAGCGGATCGGCCCGGCCATCAAAGCACTGGCGGCCATCGCACATGCGGTGCCACACGCTCGCCTGTTGCTCGTCGGCGATGCCGTGGAGCACTACGATCCGATGGCGGAGGCGCACGCCCTCGACAGTGCCGCAGATCGCGTTATCGTCACCGGGTTCGTGCCGGAACGCGAAGTATCTGACTATCTCGCCGCGGCGGACGTTTGTCTGTGCATGCGGTGGCCTTCGTCGCGCGAGACATCCGCGGCGTGGATACGCTGTCTGGGCGCGGGCGACCCACGATCATCACGGATCTCGTGCACACGGTCGACATCCCTGCCTACGACCCGCGTTCATGGACGCTGCTGCATGCGCCGTCGCCCACCACCGACGGAGAGTTCCCACTGGCGGCGGAACCAGCATGCGTCAGCATCGATCTGCTCGACGAGGACCACTCCCTCAGCCTGGCGATCAGGCGCCTGGCGACGGATCCCCGATTGCGAGCGACACTGGGCCGCCGGGGGCGTGAGGTGTGGGCGGAACGGTTCACGCTCGCGCGCATGCTTGACGCTTACCGCAGCCTCATCGCCACCGCGCTCCTCACCCCAGAGCCGGACGCTGCACGTCGACGTCGCGTCCCTGCGCATTTTCGGGTGGACGGCACCGAATACGCCTCCGAACGTCTTCGGGAACTTGGCCTGTCCGAGGAGCGCATCGCCGGCCTGTGGAGTCCGCCGTCATGACGGGCGGGCGCCGGCTCACCGCGTACCTGCCGACAGCGGCCGCTCACCTCGTGTTCGCCGCCCTGGTCGTCTTCGCCGTCGACGGCATCCTGCTCAAGTTCGCTCACGCCTCGTCACGACTGCTCCCCGGCACGCTGGCGGCGATCCTTGCGCTTTCGCTTCTCTGTGCGACCCGGGCGCGCCGCATCCCTGCCGGCCGACGAGACGCACTCGACCGCGTCTGGGCGTCGTTGGACCGCTACAGCCTGGTCTGGCTCGTCGTCTTCTTGATGCTGCTGATGCTGTTTCACATGGCGTACACGCGCGCCGGCGGCGACGGACGCTCGTATTTCGCGCAGCTGCACGCCATGTTCATCGCGCACAGCCTCGACATGGATCGTGAGGCCCGCGCGTTCGGCGCGCAGAATCCCGGCATCTTCCCCTTGGGCAGCGCGATTCTGTGGCTGCCATTCTACGCACTGGCGCATGTCTGGCTGCTCGTGCTGAACATGTTCGGCGGCGGATTTCGACGGGATGGGTACCTCTATCCGTATCAGATGGCGGCGGGGCTCGGCAGTCTCGTGTACGGCTTTACGGGCCTGGTCCTGATCTACAGGGTCGCCTGCGACTACTTCAGTCGGTGGGTCTCACTGGCGGCAACGCTTGTCGTCTGCGGCGGTTCCTTCCTTCTATTTGGTGCCCTGGTTATCGAAGCTGGTCCTCGCACGGCAACTCACTCTTTGCCGTGACGCTCTTTCTGTTCATCTGGCATCGGACTCGGCTACACCGTTCGGCCGCCGCGTGGGGATGGCTCGGAGCCGTCGGCGCACTGATGGTGATGGTGCGGTGGCAGAACGCCGTCTTCCTTGCGCCAGCCGTCGTCGACGTCCTGCGAATCTGCTGGCGGGCAGCTCGCAGGAGCGCGGCAACGTCAATGCACTCACTGGTGGGCCCGGCGCTCGCCGCGATCGGTTTCGCGATCGGGTTCCTCCCGCAGATGTACCTCTGGAAGGTGGTGAACGGCCATTGGCTTGGCGTCCCTCATGGAGAAGCCGGGCAGCAGTGGTGGCGCGATTCCCTGATGCTCGACGTCCTGTTCTCACCGAACCATGGCCTCTTGGCCTGGCAACCTGTGCTCTATCTCTCCGTGCTCGGCGCACCCTTGTTCTTGATGCGCGACCGTTACCTGGGCGCGCTCTTGACCCTCGTGTTCGCCGCGCAGGTGTACATCAACGGTGCCGTCGCGACGTGGTGGGGCGGGTCGGCATTCGGGGGACGACGGTTCGACGGTTGCAGCATGTTCTTCGTGCTGGGGCTGGCGGCGTTGATCACGTCCTGCCGCAAGCGTCCAGGCGCGCTGGTGGGCGGGATCTTCGCTGTTCTGCTGACGATCAATGCCTTCTTCATGCTGGACGTTTTTTCGGGACGACTGCCGCTGGGCGATGGGATCAGCAGTTCGCAGATCCTGGACGCCACGATCCGTCGGGTGGGGAATCCCTTTGCGCTGCCGGCGAGCGCAATCCTGGCCTGGCGCAGCGGAGCAGATCTCGCAACATACAACCGCGTCGGTCTCCGCTTGTACAACT
>CAWIII010000005.1:0-37637 GCA_963836065.1 uncultured Solirubrobacterales bacterium
TCCTCGCCGTAGACCCCGGCTCGGAAAACGAGCCCGCCGTCGAGCAGGGCGCTCTCCAACGCGCGCACGACCTCGCTCGCGCGCGTTTGCCCCTGCTCGTCGCCCGGCCCCGACAGCTCACCGACTGGGTATCGAAGCCTGACGACCCGCCCGTCGATGACCGCCGCGGTCTCAACGGTCACCCGCTTGATCGTGCCGTTCATCGCCGGCCGGCCGACCTTCGTCGCGCACGATCCCGCGCTCGACAAGCCCGCGCGTCTGGTCGCGAACCATCTCGTCGACGAATTCGCCGGGCTCGGTAAAGAACACGTCTGGGTGCTTGCTCACATTTCCTCCTCGATCGATGGCATCGGCTCGGGCGCAGCGACACGCGGCGCCCGAGCAAGCAGATGGACGGGTCAGACGAACCGCTCACCGGCGGTCTCCCACGGCGCGGTGATCAGGTCCTCGGCTGAGAACCACGCGGGATCGGATTCCGCTGCCGGCGTTCGCGGGCGCGTCGGCGGGCGCGCTCGCACGGTCCGTGCTCGCCGATCACCGGGGCGGCGTGCTCGAGCAGGCTCGAGGTCCTCGAGCAGGCTCGGGCAGATCGGCTGCGCGGGGTCGTACTCCTCGCCGCGATCGAACGCGAGCGCCGACAAGACGCGGGTTGACAGGGTTTGCATGAGGTACCCTCCTGTGGGTCCGGGCCTCGCGCGACTCCGCGAAGAGATGTAGTGAGGGCATTGGTTTGGCGGCCGTCCCGTTGGCTCGGGGCGGCCGTTCTTGTGTTTGTGAAATTGCTATGCGGCGGTGCGCAGATCGCGCGCTCCGCCGTCGGCCCGCCGTTTCGCAGGCCGGCTAGGCTGGTTGGCCGTGCGCTACCGCGAGCAGCAGCCGACGTTCGTGGCGCCGATGCTGCTCACCTCGGGCGCGGTAGGCGGCGGCGAGACATGGACGCTTGAGCTCAAGTGGGACGGCTGTCGTGGTCAGCTTCGCTACGACCGCCGTACGGTCTCGCTGCGCACGCGGACGGGACGCGAATGCTCGGCGGAGTTCCCTGAGCTGGCGGCGATCGCCGGTGTGCTTGGCAAGCATCGGGTGACGCTCGACGGTGAGTTGGTGTGCTTGCGCAGCGACGGTCGGCCGGACTTCGCCCGCCTTCGCCGCCGCCTCAGCGGTCGTCCTCGAAACCCCGATCCAGTGATCCTTCAGGTCTTCGACGTTCTCCATTTCGATGGCTGCTCCACCCGCGCGCTTCCGTACCGGGAGCGCCGTGCGCTGCTCGAGGAGCTGGCGCTCGACGGGCCGGCCTGGCGCACGCCGGCGAGCGTGGTGGTCAACCGGGCCAAGGATTTCGTCGTGCGTGTCGCGGAGCTCGGCCTGGAAGGTGTTATCGCGAAGCGACTTGATTCGACGTACATCCCCGGGCGCCGCAGTACCGCGCGGCGCAAGCACAAGCTCCGCCGGGAGGAGCGGCTCGCGGTGACCGGCATTCGCCGGACCCGGGAGGGGCACGTCGAGGCGATCCTTGTCTCGCGCCGGCAGCCCGATGGCTCACTCTCCGGGGCTGGATCGATCGGGCGGGGGCTTCGCCGCGAGCGTGTCGAGAGGCTCGAAGGCGCCTCGCGGAGCTCCCTCTGCGGCGAGGCGGTAAGCTCGCGTTCTATCCGGCGCAGGTGTCGGTGATCGCCTCGATTCACGGTCTGCCCGACAGGCCGGTGCGTGACGCCGTGCTGCGCGAGGTCCTAGACAGTTGACCCATTCACGGCGGCCGAGCAGTCGCCGATCGTCGTACGAGCCGGCGGTGCGTAAGCACTGCCGTGATGTCACGTCGACCAGCTTCACCTCGCAGCGGGTCGCGGACTCGGGCGCGCGGACTTCTGGCGCTCGCTCTGGGAGTAGTTCAACGCTCGGGATGCCACCGGCCGCGGACGCTTGTCGACCGCCCGCGGGTCAGGCGACCATCACCGGCTGTGGCTAGGCGACCCACTCGCTCCGGGATCGCCGGCGTCGGCGAACCCCGTCCGCGTCCTCCGGCGCACATACCCGGCTCCTGAGCTCGTCTACCAGCGACTCGACGCAGGCGGCCGCGTCCGCCACGAACTCCCGCAGCTGGCCCTGATCGACCGCCCGATTGACCCGGCGCGCGAGCCGCTCCCATTCCTGATAGCTGCACATACGTGAATCGTATCCCTGGCGCGACTAAATCCACCGCCATGGGTCCGGTGCGTGTTCGGTTTCTCGGAAGCGACGATGCGTTCTCAAGCGGCGGGCGCTTTCAGGGGTGAAGAGGTCGCTTTCGCGCAGACTCACCGAGCGGTCTTGCCACCGCGCGAGAGAGCGGGACACGTTGATCGCGTGAGATCAATGCCGCTTGCGACAAACCGACGGCGGACCCTGGCCTCAAGCTGGGACGTGTACGATCGCCGGCGTTCCCCAACTGCGAGGATGTGCCCTAGGTGATCGACCGGCTGCGTGAACAGATCCAGCAGCGCCTTGACCAACTTCTCAGCGAGGCCGACCGGCTGAGCAAAGCACTCGCTGCGCTCGACCCGCGCTCGCCGACGGCGCCGGCCGGCAAGCCTCCCGCGCGCAACGCTGCGGCGAGCAAGGGTGCCGGGGCGGCAACGCCCGAGCTTGCGGCTCCCGCGACGACCAGCGAACCGACCCGTCGAACCAGCGCTTCAGCCGCTCGTTCCGCTCGTCGGACGGCGCTCGGCGCGACCAAGGCCGCCGTGCTCGCCGCGCTCGCCGGCGGCGAGGCGATGACCGCCGGCCAGGTCGCCAACAAGACCGGCCTCGCGCCCGGCACGGTGTCGACGACGCTGTCCAGGCTCGCCAACAGCGGCGAGGTGCAGAAGGCCGAGCGCGGCTACCGGCTTGCCCCTGCCGCGCCCTCCTCGCCGGCGAGGTAGCGCCTCGGGTGGTGCCTGTTCACGCCTGGCGGGCGGCGCTACCGTGCGGGCATGTTGCCGCTCGGCTTCAGGTTCGACGTCGACGCCGTGCTCGCGGACGGCGTAGCTCACCGCGGCGGCTGCGACCAGCTGCCGAGCCCGCTGCCCGACGGTGCCGTCTCGGTCGGTGCCGCCGGGGTCCACAGGGCCGATCGCTGCCCGCGGGAGTGCCCACACTGCTGACCAACGTTCGAGACGCTACTCAGCCACCAGCTTCAACCGCCGGTAGCGCTCATCCCCTGATCGCCCGGCGCTACGGCCAGTCGATCTGTTGCGCCAGCTCGTCGGCGCCGAGGTCGATCAGGCGGCTTCGCTTTACGTGCTGGTAGGTGCCGGTTTCGAGCGCCAGCCAGCTGACCGTGCGCTGCTCCGGCTCGACGATCAGCAGCTCCTGCACGCCGTGCGCGGCGTAGAACGTCAGCTTCTCCCAGGACTCGTCGCCCGGGGAGACGATCTCGATCACGAGCGCAGCGGTCGGGTAGTAGACGAGGTCGCTGGCGTCGTGCTGCAGGCCGCCGTCGGGCACACGGTAGTCGCTGTCCTGCCCGAGGTTGAACTGGCCGCGCATCCTCAGCCCGCCACGCTTAGCGAGGGGCGAGAGCAGCACGTGCAGCTGGCTCTCCAGGTCGCCGTGCCTGCCGGACGGTGCCGGGTTCATGTGCAGCACACCCTCCCACACCTCATCGAACAGGTCCTGGCCGAGTCGGCGGCGCCGCTCGAGCAGCGCCTCGAACTCGGACGGCTGCGGATCGCGCACGAGCGTCGGCATGACCGCAAGCGTACCGCCGGTCGAGGCCGTGAATCTGCCATCGCTCACCACTCGCCGCGCCGACCTTGTTCGGGCTCTGCGTCGCGCGTGCCGCTGATCCGCCGCAGCGCGGCGATCAGCCCGACGTGCCCGACCGCGTGCGCGAGCGGCGCCCGCCAGGCGGGCTTGAGGTGGGGCAGCAGGTCGAGCTCGCCGGAGTCGTAGGCGCGGTGGCAAGGTCTGCGGCATAGAGGCACGACCCAGAGCGGGTCGTCGCAGCCGCCGAGGGGCCGGGGAATGAGGTGCGCTGGATCCACTCCGTGCTCGGACCCGCAGACGATGCACGGCCGGCCGGCCACGGCGAGCCGCTGGCTCTCGGTTGCCGTGAGGGATGCCGTCCTTGCGAGCGGCACGGTCCTGCGCAGGGGTGTGCGGGCGCGCAGCTGGGCGCGCCGCCGAAGCGGTGTTTGCTTCATCTGTGTTCCTTCCTCTCAGTGTTGGCTGTAGGACTGGGCGGTGATCGCGCCGAGGCGCGTGGGTCAGGCGGGTGTGGGGTCGCTCCTGGTTCAGGACGTGTCCGTCCGCAGGGTCTCCGGCGAGGACGAGCAGAGCCGTTCCGCGACTGGGTCCGCCAGCGCCCGCGGGGCTACGTTCTGAACACCGACGGCGGCGTGTCAGACCCGGGCGGCATCAGGCTTCACCGGTGAGCTGCTTCACGCTCGGCCGGGGTTCGGCGGCGGCGAGCGCCAGACGGTCGACTACATCAAGGTGTGTTCGCCCGACTCCACTGAGCTCAACACGGGTGGGCGGTGGCAAACATCGGGTTCGGGCTGCGGAGCTTGCGCTGGCAGCACTGCGATCCGACGTCGCTCGGGCTGACCGATTGACGAGGCCTCAGCGCGTCAGGATCCTGCGATGATCGCCGACTTGGTGCGTATGACGACTTCGACTCTCAGCGATACCGAGAAGGCGATCGATGGCTCGTCGTGACTGCGAGAAGGCATTCGCCGCCGCAGCGGCCGAGGACGGGATCACGCTCACCGGCCAATGGTTCCCGTGGCTCTGCGAGCAGGGGCACACCGCGCTTCCCGAGTCCGCGGCTCGAGCCGCGCTCGCCAGCATCTGCGAGGAGCTCGGCGGCGACCCCGACGTGCTCGCCGTCGGGCGGAGCGTTAAGCTGACCGGCGACTTCCTGCACGAACCGACCGGCACGCTGCTCGAGGTCGACGAGGTCCAGCACTTCACGACCGCGCGCCTGCAGAGCCTCGAGCTGTACCCCGCCGAGTTCGAGCTGGGGTTGGACCTCGAGGAGTACAAGGCGCTCTGCCGACGGTGGCGGAGCCAGGGCGATCGGGCGTATGCCCACAAGGACGCCAGGGGCTTCGGCCCTCGCGGTCGCCAGCGACAGCGCGCCTACTACGACGCGCTGCGAGACCTTGCCACGCCGGCGATGGGGCATCCGCCGCTGATCCGGGTCGAGGCGCTGACCGACAACGGCCGCGGCGCCTACAGGCAGCACCGTGACCGCCTTCTCCAGCTGCTCAGTTAGTCGACGCTGGACGCTCCGGTGCGAGGATCGCTCTCATGACGCCCGACGAGTACCGGCAGCATGTGGCCGACCGCCTGGCAGCCGACGGCTGGAGCACCGTCGTCACCCCCTCGGTCCGCGACTTCGGGATCGACGTGCTCGCCGAGCGCGACGGACGGCGGCTCGGTGTGCAGGCAAAGACCTGGGCCGGGGCGAACCGCAAGATCAACGGCGAGCTCGTGATGACGGTCTACGGCGCCGCGGCGTACGCGGACTGCTCCGAGTCGATGATCGCTACGGACGCCGAGGTGCTGTCGGGCGCACGGCGCGTCGCCGGGAAGCTCGGGGTGCAGCTCATGCACGTGCCGGCCGGCGATGCTCGGACAACGCCGACCGAGGCGGCGGGGTGGACGTTCGGTCGCGTCCGGCGCGAGCAGGTCGAGCCTCTCCTCGGCACGACGCTGACCCGTCCGAACGGCGAGACGAACGAGATCCTGGTCGTCGACGGCGCGGGCATCACGCGCCGCACCTCGAAAGGCCGGGTTCAGCGGATCGACATCGAGATCTTCCGCTGAGCGATCGAGCGCATCCTGTCCGGCGTGGTGACGCGAGAGCAGATCAACGAGCGCTACACCGGTCGCGCCTCCTCCGGCATCGTGCCGATCCTCTCCTCGCTGCCGCTGTTCGAGCCTTTGACGCTCGCCGGCCGGCGGGCGGTTCGTCGGCGGATCTGAAGGCCGCGCTGTTGGATGCTGGCCTCGACTTGCGCGACTACTCGGACGTCTCCGCCTGGCGGCAGCTCGCAGACGATACGCGCCCGTACCCGGTGGACCGTGGCTGCGGCGCTGCTGGCCGCGACACTCGCCGCCTCGGGGTGCGCGGCCGACGCCACCACGACGGCCTCGGGCGGGGTGCAGTCAACCTCGCTGTCGGCGACGGTGGGCACCACCGCCCAGACCCGGCGGGTGAAACGGCCGCCTCACCGTCGGCGCCCGCCGCATCGTCGTCACCCAGCGGCGCCGACCAACCCTCGCTCGGGTTCCCTCGCGTACTCGACGGCGAGCAACGACGTCGTGCAGCCCCAGCCCGCCCCGGGCTCCTGCCACGCGATCGGCACCGGCCTCTACTCCCGCCCGGACCGGACCTGCACGCCCGGCACGCTCAACCCCGCCGTCACCCAGGCGACGATCGACCGGACGATCTGCGTCGAGGGCTGGACCACAACCGTGCGTCCGCCGGAGAGCGTCACCGAGCAGGAGAAGGCCGCGAGCATGGCCGCCTACGGCGACACCGGCTCGCCCGGGGACTACGAGTACGACCACTTCGTGCCGCTCGAGCTCGGCGGCGCGACGAACGACCCCCGCAACCTCTGGCCCGAGTCAGGCGCATCGCCGAACCCCAAGGACACGGTCGAGAACGAGCTGCGCCAGAAGGTGTGCGACGGGCAGATCACCCTCGTCGAGGCGCAGCGCGAGATCGTCACGAACTGGGTGCGGCTCGCCCAACCCTCGTCACCCGCGCCGAGCGGTCCGCCCGTCCCGTCGGCGCCCGCCCAGGGCGCCGAGTGCACGGTCTCGGCGTCCTACAGCTCGGCTTACAACGACTACGACGTGTACGTCCACTCCAACCACCGACCAGACGGTGACGGTCACCGACGCCGAGGGGCACACCGACGGCTGGCACACCGACGCCTCGGGGTACGCCGACTTGTACTTCAAATCAGGCGGCTACACCCCGGGCCGGCGGATCATCGCACGAGTCGGCCAGGCCAGTTGCTCGACCACGCTATGAACGCCTCATCTCCCGTGTGACCGCTGCCGCTGCCGCCCACCCGGAGTTCCACTCGCGAAATGAAAGCGGGGCTCTCGAAAGCTCGTGACGGATCTCGGGGCCGAGCACGGACTCCTGATCGGGATCCTGACGAAATACCGCAGAGCCACTACACCGTCGGTCAGCCGATACGCAGCGTGGCTGGCCGAAGCCGCAACGTGATCGGCCGCGTCGACTCGACGCTCACCTCCGGCAGTTGTGCCGGCAGTGCGCAGACGAAGCTCGAGCGCTTGACGTTGAGGCCGTCGGTGCTGAGCAGAAACCGGTTGGTGAGGACACCGCGGGCCTGGAGGTAGTCCCACGCGGGCTGGATCATCCACGCCTCGACGAGCTGGGGAGGGCGCCCAGCCACGCGGGAGCGCTCCGTCTCGACCCACACGCCGTCCGGCGTGACCTCTCTGATCCAGTTCGGCCGGCGGTCGCCGAGGGTCAGCACCTCGGGATCCTTGGCGACCGCGACCTCGATTTCCCGCAGCAGTCCCGCATCGAGGATCTCCCGGGCCGCGGGCACACGATCGGGCGACCAGTCGATCGCATCGCGGTGTGCCCACCACGACTCCCACAGCTGGAGCTGGTCAGCTACCGACGCCGGGCCGCCTGAACAGCCCCTGGCGGTAAGGTTGACGTCGCGTGAGCGAACGAGCAGGTCGACTGCGGCGCGGACAGGCGGCGCCTGATTTCTCACTTCCCGACGAGGAGGGGCGGCCGGTGTCGCTCGCGGACTTTCGCGGTCACAAGCTGCTGCTCTATTTCTATCCTGAGGCGGAGACGCCCGACTGCACGCTGCAAGCGGAGACGCTGCGCGACTCACGCGGGGAGCTCGCGGATCTCGGCGTCGTTTCGGTCGTCGGGGTCAGCCCGGATCCGCCCGAGGTGCAGAAGCGCTTCCGCGACCGTCACGACCTCGGCTTTCCGCTCCTCAGTGACGCCGAGCGGGCTGTGGCAAGGACCTACGGCGTGTGGAAGGAAGATCCGCAAGGAAGGGGTCGCATCGTGCGCTCCGCCTTCCTACTCGCCGAGGATGGGTCCGTGATCGACGCCTGGTACGGCGTAAGAGCGCGTGACACGACCGTCAAAATTGCGTTCGCGCTGCCAATCGGCTGAGCCGCTCGCGTGCACCGAGACAGCACCTCCGCCAAAGTCAGCCGCGCCGGCTGCGGCCGCTAGGCCTGCCTGCGCTCGGCACTGATCGCGCCCTCGGCCTGCGCCCAGCAGGCGGCCTCGCTGATCCGGACGAGCATGGAGCGTCGTCTCGTCTCGCTGGCGCCGATTCCCGCGAGCGCCGGCAGCGCGCTTGAGACGGCGGTGCGGTCGTGGCGCACGAGCCGGTTGATCAGCTCGACCTCGCGTGGGTCGAAGGTGATCGCCGCGACCTTGTGCGTGGTTGTGGGCGTCCGCCGTGAGAACGCCTCGCTGCGAGCGAGTCGTTGGCGTTCGTGGCGGGCGAGCTGCGGTCGCGTGCGCGCAGCGTTGAGCCTCGTGTGCATCCGTGAACCTCCGTTGGGTGGGTTGGATGGCCGCCGAGCACGGCCAGGTTCGAGCGGGGCTGGTGGTGGGCTAGAGCAGGCAGTCGGCGGGCAGCCACCCCAAGCGCCGACCGAACTCGTCGAGCTGCAGCTCCTCCAGCAGCGCGACGTCGACCGGCACGGTGAACAATCCCGCCGGCGTGCGGTCCTCTCCGAACGCCGTGAGCGGGTTCGCGACCGGCTCGCGCACGGGCGAGGTGCTGGTGATCGTGGTGATGGGGTTGAGCATTGGGGGGTTCTCCTTCTTCACTGGACATGAACATGGGTGGACTCGGGCCCGCGTACGGGTCCGGGAACGACAAACGGCCGCCACACCACTCGCGACAGGGATGGACGGCCGTGATGTGGTGGGACTGTTAGGCCGGGCGGGCTACGGTAGGGCTACGGGAGCTCGCCGCGGTCGTCCATCGCCAGCAGCTCGGCGATCGGCGGGATGTTGCTGGCGTCGATTCGCCGCCAGTCGCGCCTCTCCGAGCAGCGGCTCCTGACGTGAGAGCACGCCGAGTTCGCGTTCCTGATCGTCGCTGAGCACGAGCATCGCGCCGCCCTGCTCGAGTACCCCGCTCACGCGCTCGAGATCGCGGGCGATCTCGGTGAGCGTGAGCGCGTCGGTCGGATGGGGCAGGCCGTCGTCCATCCCCCGATCGTACGCCCGTCCTCTGATTGCTTCAGGCGGGTCCAGCGGGCTCGTGGACGGTCGGCCTGGAGTCCGCGGGCGGGCGTCGCCGACCGTCAGGATCACGATCGGCCGCAGGTCGGCGCCCCGGCGGCCGGCCGTCGGCTGCGTCGATCAGCTGCGCGAGGGGTCAGGCGCTGCCACCCTCGAGCAGTTGCTCGAGCGGTGGCATGTGTCCGGCTTCGATCTGCTGCGCGAGCCGTGCATCCCCGAACAGCTCGGGATCTCGCGTCAGCACCCCGAGCAGCGCGTTGCGGTCATCGGAATACACGAGGATCGCCCGGCCGTCCTCGAGCTCGCGCAGGTAGCGCGGATAGTCGGCGTTGATCTCCGACAGGGGGACGCCGACGATCGTGGCCGAGGAACGGCCAGTGCGTGGGACGCCGACGATCGTGGCCAATAGGCCCGGCACGGGCGTGGAACGCCGAGCGAGCGCGCGACCGGCTGGCGGAGTGCGCGCGAGCTCAAGCGATCGTGGCCCGGGGCGCGCCGGGCGCTCTAGGCAACCTGGGAGGTAGGGGGAACAGGCCGCCTTGCGAACGCCCGACCAGCACCCGCTTCGCACCGCACCCGACTCCGATGACTAACGCCACAAGCGTCATCCGAGACCGTGTAAGGAGCAGCTCAGCGAGGACACCACAACACGCCAAGGCACAGACCAACGTGCCGTCAACGTGGGCTTTTGGTGCCTCTCAGCGCTCAAACGAACCTTCAGAGGAACGTCCGGCTATGTGTCACTTCTCGAGGGCCCCGTCAATGCGGGGAGGTCGCTCTACCAGAGCAAGCCATTAATCGAGGCCTCGAAGCCTACCACCGCCACGGACGGATGCAAGGCTAAACCCCCTGTAGATACGGGCGCATTTCCGCTCAGACGAGTGCTGGGGCCACCGTGTACTTCGGGTCGCCAAGCCGTCCGAGCGCCAGCAGCTCCGCGCCCGGAGGGCCAAGCCGCAAGGCGAAGGCCCACCCTCGCACCATCATTGCCGGTCCCTGCCGCCACGCTTGGATCACCCATACCCAAGTCACCGGGCGGATCCGCACCGGGCGGATCCGCCCCTACTTGCGATTAGGTCAGCGGAAAGCCCTGCAAAACAGTGGTTATCCGCCGAGGAGAGGGTCTGCAAACACACCGGTGCTAATCGCAAGTAGGCCGATTCGGGGCGTACTTTAGAAAAGGCCTGCAAAGCCCAGGATTTTGGGGCCCTGCTGTCCGGCCAGCGGCCCTGCTCGCGCTGCTGGCGCAACGCCAGCGAGTGCTCAAGCGCGCCGGGCTTACGCACAAGCAGTTCGAGATAGTGATCGAGCTGCGCGGAGCGCAGCTGGCTGCCCCGCAACCGCGGATGGCTCGCGATCACCTCACCGGCGGACAGAACCTCGATCTCCCGCGCGCCCACCCGCGCCGTCACACGCGCGCCGACGAGCCGGACGGGAACCGAATAGTGATTGCGCCGCACCGTGATCATCGACTTCTGACTAACGCGGTGCGAGCTGTCCTCCCAGGTCGGGAACGGCCCGGCCGGCAACGGTCTGAGCAGATCGATCTCGCGCGAGAGCGCCGCTCCGACAGTCTCTCGGCACCCGACGATCGTGCGATGCAGATCCTCGATGCAGAACGCCAGCAGCCGCTCGTTGAGCTCAGCGAGCGACGCGACCTCCGGCACCGGCACCAGATGATTGCGGCGAAACCGGCCGACCTCGCCCTCCACGCCACCCTTCTCGTGTGCCCCTTCGACGCCTGAGAGCGTGAACCACGACTCGAACAGGTAATGCGAGCGCAACGCGACAAACCGCTCGTTCTCGACCCGCCGGCGGCCCTTCAGCGTCTTCTTCGCCGCTGACTTCAGGTTGTCATAACGGATAGTCGCGAATGCCCCGCCATACCAGTCCAGCGCGTGCACGTGCCCTTCGAAGAACGCCTGCTGGCTCTGGGACTCGAACGCCATCACGAAGCACGCGCCCGAAAAACACGACCGCATCAAAAACAAGCCAACGGTCATCAAAACGCCAGCGATCAGCACCCTCGCCTCGCCCCAGTCGACCTCCGCGGTCACCCCCGGGTCATGCACCTGCGGACAGAACGCCTCCGCCGCCAACCCCAGCTCCCGGCGCCGGCGACGCACGTAGTCCCTCACCGTCGTCTCCGCGATGACCACGCCGTGCTCCTCGACCAGCCGATCATGGATCCGCTTCGCGGTGTGCCGCTGCTTGCGCGGCGCGTCCCGATCAGCCAGAAGCCACGAGTCGATCAGCTCGCGATACGCCCCCATCGCCGGCGCCGGGCGACCCTCCGGACGCTTGCGCTCCGGCGGCACCGCCGACCCAAGCGCCTGCCGGACCGTCCGCCTGTGCACCCCATGCCGGCGCGCCAACGCGTGCACCGACAGCCCCTCAAACTCCCGATCCCTACGGATCCTCTCAAACAGCTCCACTCTGGAACCCATCCCTTCTGCGCCCTCCGATCCATGCTCCGAAAAGCACGGACCCTCCGGTCACGCTCGGACGGAAGGTGGGGCCAAATCAAGCCGGGCGGATTCCGGTGATCGTCGCAACACCGACGCGGTTTGGAGGTTGGGATGCGCGGGAGACGGCGGACGGCAGCGGGCGGCGTTCAAGCGGAGAAGCAGCAGCGGTATGTGCGGTTGATCGCGCAGGGGGTCGGGAATTCTGAGGCGTGTCGGTTGGTTGGGATCAACCGCAAGACGGGCAGCAGGTGGCGGTATGGGCGGTCGGTGCGGAACGCGGCGGGTGAGGTCCTGCACTATGCGCCGGTGAAGATCACGCCAGCCAAACCGCGCAGTCCGCGGTACCTGTTGGAGGATGAGCGGATCGTGATCGCCGATCTGCTCCGGGCCGGTCAGACCGTTCGTGCGATCGCACTGGAGCTGGGCCGCTCACCGTCGACCGTGAGCCGCGAGATCCGCCGCAACAGTGACGCTCACGCTCGCTATCGACCCACTCACGCGGAGCAAGCCGCGAGAGCCCGCGCTCGCAGACCTCGGCAGCGGCGGGTCGCGGTGGATGCGGTGCTGCGGGAGGTCCTCGCGCGGCTGTTGGGCAAGCGGTGGAGCCCGGAGCAGGTGGCGCACGAGCTCAGGGTCTCGTTCGCCGGCCAGCCGGAGCGTTGTCTGTGCACCGAGTCGATCTATCAGGCGATCTACGACCCGGCCGTTGACCTGACTCGTCCGGCTCGCCGGCGCCGCCGTCGAAGGCGTGTTCATGGCGTGCAACGACGTGGACGGTTGACCGCGATGCGGATGATCGATGAGCGTCCGGCAGAAGTCGAGGACCGCTCCCAGGCCGGGCATTGGGAAGGGGATCTGATCATGGGACCGGGCAACCGGTCGGCGATCGGGACGCTCGTGGAGCGCAGGACGCGGTTTCTCGTCTTGCTGCACATGCCGGACGGGATCTCGACCGCGGCCGCGGTCGGCCACGCGGTCAGCTCCGCCTTCAGCAGGCTGCCTGACGGGCTGCGGCGAACGTTGACCTGGGATCAAGGCAAGGAGCTTGCGCCGCACCAGCAGATCACCGCCTCCACCGCAACACAGGTGTTCTTCTGTGACGCGCACTCCCCGTGGCAGCGGGGAAGCAACGAGAACATGAACGGGCTGCTTCGCGACTACTTCCCCAAAGGAACCGATCTCAGCGTGGTCACCGACGAGGATCTGCAGCAGATCACCGCCGAGATCAACGACCGGCCGCGCAAAACGCTCGACTGGAACCGGCCGGGCGACCTGTTCAACAGCGCGCTGGCCGACGCCGTCTAGCCAGGTCCCCGAACGGCTCGGGCAATGAAGGGTGGCCGGGTTGGGGCGCGCGGTCGTGCGTCGCGCGTTGAGACCGCTTCGCTCTTCGCTGTCGATCGCTCGCCACGGGGAGGTGGCTCGTGGTTCGCGAGGCGTGGTGGTCGCGAGCGGGGCGCCGGGCGAGCGATGCGACCCACTCGCGCGTGGCTGGTGGCGGTCAAGCGGGGGGAGGCTGGCGCGGTGGTCCAGAACTCCTCCGGGCCTTCCCCCGCCCACCTCACGCCGGGCTCACAACATCCCGATCGGTCCGACAACTACGATCCGTGCTGTTCAACTGTTGCGACGTTGACTCGAATTCCCACCGTCGCACTGGGGCCAAATGAGCCCGTCGTTCCCAATGGCAGATGTTGCTCAGGGCTTGGGCCGCTCCGAGCAGCGTTGTTGCGCGGAGCGGTACGCGCGGGGGCTGTTGGAGGCCGGGCAGCGCAAGTCGCTTGAGCCGCTCGTCTCCAGGCTTGGAGAGGACGGCGACTATGAGGCGCTGCAGCACTTCTTGGCCGACAGCCCGTGGGATCCGGTGGTGATCCAGCAGGCGGTCGTCGAGCGGGTCGTTCCCGAGATCGGGGTCGAGGCGTGGGTGATCGATGACACCGGGATTCCGAAGGACGGCAAGCATTCGCCGGGGGTCAAGCGCCAGTACTCCAGGACGCTAGTCCGAAGTTGCGGGTAAAGAATGGCTGCTGATCGGCCGCGCTCCCTTATGGCTATTGGGATCGCGGCCTTTCTCAGGTCGGATAGTGTAGCCAAGAGGATTGGTGACATTCGTCGGCTGACGTGCCATGATGTGCAGCATGGCGCGACCGGCTGGCACGATGCATGTGGCCAAGATCACTGGGCGGCATGGGGAGCGCGAGTACAACTCCTACCTGGTGCGCCGCTCGATCCGCGAGGGCCGCCGTGTGCGCCATGAGACGGTCGCGAACGTCTCCGGGCTGCCGGCGGAGGCGATCGAGGCGCTGACGCTGGCGCTCCAGGGGGTGCGGCTCGTGCCGGCGGGTGAGGCGTTTGCGATCGGGCGCTCGCGCAAGCACGGGCACGTGGAGGCGGTGCTCAGCGCCGCCCGGCGGCTGGGGTTGGCGCGGCTGCTCGATCGCGAGCCCTCGCGCGAGCGGGATCTGTGCCTGGCGATGATCGCAGGCAGGGTGCTGGGGGGCGGTTCCAAGCTGGCCTGCACGCGTCAGCTTCACTGGTGCACGCTGGGGGAGGAGCTGGGTGTGGAGGGCGCGGTTCACGATGACCTCTACGCGGCGATGGATTGGCTGCTTGAGCGTCAGTCAGCAATTGAGCAGCGGCTCGCGCGCCGGCACCTCAAACAGGGTGAGCTGGCGTTGTATGACGTCTCCTGCTTCTACTTTGAGGGGCGCACCTGCCCGCTGGCGCGCTTTGGCTATGACCACGGCAATGGCAAGCGCGGACGGATGCCGGTCGAGTACGGGCTTTTGTGTGACAGTGACGGGCGGCCGGTGGCGATCGATGCGTTCGAAGGGTCACTGAAGGATGCCAAGACACTGCCCTCGCAGGTCGAGAAGATCGAGCAGCGGTTCGGGCTCAGACGGGTGATCGTGGTGACGGATCGCGGGATTGGCACCAAGGAGAACGTGACGCTGCTCTCGCAGACGGCGCAGTTTGCCTTCATCACCGCGCTGAAGGCGCCACAGGTCAGAGCGCTGGTCAAGGAGGGCTGCCTGCAGCTGTCGGTGTTCGACGAGCTCAACCTGGCCGAGATCGCCTGCGAGAAGCTGTATCCCGGCCAGCGGCTGGTCGTGTGCCGCAACCCGCTGGTGGCCGCGGAGCGCGCCCGCAAACGCTCCGAGCTGCGGGCGGGCACCGAGAAGGATCTGGGTGAGCTCAAGCGCCGGATTGAGGCGGGCACACTCCAAGGCCAGGCCGCGATCGGCCTGGCGGTCGGTGCAGTGTGGAACCGTTACAAGGTCAAAAAACACTTCCAGGTGACCATCACCGATGACACCCTTACGTATGAGCGCAAGGAGGAGCAGATCGCCCAGGAGGCGGAGCTTGACGGGCTCTACGTGATCCGCGCCGGGCGGATCGACCCCGAGGAGCTCGCCGCGGCCGGGATCGTGCGCGCCGACAAACAACTCAAAGAAGCCGAGAAAGGGTTTCGCTCATTCAAGGGCCCGGTGGAGGTCCGTCCGATCCACCACCGCCTCAGCGACCGCGTCCGCTGTCACCTGTTGACCTGCATGCTCGCCGATTACGTGCGTTGGCACCTGCGCCAGGCGTGGGCCGAGTTGCTCTTCCAGGACGACAACCCTCGCTCCAACACAGACCCGGTCGCTAAGGCCACCCGCTCGCGCGAGGCGACCCGCAAGGCCGGCCGCCGCCGCACCCCCGAGCAGGAGCCCTGCCACACGATCCAGAGCCTCGTCGACGAGCTTGAGAACCGCACTCGCAACACGATCCATGTCACCGGCACCGACGCGACCTTCCCGCAGCTGAGCACGCCGACCGAGCTGCAAGCGCCGGCGCTCACGCTGATCAACGAGGGCGTCCCCCAGATCACGTAGCCACGAGCCGGACAGGCCTCAGCCCCAGAAAAGCCCGAAAACCGGGGCAAAAGACGACGGTCGATAGCCGCAACTTCGGGCTAGGGAAGATCGGTAACTGTCAGATCGCGGTGTCGGTGCACGCGGTCGGCGAGCAGGGGACGGTGCCGCTTGACTGGGCGCTGTATCTGCCGGAGGAGTGGTGCTCGGATCTTGAGCGTCGTCGCAAGGCGAAGATCCCCGACGACGTTGAGTTTCAGACCAAGCCCGAGCTGGCTGGGGGGTTGATCGTGCGGGCCGCGGGCTGGGAGATTCCGAGGGCGCCGGTGCTTGGCGATGAGGCGTACGGCAAGAACACCGAGCTGCGCGCGCGTCTTCACGAGTGCGGGTTCGAGTATCTGCTCAGCATCAACTCAGACGCCCGTGTGTATGAGCCGAACACGGTCTTCAGCGTGCCCGCGCGCAAGCCAGGCTCGCGCGGGCCGGCGCCCAGCGCGCTGGTCGCCGACCGCGAACCGCGCCAGCTCACCGAGCTCGCCGCATCACTCAGACCGCAGGATTTCCAGACGCTCGTCTACACGACTCGCGACGGCGAGGAGGTTCACTCTCGGTTCGCGATGCTGCGGGTGATCGCTGCGCACCCCGTCGAGCGGGACCGCGGTCAGCCGCGCGAGGAATGGCTGATCATCGAATGGCCCGAAGGCGACGAGCAGCCCAGCGACTACTGGATCTCCAACCTGCCCGCGGACACGACGCCCGAGCGGCTCGCGCGGTTGGCGCGATTACGCTGGATGATCGAGCTGGACTACCGCCAGCTCAAGGGCGAGCTCGGGCTGGATCACTACGAGGGCCGCAGTTACCTCGGGTTCCATCACCACTGCGCGATCGTCACCGCCGCTCACGGCTTCCTGACCCTGGAGCGGCAGAACCCAAATCGCCAGCGGCCGGCCTGACCCTCCCACAGGCAGTCCACCTCTTCCAGCCCCTCCTGCGCCGCTGGACCGGCCGCTGCTCCACCCGCCAACAGACGATCGACCTCGCCAACTTACCCCTCCGCCGCCCACCACAACGCGAGTGACCACCTACCAAAGTACTACTAGTAGCCCGGCGTCGTCCACCGCTGCGACGTCTAGTCCCATCGCCTCGAGGTCCGCGCGGTCGAAGTCACAGACCCGGAGTCCGTATGGCGCGCCCCCCGACGTGAAGCCGGCGACCCAGATCAGCTCGCCGCCCCATTCGATCCAACCGGTGTCCGCTAACCGCTGCGCCTCGGTCCGTTCGAGCTGCTCTTGACCGCGTGCGCGTCGGCCGGGGGTTCGTGCGCGATTACGTTTGGAGCGCGCCCGCGATCCAGAGGACTTGCGTATTGCGCCGTCTGGGATATCCATCTAACCGGAGTAGAATCGGGCTATGTCCCCGTCCCCACTGGGTGGAGCGCATTATCCGCGATCGCTGGGCGAGTTCCAGGCGTGGTTCTCGACCGACGCCGACTGCTTGGACTACCTGGAGTGGTTGCGGTGGCCGGAGGGCTTCGTGTGCCCCGAGTGCTGTCACCCCCGGGCCTGGGAGCTGGCGGACGGTCGGTATGAGTGCCGTGAGTGCCATGAGCGGACGTCGGTGACGGCGGGGACGATCTTCGACCGCACGCGCACGCCGCTGACGGTGTGGTTCACGGCCTGCTGGCTGTTCGCCACTCAGAAGGACGGGATCTCGGCGTTGAGCTTGAAGCGCGCGCTTGAGATCGGCTCCTACCAGACGGCGTGGGCGATGCTGCACCGTGTGCGCTCGGTGCTCGTCCGTCCCGGCCGCGAGCGGCTTGAGGGCGTCGTGGAGGCCGATGAGAGCTACTTCGGCGGCGAGGAGCCGGGGCTGTCCGGCGCGAAGGGCAAGAAGGTGCTGGTGGGCGTCGCCGTCCAGCGAGTCGAGCCGAAGGGCTTCGGGCGCTGCCGAATGGTCCCACTGCCCGACGCCTCCGGGGATTCGCTGCGCGCGTTCCTGCTCGACAACGTCAAGGAGGGCGCCAAGGTGATCACCGACGGCTGGAAGTCCTACCCGCCGGCGACCCGAGATCTGGACGTCCACGAGCCGCTAGAAGGCGCGTCCGGGGCGGACGCCTCGAACCTGCTTCCTGGTGTGCACACCGTCGCCTCGCTGGCGAAGCGCTGGCTGCTGGGCACCCATCAGGGGCGGCTCGACGACGCTCACCTGGCCAGCTATCTCAACGAGTTCGTGTTCCGCTTCAACCGCCGCCGCTCGCGCAGCCGCGGGCTCGTCTTCTACCGCGTCCTGGAGCTCGCCGCCGCGCACGAACCGATCCGCTACCGCGACCTGATCCTCAATCCAGGGAGGCGCACCGCCAGGCCGCCCCTGCCGCCGACAAGCCGCGGCAAGCCCGCCAGCCTCGATCGACCCCCAGCCAACCGGCCGTGGCGGGCAGCCACACCGCTCTACTCCGGTTAGATGGATATCCCAGATGCGCCGTTTTGCTTTGCCACGGTGGCCGACTTTAGGCAAAGCCCGGATCGGTCATTCGGGACTCCTGCTCGTCTGGGGGTGACTCCGGGGTCCTTGGTCGTAATCTGATGAGTGCCGGGCTCTGCCCGGCACTCATTGCCAGATAGCGGAGCCGAAGCCCGGGTCAAGCGGCTGGATCTCCTGCATACGTTGGTGTTGGGCGGGCGGCTGGTGATCCGGGGCTGCCGCTTGACGCGCGGCGCGCGGCTGCGCTACCTCGCGCTGAGCGTGGCCCGGCGTGAAGGTCTCGCAGGTTGCGCGCGTGTGGAGCGGCCCGCCGCCGCCCTGATCCGGCAGGCTGCTGGATGTTCGAAGTTCAGCGGTCTACGAAGGAGGGCGACGTGCGGGTCACGACGGCATTGAACCGGATGCTTGGCGCTTGCGGGTGCATGGGTTAGGGATGTGGCGTTCGGGCAGGAGGCGGTGATCGTGACCGTCGTGCTGCGCGCGAAGAAGCCTGTCTGCTCGGGCTGTGGCGCGCGCGGGCTGAAGATCAAGGAGCATCGTGAGAAGCGCTGGCGGGCGCTGGATCTCGGCGGCTTGCGGTGCGTGATCGAGTGCCGGCTCAGACGCTTGTACTGCCCGGGCTGCGGGGACGTGTACGAGGCGGTGCCGTGGGCCAGGGCGGGCTCGCGCTACACGCGCGACTTCGAAGATCTCACCGCGTGGCTGGCGCAGCAGATGAGCCAGACGCAGGTCGAGCGGCTGCTGCGGATCGCGTGGCGCACGGTCGGCACGATCCTCGCGCGGGTCGTCGCCGACAAGCTCGACCGCCACCGCCTGGACGGGCTTCGGTTCATCGGCGTGGACGAGGTCTCATACGGCGCCGAGCACAAGTTCCTGACCTGCGTCGTCGATCATCAGGCCGGGTCGATCGTGTGGGCGACCGAGGGCCGCAACGCCGACAGCTTGCAGGCGTTCTTCGCCGGGCTCACGGACGAGCAGAAGCAGTCGATCAAGGCGGTCTCGATCGACATGTCCGCCGGCTATGAGAAGGCGATCCGCGCCGAGAACGGCGTCCCGCACGCGCAGGTCGTGTTCGACCCGTTCCACGTGGTACAGCTCGCTGGCAAGGCCGCCGACCAGGTCCGCCGCGACGAGTACAACCGCCACGGACGATCCTCGACTGGCGAAGGCAAGTGGATCAAGGGCACCCGCTACTCGCTGCTGAAGGACACCGCCAAGCAGACCGCCAAGCAGCTGCTCAAGCTCGCCGAGGTCGTGCTCACCAACAAGCGCATGTACCGCGCGTTCCTGCTCTACGGCGAGCTGCGCTACCTCTACAAGCTCCCCAAGGAGCAAGCGCCCGAGCGCCTCGAGGCGTGGCTCGCATGGGCATCTCGCTCGCGGCTGAAGCCGTTCGTCCAGCTCGCGCGAACGATCCGAAAACACAAGGCTGGCGTGCTCGCGGCGATCGAGCTGAACTTGAGCAACGGACGCCTCGAAGCCTTAAACAGCAAGGTGAGGTTGATCTCACACCGCGCATACGGATTCCACTCCGCCGACGCGCTGATCGCGATGATCTACCTCTGCTGCGCCGGCATCCAAATCCCGCTCCCTCACCGATGATTCACCCCCAGATCAGCAGGAGAGCCGGTCATTCCCGGTGCTGGGAAAGCCTCGCAGACCGCCCGCTGCGCGTCGTCCAACAAGGCCGTCAACTGCTCTAGTAGCTCCTGTTCGCGCTGGCGGGAGGTGCGCAGCTCGGTGTGCAGCTGCTCGACGCTCTGTGCCCGCTGCCGCTCGGCCTGCAGGTCCAGCGCACGCTGCAGCAGCAGCTGCGTCTCGCTGGCCGAGAGCTCTGCGGTGAGCGCATGAAGCTCCGACGGCTGGGTGGCCAGCAGCTGCTCGACATCACGCGCCAGCCCGACCTCGAGTGTGCCGAGGTAGCGGTCGACCAGCAGCTGATGCTCGCCCTCATCGTCTGGGTCGCCCAGCCGGTAGGGCTCAAGAAACAGGCTCACCAGCGGGTGCTCGCAGAAGCACACCCACCCACGCCACCGCCCGGTCATTGTGACCGTACCGTCGGAAACGATCAGCTCATCTGCCAACGGCGACCACCACAGCGCGATCAACCGGGCGGTTCCGTCATAGCCTGAGAGCTCGACGAGCTGCGGCGGGCAGGGTAGCGCTAGGCGCACAAGCTCGCCTGGCGTCGGGAGTGCCGGCCGCACCCTCATCGCCGCATCACCGCCTGCCCGACCCACCCAACGCTGGTGTGCGCCTTGACGCGCGCGCTGCTCAGTCGCCGTGGGTGTTGACGGCTGACTTGAGACCGGCGGCGGCGGTGAACTTTGGCGCGGTCGCAGCTTTGATCTCAAGCTCGGCGCCGGTAGCTGGGTTACGGCCGGTACGAGCAGCGCGCTGAACGGTCGAGAACTTGCCAAATCCGGGAATCGTCACATCCTCTCCCCGACCCAGCGTGTTGGTGACGGCCGTCAGCATCGCGTCGATCGCCTTGGCCGCGTGATCGCGTGCAAGGCCGCTGTCCTCGGCGGTGATCTCGATCAGCTCGGTCTTGTTCACGGTGTCTTGTCTCCCTTGATCGGCGAGGCCAATGAGCTGCGCAAGCGTACGGGCCGGGGCGGACAAAGATGCCGAGGATCGGGCGAAAGAACGCAACTGGCTCCGGTGGGGAGTCCTCAAGCTGGGGTGCCGTTAAGGAACGCGGCACCAAGTGACAAGTAGACCCGAGATTCGCCGGTCGACCTTGCTCTGCCGGCCACTCAGCTCGACTCGGCGTTGGTCTCGACGGTCTGGGCGGCGGTGAGGGCAAGGCGTCTGGTCATGTTGAGCTCGACTTCGCCGTAGGGCAGGACGTGTGCCCAGAACAAGGGCGTCAGGCCGCGAAGGTCCTCGGGGGTGAGGACGCCGGCCCATTCGGGTTCGGCGAGGATGTCCTGGATCATCAGGGTGTTGACGTAGACGAGCGCGGCTTGGAGGATGTGCAGGGAGAGCATCCCGAGCTCCTGTTGCTCGCGGCGGTTGGTCGCGAACTCGCCGCTCTCGCCGTAGAAGATCACGCCGTTGACGCGGTTCCACGACTCGATCAGGTTCAGGCCCTCTTCGATCTCGCGTTGCAGGTCGCGATCGCGGAGGTACCGCGCGACGAAGATCGTCTTCTGGACGCGACCGAGCTCGAGCATCGCTTGGTAGACGGGGTGCGACGCGTTGCGGGTGAAGCGCCGCAGGATCGCCTCGGTCGACGCCGTGCCGACGCGGATCGCGGTCGCATACTTGACGAGCATGTCGTAGCTCTGCTCGATCAGCTCCTGGACATGACCACCGTCCTGCGCCAACTCGCCGCGGAAGGCTGGGAGATGACCCCAGCCGCCGTCGCTGCCCTGTCGCCGTACATTCGGGAGCGGATCAAACGCTTCGGCGAGTACGCCACCGACGGGCTCAGCGACCCGCCCGACGCCTTCGACCCGCACCTCGATCTGCTCCCCGCAGCGGCCGCCCAGGCAGCATGAACACCGCTCGATCCCCCAGCCCGGCTCGTTGCTTCCGCTCAGCGATCCGGGAGCAGCAGCGACCGATGCCCGCCGGACGACTTCTGCTCCCGTTCCTGAGCGGCAGTCTCATCACCGACGTTGCCACGTGCCGAGACTGCTCCGTTAGGCCAAGCCAGCGGTCTTGGAGCCGATCGGGGGTGTGTGGAGATTGCCGCTATCGGTCCCTTCGGCTCGACGGTGCATGGCCCCCTCAAGTGGGCTTTGGACGAAGGCCGTTCAGTGGCCCGGTCGCCGCACGCTTACGTGGGCGAAGAAGATGTCCGTGGGTCCGTCGATGGCTTTTGGCTTTGCTATCGGGAAGGCGGCCGCGAACCCGTGCGGTAGGCCCGTCAGGCCGAAGTAGTCGCCGAGGAACAGTTTGCCTCCGATGTTGGGGCTGCTGGCAAGCTTGAACGGCCCGGTGAGGTGCGTCTCCTGCCAGCGTCCGCCGCCGTCGTGCGAGTCTGCGAGATACACATCGGTGGTCCAGAAGTGGTCGCCCGGGCGGTCGTGACGCACGTCGTAGTAGAGCACGCCGACCGTGCCGTCTCCGGCCACTGCAAGCTCGGGACCCGCGATCGCAGTCGTGGTACGTGCCACCTGCCTGGGTGTCGACCAGGTCCGCCCGCCGTTTCGCGATTTCGAGATCAGGATCCTCAGCAGCTGTCTGCTGCCGATCCGATCCCCCCAAGCGACGTACAGGGTGCCGTCGGGGGCGATCGCCGAGGATGCCGCGTCGGACGCCCTCGCGCTTGGGCCGCCGTCCGGGTTGGCGAAGTAGGGGAGCGGCGAGTGCGCGGCGATCAGGACCGGTGTCGACCAGGTCCGCCCGCGGTCGCGTGAGCGGATCGCGATCACCTCGGCCGGGTGCTCGAGCCCGACGAAGTTGAGGAAGTTCTGCTGGTCGAACACGTCGAGCAGCGTGCCGTCGGCCAGTACGAACGGGTGCTGAACGAAGGGGAGTTGAGGAAAGCTGGTTGGGGGAGCGTAAATTTCACGCGGGGCCGACCAGCTCCGCCCGCCGTCGGTCGACCGCGATAGGGCCGCGGTGGAGCTGATATCACCGGTCGTGAAGGCGCTCGGTGGGATGTGACGTCGGGGAGATCGCGCGAAGCGCCCGCACCCGCACCGAGCTCGCAGAAGCACCAGCGGCGAATCGTCGACGCGTCGCGTACCACCGGCATTCCCGATCAGGGCTCTGGTAGAGAAACCGAGGACTCCGGCGTGCCACCCGGCCCGACTCAACCAGCATGTACGCGCGCCGGCCATTTGTGGATCTACACCTCCATCCAGGACGAGGTCGTGAGCGGGATGACAGCGGCGGGGAGCCCGCCGCCCGCTCGCCGCCGCGGCCGCCAGCGGCCGTCATCGGCACTCTCAGCCTCACCGGACGCGGCGAGGTCGAGCAGGTCCAGCTCCCCGCCGTCGGCGTAGTCGGCCTCGATCGCGTCGAGCCCTTCAAGGATCCTGGAGAGGCTCTGCTCGTCGCGCTCAAGCACCTCAATCAGCCGCAGGCTGTTGTTCTCGCGCGCCTTCTCAAGCAGCCGACGCGTCTCGCCGCGTTGCTGCTCGTGCACGGCGCGGAACGAGCCGTCGGTGAGGAAGCTCGCACAGCTCAAGCACGCGTTCGGATGCGGGCAGCTCTGCACCAGCGGCAAGCCGCAGTAGCCGTTCGGCAGCGCCTGCTTGGCGCGCGCGATCCGCTCCTTCATCCACGCCGCCTCCTGAAGCGGACCGTCGACCGGCAGCGCGATCCGCTCGCCACGGATATTCACCCGCTCGTGCCAGCGCCACACCTCCTGCTTGACCGTCTCATCGTGCAGCCGCGCGTAGTGCGCGGTCATCTCGATCGAGCCGTGATCCAGCACCTTCTGGATCACCGTCAGCGGAATCTTCTCGTTGACCATGCTCGTCCCGACGTGGTGGCGAAACAGGTGCGGATGCACGCCGAGCGCGAGTGCGCCGTCGACGTCGTGGATGTCCGCAACCTTGACGTAGCGCTTCACAATCCGATTGATCATGCGAGGCGAGATGTGGAAGGCGCCGCCCTTGCCGTTGCGCTGGCCGATCGGCGGCGAGGGAAGTAGCCATCCGGTCCCCTCCGGGTAGCGCTCGGCCAACAACGCCTCCTGGCGCTCGAGCTGGTCCGAGAGCGCCGGTCCGATCGGCAGCATCGCCTCGCGCTTGGCCTTGACGTTGAAGTAGTGCAGATACGGGTGGCCGTCGGGCCCGAGTTCTCGCGCGTCGCGCGGCAGCGTGACCACGCTCGAGACCCGGAAACCGGTGAAGGCAAGCAACAGCACGACCGTCCGGTGTTCCGGTGTTGCTCGTCATCCAGCAGCGCGAGGCCGGCCGGGTCGATCCACTGATCGAAGATCTCGCCGCCGAGCTGCTTGGGCAGCCGGTAGTCGACGCGCGGGATCTCCGTACGATGGATCACCGAGCCGCGTGGCAGCCCGGCCAGGCCATCCTCGGCCTGCTCGTCGAGCAGCGCACGCAACGCAACCACGCGGTGACTGCACGTCGCCGGCTTCCAGCCCGACTTCTGACGCACCCACAGCAGATAGTCCTCAAGCACCTCGCGCGAGAGCAGCGCCGGGACCACCACGTCGGGGGCGTGGGCGGCCAGCCAGTCGCTGAAGCGCCACAGGTCGGTCAGGTAGCGGCCCATCGTCTGCGGCGTCGTGTCGCCCAGCAGGCGGGCACGGGTCCAGCGCTTCGCGGCCTCCTTCAGCCACGGCTGCTGGAGCCGCTCGAAGTGGATCAACACTTCGCCGCCGTAGATGGACGCCAGGTCGCCGTGCGGCAGCTCGCTCTGGCGCCAGACGTCCTTCGCCCACAGCGCCTCCCACCCCCGCGGCGCGCCGCCGCCCTCGATCACATGCAACGGCTCGGCGCTCATGCGATCAGATCCGCCACCCTCTCGAGCACGCCGCGCTCGGCCAGCACCTTGCGCAGATCCTCGGCGGTCGGGTGCGTGTAGATCAGCGCCGAGGACGGCGAGCGGTGCGTCAGCAGCGCGCCGATCCCCTCAAGCTGAACCCCGTCGCGCCAGGCCAGCGTCGCATAGGTGTGGCGCAGCTGGTGCGGGGTGAAATGAAAGCCCACCCGCTGCTGCGTGCGCTCCACGATCCGGTCGACGTTCGAATAGGTCAACGGCCGCCCGATCTGGCCGCCCCACAAGTTCACGAACACGAAGTCGCAGTCCAGATCTCGGTACTCCTCATGCATGTAGTCGCTCCACAGCCGCATCAGCTCCGCCGCCACCGGGACGCAGCCCTCGGCGCCGCCCTTGCTGCGCGCCCGCCGATGCGCACCCTCACGCGCCCGAATCGCGATCCGCCGCTCCCAGGTCACGACGTCATCGTGTCGCAGCCCCAGCGCCTGCCCGACGCGCATCCCCGTTGACGCCAACAACGCGAACAAGAACCGGTCGCGCAAACGCTCCTGGCAGTCGATCACCGCCGCCACCTGCTCAAGCGACAGCGTCCTCGGCAGCGTCTGCCGCTCCGGCAAGCCCACGGCGCGGCCGCGCGGGCGGCTGCGGGCGATCCCGTGCAGGAACGGCTTGTAGCCGCCGCGGCCACTGCGCGTCTTCACGATCAGATCCTTGGCGAGCGTGCTCCCACGCCGAGCCTGAAACTCGTAGAAGCCGACCACGCCGCTCAGCATCCGATTCACCGTCCGCGGCGACAAGCGCGCCGCCTCGTCCGCCAGCACGACCACATTCTCAGCCGGCCGCCGCGCCCACGCCGCGAACTCGCCCAGCTCCATCACCCCGACCCGATCCCAGCGTAGTCCGCGCTCGGCCAGAAACGTCCAGAACGTGCGCAGGTCGTGTGCGTACGCCTCGACCGTGTTCGGCGAGCGCTCGCAGTCCGTCAGCCAGGCCAGGTACTCGTCGACCAGCTCGACCGGCCGCAGATCGGGACCTATGACCGTGAACGACTCGATCCCGCGGGCTGGCAGAAACACCCGGCGGACGATGAAGCGCGGCTGGCGCTCGTTGACGTCATGGACGTGCAAGACGCGGGCAACATATCGGTCGGCTCGGACGCGAAGAGACCCCTGTCGTTGACGTCGTTGACACCCAAATTCGGAGTGAACTTAATTAATGTTCTCTGAAGTGCTAGCTTCCGCTTTGCGATTCGGAAGCAGCACTGGCCGACTTCGTCGGGACGGCTTCTGCCGCTGTTCAGGAGCAGCAGTGTCGTCGAGGCTGCTGGATCTCGATCATTGCGACAGTCTCGCTGATGATCTCCGCGCGGGCGTGTTGTGCAGCACGCGTGGAGGCCGGCATGCTCAGGTGGTGGCGAACGCGTCGCCGGAATACCCCCGTCCCTCGCCAATCGTGCGCCATTGACTTGGGTTCTGCAGACATGCGAAGATCGAAATCTGGCCGGGAGCGACGAGCTCGGAGAGGCCACTCGATGGTGGGTGCAGCTGTGGCCGTGGGAGGTTTCGATGATTAGCGTGGCGTTCCGAATGCTGAACCCGCTAGTGCGTGGCGCCAGGCTCCTGATGGCCTTTTCGGCTGCGGCGGCATTCGTCGCTGCGGCTCTCCTTGTCTTCGCCGCTGGTGCTTCCGCGAGCTCGGTGCGGGTGCGGGCGCTTCGCGCGATCTCCCCGACGCCGAGCTTGCCGCATGTCCGGTCCTGCTTGGATCCCGCCGGCGGGCCGCCGAACGTTGATCTCGAGCCGACGCTCGCGGTCAATCCGGCGGACGCGAATAATCTGATCGCGCTGTGGACCAGGGGTCAGGCGGGCGTCCCGCGGCGGTTGGCCGGCGGCTATGCCGTCACGCATGACGGTGGGCGAATGTGGACGACGGGTGTTCCGCGGCATGTCGATGGCTGCACCGGCAGGCCGAGGTATTCGGCATCCGGCGCGAACGATGGCTCGGTCGTGTTCTCGCCCAATGGCCGGCGCGCGTACATGCTGGTTGAGTCGGGCAGACCCATCACCGTCGGCACGGCGCCCGGTAAGGTGCCGGGCAACACGCTGTGGATCTACACCTCCACGGACGACGCTCGCAGCTGGAGCCGGCCCGTGCGAATCGTCGACGCGTCGCGTACCACCGGCATTCCCGATCAACCGCGGCTCGCGGTCGATCCGGCGCATCCCCGCAGGCTGTACGTGTTCTTGCGTCACATCCCACCGAGCGCCTTCACGACCGGTGATATCAGCTCCACCGCGGCCCTATCGCGGTCGACCGACGGCGGGCGGAGCTGGTCGGCCCCGCGTGAAATTTACGCTCCCCCAACCAGCTTTCCTCAACTCCCCTTCGTTCAGCACCCGTTCGTACTGGCCGACGGCACGCTGCTCGACGTGTTCGACCAGCAGAACTTCCTCAACTTCGTCGGGCTCGAGCACCCGGCCGAGGTGATCGCGATCCGCTCACGCGACCGCGGGCGGACCTGGTCGACACCGGTCCTGATCGCCGCGCACTCGCCGCTCCCCTACTTCGCCAACCCGGACGGCGGCCCAAGCGCGAGGGCGTCCGACGCGGCATCCTCGGCGATCGCCCCCGACGGCACCCTGTACGTCGCTTGGGGGGATCGGATCGGCAGCAGACAGCTGCTGAGGATCCTGATCTCGAAATCGCGAAACGGCGGGCGGACCTGGTCGACACCCAGGCAGGTGGCACGTACCACGACTGCGATCGCGGGTCCCGAGCTTGCAGTGGCCGGAGACGGCACGGTCGGCGTGCTCTACTACGACGTGCGTCACGACCGCCCGGGCGACCACTTCTGGACCACCGATGTGTATCTCGCAGACTCGCACGACGGCGGCGGACGCTGGCAGGAGACGCACCTCACCGGGCCGTTCAAGCTTGCCAGCAGCCCCAACATCGGAGGCAAACTGTTCCTCGGCGACTACTTCGGCCTGACGGGCCTACCGCACGGGTTCGCGGCCGCCTTCCCGATAGCAAAGCCAAAAGCCATCGACGGACCCACGGACATCTTCTTCGCCCACGTAAGCGTGCGGCGACCGGGCCACTGAACGGCCTTCGTCCAAAGCCCACTTGAGGGGGCCATGCACCGTCGAGCCGAAGGGACCGATAGCGGCAATCTCCACACACCCCCGATCGGCTCCAAGACCGCTGGCTTGGCCTAACGGAGCAGTCTCGGCACGTGGCAACGTCGGTGATGAGACTGCCGCTCAGGAACGGGAGCAGAAGTCGTCCGGCGGGCATCGGTCGCTGCTGCTCCCGGATCGCTGAGCGGAAGCAACGAGCCGGGCTGGGGGATCGAGCGGTGTTCATGCTGCCTGGGCGGCCGCTGCGGGGAGCAGATCGAGGTGCGGGTCGAAGGCGTCGGGCGGGTCGCTGAGCCCGTCGGTGGCGTACTCGCCGAAGCGTTTGATCCGCTCCCGAATGTACGGCGACAGGGCAGCGACGGCGGCTGGGGTGATCTCCCAGCCTTCCGCGGCGAGTTGGCGCAGGACGGTGGTCATGTCCAGGGCGGTGTGGAAGATCACGCAGTTGGCGAGCAGCGTGTTGAACTTGATGATCTTCTCCTGCTCGGCGGGGTCGTTGCGCTCGATCGTGTCGTGCCCGAACCGCAGCCAGGTGGAGAACTCGTTGTAGGACTCGACCTTGTTCGTCGCGGCCGTGATCTCTTCGCGCAGTTCGGGCTCGGAGATGTACCGCAGCAGCGTGATCGTGCGGATCACCCGGCCGAGCTCCCGGAACGCCTTGTAGATGTTGTTCTTCCGCGACTCGGTTCCCAACCGGCGCAGCAGCAGCGTTGAGGACAGGCGACCTTGCCGGATCGAGAGGTCGACCTGCATCAGGTCGACCTAGTGCGTCTCGATCAGTGCCCAGTTGATCGTGTTCTCCCCGGGCGCGCCGAACAGCTGGTCGATGTGCGCGTAGCTGACGTCCGCTGAGCCGCGGTAGAACGTGAGGTCCTTCCAGTTGCGGATGCGGGTCAGCAGCTCGAACCCGAACAGGTGCGCGAGCGCGTGGACGGGGTAGCTCTGGCCTTGGGTGTCGGCGTGGATCGTGTCCGGCTCAGCATCAGATTGCTGGCGTAGGAGCCCTTCGATGATGTAGACGGTCTCCCACACGCCGCACGGGATGAAATGCGAGAAGAGCGCGATGTAGTTGTCGGCGATGTGGTGGTAGGCGATCCCGCCGTACCCGCCGTAGCGGATGTGCGACGCGGCGAGGAGGTTGTCGATCAGCGTGTCGACCTGCGTCCCGTCCGCCGCGACGCTCGTGCCGTCGCCCCACGCCTTGACCAGGTCGAGCAGCAGATAGGCGTTGACGACGTCCGCGCTCGCGAGGTTCAGCTTCCCGGTCGTGAAGTGCCGGGCGGCGGTCACGCCGAGCTCGTGCGCGGACACCCCACGGATATGCCGCGCGGCCTGCGCCGGGCCGAGTTCGCGCCGTAGGTGAACGTCGTCAGCACGTAGCGCAGCAGCGGCGCCGGGAGCTTCGGGTCAGATCCGGACGCGGGCCCGAACCGCCGCCACCACTCAAGCCAGTACGCCGTCCTGGCGAGGATCTCAAGCAGCGTCCGCTCCGGCATCCGCTCCTTCAATGCCTCCTCCAGCGCCAGTGCGCCCTCCGCCGGCTTGCTCGCGCGGTGGCGCTTGAGCGACGAGACGCCGGTCGCTGGGTCGATCACGAGATCGGTGTTCTCCGGGTACTTGGCGTCGACGGCAGCGGCCTGGTCTGCGAGCCTGCCCCGGAGTTGGTCGGTGAACGCTCGGGCGGTGTTGGGCAGGCCGGTCTCGGCGCAGAACTCGCCAAGCAGCGCTTCGCAGTCCGACCATGAGAGCAGCTGCTCGGCCCAGTTCGCGTACGCCTGCGAGCCGCGCACGGCGATATCCCCCGTCCGCAACTCGCTCGCCAGGTAGGTGAACACGCACGCCTCGAAGTGGCGACGATGCACCCGACCCGGATGGCCACGATCGATGACGATCCGCTGCCACTGCTCCGATGCGAACGACAGATCAACCCGGACGCCGTCGACATGGTCGGGAATGAAGTCCCGGGTCAGGTGAGCGTGCGCGACCGCGTGCTCGACGGCGTCCAGCACGCTGCGATCAGCGCTCGTCGCCTCCAGCCCGACGACGCTCGTGAACGCGAACATCGTCGCCCGGTCCCGCCGACGGTGCTTGGCGACCAACGGCATGTAGTTGTTCGCGTGATGCGCCGAGACCGCCTCGATCTCGGCAAGCTGCGCGTCGAACCCGCCGGCGTCCTCAACGATCCGACGCGCCCGCCGCAGCGCCGCGACCGCGTCAGCCATCTCGGTGCTGCGCGGGTCGAGACATCCGAGGACGCTGCGGTAGCTGATGATCAGCCGCTCACTGATCTCCGCCTCGCGCTCACGGAGCTCGGCAAGCTCGGCCTTCGCGAGCTTCGTGACCGACGCCATCCGCTTGCAGAACATCTCCGCCAGATCATCCCGCGCCCGCGTCCGCGCGACGTGGACCATGCACGCCAGCAGCGCCATCCGCTTCAGCGGCGCGACGTCGCGCATCACCGCGGCGTCGGCGGCCATCGCCTCCCCGGCGAAGTCGGCGATCTTCGCCTCCGCGATCCCCTCCAGCCACGCGTCAGTGTCGCCGAGCGAGCCGACCCACCGCAGATGCTCGACCTGCTCCCGAAACCCCGACCACGATGCTCGCCCGGCTGGCTGCTTCAAGCGGTTGTACGGAGTCTTTGCGCCCTGGCCCGTCACCTCCAGCAAGGTCTCGAGCCGCACCCGGTCATGGAGCCCAATCCGACCGTCGATCCGCTCGAACATGCCCGCGTTCACTTCGCGACGGATCCTCGACACGATCTCGTCAAGCGTCGAGAACGCCGGCAGCTCGAGAGATTCCTTGACAAGCATCTCCAGAGCAACATTGACCAAGTCGGGCGGGTCGTTCTTGACCTCTGCCGCCGATCGGATCGCAGCCGACGCGACCGCCCGTGCCCGCTCCGGATCATGGATCACGCCGAGACGCTCCCGCACCAACCGCCGTTGCAACTTCGCGGTCTCATCTCCGCGCGAGGGGGCCGTTCCCT
Source organism: uncultured Solirubrobacterales bacterium (assembly GCA_963836065.1). GTDB lineage: Bacteria > Actinomycetota > Thermoleophilia > Solirubrobacterales > Solirubrobacteraceae > Palsa-465. The sequence goes on from CAWIII010000005.1 coordinate 30,591, forward strand.
CCCGCAGCGCCAGGCAGCGCCGGACGTGCTCGACGACCTTCCCAGGGACGTCACCGGATCTCGGGAAGTACCCGAGCCGCTGAAAGCACGTCAACGAGAGCCCCAACGTCAGCAAGTGCTCGTCGGAACGAGCGTGCGTCCTCGCCCACGCCAACTCGTCCTCTGACGGGCTCATGGAGGCAAGGTCGCGGGCCGTCACGAGGCGCCGAAACCGCGGGTACGCCGTCCGCTCAATCGACGCCATCTCCCCATACCACCTGTCAGGCCCGCAGATCCACGCGCCACGAGAGCTCGACGCCCAGCGAACCGTCGGAGATCAACGAGGCGATGGCGGCGTTCACGCGGCCGAGGCTACCCGGCTCGCATACGACTGCGATAGGTCCAAGCCGCAGTTTGCGGCGAGGATCACGACGCGGCTAATACACCTTTTGGGCTTATCTTGGCCGTACCCCCATCTCTTCTCAAATGGACGAGGACGAGCGCTCTCGCCGACGCCGCCCGGACTGCTGCCTTCGTCCGTGGACTCGGCAGTCTTCACCGGGAAGCCGCGACCCGCGCAGGAGCGTCGTCCACGACGCGGCGGACTTCCGGGTCCTCGGGGACGAGCGGCGAGCCGGTTTCCGCCACCCGGGGATCGAGCCCGAACTCCGGCGGCTCGAGCTCGTACAACACCGCGCTGGCCTGCTGGTGGATCGCGGCCGCGCGGCGACGGGCGCGCCGCAGCCAGCCGCGCACCGTGCCCGGCGGACGGCTCAGCCGCGTGGCGATCATGCGATGCCCTGGCCGGCGGCGGCGTCCAGCAACGCGGCGATCATCACTCGGTCCCGTCGCGCCGGCGCGGCACAGATCACGCCGGAAGCAGCACGCGCGTCTTCGCGCACGGACGGCAGACCGCCCGCCGGGGCCGCAGCGGGCGACCGGCGCGCAGCATCCGCACCGGCCGCTCGCGTCCGAACCCCCAGCGCGCCAGCGGCCCGCCGCAATCGGGACAGGCGATCCGGCCAGCGGCCAGATCCGCCTCCAACTGCTCCACGCCAACAGCGCACACAAACATCGACCAAGGCTCGCCAGCGCACGACCGACAGCCTCCCCGATCCCACCCGCGAGCGGAAGGGGGAGTTCGTGTTGCGAGGAGCTACCAGACGCCAAGAACCGGTGCAACCCAGCACACCGTTTCGTGATCACGTTGAGTGGCGCTCAGACGCACGTTCGTGATCAGAGCCAATGACGCTTAACAGGGCGATGGCGGGCGACGGTCTCGCTCACCGACCACGGACTCAAGGTCGTGAGAGTCCTCTTGGTCGAGCCGATGGGTGCGGGGGAATTAGATTCTCCTACGTGACGGCGACCGACTTGGCACACGTCGGGGATGTGGAGGCGGCCGACTCGGGGTTCGGGCACTGGGTGGCGGTGCGCCGCGGCGTCCTCGTCCTGTACTTCATCTCGCTCGGGGTCTGGAGCGCCCGCTATGGGATTCCCGTGCAGCGCGAGCTGGTCGTTGCCTGGGTGTGCGGGGCGCTCGCCTGCGCGTCGCTTGGCCGGCCGTGGCGCGAGGTACTCCGGCTCGTGCGCGACTGGCTGCCGACGATGATCCTGCTGAGCGCCTACGACTTCACGCGCGGCGCGGCCGACTCCCTCGGGGTCGGCGTCCATGTCCACGCGATGATCGACTTCGACCGCTTCCTGTTCTTCGGCACGACGCCAACCGAGTGGCTGCAGGCGCACGTGAACGACCCGAGGGTCGTCAACTGGCTCGACGTCGCCTTCACGCTGATCTACACGTCCTACTTCATCGTCCCGTTCACCGTCGCGGGGTTCCTGTGGGCGCGCGACCGGCTCGAGTTCCTGCGCTTCTCCCGGCGGATCGTCACCCTCTCCGCCGCCGGCCTCGCCACCTACATCGCGTTCCCGGCCGCCCCGCCGTGGATGGCCGCCGACATGGGTCTGCTGCACGGCGTCGCCCGCACCACGCCGGACGGCTGGCAGGTGATCGGCGGGGGGACGGTCGAGCTGTTCGACGAGGGCCAGGCAAGCGTGAACCAGGTCGCCGCGGTGCCGTCGCTTCACTCGGCGTTAACGATGCTGGTGGCGCTGTTCCTCTGGCCTCGCGTGCGCCGCCCGCTGCGGCCGTTGCTTCTGCTCTATCCGCTGGCCATGGGGCTGACGCTCATGGCCACGGGCGAGCACTACTTCTTCGACGTCCTGCTCGGGTGGATGTACGCCGGCAGCGTGATGGGCGCATGGGCATGGTGGGAATGCCGGCGGGCGCGCGTGACGGTGCGCGGCCGGTCGCGACCTCCCCGTTACCGGTTTCCGGCGGCCAATTCCGAGGTCCGAGTACCGGGGGACTAGCGGCGCCATTCTGGCCGAGGAACCCGGCTTGATATCCAGGGTGGATGTCGACCAGGTTGGGGTGGTCGATCCGGGCGGCCAGGCGCGACTCCTGCTGGAAGCGGGCGCGAAAGCCAGCGTCGGAGGCCAGCTAGCGCGAGCAGCTTCAGCGCCGCACGGCGGTCCAGCGCGAGGTGCGTGGCGCAGTAGGCGACGCCAATCCCGCCCCGGCGCGCCTCTGCCTCGATGCGGCACCCCGCAAACATCGTCCCCGGATCACGGTCTTCGCTCTCCCGCCTCATGACGAGGCATCAACCTTTCCCGCAGACCTTCGGCAAGGGTGTCTTTGACGATCCGGTGACCCCACTCAAGTGGGTCGTCGTTTACGTCCGTCACGTGCCCTCCTCATTGGTTGCCGGGCTTCGCCGACATGGCAGAAGACGCGCCTGACAACGCGAATCGGACCCTGGCGCGAGCATCGAATCGTCCCCCGACAAGAGTAGCTCTCGCGCTCGGCTGGATCGTGGCCCATCCGGGCGGGCGCGACCGGTGCTGCCATCCGGCGCGAGCAGGCCGGGCTCGTTCGTGTTGAAGCGGGGGTCGCTCCCGAGATCCGGCCCGCCATGACCGTTCCGTCGGTCGCCACTGCCAGCCGCCGACGGCACGGTCAGCAAGCATCGCCGGCTGTCGCTTTCTCGGCCGAGCGGGCACCGTGCCGGGAGGCCAGCTCGCTGTCGTTAAGGACGAGGAGGAGCAGCGCGTCGGTGGCCGCCGATGTCCAACCTCTGCATAGGCACACGCGCCGAGTCGGCGACGACGATGTCGGCGAGCGTGGCTCGCGGAATCACCGCGAATCCGAGCGTGAGACTCTGGCATTAGGTGCGGTCCGTTGGCTCCTGCTCTGTCGCCGGACCGACCGCGAGATCGCTGCTACTGCTTCGGTACTCCGGGGACCCGGAGCGGAAGCCGCCGGTGGGCGTTGCCGGCTACATCGAGACGGCCGGACCTTCGTGAGACCAGCAGTGACGCCGTTGGCTCGAGCGTGGTCGGTGCTGCTCACAAGCAGCGATCTGCCTGAACGCTGCTGGATTCCCGGGGGGAAGGCGGCGGTCCGTTGTGTGGAGACGTCTGTCATTCAGCGCGCCGTCAGTCTGGGCCAATTCTTGCCGGGCGTATTGGCCTGGCGCCTCGGGCGTTTTTCCGGTCTGGTGGCGGTGGCGCTTGTGGTGGTCTGTGTGGTGGTGCTCAGCTCATGAAGAATTGTTGGTAGAGCAGGAAGGCGTTTAGTGCGCTGATGATGATCACGATCGTCCAGGCGATGATCGTGGTGGCGCGGTGGTTGACGTGGATGCCCATGACGTCGCGGCGGCTGGTGAGCATGACCAGCGGGACGAGCGCGAGCGGGATGCCGAAGGAGAGCACGACTTGGCTGAGGACGAGCACGTTGGTGGGGTTCATGCCGACGGCGAGGATGGCGATCGCGGGGGTCATCGTGATCGCGCGGCGGAGCAGCAGGGGGATGCGGATGTTGATGAAGCCGGCCATCACGACCTGGCCGGCGTAGGTGCCGACGCTGGAGGACGAGGCGCCGGAGGCGAGCAGCGCGACCGCGAACGCGAGCGCGGCGGTGCCGCCGACGAGGTGTCCGAACTGGGCGTGGGCGTCTTGGATTGTGCTCAGGCCTGACAGGGCTGGGGTGTGGAATAGCTTCGCGGCGACGGCGAGCATCGCCATGTTGACCAGGCCCGCGAGCCCGAGCGCGATGATCACGTCGAGTCGCTCGAAGCGCAGCACGCGGCTGCGCTCTTTGTCGTCGCGGCACGGTATCCGGCCCTTGGTCAGCGCGGAGTGCAGGTAGATCACGTGCGGCATCACGGTCGCGCCGATGATCCCGACCGCGAGGTACAGCGAGCCGCTGCCGTGCAGGTCGGGCAGCAGGCCGCGCAGCGAGCCGTGTACGGAGGGCCCGATCCGCAGCGTCTCATAGAGAAAGCCGGCGAAGATGATCCCGAGCAGCGCGCTGATCGCGAGCTCGAAGCGGCGAAAGCCGCGCGTCTGCAGCTCAAGGATGCCGAATGCGATCACGCCGGTGATCAGACCGGCTGGGAGCAGCGGCACGCCGAACAGCAGGTTCAGCCCGATCGCGGCGCCGAGGAACTCCGCGATGTCGGTCGACATCGCCATCAATTCGGCCTGCACCCACATGCCCCACGTGACCGCGCGCGGGAAACGCTCGCGCACGACCTCCGGCAGGTCGTGGTCGGTGACGATCCCGAGCTTGGCCGAGAGGTACTGGATCAGCATCGCCATCAGATTCGCCGCGAGCACGACCCACAGCAGCAGGTAGCCGAACTGCGCGCCGCCCTGCACATTAGTCGCGAAATTCCCCGGATCCACATACGCGATCGAGGCCACGAACGCGGGGCCGAGCATCATCAGCGTCGCGCGCACCCGCCCGCGCGCGAGTAGACGCTCGAGCGCGCTCGCCTCGAGCGCCTCGGCCAGCGGCAGGCCACCGCCGGCGGCGCCCTCGAGCACGGGAACCGGCCCGCCCGGCGGGGGGGTCACGGCTGGTGCGTTTCGGTCTCGATCCGCATCGCGCGCGCGAGCTCGCCGCCGATCGGATGCTCGCGCTCGGCGAAGCGCACGAACACCGGCCCACCGAACGGCTGGCGATCGATGACCTCGAGAAGCGTGTCCAGCGTGATCCCGTGATCGGCGAGGTAGCGCAGCATCTCCGGGTCGGAGTCCGACACGCGCACGAAGCGTCCCGCGGCACCGACCGGCAACTCGTCCAGGCTGCGTGTCTGACGCTCGCCGATCTCGAACTCGGGTGTGGGAATCGGATCGCCGTGCGGGTCGACGGCCGGGTCGCCCAGCCGCGCGGCGATCAGCCCTTCAAGCTCCTCGGAGAGCACGTGCTCGAGCACCTCGGCCTCGGCGTGCACGCGATCCCAGGACATCCCGAGCTCCTGCGCGAGGAACAGCTCCAGCAGGCGATGATGGCGCAGCACCTCCAGCGCCACACGCCGGCCCTGGTCGGTCAGCCGCACACCGTGATAAGGCTGATGCTCGACGATCCCGACCTCCGTCAGCTTGCGCACCATCCCCGACACCGAGCCGGGCGTCACCCCGAGCCGGGCAGCGAGATCGTTCGTCGAAACCGGCGAGCCGCCGCGAGCCTCAAGCGCATACACCGCCTTCGCATAATCCTGCACCGACGCCGAAATCAATTGTTGCGCTGCCATGCGAGGAAGATTATGGCGGGCCAAAGATCTCTTGTCAAGCCGACGAAACTGTGTCCCGCAGGTCGATCAAGCGTTTGGCGGCAGCTTCGCGTGCCAGCCCGCCAGAGGCCGACCGCTCAGCGCAACGCGCGTTAGGATGAGAGCATGTCTGATGACCGCTGCGACCCGCTGTGCCTTGACCTCCCACGCGCAGAGAACATCCGCCAGCACCTCGACGAGACGGCGATCGCCGACGCCGCCGCGCGCGCCAAGGCTTTGGGTGACCCCACGCGAGTGACGATCGCCGTGGCGTTACGCGAAGGCAGGGAGCTGTGCGTCTGTGACCTGGCGTGGATCACCGGCCGGGCCGAGAACCTCGTCGGCCACCACTTGCGCACCCTGCGCGCCGCCGGCCTCGCTAGCTCGCGGCGCGAGCACAAGATCGTCTTCTACGCCCTCACCGAACCAGGCCGGCGGCTGCTCGACGCGCACCTCGAGCTCGCCGAGGTCAGGCAGTGAGCACCCCGTCGCTCGAACTTCCCACCCTCACCGCGCCGCCGACCGCCTCGCAGCAGCAGAGCATGCTCGAGCCGGCCGAGCGCGATCGGCTGATCCGTCGTGCGAAGGCGCTCTCCTGGCTCAGCCTCGCCTACATGACCGCCGAGGGCGCGATCGGACTCACCGCGGCGCTCCTCGCCAGCTCCGTCGCGCTGCTCGGCTTCGGCCTCGACTCCGCGATTGAGGGCCTTGCCTCGATCATCGTCATCTGGCGCTTCACCGGCACCCGCCGGCTCTCCGAGCGCGCCGAGCAACGCGCTCAACGGCTCGTCGCGATCACGTTCTTCCTGCTCGCCCCCTACATCGCCCAGGACGCAATCCGCACGCTTGCAAACGGCGAACATCCTCGCACCAGCTGGCTCGGAATCGGCCTGTCGATCTCAAGCATCATCGTCATGCCGCTGCTCGGCAAAGCCAAACACCGGATCGGCCGGCGCCTCGGCTCAGCCGCGACCGCCGGCGAGGGCACGCAGAACATGCTCTGCGCCTACCTCGCCGCCGGTGTCCTCACCGGCCTGACGCTCAACGTCGCCTTCGGCCTGTGGTGGGCCGACCCCGCCGTCGCGCTCGGCATCGCCGCGCTCGCCATCACCAAGGCCGCAGACCTGGCGCGGCGAGGGTCGCTGCGCGAGCGCATCGATCCCGGGCGAGCCCGGCGACGCCGCCACGAGACTGCTGCACCTTAACTCAGTGCGCCAGGCGATCACGAACAGCTGATCACGGAACGAGCCACCTCTCGCATTCCACAGAGACCCGGGCGTGGCCAGCCCTGGACGGGACCGCGCGAGACCACACCAACGAGCCTCAAGAACCTCGGCTCCCACCCCCGACGCTCCCCCTCACCAGCGCGGTGTCCGCGGGCGTCGACGTCACTCCGCTTGGCACCAGCACCAGTGTCCGCGCGAGCGCTCGGCTCGCGACCGCAATCCGC
>CAWIII010000006.1:0-52568 GCA_963836065.1 uncultured Solirubrobacterales bacterium
TGGTCGGGGGCGCGCTAGCACGCTCGGATTGAGGTTCGCGGATGAGGGCGCCTGGTGCGAGGGCGAGATTAACGCGCCGCTGTTCGAGGCGGCGCTCGCATACAGCCGGGCGCGCGGCCCCGCGCGGCTGCTCTTGGCGACGATGGCTGCCCTCGCGAACGAGGAACGTGTCGTGGAGGACCTCACGACCGAGCAGCTGTGCAACGCCGCCGGGCTGGCGGACAGGACCTACAGGCGTGCGCGCCAGGCGCTGCTCGCGTCAGGCGAGCTGGTCTTGCTCAGCGGTGTCGGCGGGCGCGGAAACGCGAACCGTTGGGAGATCTCCGACCCGCGGCTGCTCGTCCGCGAGCCCGGCAAGCCCTCCTCCCCTAGTCATCGCGTGCCGCCCCCGGCGGGCGCACGGCCGCTGGTCGCTCCGGTCGCGGTGTGCGTCTCCTCGACGAGCCAGGAGTCGCCGCGTAGCTCCGATCTTAGGCCGGTCGCCGCGGCCCGAAAGGGCGGTCAGGATCAGACACTTTGTGTTGAGAACTGTCCGATCCTGACCGGGGTTTCGGGCGTAAAGGGCGGTCAGACTCAGACACTTTTGGCCGAAACCCCGGCAGAAGGGCGGCAAGAACCCCGGCAAGAACCCCGGCACCCATCGCGCGCGCGGGAAAGGAACCCCAGAACCAAAGAACCGAAGAACACCCCCCCAACCCCCCTGAAGGGGGGCGGTCGGACAACTCGATCACGATCGAGGAGACCTACACAACCGGCAGCGGCCGAAAACGCCACCGGCGGGTCAACGTCAACCTCGACGAGGTCCGCCGCACGCTCGGCGTACCCACGGCGTGTGACCACGCCGACTGGAAGCGGATTCGCACGCTGCTGGCCGAAGCTGTCGGCGAGGGCACCTTTGCGATTTGGCTCGAGCCGGTCGAGCTGATCGCGATCGACGCCGACGGCGCGCTGGTCCTACACGCTCCGCCCGAGCTTCGTGGCTGGCTGCAGGAGCGCTTCGGGCGCGTCGTTGCACAGGCGGCCGAACGTGCCGGACGCGCGACGGGAATGGCCGACGTGACGCGGAGCACAGCGATGGGCGCGCCATGACCGGACGGATGCCCCTCTACCGGGCATCTCGGCTTCCCCGCTGGGACCCCCAGACCGACTTGCAGCTCTCTCATCCGGGTCCTGCTCGGCGAGCCCATCGCTGTGCTCGCCGGTCGTCTTACAACAATCGACAGGAGGTGTCGTGATGGTCTGTGCCGTAGCGAACCAGAAGGGCGGTGTGGGCAAGACCACCACCGCGATCAACGTCAGCGTGCTGCTCGCCTGCCGTGGCGAGCGGGTCCTTGCGACCGATGCCGATCCACAGTTCGCGCTCCCCCGCCAGCTCGGGATCGAGGTCCGCAGCCTCGGCGTGAACCTCGTTGACGTGCTCGGCGGCCGCGCCGACATGGCGGACGCGATCGTTGCTGACGTTCACGGCGTCGACGTGGTCCCCGGCGCCCGCGAGCTCGCAGGCGTGGAGATGAGCCTTGTTGGGGAGATGGGCCGCGAGCGGTTCCTCCACAACGCGCTCGACCCCGTGATCGCCAGCTATCAGCGGATCGTGATCGACACCCCGCCGAACCTCGGCCTGCTGACCGTCAACGCGCTCGCATGCGCCAACACGGTGCTCGCGTCCGTGAGCGCCGAAGACGAAGCGTCGGTCCAGGGGATCGTCGAGCTCCGCGCCACGATCGCGAAGCTCGAGCGGCTCGGCGGAGCCAGGCCGCGGCTGCTGGCGCTCCTGACCCGCTGGGCACCGCGGCGGATCATCAGCGAGGTGATCGACGAGGCGTTGATCGAGCTCGACCTACCGCCTGTGGGGCGAATCCCGGCGCGCGCAGCCGTCGCGCAAGCTGCAGCCGCACACGTGCCACTCGCGGTGAGCGCTCGCGACAGCGCCGTCACGCTCGCGTACGACCGGCTGATCGACCACATGGCGGAGGTGGTCAACCGATGAGTAGCCCCCGAAACCGCCGCCTGAGGATCGACGACCCGCTCTCCCCGGCCGCGGCAAACGACGGCAACGCCACGAGCACTCCGACCGCAACCCCAGACACGCACACTGGAGAGAACCGGCTGCGGCAGGTTCCGATCGGGCAGATCCGTGCCAATCCCGATCAGCCGCGCAAGCGCTTCGAGGAGACATCGCTCGCCTCGCTTGCAGACTCGATCAGGGAACGGGGGGTACTGCAGCCGATCATCGTCCGACAACTCGCCGAGGGCGGGTATGAGCTCGTCGCCGGCGAGCGCCGGTGGCGCGCCGCGCAGCTCGCCGGCGAGCCGACCGTCCCAGCGCTGATCGACGACACGCTCGACGCAGGTGGGTCGCTTGAGCTTGCGCTGATCGAGAACGTTGTGCGTGAGGACCTGACAGTGATCGAGGAAGCCAGAACGATCGCCATGCTGCTCGAGGACCTCGGCGTGACCGGCACCGTCCTCGCGAGGCGCCTGGGCCGAAGCCGCGCCGACATCGCGCACACCGTCCGCCTGCTCGACCTACCCGACGAAGCGATCCACCTGATCGACGCCGGCTTGCTGACCAAGGGCCACGGCAAAGCGCTGCTCAGCGAACCGGACCATCACCGCAGACGCACGCTCGCAAAGCGCGCCGTCGAAGCACGCTGGTCGGTACGAACGCTCGAAGCCGAAATCGCATGCCACGAGCAACGACGGTCGCGTCCTGAGCCACACCCGGACCATCGCGCTGCGGCGGCGAGACTCCAGGACGCGATCATCAAAGCGACCGGCTGCGATGCCCGAGCCCGCCCGCACCAGTGCGGCTATCAAATCATCCTCGATCAGGCCGCCGCAGACCAGCTCGCCAAGCTCCTTGACGCCGTCAGCACGACAGCCTGAACGCAGGTGTGCCACGTGGCACACCTGCAAAGAAGATTCGAGAATCTCGGTGCACTTGGCGGGCCCGAGCGCTTCCCTGCTTCCGTGGCGTTGGGGGTCTCTCCCGGCGAGCCCCGAGGGACGCGCTGGCCGCGCAACGCAGGGCCGTGCGAAACCACGAAACACAGTCCTGCTGGTCGCCGAAACCAGGGCGGACGCCACAGCGTGCAGCAGCGCGTCGCTGCCTACCCAGAGCTTGGCGTCGTCGACCGCTTTGCGGCTCCGGATCGACGCTCGGCGACCGGCGCGCGCCAACGATCGAGATGTCGCCGGGTTGACACAGGACGTCCACGAATGCGTCCGTCCCGGGCCGGCAGGCCGGACGCATGCCTTCGCCCAAGAGGAGGCGCTTCAGGCGGCCGACGCTGATGCCTCCCGTGCGACGGGCTCGCAATTGGTAGGAGCGGGCTTCGGGCTGCGTCCGGCTTCGGGGCCGCGGATGCCCGCGACTGGGCGCCAGCGAGGAAGCGTCCGCATCGCCCCCGAATTCCTGGCGGCCGACCTGGCTCCGGCCTGTGTCCATTGACGCCCGTGAGCGTGCTCAGCAACGCGGTCGGCCCTGGAACGTGCCCGTCGCCGAGCGCAACGATCGCGGCGAGGCCTTGGCCCGCAGCTTCAGGCTGTGCGCTCGTCCGTCGAGTGACTGAGCTCGCCGGCTCGAGTAGATTGCGCGACGTGTCAATCACTAAGACGTTGTTCCAAGCGACGCTCGACGTCCACGCCTTCATCTACGAGCACACCGACGGGCTGATCGGGCATCGTCTGCTCGGCGTGCCCTGCCTGATGCTTCGCACGACGGGGCGCCGGACCGGTCAGACGCGGACCAACTCGCTCGTCTACGCACAAGACGGAGGGCGCTGGCTGGTGGTGGCCTCCAAGGGCGGCAATCCAAAGGCGCCGGGATGGCTGCACAACCTCCGCGCGAACCCGCAGGTCGAGGTGCAGATCGGACGTACGCGCCACCAGGTCACCGCCACCGAGATCGGCCACGACGACCCGGAGTTCGCGCGCCTGTGGAAGCTCGTGAATGACAACAATGGTGGGCGTTATGACGCCTACCAGCGTCGGACCACGCGGCCGATCCCCGTGGTCGCGCTGACGGCCAAGGCGTGATCGATCGGGCCGTCAGGCCGCGCTTGGAGACTGGGGCGCCGTCGGCGCCCGCATCGCGACACTGTGTGGGCAGTCGTCCGAGCCGCTTTCTCGCATCGGCACGGCTCTGCTGCCAGTCGAGGCCGTCCGGACCAGGGGCGTCATAGCACCGTCCGGCCCGCGTGCGTGGCAAGCCCGGAGGCTGAGCGCCCCAACCGCGGACGATTCAGCGGGACGCTTGCTTTGATCATTCGGATCCAACCGCCAGCACCGACCGGGGCGCTCGCAATGCGACGAAGGCGCGCGTCGCCGTCGCGAACGTCTCGTGACCGCTTTCGCCCAGCAGCAGTCGTCAGCCCCGCCCCAGCGGCACGACTCCTTTGCCTAATTCAGCGGGCGGGGACGGTGATCCCGTTCCCCGCCCGCGCGTCGGAGGACTCCTCGTTGCAGCGCTCGACTCGCAGCTGGGAGGGGTTCGGGCGATGAGCGGCTATCGATGCGAGGCGGAGGCGTTCGCGGGCCCGGCACGCGAACGGCTGCTCTACGGAGCCCGGCAGCTGTTGGTGCGCGTGCGGCTTCACGACGGGCCGGGCGCCGTCGATGATCACGGCCGGCCGACCAACCTGCCGGACGCGTATACCGATCTGCGGCCCGAGCAGGCGCGCCAGCTCGCGCTGGCGTTGCTGCAGGCGGCCGAGGACGCCGAGCGGCAAACGCTCCAAGCGAACTGGTGGAAGCAGGAGGCCGCGCGATGAGCGATTACCGCGACAGCGTCCACTGCCGGATCGATCCCGAGCAGGTCTGGCAACCAGACGGCGGGCGGCCGGTGCAGGAGATCAGCGTGATCATGACCGACGATCACCGCTTCGACTGCCGGCGGGAGCGCTGCTGGTTGCCGCCGGCGATCTGCACGCTCACACCCAATGAGGCGCGCGAGTTCGCGTCAGAGCTGCTGGAGTTCGCCGCGCAGGCGGATCGGATCGGAGCACGGCTATGACCGTCAAGCTACCAGCCCCGCCGCCGCTGCCCGACGAGCTCGACCGGCTGCTCAGACGACTGCGGCTGCCATACGTTCGGCGGGCGGCGGCGGACGTGCTCGCGACCGCCAACTCACAACGCTGGGAACACGCCGAAGTCCTCAGGGTGCTGCTCGCCGAGGAGGCAGCCGGCCGCGACCACGCCACGATCACTACCCGCAGGCGCGCTTCCGGGCTGCCCGCCGGCAAGACGTTCGATGCGTGGGAACCCCAGGCGTCGGCGATCCCGAAACCCACCCAGCAAGCGCTGCGCACGCTCGAATGGATCGACCGCGCGGAGGTGCTGTGCGTTTGCGGGCCCAGCGGCACCGGCAAGAGCCACTTCGTCGAGGCGCTCGGGCATTTGGCGATCGACAAGGGCAAGACCGTCGCGTGGCACACGCTCGAGACGCTCGCGGTCCTGTTCCGCCGCCACCGCGCCGATGACAGCGTCAGCAAAGCGATCAGCAAGCTGATCCGCGCCGATCTGATCATCGTCGATGACGTCGGGCTGTTGCCGGTCTCGGCCGACGCGGCCGAGGCGCTGTTCCGAGTCGTTGACGCCGCCTATGAGAAACGATCGCTCGCGATCTCGTCGAACATTCACCCTTCCGGGTTTGACGAGCTGATGCCCAAGACGCTCGCGACCGCGACGGTCGAGCGGCTGCTGCATCACGCGCACGTGCTGATCACCGACGGCACCGACAGCTACCGACTCGCCCAGGCGACCGCCGGCAAGGGGGTGAGGCCCCTGACCTGAGACGGACTTTAAGCGACCATCGCCGCGGCGCCTCGCCCTCCGGGCTCGGCCCCCGCGACGACGGTCGCTCTCCCACCCGGTCGTGGGGAGAACTCATGGCCACCAGCGGGGAGAAAAGATGGCCGCCGGTGGGGAGAACCGATGGCCGTACTTGGGGAGAAACCGATGGCCATTGACATAGGTCATCCTTGTTGTTGCCTCGACCGCCGCCGGGAGAGGGCTTCGCTTTGCCTGCCCCCCGGTGTGGAGGGCCTTTCGTGGACCAGCCCCTCTCGGCGGTGGTGAGGTGCCGCAAGCGGCAACAGGACGTAGCCCCGTGTTGAGGGCCTGTCTATAGGCATCCGCAACGGTACCTCTCGGTCGGGGCGCCTGTGAAGACCTGACCAAAATAGAGTTGAAGTTCTGATGAGAAATACCTATGCGGGCGTTGACTGGGCGTCGGAGAAGCACGACGTGCTGATCGCTGATCAGGCGGGCGAGGAGATCCTGGCCGCGACGTTCGCGCACGACGAGGCCGGGGTGCGGGGCTTGTGCCGCACACTCGTGCGCCACGAGGTGATGCTGGTCGCGATCGAGCGGCCCGACGGGCTGCTGGTCGAGCGGCTGCTGGAGGCTGGACTGCGGATCCTGCCGTTGCATCCCAACCAGGTTGCGGCGACTCGTGATCGGTTTCGCGTTTCGGGCGGGAAGTCCGATCGGTCGACGCGTTCGTGTTGTGCGAGCTGGCGCGGACCGATCACCACCGCTTCCGGGTGCTTGAGCCCGATTCGGATCAGACCAAGGCGCTGCGGGCGCTGACACGAGCACGAGAGGATCTGGTTGGCACCAGGACCGCGCTGTGTAACCAGCTGCGCGCTGAGCTTGCGCGGTTCTGGCCCGGTCCGCTGGGGCTGTTCAGGGACCTGCACAGTCGGATCTCGCTCGCGTTCCTTGAGGAAAGCGCCGGACAACCGGCATGAGAGAAGGGAATGAAAGAGTCCTACGTCGAAGATCTAGCGAGTCAGACGACCCCGACCATGCGTTGGCGACCCGTGAGGGCGCAGCGAAGCGTTGGTATCGGGGTGCGCGCAGGCGGGCTATTGAGCCTCGAAATCAGCGGTCCGGGGTGCCGACGCGGTCTCAAACGTCGGAAGGCAACACCGGTGGTGGCGTTATCGCGAGTCGCCATTGGGCCCCGCGGGGTCGGAGAACCCAGCATGCGCGTGATCTCTCCATGCTGAGAACCGGGAGGTCTCACGGTCACCCGCCCGTGGTGATGGAATGGGCGGGTCGTGCGGGGAAGGTCAAGGCCGTAATCCCGTGATGCACGATCGTGAGAAGTCGGACGGTCCCGTAGTACCTGCGAAACCGGCGAACAACGCCCAGGGCGGGGTGGCGGAGTCGGTGGAGGGAAGGGGATCGGCCAAGGGGAACGCGGCTGGCGAAACGCGTCCCGGACCCGGTGCCGGGCAGGGCGCGCTCAGTGAGCTTGGTCGCGTGCGCCGAGTGGCAGCAACGGATAAGGAAGCGCGGTTCACGGCGCTCCTGCATCATGTCGACGTCGATCGCTTGCGGGCGGCGTACTTCGCGCTTCGGCCGAAGGCCGCACCGGGGGTGGATGGCGTGACGTGGCACGAGTACGGGCAGAACCTGGAGGAAAACCTCGAGGACCTGCACGCGCGCGTGCATCGCGGGGGCTACCGGGCGAAGCCGTCTCGGAGAGTGTTCATCCCGAAGCCCGACGGGCGGCTGCGGCCGCTCGGGGTCGCCAGCTTGGAGGACAAGATCCTGCAGCGGGCGGTGGTGGAGGTGCTGAACGCGATCTACGAGCAGGATTTCGTCGGTTTCTCGTATGGGTTCCGGCCGGGGCGCAAGCCGCACGATGCGCTTGACGCGCTCGCGTACGGGATCAATCGAAAGCGCGTGAACTGGGTGCTCGACGCGGATTTCCGCGACTACTTCTCAAGCCTCGACCATCGGTGGCTTGAGCGGTTCTTGGAGCACCGGATCGCGGACCGGAGGGTCCTGCGGCTGATCCAGAAATGGTTGGCCGCGGGGGTCATCGAGGAGGGGACGTGGACGGCGTTCGAGGACGGCGTGCCGCAAGGGGCTTCAGCTTCACCGCTGCTTGCGAACGTCTACTTGCACTACGTCTTCGACCTCTGGGCGCATCAGTGGAGGACTCGGCACGCGCATGGTGATGTGGTGATCGTGCGGTTTGCCGATGACTTCGTGGTGGGTTTCGAGCACCGGGATGACGCGGAGCGGTTCTGGGCTGATCTGCGCGAACGACTCGCGCAGTTCTCCCTGGAGCTGAACGCCGAGAAGACGCGGCTGATCGAGTTCGGACGGTGCGCCGCCCGGAATCGAGAGGCGTGCGGACTCGGTAGGCCTGAGACGTTCCAGTTTCTCGGCTTCACGCACGTGTGCGCGAAGACCAAGAAGGGGCGGTTCAAGCTGAAGCGGATTACCGACTCCAAACGGGTGCGCGCGAAGCTGCGGGCCAAACGGCTCGAAATGAGGCGACGCATGCATCAGCCCATCCCCGAACAGGGGCGCTGGCTAGCCAGTGTCCTGCGCGGGCACTACCAGTACTACGCGGTGGTGTGTCACGAACGCTGAAGGAGGATCCATGTAGGTACTCTAGAAAGCGGTGCTGTGCAAGAGATGGAGGCTTTCGGCCCTCCGGCGTCGGCCCTGCGGGGGTAGGCGCCAAACCGCCTTGGAGCTGCGTTAGCTAAAGACTGTCGTGGTGAGCGTCCAGGGAAAAGGCTGGGCTTGACCCGGTCAGGTGGGGACCAGGAAGACGTTCCAGAAGCGCCTGGTTCGGGCGGATGCTCGGGTCGGGTGTCGTCGTTGAGGCGTCGAAATAGTAGACAGACGGCATCGAAACCGGGGAGCCACTGCATCCTCGGGATGAGCTTGGCGGGTGCCCGCGTTCCTGGCCAGGCGGTGTCCGGCGTAGAGGCGGCGTGATCCTGGTCTGCGGCTCTTGCACGGAACGTGAGAAGGCGAGCGTCGATATGACGATCGGGGTCGCAGGCCCTAAAGGTCGCTGGAGGGAGCGTGCCGAGGCAGAAACCGTAGGCACTGAGTACCGATGCGGCGCTCGCTGGCGGACCGGCTCGTATTAGCTGTGAAGTCCCTGCTTGCTGGGGTGGGGGTGGAGCGAAGGGGCCGGCTCACCAGGAATGTTGTTTCGATCAACCGGGGCCCTTGGGTCCTGGGAGGAAGCGAGAAGACATGCCAAAGCCCGAAGACAAGCCGTTCCTGATTCCCAAGCTGATGGTGTGGGAGGCGTGGCGGCAGGTCAAGGCGAACAAGGGCGCCCCCGGTGTGGATGGGCAGGACCTGGACGAGTTCGAAGCCGATCTGAAGGACAACCTGTACAAGATCTGGAACAGGATGAGCTCTGGTTCTTACTTTCCACCTCCGGTCAGGGCGGTCGAGGTCCCAAAGCCGCATGGCGGCGGGGTCCGTTTGCTAGGTGTGCCGACTATTGCAGACAGGGTCGCGCAGACGGTCGTGGCCATGCGTTTGGGGGAGAGGGCGGAACCGCGGTTTCACCCTGACTCCTATGGCTATCGGCCGGGACGCTCGCAGTTGGATGCGGTGGAGGTATGCCGGGCGCGGTGCTGGAAGCACGACTGGGCGATCGATCTCGACGTCCAGAAGTTCTTCGACGAAGTGCCGTGGGACCTCATCGTCAAGGCGGTGCAGGCGGTCACCGACTGCCGCTGGGTGCTGTTGTATGTGAAGCGGTGGCTGGCTGCCCCGCTTCAGTACCCGGACGGCATCCTTGTCGAGCGGGGCAAGGGAACTCCGCAAGGGTCGGCGGTCTCGCCGATCCTGGTGAATCTGTTCATGCACGTGTGTCCTCATAGGGAAGTGAAGCGATGTAGAAGGTCGTTTTGTGAACTGTGCTGTGCTAGTGATGGAGGTTTGGCCCTCCGGGTTCGCCGTGCAGGCGGGGAGCCCAAACCGCCGTGGTGTCATGCCGGTCAAAAGCCGGTGTGGGAAGCGACCACGGAAACGGCTCGCTGTCAGCGGGTCAGGTATGCGACGAGAAGACGAACGTGGTTGAACCACTGCTGACGCATCGAAAAACAATTGACAGCATCGCAACCGGGGTTGGTGCATATCTCCGGGAGAGCACCTTGCTTTGGGCACGGTGTAGCCAGAGGGCGGCCTGCGTGTCGCTCTGGCGGTGCTCGGTGTTAAGGTGGCGTGAGCTCGTCGTGGGCGCTGGCATGGAAGAGGAGAACCTGTGTCTCGATACCGACGGCCAAGTCGTGGGGCTGGTGGCCCTTTGGCCGCGAGAGGGAGGACCCTGGGCGGCAGAAACCGTCTGGGGCAGAGTACCGCGAGGCGCAGGGGCGGACCGGCTCGTAGTAGCGGTGAAGGTCCTGTAATGGGGCTGGAGCGAAGGGGCCGGGCAGGCCAGCTCACCCAGACGCCAACCCGCTGGTCGGGGAGGAGTTGATGGGGGGAGCAAAGGCGACGGTGAAGTCGTTTGAGATTCGCAAGCGCCTCGTGTTCGAGGCGTGGGAGAAGGTTCGGTCCAAGGGCGGAGCGCCGGGCGTGGACGCCGTAAGCACCACCGTGTTCGAGAGCCGCGAGGGGGATCTCCTCTATAAGCTGTGGAACAGGATGAGCGCGGGTAGTTACATGCCCTCGCCGGTGCGGGCGGTTGAGATACCGAAGGATCATGGGGAGGGGGTCAGGGTGCTCGGGGTGCCGACGGTGGCTGACCGGGTAGCCCAGACCGCAGCGGCGATGCTGCTGGGAGAGAAGCTTGAGCCGATCTTCCACCCCGACAGCTACGGCTATCGTCCTGGGCGTAATGCCCATGACGCACTGGCTGTGGCTCGCCGACGCTGCTGGGCGAAGGGTTGGGTGTTGGATCTTGACATCCGAGCGTTCTTCGACAGCGTGCCGCATGATCTGTTGCTCAAAGCGGTAGCTCATCACACCCAGGAGCGGTGGGTTCTGTTGTACATCGAGCGGTGGCTGAAAGCGCCGATGCAGATGCCCGATGGAACTCTTGTTGCTCGGGAGCGAGGTACCCCGCAAGGGTCGCC
Source organism: uncultured Solirubrobacterales bacterium (assembly GCA_963836065.1). Classification (GTDB taxonomy): domain Bacteria; phylum Actinomycetota; class Thermoleophilia; order Solirubrobacterales; family Solirubrobacteraceae; genus Palsa-465. Next base: position 10,854 of record CAWIII010000006.1, read on the forward strand.
AATCTCCCCTCTGCTGGTGAACGCATTCATGCACTACGCGTTCGATATGTGGATGTCTCGGGAGCACCCGGGCATCCCGTTTGAGCGCTACGCGGATGATGTCCTCGTGCACTGTGACACTGAGATGCAAGCCCGACGTTTGTGGGTTGAGATCGCCAAGCGACTCGAGGCCCTTGGTCTTGAGTTGAACCTCGCGAAGACGAAGGTCGTGTTCTGTAAAGACGCGAATCGTCCGGGAGACGCGGAGCACACCAGCTTCGACTTTCTGGGCTACACCTTCCGGGGGCGTGTGGCGCGAGGACCGCGAGGCTGCTTCGTGAGCTTCGCTCCAGCGATCGCGCCCGCGGCACGAAAGGCGCTCAGCCTGACGATCAGGGCGTGGCATCTGCGGCGCCGCAGCACGACGGACCTGTCCAGCCTCGCCATCGAGATAAACGAACAAGTGCGCGGCTGGATCGGCTATTACGGAGCCTTCTACCGCTCCGAGCTGCGCTTCCTCGCCGTGCGCATCGATCAGCATCTCGTTCGATGGGCAAGGCACAAGTTCAAACGACTCAGGTACAGCCCCGCCCGTGCGTGGGCCTGGCTCGCCGCTGTCAAACAGCGGGAGCCCGGACTATTCGTGCACTGGCAGGGTACGCCGCCACCGAAAGGTCGGCCTGCAAGAGCCGTATGACGGGAGACTGTCACGTACGGTTCTGTGAGCGCCGGGGGGTGAGATTCCCCCCGGCTACTCGACCACGCGTTCGATACATGGATGGCCCGGAATCATCCGGATTGTCCCTTTGAGCGCTATGCCGATGATGTTGTCGTGCATTGCAAGAGCAGGCGGCAAGCTGAGGTCGTGCTTGCCGGGATCGCTACGCGGATGGAACATGTGGGCCTACGGCTTCACCCCGACAAGACGCACGTCGTCTATTGCAAGGACAGCAACCGTCGGGGAAAGCACGAGCACACCAGTTTCACCTTCCTCGGGTTCGCCTTCCGGCCACGGGAGGCGCGCAACAAGCGCGGCGTGAGTTTCACCTCGTTCTTGCCTGCGATCAGTCCCGAGGCGCTCAAAGCCAAAGGCGACCGGCTCCGCGAGTTGCGGATTCACCGGCGCACCGACCTGACGCTGGACGACCTGGTGCGATGGCTGAACCCCATCGTCGCTGGGTGGATGCACTACTACGGCCGGTACTACCGGACGGAGATGTATCCCATCCTACGGCGCGTCAACACTTGCCTGATGCGCTGGGCTGGGAAGAAGTATCGACGGTTGCGGACCTACAAGCGGTTCAAGCGGTGGTGGACCGGGCTACTCGAAAGAGAGCCCCGTCTGTTCGCCCAATGGCAGTGGGTTCGCTCGGTCTGACTGGCTGGTGAGAAGAGCCCGGTGACGCGAGAGTGTCACGCCGGGATCTGTGGGAGCCGGGGGCTGCGATGCCCCCGGCCACCCGACCCCGACAACAGCAAGGCGCTCTCCGCCTTCCGCGACCAGATCACCCGGAACTGGCTGTTGACGCTTCGGCGTCGCAGCCAGCACGACCGGCTTACCTGGGAGCGGATGAGGCGCCTGGCTGACCGATGGCTACCCCTGCCCCAGATCCTGCATCCCTGGCCCGAGCAGCGCTTCGCCGCTACCACCCAAGGCAGGAGCCCAGTGCGGTAGTCCCGCACGCTGGGATCTGCGCGGGGGGCAGCCCGAGGCCGGTGTGGACGAAGGTCCCGACCCGACCGAAGGGCTGTCCCTACCGCGACCGCTACCCCAGCCCCGCGGACGCGCGCGGTCTGGGAGAGGCACGCCTGCACGGGTTCCTCGTCCGGGAGCACTACACCGGCCGCCAAAAGCCCGGGCAGCTGCTGGCAAAGCTCCGCCGCGCTCCCGAGGCCCGGGTCGGCGAGCTCGAGCTGGGCATCCGCCGAGCGCTGGTCCTGAGCCTGGTGGCGACGATCAAGGTGATCAACGAGCAGATCAAGCAGTCCGAGCGGCAGATCGCGACCGCCATCCGCGAGCATCCCGACGGCGCGATCTTCCTGTCGCTGTTCAAGACGCCCAGCAGCGTGATCTGCGCCGCGGAGCTGTTGGCGGAGATCGGCGACTGCCGCGCGCGCTACCCAACCCGCGACACACTCGCCGCCGACGCCGGCCACGCCGCCGTCGCGATCGAGTCCGGCAAACGCAAAGCCGCCTGCTTCCGCTGGGCGTGCAACAAGCGCCTACGCACAGCGTTCTGCACCCTGGCGGACACCACCCGCCACCACAACCCCTGGGCGCAGGACACCTACGCCCGCGCCCGCGCCCGCGGGCACGACCACCCCCGCGCGATCCGCACCCTCGGGCGCGCCTGGTGCCGGATCCTATGGCGCTGCTGGCAAGACCGGATGCCGTACGACCCCGCCCGCCACCGCGCCCTGCAACAACACATCACCGTCACCATCCCCACGCCATCGGGCCCCCGGCCCGACCTCGCTGCCACCCAGCGGATGACCGGCGCCGCCGTCACCGAGCCGGCGGCCCAAAGGGCCGAGCGCGAAGCGCTTGACGGTAAGCGGACATCCGCTATCACGCCGGGGGGTTGACACAGGACGTCCACGAAGGCAATCGTCCGCACGGGGCCGGCCCTGACGAGTGCAACGTCGACGATCCGATCATCAGCTCCCGATCGGTCTGCTCGCCTCGGTGAGATGGTCACATCCGACCGTGACGGCAGCGGCCGCGGTCGACTAGCGTCCCCTGGGTGGCGCTTGGTTCGTTCACGCACGGTGCGCTCGCCGACCTCTCCGCGGAAGACCTCGATCGGATGCTCGAGCTCGACGAAACGCTGTTTGTCGAGCACAAGACCAACATCGGGAAACACTCGGCTCACGAGCTGGTCCGCTCCGTGGCCGCGTTCGCGAACGCGGTCGGGGGGTGGCTGCTGATCGGCGTCACCAACGGCCAGCCGAACGGCAAGGCGAGTCTCTGGACCGACCGCGAGAACCCGCCGACTCTCGTCGATGCCGTTCGGGACCGCCTACATCACGAGATCGGACCCCCTGCCCGCTTTCGAGGCGCGGGTCGTGCAGCACCGTGACGAGCCGGTTGGCGTCGTTCGGGTGTACGAGTCGTCCGACACGCCCCACGTCGTTCTCAGGTCTGGATCAGTGTTCGTCCGCGAGGCTGCCGGTGTCGGTGACGCGTCCGCTCCTAGGCAGTCGGGCAGTGGTCGTCGGCGCGAGCGCGCGTACGAAGTCGCGGTGATCCGCAGCCGCGCCCAGCTGCTCGAGCTTTCCGAGCGAGGCCGGGAGGGGAGCGAGCGCGTTGACCGCCTGCTCGATCCGTGGCGCCCTCTCCCGCTCATGGCAGCTGGGGTGGGACTGAGCTTCGAGCAGGTGGACGAGCAGGTCGTTCAGCCGCGCTACACGTCAGAAAGAGTCAGCATCGTCGTCAGATTGGTGCCGTACACGCTTGCCCCTCGCTTCCGAGGCTGGGCGACGACCACCAGAGGGGCTGCAAGCGTCGTAAGGGCTCTCGAGGATCTAGCGGACATCCGCGGGATGGGTCCCGACTGGGCGAAAGCCGGATCCCTCGGGGGCCTGGTCCAACGTGGGGAACAACGTGGACCCGAGGCACACGAACTCGTCCGGCAACCCGCTGGAGACGTGCTACCGGGTGGTTGTCGACGGGGCGGGCGTGGTCGGAGCCGCGTTTGAGCTGGGACCGCCAAAGCCCAGGTCCGACGACATGAGACCCGTGAAGCTGGATCAACTCGCCGACGGGTATATCCGACCCGTCGTCAAGGCAGCGGCAGCAGTGCTCACAGAGGGTGAGTTCCTGGGACGTGCGCGCTGTCACATCGATCTCGTCCGCCTCGGCACGGCACTGAAGCTCTGGGATCAAGTCCAGAGCAGCGGAGCCGGGTGGGTTCCGGTCGCCGCCGATCTGCCGCTCCCAGCCACCGAGGAGGACATCGCGTCGGTCGCGCTCCGCGCAGCGTATGCGTACGGTCGAAGCCTAGTGGTTCATCCGTCAAGTTCGTTGCATCGGGTAGGTTCCCTGCTTGTGGCCTCGAAGTCCTTGCCGACAAGTTCGGCGAGGATGGAGGTTGGCGATGGGTGTCATCAAGCAGATCGAGGTGTCAGTGGAGGATCGGCTGGAGTTAGAGCGGATCGTGCGCGCGGTGAGTTCTGAGGTGCGGATGGTCGAGCGGGCGCAGATCGTGCTGGCGGCGGCGGAGGGGTTGAAGGGCGTGGAGATCGCCGAGCGGGTGGGGTGCTCTGAGCCGACGGTGGTGAAGTGGCGCGGGCGCTATGCCGAGCGCGGGATCGAGGGGCTGAGGGATGCCCCGCGGTCAGGGGCGCCGTTGACGCACGGCCCGGAGACCAGGGCGTTGTTGATCGCGAAGGCGTGCACCCGGCCGGAGCCGACTGCGGAGGGCGCCCGGCGGGAGCGGTGGACCTATGAGGAGCTGGGAGCGGAGGTGGGCATGTCCGCGTCGCAGGCGCACGTGATCCTGTCGCGCGCGGAGATCAAGCCGCACCGGACCGACTACTGGATGATGAGCGACTACTCGCGGCCCGAGTTCGAGGAGCGCCTCGGCGAGATCTGCGGGCTGTACGTCGACCCGCCGGAGAACGTGCTGGTCGTCTCGCTCGACGAGAAGACCGGGATCCAGGCCAAGGCGCCGACGAAGCCCGACCAGCCGCCGGCGCCGGGCAAGCCCGCCCGCCGCGAGCACGAGTACACCAGAAACGGCACCCAGTGCCTGTTCGCGTGCCTCAACGTGCAGGCAGGTGACGTGCTGGCGATGCCGTCCAAGACCCGCAACCGGTGGGACCTGATCCACTTCCTCGACCGCCTCGACGAGGAGATCCCGGTCGTGGAGGGTCAGGAGATCGTGGCGATCACCGACAACCTCTCGACCCGCGGCACCGAGGAAGTCGAGCAGTGGCTCAAAGACCATCCCCGCTGGAGCTTTCAGTTCACTCCCAAGCACGCCTCGTGGCTCAACCAAATCGAGATCTTCTTCTCGATCCTCTGGCGGCGACTGCTCAAGCACGGCATCTTCACCTCCGAACAGGACCTCGCCTGCCAGATGCTTGCGTTCATCGAGACCTACAACCAGACCGCCAAGCCGTTCAAATGGACCTACACCGGCAAGGTCCTCGAAGCGTAGAAAAGTAAGTAAGTAAGTAACTCAATCAACTAACAGGATGATCCACTAGCTAGAAGACCCCTGAAAAAGTCCTGGACTCCCAAATGACCAGAAATCCACCGAACTGCCGGATACGGAGATTCGTTCTGACTGGATTTCTGGTCATCGGCCCGCGCGTGAGTTCTTCAGGGGTCTTCTAGGTCAGAACAGGCCTGCGCGGATGGCGGTCGTGTCGCGTGCCGGTAGCCCGAACGGTCTGATCGGTGGGGGTACGTAGCCGGCTCCGGGGGCGGTGTTGCCTTCCGGGCCGTAGACGCGGAACAGCAGCGAGTAGGGGCCGTTGGGGACCGGCAGCCAGTTGGCCTTGGGCGCGAACCTCGGGCGGGTGTGCTGGATGTAGATCGTGACCGAGCCGTCGCGGTTCTTCTTCAGCCCGGGCGTGTAGCGGGCGACCGCCCATTTATTGCCGCGGTTGGGGTACAGGGTCACGCCGGGTGGGATGTATGCCGTCAGTGACCAGAAGCGGCTGGCCTGCGGCAGGTTGTTGGCCGGGAAGGTGATCCTGACCGGTGCCACGGAACCATCCAGCGGCGTGCCACTGCGGTCGGTGAACGCGTCGTAGTACGTCGCGGCGGTCGCGTTGTTGCCGTACTGGATGTATTCGCTCAGCGCCGCCCGGTCGAGGTACGCGTTCCCCCATTCGCCGACGTTGCCGAAGTACACCCAGCCCGTGCTGCCGACATGCGTCTGCCAGCGGTTGATGATCAACGCGTGCGCCTGGCGGGCGCCGGCGATGATCTGCGAGAGCATCTGGTAGCCGCCGTGCCGCGCGGCCGCGTTCGCCGCCGCGAACACGCGGTTAAACGCACGCGCGAGCCGCCGGTCCGAGCCACTGAGCGGCTGGGTGAGCGACGAGCGCAGCGCGGCCTGCACGTCGCGCAGAAAGGCTGTCGGCTGGATCTCGACCGCCTGATCGGCGATCGCCTTCATCTGCGGACCGTACAGAGCGACCGGGACGATCAGCGTCCGACCCGCCGAGCGGTCGGACTTCCACTTCGCGAGCGAGGTGAGCCGCAGCGAGCGCCTGAACGCCTTCGCCTGCTTGACCATGTTCGTCCCGTCCGGGGCGTAGCGGTCGGCGCGGAAGATCCAGGTCGTCAACCGGTAGGGAACGGCCACCTTCGTGAGCCCCGGCGGCAGCGTTCCGTGGAACCCCCTCGGGACCAGCGCATAGGTTCCCGGGGAAGTGACCTTCGTGCTCAGCACGTTTCCGAACACGTCCAGCATCAGCAGCGAGTAGTGGTCGCTCGTGCTCGGCACCGTCAGCACCTGCGGACCGGCCGCCGTGTCCACGAACGCCTCCGCGTAGACCGTGTCGACGTTGATCGCGACCACAAGCCCGTACTTCTGGTTGACCCTGTCCGGCCCGGTGAGCATGTTCACCCCGCGCTGGGGCACCCCCGCGTAGCGCTGCTGGAAATATGTCATAAACCGCGGATAGAACCGGATCGTGTAATTCAACGCCGTCGAATACGGATTCACCGCAGCTGCCTGAGCGTCCACCGGGCTGGCGCCGGCGACGCGTGTGGCGCCGGACGCGACCGGCGCCACACAAGCCACGGCACAGGCGAGGACAAGGACACGTCTTCCTCGCCGCCACGCCTGGCGGGCCCGGCGAGTCGGCGCCTTCCGCATCTTTCCAAACATGCTCACCTCTCTCGCGCGTGATTGATAAGGCCGCCCTGGTACCGCAGAAGGGTAACCGTTCACGGGGTCTGATCCGTGGATCAGGCCTGGAGCGGTGCGGGGACTGGCTGCCGGTGTTGATGGGCGGTGAGCGCGTGGCCTTCCGGTCGTTAGACGCGGTTCAGCGTCTTCGGTGCCGGAGTCGCGGCGGCCGGAGCGGTTGCGGTTCTGAGCGGCCGATGCCCGTCTGGCCGGGTGGCGAGATCGAAGGGGTATTAGACGCGATAGACCGGACGGAATGCCACGTCTAAGCAGCATTAGAAGCGATCTTTCAGGCAGCGCGAGGTGAGCCGTAGCGCTGGCGAGCGGCCTCGCCCGAGGTGCCGATGATCGATCCGATCATCCGCCACGAGTACCCGCGGGTCCGCGCACGCGCGACCGCCTCGACGATCGATCGCTCGGCCTCAGCACGCGACTCCACCGCCCTGCGTAGAGCCACGAATGCCTCTGGATCGCGCTCGTCGCCCGGAGTCGGTTCGTAGTCCTCAAACCGCTTAGCCAGCTCGTCGCTGTGGTCGAGGATTTCCTGAACAGTGCGCGGCATCACGATCACCTCAGAAACCTCTCGCGTGCACGCATCGCATGCACGATGACTGCTCCGGTCGCTGCCTGAACGACGCCGATCTCGTGAAGCGCACTGCTCACGCCGCCGCCGATCATCAGCGTGAAGCCCTCGTCGAGCTCGAAAACGCGAATCGGGTTGGCATAAGCGTGCAGCATGTCCTCGTCGCTGACTCCATGTTTACGGGCGCCGGGCGCGATGACCGGGCCGGCGTGGATGACGACAAGTTAGCTTGCCACATGGCTGCACGCAAGCTCTGCGCCAGCCGGCACCCAAACGAATGGTGTCCGCGTCGCGCCGTTGCTAGGGTCACTGGTAAGAAACGTGTCACCAGCCGCAAACGAGCGGCGTTATGGAGCCACAGGATGCCCCGAGGGACAGCATTTGGCATGGGCCGCCCATTGCCGGCGCGCAATGCAACGGACGCGCAGCGAAGGCTGAACCTTGCAACCTGTCGAGTTGCAGGTATCTCTACATAATCAAGCTATCGACCGCGGAAGGCCCATCGATTCCTGTTGATGGCGAGCCTTACGCCGGACATGGACGAGAGCGTTGGCCCAGTGTCCTACTCAGAACCTAGCCCGAATGGCGTTGTGCGCCGCTGTTTGTCATCAGTGGGGTGCGGTGTTTCTGAGTTCGCGATAGTTGCCCTGGGCTGCGCCCACCCGCGGCGGGTGAAAATGGGTGGCAGGGCGAGGGCTGTCGCGCGGCGAACTGGTCGGGGTTGTCTGCCGATCGCCGCAATCTCTCTGGTGCCTGTGAGCCCGTCGATAGTTTGGCGTGGGAGCCTCGCCCGGATCCCGGGACTGTTGCCGTGAGCACGCTCTTCAGACTCGTCTGTTTCCGAGGCCCCTGGCGGATAACGAGAGTTGTCGATCGAGCCGAGGAGGCCGTAGATGGATGTGATCGTGGAGCGCCCGGCGGCGCTGGATGTGCACAAGGAGCAGGTGACCGCATGCGTGCGGGTGCCGGGAGCGGATGGGTCCCGTGCGCAGGAGGTGCGCGAGTTCAAGACCACGGTCGGCGGGTTGCTGGTGTTGCACGATTGGCTGGAGGCACACGGGGTCACCCGGGTGGCGATGGAGGCGACCGGCGTGTATTGGAAGCCGGTGTGGGCGATCCTGGAGGATGACTTCGACTGCCTGCTGGTCAACGCCCGGCACGTGAAGAACCTCCCCGGCCGCAAGACCGACGTCAAGGACGCCGAATGGCTCTGTCAACTGCTGGAGGCGGGGCTGCTGCGGGCGAGCTTCGTGCCGCCCAAGCCGATTCGGCGGCTGCGGAACTTCACCCGCTACCGGACCGCGCAGGTCAAGGAGCGCCAGCGCGAGGCCAACCGCCTGCACAAGGCGCTGGAGGACACCGGAATCAAGCTCGACTGCGTGGTCACCGACATCCTCGGCAAGTCCGGTCGCGCGATGCTCGACGCGTTGTGCGAGGGCACCACCGACCCGGACATCCTGGCCGAGCTGGCGAAGGGCCGGCTGCGCGCGAAGATCCCCGCGCTACGGGAGGCGCTGGAGGGCCGCTTCGACACCCACCACGCGCTGTTGATCGGCGCGATCCTCGCGCACTTGGACTTCCTCGATGAGCAGATCCAACGGCTCTCCGACGCGATCGAGGAGCAATTGCGCCCTTTCCAGGCGCATGTTGAGCTGCTGCGCTCGCTCACCGGGATCGAGACCCGCACCGCGCAGAACATCCTCGCCGAGATCGGCACCGACATGTCGGTGTTCCCGACCGCCGGCCACTGCGCCTCGTGGGCAGGCCAGTGCTCGGGCAACGACCAGTCCGCCGGCAAGCGCCGCTCCGGCAAGACGCGCAAGGGCTCCAAATGGCTCAACGACGCGCTCAAGAACGCCGCCATGTCCGCGATCAGAACCAACGACAGCTACCTCCAGGCCCAGTACCAGCGGCTCCGGCCCAGGATCGGCCACGGTCGTGCGCTCGGCGCGGTCAAGCACTCGATCATCTGCGCGATCTGGCACATGCTCACAAACGGCGAGCTGTATAACGACCTCGGCGGCGATTACTTCCGCAGACGCGACCCCGAGCGACAGACCCGACGCCTCGTCGCCCAGCTCGAGCGCCTCGGCCACAAGGTGACACTCGAGGAGCTGCCGCAGGCCGCCTGAACCCCCAGCGCTGGCGCGACCCGACGGCTATTTTCCCTTCAGAGCGGCCGACGTTTCTAACCCAATGCTGAGCGTGGTGTCGGGACTGGTTGGTGGGTGTTCGGAGCGAGCTCCGAGGCGTCATCCGTGCCGGGTTCCGCCGGCGTCCGTGCCGGCGGGCGACCCCCTCAAAAGCGCCCCTCTTCCCCAGGGGAGCGTGGGCGCGATCGGTGCTGTGGAGGTCGCTCATTTCTTGTTGGCTCGATTCTGCTTGATCCGCTCTGCCTGTGCGCGGCGCATCCCGGCGGCGCGGGCGCGGCGGATGCCGGGCCCGCGGCCGTGGTGCTCGTCATCGGGGGTGACGTAGCCGATGCTGGCGTGGAGGCGGACGGTGTTGTACTCGGTGCGGATGCGGGCGAGCTCGGTGTCGAGCGCGGCCGGGTCGCGGATCTCGACCAGGTGTGGCCAGTCGCCCTTCAGGTGGCTGAAGAACGATTCGACGTGCGCCTGGTCGGTCGGGGTCCCGGGCCGCGGCGGTTGCCGCCGGGGTTGTAGCGGTGGCGGACGGGCTCGCCGGGCCCCTCGGCGGTCGAGGCCGCCAGCGGCGCGGTGCCGTTGAAGCGCGCGAACCCGCCCTCGGTGAAGCGGCGCGCGTCACCGACCTCGACCAGCAGCTCAGCGACCAAGCGAGTGCTCAGGCCGCACAGCTCGCCAAGCGTCGAGCCGCTCGCCTGCACAAGCGAGCTGAGCTGCCCGCAGACCGCCTTCTCGTCGGCGTCGAGCTTGGCGATCTGGGCCCGGTGGCTGTCCAGCAGCTTGAGTCGCAACGCCGTCGGGGCGTCGTAGCGCTGGCGGCGGTTGCGGCGAGCGAGCGCGGCCAGCCTCGGGCGGACCGCCTTCGTGTCGGGTAGCTGCTCGCGCAGCTCCAGCGGTAGCTGGCAGAGCATCGTCTCGCCCTCGTTGAGCAGATGCTGGCGGCTCGCGAGGGTCGACCGGGGCGGCGAGAAGCTTCGTTCGGAAAACCGGGGTAGGCGGCGACGGACGCGGGCTTGTCGGGCTCGAGGGCGCGTCGCTGAGGCGCAGCTCTGAGAGCTCGCGCAGCTCGCTCCGGCGGTGCGCTTATGGGCGAGCGCTCGGACAAGCCGATGGCGAAGCGCCGTACCCAGCTGCGAGACCGCGTCCGCTTCTGACCGCTCGGTTGGCGGGGGAGGGGCGGCGTTCGCGTCGCTTCGCGACGGGCTGGGTACTTCCGTGACTCCGTGACGTCGCGCTCATAATTGGTCTGTGATGGCGAGTGAGGGTCTGACGATCGACCGCGTCGAGCGCTGGGTGCTGTTCGGAGCGGTTTGCCGTGTGGTCGAGATCTCGACTATTGGTACTTTGGTAGGTGGTCACTCGCGTTGTGGTGGGCGGCGGAGGGGTAAGTTGGCGAGGTCGATCGTCTGTTGGCGGGTGGAGCAGCGGCCGGTCCAGCAGCGCAGGAGGGGCTGGAACAGGTGGACTGTCTGTGGGAGGGTCAGGCCGGCCGCTGGCGATTTGGGTTCTGCCGCTCCAGGGTCAGGAAGCCGTGAGCGGCGGTGACGATCGCGCAGTGGTGATGGAACCCGAGGTAACTGCGGCCCTCGTAGTGATCCAGCCCGAGCTCGCCCTTGAGCTGGCGGTAGTCCAGCTCGATCATCCAGCGTAATCGCGCCAACCGCGCGAGCCGCTCGGGCGTCGTGTCCGCGGGCAGGTTGGAGATCCAGTAGTCGCTGGGCTGCTCGTCGCCTTCGGGCCATTCGATGATCAGCCATTCCTCGCGCGGCTGACCGCGGTCCCGCTCGACGGGGTGCGCAGCGATCACCCGCAGCATCGCGAACCGCGAGTGAACCTCCTCGCCGTCGCGAGTCGTGTAGACGAGCGTCTGGAAATCCTGCGGTCTGAGTGATGCGGCGAGCTCGGTGAGCTGGCGCGGTTCGCGGTCGGCGACCAGCGCGCTGGGCGCCGGCCCGCGCGAGCCTGGCTTGCGCGCGGGCACGCTGAAGACCGTGTTCGGCTCATACACACGGGCGTCTGAGTTGATGCTGAGCAGGTACTCGAACCCGCACTCGTGAAGACGCGCGCGCAGCTCGGTGTTCTTGCCGTACGCCTCATCGCCAAGCACCGGCGCCCTCGGAATCTCCCAGCCCGCGGCCCGCACGATCAACCCCCCAGCCAGCTCGGGCTTGGTCTGAAACTCAACGTCGTCGGGGATCTTCGCCTTGCGACGACGCTCAAGATCCGAGCACCACTCCTCCGGCAGATACAGCGCCCAGTCAAGCGGCACCGTCCCCTGCTCGCCGACCGCGTGCACCGACACCGCGATCTGACAGTTACCGATCTTCCCTAGCGTCCCGGAGTACTGGCGCTTGACCCCCGGCGAATGCTTGCCGTCCTTCGGAATCCCGGTGTCATCGATCACCCACGCCTCGACCCCGATCTCGGGAACGACCCGCTCGGCGACCGCCTGCTGGATCACCACCGGATCCCACGGGCTGTCGGCCAAGAAGTGCTGCAGCGCCTCATAGTCGCCGTCCTCTCCAAGCCTGGAGACGAGCGGCTCAAGCGACTTGCGCTGCCCGGCCTCCAACAGCCCCCGCGCGTACCGCTCCGCGCAACAACGCTGCTCGGAGCGGCCCAAGCCCTGAGCAACATCTGCCATAAACGCCGCCAAACGCTCCTTGACCTCCGGAGCAACCACGACCACGCCCGCCGCCTCGTCCTCGCGCTCCATCACGGTGCTGCCCATAACACAGCATTCGCCGCACCCCCACAGAACTCCTGCACGCAGCTACCAAAGTCCTACTAGGTAGGAGGCGGGAACGGAGGGGGTGGAGTACGTTCAGCGCGTGAGCCGAATCGAACATCTCGCCCGCACGTACTGGTTCGACCTGCTGATCGCGGTGCTGGCGATCGTGGCGATGCTTGACGTGGCGCTCGGACGCGGCTCGTCCGGAGCTCCGACAACGACGCTGTGGTTCTGCCTTCCCGCGCTCGCGATCCTGGTGCTACCCGTGTTCGCGCGTCGCCGGTTTCCGTTTGCCGGACCGGCGGCGTACTTCCTTTTGGCCGCGGGAATCTCGTTCGTCGACCCGCTGCTGATCCCGTACCCCGAGTCCCTCTTCCCGATCGGGCTGGCGACCGCATTCCTGCTCGGGAACCTTCGGGACGTCCGGCGGGCTGGCCTCGGACTGGCGATCGTGGTCGGCGCTGCGGCGACCCTCGTCTACAACATCCCCGGACACTCGGTCGACCAGCTCGTCTTCATTCCGCTCGACTTCGCGGTCAGCTGGGTCGCGGGCGTTGCCGTCCGCGCGCGCGCCGAGCAGGCCGAAGTGGCGCAGACGCGTGCGACCCAGGTCGAGCAGGAGCGCGATGCAGCGACCCGCGTCGCCGTGGCCGAGGAGCGCGCGCGGATCGCGCGCGAGCTGCACGACATCGTCGCGCACGCCGTCAGCGTGATGGTGCTGCAAGTCGGCGCTGTCAGGCACCAGCTCCCCGACGCGATGGCCGAGGATCGCGACGCCCTCAGGAGTGTCGAGCAGGCCGGGCGCGGCGCGCTGGCGGAGATGCGCCGTCTGCTCAGTGTGATGCGCCGTGACGGCGACGGCCTAGAGCTCGCGCCTCAGCCCGGCCTTGACGGCCTCGACTCGTTGATCAAGGAGATCGACCGCGCCGGGCTGCCCGTCGAACTGCACCTCGACGGGGAGCGAGTCCCGCTTCCGCCAGGAATCGACCTCTCCGCGTATCGGATCGTGCAGGAGGGCCTCACCAACGCGCTCAAGCACGCCCGCGCCACCCACGCGGAGGTCACCGTCCGGTATGCGCCGAACGCGGTAGGGATCGAAGTGCACGACGACGGCACCGGCGCGACGCCGAGCGACGGCCACGGCCACGGCCACGGGCTGATCGGAATCCGCGAGCGCGTCAAACTCTACGGGGGCGAGATGACCGCAGGCACGACAAACGGCGGCGGGTTCACGCTCAGCACCCGCCTCCCACTCACCCCAGACCGGCCATGACGATCCGCGTCCTCATCGCCGACGACCAGTCCATGGTCCGCGCCGGCTTCCGAATGCTGCTCGCCGGCGAACAAGGCATGGAAGTCGTCGCCGAAGCAAGCAACGGACTGGAAGCAGTCGCCAAGGCCGCGCGGTTTGACACGACCGTGATCCTGATGGACATCCGCATGCCAGAGCTCGACGGGCTCCAGGCCACCCGCCGGATCCTTGCCACCGACAACAGCGCGCGGATCCTGATCCTCACCACCTTCGGACTCGACGAATACGTCTACGAAGCCCTCAGCGCCGGCGCGAGCGGGTTCGTGCTCAAAGACGACCCCCCCGAACAGCTGATCGAGGCGGTCCGCACCGTCGCCGCTGGAGACGCGCTGCTCTCACCCGCGATCACCAAACGCGTGATCCACCAATTCACCCGCATCCCTCGCCACGAGCGGCCGAAAGAACTCGACGAGCTCACCGCGCGAGAGCAAGACATCCTCCGGCTCATCGCCCGCGGCCTGTCCAACGAAGAGATCGGGACGGAGCTCTACATCAGCGAGACGACCGTCAAGACCCACGTCACGCACATCCTCCAGAAACTCGGCCTCCGCGACCGCGTCCAAGCCGTCGTGCTCGCATACCAGACCGGGCTCGTACCGGCAGCCACGCCCACCTAAGCCTCACAGGCGGCCCGCAAGCGCGACTGCCGCCGTTCCGTCGATCCCGCGCGCAGGACCATCTCTGAGGTCGCCTCCGCGCGTCTCCGGGGGGGCCGTTGTGAACGCGCAGGGACGACCGGCTCCTGCAAATGGCCGCAGGACAGCCGAGGGCCCGCCCGACATGATCTCCGCGCGCGCCTGCGGGATGCCGGCCCTCGCCGTTCCTGGCGACCAGGCGTGGGGCAGCGCCTGGGCCCTCGGGTTCGAGGACCGTGACGTCACGATCGTGATGGACGCGATCGGGCCGGCCGCCTGGCGGCGCAACGCATCCAGCGCGATCGCGCGCACCGTCACCATCGCCGACCTCGCTCCCGATCGCCAGGACGGCTACGACCTCACTGACTGACTCCACGGGCATCGCCACCTTCGCCACCACACCCTTCAGTGCATGTTGTTGCCCGGTAGCCGTTCACGTGGTGTCGGTACGTGAGCGAGGATTCCTTCTGTAACTCGGGACGCCCGGTTCGGGGTTCGGGTGACGGTGCTGCGTCAGCCAGGAACCAGTGTGGGGATCGGCCGGGAGTGGAGGCTGGCGTCGATCGCGTCGTGTAGGTACTCGGATGCGGATCGGCCTTGGCGGCGGCAGGTTTCGAGGGTGGAGAGGATCCGTTCGATCCAGCGGTTGCCGCGCTCGGATTGGGTGCCGCCGGAGATCCGGCGCAGGATGACCGGGCCGCGCATCGCGCGCTCCGCGTCGTTGTTGGTCGGGGTGATGCCGGGCACCTCGCTGAACGTCCAGAGCGCGGGGTATTCCTCCAGCAGTCCGGCGCAGAAGCGGGCGGTCTTGGGGTGGCGGCCGCGTGCGCCTTGATCGAGCAGGCCGCGGAACCGCTCGCGCAACGGCGCGAGTTGCTCACGCAGCGCGACCAGCGCCGGGTGCTCGGGATCGTCGGCGCCGGCGAGCGCGGCGGCATGCTCGCGGTGGATCGCGAACACCTGGCCGGCGATGTCGAGCAGCCGAGCGCCGAGCTTGCCGGGCGCGCCCGGACGTTCGGAGAGCTCGGTCAGCTGGCGCACGGCGTGCGCCCAGCACAGCTGCTGTTGCAGAACGTCGAGCCAGTGGTAGCCGACGTAGCGGTCGGAGGTGACGAACCCGCCGAAGTTCTCGCCCAACAGCTTCTTCGCTGCTTGCTGGGTGCGTCGCGGGTCGATCCGGTAGCAGACCAGCGCGGCGGTGGTAGCCGTCCACAGCCAGCACGGATCGGCCTTGCACAGCCACGTCGTCTCATCGGCATGCACGGCCTCGGCGAGCTTGATCGCTTCGTGCAGCTCGCGCCACGGGTCGTGCAGCACGCGGCTGACGCGCCGCAGCATCCCATCGACCGCACCAGTGCTGAGCTCGATTCCGTAGCACTCGCCGAGCAGCTCGACGATCTTCTCGCGCGAGAGCCGGCAGACCCCGGCCAGCACCGCGACATGCGCGTGCAACCGCGGCCCGAACGCGCTCAACGACACGCCCGCCGGCAGCTCCGCCAGCGCCGGCTTGCCGCAATCGGGGCACTCGAGCCGCAGCCGCCGCCACTCGCGCACCTCCGCCACGACCACCGGCAGCTCCCACTGCTGATGGCCGACTGGATCGCCGACGCGTTCCTCGCCGCCGGTGAACCGGTGCCCGCACCCACACCGCCCCGGCACACAGTCAAACGGCCCGGCGGTCAGCTGCTCCGGCTCGGCCGGCGGCCGGCTGGAACCCTCATGACCCGGCTGCCCGCCCTGACTGCGCGCTTCGCGCCGCTCGCGCTCCAGCTGCCTCTTCGCGCGCTCCCGCGCCAACTGACGGCGCTGCTGTCGCGTCAACGGCGAATCCGACGACGGCGCCACCGAACTGTTGCGCGAGGTGCGGTTCACCTGCCGCTCAAGCTCCTCGAACCGCTTCTGCAACCCAGCCACCTCGTCCAACGCATCAAGCAGCCGGACAACCAGCGCCCGTGCAGGCTCCCCACCAGCCACCGCGATCGCTTCCGCCTCGATCCGATCCACGACCGCAGGATTCCATCCATCCAGAAGGAATCCTGCTCACCACCACGACACCACCTGAACGCCTGCGTTGCCCGACGTGTTGCTCGCCGACGAGGACCACGTCACCCGGTCTGAGCACGCGGGGGCAACCGCACCCCGAGCCTCCTCCTGCGTATCCGTCCGCCAGCCGGCCGCCCTGCGACCGCACCCAAGCAGGTCCCTTCCCCTCCCCGCCGGCCCCCGGCAGTTGGAGTTGGGCGGCCTCCTTCGGTTGGGGGCTGCTGCGGGCTCTCGCCCTCGACGCGGCCTCCCGGGCGCGTCGGCGGCTATGAGCGCGGCCTGTTGCCGCTATGCCCTGGTCTCTTGCTGTCGCATGAGCCAGGCGAGCCCGGCGGCGACCGCGTCGGCCAGCTGGGCGGCCTGCCGGTCGTAGGCCGCCTGCTGGCAGCTGGCGCACGGTCCGACGTGGACCCGGTGCCCGCACCGCACGCGCTCGTGTAGAACGTCGGTCGAATGACAGCGACGGTCAAACGGCGCAGGCTGCCGCGACGGAATCGTCGAGATCGTACGACGAGTTCTGCTGGACAAATGTTCGAGCCGCGACTGGATTGACGGCTTTCACGCGCCTTCTGTAGCGTTGGTTATGGAGCCTTGGGGATTGGGCTCCGGGGGGCAGACTTGGGGGCGCACCGGTGTTCATCGCCGGTGCGCTGACCCTCCTCGTGTGGACTAGCAGGCGCGGCTGCAGAAACTTGAATCAGGCCTCGACGAGGCCCTCGCAAAGCTCCCGCAGACCGTCCTCGTCGACCACCCAGTCGCCGCTCGTACGCACGTAGACGTGCGCAGTACAACGCATGCAGAACGCGATGCTCTCATCGTCCTGGCGCAGCCACGGGCTGAGCTCGTGACCGAGCTCGCGCGCCTGAGCTCCGAGTCTCCGCATACATTCGCCACGTTCGAGCTCGGCGCGGACCTCCGCATCGCTGTACTCGCGCTGGCGGATCGCGATCGCGACCTCTCCGTCGCGGATCGTGGCCACCCGGATCTTGTCTGCCCGCGCCTTGGCGCGGATCTCGGCCCGCCAGGCTTCGATGTCGACGCCCGGCGGTGAGACGACCTGGCCGCGGCGCAGAAGCTCGGCGTAGTCGCCGCCCGGCCGCTGCTCGAAGTCGGCCAGTATCCGTCGAAACCGCTCTTCGTGCTCGGGGCTCACGAGCCTTCTCATACCACGTGCCGCCAAGCCCGCGCTGCTCGCACAGGTGCTCGATAGTCCGCGTTCGGTACCCGTGCTGGAGCCGTCGCGCAACCAGAACGCGCCGGCTGGATGGCTAGAGCGTCTGAGACTGACGCTTGCGATGGTCGTGACGCGTCCTGCCAAGCCCGCTGATGGGACTACGGTTGCGACGACTCTTAGCAGCGCGTTTGAGAGCTATCGCGCTTGGGCGCCCCGCGAGTGGTCGCCACCAGTGCCAAGCGCCGCGGATCTCGCCCGGCTTTCCGAAGCGCTGGCCCGTCCGGATGTGTGGTGCGTGCTGGCGCTCGACGCTGACGAGGTGATCGGGCACGTCGCCTTATCGCTCTTCTCGATCGAGGACCCCGAGCCGCCGCCGGCCGGCACGATCAATCTGTGGCAGCTATTTGTAAAGCCAGCCTGGCACGGCCAGGGCGTTGCCATCCTGCTGATCGACGCGGCCGTCGCGGAAGCTCGCCGGCGCGGCTTCACCAGGATGCGGCTGTGGACTCCGCAGGGCGCCGGCCGTGCCAGACGCTCCTACGAGCGCGAAGGCTGGACGGCGACGGGCAACGTCCACGAAGACTCGCCATTCGGCTTGCTGACGGTCGAATACGCTCGGCGTGTAGTTGCGACGAGCTAGGGATCGTCGACCCCTTGGGCTGCGATCCCGAAGAGGGACGTCCACCCATCAAGCGAATCCTCGCCTGGGGCCGGCGACCCGCGTAACGACGTTCGATTACGTTCATTATGTACTTTTGTCCTGGAAATACGGCGCTTTCGCCGCTGAAGCTCCGGTCAACAGGGCCGTCAGAAATAGGTCAGGACCGGTGCAGGTGCTCGGCGAGCTCCGCGCGCTGGCGCTCGCTCAGGCCGCCGAACGTCTTGCTCGGCGAGACCTGGCGGCTCTGCAGAATCTTGGTTGCCTTCACGCGCCCGTACTTGGGGAGGGCCAGCAGCATGTCAAAGACCTTCGCGGTCTCCAGGTATCGGGGCGGGTCGAGCAGCAGCGGACCGATCGACACCCTGCCGGCCTTGAGGTCCCGTTTGAGCTGCGCGCGAAGCGCCCGAACCTCGTTGGCCGCTCTGAGCGCGTCCATGCGCTGATCCAGGTTGCGCTCGGGTGTCACCCGGTGCTCGAGCGGGTCCTGGTGGGGGACGATATCGGGGCCGAGACTACACGCGCGCCTAGCGCCACCCGGCCCGAGACGCCCGCGCCAAAGCCGCGTTGCTCAAGCGGGACGTCACTGCGGTCATCGAGGTTGCAAGCCAACCCCTTGCGCTCGCGACCATCACCACCAACCTTAGACCCCGTTTTGCGCACCAAGTCTGCATCCTGCATAGAACCCCCGCGCCCAAGCTACCAAAAGCTACTAAAAGCTCAACGTCGGCGTCTCGAACGTTCGACAACCGGCGAGTCGTGCGGTCGACGCGTGGAGGTTCCCGCGCCGATCTCGCTTAGAGCGCAGAAGACGTCCCGAGAATGGGCCGGACCGAACGGGCGAGAACCTCCGAGCCATCGGGTTTGTTGAAGAGAAGGCCGGCGTGTACTGGCCCGCTCAGCGCGCCGAAGCCACCTTCGCGGCCCACCCCACGCCGGCAGCTCCCAGCGGTCCGATCCAGCTCAGCGCTCTTGAGCGCTGACGGCCACTCTCACCACTTGAGCAACCACTCTCAGGAAGCCCCGCAGACCGCTCTCACCGAAGCGCGCACCCACAGAGATTGTAGAACCACGGTCGAATGACAGTGCCCTAAGGGCGGCTGTCTCAGGTCTGGTCAGCTTTGCTACGTAACTGCCGCCGGTCGGTCGTCTCAGCGAGCGCTGCCGCGTCGCCACACAGCAGCAGGAGCGACCGGCGGCTATGGCGAGTGTTGGCCGGCGGCGATGATGTCGAGGATCGGCCGCAGATTGAAGGTCTGGATCGCCTGCGCGTCGGTGATCCCGATCGTGCTCGCGATCTGATCGACCGAGACGAGCTGCAGCAGCACGCTGAGGCGCAGCCGCACGTCCGGTGTCAGGTACGGGTCGGCGAAGTGCTCGAACAGCCCGGCGGTGGTTTGGTCGTAGTTGAGCGGGTCGGGGAGCGTGACCCCCGGCAGCAGGTTCGCGAGCACGGTCTCAGCGACGCTCGGGGCGAGCGTGGAGCCGCTGCCGTTGAAGTCGCCCCACACGTCGACATTCGTGTTGGTGCTGCCGGGGAACAGGCCGAGTCCGTCGGGGGCGATGATCACGTTCTGCGCAGATCCCGGATGCCTGGAGTTCAAGAACATCGTCACGACGCCGTTCAGGCGGCGGGCGAGCTCGGTGTTCAGGTACGCGAGCTCTGGGTGTTTGGCGAGAATCTCCGCGTACTCGAGCGCGTTTTCGTAATTGGTGATCGCCTCATCCCCGGCGGTAAATCCCCCCCTCTCTTCTGAGCCGGGCGCGGGAGGGTCGGTCCGGGCTCGGGTGCGCTTGCGCTAGTCGTGGATGCTCGAGTGGTCGGCGGGCATCCCGAGGTCCCCGGGCATCTGCCGGCACGGGCGTAGGCGTTGCAGCAGCGCCCCTTCCCCAGCCCAACACCGTTCAGACCGAGCAGGCCGCTATCGTCGTCACCAATCCCGGACCGCCACCCAAGTTCCACACCGTCCGGGACATCCTCCGAAGAAGCGGCACTCGACCCTATCCAACGCCAGCGTTGCCGGACTTGGGGACGCCGAGCAACAGATCTCGGAGAGCAATCTCGCCGGAGCATGCTCTCGACCATGCGTGAGGGGGCTGAAGTTAGATCTGCGACTTGAGTGCTTTGATGAGCGCGAGGACGGTCTTGGCGTCTTTCTTCTTGACCGCAGAGCGTGCGGTCGCCTCATTCACGGAGAGATTTATCCCGATGCCGTTGACGATGCCCGCGAACGCCACTCCAGACGGTCCGATTCCCTCGGCCTGATTCGGGCCGACGCGTTTGAGGGTCGAGCCACTCTCGAAATAGGAGTTCAGGAACAAGTTCCGCTTCGCCTTGTTCGCGAAGGCAAAGAAGCCAATGCCCAGCACATGCGGTTGGGTACCCCAGACCGCGGACGACACCTTGCCGAATGGACTGGCTGCCGGTTTCCTGTAGCTACAAGACTTCGAGATGCGAAGTGCTCTCAGCTGATGCGCGACCTTCAGCTTGCAAGGATTGGATGGAATTCGGCTTCGTCCGGCGCCGGCGGCGGTGACAGCGGTGGCCGAGGTTAGAGCCATCGCGGATAGCGCCACCAGACACAGCCGCCGTGTTCTGCGCATAGCAGCCCGCGTGAATGACCGTTTCCTAACCATCGAGTCCACAGAACGTGCAACTCGACCGTCAACAAAATGTCTCATGCTCGCCGCCCCTTTGTTTCTTCTCTCCTGAACAAATATCCTAAATCCTTGCTAAATCTATGTCAACCGGCAGCCCGCATCCGGCGTAAACGGTCGAGCAGGAGGACCTCAGCGTCCATGCCGCAATCGAGCTGAAGCGCCGAGAGCCGTCGAAGGACGACGGTGTTCTCGGGCTCGCAAGCCGACCACTGATCGCAAATCGGGAAGCAGGAGTATCAGGCGCCGCCGGGGGCATAGCGCCTCGGAACGATCTCGATCGTGTCGAGGCGTTGCGAGCCGGGTACCGCGACCACGGCGAAGCAGGTGTATTGGCCCCCGTCCCGAGCGACCTGCTCGTTGCGCCAGAAGCGAGAGCCAGGTCATTGGCCCTTCGGGATCCGGCCGCCGTTCGGTACCCCCAGGAGTTCGGAGACAGTCCCAGATCCCGGGAGGGGCTGCTTCAGAGAAGGGTAGCGTTCTCTGAAGTAATCTGCCGGTGTGGCTTCAGAGAATGCGCAGAAGCAGCGATCGCAACGAGGCGAATCTGCTTCAGAGAACACGCAGGACGGTCGACGCGGGCCGCGGGGGCGGGCGCCGGCTGAGCTTCCGGAGGCCTTCGGCCAGGTCCTTGCCGCTTATGTGGTCGCGCTGTCTTCGGCGCCGTTGTCGGCGCAGACGCGTCGCACGTACGCGTCGAAGGTGCGCCAGTACCTGGTATGGCTGGCGAGTGCCGAGGTCGACGGGGATTCGCTCGGCGCTGCTGACGGGCGGGATTGGGCGGTGCGCGACTACCGCGGCTACCTGCAGACCGTGCTGAAGCGCAGTCCGGCGACGATCAACAACGCGCTGGCGGCGGTGGATGACTTCTACTGTCGCCGCGGTTTGGGCCCGGCGCGAGCGAAGCGTGCCGAGCTGCCGGCGGCCGGGCCGCGGGCGCTCACCGGGAAGGCGCAGATCCGGTATCTGCGTGCGGTGCAGGCGTGCGAGTCGATGCGCGATCGGGCGCTGGCGCTGGTGCCGTTCTACGCGGGCACGCGGATCGCCGAGACGGTCGCGCTGGACGTCGACGACGTGGGGCTCTCGGCGCGCAAGGGTGTGCTGCGCGTACTGGGCAAGGGGCAGCGGGAGTGAGAGGTGCCGATCCATCCGCAGCTGCGCGCCGCCCTGGGCGACTGGCTGGATGAACGCCGTCCGTGGCCGCAGACGGCGGGCGAGAGCGAGGCGCTGTTTCTCAACCGCCGCGGCGGCCGGCTGAGCGCCAGGGGAGCGCACGAGGTGATCACCGGGATCGCTCGGCGGGCCGGTCTCGATGACCGCGTGACCGCTGATGTGCTGCGCCACTCGTTCGCGACGACGCTGGTCCGCGGTGGTACCGATCTGGTGGTCGCGGCGGAGCTGCTCGGTCACGCGCGGCTGGAGGCGACGCGGCTCTATACACGGCCGAGCGCGGAGGACCGGCGCAAAGCCGTGGATCTGCTGCCGGTCGACGAGTGACCCGGGCCGCGCTATCGGGCGAGCTCGAGGTATCGCTGCCAGGCAGCTTGGAAGCCGGCGCGTTTGGGGTTGAGCTCGTCGCGCAGCTCGGCGAGCCGGTACTCCGGGAAGTAGCCCGGTTCAAGGTCGAGGCTCGCGGCGATCAGCTCCAGGCTGCGGCGGCTGGGGTGTTCGCGTCCTGAGGTGAGGCCGCCGAGGTAGGCGAATGTCACGCCGCGCCCGTCGGGGTCGTGAGTACGCGTGATCTCGGCGAGCGACCGAAGCGTCAGCCGATGCTCGCGCATCAGCGCCTTGAGCGCGACGGTGATCGGCTGATCGGTGCCGGGTGGCTTCACCATGGGCCTCGAACGCTACGGGCTGTCCCGGACTCAGGGCGCGAGCTGGTGCAAGATCGCACCCGTGCCTTGCCTGAACGTGGGGTCCTGTTCAGTGTCTCGCTGTACATGCGTGCAGAGGTCGTCGAGCGCAGGCAGGCGGTGCTCTCTCGTCTGATGCACCTTCGGGCTGACGGGAGGCTGGGCGGCGAGGTCGTGCGCGCCGCCGCAGAGAGTCTGGGAGTGGGGGAGCGGAGCGTGTGGCGGTGGCTGGCCGCCGGTGAGTACGACCCGGGCAAGCGGTCACGTTGGCGAACGACCCCGGCTGCGGTCGAGGCGCTCTACCTTGCTGGCGGGCGGCCGACGGCGGCGTGGCGGCTGCTGAACGAGGAGGGTGTTGAGGTGCCGTCGCTGCCGACGTTCTGCCGCGCCGTGCGGCGGGACGTGTCGCCGGCCGAGCGGGGGTATGCCCGGCACGGCGAGGACGGCCGGCGGCGCTACTCCGTCTACCGCCGATGGGAGCCGAAGGCTCGCAACGACGTGTGGGAGACCGATCACGACAAGCTCGAGATCAACGTCGTGCCGCTGCGTGGCAAGCGGCTGGTGCGGCCGTGGCTGACGGTGATCGAGGATGGGTTCTCGCGGTTGGTGATGGGGTGGGCGCTGTCGCTGTATCCCACGACCGCGGAGGTGCTGGTCGCGATTCGGGAGGGGATCGTGATCGATCCGGAGCGCGGTCCCTGGGGCGGGGTGCCGCAGCTGATCCGGTTCGACGGTGGACGCGAGTTTCTCGCCAGCGCGGTGCCGCGCGGCGGGAGAACTGGGGTGTGCGGCGCTGCCGACGGCCCCGTATTCGCCTCACCTGAAGGGGAAGGTCGAGCGGCTGCATCGCACCGTTGGCGAGGGGCTGATCGCCACGTTGCCGCACTACACCGGCGGGCCGCGGAGGGCCAACGGGGAGCTCTACGCCCAGCCGAAGCCGCTGACCCTGCCGCAGCTGCAGACTCGGGTGCGGGAGTTCATCGACGCCTACAACACGGAGCACCGCCACTCGAGCCTCGGCGGGATGACGCCCGCTGAGAAGTGGGCGACCTCCGCTGCGCCGCTGGATCTCGTCGAGCCGGAACGGCTGCGGTGGATGTTGCTGGCAGACCAGACTGACGCCGTGGTCCAGGCGCGGCATGAGGCATGGCGGGAGATGGGCAGGCGCAAGGCGGCCGCCAGCCGCAAGGCACGAGCGCGGATCGCGCCGCTGACCGCGACAGGGACCGTTCAGGACATCACAGCGATCGTCCGCGACCGCGCCCACGATCGCGAGTCCGCGCAGCAGGACGCAGAGAAGGGCGAGCTGCTGGAGATCCTCGGGCTCGCCGACCAGCTGAACAAGCCGATCCCGCCGTCATCGGCCCAAGAGGACGCCGGATCGTGATCCGTCACTACCTCGGGCTGCAGGACGCTGCGGTGCTGGCGACACGCGATCTCTTGCTGACCGGCAGTGCCATCACGGATCTGATCGAGAGCGAGGCGATGGGCGCGATCGTCGGCCCCGCGGGACTCGGCAAGACGTTCGCGATCGAGCACACGCTCGCCGCGCGCGAGGAGCAGGTGATTACGCTCACGTTCGAGGCCAGGCCGACGATGCGGCTGGTCGCCGACCGGCTGCTCGTCGCGCTGACCGGCGCACCCGGGAGCGGCACGAGGTTCGCGATGACCGATCAGCTGCTGAACCGACTGTCCGACCGCCGGCGGCTGGTCGTGATCGGCGAGGCGCAGAACCTCAACCGCGACTGCTTCGAGTACCTGCGCCACCTCGACGACGACCCGGCCACGCGCTTCGCGCTGCTGTTCGACGGCGGCGACGGGTGCTGGGAGGTCCTGGCGCGCGAGCCGATGCTCCGCAGCCGGATCTACCGGCGCGTCGCGTTCCGAGCGCTGAGCGACGCCGACGTGCTCGCGCTGATCCCGGGCTATCACCCCCATCTACGCGGACGCCGATCCGGAGCTGCTGGTCCTCATCAATGACAAGGCCGCCAACGGGCGGCTGCGCTCGTGGGCAGCGTTCACGCAGACCGCCAGCCTGATCTGTCGCGGCGTCGGCGCGGAGCGGATCGACAAGGCGATCGCGCGTAACGCGATCTCCCGGCTCGGCTCAGCGCGGTGAGCGCAGCAGTCGAGGTGATCCTCGACCACGAGGACGACATCGCCACGGTGAAGGCGGTCCGCGCGCTGGCGGCGCGGGAGCCGGGCGTGTTGGCCATCAGCATTGTCCCCGGCGTGCGATCTGAGACCGAGGTGATCTGGGCGATCCTGCGCGCGCTCGGAAAGCGAATCGACCAGCTCACGAACAACAAGGTGTGGTGGATCGACGCCGAACGGTGGCTGACCGCGCACCGCATCAACGAGATCGCGATCCTGTGCGCCCAGCACCTCGACGAGCGCATGACCGACGAGCTGAAAGAGAACGCCGGCAGACGACTGGGGATCGCGCTCGCGCTCATCTATGGCCGCCCGCCGCGCGCTACCGCTGCGGTACCGACCGATCTGGACGACTATCTCGTCAGGAAGCGTAATCCACCGCCGCGGGGCGATCGAGCGGAGCGGTGGCCGAAGGTGCCGAGGTCGCACCCGTTGCGGTTTCGCTATGACTGCTGGCGCGAGCTCGACCCGGAGCACTTCGCACTGGTCGAGCGGCGGCTATTCGGCTGCATGACCATGCTCGGCGGCTGGTGCCGGTCAGCGGAACCGTCACGTCTACCGGAGATCGCAAGTGCGTTTCGCGTCCTCGTCGAGGCGGACGATTCCGAGCTGGCCTACGTCCGCCGATGCGGCGCGGAACTCGCGCTGATGACCCATCAGGTCCCGATGTTGTCCGCGGGACCGCTTTCGCTGCGCCCTCATCCTGCGACCGCGCGAGAGATTGACGCCGCTCTCGCCTACACGTACCCAGCGAGAGCTGGCTACCAGCTGGCCAAGCTGATCACGGGCCTGCCGGATGAGCTTCTCGCGCTGATGGGCTACGACCAGATCAGCGATGACGCGGTCCTCGGATGTCCCGTCCCGGACGCAGCTCGGCCGATCCTGCACGCGATCGAAGATCGACACGGACCGGTCCTCGAGATGCCCTGGCCCGACCCAGGCGAGCCGCGCGAGGACATCACCGGCCAGGACAACATGACGGAGATGGCGCCGCCGGTCGACCGGGACTTCGCGACGGCGCTCGGACGGCTGCTTCACGGCCGCAACGTGCGAATCCCTTGCCGCGACCTGTCGCGGCCTGTCCGCTCACGGTTCGAGACGCTCCAAGCTGACGGCATTCTCGACCGGCGGTATCGCGCGTATCGAGCTAGCCACATCGCGCTTTACAGCAGTTTTCGGGTTGACGACCCCGCCGATCCGAGCACTGACAAGCGAGTGATCCGAACCACTGCCACGACGTGAGAATCCCACTGCAAACATCTGAGAATCGACACCCACAGCCCTGAGTCGACCCCCGCCGCCGGAGCAAGCTATACACAAAGGGGGTGCTTTCTGCACCTCCTTAGTGGGCTTGCCGCCGCTTGGGCGGCCAGGGCGGTCCGGCGGTTGGGCGCGGCTCGCTGCGCTGGGCGTGAAAGCCGGCGCTGTGAGCGCCGGCGCTGAGCCACGCCCGTCCGGGGCTGCTCGGGCGCGGGAGAGAGTCGCGACCGAGGCGGGTGTTTCAGAAAGTGAAGCTGACCGAGGAGGAGCGGGAGCGACTTCGCAAGCGGGCGACGGAGCTTGGGGTGTCGGTGCCGCGGCTGCTGGTTGAGTCGGCGCTCGAGGGCGGGAGACGCCGACGGAGCGGCGGCCGATGATCGCCAACCCATCCCGCGCCCACCAGACTTTGGTCCGTTTGCCACCCTTCATCATCAATCACAGCGTCGCCACGGTGATCAACGAACGAGTCGCTCGACAACGACGTACACCGGCCGACCGACGACCCTCGCACGTCTCGATGACTCGCTCTGCGAGATCTAGAAGTGCCCGAAATTCAACGGCGGCTCAGGGAGTGGCCCGGAAGCGGCGGTGTTCGGGGACACGGTCGGCATCGAGCAGGCCGCGGGTCGGCAGGGTGCGCGGGCTCGAGTCCGCGCCGGACCAGCTCGCCCAGCACCGGCCCAAACAGCTGCGGCCGTGCGAAAGAGCGAAAAGGCGCTGTGTAGTGTGGACTGAAGTGTGGACTAATGTACGGATTGTGAGTCCGCGCTTGAACCCGCCCGCGCCCCCGCTGCATATGGGTTTTGGCTCGGGTCTTGGTGTTCGTGCTTGCAACGGGGGCGGGGGCGGAGCGGCAGCAGTTTGGGTCAGGAGTGTGGGCTTGTGTGCAAGGTGGGTTTGGGAGTCAGTGGTGTGTGAGGTGGGTTTGGGGATCAGTGTCAAGGTCAAGGAACGGGCCGGGTCGGGGCGTTCTGGGGGCGCTGGGGTGATGGGCGCGGCGGGAGTTTTGCGAGGTCGGTGGTGACGGAGAGGCGGCCGGCTGAGGTGGGGTTGGTGGGTCGTCGGGGGTTGCGTGCGGGGCTGGCGTCGCTTGAGGGGCTAGTGTGGTTGGCGCGTGTGGGGCCGGCGCCGGTGGAGGCGTGGGCGTGCGCGATGGGTTGGGGTCGGTCGGCGGCGTTCTCGCACGCGCGGCGGCTTGAGCGGGAGGGGTGGCTGGTGCGGTACCCGATGCTGCGCGGTCAGGGCTCCTTGCTGGCGGCGAGCAGCTTGGGGGTCCGGATGGCTGGGGTGGCGGTCTCGCCGGCGAGAGTGCCGGCGCCGACGTGGTGGGCGCACCTTCGGGCGTGCGGGTGGGTCGCGGCCTGGTTGACTGTGCGCGGGAGGGTGATGATGGGGTGCCGTGAGGTGGAGGATGATCCGTCGTGGCGCGGTGAGGTGCAGTGGTCTGACCGGCGCGGTCGGCACAGGGTCGGGCACCGTCCAGACCTGGTGGTGCGGGGAACGACGCCTGTCGAGGTGGAGCTGGCACGCAAGTCAGACGCGCGGCTGGCGGGAGTGATGGGGATGTACCGCGGTTGGGTCGCGGCGGACCGAATTCCCGGCGTGATGTACGTCGTCGAATCGCGGGCCGACGCTGAGCGGATCCGAAGGACCGCTGCCAGGCATGAGCTCAACGTGCGCGTAGAGCTGCTGGAGGCGATCGTCGCGCAGGCGCTCGAAGCCTCGCGTGCGCAAACGGCCACGCCGTAGCCGACTTACCCGAATATCGACCGCTCAACGCTGCATTGGAGCTCAGGCCGCCCGGGTTGGTTTCTTTCTCGCCCTGGGGGCGTCGGGCTGAGGTGCGGGGCCCGCCGATGCGCGAGCGAGAGGAGAGACCAGACGATGCGTGGTGCTCGATAACCCGACCACCACGAGCGCGATCGCCGGTCGCACGGCGCTGGGGAGCAGTCGAGAGGGACATGTGGCCGTTGCTGGCGGCGGGCGACTGATCCGGATCGCGCCGGTCACGCTTGCGGGGAACTGATCGTGTGCGGGGGGTGCGCGAGCGGTTTCGTTCAAAGCGCGGGTACGGCAAACTACAAAGGTAAGGATCAAGTACGATAACTTAGGGCTGGATGCGTCAGGTCAGTTACGGGATCGTCGTTCCGACCGCGGTGCTTCTCAGCCTCCTTGCCACGGTGATGCTGGGGCAGTTCGGGGTCGCGCTGGCATGGGTGCTGGCAAAACCGCCAGCGCACAGCGCCTGGCCGCCGCCCGCGTGCGCGCCGACAAGACAGCGCTGCTGGCGATCGACGCGAAGGGCGATCAGAAGGACGAGCAGGTACTGAGGCGGATCGCGGCTACCGGCGGCGTGCCGTTCATCCTGATCGACCCGCGCGCTGAGAGTACGGACCGCTGGCAACCGCTATGGGGCTCCCCGGCGGACGTCGTCGCCCGGGCGGTCGAGCCGATCAACGCATCGGAGCCCTATTACTACGAGATGCTCCGCGATCACGTCGGGATCGTCGTGGAGATCCTCCGGGCGGCTGAGCGCTGGCCGGTGTCGTTTGCGCTGCTCGCCGACGCGGTCCAGCCGCAACGCTTCGGGGAGCTGCTCACGCTCGCACAAGCCCACGCCGGCGATTGCGCGGCGCTGATCGATCGTTGCCAGGAGCACCTCGAATGGGTCAACTCGCTTGAGGGGCGCAAAGCGCTCGGTGGCGGCGCCAGGCGTCTGCGAGGGGTGATGGGGCAAGCGTGGGGAGCGGTGCTCGAGCCGCGGATCACACCGAACGGGGAAGCCGTCGCAGTCCACCTTGTCCGAGCGATCAGACAACGGGCTGTGGTGCTGTGGCGCACGTGGGCGGACGACATGGCCGATGAGGCAAAAGCAATCACCGTGCTGGCGCTGGCCGACATCTATGCCGCGGCCGGGCATGCCAACGCACCGTGGACGCTGATGCTCGACGAGTTCGGCGCGGTGATCCAGGTCGCCGCCGAGCGCGCTATCGGGGTGCTGCAGCGCGGACGGACCCATCACGGCCAGGTGATCGTGATCACCCAGTCGGCGATGGACATCGAAGCGCTGTCCCAACAAACCGGGCTGATGGCCGCGATGAGCGACAACTTCCGCGGCTTCTGTGTCCACCGCCAGGTCGCGCCGGAGAGCCGCGACTGGCTGGCGAAACTGATGGGCACGATCGCGCTCTGGCAATCAACCGACCAGACCGCCGCGCACGGCACCATGCACTCCGGCCGGGGAAGCCGCCGGCGCGTGCGCGAGTTCCGGGTCGGCTCGGACGTATTCGCGACGCTCCGCGACGGCGAAGCAGTGATCCACACCACCCTCGGGCCCGAACCCGCCCGCGCGCAGATCCTGCGCGTCGCGCTCGCCGAGAACGAACCTGAGCGAATCGGCACCGGCCAGCAGCATCCCTGCGAAGCGCGATGTCACCCCGAGATCACCCTCCCCCGCCACGCCCACCCCACCACCGCCGGCCAAGGACCACCGAGGAGCGAGCTTGGATCGCTCGAGGAGATCTAGGAAATGCTGTTGCGCCTGTTGATGCTCTGGGCTGGCTGGCGGCTGCTACGCCGGCTCGCGGGCGCGGCGCTGATCGCGGGAGCAGTCTTTCTGGTGATCGGCGCGATCCATTCTCTCACCGCTCTGCAACACCACGGCGCCAGCGTGATCGGCCAGCTCCAGCACTGGGCACGGCCGCTAGTCACCGCGGCCCGGCGCGCATTGGAAAGCGCGCTCGCGGCCGTCGCGAACCGTCACCGCCACTAGATCCCGCCGACGGTTTCACGAGTTCCGCGCCAAAAGAACGGAAGCGCTCGATCGCACATCCGGCGGTGTTGGCATCGGCCGGTGTTGGCATCGGCCGGCCGTAGGCGCGACCTTTGGGTGTGGTTTTGAGGTTCTAGTCTTGCTGGGGTGCCGCCGGCTGGTTGGGAAGAGCTCCCTCGTTTTGTTGAGCCGATGCTCGCGATGGCGGCACGAGCGCCGACTGGCGACGGGTGGGCGATGGAGGTCAAATGGGACGGTTCTCTCGACTGCTGGAAGGTGTATCGGTTGATTCATTCCGTCCGCACCCAGGCCTACGGTCTTATCCGTGGCCGCGGACCGGCTCACTTGCGACCTGTTCTTCGGGAGTAGCGAGCTTCGAGGCGTGGACCTCGATCGTGAGGCGCTTGCGGGCGTCGGCGTCGAGCTCCCGGAGATTCCGGCCTGGCCGAGCGACTTCCAGCTGCGTCCCGTCAAGGACGGGACGCCGTTCATTCTCCGCAGCGATGGCAGCTATGACCGCTCGGTCAACGCCTACCTCAGCGAGCTGACCGCTCATCTCGCGCCCGGGACGGTCCGGGCGTACGCGTTCGACCTGTTGATGTGGCTGCGATTCCTGGCTGAACATCGTGGCCTTGAGTCGCCGTGGGACGCGACGCCGGCCGATGTCGGCGCGTTCTACGAGGCTCGCCGGTCCGGACCGGTTGAGTTGAGGATCGCGGCGAGCACCTGGGACCGGCAGATCGGATCGTTGTCGAGGCTCTTCGAGTGGGGTCGTTCTCGCGGGCTGGTCGACGAGAACCCTTGCAAGGTTGGGGGACGCGTGCGACTGGCCAAGGGGCATCGGCGGGAGGTCTGCGCGATCAGCCTGGCGACCTACCGGGATCTGCGGGACCTCGGCTTCGTGGGCAAGACCAAGTTCCGGGACCGCGCCTTCGCGGAGATGCTGCTGACTTCGGGTGGGCGGCGGGCCGAGATCGGGTCGCTGCTGGAGTGTGAGGTGCCGGTGCCCCGGGCGGACAGGCGAAACGGGCGGCTCGTGCTCGCCGAGGGCGTGTGCAAGAACGGGAGGGGTCGTGAGACCATCGTGGACCGAGTCGCGCTGCAGCAGGTTCGCGACTACCAGCGCTTCGAGCGCCCTCAGGCAGTTGCGGAGGCGCAGCGGATGGGCCTCGGCAGCCGCATGCCGCTGCGCGCGGAGCGGATCATCGGTGGCAAGGTGGTCTTCCCGTCCGGCGACCGGGTGTCGGTTGCCGATCTCACTGTGCGGGAGCGCCTCGGGCTGTGGGTGGGTGAGAGCGATAGGGGCGCCCCAGCCGCCCTCTGGCTGACGCAGGACGGGCGACCGATGCAACCCGATAGCTGGAACGCGGTGTTCAGTGTCGCGTCGCGACGCGCGCAGCGGGCTGGGCCCGGCATCGAGCTCGTCACGCCGCACATGCTCCGCCACACGTTCGCCGTCCAGCTCCTCAAGAACCTCATCGATGTGCAGCTCGGGCGGCTCGGTGCCGGCGGGCTCGGCGGTGTCGATTCGCGCCGCGCCGTCTACCAGCGAGTCACATTTGACCCTCTGCGCATAGTGCAACAGAAGCTCGGCCACCGCGATCAGCGCACCACGCAGATCTATCTCAATCACCTCGACGAGGTGCAGGACATGACCGACGACGCGCTTGACCGGATGAGGAGCGAGCTCGACGGCGAGGCGGGCGAGCTGGGCAGCAGGTCGTTCGAGCACCGAAGCTGGTCGGCCGTCGCAGCGGAGCTTCTTGACGAGGAAGGCGCCGCTGCATGAGCCTTCGCGCCTCGACACCTCGCGGGCGGCTGATCGCCCCGCAGGCCCGCCGCGATGAAGCGGATCTGCCGCCGCTCGTCATCGATCGCGTTGTGCCGGATGGCAGACCTTTCCGTCTCGACTTCACAGACCTACCCCACCCAAGGCTGGCTCGTGAGCTGGTCGGTTTGCTGCTTCGCGAAATGCACCCCGGGGGAGCGGTGCAGTCGGCAGGGACAGCCGCCGGCAACCGGCGCCGGGCGATCAGCGAGTTCGTCAGGTTCGTCGCCCGCGAGCATCCCGAGTGCGAGCGGCTTGCACTGTTAGAACCGCATGTGATCACCGCCTGGGAAGGTCACCTGCTGGCCACGAAGGCTCCCGTGATGGCCTGGGAGAGAAGCTCAGGGCTGTTGTCGTTGTTGCGCGCGGGGCCCGAGCTTCTCTCACCGGCGATGTCCGCGCGGGTGCAGTACGGGTCCGCGCTGGACAAGCCGTCGACGCTTCCTCTGGAGCCCTACAGCCCGTACGTGGCGGCGCAGCTGATTACGGCGTGTGAGAAGGAGATCCTGGCCACGGTTGAGCGCTTGGCAGAGGGTACGCGCCTGATGGACGAGGGCGTCGATCCGGGTCGCGACCGCGAGCTGTGGAAGCTCCGAGCCAATCAACTAGTGGCCGTCGCCGAGCGGGGGGTGCTGCCCATCACACGGGCGAGCACCGTGCAAGAGCTGGGGTCGTGGGTCACCGGGCTCGGAGTCAGGCGGCTCTACGCCTACCTGTACCTGTCGTCCCGTGACCTGGTCCCGTTTCTGACGCTGTTCATCCTCAAGAGCGGGATGGAGTTGCCGTCGGCGGTCGAGCTGCGGTCTGACTGCCTGAGCAGCGCCGGCGGCGGCTACGTGATGGTCTCCTACACCAAGCGGCGCTCAGGCCGGGTGAGTCCCCCGCCGCTGCGTGTCAAGGACGGCGGGCGCACCACTGCAGGTGGACTCCTGCGCCTGGTCTTGGGTCTCACCGAATTGTCGCGGCAGCACAGTGACGACGATCTGATCTTCACGGCCATAAACACGGGGGGCCGGCAGTTTTTCGCTGGCCTGACCGAACCACAACTGCGGCGCGAGTCCCGGGCCTTCACCGCTCGACACGGCATCCATGACGACGATTCGAAGCCGCTGGGCGCCATCAGCTTCCGTCGTCTGCGCAAGACGCAGAAGGCGCTTCGCTACATCGCTGCGCGCGGGCAGTTGGACGTGATGGCGACCGGCCACAGCATCGAGGTTGCCGGCACGCACTACGCGAACGTCCGGGCGTTGGACGATTTTCACGAGCAGGCTGTGGAGCGCGCGCTCAACCAAGCCCTCGGGGCCGACACCTCCGGCGGCGCCACCGTCATGGACGAGGACACCGAAGCCGCGCTGGCGGCCGGGGACCGTCGGGTCGCCGAGCAACTCCGGTTGAGCGACGAGGCGGCCGAGCAGGCGGCGCGAGGAGGCACCGATCTGTGGCTGGCTGGGTGCCGAGACTTCTTCGACGCGCCGCATGGGAGCCCGAACACGCCTTGCGCCACGCCGTACTTCGGGTGCGTCGGATGCGCTAACGCGCTGGTCGGCCCGAGCAAGCTGCCCGCGATCCATGCGTTCATCAGACATGCCGAGCGTCAGGCCGAGGTGCTGGCAGAGCCCGTTTGGGAGGCGATCTACGGCCTGGCCTACGCGGGAGCCGTGGACATCATCGGCAGGTTCTCGCGGGCCGAGAACGAGGCAGCCCGGCTCATTGCCGAGCGGCTGACCGTCGCATTGCCCCTCGAGGTGGCTGCATGAGATCGAGCGCCGCGGAGTTCGCCCCGATCGAGCTGCCTGCTCCCGACGGTGACGCGCCGGTTCTCCTGGCCCGGCCGGTTTACGGCGATCCCGAGTCGCTGCCCCGCTGTGGCGACGACACCTGGCACGTGCAGGCGCTGCACCCCGCGCCTGACACCATGGCGCAATGGCAGAGCGTCTTCCCGTTCGGCCGATGGTTTGCGGACGAGCGCTTCCGCGCCCTTGGGAAGGAGTACGCATACGCGCGGCTGAATGCCCGGCCTCCCGTCTCGTTGCGCCGCAGCCACTTGCGTCCCCTGCCGCAGACGGTGCACGCCGAACTACGCCGTCTCAAGATGGTCTGCCATTGGCTGTCGGCTGCGACCCCTCCGCTGCGCTTCGAGGATCTGACCCAGGAGGTTCTCGACACGCTCCGGTTGGCGATGCGCGACGAGCTCGGCGCCAGCGACGTCTCGATGACCGTGATGGCCGACGTCATCAAGAAGCTCTACGACTACCGCGACTACCTGCGCAGCGATCGTCTCGCGTTCGAGCCGTGGCCCGGTCTGAGCGCCGCCAACGTCGGCGGTCGGATCACGCAGGCGGAGAACACCACGCCGCGCGTGCCCGAAGAGGTCATGGGGCCGTTCCTCCGCTGGTGCCTGTTCTACGTGGAGGTCGCCGCCAAGGACATCCTGGCTGCGGCGGAAGCCAAGGCAGACCACCTCGCTCATCGCAGGTTCACTTGGGACGCGTTCACGGCGCATCCCGCGACCGGCCGTCCGTGGCGCCCGGCCATGGAGAGCAGCCGTGAGGTCTACGACGAACTGAACCACCTCCGCGCGGCGTGCTACGTCGTCGTCGCCTACCTGTCCGGCATGCGCCATCCCGAGGTGAACGACCTCGAGGCCGGCTGCGTGAGGCGGCGGCGTGGGCCGGGCGGGCACGTGATCCGCTGGTATATGCACGGTCGCACGCGCAAGGGCAAGCGCTCGCCCGTCGAGGCCAGGTGGGTGGTGGTCGAGCAGGTCGCGGCTGCCGTCGAGATCCTTGAGCGACTGTCGACGAGCGGGCGACTGTTCGACCCCGGAGCCCACCGTGCGCGGCTGGCGGACCGCCGCCCCCGCGACGCCGACTGGTGGTCGGGGAGGATCAATCGGCTCTGCGCTCACGTGTCAGCCTTGGCGGAGGAGCACGGACACGATCTCATCCCCCTCGTCGACGGGCGGCCGTGGAGGTTCACCACGCGGCAGTTACGCCGAACGCTCGCCTGGCACATCGCAGCCCAACCGGGCGGGACGGTGGCGGGCATGCTGCAGTACAAGCATGTCTCGATGCTCACGTTCGAAGGCTACGCGGGCAGTTCGCGCTCCGGCTTCCGGCAGGAGGTCGAGCAGGAGCGGATGCTCTCGCAACTCGAAGGGCTCTGCGAGCAATGGCGCTCCTGGGACAAGGGCCACTTCAAGCCGAGGGGGCCGGGTGGCAAGCGCGTCGAGCGGCTGTTTCGCCGGGTCAGGCGGGAGCTTGGTGGCTTCGAGGGCGCGGTGGTCGACGACGACCGGCTGGCGCTGGCGCTGCGCGACGAGGCCCAACGCGTCTACCCGGGCGTGCTAACCAACTGCTGGTTCGACCCGGCCACCGCCAAGTGCCTCAGTGACTCCGAGCGCCGCGGCGCCGGGGCGCCGAACATGCCGGGCTGCGACCCGACGCGCTGCGCGAACTCCTGCCGCGGGGCACAGCATCGTCCCGCCTGGGAGCGACTGCGCGACGAGCGCGACGCGATGCTCGCCACGTCCGGACTGTCGCCTATGCAGATTCAGATCATCGAGCAGGAGCGGGACAGCTGCGAGGCGGTGCTCGCCGACATCGATCGGTCGGTTGCCACACCAGCTGACCTCATCGTCCGAGTGATCGACCGAGACGCGGCATGAACGAGCGCAACCGACAGGCCGTCCTCGAGGCGATGGAGCGGCTCTTCGCGGGCCGTCCAGTGCGCAGCAACGGCAACTGGACAATCACCCAGCTCGCGGCCGAGTCGGGCGTGTCGCGACCGACGATCAACCGGGACCCGCAGCTCAAGGCCGTCTTCGCGCAGCGCAAGACCGAGATGCTGTCTCACAACACGAACGAGCCAGCTGCCGGCGCTGCGGCGGCTGCCGCGCGCCTGCGAGATGCCGAGGCGCGCTGGGGTCAGGAGCGGCAGAAGCTGCGACACAAGAACGAGATACTCGAGGACGCGGTCGAGGTCCTCGCGCATCGGGTGCGCGACCTCCACGAGGAGCTTGTCCGCCTCCAACGCGAGCAGGCAGCCGGCAACGTCACGCCCATCCGCTTCCAGCGACCGCCGTTCTGACAAGGGACCGACTATGACTTCACCCACCGCGGCGGCGTCGGACACACCGATCGCCAAACCCCAAGCCAGCAGCGTTGTCCCGCTGCGGCGCGTCGATGGTATGCCGGCCGCGCCGGTCGGCGAGGCGTGGCACGGCCCCATGGGCGAATACGCCCGCATCGTCGACCCCTATACCGAGGCCGACCCGGTCGCGATCCTCACGCAGGGGCTCGTGCTCTTCGGCTCGATGATCGGGCGCACCGCGCACTTCGAAATCAACGCCACGCGCCACCACACCAACGAGTTCATGATCCTCATCGGGCCCACGAGCACCGCCCGCATATGTTGCGCGCAACATATGCGGGCCTCTGTTGCCCCCCAACCTATGTTGCGCTGACGCGTCATGTCGTTGTCGATGGAGGAGATCGGGTTCGTCGCCGCAACATATTTCGCGTGGTTAGAGGCTCTCGAGGAAGGCGAGCAGTCGGTCGGGCGGGCGGTAGCGTCCGGGCTTGACGTTCGGCGGGGTGGTGCGGTCCACGGCGCGGCGTTTGAGGTCCATGTCGGCGTGCAGATACTTGTTGGTCGTGTCGAGCGTCTCATGGCCGAGCCACAGGGCGATCATGGTGGTATCGACCGGCTCCGGGGCTGCCAGGAGCTGCATTGCCGCGGTGTGGCGCAGCCCGTGCGGGGTGATCGTCTTGGCGGCCAGCGACGGGCATTGGGCGCGGGCGGTTGTGGTGTGTTTGGCGACCAGTCGCCAGATCGCGTTGCGGGTGAGGTGGCCGCCGGTGCGGCTGGGGAACAACGGACCGCCCGGGTCCCCGTCGAGTTCGCGTAGCCACACTCGTAGCACCTTGACGGTGACGTTGGTGAGCGGGGTGCACCTCTCTTTCCTGCCCTTGCCTTGGCACCTGACCCAGGCGCCTGAGGCGAGGTTGAGATCTTGGCAGCGGAGGCTGGCGAGCTCGGAGGCCCTGAGTCCGGTTTGCACGGCCAGCAGCAGGAGTGCGTGGTCGCGTCGGCCGGTTTGGGTGGAGCGGTCCGGGGCGGCCAGGAGCGCTTGGATCTCGGGCTTGGTGAGGTAGTTGATCAGCGTGGACTGGTATCGCTTCTCGGGGATCGAGAGCACCCGCGCGATCTGCTCTGCGCACTCCGGGGCTTTGAACGACGCGAAGTGAAAGAACGAATGGATCGCGGTCAATCGGGCGTTGCGGGTCCGGACGCTGTTCCCGCGTTCGCTCTCCAAGTGGGACAGGAACGCGGCGATCCTCGCCGAGTCGAGGTCCTCGAGTTGCAGCTTCGATGGTGGTGTGCCGGTCTGCTCGTGCAGGAACTCGAGCAGCAGCCGGAAGCTGTCGCGGTATGACGCGATCGTGTGCGGGCTGACGTCACGTTGGCGCGCGAGACGCTCAGAGAAGAACGCCTGCAGCAGCGGCGCGAGCGCGCTCATCGCCGGCGTCCTCTCCGGCGGACCTGGCGTGGCCTGGTCGGTCTGGAGAGCGGCAGGCGCGTGTGTACGTCCGAGATCCCGGCTTGCGATGATGGCTCCCAGGTTCGCTCGAGCCGCTCGCACGCCAACGCCAGCAGCTCGGGCGCGGCCTCGACATACCAGAACGTGTCGGAGGGATGGACATGTCCGAGCACGGTCGAGAGCCGCGGCAACTGCGCCTCGATGTCTTTGCCGTCGCGATACCAGCCCAGGAGCACGCGCAGCACATAGCTGTGGCGGACGTCATGCAGACGCGCGCGGCGACCGAGCGTCTCCTGATCCAGGCCGGTCGCGTGCCGGAGCCGATCGAACCAGTGCCCCACCGTCTGGCGGATTGGTCGTCCACCCCCGCCGGTGAGGAAGAACGCGGCCGGGTCTTTGGGATGCGGGCACAGCTCGTCACGCACGCGGGCGTATCGATCGAGCACGGCGACGGTGCTGGGGTGAAGCGGGATCTCACGCGACCGGCCGTTCTTGGCGTGACGGACGGTGAGCCTGCTCTCGGCCAGCTCGACGTCTGCGCGGTCAAGCCCGCAGGCTTCCGAGACGCGCATCCCGCTGACCGCCAGCAGCCCGATCAGCGCCTCGCAACTGGCCGCGCGCAGCGGCGGGCGCATCGACCGCGCGGCTTGAAGCATGGCTTCGATCTCCACCTCGGAGAACAGGTACGGTCTCGCGCGTCGGAACGTCGCCGGCAGCAGATTGACCGGCGGGACCTCGTGGCGCGCGTCGAACGCCTGCAGATAGCGCGCGAACCCGCGCACGATCGCCAACCGCTGATGCCACCACACGACACTCGCCTCAGCCGGGAGCATCGCGAACTCCAGCGCCAAGACGGTCGTGATCAGCGGTTCGCCGCGCTCATCGAGGAACCGGGCGAACTGCGGCAGCACGCGGCCGTGCTCGGTCAGCTGGTAGCCGAGCGCGCGGCGCATCGCCACGTAGTTGTCGACCGCTTGGACCAGGGGGATCATCGCTCGCTCCCCGGCCACGGCAGCGCCAGCGGCGAGAGCGCCGCACGGTCGACCTTGGCATAGAGCGATGTTGTGGTCTGGTCCTGGTGGCGGAGCACCTGGCCGATCTCGGCAAGGCCGGCACCGTGACGCAGCAGCTCGGTCGCAGCGGTGTGACGCAGGCAGTGCGCGCCGACCAGCGGGATCCCCGCCCGCCGGCAGGCGCGGATTACCACATCGGTCACGCACCCGCGCGAGACGCCGACCAGCGGCGCGCACGCGTTGATGAACAGCGCCCGATCCGCCACACGCGGGCGACCGTGGCGTAGGTAGTCGACGATCGCCTCCCCGATGTCGCAAGGCAGCGGCAACCTGTCGATCCGCGATCCCTTGCCGTGAACCACGATCTCGCCCGCCCGCCAGTCGAGATCGTCGAGCGACAGCGCGGCGACCTCACCGCGGCGCAACCCCAACCTCGAGAGCAACAGCAGGATCGCGCAGTCGCGACGTCCGCTCGGCAGCGCACGATCACAACTCTCAAGCAACAGCCTCACCTGCCAGGCCGGCAGCGCGCGCGGGAGATCCTCCCGCCGACGCGCGACCGATGGCACCGCATCCACCAACGGCTCGGTGATCAACCCCTGCACGTGCAAGAACCGCAGCAGCGCCCGCAGCGAGTAGACCACCGTCTCGGCCGAGCGCGTCGACCGCCGGCGCGCCTCCCGCAACACGAACGTGCTGACCTCCGCGGCGGACACACGGGCGAGGTCCTCCTCAAGCGGATCTGAGCGCTCGCACAGAAACAGGCGCGCGGTCGGGTCGTACTTCGCGGCCGAGTTCGCCATCATCCCCCGCTCCCGCACCAAATAATCCTGGAACTCGCCGAGCAGCCGATCAACCGGCGAGATCACCGCATCGGCAAGCGGCAGCACGCCGAGCCCGTCCAGGTAACCCAACAGCCGGCGCAGGCTCAACGGCGACAGGCTCGACAGGTACCCCTGCTGCCGGCGCCAGACGAAATACTGCGGCAGGTTTCCCGGCGTCAGCGCCGCAACCTCGAGCTCCTCGGACTCCATCCATCGGCTCACATGCGCGAGCAGGTAGAGCTGCTCCTGCGCGCCCCACAACGAGTAGCCCTGCGCGAGCAGATCGCCGCGAAACCCGTCGGCGAACCCAACCAACGGGCCGCTCACCCGGACACGGTCGGGTGCTGGCTGATCGGACACGAGTGATGCCTCCTTCTCGAAACGGACACGAAGGCACGACTCGATCACTTCAGCCGAAATATGTTGCGCTCGCGGTCAGCCAGCGACCGCCATCATCAACCCCCGCGCGGCCTCACACGCCCCGGTCCGCCTCAGCGCAACATAGGTTGGGGGGCAACATAGGGGCGCAAGGGCACGGCCTTGGCGATCGTCAAGCACCTGTTCGACGGCCTGGACACACTGTTCGACCGGCGCATCACCTCCGGCCTGGTGTCCGGCGAGGGGCTTATCTGGGCGATCCGCGACCCTGACGAGGAGAACGCCGGTGGGACGACCGACAAGCGGCTGCTGAACACCGAGACGGAGTTCGCCTCGATCTTGAAAGTCGCCAAGCGCGGGGAGTCGACCATCACGGAGATGATCCGCCGCTGCTGGGACGGCGAGACGCTGGAGACCAAGAGCAAGACCGCGCCAGCGATCGCGACCGAGCCGCACGTCTCAATCATCGGTCACATCACGCCCGATGAACTTCTGCGCAACGTCGAGACCACCGAGATCGCCAACGGCTTCCTCAATCGCTTGATGCACGTCGGATCGCACTCGGACAAGGTGCTGCCCTTCCCACCGTCGATGCGTGAGCTTGAGCCGGAGATCGGCGAGATCCGGAATCACGTCACCGCTGCGGTTCAGCACGCCCGGGCGCGCGGGCCGATGACGCTCTCAGGTGACGCACGCCCTGTCTACGAGGCGTTCTACCGTGCCGTTCGCACCAACGACACCGCCGGCTCCCTCGGACAGGTCACCGCGCGCTCTGCACCGCGCGTGCTCCGGCTGGCCCTCCTCTACGCCCTGCTCGACCGTGGCGACGAGGTTGATGTCGTGCACGTCGAGGCCGCGCTCGCGCTGTGGCGCTACTGCTGGTCGACCGCCCGTTGGGTCTACGGCTTCTCGCTCGGGGATCCCGTCGCCGACGAGCTCTGGAAGGCCATGAGCGTCCGTCCCGAGGGGATGACCCGGACCGAGATCCGCGACTGGTTCAGCCGCAACAAGAGGCGCAGCGAGATCGACCGCGCGCTCCAGCTCATCCAGGACGCCGGCCTCCTGCGCCGCCTCAAGGAGACGCCGACCGGCGGCGGCCCGACGATCGAGCGCTACGTGCCGAGCATGGCTGACAGGACCGCGCCCACGGACGTCGAGGCCAGAACGTCGAGCCGATAACTTTCACCCCGATAAGCTCAGGGGGGCGGTGAGCCGCTGGCGCTCCCGCGTTGGCGGGGCGATGGCGAAGCGAAGTTGACGCCGAGCCGGACCGGATCGTTCGAAGGGGAGTTCTTCAGCGGACCACGAACGTGGTGGTTCCGAACGGCTTGGCCGGCTGTCTAAGTCTAAGCGTTCCAGCCGGACCGAGGTCCTTCACTGCGACGCTGAGGCGGTAGGTGCCAGGACACCATTGCCGCCCCGCGGCTGGCACGACCTGGTCGCTCCAGATGTGTCCGCGCGAATCATCAGGGGTTCCCTGCGTGCCCCACAGCGAACGGCAGCCCCCGCCTGTGACAGTGTATGTGTAGTTGGCGGCGTTAAGGAGAACTCGGAAGTGAACCGTAAAGGCGGTGTGGCGCCCACCGACGCGGGGCGTGACCCAGACGGGATTCGGCGTCGACGGATCGCGCTCGGCCGCGCGTGAGGCGGCCGTCCCGGGCCCAGGCGGTGAGACGGCGACCGAGCGGTAGCTTCCGACCAGCTCTCCGATCCGCCGGATGACCTCGCCATCCGGGCCGAACCAGAACATCACGGGGGTCGCGCCGACCAGTTTGCCATTCGCCTGCGCCGCGGCGACGTTGTCGTGCACCGGCATCACCAAGTGTCTGAGCTGGACCTTTGCCACGCCGTCCGGGACCACGGCGATGAAGCGGTCGAGTGCTTTCCCCCGGCCGACGGTTCGACCCGTGGCCTGACCCGCGTTATTCACGAAGCCCTGGGTCCTCATGTCGGCCGCCGTCGCGCAGCAATCCATGAAACCCGGTGTCGCCCAAAGCAGCCCCTCCTGGCGGCGAGCGCTCGTCGGCTTCACCGGAATGAGGAAGACGCCCTCCCCCCAAGGTGTCACCGTAGCGCGGCGGATCAGACGCAGGTCCGGGGCGCCCCAACTGTCCCACGGCTCCCGGCTTGGGTTGTACCTGGATAGCAGCCGAGCGACGGCCGGCGAGTGGAGATCGGCCGAGGTCTGCGGCCGCCTCAACGCCCTAATGACGTCGACCAACTGCTGCCGCCCGGACACGGCGCGACTGGAGCTAACTGCGCGATGGTATCCGCCGAGCAGGATCAGCGCGCCACCAGTGAT
>CAWIII010000007.1:0-84527 GCA_963836065.1 uncultured Solirubrobacterales bacterium
TAGTCCCGGTCATCGGGACAGAAGAGGCCATAACCAGCCGGTCGGCGGAAGCGGGACCCGGGCGGCCTTCGTTCTGGGCAGAACCAGCGGGAGCATCGCGATTTTGGCTGGCGAGGAGTTGGGTGAGGAGGTGAGCTCGGAGTTCTGCCGGGCTTGTTTGGATCTGACGGGCGGCAATCCGTTGTACTTGCGTCAGCTCGTTGCCGCAGCGCGCGGCGAGGGTCTGACGGGAAGCACGGCTAGCGTTGAGGCGCTGCGGTCGTTGGCGTCGTCGGCGTTGGGCGCTGCGGTGCTGCCGCGCCTGGCGAGGATGGGTGGCGATGCGACTCGGCTCGCGCGCGCCCTGGCGCTGCTGGGAGCTGGGACCGAGGTTGCCGTGGCGGCTGAGCTCGGCGAGCTCGACCCGGCGGAAGCCGAGCTGACGGCCGACAGGCTGGCGGCGGCGCAGATCTTCGCGCCGGTGCGGCCGCTCGAGTTCTTCCATCCGTTGATCGGCGAGGCGGTGTATGCGGATCTCGCCAGCGGTGAGCGGCGCTTGGCGCATCGTCGTGCGGCCTCGATCGTCGACCGCGCCGGCGCGTTTGATCGCGTCGCTGCGCACCTGCTGGCGACCGGGCCGACGGGCGATGCGTGGGTTGCCGAGCGGCTCAGTGCTGCGGCGCGTAGCGCTGAGCAACGCGGCGCACCTGAGCTCGCATGCAGCTATCTCCGGCGCGCCTTGGCGGAACCTGCCACGTCCCGAGAACGGCCCGGCCTGACGTTCGTGCTGGGGTTAGCCGAGTGGCACGCCGGGGAACGGAAGCGATCACCCATCTAGAACAAGCGCTCGCGACGGCGCAGGACGTCCAGGCGACTGCTGCGGCGGCGCTGTCGTTGGCGCAGGCCTACCTGATCACGGATCGGGCAGATCTCGGGATCGTCGCACTGGACCAGGCGATCGCGCGAGTCGGAGAAAGCGACGCGTGGCTCGCGTTCTCGCTCGAGTCCTCGCGCGCGCTGGTGGTCGCGCTCGACGACCGCACAGCCGGGGTCGCGCTGCAGGCGCTCGAGAGCCTCTCGGGCCAGCTCGACGAGTTCGCACGGCCGCCGGCGCAGCTGCTCGCGTTGCCGGCGAACGTTGCGATGAGACGCCAGCGCCCCGACGAGGCGCAGCGGCTGGTGGATTGGGCGCTGGATGGCGAGTCCTATCCGCCGCCGCTCGATACATGCCCAGCGATCATCTCGACGCTGATTGCGCTGGAGCGTCATGACACGCTCAGACGCCTGTGTGCCGACTTGCTCGCGGCGGCGAGGCGGCGCTCGGCGCTCCAGGAGACGGTCGGCATCGCGAGCTTCGCGGCGTGGGCTATGTATCGGCGCGGCGAGCTGGCCGACGCGGAGGCACAGGCGCGCTGGGCGGCTGAGCCCGCAACCGGGATCTACACGCCACATGCTGTCGCTCAGCTGATCGAGCCGCTGATCGAGCGCGACGAGCTCGATCAGGCCGAGACCGACCTGCGGCGCGTCCCCGAACCAGTGAAATCGCACTCGATCAACATCACCAGCTTTCTGTTCGCGGGGGGACGACTGCGCGCGGCGCAGGGACGCACCGAGGAGGCGCTGCGCGACTTCCTGGAGTGCGGCGAGCGAAGCGCGCGACTCGGCCGTGTCTCGGTCATGTATCACTGGCGCTCTGAGGCAGCGCTCGCACACGTGTCGGTCGGCAATGCTCCCGAGGCACGCCGGCTCGCGCTCGAGGAGGTCGAGCTGGCGCGCGCGTTTGCTTGACCCGGGGCGCTCGGAATCGCGCCGCGACACCACGGGCTCCTCGAAGGAGGCGAGCACGGCTGGCGTTGCTGGCCGAGGCCGTGGAGGTGCTCGATGGCGCACGGA
This sequence comes from uncultured Solirubrobacterales bacterium, assembly GCA_963836065.1. Lineage (GTDB taxonomy): Bacteria > Actinomycetota > Thermoleophilia > Solirubrobacterales > Solirubrobacteraceae > Palsa-465. The sequence goes on from CAWIII010000007.1 coordinate 1,873, forward strand.
GCCCTGTCGAGCTGGCGCGTGCGCTCACTGATTACGGCGCGGCTTTGCGCCGCGCGGGTCACCGGGTGCGGGCGCGCGCCCAGCTCGAGCGAGGACTCGATCTCGCGCATCACTTGGGCGCGTGGCGGATCGCCCGCCAGGCTCGCGCCGAACTCGTCACCGCCGGCGCGAAGCCGCGACGCGACGCGATCACCGGCCGCGACGCGCTGACCGCTAGCTAGCGAGCTGCGCGTCGTCAGGCTCGCAGCCGATGGAATGACCAACCGAGAGATCGCGGAAGCCCTGTTCATTACCACCAAGACCGCGGCCGTCCACCTCACCCACGTGTATCGCAAGCTTGCCATCACCCGCCGCGCACAGCTTCCCGACGCGCTGGCGAGCAGCATCCCATCCCCTGCGGAGCACGCGCCGGACGGGACGCAGACGATTTCCTAAGACGGGCACGGTGCAAAGATGCGATACCCACGCCCGACGCGAGGCACGCTGCGCGCGCTCAGACTTGCCACGTCAAGCAACCGTCAGGACATCAGCGCGAATGAGCACGTACATCTTCGATAACGCCGTCGAGCAGGCCCCTCAAAGATTCGCCGGTCTCGCCGCCAGCTATGACCCGGTGACGATCCGCCAGCTCGAGGAATCGGGGTCGCCCCCGGGTGGTCGTGCCTCGAGGTCGGCGGCGGGGGCGGCTCGATCGCCCGCTGGCTTGGCGAGCGCGCGGCTCCCGACGGTCACGTGGTCGTCACCGACATCAACCCGCGGTGGCTCGACGCCGATCATCCGAACATCGAACTGCGAGAGCACGACATCACGGTCGACGAGCTCGAGCGCGGCGCATTCGACCTCGCGCACGAACGACTCGTTCTGATCAGATCTGATGGCCGGGAGGTATGCGTAATGCAGAACGCCGAAACGGTCCTGGATGTCCTCCGTGACGCGGCAGGCAAGGTCTGCCGTGCAATGAGCTGTATCGACAGTTGTTCAACCAGCAGCTGTATCTGCTGGCCTACGGGCGCATCTACTCCAACAAGGGAGCGATGACCCCGGGACCCGACGCGGAGACCGCGGACGGCATGACGCTGGGCAAGATCGAGCGCATCATTGACGCGTTGCGTCACGAGCGCTACCGGTTCAAGCCCGTCAAGCGTGTCTACATCCCAAAGAAGGACGGGAAGCAGAGGCCACTTGGTCTGCCATCGTGGTCAGACAAGCTCGTCGGCGAAGTGGTGCGTCTGCTGTTGGAGGCGTACTACGAGCCGCAGTTCTCCGACTGCTCCCACGGTTACCGTCCCGGCCGGGGCTGCCACACCGCCTTGAGTCATGTGGCGGTCGCATGGACGGGGACGACCTGGTTTATTGAAGGTAACATTTCCCAGTGTTTCGATCAGCTTGACCGTCAGGTCATGCTCGAAACGCTGGGTGAGAAGATCCACGATAACCGGTTGCTTCGGCTGATCGGCCAGATGCTGCAAGCCGGGTACTTGGAGGACTGGGTCTGGAACGCGACGCTCAGCGGTGCGCCGCAGGGCGGTCCGCTGACTGCTCCCACGCAATCGCAAACTTTGAGTTTGAGCGGTCGATTCCGCGGCCGTCGAGAAGGAGTCGGCCGTGAGGTGTAGTAGAGGTATGGCGGATGGCGCGCCGCCGAGCCTTCGCCGACGAGTACGCGGTCCGCGTGAACCGCGCGGTCGAGTTGCTGGGCGACCTGACGCTGGCGGACGCGGTGCGAGTGCTGCAGGCCGAGCATGCGCTGTCCGAGCGGCAGGCGCGCCGGTACGTCAACGCGGCGATCGAGCGGCCGGGTGGGGTGACGGTGCCCGAGCGCACGGCGGTGTTCACGGTCCGGCTGGCGCCGTCGCTGATCGCGGGATTGCGGCGTTGCGCACGCTCGCGTGGCGTGAGGCTGAGCGCGGCAACGGCCGAGGCGGTGAGGCGGTACCTCGATCAGGTTCACGAGCACGATGGCGCCGCGCGTTGAGATCGAGTTCGTGGCTGACCGTCTGGCCGGCGCGCGGCTGGCGCAGGCGTACACGTTCGCCGTGCCCGAGCGCCGGCGGCTGACCGACAACGAGCGGAGGGACGATGAGCGACGTGATGCAGACGGACACGCAAGCGGGGCGCGTAGCGGCGATCTACGCGCGGGTGTCCTCCGAGCGCCAGCGCCAGGACGAGACGATCCAGAGCCAGACCGTCGGGCTGCGTGAGCTCGCCGCCGAGCGCGGGCTGTTGCTGGCGGAGGATCTCGTGTTCGAGGACGAGGGGTTCTCTGGCGCGACGCTGACGCGGCCGGCGCTCGAGCGGTTGCGCGACCGCGCAGCGGAGGGTGCGTTCGAGGTGCTGCTCTGTCACGCGCCCGATCGGCTCGCGCGCCGCTACGCCTACCAGGTGCTGCTGCTCGAGGAGTTCGCTCGCGTCGGCGTGGAGGTCTGCTTCGCGAAGGAGCCCGAGCGGGGTGGCACTCCGGAGGATGAGCTGTTGCGCCAGTTCCAGGGGATGATCGCCGAGTACGAGCGACATGCCGCGCGCGGCATGTCGCTCGTTATGCCGCGCGTGCGGTTATGCCGCGTGAGCGTTGAGGGTCTTTGGAGAGTGCGGTGATCGTGGTGGTGCGCTCGGCATAATCGCGGTCGTCTGACGGACGCTTCTCGCCGGTTCTGTCCACGTTCCGGAAGAGGAGGTCTTCGATGAAGGATCCGTCGCGAGTCCAGGTGACGGGCGCGCTTGAGCCGTTTGCGGGAGGCTTTCGCGTCGAGCTTGTCCGCGTGGGGTATGGGCCCGACTCGGCGGCGCAGCGGATGCAGCTGATGGCGTGCCTTAGCCGCTGGATGGTCGAGGGGGAAGTCCCCGTCGCTGAGCTGACGTGGGAGCGGGCGCAGCAGTTCGTGGAGTGGCGTTGCGCGATGGGCTATCGGCACTTCAGATCGCCGCGCGGGTTGGTGCCGTTGCTGGCGTATCTGCGTTCGTTGGGTGTGGCGCCTTTGCCGGTCGCGCCGTCGGCGGATGGTCCGGTCGATTTGCTGGTGGAGCGTTATCACTCGGGTTTCGCATTTTTGAGGGGGCTGAGCAGGGGGCTGTCGGCGTCGCCGGTGGGGTGGCTGCTGGGTTGATGGCCTGAGTAGTGGGGCGCGGAGTGGAAGGAGCATCGGTGGCTTCCGCGAACGGTGGGTGTCAAGTCCGTTTCCGCGACTGGGTGGGAGGCCCGTTCGCGGCTGCCACGGAGGTTCGCCGCCGATGCTCTGCCTGCCCTCTTCGCTGAACGAGCTGCTGCTCCTGTTCGCGACATGTTTCTCCCGTCCCACCTACCGGACGTTCTGCGCGCTGGTGGTCGGTCAGATCTCCCAGAGCCGGGTGCGGTGCGTGACCGGGATGCTGGTCGGCGCGCGGCTGTCCGGGGTCTGGCATCACGCGCGTGCGCACCGGTTCTTCAGTCACGCCCGCTGGTGCGCCGATGAGCTTGGGCTCAAGGTGGCCGAGGTGATCGTCTCGCGTCTGCTCTCGCCCGATCAACCGCTTGTTGTCCCGATCGACGACACGTTGACCAAGCGCCGAGGACGGAAGGTGTTCGGCTGCTTCTGGCATCACGACGCGACCGCCAACAGCAGCAAGGGATCGCTCGCGTGGGGCACCAACTGGGTCACCGCCGGGATCAACGTCAAGCTGCCGTTCCTTGAGCGGACCGTCTGCTTGCTGGTGCTCTTCCGGCTCTGGCGCCCGCGGCGCAAGGAGATCCCCAAGCACAAGCCCGACCCCGAGCGACCCTCGAAACCCAGGCTGGCAAGGGAGATCCTGTACCTGCTCGCCGCGCGGTTCAAAGACCGGATGATCCATATCGTCGGTGACGCCGCCTACGCCTCGGGCGCGTTCGCCGGCCTGCCTGAGAACGTCACGATCACTTCCCGGCTGCGTGCCGACGCCGCGCTGAACCAGCTGCCGCCACCCCGCCCGCCGAAGGGGCAGCGCAAGCAAGGCCGCCCGCCGAAGAAAGGCGCCAGGCTGCCCAAGCTCTCCCAGATCGCGACCGACCCCACCACCCAATCGGTCAAGACGACCGTCCGTCGCTACGGCAAGACAGAGCAGCTCATGGTCCACGCGTTCCGCTGCCTGTGGTACGAGGCGTTCGGCTCCCAGCAGGTGCAGGTCGTGATCATCCAAGACGCCAAGAAGCCCTCCGGGTACGAGCTGGCGCTGATCTCGACCGACCTCCAAGCCGCTCCCGCGAAGCTGATCGAACGCTACGCCGACCGCTGGCCCACCGAGGTCGCCTACGAAGAAGGCAAGGAGCAGTTCGGAGTCGGCGAAGCGCGCAACCGGTCGCCCAAAGCCGTTCAGCGAACCGTCCCGTTCCAATTCCTGGCAATGACACTGACGACCACCTGGTACGCGTTACACGGACACCACCCCAACGACGTCACCGACCACCGCCAACGCTCCCCCCGGTACCTGACCAAGACCACCCCGTCGTTCGCGGACATGCTCGCCAAGCTCCGCCGCGTGATCATCGCCACCCAATTTCACCCAGGTCAATGCCACGCCCCCAAACCCGCGGAAATAGCGCAAGTCCAGCAGGCATGGGCAGCCGCCGGCCTATGAACTGCGAAACCCGAGTTATCAGGTCTACCTGCTTGGCGAGCGTGGGCTTGCTGGCGGGACGGTGCTCTATTGCGAGCGGGTCGCGAGGCTGTTCCTTGAGCAGCTCGCGGCGGCGGGTGGCGAGCTGGATCTGGGGCGGCTGAGCGCGGGCGAGGTTGGCCGCTTCGTGCTTGAGCAGTGCGCTGCGCGCAGTGTCGGCTCGGCGAAGAACGTGGTGATGGCGTTGCGGTCGCTGTTGCGCTTCTTGCATGTCGATGGGGTCACCGCGCGTGATCTCGCGGGCGCCGTGCCGGCTGTCGCTTCCCAGCGGAGATCGTTGCCGCGCGCGTTGGACCCCCGAGTGGTCGCGCGGCTGTTGGCGAGTTGCGACCGGCGCACGAAGGCCGGCCGCCGCGATTTCGCGGTCCTGATCGTGTTGGCGCGGCTGGGCCTGCGTGCCGGTGAGGTCGCGGCGATCGAGCTGCAGGACATCGATTGGCGGCGGGGTGAGTTGCTGGTGCGCGGGAAGGGGGGCCGGCGGGAGCGGTTGCCGCTGCCGGTCGACGTTGGCCGGGCGCTCGCCGGCTACGTGCAGCGCGGGCGTCCGCGGGTCGGTTGCGAGCGGCTGTTTCTGCGGGTCAACGCGCCGACCGGGGGACTGTCGCCCGACGGGGTGAGCAGGATCGTGCACGCCGCCTGTCGCCGCTGCGGAGTGCCGCTCGTCGGCGCGCACCGGTTGCGGCACACCGCTGCGACCGAGACGCTGCGTGCCGGCGCCTCGCTTGAGGAGATCGGTCAGCTTTTGCGCCAGCAGAGCACGTTCACGACCGCGATCTACGCGCGAGTCGACCGAGATCGGCTCCGCGAGCTCGCGCGGCCGTGGCCGGGAGGTGTCGCATGAGCTCCCTGCGTCAGGCCTGCGATGACTACCTCGCTCTGCGTCGCGCGCTGGGGTTCAAGCTCAAGCGCCACGGCCGGCTGCTGCCGGACCTGATCGCCTTCCTCGACGCCGCCGGGGAGACGACGGTGAGCACCCGGCTGGCGCTTGAGTGGGCGACTCAGCCGGCCGGGCATCCGCAGGAGTGGGCGGTCAGGCTGTCGATCGCGCGCGGGTTCGCGCGCTACCTGCAGACGCTCGACGGCCGCGCCGAGGCGCCACCCGCGGACCTGTTGCCCCGCTGCCGGCGCAGGCCGACCCCATACCTGTACTCCGATCAGGAGATCGTCGCGCTGATGGCGGCCACCGAGACGCTTCGCTTCCCGCTGACCAGAGCGACCTACCGCACGCTGATCGGACTGCTTGCCGTGAGCGGCATCCGCATCGGGGAAGCGATTGGACTGGACCGCGGAGATGTGGATCTGGCCGCCGGCTGCGTGACCGTCCGCGGCGGCAAGTTCGGCGCCGCGCGCGAGCTGCCGCTGCACCACAGCACGCTCAGCGCGCTTGAGCAGTACTGCAGCGTGCGCGATCACAGCTTGCCGCGCGCAAGCTCGCCGGCGTTCTTTCTGTCCACCGCAGGCACCCGGCTGTTCTACGAGAACATCTATAAGACGTTCCGGGGCCTCCTCGCCCACGCGGGCCTGAGACCGCTTGCCGGCGGCAACGGCGGTCCGCGGATCCATAGCCTGCGTCATACCTTCGCAGTCGGAACGCTGAGCGACTGGTATCGCGCCGGCCTCGACGTTCCCGCTCTGATGCCCAGGCTCTCCAGCTACCTCGGGCATGCCGCACCCGCCTGGTCGTACTGGTATCTGCAGGCAACGCCGGAGCTGCTGCAGTTAGCGGCCGAACGGCTCGAGCGCTCAGGGAGCCAGTCATGACCCTGCTCGCGCCGACACTCGAGGCCTATTTCACTGAACGGCTGATCGGTCAACGCCGCGCGAGCCCGCACACGATCGCCTCCTATCGCGATACGTTCGTGCTGCTGCTGGCCTTCACGCAAGAGCGGACTGGCAGCTCGCCATCGCGTCTGCAGCTTGAGGATCTCGACGCGCCCCTGATCAGCGCGTTCCTCGAGCATCTCGAGCAGCAGCGACATAACAGTGTGCGAACCCGCAACACGCGACTGGCGGCCGTGCACTCGATGTTCCGGTTCGCCGCGCTGAGGCATCCCGAACACGCCGCGTTGATCGCCCGCGTGCTCGCGATTCCGCCCAAACACACCGAGCGGCCGCTGGTCACGTTCCTGACCGCCCCGGAGGTCGACGCGCTCCTCGCCGCTCAGGACCGCTCGCGCTGGATCGGCAGGCGCGACCACGCGCTGCTGCTACTGACGATCCAAACCGGGGTCCGGGTCGCGGAGCTGATCGGGCTGCGATGTCACGACATCTCGCTTGGCCGCGGCCCCCACCTGCGATGCGAAGGGAAGGGCCGCAAGGCACGCATCACGCCGCTGACCAGCCAGACCGTGGGCGTGCTCCGCGCGTGGATCGCCGAGCAGCACGCCGATCCCGCCGACCCGCTCTTCCCCGCCAGCCACGGCGGCCCGCTCAGCCGCGACGCCGTCGAGCGGCTCCTCACCAAACACGCGCAGATCGCCCAGCGCGCCTGCCCAAGCCTGAACGGCAAGCGAGTCTCGCCCCACACGCTGCGTCACACCAGCGCCATGCGGCTCCTACACGCCGGCGTCGACAAGACAGTGATCGCGCTGTAGCTCGGACACGAGACGACCAGGACGGCGGACGCATATCTACACGCCGACCTTGCGCTCAAGGAGAAAGCGCTCGCCCGCACCGCACCTCCGAACACGCGCGCCGGCCGCTACCGAGCCCCCGACAGCTTGCTCGCCTTCCTGGACAGCCTGTGATTATGCCGACAGCTTCGCGCTCGCCACCCCGTCCGAACAGCGGAAACCCGTGTGACGCAACCTCCAGTCGGCATAACCACACGCGCGGCATAACGAGCGCGCGCAGATCGCCGAGCGCACCCGGCGTGGGAAGCTGCACCGCGCTCACGGCGGCTCTGTGGCGGTGATGTCCGCCGCGCCATACGGCTACCGGTATGTCAAGAAATCCGAGCATATGGAGGGGTTCTGGGAGATCAATGAGCTCGAGGCGAGCGTTGTGCGCGAGGTGTTCGACCGGTACGTGAACGATGGCGTCTCGATCGGTGAGCTCGCGCGCTGGCTGACCGACCGCGGGGTCCCGACCAGGACCGGCAAGGCGCGCTGGGATCGCTCGACGATCTGGGCGATACTGCGCAACCCCGCCTACCAGGGTCAGGCCGCGTTCGGGAAGACCAAGACCTCCGAGCGGCACGGCGGTCCGACACGCACCACCCGCCAGCGCGGCGAGCGGCACGGCCGCCGGCTCACCCGCACCGACCAGCCGGCCGAGAAGTGGACGCTGATCCCGGTCCCGCCGTTGGTCACCGAGCAGACATTCGCGCTCGCACAGGCCCGCCTGGCCGACAACAAGCACTTCGCCCGCCGCAACACCAAGGAGCTGACGCTGCTGCAAGGCGTGCTCATCTGCCGCGAGTGCGGCTACTCCTGCTACCGCACCTGGACCCAAACCTCGAACAAGCGGATCAACTACTATCGCTGCATCGGCCAGGACGGCTGGCGGCACCCCGACGGCAAGCGGTGCACCAGCCGCCCGGTCCGCGCCGATGAGCTCGACCCGCTCGTCTGGGGCGAGGTCCGCGAGCTGCTCGAAGACCCCGCGCTCGTCCGCGCCGAGATCGACCGCCGCCTCGCCGCCGCGCGGACCGAGCACCCAGCCGCCCGCCGCCGCGACGCGCTCGAGCGCGACCTCACCCGCGCCAAAGGCGCGGTCGAGCGGCTGATCGAGGCCTACCAAGAACAGCTGATTTCGCTCGACGAGCTCCGCACCCGCATGCCCGCGCTGCGCAAGCGCCAGAGCACGCTCCAAGCCCAGCTCGACAGCCTCGACGCCGAGCTGCACGACGCCGCCACCTACCTCCAGCTCGCCGACACCCTCGAAGGCTTCCTCGGCCGCCTCGCCGACGGCCTGGACCAGCTCGACATCGCCGGACAGCAACGCGTCCTGCGGCTCGTCGTCCGCGAAGTCCTGATCGGCGGCGAGGACGACAACGTCACGATCCGCCACTCGATCCCCACCACGAACGGAGGCCTCGACGGAAGTTACCCATTGCGTGGGAGCAGTCCTCTCCCCGTGCCTGTCCAACATCTACCTGGACCGGCTGGACAAGTTTGTCGAGACAGCTCTGATGCCGGGATACACCCAGGACGTGCTCAGGAAACCCAATCCTGAGCACAACAGGGTCAGAAGCGCGCACCATCGTGCCCGCAAACGTGGTGATCATGCCACGGTACGGGCGCTGGGCAAGCAACAGCGCAGCCTTCCGACAGGGGATCCATGTGATCCTGGCTATCGGCGGCTGCGTTACGTCAGGTACGCAGATGACATCCTGCTCGGATTCGCCGGACCGAAGGACGAAGCCGAGGAGATCAAACGTCGCCTCGCTCAGTTCCTGCAAGAGGACCTCAAGCTGGAGCTGTCCGAGACCAAGACGCTGATCACCCACGCCCGCACCAGCGCGGCGCGGTTCCTCGGCTACGAGATCACCACCCAGCACGCCAACCAGATCATCACCGACGGCCGACGCAAGGCCAACGGCAGTATCCGGCTGCGCGCACCTGGCGACGTGATCAAGGCCAAATGCACCCGATACATGTCTCAGGGAAAACCCGAGCGCCGCCCCGAGCTGCTGAACGACGAGGACTACTCGATCATCAGCCGCTACGGGACCGAGTACCGAGGCATCGTCCAGTACTACCTGCTCGCCGGCGACGTCTACCGACTGAACCGGCTGCACTGGGTCATGGTGACCTCGCTACTGAAAACGCTGGCCGGCAAGTACGACTCGTCGGTGACGAAGATGGCCCGCAAGTACGGGGCCACGATCGAGACGCCACACGGGCCGCGCAAATGCCTACAGGTCAGCGTCGACCGTGGTGAGGACAGGCAGCCATTGGTCGCGACGTTCGGCGGTATCCCGCTACGACGACAGAAGAACGCAGTCCTGCGAGACCGCGAACCAGTCCAGACAACCACCCGCCGCAAAGAGCTGGTCCACCGGCTCCTGGCGGGACGATACGAGCTCTGCGGACAAGCGGACAAGGTGCGCGTGCACCAAATCCGCAAGCTCTCAGATCTCGACCAGCCCGGACAGCCAGACCAACCCGAATGGGTGCAAATCATGACGCGGCGACGACGCAAGACCCTCGCGGTCTGCGAAGCCTGCCACGACAGCATCCACCACCGGAGGCCAACCGCGTCAACCACGGAATAGTCACTGGAGAGCCCAGTGAGCTGAAAGGTTCACGCCGGGTTCGGGAGGAGGCCAGAGGAAACGGAGCGCTGCCGCCACCGCGCCTCTGGCCTACCTCAGCCGCCGACAGTCGAAAGACAACAGGAAACCGGAACATGATGGCTGGCCCCTTCAGCCGGCCGTTCCGGATAACCGGCCGGATACGGGACGTAAATGCCCGGACGCGAAAGCGTGCTGACGCGGTCAGGTGAGCCCCGGCAGGAGAAGATGACGATGACGCCAGAACCAACGGACAAGTTAGACGCTGCGACTACGGTCGTGGTGAACGGACCCGCGGACGACCCACTCGAGGTTGAGCGGATCGCACGACGTCGCCCCATCGGACCTACACGGGCTTGCTTGAGCCGGATACATCGCAAGCTGCTCGTCCGGTTCTGAGGGGGGCCGGGCGCAGCAATGCGCCCGGCCTACCCGGTGCACATGAATCGGGGGCGGACCGGCGGCTCAAGCTGATCAACAGCTGCATTCCGTTCGCAGGAAAAGCGCGCAACGGGGCTTGCGCGGCTTGCCCGTGCCTCCGGCGCAGGCGAGGGTGCTGCGCGACTGGCGGTCGCACGCCAGACGCAGGTGCTCTCGGGTCTGAACGTAGTATTTTCTTCAGTCCGTACAGCCATGATGGATCCGAACATTGAGTCGCGGATCAGCGAAAGTCTGGCCGCTCTGCACGGACATTGGAACGGGAAAAGCCCGTCCGCGGCGCGCACGTACGTTGCCGGGGATGATGTGGTTGTGGTTGTGCTTGAGGAGACGTTCACCCCCGCAGAGCAGGCTTTGGTGGCTCGCGGTGAAGCCGATGAGATTCAGCAGATTCGCCGTCGCTTTCGAAGGGTGGTCGCCGATGAGTTTGCGGCGATCGTCGAGCAGGCAACGGGGCGGCGTGTGCGGTCGTACATTTCGGACACCGATTTGGCCGAGAACGTTTCGATCGACGTGTTCTTGCTCGGCGCGCCGCTTGCGGACATGAGCGGGTTCGAGGTGCCTGGCGAGTCGGAAGGATCTGGCGGAGCCTGAAGGCCTGTCGAGCCAAGTGAGGCACCCCGTCCGTCCATGACGCGAGGGCCTCTCGATCAACGTTCGCGCGCTCGCCGGTTGGCTTGCGGCAGTGAAGTCGAACTGCGGAACCGGCTGGCCCCTCCCGGCTCCTTGCGCGTCTCAGGTGTCGATCGGCAGCGACCTCGAGGCGGTCGCCGCGGCGGTCCTGTGCTGGCTAGACCGGGTTCGGGGTGGTGAGCACTGTTGGTTGGGTTAGGCGCCGGTTGTCGTTGGGGTGTAGATTCGGTCGAGGTAGTCGTTGAGCATTCGGCTGGCGCAGAAGGCGGGTGCGAGTGTGCGGATCGAGGCGCGGGTGCGGGCCAGCCAGGAGTGGGGGAGCCCGTCGTCCTCGCGAGTGTAGAAGCTGGGCGTGACTTGTTGCTCGAGCAGGTCGTATAGGGCGGCGGCGTCGCGCGCGTCTTGGGCTCCAGGGTCGGGGTCGACTTCGCCGGGGAGTGCCCAGCCGTTGGTGCCGTCGTAGGCCTCGGCCCACCAGCCGTCGAGTACGCTCAGGTTCAGGCCGCTGTTGATGGCTGCTTTCATTCCGCTGGTGCCGCTGGCCTCGAGGGGCGGTCGGGGCAGGTTGAGCCAGAGGTCGCAGCCGCGCACGAGCCGGGCGGCGATCCCGAGGTCGTACTCGTGCAGATACACGACGCGCTCTGCGACATGGGGTGCGTCCTTGAAGCGAAACAGCTCCTGAACGACGCGCTTGGCCTCCTCGTCGCTGGGATGGGCCTTGCCCGCCAGCACGAATTGGACCGGGCGGGGCCCGGTCAGCAGCGCGAGCGCTCGGTCGGGATCGTGGCTGAGGAGCCCGAGGCGCTTGTAGGTCGCGTTGCGTCGCGCGAACCCGATCGTGAGCACGTCCGGGTCAAACGCGCGGGCGGCCGCTTCGATCCCGGCGCGCGGTTGATGCTCGGCGAGCCGGTCGATCCCGCTGCGCTCCTGGACGAACGCCACCAGCTCCGCGCGCTGCTCGCACCGCGCCGTCCAGAGCTCGGCGTCGGGCACCGCGTCAAGCGCCTCCCAGGTCGCGACGTCGCTCGCGTAGCGCCACCACGCCTCACCGATGTAGTCCTCGAGCAGACGGCGGATCGGAGCCCCGACCCAGCTCGGCAGGTGCACGCCGTTGGTGACATGGGCGATCGGCACCCCTTCCACCGCCCGCTCTGGCCACAGCCCGCGCCACATCTCACGGGCGACGCCACCGTGGCGGCGGCTGACGCCGTTCGCCGCGCGGCTCATCCGCAAGCTGAATTGCGTCATCCCGAACGGCTCCCCAGCATCCTCGGGGTGGTAGCGACCCAGCCGCAAAAGCGCCTCGGGATCGACGCCCAACTCGGCGATCAGATCGCCGACCGTGCCGGTCACCTCCTCGCGGGGATAGGTCTCGTTACCGGCCGCAACCGGCGTGTGCGTCGTGAACACCGTCCGCTGCCGGGCGGCCGCCAGCGCCGCCTCGACCGGCGCTCCGCGCGCCGCCTCAGCCCGCGCCAGCTCCAGCACCGCGAACGCCGCATGCCCCTCGTTTAGGTGCACCAGCGCCGGGTCGATCCCCAACGCCGCCAGCGCGCGCACCCCACCAGCGCCGAGCAGCGCGTACTGCGACAGGCGCGTGACCGGATCTGCGACATACAGCTGCGAGGTGATCCACCGCTCAAGACGGCCGTTCTCAGGCACGTCGGCATCAAGCAGGAACAGCGGCACCCGACCCACCGCAACACGCCAGATCTGCGCCTTCACCTCGCTTCCCCGGATCGGCAACGAGATCATCACCGGCCGCCCATCACGACCGCGCACCAAGGCGGCGGGAAGCCGGTCAGGATCGACGTCAACCCAATACTCCTGCTGCCAGCCCGAGACCTCCAGGCGCTGACGGAAATACCCCTGGCGATACATCAGGCCAACCGCCACCAACGGCAGCGCCTGATCTGAGGCCTCCTTCAGCAGATCACCAGCCAGCGCCCCCAGCCCACCCGAATAGATCGGCAACGACTGATGCACACCGAACTCGGCGCACAGGAACGCGACCGGCCGCTCCGGCGCCACACCCCCCGCCGACACCCGCCCCAAGTCCACCGCGAACGCGTCCTCAAGCGACGCCACCCGAGCAAGCAAAGCCGGATCACCCGCCGCCCGCGCTAGCGCCTCACCCGACGCCTCCTGCAGCAACCGAACCGGATTCTCGCCACACAACCCCCAGCGACCCTGATCGATCGAGCGAAACACCTCCTTGCCGCCCGCGTACCAGCACCAGCGATAGTTATAAGCGATCCGAGCCAACGGCGCCAGCGCGCCCGGCAGCCGCCCGGCAAGATCAGCAGCCCTAACACCAAGCTCCTCATCACCGCGCATCACCATGATCATCGCACCTCTCGCGCCCGCAGCCTAGTCCCGCCCGCTCGACACCCCGGCCGATCCCATCCGGGCACCGGTCATCCGCGCCCACTCCACGCTCCAGCCACTCACCGCTCAACGGCCAGAAAGTACGATCCCCACGCCTCAAGCGCGACGCACAAGCCCTCGCCCGCCAGCTCCTCGCCCGAGCGCTCAAAGCATTCCCCGCTCAGCCTGTCAACCAGCCTCCACACTCCTCCGCCCAAGTCGCGCCACGGCAAACGCACCCGGCCGCTGGCGCCATCCGGCGACAAGTTCACCACCACCAGATAGCGCGTACCCGAGCTTGACCAGCACCAAGCAACCAGCTGCCGAACAGAGTCATCCTCCTCAGACCAACAAGCGGACTCGCACAGCCGCCAATCACCGCTTCGCAACTGCGCGTCGGCAACCGCCCGCAACAACCGGTCATGGAACCTAACGGCGTCGGCTGGGCGAACAGGGGATTCCTGCTTGCCCAAGTTGAGCCAGGCGCGGTGTTTGGTCACCGACGGGCTCCGGAGCTACCCGCCGGCTTGCGGCAATGATTCGCTTTGCCGTCCAGGGCAGCGATGGTGCGTCGAGCTCTCGGCGCTGGGCCTCCGACGCCATGTAGCGCCGCGCAGCGTCGAACGCCACCCGGGGGAGCTCCGCTAGCAGCATCACCGGCGTGAACTGCTCGGGGCCTTGCTGCTCGGGGGCTCGGGAAGCCGTTCCTCGACACGGGGGCTAGGATCTGGACTAAGGGACGTGGTCGAAACGCCTTGGGGCGTGTTGGCGCGTTCGGTGACATGCGAAGGGAAAGGCCGGGCCGTCAGTGCGGCCAGACAAGTCCCAGAGCCGGACCATCGCGGCCAGCAGGTCTGGTCCGTTGACGGTTGTGCTGCCGTCGGCGGGCGGGACCGGTCGTGCTGCGGTGCTGCGGCGCGCGCGGCGCGCGGCGCGGCTTCGTGTGGCGCTCGAGGGGGTGGCGCGCGAGCTTGCGGCGGCGCGGCGTGAGATCGCCGTGCTCAGACGGGAGAACGCGGCGCTGAGATCGAAGCTTGACGTGATCGGCACGACGTGACTAGCGCTGAACATCATCAGCGCGCTGTCGCCCGGTCGCTTAGTTTCGCGCAGGAGGCGGCGGGCAGGAGCGACTTCGACGACGCGCTCGCCTGGCTGAGGGTGGTGGCAACGGTCGACGGAGGCCTACCGGCCCAATGGGAGCGGGCACGCGCCTGCTGGCTGCGCAGGGAACGATGGGCTCAGGAGGGTGGCGAGCCGGCGACTGCTCCCCGGGACGCCGGGCGGGCCGAGGATGTGAGCGTCCGGTGACGGGCTCATCGCCGTAGCATCGCCACGCCCGATGGTTGCGTAGGATCCCGCGGGATGCGCATCGCTCTACTCACAGGCGGCGGCGATTGCCCCGGCCTCAATGCGGTCATCCGGGCGGTCGTTCGAAAGGGGGTCGACGGCTACGGCGACCAGCTGGTCGGCTTCCGCGACGGCTGGCGCGGGGTGCTCGAGAAGTCGTTCATCGAGCTTGACATCGAGTCCACGCGCGGGATCCTCCCCCGCGGCGGCACGATCCTTGGCAGCTCGCGCACGAACCCCTACAAGCGCGACGATGGCGTGCAGCTCGTTCATGAGACGCTCGCAGGCCTCGAGCTCGACGGCCTGATCGCGATCGGCGGCGAGGACACGCTCGGCGTCGCCAACAGGCTGCACCAGGACGGCGTCAACGTCGTCGGCGTGCCGAAAACGATCGACAACGATCTCGGGGGGACCGACGTGACGTTCGGGTTCGACACCGCGCTGCAAGTCGCGAGCGAGGCGATCGACCGCCTGCACACCACGGCCGAGAGCCACAACCGGATCCTGGTCATCGAGGTGATGGGCCGCAGCGCCGGCTGGATCGCGCTGCACTCGGGGATCGCCGGCGGCGCCGACGTGATCCTGATCCCCGAGATTCCCTTCGACATCGACGAAGTCTGCTGGCTGATCCAGCGCAGGCATACCCGCGGGCGCTACTTCTCGATCGTCGTCGCCGCCGAGGGGGCGACGCCGAGGGCCGGCACGATGGAGCTCCTGACAGGCGACGTCGACGAGTTCGGGCATCCGCGGCTCGGCGGGATCGGCCAGCGGCTCGAGCAGGAGATCGAGAAGCGGACCGGATATGAGACCCGGGCCACCGTCCTCGGGTACGTCCAGCGCGGCGGTACCCCGACCGCGTTTGACCGCGTGCTCGCGACGAGACTCGGGCTGGCGGCGGTCGATGCCGCGCACGCCGGCGAGTGGGGAATGATGACAGCGCTGCACGGAAACGAGATCGAGCTCGTCGCGCTGGCCGATGCAGTTGCGGAGGTCCGCCGGGTTCCGGTTGAGGAGTACGAGCGCTATGGGGTACTGTTCGGCTAGCCACTAGCGTTAGCCGCGCTGCGCTAGAACCAACCTTCTTCTTCTGCCCGCGGCTTCGGCTTGGGAGCGGCGCTTCGAGCTTCGAGAGCTGCCTCCTGAGCGCGTCCACCTTGGAGCCGGGCATAGTCATGCGCTGCTGAAGCGAGAAGACGGATTCGCGGCCTCGAGTACAAGACTGGATCCCCGGCCGAGGACTTCCGGAACGATTTCGATCTCTTCGAAGAGGGCGTGCGCAACCCCGAGGCGCAAAGCCGGATCGGCGCCGCGCTCAAGCGCGGCTTCCAGACCCGAGACACGGAAATGGCTCTGGCCCGGATGCTGGGCGACTTGGATGACCGTCGATCGAAAGGCGGACATGCCGCAGCGACCGCACTGACGTGGCTGTTCGGCTCCGATGACCGCTTGGCAGGTCGCCCCGCATCCGCGGCCCCACGGCTGTGCCCTGTCCGTCTCGACCTGAACCGCCGCGTCGTGACACCGCGGCGCCTCGTCGCCTTGCCCATGCTGATCGCCAACCTCGCGCTCGAGCTCGCTCCGATCCGAGTCAACCTTATCGCCGCGGGATTCGTCGACACCCCGTTGTCCGCGTCGCTCCTCGGCGACGACCTCGACAGGCGGCGCGAGGAGCTCCGCGCAATGCTGCTCATCAGGAAGGTCGTCGGCCCGTCTGACATCGCCGCGCTGGCCGTTCACATCATGAGCAACACGGCACTCACCGGTGCGACCTACGACATCGACGGAGGCCAGCAGCTGGTGGCGAGATGGCATCCGGGATGCGACCGAAGGCAGGTACGCAGTGACGATCGCCCTTCGCCGCCAGGCTCTGGTCGGTCAATGTCGGCCTGCCGCGCGACTGTCGAATAGGTAGGAGGGACGGATCGTTCATACCGGCGTCTGGAAGGACCCCGTAGAGGGTCGCCGGATGGTTCGTCGCCCCGATGTTGACGGCGACGGCCAGGACGACCTGGAGGGGCACGGCGGCGTAAACCGCGGGGTGTTCGTCTACCAGATCGAGTCCTATCGCTACTGGCAGCAGTTTCTCGGCCACAACGATTCACCTATGGACAGTTTGGCGTGAACTTCACCGTGGACGACGCGGGCGTCTTCATCCGCAAGTCGTTCACCGACTACACACACCTGACGGATACGCTGCGGTCTACCGCCGTGAATCTGCGCGGTTTCTTCCACTTCACCCCGCGCGAGGCGAGCACGTGGCCGCTCAGGGCAGCGGCCACGTGGTCAACATCACCAACAGCTCATCGACCACGTCATCAGCGCCGAGCCGTCCGCGCTGGCGTCCTGACGAAGGCGGGCTCGCCAGCCTGACCCGCTCGCTGGCGACCGCGTACGCGCCAGCAGCGTCCTGGTCGACCCGCCGGCTCCGACTGCGATCAACACTCATCTGGGCCGGATGGGAGGGATCGCTGACATCACCGACGGGGTCCTCTACCTCGAGCCGGCGACGTTCGTCACCGGCGAGATCCTGCACATCGACGACGGTCAAGCGGCCGGACACCGACGCGCGGAGCCCGGCCGGCTACGTATGTGAACCGAGCGGCGGGTTGACGTCGTCGTAGACGCGGGCCGCAGCGAGCTTGCCGCTCTGACCCCGAACGTAGACAGCGACCCCGGCCTCCGGCGGGAGCTCGGTCTTGCCCCACCGAACGAGGTTGTACCGGCCGACAGCGCGCCCTGGTACTCGGCCACGACATCTGACTCACGCAGCTCCGGATCGGGCTGCAGCAGGGGTGGGCGGTTCGCGTGGCGGCCGGTCAGCGGCCAGCTGCTGTAGTAGATCCGCAGTTCGTCGATGCGTCCGTCGGACTGGCGGTCGGTGACGATCGCGACCGGAAGATCGACTCGTCCGATCTCACCGTCGAGGTGGAGAATGGAGAACCACCTCCCCAAAACCACGCCGCTCGGTAACGACGTGCTCGACGTCCTCGACCGAGACGTTGCGCTGGTCCACGCTTTCGATTCGATGACGAACGCCTCGAACGCCCGCGCGCCCCTGATGCGCCCGCGGACGGGGTGGTGCAGCTCGGGCACGCCGGCGAACGACCCGACCAGCGCATCGAACTCCCCCGCCATCAAACCGCCGAAGAACGGCACGGTTACAAGCTCGTGCCGCCACTTCTCCTCCAGCCGCTGCAGCACCGGCACGGAGAACAGTTCGGGGGCCCACGGCATCCGAAAAGCGTCCCACATCCCACCGCGCGCCGCGTGCGCTCGCCCAGGTAGCGGGCATCTGGATGACACCGCTGCCGCTCCACGTGAATTCAGCACCTCGACCGAAACCGGGTCACGCCAGGAGCGGACGAGTAGCGGAACTCGACGCTCAGGAGCGCCGACACCCGGCTCGCCACGGCGGTGCACGACGCTCGGGCAAGCCCACTCGCAGCGAGCTCCGGCAGCCTCGGTCCCCCCTTTCCTCATGCCGCGGTACTCCGCGCCGGCGAGCTCGGAGTCCTGCTGCGCGCGGCAAGCAGGGCGCCTCGCCGCGCGCACGGTAAGGCCCCCTAACCGGCCGCGGGTCTGCCAGCGCGTCAGACATCGAGCAGGCATAGCTGCGCGCGCTTTCGTAACCCCATCCACCACCGCACGCTCTGAGTCCGCTGGAGGCGTCCGGGTCTGTCAAGGTGGGCATGTCAGCTGGGGAATCCGCTGCGGACGGCTGTCGTGCTCGCGAAGCCCCTCAGCGAACGATCGGCCGGCATCGGAGCCGCAAAAACGCGCCACCGCGCCGACATCGTCGAGAAGACGAGGGACGTGCGCCGTCCTCGGGCCTGACGAAGGGGACCACCGCTGTCAGCCGACCCACTGCACCAACAGCGGGTCGTCCGCCGCCGCCGCGCGAAGCCGCTCGAGCGTGTGGCCGCGAAGGTCGTGCTTCGTGCGCGCGTAGGTGCTCGACGGATAGGTGGCAAGCTCGCGCGCCAGCTCGATCGCGCGGGGGAGCACGACCTCTGGCTCGACGATCTCGTCGAACACGCCCAAGCGCAGGCACTCGCTGGCGTCGACGAGCTGGTTGCCGAGCGCGAGCACGCTCGCCGCGTGCGGTGCCAGCTCGGCGCGCACGATTCCAATCGCGGCCTGCGGATACGGAACCCCGACCTTGACCTCCGTGAGCCCGTAGCGGCCGGCGCTCGAGGCCACGCGCAGATCAGTACACAGCGCGAGCACGAGCCCGCCGGCGATCGCATGTCCGGTGACCGCACCGACCACCGGACACGGGAGTCCGTAGATGCCCAACGCCATCGCGTTGATGCCCTCGACCATCCGCCGCTGCTCCACCGGGCCGTAAGACGGAACCACCTTCAGGTCCGCGCCGGCGGAGAAGAACCCCTCGCGGCCCCTCAGCACCAGCGCTCGCGAAGGATCGACTGCCAGCCTTTGTACCGCGGCGACGAGATCCCTCAGCAGCTCGGCGTCGAGCGCGTTCGCCGGTGGTCGATCAACGGCCAATACGACAACGCCATCCAAGTCAGTGAGAGAAACATGATCCACGATCGAGAACCCTAGACGGCCGGCAAGACCAGGACGGGTTGCGATGGACGCCACGAAGCGCTTCCCAGAGCGTCTCACCCGGAACGCCCAGCGAACACGGGTCGGGATGCGTGGTGCGACGGGGCTTGCTTGGTTCCGGCGCGAACGCCGATGGCTGCCGGACGCGGTTGTAGTTGAAGCCTGCGTGAGCTCCAGGCCGGCTCAGAGCGCGCGCTCCTTGCGGGTGGCTGCAGGGCGCTACTCGCGACAGCGGCTCGCGCGCGGAGTGCGGGAGTGTTCTCGGCCGCGTGTCTGCCGTCTGTTCCTCGACGCCGCGCCCGGCCCTGGCGGGAGACGCCCTAGCACTGGGAGTGCGCCGCTTGACACCCAGCGCCATCTGTTCGAGATCCCCGACGATGTCGCGTACTTCAACCTGGCGAGTCTCGCCCCGCAACTACGCGCGGTGCGCGCCGCCGGTGAGACCGCGCTCGCTGACCGCGCCGCCCCGTGGCGAATCGAGAGTGATGACTGGTTCAGCGAGGTCGAGCAGCTACGTGCGCTGTTCGCACGAGTGATCGGCGGCGATGCCGACGGCGTGGCGCCGATCCCGGCCACCAGCTACGGCCTGGCGATCGCCGCTCATAACGCGTCGGCGCGTCCCGGAGACCGGGTGCTGCTGATCGCCGACGAATACCCGTCCACGGTGTACACGTGGCGGGCGTTTGCGGCCCAGCACAATGCTGAGGTCGTTACGGTCGCGCGCGACGAACACGAAAGCTGGACCGATGCCGTGCTCGCCGCCCTCGACGACCGTGTACGAATCGTCTCGGTACCGAACGTGCGCTGGACCGATGGTGGTCTGATCGACCTCGCGGTCGTCGGCGCACGCGCCCGCGAGCTCGGCGTGTTGTTCGTGGTCGACTTCAGCCAGTCACTGGGCGCGATGCGGTTCGAGCTCTCCTCCGTGCGCCCGGACTTCCTCGTAGCGACGGGCTACAAGCGGCTGCTCGGCCCGTTCAGCGTTGCCTACCTCTGGGCAGCTCCTGAGCACCGCTATGGCACGCCGCTTGAGCAAAACTGGATCAACCGCTCCGGCTCTGAGAACTTCGCGCGCCTGACCGACTACCAGGACGACTACCAGCCGGGAGCCCGCCGCTTCGACGTAGGCCAGCGCACCAACTTCACACTGACCCCAATGGCGATTGCCGCCCTCACCCAGATCCTCGACTGGCAGGTCGCTCGCATCGCCACAACGTTGCAGCCGATCACCGACCAGATCGAGCAGTGGGCTCGTGAGCACGACCTGACGCCACTCGCGGCACACGACCGCGGACCGCACATCCTCGAAGTCGGCATCCCGGCCCAAGCAATGGCTCGCGTCCCCCAACTCCTCGCTGAACGCAACGTCCTCGTCGGCGTCCGCGGCGCCACCGGCGTGCGCATCTCACCCCACCTGTACACCACCGATCACGACGTCCAGCGCCTGTTCGACGCGCTCACCCTCGCTCTGAACACGTGACCACTCCGGACGCGGGGAAACGCTCACTGCGATGTGCGAGGAAGATGGCTAGCCGGCCTGCTCGCACCTCCGCTTGAGCCAGACCAACGGCGCTGACCTCAGGTCCTTGGGTCCAAAGCATCGGCGAGACCGGTATCGCGAGCCGCGCCCAGCTTTGAGGTGCTGGCGGATCGTCTATGTTGAATGGGGTATGCCAACCCTCGAAGACGCGACCGAGATCGAGCGTGCCGGACGTCGGTGCGGCATTTGCCGCTCGGGCCGGCGCTGGCGTCAGTTCGAGGTTGCTCGCCTTGAAGGTCAGGGGCCGGTAGTCATGTGCGCTGCGTGCCGGGCGCGCTATGGGGCCGCCCCGCCGGTCCCAACGACTCAGAAGGCCGCTGCTGCACCGGTCTCGCAGCCAGAGGCGGCTGCACCCAAGCAGGGTCCTGCGCGACGCGAGGATCGACTGAGAAAGGCGCTTCGCGAGTTGCCTCGCGAAGCGCATTCGGTTGGGCAGCTCGCCAAGGCCGCCGGACTCAACCACGAGAAGACGCTCAGTAGGCTCCATGCGCTGCACGCCGCGGGCGAGGTTCAGCAGGTCGGTAAGCGCTGGACGAGCGAGCCGCCGTCGACTGACGTCGAGGCAGCGTTTGACCGGCTGCAGGCCCGGACGAGCAACCTGCGGATCGTCAGAGACCGCGAACCCGTCGCCTGACGGCGGCGATTCCGCGGGCCCGCTGGCCCTTGGTCTGCGCGAAGGTGTCCCAGCGGTGCCCCCGGGTGATCTGCCGGGCCGTCAGATCACCCGACGTCGAATAGGGTCACCACAAACCAGCGGTCGGCACCATGGCCAGCACTGCTAGCGCTGCCCAGTTCCCCAACGCCAACCTGATGCCGACGAAGCTCATGATCAGCCCGGTGTAGGTAGGAGGGATGCCGCACCCACCGATACGGGCCTCGCTCGACGACCGTCTGATCAGGATGCACACGCACGTCGATCGTGAAGAGCTGGCCGAGCAGCGCGACCGACCACTGGCGGATCGCGATCCCGGCGCACATGAGGACCAGTCCGACGACGAAGATCGGCCACCGCCCGTCAGGGATCGCCGATGAACGTCCGCGGCCAACGCGAACCCTCCCCCACCCCGGCCAACACAGAGGCGAGCACCACGAGCAGGCTGCCGTGATCTGCCCGGGACCCGTGCCGGTTGCGCCAGCTTCGCAGGCGGACACGCTGTTCCAGTACAACGAAGATGCCCAGGATCAGGTCCGTGCTCATCCCACCCCTATTGGCGACTCCCGCCGTCTGGCGCTACCAGGCCGCTGTACACGAAGGCGACGACCCCGGCCGGCGGGGGGCGATTACCGGGCAAACCGGTGCGCGTGGGCGGCGGGTTCGATAGCCGCCACGGTCGTCCCGCAAGCCGATCCTTGGGTTCGAAGATCATGGCTGGGAGTGGATACCGGCAGTGCGGCCGTGGGGTCGGCGACCGGGCACCGTCGCACCGCGATCGGGATCAAACGGGCCGGGCGGTGTTCGGATTTACAGGTGTTTGACGTCGGGTTGGACGACCCTGTCGTCCGTGAGCCGCCGCGACTTATGTTTGGAGCGGCGAGGAACCCCTCGAGCCAGGGGTGATTGCTCCTTGGTCCGCAGGATCAGATCGACGAGCTGATCGTGGACGTCCTTGGGCAGCACGTCGGAGATTCGTACCGACAGCGCTTGGGCCTGCGCGTAGTCGCCGAGCGCAACTGCTGCCAGAGCTGTGACACCGAGTGCAAGTGGCACCAGTGAGGACAGCAGGAACCAGGCGAGCGCTGGGACGTCGTTGGCCACTCCTGAGTCCCAATACAGACCGACCAGCTCACGCGGCACGCGCCGGAGGTGGGAGGGTGTCATCGCCCGCACCTGCTCATCGGGAGACCCCGTTCGGCGCGTTGACGACGCCGGACACGTCCCCTCGGCGGTAGAAGTCGACGGCGACTAGGTTGGGGAGATGGCCGCGGATGCGCTGACAGGTCTGGGCTCGTCGGAGCAGGGCGGCTCGAGCGTTGACGATCGCCGCTAGCGACGGACGTGGTGTCGGCGTCGTGTCAACCCAATTGTTGAGCAGGAACAGCGGCGCCGAGCTCGGACCACGGTTGGGACGGCAGCTCGCGTCGAGCTTCGCGGAGTCGGTGAGCTGGGCGGCGCTCGTGAACCTGAACGGAGTCTCCTGTAGCGCCTGCTCGTAAGCGAGGTGGTACCAAGGAACCTGGCCAGCGTCGTTTTCGGCCATCACCACCAGGCGCTGGTTCGAGTCGATCATCTCGCGGAGCGTCGGGAAAGGTCCGAGCGGTCCTCTGTAGACAAGGTCGAGTAGCCCGGCCTTCTCGAACGCGCGCTGGATGTCGGTGGGACTGACGCCTTCGTCCTGGTTAATGACGACCACGACCTCGCCTGGGTTTGACACGAGGAACGACCGCCGGTCAGCCAGGGCCGAGGCAAGCGTTACCGATCCGAGCTCGCAGAAGCCCTGGCACAAAGCTATTCCGCGTTTGCCCCCGGTGCCCGCCGGCAGTCGCGACCGGATCCGCAGCGCCGCGTCGACCGCCGGGGCGCCGATCTCCTGCTCGGCGATGTTGCGCTTGGGCAGGCTCTGGAGATCGGTGCGCACGCGGCTGGGCACGTCGAAGCCGTAGTACGTGTCGATCAGCAGGCCGTGGATACCTTTATCGAGCTGGTCGCGGATCGTGCCGTCCTGCTGCCCGAATAGCCCGTGCGGGAGCGTCACCGAGGCCATCGAGTTGTGCGTCGCCGCCAAGGCGACATCGTTCAACGGGCGGTTGCACAGCTTGACGAATCCGTCGCAGGTCACCGGCGTGACGGCCGGTGCTTCATCTCCGCCACCGCTGATGATGATCGCACTCGCGATCGCGATCGCGATCGCAGCAACGGCGACCGCCGCCGGCGCGAGTCTCGCGCAGCGCCGGACTCGCGCTGCCGCTTGCGGTGGTTTCCGAGCGGCGGCCGTCACCGCGGTCGCCGCTGCCGCGACCCCTCGGTACAAGATGTACAGACCAGCGCCCAGGATCGCCCGGCGAAACAGCGCGGCAAACGCCTGACCGCCGACGATCTCACCCGCTACCGAGCGCACTAAAGGCCGCACCGCCACCAGATCCCCGCCGCGAAGTCGCGTGACCGCGTCCGTCAAATGATCTGCGACGTCGTCTTGGACCGCCGCGTCACGCAGCGCCGCCACCGCCCGATCGGCGAAAGGGCCGGGACGTAGCACCGCGCGGCCCAAGTAGGACAGCGCCAGCGCTAGGACCGCGAGTAGAACGGCCACTCCCACGAGCCCGCCTGCGGTCCGCCGCCGACCGGGTACGTCAACCAGATTGCCGGCAGACATGGCCTTCCCTTAGCTCCATTGACCGCCGCAATATCGCACGGCGCCTAGCGGATCTGTCCAACAGCCGCGACGTGCCGTGTCGGTTGATCTCATCGACTACTCGTTCCCGTCGTGGCCGGCCCGGGCCCGTTCGACGGTGCGGCTGAGTAAGCTCGGCTTGTGTTCGTTCCGCTCGGTGACTTGCTGTCTGGTGGCTTTGCGGTGCGAGGTGTGCCCGGCCTGGTCTCCGACGGGGCTTAGCGGATCGCATGGCGAAGCGGTCGAGCGGCGAGGGATCGGAGGGGCGCGGCGAGGCTCGCACTGTCGCTCTGACCCAGGAGCTCGGCGCCCAGCTGCAGCGGATGGGGAGTGCGGGCGCGAAGACAACGCAGTTGCTCTCGATGATCGAGTTCGAGAGGATGCCGCAGGGCGAGGCATTAGGCCACCCACTCGGCTCGCTGCTTGAGGACCGAGAGCCGCTTCCGTTGCGCCGCCTGCGACGCGTGATCGAGCAGGATCTGGAGGGCCGCCTGCAGGACGTATTCGCCGGTTTCGACGAGGAGCCTTTCGCGGTCGCCTCGCTCGGCCAAGTCCATCGCGCACGCACCCTTGACGGCGAGGAGGTCGCCGTCAAGGTGCAGCATCCTGGCATCGCCGACGCGATCTCCGCCGATCTGCGCTCGATCGGGCTCGTGAGCCCGATCCTCAAGCGCGTCGCCCCGGGTTCGGACGCGGGAGCGCTGCTGAGCGAGGTGCGCGAGCTCATTGCTGGTGAGCTCGACTACGAGATCGAGGCGCAGCAGCAGCGCCGCGTCGCGCGGCTCTTTCGGGGTCACCCTCACGTTCGCGTGCCGCGCGTGCACACGGATCTCTCGACGCAAAGGGTGCTCGTCACGGAGTACGTGGATGGGTTGGAGTTCAACGAGGTCGCGCAGCTTGACGAGGCAGAGCGCGACCGCGTTGGCGAGATCGTGTTCCGCTTCTTCTTCGGTCTTGTGTGGCGCGAAGGCATCGTTGCCGGCGATCCGTACCCCGCTAACTGCCTCCTGTGCGCGGACGGCCGTGTCTGCCTGCTCGACTTCGGGCTGCTCCGCGGCCTCGAGGCTGGCTACCTGGAGGGCGAGCGGGCTGTCAGGCGCGCGGTTGTCGAAGCCGATCCGGACGCCGTTCATCGTGCCCTCGCGCACCAGGGGTATCTCGAGGAGACCCAGTCGTACGATCCGGTATCGCTGCTCGAGTATCTGGCGAGGGCTGGCGAGTGGTTTCTCGCGGAGGGGTTCCGGAGGATCGACCCCGGTTATGTGCGCCGGACAGTCGGGTTGGGTTATCCCCCGCGCTCACCGTGGTTTTCGATGATGCGGCGCATGGCGTTTCCTCCGCCGACGCTGCTGCTGCGGCGCATGGAGGTGCAGATGCTCTCGCTGCTGGGGGAGCTGCGCGCCGGCGGCGACTGGGCGGCAATCGCCGCCGAGCGCTGGGCCGACCGGCCGCCGTCGACCGTGCTGGGACGGGAGGACAAGGCCTTCTTCGAGCGGCGCAGCAGCTAGGACGGCCTGGCGCGAAACGAGTGGCGAAACTCGACACAGGAGGCTGGCGGCGAGACCTCCTGGACGGCAGGATCGATCTTTGCGGTAGTCGGCTCCCTTGCTGGTCGCCTGGTTCGCGTGGAGCAGCCGCAGCGCGTTATATCCCGCGCGCGCCGCCTATGGTTCGCCGCTGGCGTGGCGCAGGCGCCCGCGCCACTGCTTGGGGTCAAACCGAGCCGGCTCGGTCTTGGCGATGAATCGCTCGAGCACCGCGATGAAGCGCCCTGGCGCCTCGAGCTGCGGCAGATGGCGGACGCCTTCGAAGACCTCGAGGCAGCTGCCGGGAATCGCCTCGTGCGCGTTTCGGCCGTGCTGGAGGGGGATCATCGGATCGCGCTCGCCCCAGATGATGAGGATCGGCATGCCCTCGGCGAGGTAGTGCCGGTCGCCGGCGTGGATGCGCTGACCGCCGGTGCCAATGACCCCTCGGAGCGTGGCGAGGAACGCCGCCCGACGGTCGCGGTCCGCGAGCGACGCGTAGCCGCGCACGATCTCCGCGACGTCGGTCTTGGGCCGCAGCCCAACGGCCGCCAGGGAGCGCGCGACCGTGCCCCCAACGGTGCTGGCTAGCGCGGCGCTCGCGCCGATGACCAGGTCGGCGCCCGGGAGCGCCGCGGCGCGCAGGATCGGGCTCACCTCGGGACCGAGCCCGCCACTGGAAACGAGCACCAGGCGCTCGGTGATCTCGGGGAACTGGTAGGCGAACTGCATCGCGATCCCACCGCCGAGTGAGTGCCCGACGAGGGTCGCGCGCTCGTGGCCGAGCGCGATCAGCAGATCGCGCAGTCCGGAAGCGAGCGCCCCGATCGAGTAGTCGCCGGCACCGGGCGCCGACCCGCCATGCCCAGGCAGATCGGGTGCAACCACCGTGTGCTGCTGCGCCAGCGGCTCGATCACCGCCCGCCAGTTCTCCAAGCTGCCGCCCATCCCGTGGATCAGCAGCAGCACCGCGCCGCCGCCCGCCTGCACGTAGCTCAGCGGCCAGCCGTGAAGCGTGATTGTCCTGGTCTCGATCGCGCTCATCGCAACGCTCCCACCGCCCTCCGCCCGACCAGCAACCGGTCCGGCAGCTCACGGCCTGCGAATCCGCCGATCAAGTCGAGCGTCTCCAGGACCAAGCCGCTGCCGGCGGTGGCCTGTCCTTCAGGCATCTTCCGCCTGTCTGTAATCCGTGCGCACAGTCCCCCATTGACGCTCGCTGAGATACGGGCCCGCTTGACGAAGGATATTCTCCGCGGTCCCTCTTGGCACATTCTTGCTTGGCTGGCCGGCGATCGTGACGAGATCTTCGGCCGGCGGCTCAGGACTGCTTGCGAAACGCCGTCCACCAACATCTGCTCAAGACCTTCGGGCCTCGCCGACTTGACGCGATCTCGCCGGCTGATCTGGCAAAGCTCGTGCGGCAGCTGCGGACCAATAAATTGGCCGTTCTCGATCGACAGCGACCTGGACGGAGACTGGTTTCGCGGCCGTGCGAGTGGATGCGGAAACCGGTACGGTCGTCTGGCCAGCGGGCGCGGACCTCGCCCCCGACACGCTCTACGAGCGAGTGCGTACAGAGATCTGGCCGGACCAGGACATCGCAGCCTGACCACCCCGCAACGCAGCCAAAGCTTTATAGCCTCAGCCGCCGCAATCCGGCCTTCAGACGATCGTCACGTCTGATCCAAACCGCGGACGGGATGCGCGAGTTCGTCGGGAGCGAAGGCATTTGGTCACCAGGCGGCTTCGGTCAGGTCGGTGAGGATGCCGAAGGCGGTGCGCTCGGCGATGCCGACGGTCGCGGCGATGTCGCGTAGGCGGACACCGGGATCGTGTGCGATACAAACGAGGACTCGGGCGTGGTTGGTGAGGAAGCTCCACTCTGTCATGGGATCAAGATTCTAGAAATGGAGTGCCAGAAGTTTGAAACCAGAGTAGCGTGTCGACAGACATCCCGAGACTCGGTGATCAGCCCTTTGTGCTCGACACCACCAAGTACGAATCCGCGTTCGGGACCAGCGCAACC
Organism: uncultured Solirubrobacterales bacterium; assembly: GCA_963836065.1. Classification (GTDB taxonomy): domain Bacteria; phylum Actinomycetota; class Thermoleophilia; order Solirubrobacterales; family Solirubrobacteraceae; genus Palsa-465. The sequence continues at coordinate 29,513 of CAWIII010000007.1, forward strand.
CCACTCCCCATGGCGATTAGCGTGACGGTCGCCTGGTACCAGACCCGGAACGACGCGACACACCCGCCACCGGAAAGTTCGAACTCGTGAACCGCACCGACACCGACATCGCTCACACCACCGACGCCCTCGACAGCTTCTCCAGCGACGACGTCGCCAGCGCCCGGTTCCGCTCCTTCTCCAACCCGGTTACGGGGGAGAGGATTCAGTACACGACCATCGCCGAGGACGGTGGCGAGGACATCGTCCGCTTCGACTGGCGCAGCGCGCCCGGCGGAGCGATCACTGAACACCTCCATCCCTACCAGGAGGAGAGCTTTGCGATCACCGTCGGTGAAGCCCACTCCACCGTCAACGGCGAGGAACGCGTGGTCGGACCCGGCGAGACGATCGTTGTTCCGATCGGCGTCCGTCACTCCGAGTCAAACCCAGGGTCGGTCGCGATCGAAGGCGTGGTCGAGCTCCGTCCGGCACTGCATACCAAGGAGATGCACGAGGCCTTCGGCGGTCTGGGAGCCGAGGGCAAGACCACACCCAGGGGCGCGCCGACGAACCCGCTCCAGCTCGGCGCCACCGTCTGGCACTTCCGCCGTGAAAGCCGGGTGACCGCGCCGCCTATCTGGGTGCAGAACATCATCCTTCCGCCGCTTGCGGCGCTGGCCCGGCTCTTTGGCGTACGTCCCTACCACGACCGCTGGGATAGCCGGACCTGACGGACTGATGGGCAAGCTGATGGACATTCGCGTCCCCAAGAAGGCCTCAAGATCGGAGCGCACCGCATGAAGATTCACGCCCTGACAACCGGAGCCGTGCGGGTCAAGCGCGGCTTCCTGTACCCCAGTCACGGCCCGCGGCGGCAGCTAGATCTGTTCCTGCCAGACGCCTGGTCAGACCCACTCCCGATCCACGCCTGGGCGATCGAGCACGAAGGACTTCTGCGGCTAGTAGACACGGGCGAGACCGCCGCGGCTCGCGACGTACCGTTCGCGCGCATGGAGGTCACGAGCGAGCAAGAACTTCCAGCTGCGATGGCCGCGGCGGGGCTGGCGCTCGAAGACGTCTCGGAAGCAGTCCTTACGCACGCCCACGGCGACCACATCGACGGGCTGGTCCATGTCCGCGGCCGGGTACTGATCAACGAAGTGGAGTCGCGGTACCTCGCCTCCCCAGTACAGCGCGTGATGCGACGCGTCCTGCGCCAGCCACTCCCCTCGGGATTCGCCCCCGAGACATTCGCTCTCAACAGCGGGCGCTTCGGTGCGTTTCCCCGAAGCCGTGCGCTCAGCGATGACGGACGCATCGTTGCCGTCGACACGCGTGGGCACACTCCCGGTCACGTGTCAGTGATCTGCGTCGATGACTCAGGCCGTCACGTGATGCTCGCCGGCGATGCGACGGACACGCTCGAGCAACTGCAGGCGACGCGCGCCGACGCCGTCGGACCGGACCCAAAGGCGCACGTCGCGACGCTGGAAACGATCCTGGCTCACTGCGCGCAGCATCCGACGATCTACCTGCCGTCACACGATCCCGAGTCAGCAGCACGGCTCGCGGGCGCGACACAGTCCACTGAGACGGCGCGCGCCACATAGCGTCAACAACTACGATCGCTGGGGCAGTGGCATGCCGCAGGTTGGTTGAGTCACCCAGCCACTCGCCACACCGCCCTGGTGGGATCTCTGGTAGCGCTGACGCGATACGGGCTGCGCTCAAGGTGGAATGAGTGCGTGCCGCTTGGTACGCACTGAGCCAGGAACCTTCTGACATTTGTCATGGCGAACTGTTGAGTTCCGGCACTACACAGCCAACCCGCGGCGTGTCACCTTCTTGCTATGGCCGCTGTTGACGCTTCTGGTAGAGGAATTGGGTTTCTCACCTCTCCGAGGTGTTGGAGGGCAATCGCGCGCTCGCCGAGGCGCGCGCGGAGCTCGCGCGCCTGGCGGCAGAGAATGAACGCTTCCGGATCGCCCGCGACCTGCGCGACCTGCTCGGCCACTCGCTGACGACGATCACCGTCAAAGCCGGCCTCGCGCGTCAGCTCGGTGAGGCTGACCCTCCGCGGGCGCTGCAAGAGATCGCCGAGGTGGAGGGCCTCGCCCGACGGTCGCTTGCCGACGTGCGGGCCGCTGTCACCAATTACCGGGACGTGACGCTCGCGGGGGAGCTCGCCGCCGGGCGAGAGCTGCTGCGGGCCTCCGGCATCACCGCCGACCTCCCCCGCGCCGTCGACGCTGTCGACCCCACCCACCAGGAACTGTTCGGTTGGGTTGTGCGCGAAGGGCTCACCAACGTCGTTCGCCACGCGCATGCCAGCTCCTGCGCCGTCCGGCTCTCGGCGTCCTCTGTTGAGATCGTGGACGACGGTGTAGGCGGGGGCGGGCAAGGAGCGGATCGCTTCACCAACCACACCACCGCCAGAAGCTCACCACCCAGGCCGTTTCGGGGGTGGCGGTGTGGTAGCCGGGGAGACGTTGTCGATCGCGCGTGCGCCGGAGACTCGACCGCCGCGCCTACTCGCCAGTCCTACGCAGCGCCGACCTCCCCGACACCACCATCCCCTGGTGGGGCGGCCGCCGCCTCCACCTCGAATACGCCGAAAAGTAGGGCCGAACTCGCTGGGCGAAAATCGGCGCTAATCGAGGGGCCTGCGGGCGTTGGCAAGACCGAGCTGGCGCGCGAGGCGCGCGCGGCGGCCGAGCGAGCTCGCATCATGCCGCTCGAGGCGAGGGGTTCAGAGCTCGAGCAGCCGTTTGCGTTCGGCGTTGTGCGCCAGCTGTTGGAGCCCGTGATCAACGGGGCATCTGGACAGACCGATCTGTTCGCCGGCGCGGCCGGGCCCGCGGCGCGACTGTTCGAGCCCGAGGAGCGCCACTCGCCGGGTGCTGATGCCGGCTTCGAGGCTCTCCACAGCCTCTACTGGCTGGTGGTGAATCTCGCCGATCAGGCTCCGGTGCTCGTGTTGGTCGACGATTGCCACTGGGTGGACCGGGACTCACTGCGGTTCTTGACCTACCTGGCGCAACGCGTCGAGGGACTTCCGGTCGCGATGCTTCTCGCTGGACGTCCCCCGGATTCTGCGGTGGCCGAGACGGGGCCACTATGGGCGCAGGTGGCATCGCGTCCCTCAGCGGTCGCGCTGTATCCGCGACCGCTGAGCCAGGCCGCTGCGCTGGCTCTGGCGCGGGAGCGCCTGGGCGCGCAGGCAGCCGAGGAGTTCTGCCGCTCGTGTCATACCGCGACCGGGGGTAACCCGCTGTTCCTACACGAGCTGCTGAGAGCCCTCGACGCGGCGGGCGTCGTGCCGTCGGCCGCCGCTGCGAGCGAAGTGCAAGCGGTCGGCCCGGCCGCCGTGAGCCGCTTTGTCCTGCATCGACTCGCCAGGCTCGGCCCTTCGGCGAGCGAGCTGGCGAGAGCGGTCGCTGTGCTTGGAGATGACAGCGAGCTGGCGCTCGCTGGTCGCGTGTCGGGTGTGAGCGAGGACGCTGCCCGAGAGGCGGCAGATGACCTCGTCCGCGCTGAGATCTTCGTTCGTGCTGAGCGCTTGGGGTTTGTTCATCCGATCGTGCGGGCGGCGTTGTATGAGGATCTCGCGCCTGGCGAGCGCCAAGCGCGTCACGCCGCGGCGGCCGAAGCACTGGCAAACGACGGGGCTTCGCCTGAGCGCGTGACGGCACACCTACTGCTGACCGCCGCAACCGGGGACCAACGTAGGGTCGACACGCTTAGATCTGCCGCCGTCAGCGCGGCACGCGATGGCGCCCCGCGCGCAGCGGCCGTGCGTCTGCGTCGAGCGCTTGCCGAATCCCCTGAACAGCAGCAGCGAGCGGAGATCTTGACTGAGCTTGGTCGCTACGAGGTGGCCGCGATGGAGTTCGAGGCAGCCGAAAAGCATCTGCACGCGGCGCTGACGTCGGGCGCCAAGCTCACGCCTCGAGCCGATGCGGCCTCGACGCTGGGGCGGTGCGCGATCGTGTCCGGCGGTCGCGCGGCAGAGACCGCCGCCGATGCATTGACGTCGCTTGCCCAGGAGCTTCGGCCACTCGATCCCGAGCGCTCACTTGAGCTCGGCTCCAAGCTGTTGATGCTCACAACGGCCATCCCTCGCCTGCGTCCGGGCCTCGCCGTGCAGCTGCAGCGCTTTCGTGATCAGGCCTGGGTCACCCCGGCTTCGGAGCCGTGGCGAGAATCCACGGCGCCCAGGAGCAGCTCTTCAAGGGAACGCCGGCCGCAGCCGCCGTCGAGGAAGTGCAGGCGGCGCTCGCCGCCGGCCTACCACCCGGCGCGGAGACGAACGCCGCGTTTCTCGCTCTGCTGACGCTGCGGCTCGGGGAGCAGTATGGCCTGGCCCTGCGATTACTTGAGGTCGCGCTGGAACGCGCCCGCCGAGAGGGCCACGCGACCAGACAGGGGATCATCCACGGGCAGCGCGCTGCGATCGCGCTCGCGCAGGGTTCGCTCCACGACGCACAGGCCGAAGCCGAGACGGGACTGGTACTCGTTGAGGAACCGCATTTCGTGGTCCTGCAGCTCGTCGCGATAGCGATCGTCGTGCATATCGAACGCGGGGCTCTCGCGCCCGCAGCCGAACTGGCACAAAGAGGTGACGCGCTGGGGATTGCTGAGGATCGGACCTACGTCGCCGAGTACCTGATCGCGCGCGGCCGGCTGCGGATCGCCGAGGGTCATGTGCGCGAGGGCGTTGCGGACCTGCTTTGGTGTGGCGAGCGGCTCGAGGCGCTCGGTCTTTTCTGGCCGAGCGACTGGAAGGCGTTCGTGGCTCCAGCGCTTGCCTCGCTGGGTGAGAACCAGACGGCCGCGAAGCTTGCCCGCGACCAGCTGGCGGCGGCCCGACGCGTCGGTGCACCTGCCGCGTTGGGAATGTCACTGCGCGCAGCTGCACTGGCAATCGGCGGAGACGAGGGCCTGGCGTTGCTCAAGGAAGCAGTCTCGATCCTCGAACACAGTCCCGCGCGTCTGGAGCTGGCTCACGCGCTCGCCGAGCTCGGTACAGAACTGAGCCGGTCTCGCCGGCGACGCGAGGGCCGAGACGCTCAGCGGAGGGCGATGAAGCTGACTGGCGAATGCGGTGCCCTCGGGCTGGTCGAAAGGGCGCGGGCCGAGCTGCAAGCCGGGCCTGGGCGTCGAGCGCGGACTGAGCTCACTGGGCCGGGGGCGCTGACTGCAGCGGAGTCGCGGGTGTGCCGTCAAGCGGCGGATGGGCGCACCAACCGTGAGGTCGCACAAGCACTGTTCGTGACCGAGAAGACCGTCGAGCGCCACCTGAGCAGCGCCTACCAGAAGCTCGGGATCCGCTCCCGGTTCCAGCTGCCGGCGGCGATTGGCAAGTAGTTTCGGGACCGCTCCGGGTGGGACGGTCACCGGCCGGGAAAACCGTAGGGTAAACACACGGGTGCTCCCCCTTGTGACCAGCCCCGGTGGCCCAGACCATTCCTCAACGCAATGCAGCGAACAGCTGGCGGAGAGGAAAGGGGCCGGTTATGACAGGTGTGCTTTACGGATTGGCGCGGTTCTGCGCCCGTCGTCGTTTCGTGGTTCTCGGCGTGTGGCTCCTGCTGACGTTCGCCCTGGTCGGGGTATCTCACCGCCTCGGCGATAACACCAACGACAATCTGACATTGCCGGGGACCGATAGCCAGCGCGCCACCGACACGCTCACAAAGTCGTTTCCCAATCAGGCAAACGGATCAAGCCCGATTGTGCTGCATGCCAAGAGCGGGAAGCTGACGGACTCCAAGTACTCGAACGCGGTCAACCAGGCTGCGGCCGACGTGGCGAAGTCGCCGGACGTGGCCTCGGTCGTCAATCCGCTCACATCGCAGGGCGCCTCGGCGCTCAGCAAGGATCAGGCAACGGGGTATTTGTCGGTGACCTTGTCGGTCAGTCCGGGGGCGCTGTCGTCAATGATGCCCAGACGATCGTCAACGCGGCGGCCAATCCTGCCGAGGCGGCGGGGCTCCAGGTCGAGACCGGCGGCCAGCTTGGTCAGAAAGTGTCCAAGCCGTCGACAGAGTCCAGCGAGCTGATCGGGATCGTCGCGGCGATGGTCATCCTGACGCTCACGTTCGGAACGGTGGTGTCGATGCTGCTACCGATTTTGAATGCGATCCTGGGGTTGCTCTCGACGCTGGCGATCATCAGGATCCTCAGCCATTTGATGACTGTCTCTACAGTGGCGCCGACGCTGGCCACGATGATCGGGCTCGGTGTCGGGATCGACTACGCGCTGTTCATCGTGACGCGGCACTTCCGCGGGATAAACGATGGCCTTGACCTGCGTGAATCGATTGCCCGAGCGGCCGCGACCTCCGGGGGTGCGGTGTTATTTGCCGGTGGGACGGTGACGATCGCGCTCGTGTCGCTGGCGGTGGCCGACATCCCGCTGGTGACGACAATGGGCTTTATGGCCGCGATCGCGGTCGTCGTCGCGGTCCTCGCGGCGCTGACTCTGCTACCTGCGATGCTCGCGATTACCGGCCCGCGGATCAACTCGCTGCGGGTCCGCGGCCGCAACCGCGAGGCGGACCCAAAGAAGGGCCTGTGGGCAAGGTGGGCGACGGACGTCGCCAGCCGCCCGCTGATCGCGGGGCTCGCGGCCTTGGTGATCCTGATCCCGTTGGCGATCCCGCTGCTGTCGCTGAACCTGGGGCAGAAGGACGTCGCCGCGCTGTCCTCGTCCTACCACAGCCCGGCGGGCGTACGACTTAATTTCGAAGAACGTCGGACCAGGCGTGAAACGGGCCACTGATCGTGGCGGTTTCGCTTGGGTCACCCGCGAAGGCCTCCTCTGGCGGCTCAAGCAGTTCGTCTGGCTCCTCGAGTTCGGCGAGCAGCTCCAGCGACTCACGGGCCACCGACGCACGGCTGCAGACGCTGCAGACGGACATCTCCAAGACCCCGGGAGTCGCCGCAATCACCCCGATGCAGATCGACAAGTACGGGACCACGGCCTACTTCAACGCGATCGCTGACACGGGTCCCGCCGAGCAAGCCACGGCGGACCTCGTCGGAAAGCTGCGCTCGAGCGTGATCCCCGATGCCGAGAAGGGCACCAACATGAAAGCCGACGTCGGCGGCACCACTGCCGGCTACGTGGACCTCGCCGCGAACATCTCGAGCAAGCTCCCCCTCCAGATCCTGGTCGTGATCGTGCTCAGCTTCCTGCTGCTGATCCTCGCCTTCCGGACTGTCGTGATCCCGGTACAAGCCGCCGTCATGAACGTGCTTTCGATCGGGGCGGCCTACGGCGTGCTAACCGCGATCTTTCAATACGGATGGCTACACAACCTGATCGGCCTGAACGGCTCCGTACCGATCGTGTCCTACGTACCGCTGTTCATGTTCGCGATCCTGTTCGGGCTCTCGATGGATTACGAGGTGTTCCTGGTCAGCCAGATCGAGGAGCACGTCCACGCCGGCGAGGACAACAAAGGCTCGGTCGTTTCCGGACTGGTCACCAGCGCCCGCGTCATCACTGCCGCCGCCCTGATCATGGTCTTCGTCTTCGGAGGCTTCGTCCTCAACGGCGACCCGACCGTCAAGCAGTTCGGGATCGGTCTAGCCGTCGCCGTCATCCTCGACGCCACAATCGTGCGCTGCCTGCTCGTACCAGCGCTGATGGTCATGATGGGCGCTATCAACTGGTACATGCCGCACTGGCTTGACCGGCTCGTCCCGCACATCAGCATCGAAGGCGCCGAATTCTTCCAAGCACGCGACCGGGTCCCCACGGTCGAGTCCGAACCAGAGCTTCAGCCGGTCGTGCGACCCGGGACTGGAAATGTGGCGCGGACGCTGGTTCCTTGACCTGGGGATGACTCGATCTCGAACGTTCCGTTCAGCAGTTCTACGCGTTCGCGCATCCCCAGCACCCCAAACCCGGCGGTGGGATCAATGACGTCAAATCCTGCTCCATCGTCTCGGACGGTGACCTCGATCGTCGTATCGCTTTCGATGACCTCGACCATCCCGCGAGACGCGTGGCCGTGCTTGATCGCGTTGGTGAGCGATTCTTGGACGATCCGGTAGATCGCGGTCTCTAGCTCGCTCGAGTGGCTTTGACCCTCTCGACCGTTCCCTTGGGCGAACTCCACCTGGACGTCGACGTTGAATCCGTTCTGGGCGAGTCGTTCCGCGAGCGCCTCGATCGCAGCCTTTGCTCCGAGCTGGTCGAGCGTGGGCGGGCGGAGGTCCGCGATTAGCGCGCGGAGACTTGATATCTCGGTCTCGAGTTGCGCGATGGTCGCCTGTAAGACGTCCTCGAGCACGTCGCGGCTCCCGGCGCGGCGGGCGGCCGAGAGGCTGAGTCGCAGTGTGGCGAGCCCCTGAAGCGTCTCGTCATGGAGCTCTCGCGCCCACCGCGCTCGTTCCTGTTCAGCGGCGGCGATGCGCTGGCGGTGCTGGTCACTTGCGACCGGCTCGGCTGACGGGACGGCGGCAGCAGCGGTCGCGGCTAACGCTTCAAGCAGGCGCTCGTCATCGGAGGTGAACCGGGGGCCTCCCTCCGGGCGGTCCAGCGCGACGAGCACGCCGAAAGTGCGTCCGCGGAAAACGAGCGGCACGATCAGGCCCCCTTCGGCGTCAAATCCAACTTGCCCGTGTCCGCTCTCGTTCACTCGCGCCTTGTTCAGCTGGCCCTGCAGGCGTTGCATACGGCTGGTTCGCAACACGTCCACGACCGAGCCGGTGAGCGACAGCCGTTGGCCGACGAGACCCTCGGGCAACTCGCCGGCGGCAGCCGCGACCTTCAGGGTCGCATCTACTCGCAGCTAGATGATCAGTGCGCCGGTGCAGACCAGAGCTCGTCCGTGCTCGGCGACGAGCCCCAAGATGCGCGCAAGGTCGGACGGTCCGCCGATCGCGCGCGAAATGTCGAGAATCGCACCCAGCGAATCAATCGTTGCCTGGGCCTGTAACCGGTCGCGGGCGGCCTGCTCGCGATCACCGGCTGCCTGCTCACGATCTTCAGCAGCCCTCCCGCGAGCCGCGGCCGCCAAGTCGCGGTCATCAGCAGCACGCCTGCGATCCTCTTCCGCCCGCGACGCAATCTCTCCGCTGATAGCCGCGCGATCATGATCTGACAGTGCAACGCTGCGCGAGGTCAGCTCCCAATCACGCCGCGCGGCAACCTGGTCGCGCGCCAACGCCGCCAGATCTCGGACACGCGCCGCAGCATCACGAGCAGCGGCCGACTCAAAGCGATCCACGCCGGTCTGCTGGCGCTGCCGCGCGCCACGATCACGAAGCTCGCGCGTGAGGGCATGCACGTCAGGGTCCCCGCCGTGCGAAAAATCGCGATCGCTGGCAGCCTGATCTCTATCAGCTGCGGCCTGGTCGCTATCGGCCGCGCTCTGGTCGCTGTCAGACCCACCCCGGTCGTTATCGGCTGCGGTCTGGTCGCTGTCAGACCCAGTCTGGTCAGCATCCGCAAGCGTCTGTTCGCGATCAGCGACCGTCTGATCATCCTCACGCGCCCGCGCCGACACGACACGCTCCTGCTTGTCCTCAATTGATCCGTTGACGGGACCCCTGCGATCGCGTGGCAGGTCAGCCATGACTGCCCTCCAAAATGGCTAGGGCGTGGCTACTTCACGACGACGGTGAAGTCGCTGCTAATCGATGGGTTTTGCCCGGTGTTGGGGGCTCGTGAGTCGCGCTTAACCCGGGGTTATCGTCCGGCAGGGTCGATAACCGGGGTTTGAGCGTCGCTCAGCGGGCCTTGAGGCGGGGCCGTTGGGGGGCGTGGAGGGGCCGGCCGCGTCTGGCGAGGATGTGTTCGGCGGCCTGTCGTGAGAGGTCGCGCATCTCGTCGAGGACCGCTTCCAGCGCTCGGCGGTTGGCGATCCATTCCTGGTAGAGGGCGGCGTCGTCGGCGGGAAGGATCTTCGAGACGGTCTTGCCGGCGTCCTTCCAGGAGATCTGCCAGTACGGGCCGTGGCGCTGCTCGGGGTTCACGCAACGGCAGTTGGGGTTCTTGCAGGTGGTGTAGCGCTCGATCAGCGAGCCCTCGCATGTGAACCCAATCTCGGTCAGGCGCGCTGTCGCGGACCGGTAGGCGGCGTTGAGCCGTTGAAGGTCGGCGAGCGATCGGGGTTCTGTCATCGCCCAGTAGAATACTGGGCGCTCGGATGGACGATCAGTCGCCTCCGAGCAGTGGGATCGACGCGTTCCGGGATCTGGAGCGCTGGCTGTCGGGCCAGGCAGCAGCGAGCGCCGGGCTCTCGGAGCTTGAGCGCGAGTCAGAACAGCGCGGGCGTGAGATCCTGCGCCTCGCCTTGCAGGCGCACATCGAGGCACGCGGCGACGGCGATGTGGGTGAGGCGATCGTTCTGCCCGGTGAGCGGGGAGCAGTCCGCCTGGCGCACAAGCGCCTGCACACTCGCCCGCTGGTGACCTTGTTCGGCGAGGTCCGCGTCACACGCATGGGCTATGGCGCCCGCGGGCGGGAGGCGATCCATCCGCTCGACGCCGAGTTGCGCCTGCCGGGCCGCCTGTGGAGCTACGAGTGCCAGCGGCGGCTGCTCCGCGCGGTCGTCTGCGGCCCGTTTGACGAGGCGATCGCGCTGATCGCAGAGATGACCGGCACCATGATCCCCAAGCGCTCTGCCGAGCAGCTCGTCCAGGAAGCCGCTGCGGACTTCGAGACGTTCTACGCCGCTCGCGCGCAGGACGCGATCGCGCCAGCCGACGGCGAGCTCCTGGTCGGCGCGATCGACTGCAAGGGCATCCCGATGGTCAAGCCCGACGGCGCGCAGCGCGTGGTGCGGCGCACCAAGGGCGAGAAGGCCAACAAGAAGAAGATGGCGACCGTCGCCGCTGTGCACAGCCAGCCGCCGATCCCCCGCACCCCCAAGGACGTGATCGACAGCCTGTTTCACACCGACGGCGCCTCATCCGACCGTCCCAAGCGCCCCAAGCCGGCACGCAAGCGTGTGTGGGCGAGCCTGACCGCAGGCAAGGACGCGTTCATCAACGACGTCAAGGCCGAGATGACCCGCCGCGACCCCCAACACGACCGGACATGGGTGATCCTCACCGACGGCGAGCGCGCGCTGCAACGCCGCGTGATCAGCACGTTCACCGACGTCACGCTCGTGCTCGACCTCCTGCACGTCCTCGAGAAGCTCTGGAAAGTCACGCACGTGCTGCACCCCGAAGGCAGCCCCGAAGCCGAAGCGTTCGTCCGGGCGCGCACCGAACGGATCCTTTGCGGCATGAGCGGCCAAGTCGTCAAAGGGTTCCGGCAGACCGTCACCAAACGACGGCTCACCGGCCAGAAGGCCAACACCATCCACGGCGTCTGTGACTACCTCTACCGCAACCGCGAACGGATGCGCTACGACGAGTACCTACGCAACGGCTGGCCGATCGCCTCAGGCACCGTCGAGGGCGCCTGCAAGAACCTCATCCGCGACCGCTTCGAACGCTCCGGCATGCGCTGGACCCCCCAGACCGCCGAAGCGCTCCTGCGCCTACGCGCCACCCACCTCTCCGGCGACTTCAACGACTACTGGGAACACCACATCAAGCTCGATCAACAACGCCTATACCGCCAGAACGCCTGGCAGCTCAACCCCGTCGTCCTGAAGTAGCCACGCCCAAATGGCTAAGACACGAGTCCGCAACGCGCCCCGGGCCAATCCGAGTGGTTACGTGCAGCCTAGTGCCCGAACCAGGCGCCAACGACGATGCACCCAATCTCCGCGCAATACATGAATGATCACGCCGGGATCCTTTGCACACCGGTCATCGGTCTCGTATTGACCCGTCGGTTTGCCCGCTTTCGCTCAGAATGACTCAGAACCGTCTCGACGAGCCAAACGCCGAGCCCCTTCCCACGGTGCTGCTCGAGCACGAACACATCAGCAAGACACGCAAACCGGGCTGCTGAGCGCCGAAGCGAACCACGACTCTGGACGATTCCGGACCGGACATCTGTGCTTAACGTCCATTGCTGGGCTGACACTGGGTTGGAGGCTAGGCTGCGTTTGAGGACAGGGGTGGCGCAAACAAGGAGGATTTCTGCCGATGCCAGCAGCCGTTTTGCCGTGGAGCCGTGGACGGCTCGCGATGTCGGGGTCGGCGTTCTTTGCGTTACCCAGCCGCAACGGTATTGGTTGGATGGCTGAAGGCGTCAGATCGCGGTGGTGCGGGGCTGAGGCAGTACGGGGGTCGCGGTGGCGGAGCAAGCGTCCACGGTAAGTGCCGGCGTAGTCGATGCCGGGACCTTCGCTACCGCCGAGGTCGCGTTGGTCGGCAGTGTGCTGGAGGCCTCGACCGAGTATTCGATCGTCGCGATCGACTCGGGGGGCCGGATCGTGTTGTGGAATGAGGGCGCGCGGCGGCTACATGGATACGAGCGCGCCGAGATAATCGGCGAGCCCCAGTCGGTGTTGCACACAGAGGAGGACGTCCTCGCTGGGCTGCCGCAGCGGCTGGTCGAGCGGGCGCTTCGCGATGGGGTGTGGGAGGGCACCATTGAGCTCCGGCGTAAGGATGGCAGCCATTTCACGGCGCGCGTGGTGAAGACGTTGCGTCGGGACGCTCAGAATCAAAGCAACAGCTTTCTGCTGATTGTCAGCGATGTCACGGACGAGGTTCGGCTGAGTGGAGCACTCGCGCGAACGCGGACATTCGCCGAATCGCTGTTGGAGTCGGCTCCTGACGCGATGGTGATCGTCAACCGCGATGGGGAGATCCAGCTGGCGAACGCGGAGACCGAGAAGCTGTTCGGGTATGCGCGTGAGGAGCTGGTGGGGCGGCCGGTCGAGCTGCTGATCCCGATTCGCTATCACCCCCGTCATCCCGAGCATCGAGCCGGATTCTTTTCGGCGCCGCTGGCGCGCCCGATGGGCGCAGGTCTGGAATTGGCCGGTCGGCGCAAGGACGGGGTGGAGTTCCCGGTCGAGATCAGCCTCAGCCCGTTGGAGACCGACGAGGGGCTGCTGGCGACGGCCGCAATCCGTGACGTAAGCGAGCGCAAGCGCTCCGAGCAGGACCTCCGTGAAGCGAACGTCCAGCTGGAGGCCGCGAGTCGCGCAAAGGACCGGTTCCTGGCGAACATGAGCCACGAGCTACGCACCCCGTTGAACGCGATCCTGGGATATACGGGAACGCTCCTGATGGGACTACCGGGGCCACTCAACGACGTGCAGATTAAGCAGCTGCGGACGGTGCAGTCGAGCGGCAAGCATCTGTTGTCGCTGATCAACGATCTGCTTGACCTCGCCCGGATCGAGTCGGGAAAGATCGAGCTCAACATCGAGCCGATCGAGTGCCGGGAGCTGTTGGAAGACGTCTCCGTTGCCCTGAGGCCGCTGGCCGACGAGAAGGGAATCCGGCTCGAGGTGGTCGCCGAGGGTGGGTTGCAGGCCAGTTGCGACAGGCGGGCGCTTCGACAGATCCTGATCAACCTGGCCAACAATGCGATCAAGTTCACCGACCAGGGTGGGGTTGCGCTGGAGCTGGGTCGGCGGGAGGACGAGGAAGGTTCCGTGACTCGATTCAGCGTGGTCGATACCGGCCGCGGGATCAGGCCCGATGATCAGGAGCGATTGTTCGACGCGTTCGAGCAGATCGGGGGCTCCGGTGCCCGCCCGTACGAGGGGACCGGGTTGGGCCTGTTCATCTGCCAGACGCTCGCCGGGCTGATCGGCGCCGCGATCTCATTCGAGAGCGAGTTCGGCACGGGAAGCACGTTCACGCTCGAGCTGCCGGAATAGAGCACGCATGCCCGCCCGCATCCTCGTGATCGAGGACAACAAGCAGAACATCGAGCTCGTCGAGTACCTGCTCATCGCACACGGATACTCGCCGGTGCTTGCCATGAACGGTGCGGACGGGCTGCGGCTCGCATCCCAGCTGAAGCCCGATGTGATCCTGCTCGACATCCGGATGCCCGGGATCGACGGCTACGAGGTTGCCACGACGATCAGGAAGCAGCCGGGGCTCAAGAAGACGCGGATTGTGGCGGTGACTGCGTCGGCGATGGTCGGCGACAGGGAGCGGATCGCCAAAGCGGGGTTTGATGGCTACATCCAGAAGCCGATCGATGCTGAGACGTTCATCGGGCAGGTCGAGCGGTTTCTCCTCGAACCGCTCGTGCCGCAGCACGCGACCGAGCACGGGCGATGACGTCGGTCCTGGTGCTCGATGACCGCCCCGTCGATCGAGAGCTAATGACGACCCTACTGGGCTACGCGGGTCACACCGTGATCGAGGCGGTCAGCGGCGAGGCGGCGCTCGAGCTGGCGCGGGAGCGGCGGCCTGGACTAATCATCACCGACATCCTGATGCCGGGAATGAACGGTTACGAGTTTGTCCGTCGCCTGCGCGAGGATCCTGAGGTTGGGGGGACCGCAGTGATCTTCTGTACGGCGAACTATCTCGAGCGGGAGGTCCGGGAGCTCGCGGCGGCTTGTGGGGTGACTCGGTTCATTAACAAGCCATGCCCGCCGGAGCTCGTACTCGCGACGGTCGCCGAGGCGCTAAACGAGCCCGAATCGCTGCCACTGCCCGGGCCGGTGGGGCCGGAGTTCGCGCATCAGCAGCTGCAGGTGATCAATACCAAGCTGGTCGAAATGGTGGCCGAGCTCGAGCGCGTCAATGCCCACCGCCGAAACCTACTCGGCCTGCTCATGAGCACCGCGGAGGAGGAGCGTCAGCGCATCGCCGTCGGCATCCACGACGACTCGCTGCAAACGGTGGTGGCGGTCGGGCTGCGGGTCGCAGCCTTCCGTCGCCGGGTCAAAGACCCAGAGGAGATCGAAGCGCTCAAGCAGTTGAGCGAAACGGTCAAGCTGGCCGCGCAGCGACTACGCAGCCTGTTGTTCGAACTGCGTCCACCCGAGCTTCACGAGCAAGGACTCGCACCCACACTCCGAGCCTACCTGGAGCACATGCAGCGCGACGGGGGCCCGAACTTCACCCTTGATGACCGTCTCCTCTCGAACCCGGATCCCGACGGTCGCGAATTCCTCTATCGGGTCGGGAAAGAGCTCCTGATCAACGCCCGCAAACACGCACGTGCGTCCCACGTCCACGTCACGCTCACAACCGACGAAGGACTACACGCCATCCGCGTACGCGACGACGGGACGGGATTCGATGTCGCCGAGGCGCTCCAGGCACGACCTGGCCACCTTGGCCTCGCGGCACTCACCGAACGCGTCGAGCTCGCGGGTGGCGCGCTCCGCATCGAGAGTGCTCTCGGCGCGGGCGCCACCGTTGAGGTCGTGCTTCCCGCCGCGCAGGCCGTGGCTGTGTCGCAACGCCGGGAAGCATCCCGGGCGGGAGAGGCATAGGCACGGCTGGTGGTGCCGGTTCAACGGCGTGGTGGGCGCCGGCAACAGCGAGCGGACGTCGAGTATCGGCGTCACGCCGTCGAGTAGTCGATGACGCGTCAACGCCGCGATAACGTGGGTCGGTGCCTGCCGCTGCGCCACCGGCACCCGACAAGGCCGAGCCTGAGCTGAGCGCTGGACGCTCGGCTACGGCCACGACGGCAATGGCGGCGCTCGTGTTGGGCGCGCTCGGGGTCGTCTTTGGCGATATCGGGACGAGTCCGCTGTATGCGCTTCAGGCGGTGTTCACGGCCGACCACCACGCAGTGCACACCAGTCCCGCGGAGGTGTACGGCGTGATCTCACTCGTGTTCTGGACGATCACGATGATCGTCTCCGTCAAGTACGTGACGTTCATCATGCGGGCGGACAACGGAGGCGAGGGCGGCATCATGGCGCTGACGGCACTGTTGGACGGGGCGAAATTGCACAGCCGCGCCGTGAAGCTGACGCTGGTGACGCTGGGGATCTTTGGAGCCTCGCTGTTCTACGGGGACGGAGTGATCACGCCCGCTATCTCCGTACTGTCGGCGGTCGAGGGGCTGAAGGTCGCGACGCCCAGTCTTGGTTCGCTGGTCGTGCCGATCACCCTGGCGGTCCTTACGATGCTGTTCGCGATTCAGCGCTACGGCACGAAGCTGGTCGGCGGTTTGTTCGGGCCGGTGATGGCCGTCTGGTTCGGTGTGCTGGCACTGATCGGCGTCGTGGAGGTCGCTCAGCACCCAGGGGTCATCAAGGCGCTTTCACCGAGCTACGCGGTGCGGTTCTTCGTTGACCATGGTGCCGTGGCATTCATCGCCCTCGGCTCGGTCGTGCTGGCGGTGACTGGAGCCGAGGCGCTGTACGCGGACATGGGGCATTTCGGCCGTACCCCGATCCGCCGCGCGTGGTTCTTGCTGGTGTTCCCTGCGCTGACGCTTAACTACCTGGCGCAGGGATCACTGATCGTCCGCTCCCCCAAGGCGATCGTGAATCCGTTCTTTCTGCTGCTGCCCGGATGGGCACAGATGCCGATGGTGCTGTTGGCGACCGTGGCCACGGTGATCGCTTCACAGGCCGTGATCTCGGGTGCGTTCAGCGTCACCCGGCAAGCGGTGCAGCTCGGCTTCGTGCCACGTTTGACGATTCGCCAGACCTCAGAGCGGGAGATCGGGCAGATCTACCTGCCGGCGATCAACTTTGGCCTGTTCGTGGCCGTGGTCGCGATCGTCGTTGGGTTCCGGTCGTCCGTCGCCCTCGCCTCCGCGTACGGCGTTGCGGTCACTGGCACCTTCATCCTGAACACGATTCTGTTTCTCGCGGTCGCTCGGATGCTGTGGCACAAGCCGAGGCGCCTGATCGTGCTCGGCGGGGCGGTGTTCCTCACGATCGAACTCGCGTTCTTTGCGGCCAACCTCACCAAGATCATGCATGGAGGTTGGCTGCCGCTGGTGATCGCCCTCGCGGTGTTCACGCTCCTGATCACCTGGCACAAGGGACGGGACATCGTGACCGCCAACCGCAGCAACGAGGAAGGACCGCTGCGTCATTTCATCGAACAGCTCGACACGCGCGAGTTCCAGGTTCGGCGCGTGCCCGGTACGGCCGTGTTCCTCAACGCCAATCCGCACACGACGCCACTCGCTCTCCGCGCCAACGTCGAGCACAACCACGTTCTGCACAGGCGGGTGATCATCATCACGATCGAGAACCAGCGGGTCCCGCACATCGCCAAGGCCGATCGGCTCGTCTCGGATCATCTCGGTCACCCGGGTGACGGGATCACCGGGCTGACCGCGCGGTTCGGCTTTCAGGACCTGCCGGACATCCCCGCGGCGCTACGCCTCGCGGCCGAGCTGCAGATGCTCGAAGGTAAGGTCGACCTGGCGCGGGTCTCGTACTTCCTGTCGCAGATCACGATCGTCCCCTGCAATGACCCGGGCCTGAGTACCTGGCGCAAGAAGCTTTTCCTCACGATGGCCCGCAACGCCGCCAACCCGGCCGCCTACTTTAGGCTGCCTGACGATCAGACAGTGACGATGGGCGAGCGCATCAAACTGTGAACAACTCGATCGTCCATTCTCGCGTGGGGCTACGCGGGAACGCCGGACAGGTGTTGGTGAACGAAACGCACCACCATCGCACCCTCGCCCACGGCGGTGGCGCAGCGTTTGATAGAGCCTGCTCGTACGTCGCCAGCCGCATAGATCCCGGGCACGCTCGTTTCGAGCAGCCCGGCGGCGCCGGCGTCCGCGCCGGTCACCACGAAGCCCTTCTCGTCGCGCGCGAGGACGTCCCCCAGCCAGTCGGTGCAGGGCGCCGCACCAAGAAAGAGGAACAGGAAGGAGAGCGGTAGCCGCTCGCCGTCGCGTAGGGTGACCGCATCGAGCTGACCATCGCTGCCGTGAAGCTCGGCCACCTCGCTACGGTCTCGTACCGCGACGCCGTAGCGTTCGAGCTCGAGCACGAGGTAGTCGGACATCGTCTCACGTAGGTCAGCGCGGCGATGCAGCAGCGTCACGAGCGCGCCGCCGCGAGCAAGCCACACCGCTGCTTGCGCCGCCGAGTTTCCGCCGCCGACTACCCCGACGCGCATCGCGCCACAGCGCTGCGCCTCGGGCGGTCCGGCGGCGTAGAACACGCTGAGGCCTTCGTAGTCCCCGAGGTCCGCGACCGTCGGCCGACGATACTCCGCGCCCGTCGCCAGGAGAATAGCGCGCGCCGCGATCTCATGATCGTCCTCCAGATGCACCACATGGCGGTCAGCCCCCGGCTCCAGTGCGACGGCGCGATACGGGGTCGCGGTGCGCGCGTTGAACTTGCGTGCCTGAGCGACCGCGCGGCTCGTGAGCTCCGAGCCGCTGATCCCGGCCGGGAAGCCGAGGTAGTTCTCGATCCGGCGCGACGTGCCCGCCTGGCCCCCGAGAGCAGTGCCCTCCACAACGAGGGTCTCGAGACCCTCCGAGGCCCCGTACACCGCCGCCCCGAGGCCGGCTGGGCCACCTCCGATCACGACGAGGTCGACCTCCTCACGAGCGGCGAGCTCGAGTCCGATCCCCAGAGCTCGCGAGACCTCACCGCTGGACGGGTTGCGCAGCTCCCTCCCGCCGGGCAATCGCACGAGCGGTATTTCTTCAGGATCAAATGCCTCGATCAGCGCCGCGGCCGCCGCCTCCTCGGAGCGCTCAGGATCGCGCCACGTGTGGGGCAGACGATTGCGGCGAGCGAACTCGACAATTCGTCGCGTCGGCTCCGACGAGCGCGGACCCACGACCTCGATGCCGATGCCCTGATGCTGCTGGAGCAGCTCGCGCCGCGCCATGAAGGTCGATAGCAACAGATCACCCAGCGGACCGTCCTCGAACAACAGCGGACGTAGGTCATCGCGGTCGACCGCGATATACCGCATCGGTCTCGTCACGACCGCCGTCAGATACACCGTCTGGCCCGACATGAGGTTCATCTCGCCCAGGAATCCCGAGGCGCCCTGCCGGACGAGCTCGTGCCCGGCCGCGTCCAAGACGGCCGCCTCACCCTCGATGATCGCCATGAAGGGATAGCGCCGATCGCCGACCCGGAACAATACGTCACCCACTTCAGCGCTTCGCTCCTCGCCATGGCGGCGCAGCGTCGCCAGCTGCGACTCCGACAAAACCGGGCTAGCGGGACTCGACACCCAACAAGCGTAGCCCGCGCCGCATCCCCGAGGCAGCACCGGGCGTTACTCCGTCTGAAAGCCGCGAACCGGTTCGCGCTCCCCAACCGCAGTGGTAGCTAGGAGCGCGATCAGAGCTCGTGGTTCGCGATCAGGACACTCGACCTGGTCGAGGGGCGGGTCGTCGTGCCTCGGCGTCCGCGAGACGTGCTCGAGCCCGCCTCGCCGACCTCTCGAGGCGCTGCCGTCGGCCCGTCGTCGTGGCGTCGCTAGGGTGCTCGAGAGCATCGTGGTCGATGTCGAGCTGGCGCTGCATGCGTGCCGCGACCAGGCGAAGGAACTGGAGATGCCGGTCGGTCATGGTTGCTCTCTGTCCGGGTCATCGAACCGGTCGTCACCCGACACGCTGCGGATCTTGGAAAGCATTTCGAGGACCTCCTCAGAGATGTCCGAGGGCTTTTGGGCCAGCTTCCACAGTAATTGACAACCGTAGCATGAAATGCAAGTCTAGAAACATTAGACTCTCGTGGATGGCGGAGGACAACGCACCCGGCTGGGCGTTCCTGACCAACCACGCTCGAATCTTGGTATGCATAGCCCGCGATCCCGGCGTTCGCCTGCGCGACATCGGCGAACGCGTCGGGATCACGGAGCGCGCGGCGCATCGCATCGTCGCGGAGCTGGCCGCCGCCGGGTACATCAACCGCCAGCGAAACGGGCGCCGCAACCACTACTCGATCAACGCCCACTTCCCGCTTCCCGATGCAGTCGCGCGCGAACAGAACATCGGAGAGCTGCTCGAGATCCTGACCGCAACCCCCGGGTCCAAACGGCAGGTCGATCGCACGGGAACGGGCGGATGATCGCGGGACTGCTGCTGGCGGTCGGCTGCGCACTCGCGGGTAGCGTCGCCGTGCTACTCAAACAGCGCGGCGCAGTCGCCGCGCCGACCGTGATCGCGTGCCATCCGGTCCGCAGCGCGATCGGCCTATTTGGCTCCAAGTGGTGGACGGTGGGATGGCTGGTGGCGCTCGGCGCGTGGCTGTTGCACGTGGCCGCGCTGTCGCTGGCGTCGTTATCGATCGTGCAGGCGGTGATCTCCGGTGGTCTGGTGTTCCTGGCGATCGTCGCAGAGCGGTTCTTCGGCTTCGACCTTGGCCGCCGGCAGTGGATCGGCCTATTGGTCACCGCGGTCGGGCTGGCGATCCTGGGGCTCACTCAGGCGCCCGCGACACGCGAACATGCCTCGACGGCCGCGCTGATCGCCGTCGAATGCGCGGTCATCGCCCTCAGCGGCGCTCTGATCTGTGCGTCCATTCGACTCGAACGTCTGCAGCTCCGAGAAGGCATCCTGTTGGCCACGGCCGCGGGTGGCCTGTTCGGCGTGTCCGACATCGCGATCAAGCACCTCGTCCACCCTGCGCTGAACCATGTGATGCTGCTCGTCAATCCGTGGACGCTATCGGCGCTGATCGCGATGGTCGTCGCGTTCTACGCCTCCGCGCGGAGTCTGCAGCTCGGACCGGCGATCGCGGTGATCACGTTCACTTCGCTGACCGGCAATATCGTCGCGCTGCTGGGCGGAGTTCTTGTGTTCCACGACCCGATCGGCCTCGGCCCGCCGCAGATCGCCGCGCGGATCGGGGCATTCTGCCTAGTAATCCTCGGCGCCGCTCTGCTGCCCGGACGGCTCCGCGCCGGGCCACCGACCCCTCTCGCCTCCCACTCCACGATCCCCACGCCAGCGATCGCCATGCTGCGTCGGCCGGCCGAGTGAGCGGGGGCCTAAGGCCACCACAGGGTCTTCGATTGCGACTACCAGGGCATGCACACGCGACGCCGAACGCGGCGTCGCTCAGACAGCCCCCCTGAGGCGCGTTGACCCTGGCCGGACGGTCAGGCCGATAGACCGTGTGGGGCTCGCGTCCCGCTCGGGCGACTGCGGTGGCGCTCGGCTCGCTCGCGCTGGCCGGGTTGATCGCCCTAGCGCTGTCGCACGTCGGGTTCGCGGGTATCGGCAGGTCTTTGACCAACGTACACCCGTGGTGGCTGGTGGCTGCGCTGGCGCTGAACGGGCTCTCGATGTTCCTCCGCGCCTTCTCCTGGCAGGCAGTGCTCCGCGCGGCGTTACCGGATATAAGGATCCGATCGCTCATCGTGGTCCGCGCCACGATGATCGGCGTGTTCGTATCGGCGCTCATTCCCGGCCGGCTCGGCGAGCCGGCGAGGGCCTACCTGGTCGCCCGCCGCGCGGGCGACACACCGCGGGTCTTTCCGCTCGTCCTGGGCACCGTGTTCGCCCAGACACTGTTCAACCTGGCCGCGATGGCAATCCTCGCCGCGATCACCATCGCCAGCCTGCCGCTGATCAGCGGCCACGTGAGCGCGCTCATCGCTGCCGTGATCATGCCGAGCGCAGCCGTCGCTCTGCTCATCAGCGGCCCGACGCTGCTCGCCAGGGCCGAACGCTCGCATTACGCTCACCTCAGCCGAACGGCTCGCTGGCTGAGCGACCAGATCATCCTGTTACGCCGCGGTCTGCGCGTTTTCACCCAGCCACGGCTGGGGGCTGGGGCGATCGCCGCGCAACTCGGCGCATGGGCGGTCCAGACACTCGCCGCCTACGCGGTACTCCGGGCCCTCAACCTCCAGGGCAACACCGGTCTCGCCACGGCCGCGGCGATCCTGCTGGCCGTCAATGTCACCGCTTTGGTACCAGTCACCCCGTCCAACATCGGCATCTTCCAAGCCGCCACGATCGCAGTCCTCGCCGCCTACGGCGTCGACGCCGGCCATGCGCTCGCCTACGGCATCCTCCTCCAAGCGGTCGAGATCACCACCGCGATCGTGCTCGGCGTGCCCGCCCTCCTCGGCGAGCGGATCTCCCTCACCGACATTCGCCGCTCCGGCGCCGCCACGCGCACCCCGCTTCCCTGATCCGCTAAACACCTGAGCCGGTCGGCGGGAACGAACTAGCCAGCGATCCGTGCCTGCCGACGCGTCCCGAGGAGATCTTTTGAGATCCTCGTCACATAACGCCCGCAACGGAGTAGAGTCGAACAGGAGCTGGCCCTGCGGACAGGATTCTCCGCCCGAGCCTGGATGCCACCAACGGCGCGACTGCGCCACGAGGCGGGAGGCGAGGGTTACTGGTTTTGACTGCGGGGCCGGTGTCGTACTCCTGAGGGCGTTATCCCACCGCCCCGGTGACTTTGTCTCTTTCCCGGTGAAGGCCCCCTCGCATCAAGGCAGACGAGCACGTGCTTCGCCGTCAACCGGCGGGCGAGGCAGCGACGTCGGGCCGTTTGGGCAATGCGGGCTGACTAGCCCGAAGTTGCGGGCTTCGGACTAGCGAGACGCGACCGGATGTCAGCAGCGGATCTTCAGGAGTTTGAACAGGTCAAGGGTCTGATCGCACGCGGCCTGCACGTCGGCGTGCTCACATACGCCGAGATCGCGACCGCCACGGCCGACCTCGACCTCGAGGACACCGAGGTCGAGGAGCTGCGCCCGTCCTCGAGCGCTGTGGGATCGAGCTGGTCGAAGAACTCGACCCGGCCACTGCCGCAAGCGTGAACATCGAGCGCGCGCCCGCGAAGCGCACCTGCCGCAAGACCACGTTGGATCTGGAGCCCGAGAGGGCACGCTCGGTCTTGTGCGCGGGGCGGAGAAGTTCGACTATCGCAAAGGCTTCAAGTTCTCAACCTACGCGACCTGGTGGATCCGCCAGGCGGTCTCCCGCTCGCGTCGCTGACAAGGGGCGAACGATCCGGATCCCCGTCCACATCGTCGAGAGGCTCAACAAGATCGGCCCGGCGGAGCGCAAGCTCGTGACCGGACTCGGCCGCGAACCGACGGCCGACGAGATCGCCGAGGTGACCGGAATCGAGCCCGAAGAGGTCGCCTCGATCAAACACTCCGCCCAAGCCCCAACCTCGCTCCAAAAGCCAGTAGGCGACGAGGACCAATCCGAATTCGGCCAGCTCATCGCCGACGAACAAGCCGAGTCTCCCTACGAGCGCGCCGTGGAGATCCTCACCAACGAAACTCTGAGAGACGCGCTCGAGAACCTCTCATATCGCGAACGGCGCGTGCTCGAACTCCGCTACGGACTCAACATCCGCAACAGCGAAAAGCTGCGAGGCGACACCGATCTGGCCCGTTATTTATCACCGAGGTCGACAAGCTCGAGCGCACCGAATCCAGCTAGTGGCCCGTCCATCAGGAACATCTCGATCGTGAGATCGGGCTCGATGTGAGCCTGACTGAGGAAGGCCAGCACCTTGCGACCGGTGAGCTCCTCGATCATCTCGCTGTAGCGGACCTTCATGATCCGCTGGAAATCGCGTCGCATCTCGAGCACCCGCTCGGGTTCGCCGCCTTCCACCATTGTCCGTTCGATCGCGGTGAATCCGTCACTCAGCACACAAACGATCAGGTTGTCCAGCACGTAAGTCTTGGCTTTGATCGGTCCGCGCCCGTAGTGCTCGCGCATGAACGCGACGATCCGATTGGTGATCTCAGCGAGCAGCCTCCCGCCGGCGAGCGACCGGGGCGCAGGATCGCCGGGCCGGGGATTGCTCATCTTCCGCCTCGTGTCGCGTTGCTGGCTGCTGCGCTGATTGTTGCTCGATGCTTAGCCGTTTGAGCCTCGCCGCCGAAGCTCCACTTGAGGATCATCCGAGCAGCGTACCCGGAAGATGGGCTTCTTAAGGCTTGTAATCGGTTGGCATCAGAGTAGTGTCGACCGAGTTGAGGTCTGGCCGCGCCGTCGCGTGGGCGGGGCAGCCAGGCATCAGCGCAAAGGACGACGCGCGCTCGCGGCAGTGAAACGGCCTGTCTTGTGGTGTGGCTGGCGATCGTCGGACTGTTCGATTAGGGGCTGGGCCGCCTCGTTGCTTTGGTCCGTTTCGACGAGGCTGTGTCTCCGACCAGCCAGGCGCGCTTGCTTCCCTCGTGAGACTTCCAGGCTCCCGGTTCACGAAGCGGTTTCCAAATCGGAGCCGCTAGTCTGTAGGTTCCCGCTCCACCCATTAGTAGTGCTCTGATAGGTGGTGTTACTCGCTTTGTGGGGGGTCGGTGTAGCGGGAGATCGTTGAGGTTGATCGCCAAGCACCGGATGACGCGGTCGAGCGGATCGTGACCGCTGCCAGCGCAGTCACGGTCGCCGACTAGGTTGGCCCCGCCGGTTGCAGCGAGGCGTCCGACGCGCGCGAGATCGCCCTTGCCACGGTGGGGCAGCGAGGATCGACGGTAAGCGTGGACTCCCGCGTCGCCGGCGCTCAGCCGGCGGAGCGCGCCGCGACGGCGCGGCGCTGAAGGTACTGGCGCTCGGGAAGGCTCCTGGTGAGCGAGGCGGCGGTCTCGTAGGCCGCCGCGGCTTCGGCGGTGTCACCGGCCAGCTCCAGTAGGTGGCCGCGGACCGCCGCGACGCGATGGCGGCCGGCGAGCCGGTCGTCGCGCTCGACCTCGGCGAGCACGTCCAGGCCCGCTGCCGGACCGCGGAACATGCCCACCGCGACTGCCCGGTTGAGGGTGAACACGGGTTCGGCGCGATCTGCTCGAGCAGCTCGTAGAGGACGGTGTCGCCGGGCGCGGTCAAAAGCATCAGCGCGAGCAGGCCGCGCACCTCGTCCTCGCCGGGCAGCAGGCGCTGCAGCATCCGCGCCAGCCCGATCGCCTCCTCGGCCGGGGCGACGCGCTGGATCCGGGTCCCCGAGCTGGCCGCGTAGCCCTCGTTGAAGATCAGGTAGAGCACGTGCAGAACCGACCCGAGGCGGGCATCGCGCGCGGCGTCAGGAGGCAACTCGAACGCCGTGCCCTTGATCGTGGCCTTGGCACGGCTAATCCGCTGCGCCATCGGGGCCTCGGGGACGAGGAACGCGCTGGCGATCTCGGCCGTGCTGAGGCCGCCGACCGCCCGGAGGGTGAGTGCGATCTGCGATGGCGCGGTGAGCGACTCGTGGCAGCACAGGAACAGCAGCACCAGCGTGTCGTCGTGCGTGCGCGACATCAACTCCGGTTCACCCACGCCGGGAGACGCTTCCGGCTCGGCGATCGGCTCCTCGCGCAGTCGCCGGGCGAGATCGCCACGCCGCTCGTCGATCAGCCGCCGCGAGGCGACGGTCAACAGCCACGCCTGCGGGCTCTCGGGCACGCCGTCGACCGGCCACTGCACCGTGGCGGCGAGCAGCGCCTCCTGGACGGCATCCTCGCACGCGTCGAAGCCCGAGCTCGGCCACCGCGCCGCGATCTCTACCGCGCGCTCGATGCTCTCGCAGTCGAGGATCACGTAGCCGCCGAAGTGTTCCTTGGTCTCGGCCGGCGGCCCGTCGGTGATCACCGAGGCGCCTGCGCTGACCCGCACCGTCTTGGTCTGCGCGGGGTCCGCGAGCGGGTCGGTGGCGACCAGCTCTCCAGATTCCTTCAGCTCCCTCAGCAGGGCGTCGATTTCCTCCCCCAGCGGTTCACTGCCGGGGCCGAAGAAGGCATCGCGGGTGTCGGCGTTGTCGTAGAGCACCAGCTCGGTATCGGCGCTGAGCGACGGCGTCAGCCGCATGCCGTCTCCGAGGAACAACGGGAGCACGATCAGCTCGAGCGTGTCGAGCGCTCCGAGGGCGCGGAAGGTCTCGACCGTCCGCGGGCCGCCGACGAGGTGGACGTCCCCGCCCGCGTTGGCAGCGCGGACCTTCTCGAGCAACCGAACCGGGTCGCTATCGGTCACGATCGGTGCTGAGGCTCCATCGGCGGGAACGCCTGAGCCAAGCACGAACACGTCAAGGTGCGGCCAGGGCCAGCGCCCGTTCGCGAGCGCGGGCTCGAAGGTCGTGCGGCCCATCAGGGCCGCCTCCTTGCCCTCGAGGAACTCCTGAATGCCGTGGCTCTGGCCGGAGACGAAGGACGGGTCGGCGAGCTGCGCCGGCCACCCGTCCGGTGTGGTCACGTAACCATCGGCACTGATGCTGATGCGGGCGCGGATCTGCATCTGCTGGCTCCTTTCGAGAATGAGTCGGTTTGCCTGCATGCCCTTTGGTCGGAGCCGGCGCGTGCGGCTCGACATCCTCTCCGCGATTGGCACGAAGCCTGCGGCGCAAGTTATTGCGACGCTCTGAATCCGCAGCCTCAACGGGTAGCGACGGGTAGTTATCACGGTTCGCAAAGCTCGGGGGCTGGTGAAAATTGGAGGATGGAGAAGAGCCACGGGTCGGCGAACGGCGACGAGCATTGGATGGCGCTGGAGGGGGGAGTTGATAGCCCGCCCGGCGCTGGGTTGTACACGAGCCGCTTCGCCGGAATCGGGGCCTCGGTTCCCGAGCGGCGGATGAGTACCGATGAGCTGATGGCGAGCACGAAACACCGAACCCACATCGAGCTCGAACGGCTCACGGGCATCCGCGAACACCGGATCGCCGGCGAGGGCGAGGACTCCTACACGCTCGCGCTCGGCGCGGCGCGCGACGCCTTGGCGCACACCGATTGTGCTGCAGAGGACCTTGAGATGCTGATCGTGTCGAGCATCAGCCGGCACGTCGGAGGCCTCCGGACCCAGCTCGAGCCGCCAGTGAGCGTGTCGCTGAAGGAAGCGCTCGGCGCGCGGCGCGCGATGAGCTTCGACCTCTCGAACGCGTGCGCAGGCATGATGACCGGCGTATTCATTCTCAACGACCTGATCCGACAAGGCCGGATCCGGCGGGGGATGGTCGTCAGCGGCGAGCTCATCACGCAGCTTGGTCGCAATGCCGCGCGCGAGGTTCACACCGTGATGAGCAAGCAGCTCGCCTCGCTGACGCTCGGCGACGCCGGTGCCGCGGCGATCCTGGAGCGAGCGCCTGACGGCGCTCCCGGGATCGAGGTGGCTGGTTTCACGACGTTGTCCGAGCACAGCCGCCTGTGCGTAGCGTTTCCGGCGAAGATCGGTGCGGGAGTCTCGATGTACACCGATGCCCGGACGATCCACAAGGTCGCCACCGAGGCCTCGGTGCCGCTGCTGCGCGAGGCGCTCGACCAAGCCGGGTTGCAGTTCGACGAGATCGACTATCTGATCCCGCACCAGACCTCGGCGAGGGCGATCAAGAAGGGCCTGAAGGACTTCTCCGAGAGCATGGGCAGGGCGCCGAAGCACGTGGTCGTGACCGTCGATGAGCTGGGCAACACTGCCTCGACGACGCATTTCGTCGCGCTATCGCAGTACCTCAATGAAGGCCGCTTCCGCAAGGAAGACCGAGTCATGCTCCTTTCGCTGGCGTCCGGTCTCGAGGTCGGGATCGTGATCTTCAAGGTCGATCAGCTTGTGGGGCACTATGGGCACGATCATTGAGGCGACCGCCACCGCGACCACGCACCGACGGCCGTTCGCCCAAGGTGCGCTGAAGCTCGCCGACGCCGCCGCCCACTCGTGCCTGGAGCGCGCTGGCCGGACCGCCGAGGAGTTGGACCTGCTGATTAACGCAGGCGTTTACCACGACAAACTCCTCAACGAGCCGGCGTTTGCGTCCATGATTCAGGAAGACATCGGCGCGAACCTGGGATACCCGCTGGGCACGGGGCACGGGACGTTCTCGTTCGACGTCAACAACGGGGCCTGTGGTCTGCTGACGGGCATTCACCTGGCTGACGGCTTGCTGGCATCGGGAACCGTCGAGCTCGGGATGGTGGTCGCGAGTGACATGGACCCCCAGCCGGGCGTCTCTGAAGGGTTCCCGTTTCCTGCGGTCGGGGGCGCGGTTCTGTTGAGCGCTGAGGACTCCCGCGCGGGCTTCACCGCTTTTCAGTTCGCCACCTTCCCGGAGTTCGCGGAGCTGTTCCACAGCTACGTCGCCTGGCAGGAAGATGCCCGGCGTGGGCTCGCCCGTCATGGCCGGAACATCCTCACCGTCGAGATCGCCGAGGCCTACAGCGCCCGGGCGCTTGAGTGCGCCGAGTCGACCGCCCGTGAATTGGCGGCGGCGCACGCACTCGACCTCGGCGAGGTCGACCTGCTCTTCGCCACGGCGTCGATCCCGGGCTTTGCCGACGGATTGGCGAAGCGGCTCGGTGTGTCCGCCGAGCGGGTCGCGTCGTCTTCGGACGGCGTCGCCGGCGCGCACACGGCCGCCCCCGCGTTGGCGCTCGAGGCGGCAGACCTCGAGGCGGCGCGCACGTCCCTGTTCGTCTCCGCGGGCTCGGGGCTCACCGTCGCGGCCGCGCTTTACCGGGCGTGATCCAAAGGTGAGCGGGCAGCGCGCTTCAGACGCGAGCGTTGCCAAGCTGCAAGCGCTACTCCCGCCCGAGGAGGGCGAAGGTCCGCGCATTGCTCCTGCCCGCCCACGCGAGCTAAGACCGCTGGCGCGGATCGTGGCCGAGGTCGCGGGGCGCGTCACCGCCGGCGGCCCGCCGAATATCTTTACGACCCTCGGCCAACACCCACGCCTGTTCCGGGCCTGGATACGCTACTCGGCGCACCTGATGCCGTTCGGTCAGCTCCCGCGACGCGACACCGAGCTGGTGATCTTGCGGATCGCATGGCAGTGTCACTCAGCCTACGAGTGGCACCAGCACGTCCCGATCGCGCTACGCATGGGATTAACGCCCGACGAGGTCGCGGGCGTCGCCGGCAGTCCTCCGGCAGGCGGCTTCACGCAGCGCCAGCGGACGCTGCTAGCCGTGAGCGACGAGCTGCTCGCCCGGCGCACGCTCTCGGACGCGACATGGAGCGCCGTGCAGACCGCTCTGCGCGACCGCGAGGCGATTGAATTGTGCCTGCTCATCGGTCACTACCAAGGCGTGGCGACCACGATCGGCGGACTCGGGATCCAGATTGAAGCGCGCTCAGGTTAGATGGGCAGACGCTCTCAGCCGCCCTCCACACGCCGCCTGAGCTCGCCGGGGCGTCCGTTGACGAAGATCGCCCGCGTTGCCGCCACGACCGGCCCGCGAATCACCAGTCCCAGCAGCCGGCCGGTGTCCGCGTCGAACCGGTAGCTCGCGCGCGTGCGCCGGTTGCCGAGATCCTCGAGCTCCCAGACACCCTCGACTGACTTCATGTCACCTTTCTCCTGCATCCACGATAGACGCGTGGGCCCCTCGTAGCGGATGCGGATAAGCGATTTGACCCGCATGACCTTGATGTCGTTCTCGGTCTCGACGAGCGTCGGGCGCCCGTCGGCGTCATGCTCGAGGGCGATCATCTTGTCAACGCCGCCCTGCCACTCCGGTGCCGCCATCACGTCCTCGATCACCGCCCAGACCTCCTCGAGCGAGGCGTCGATCTCGGCGCTGGCGCTACTGCCCAGGTGTGGCATCACGGTCCTTCGAGCTGCGTGGCAGGGATGCTGCGTAGACCCTAGCGGCTCGATGCCGCTTCCGTCGCCAAAGGGCACTCTTCACGAGTTACGACGGCGAGTGTTTGCTCTGCCCCCGCGCCGGGCTAATCTCTCGCGCCTAGTGCGCTTTGCGCGACGGAAGAGTCCAGATGTCGATTGAACACCTTGATGCGCTGATCGTCGGGGCCGGTTTGTCCGGCATCGGCGCCGGCTACCACCTGCAGGCCGAGTGTCCCGACAAGACCTACGCGATCCTCGAGGCCCGGAACTGTATTGGCGGGACTTGGGACCTGTTCAGCTATCCCGGCATCCGATCGGACTCGGACATGTACACACTCGGCTACGCGTTCAGGCCGTGGACCGGGGCCAAGGCGCTCGCCGACGGACCCTCGATCCTGAGCTACGTTCGCCAGACGGCCAACTACTATGGCATCGACCATCACATCCGCTTCCACCATCGGGTCGTGCGTGCCGAGTGGTCGACAGCGGATGCGCTGTGGACGGTGGAGGCGAGGCGAAGCGACTCGCAGGAGACAGTGCGTCTGACCTGCGGCTTTCTGCTCGTGTGCGGCGGCTATTACCGCTACGACGAGGGCTACACGCCCGACTTCGAGGGCATGGAGCGCTTCAACGGCCGCATCGTGCACCCGCAGCACTGGACCGCGGATATCGACTACGCGGGCAAGCGCGTCGTGGTGATCGGCAGCGGTGCGACCGCGGTGACCCTCGTCCCCGCGATTGCGCAGCGGGCCGCGCACGTCACGATGCTGCAGCGCTCCCCCAGCTACATCGTCTCGTTACCGGCGGAAGACCCGATCGCGGCCGCCCTACAGCGCGTTCTGCCGGAGAAGGCCGCGTACTTCATCGTGCGCTGGAAGAACATCCTGCTCACGATGCTCAGCTTCCAGCTCAGCCGGCGCCGCCCGAGAGTCATGAAAGCGCTGATCCGAAAGCAAATCGAGGGGCAGCTCCCGGCTGGATACGACGTCGACACGCACTTCAATCCGCCTTACAACCCGTGGGATCAGAGGCTCTGCCTCGTGCCCAACGGCGATCTTTTCGACGTGATTTCCACGGGCCGGGTGTCGATGGTCACCGACCGCATAAAGACGTTCACAGAGGAGGGCCTCGAGCTTACGTCCGGCACTGAGCTCGACGCCGACCTGATCGTGACCGCGACGGGCCTCAACCTGCTGCCGTTGGGGGGCATCCAGGTCGCGGTCGACGGCCACGACGTCGAGCTCTCTGAGACGATGAGCTATAAGGGCATGATGCTCAGCGGGGTGCCGAACCTGGCAATCGCGTTCGGGTACACCAACGCCTCGTGGACGCTCAAGTGTGACCTGACCTGCGGGTACGTCTGCCGGCTGCTCAACCACATGGACGAGCATGGATACCGTCAGTGCACGCCGCGGAGCCCCGATCGGTCGATCGCTGAGCAGCCGTACGTGGATTTCTCCTCCGGATACGTGCTGCGCTCCATCGACCAGTTCCCAAAGCAGGGATCGAAGGCCCCGTGGCGGCTGTACCAGAACTACGCACTTGACGTCGTGAGCCTGAGGTTCGGCGCGCTCGAGGACGGCGTGATCGAGTTCTCCAGGACGGGCTCGACGGTTGACGCTGTGGAGAACGTCGCCACCTGAGCATCGAGGCGTGCGCAAGAAACCCGGCATGGTGCCCGCAGACGCCGGATTGCGGGTTTTCCGCACAACAAACCGTGTCTCACCCCGATGCCGCGATGTTCTGAAAAGCGGAGGCTAGGCCTGTCCAGACTTACCGCGGACTACCAAATGAGTGCCGAGCATCGTCAAAGTACGCACTCCCTAGCTTGCTCGACGGTGGTGTGGGTGGGCGTTCGGGTGATGTTCGTCACGAGAACGGTGCGTTGAGGCTCTCGACGCGTTCAAAGGAGGGATTGCATCATGGCAACCTTGTCTGCAGGAGCGGCCGAGCAGGAAGCTGAGCTCGAGGGTGCGCCCCGGCTCGTATCGACGCTCAACTGGGGCAACTCGGCGCCGCTTGCGTTGTTGGCGTTTGCCGTCACGACGTTCATGCTGAGCATGGTCAACGCGGACGCGATCGACGCGGGCGTCGCGCCTGTGGTGCTCGGCGTCGCGCTGATGTTCGGCGGCCTCACGCAGCTGATCGCGGGCATCATCCAGCTGCGGACCGGCAACACCTTCTCGGGTGTGTTGTTTACTGGCTTCGGCGCCTTCTGGCTGTCGGTGTTCGCGAACGCGCAGCTGTTCAATAAACTCGTGCCGCCATCCCAGCTGGGGCACGCAAACGGCCTGTTGCTGTACGCCTTCGGCATTTTCGTTGTCGTCATGTTGGCCGCGTCGCTGCGCACGAACGCTGTCGTCGTCCTGGCGCTGGCGATTCTCGTGGTGACGTTCTTTTTCCTCGGCGCGGGCGACTACGGGGCTCACACCACCTTGACGCACTGGGGCGGGTACTTCGGCCTCGCGGCCGCGGCATGCGCCTTCTATCTGGCCTTGGCGGAGCTCTGCGAGTTCTCCTATCACCGCGCGGTGCTTCCCGTCTGGCCTCTGTCAACCCACCGCTGGGGTCGCCATAAGGAGCCAACGGCAGCCGGGCACTGACCGACACGACCGCGACTGCCCCAACTCATGTCGGCGTAGTTTGCGCCGACATGAGTCCAACGGTGAAGGAGGATCTGATGGGCGGATATGACGAGGTCTTCGGGCATTGGCAACGCGACCCCGAGGGGTTCTGGCAAGCCGCAAGTTCAGCGATCGAATGGGATCGTGCGCCCGACGCGATCGTCGACCGCACACGGAAACCCACGCCGGAATGGTTCCCGGGCGGCGAACTCAACACCTGCTTCAATGCGCTTGATCGCCATGTGCGGGATGGGCGCGGTGAGCAGGCGGCTCTGATCCACGACAGCCCGGTCACAGGGGTCGTGCGGCGCTTCTCCTATCAGGAGCTTCTTGACGAGGTCGCGCGGTTCGCCGGGGCCCTGGTACGTGAGGGCGTGGAGCGAGGAGACCGCGTCGTCATCTACATGCCCATGGTTCCGGAGGCTGTGATCGCGATGCTGGCGTGTGCACGTATCGGAGCGATCCATTCGGTGGTGTTCGGCGGGTTCGGAGCCGATGAGCTGGCGTCGCGAATCGCCGACTCCGGTGCGAGGGTCGTGGTCTGCGGCTCGTGCGGGGTCGGACCCCCACGCGTCGTGGAGTACAAGCCGCTCGTCGATCGGGCGCTTGAGCTGCTCGACGGGGAGCCGCGACGGTGCATTGTGTTGCAGCGGCCCGAGGCGCCCGGCTCCTTGCAGCCCGGAAGGGATATAGAGTGGGGCGCCTTCCTGGAAGGCGCGCAGCCGGTCGAGTGCGTGCCGGTGGCGGCGAGCGACCCGCTCTACATCCTCTACACGTCGGGCACCACCGGGCTGCCGAAGGGCATCGTCCGTGACAACGGCGGCCACGCGGTCGCGCTGGAGTGGTCAATGGAGGCGATCTACGACGTGCGCCCGGGGGAGGTGTATTGGGCCGCTTCCGACATCGGCTGGGTCGTCGGCCACTCATACATCGTGTACGCACCGTTGATCCACGGGTGCACAACTGTCCTGTATGAGGGCAAGCCGGTCGGCACCCCGGACGCGGGCGCATTCTGGCGGGTGTGCGCGGATCACGGCGTGAACGTCATGTTCACAGCGCCGACAGCCATCCGGGCGATCAAGCGCGAGGACCCCGCGGGTGAGCTGGTACGGGAGCATGACCTCTCGGCACTCCGGACGCTGTTCCTCGCCGGCGAGCGTTGCGACCCCGACACGCTCGCTTGGGCGAGCCAGCACCTCGAGCGGCCGGTGATCGACCACTGGTGGCAGACGGAGAGTGGCTGGCCGATGGCGGCTAACTGCCTCGGGCTCGAGCTGCTGCCGATCAAGCCCGGCTCGCCGACCAAGCCAGTGCCCGGCTACGAGACCCTGATTCTCGACGAGGAGGGCCGGGAGCTCGCCGCGGGTGAAACCGGGGCGGTCTGTGTGCGGTTGCCACTGCCGCCGGGCTTCGCGACTACCCTGTGGCGCGGAGACGAGCGGTTTGTCGATGCTTATCTTTCCCGTTTTGAGGGCTACTACCTGACGGGAGATGCGGGCTATCTCGACGAAGATGGCTATCTGTACGTGATGAGCCGGATCGATGACGTGATCAACACCGCCGGCCACCGGCTCTCCACGGGCCAGATGGAAGAGGTGCTGGCAAGTCACCCGGACATCGCCGAGTGCGCAGTCGTCGGCGTGGCGGATGAGTTCAAGGGGCAGGTCCCGATCGGCTTCGCAGTGCTCAACGCGGGCGTCAAGCGGCCACCCGAGGAAGTAACCGCAGAGCTGGTGGCGCTGGTACGCGAACGTGTAGGCCCGGTGGCGTCATTCAAGACCGTGGCGATCGTGACCGCGCTACCAAAGACGCGCTCTGGAAAAACGCTGCGTGCCACGATCCGCAAAATGGCCGACGGCGACGCCTGGAGCGTTCCCCCGACGATCGAGGATGTTACGGTGTTGGATAACTTCGAGCAGCTGCTGCCGACGCTCAGCTATGGCGGCACGCCGAGGAGCGGATCGTAACAAGCGGTTAGGGGGATCGTCGTCGTTGGGACGACGCTGGTGGCATCGCGCGCACCGGTTCTTGCCGATACGTGCGATCACCGTGGACGTGCGCCAAGCGCCGGTGTACGGTGGGCTACTCCGGCTCGGCCGTCCTCCAGCCGACGACGGTCGAGGAGATCCAGGAGATCCTGCGGATCGCGAACCGTCATCACGTGCCTCTCTGGACCCACTCTCAGGGCCGCAACAACGGCTTACGGCGGATCCGCCCCGCACGTCCGCAAGTCACTGATCCTCAGCCTGCGGCAGATGAACCGTGTGCTCGAGATCAACGATGACTGCGCGTACGCCGTGGTGCAGCCGGGCGTGCGCTGGTTCGATCTCTGGTCGCGATCGGGAAGCTGGGAAGAGCGAGATTGAGCGAGGCAACACGGATCCTGACCACCCACGTCGGCAGCCTGCCGCGACCGCAGGAGGTCGTCGACGTCGTATTCGCCGAAGACCGCGGCGAGCCCGTGGTTCGCGGCCGCTATGACGAGGTGATCGCGGCGGCGGTGCGCGATCGCGTGCGTCACCAGGTCAACGCCGGAATCGACGTTGTAAGCGACGGGGAGATGAGCAAGATCGGCTACGCCACCTACATCCGCCACCGGCTCAGCGGGTTCGAGGTCGGCGATGCGCCCCGCGCAACGCCAGCGGATCTGGACGCCTATCCGCGCTTTCGCGACCGGCTCGCGCAGCAGGGCGGTAGTGCCCGGTATCTGCGTCCGATCTGCCGCAGTGCGATCACTTACGAACACCGTGGGCAGCTTGAGCGAGATCTCGCCCATCTGAGCGCGGCGATCGCCGATCAACCGGTGGCGGATGCATTCGTGAGCGCACCGTCGCCGGGGATCATCGCGCTGTTCCAGCCCAACGAGTATTACGACACGCTCGACGAGTATCTGGAGGCGATCGGCGAGGCGATGAAGACCGAGTACGAGGCGATCGTCGCCGCCGGCTTTCGCTTGCAGATCGACGCAGCCGACCTGGCGATGGGCCGCCACATCATGTACCGCGACCGCTCCGACGAGGAATTCGTGGCCGGCGCGGCTCGGCATGTCGAGGCGATCAATCACGCGCTGCGGGAGCTGCCGGCCGAGGCCGTGTGGCTGCATCTGTGCTGTGGCAACTACGAGGGCCCGCACCAACCTTGACGTCCCACTCGAGAAGATCATCGACGTCGTCCTGCGGGCCAAGCCGGCGACGATTCTGTTCGAGGCGGCCAATCCGCGCCACGCCCACGAATGGGCAGTGTGGCGCGAGGCTTCGATCCCCGAGGACAAGATCCTCGCGCCCGGGGTGCTCGACTCGACCACCAACTACATCGAGCATCCGGAGCTGGTCGCGCAGCGGATCATGGCGTTCATGGACGTTGTCGGGCCCGAGCGGGTGATCGCCGGAACCGATTGCGGATTCGGCACCTGGGCCGGATTCGGGGCGGTCGATCCCGACATCTGCTGGGCGAAGCTGGGATCGCTCGCTGAGGGGGCGCGCATCGCCAGCGAGCGCGCATGAGTCACCACAATCCGGCCGGCGAGGTCACGGGCTCGCGGCGAGGATCTTTGTGGATCTGGATCGAGCCACATCAGGGAGCACTCGGGACCGTCCTAAGGGGACCGATGTACGTCGCCTGGGAGGCGCCGGCTCGGCCGCGGCCCGGGTCACCCTGGGTCCTCGTCCACGGTGGCGGCGGGCAAGAAACCGACTCCATCCCTACCTTGCGCCGGCACAGCTCCATGTGGCGCTCGGCCGTGTCGTACAGGACCGTTCGGCCGTCCGAATCCGGGTCAGTGCGCGGCCGTTCCAGCGCTGATATTCGCGATCCTGGATCCGGGGGACGAACGGCGGCAGCGGCGTCGGCTTGTTGCGCATCAGCTGCTCGTACTCGTCCAGCGCGTTGTAGGCGGCGCCCACCGTTACCGCCGCCAGCGAGACCGTGCACACGCACATCGCCCGGCCCGATTAGATCGGATTGCCGTGCAGGCGCGAGCCAGGAGTGCCGCCGCCGACCTCGACGTCGATCATGCTTCCCTCAAATCCCCAGCTCTCAGGGATTCGAGTGTGGTCAAAGCGGATGCTGTGCGAGCCGCTGCCCTTCAGCCCGAGCATGTCCCCCCCAGTCATCGAGCATCTCCCACTCCCCGCGCGGGGCGACGAACAGCAGTTGCGGGCTGCTGCCGGCGGTCGGGGTTCGGCAGCAGCGCCTGGCCCATGTAGTACGTCGCGTACGGGGCGCCGGAGGCAAACGCGACCTGGCCGTTGATCTCCCACCCGTTCCCGACCCGGTCAGCGTCGCCCACCGGTGCGGCGACTGAGCTGGCGCGGAAATCTCCGCCGCCGAAGATCTCGTCCTGCGCTCGCCCTGGCCACCACGACCCGACCATCAGCGCGTGGTTCATCGCTAGTCCCAGGCACCACGCAGTCGAGACGCAGCCGCGCGCGATCTCCTGCACGACCCGCACGTCGGCACTCCGAACTCGTAGCCGCCATAACGGCGCCGGACGTAGAGATGGTAAAGCCGGCATCCCGAAACGCCTCGTGCATCTCGCGCGAGTAGTAGGTGCGCTCCTCGGTCGCTGTCTGGTCGGCGACCAGTGGCTCGCGCAGGGCGCTCGCGCGCGCGACCATCTGCTTCTCGGTCAGACCCGGCTCGGGGGGCGCAAGCCCTGTCCGGGCCGTCTCCGATGTGCTCATCCTGTACATCGTTGTGCCCTCGGGCGACGGTTGTCAAGCTACCCCGGACGGTTGGCCAAGAGCTCCAGCACTCGTGTCTTCAGCGAGATGGTGATCGCCGCCGCTCAGGGCCCCCCAACGCCGGACCGGTACCGTTCAGCTATGTCCCTTGAGTGGCCGGCGCTCGCCTACCCGGACTGGAGCGCGACGTGCGACACGCTGCACTCGCATGCCCAGGTCCTCGGCAAGCTCGCGGCGGTGCTCGCGCCACCCGAGCCGCAGCTTCAGCACGCCGCGCTGCGGCTGACCGCACGAGGGTGGGAGACAGCTCCGCTGCCCGCGCCCAATGGCTCAGGGTCGCTGGTCGCGGCGCTCGATCTGAGAGCGCATGAGATGGTCGTCGAACACAGCGACGGGCGCGGGCAACAGATCGCGCTCGCCCCCGATAGACCGGTGGGCGCGGTGACGCGCGAGGTCCTGGGGACGGTCCGGCGTCTTGGCGGCGCCGTCGAGATCGATCCCACCCCACAGGAGGTGCCGTGGAGCGTGCCACTCGACGAGGACGAGGAGCACACACGCTATGACCCCGAACAGGTTTCCTCCTACTTTGCCGCCGCGACCCGCGCCGCGCTTGTGCTGGCGGCGTTCCGGGCGCCCTATCGGGGGCGCTCGACGCCGGTTAACGCGTGGTGGGGTTCGTTCGATCTCGCGGTGAACCTGTTCTCCGGACTGCCGGCAGATCCGCCGTCGAAGGACTTCATCATGCGCAACGCGATGGATGCGCAGGAAGTGGCAGTTGGGTGGTGGCCGGGGGATGCGCGGTACGGCAAGGCAGCGTTCTATGCCTACGCGCACCCCGCGCCGGATTCGTTCGCGTCGGCGACGCTTTCACCGGCGGCGGCGCGCTGGGAGGCCGCGCTCGGTGAGTACGTCCTGGACTGGGAAGACGTTTGCTCCAGTCCCGACCCACATGCGGTCGGGCTCGAGTTCGCCCGCTCGGCCTTCCGCCACGCCTGCGCGGTGTGCGACTGGGATCCGGCCCTGACCGCGAGCGCCGAGGGCACGCCCCCGCCAGTGGGGTGAGACGCGGGCGCTCCCGCGTTTGGGGTGGAGTTGACAGTTCATCCCTATCGGGTGATGCCACACAAAGGACCCTGGGGTGCAATCCTTCGTATCGTGACGTTGGTCACGCATACCGAACGAGTGCTGCAGCGACCAGATCGCCGCCAGCCGTGAGCGAGACGATAGGAGGGGCCAGATGTCCTCGGTTAGCTACCAGACGATCAAGCTAAGCAGGGGCAAGCACGCCTCTCCGGAGGACGGCGCCTGCGTCATGGAGCTGGCCTCGATGCTCGCGGGCGAATCGTTCACCGATCACCCGGCATCGGTGTGCCCAGTGATCGGATCGTTCCTGCGGGCATACAACGACTCGGTGGGCAACGACCGTCGTCAGGATCTCTACGCGTATGCGGCACGAGTCGTGGGCAGCCGTGACTCGGCTGCAGTTCAGCGCGCCCGTGCCGATCGCTTGGCAAAGTGGGCTATGCAGATGCGAAAGCGTCGTTGGACCCGGTTGATTCTCCCTGCGCGCCTGCGCGCGATCGGAGCCGAGCGCCAACCTCCGATTGAAGTGCTGGGGATTTACGCCGTTCGCTCGATCTCGAAGCCGACCGACGAAAAGCACGCCGCGGTGCTCGCGCTCATTGACGAGCTACTCGCGATCGGTCCGAGCGAGGAGACCCGCTCACCACGCGCCCCGTCCCGAGCCGGTGGTCCACCGCGAGCAACGGTCTAGCCCAGTCTTGTGATCCCGGACGACCCTAGCATTCCTCGGTCTCCGTGATTCTGCGCAGCGAGGCTGCGCGGTTAAACGGATGACGAGGCGGTTCTCGCAGGCTAGAACCGCATGAGTGACTACCCGAGGCGATCAAGGCCGTCACTCGTCGAGCTTGCCGACGACGCCTGGCTCGACTTGATACTCACCTAACAGCGGAGGTAATCCTGCGATGTCGCTCGTTTCTCCAGTTCGCCCGACCCGCGATTGTGCGCCGCGTTTGGCCGATTTTGACGCCGAGCGGGCCAGCTACCGGATCGAGGTACCGGAGCGCTTCAACGCCGTGTTGGACATCGTCGAGGCGTGGGCCTCGGAGGATCCCGATGCGCTGGCTGTGCTGTCGGTCGATGGTGTCGGGGAGATCGTCGCGGAGCAGTCAGCGGCCGATCTGGCACGTGCCTCGAGGGAGGCGGCGCGGGTGCTGTTGGACCTGGGCGTGGGCAAGGGGGACCACGTCTTCGTGATGCTGCCGCGGATTGCGGAATGGTACGCGGCGTTGCTCGGCGCGATGCGGATTGGTGCGATCCCAATGCCGGGCCCGAACCTGCTGACCTCGAAGGACATTGCGTACCGCTTCGAGCAGACGGGCGCGACGGCGGTGATCACCGACGAGGCCGGCACGAGCAAGGTAGATCAGGCAGGCACAAATTTGGCGACGCGTCTCTGCGTCGGCGACGCACCAGAGGGCTGGCTGTCGTTCGCAGAGCGCTGTGGCGCAGTCGGGGACGGGGAGACGCCGACGGATCCGACCGATCGCGACGATCCGCTCCTCCTGTACTTCACGAGCGGAACGGTTTCATACCCGAAGATCGTCCAGCAATCTCAGTCCTACGCGCTTGGTCATATCGGGACCGCGCGTTTCTGGCATGACTTACGAGCAGGAGACGTGCACTGGACGGTCACCGACACCGGGTGGGCGAAGGCAGCCTGGGGTGGCTTGTTCGGGCAGATGCACGAGCGGGCGGCGATCCTCAATGTCGCGCTTGGTCGACCCGACACCGACACAATCTTCGACATCCTCGCCCGCCATCGTGTCACGTCGTTCTGCGCGCCGCCGACGCTGTACCGACGGCTGGTCCAGGGAGACTTTTCCGCGCACGACCTATCGGCGCTGCGGCATTGCACAAGCGCCGGAGAGCCGCTCAACCCCGAGGTGATCCGGGCGTGGCAAGAGGGCACGGGTGGGCTGACGATTTACGACGGCTATGGGCAGACGGAGACGACATGCCTGGTCGCGAATTACCGCGCGATGGAGCTTCGCCCCGGATCGATGGGCCGCCCTGTGCCCGGCTACGACGTCACGATCGTCGACGACGATGGCCAACCGGTGGCGGCCGGTGAGGTCGGAAATATCGTCGTGCGCTGCAAGCCCGACCGTCCCGTCGGGCTGTTCCCCGGCTACCACAACGACCCGGGGGCAACGGCCCAGGCGTTCCGCGGGCCATTCTATTTCACCGGCGATAAGGCAGCAATGGACCACGACGGATACTTCTGGTTCGAGGGCCGCGACGATGACGTGATCACCTCGAGCGCCTACCGCATCGGACCTTTCGAAGTCGAGAGCGTGCTCGTCGAGCACCCGGCGGTTATGGAGGCGGCCGTCGTCGGCAAGGATGACCTCGAACGCACACAGATCGTGACCGCCTTCTGCATGCTATCCCCAGGGCACACCGGCTCACCCGAGCTTGCCCGCGAACTGCAGGATTTCGTCAAACAAAGGACCGCCCCCTACAAGTACCCACGCGAGATCCATTTCGTGGACGAGCTGCCCAAGACGATCAGCGGCAAGATCCGGCGCTCAGAGTTACGCAGTGAGCTCCGCGCTGGACACGTCGACGGTCCTGAGTGAACGTAGACTGCCGTTCGTGACTAATGACTAACTTCACCATCAAGAACCTCATGGAGGTCGAGGACGCCGCCGCGGAGCGTGGACCGAACATCGAAGCTCGGTTTGGCCGCAAGCACCTCGACACCGAACATCTCGGCGTCAGCTACTTCCGCTACGGCCCGGGTTACAAGACGCCGTACGGGCACCGCCACCGAGAGCAGGAGGAGGCTTACGTGGTCGTCCGCGGCTCAGGCCGAATGCGACTCGATGACGAGATCGTCGAGCTGCACCACTGGGACGCCATCCGCGTTGCGCCCAACGTAGTGCGGGCGTTCGAGGGTGGACCGGACGGCCTTGAGCTAATTGCCATCGGCGCCGACCGCCCGGAGGGCGGCGACGGCGAGATGATCCAGGACTTCTGGAGCGACTGACAGCCGGCACTGCGGAGCACTCTGGGAAGTCTCCGGCAGCGTCCTCTGACGCGGTGCGAATACGCGACGCGGCCCCCGCCGAGACCGCGCTACTTGAGGCGCTGCAGCGCCGTTCGTCCAACGTCTGGGACGAGTACCGCGAGCGGCTGGCCGTAAATCCGGACGCGATTGAGCTAGCCCAGACGTTCGTCGATAACGGCTGGGTGCGAGTGGCGGTCGACAGCGGTGGTACGCCCGTCGGCTTTGCCGTTGTCATCCCTGCTGTCGCAGGGGTTCACGAGCTCGACGGCCTGTTCGTGGAGCCGGCTCAGATGCACTGCGGCATCGGCCGAGCGCTGGTGCAAGACGCCTGCCGGCGCGCGCAAGCCGCCGGCGCGCTGCTCCTCGAGGTGGTGGCAGGGCCCGCCCGCGGCTTCTACGAGAAGCTCGGTTTCGAACTCGTCGCCACCGCGGAGACCCGTTTCGGTCCCGCAGTTCGGCTGCGACGGCGGTTGTAGGCGAGGCGGGGCGGGGCGGAGGGGCGATTGCGGGCGATTGCGGGCGATTCGCATGCTCTAGGCGGAATGTGGATTTTCCAGGGCCGATTTGCGCGGCTGAACACGCATATCGTGCTCTCGCGCGCAAATCACGGCCTCGCGGGGCGATTTGCACGCTGGAGCATGTCGCGCCACTGCCGCAGCGATGCAGGGGGGCACGCGTCACATCCAACGAACCTTGGCGTTTAGCCTCCGCCGGCCGGACCGGAGGTCAGGAGCCAATGTTCGTGGAGACACCCCGCCACGCGCACCCGTCCCCGCCCGCCACGCGCCCCGCCCGCTATCGCCCCGCCAAAGCCTGGACCAGACCGGGTGTGCTCGCGCGCTACCGTTCCTGTATGCCGGGGAAGTCAACGCCCGCCGGATTTGACCTCGGAGGATTGCTGTACGTCCTCTGTGTGTTTGCGCTGCTGCTGGTACCCGCGCTTTTCGGCCGTCGCGGCTCCCCGCCGGACTCTTCTGATTCTGGCTCAGATGACGGCTGGGGCAACAGCCCACGGAAGCCGCCGCCTGAGCCTGACCGTCCGCGGGGCGGCATACCGCTGCCCGATGCCGAGCCCGCGCCGGTACGGCTCCGCGGCCATGGCCGGCTGGCAGATCTCCTCCCCGCTCGTGGGCGAAGGCCAGCGCGGGAGCCGGACCGCCAGCCGGTTCGGACGCGACAGACACGTTGACGCCGGCTCCTTCGAGCTTGCTGAGCTAAACCGCGAAGGCAGCGGCGCCGCCTCCCGACTAGGGATGCACGGTCTCGAGAGCATACGGGCGCCACCGACGACGGTGCGTGCCCGGCTGGCGATGCGCCATAGTTCTCCGCGTGAGCGTGAGCGTGAGCCGGGACGTCCGCGATATCGAAAACCGCGCCGACTGCGAGCGCCTCGTGCGTGCCTTCTACGGTCGGGCACTCGGTGACCCAATAATCGGCTGGATCTTCGTCGACGTCGCCCGGCTCGACATCGAGGCGCACGTTCCGAAGATCGCGTCTTTCTGGGAGACGGTCCTGCTCGGCTCGCGGTCCTACGCCGGCGGGGCGTTCGCTCCCCACGCCGCCCTGCACGCGCGGGTGAGGCTGCGGGGCGGGCACTTCGAGCGTTGGCTGGCGCTGTGGCGCGCCACCGTCGACGAGCTCTTTGCCGGCGAGCGAGCCGAGCTCGCGAAGGCCCACGCCGTGCGTGTCGCGCAGGCATTCCACCGTCGCTTGGAGGCCGTGCCCGTGGCCATCGACCCCGCCCCTACTCCCGGCGGACTCGCAGTTACGTGGCACGGCACCGCACATCTGAGGAAGGGCGCTGCCCGATCGTGATCGGGAAAGGTCCGTGCGGGATGGTGATCGGCCGCAGTGCCGAGTACCGTCGCGGGGAGCATGTCCGCCTCGAGAGGTTCAATAGCGCCGTAAGTTCGTCCATTCGATCGTGAAGGAGTTTCCTTGCCGTTAACTCAGACACAACTCGCGAGCGCCGTCGCAGACCGCGCCGACATCAGCAAGAACGAGGCCAAGCGAGTGATGGTGGCGCTCGAGGAGATCGTTCTCGAGGAGCTCGGAAACGCGCAGAAGGTGCGTGTCGGCGGTCTCGTGCAGCTGACCGTCCGTGTCAAGCCGGCGCAAAAGGCCCGTAAGGGTAGAAACCCGGCCACCGGCGAGGAGATAACCATCGCCGCTAAGCCCGCCAGCGTCGACCTGCGCGCGCGACCGCTTGCCCGGGCCAAGGCTGCGCTGCCATCCGTGCAAAAGGCACGCCGACGACTCGCCGCCTGACCCGGCCGAGCCGGTCCCCGCGCTTGCCTGAATCTCGCAGGGAGCACCTTGGCGGGCAGGACGGTCGATGATAGAAGGTGGGCATGGGCATGTCGGTCGCAGGCTCGCGGTCCATCCAGCGGCGCGCCTGGTTCTCGGCGATCGCGATCGCCCTGACGATCGTCGCACTCAGCGCGTCCGTGTTCGCGACTCGCGCCAGCGGCCGGCCCGAACAGCTGCGGAATCGGGCGGACTCTGAGTCGCCGGCAAGCGGAGGAGCGGCGCGCGCCCGTCGGCGTTTCCCGGTGATCGGCTGCGACGATCTGAAATACACGTTCTTGAATCGCTACAGCTGGCGCTTCGCCCCGACGAGGTACTGCGAGACGGGCGGTAGGCTGGGATCGCTCGAAGGAATCGACCACGCGCATTGGCGCGATTGGGGGCAAAGGCGGGCAATCGCTCGGGGCTCCCTGGTTGATGGCCTTGGTTTCGAGTACCCCGCGACCATCACCGCCTACAACCTACGACGCTGCCACCGCTGCTTCGGCATGTCCGCGTACAACCCCAGTTGGTACCTCAACCTCCACGTGGTCGCCAAAGGCGGGATCCGTGGTGGAGTACCTCGCGGGCCCTTCAACGTACGCCTCGATGTCGGCCCGCAGGAACGACCGCATGACGCCCTCGAACGTACATCTCCGGCATGGCCAGGATCACGAGTCCCCTAGCATCCGGATGCCGTCACCCAGCCCCCAAGATCAAAGGAGCAGACGATGCCAGCAAAGGGCAGTGCCGAATGGCAGGGCGAACTCAAGTCAGGCAGTGGAACGTTTACCGCGGGCGACAGCATCAACGGGGAGTACTCGTTCAAATCACGCTTCGAGGACGGCCCGGGAGCGAATCCCGAGCAGCTCATTGCCGCGGCGCATGCCGCCTGCTTCTCGATGGCGTTGTCGGCGGCGCTCGGTGACGCCGGCACTCCGGCCGAGTCGGTGAAGACGGATGCGACCGTGACGCTGCGGTTCGTGGACGGAGCCCCCACGATCACCGCGATCGCTCTCAGCACTGTGGGGAACGTGCCCGGGATCGACGATGCCACCTTCCAGGAAGCCGCGCGGGGTGCGAAGGAGGGCTGCCCAGTGAGCCGAGCCCTCGCCGGCGTGCCGGAGATCACGCTACAGGCGTCGCTCGCCTGAGCACGCGCCTTCGATCCGCTCGCGGACAACGACCACACCCGGGCTGATTCGCGTGCGTACTCCCGCGCGCTCCGGAGCCGAACCGCTGGGCGTCGCTGAGTACTTGGCCGAGCTCAGCGTCCGCTTGGCGGCTCAACTCGAGCTTCGTCTCGCCGGAGCGTGGTTGCTCGGCTCGGCCGCGCTCGGCGACTTCGACTCCGTGCACGGCGATATTGACGTGCAGGCGGTCTGCACAACCCGGGATCCCCCGCGGGGAGTTAGAGTTAGAGTGACTGGCGGCGGATCTCTCGCAGCGGGCGCTTCCGTGTCCAGCGCGCGGGCTCGAGTTCGTGCTCTATGCGCGGGAGGGGCT
This sequence comes from uncultured Solirubrobacterales bacterium, assembly GCA_963836065.1. Taxonomy (GTDB): domain Bacteria; phylum Actinomycetota; class Thermoleophilia; order Solirubrobacterales; family Solirubrobacteraceae; genus Palsa-465. The sequence continues at coordinate 73,998 of CAWIII010000007.1, forward strand.
TGCTGATCGGCGCGGCCCGTCATTTCAGCTCAACCTCAACACCGGCCCGAGAATGGCGCACCACGCGGGATACGACCCCAGCGCGGAGCCTCGCTTCTGGTTCGTGATCGACGTGGCGACGGCTTGCGAGTGCGCCCGACCGCTCCTCGGTTCGTCAGCTGCGACCTCCTGCCCTCGATGTCGGCGCCGCTCGTGCTGTCCGCGTTGCGCTAGGCGATTACCTGGCACCGCGCGCATGATGGAGCACAAGCGGTGCTCGCCGCTTGCCAGGCAGGGATGTGGGCGGGCCAAGGAAAGTGGCACTCCAAACGCGATGCCGCCCAGTGGTCCTTGATGCGTTGCTGGCGGGCGCGAGCACGGCGCAGGAGATCGCGGGCCCAGACGGGCTGCTGGGGCAGTTGACGCGCCGGCTGTTGAACCGGGCGTTGGAGGCGGAGCTGAGCGAGCATCTCGGCTATGAGCCCGATCAGGCGCCGCCCGGTGGCGTGGGGAACGCGCGCAACGGCAAGCCGTCAAAGACGATCCTGACCGATCACGGACCGCTGCGGATCCGCTCCCCGCGGGATCGCAAGGGCACGTTTGAGCCGCAGATCGTCAAGAAACGTCAGACCCGGTGGGTTGGGTTCGACGATCGTGTGATCAGCCTCTACGCTCGCGGTCTGACGGTCCGTGAGATCCAGGGTCACCTCGCGGAGATCTACGGCACCGAGGTCTCGCCGGATCTGATCTCGAAGATCACCGACACGGTGCTCAGCGACGCGAAGGCGTGGCAGAACCGGCCGCTGGAGCGCGTCTACCCGATCGTCTACCTCGACGCGCTGATCGTGAAGATCCGCGACGGGCATACGGTCCGAAACCAGGCGTGCTACGTGGCGCTGGGCGTCAACCTCGACGGCGAGCGTGACGTGCTCGGCCTGTGGTTCGGGCAGACCGAAGGCGCGAAGTTCTGGCTGCACGTTCTCACCGATCTGAAGACCCGCGGCGTCGCCGACATCCTGTTCGTCTGCGTCGACGGGCTGACCGGCTTCCCGGAGGCGATCGAGGCGACCTTCCCGCACGCGACCGTCCACACCTGCCTGGTGCATCAGGTCCGCTCCAGCCTGCGCTTCGTGTCCTACAAGGACCGCAAACCGCTCGCCGGCGACCTGCGCAAGATCTACACCGCCGTCGACGCCGAGCACGCCGCAGACGAGCTCACAACGTTCGCCGAGAAATGGGATCACCGCTACCCGATGATCTCAGCCAGCTGGCTCGAGCACTGGGAGCAGATCACCCCGTTCCTGGCCTACCCCGCCGACGTCCGCCGCGTGATCTACACCACCAACTCGATCGAAGCCCTACACCGCCAGCTACGGAAGATCATCAAGACGCGCGGGCACTTCCCGACCGAGGACGCCGCCCGCAAGCTGATCTACCTCGCGATCACCAAAGCCGAGACCAAATGGAAGCGCGTGTTCAACTGGCCGCAGGCGTTCAGGTGGTGTCGTGGTGGTGAGCAGGATTCCTTCTGGATGGATGGAATCCTGCGGTCGTGGATCGGATCGAGGCGGAAGCGATCGCGGTGGCTGGTGGGGAGCCTGCACGGGCGCTGGTTGTCCGGCTGCTTGATGCGTTGGACGAGGTGGCTGGGTTGCAGAAGCGGTTCGAGGAGCTTGAGCGGCAGGTGAACCGCACCTCGCGCAACAGTTCGGTGGCGCCGTCGTCGGATTCGCCGTTGACGCGACAGCAGCGCCGTCAGTTGGCGCGGGAGCGCGCGAAGAGGCAGCTGGAGCGCGAGCGGCGCGAAGCGCGCAGTCAGGGCGGGCAGCCGGGTCATGAGGGTTCCAGCCGGCCGCCGGCCGAGCCGGAGCAGCTGACCGCCGGGCCGTTTGACTGTGTGCCGGGGCGGTGTGGGTGCGGGCACCGGTTCACCGGCGGCGAGGAACGCGTCGGCGATCCAGTCGGCCATCAGCAGTGGGAGCTGCCGGTGGTCGTGGCGGAGGTGCGCGAGTGGCGGCGGCTGCGGCTCGAGTGCCCCGATTGCGGCAAGCCGGCGCTGGCGGAGCTGCCGGCGGGCGTGTCGTTGAGCGCGTTCGGGCCGCGGTTGCACGCGCATGTCGCGGTGCTGGCCGGGGTCTGCCGGCTCTCGCGCGAGAAGATCGTCGAGCTGCTCGGCGAGTGCTACGGAATCGAGCTCAGCACTGGTGCGGTCGATGGGATGCTGCGGCGCGTCAGCCGCGTGCTGCACGACCCGTGGCGCGAGCTGCACGAAGCGATCAAGCTCGCCGAGGCCGTGCATGCCGATGAGACGACGTGGCTGTGCAAGGCCGATCCGTGCTGGCTGTGGACGGCTACCACCGCCGCGCTGGTCTGCTACCGGATCGACCCGCGACGCACCCAGCAAGCAGCGAAGAAGCTGTTGGGCGAGAACTTCGGCGGGTTCGTCACCTCCGACCGCTACGTCGGCTACCACTGGCTCGACGTTCTGCAACAGCAGCTGTGCTGGGCGCACGCCGTGCGCCAGCTGACCGAGCTCTCCGAACGTCCGGGCGCGCCCGGCAAGCTCGGCGCTCGGCTGCTCGACATCGCCGGCCAGGTGTTCGCGATCCACCGCGAGCATGCCGCCGCGCTCGCCGGCGCCGACGATCCCGAGCACCCGGCGCTGGTCGCGCTGCGTGAGCAACTCGCGCCGTTGCGCGAGCGGTTCCGCGGCCTGCTCGATCAAGGCGCACGCGGCCGCCACCCCAAGACCGCCCGCTTCTGCGCCGGACTGCTGGAGGAATACCCCGCGCTCTGGACGTTCAGCGAGGTGCCCGGCATCACCCCGACCAACAACGACGCGGAGCGCGCGATGCGCGGCCCGGTCATCCTGCGCCGGATCTCCGGCGGCACCCAATCCGAGCGCGGCAACCGCTGGATCGAACGGATCCTCTCCACCCTCGAAACCTGCCGCCGCCAAGGCCGATCCGCATCCGAGTACCTACACGACGCAATCGACGCCAGCCTCCACTCCCGGCCGATCCCCACACTGGTTCCTGGCTGACGCAGCACCGTCACCCGAACCCCGCACCGGGCGTCCCGAGTTACAGAAGGAATCCTCGCTCACGTACCGACACCACGTGAACGGCTACAACTGGCCAGCCGCCTTGGCCGCATTCAAAATCGAGTTCGGTGACCGCATCCCCGACAACTGAAACCTGACTGTCACTACTTGACACACCAGGAGTAACTGTTACTATCAAATAGTCAGCTTACACGGAAGAGCTGACACCCTCTATCTGGCGACGATCGATCCGGCCAGCGAGGTTCCCTCCCCCGACCTGCTGCCCGCCCGCCGGCAACGTGTCGCTCCCTACATCTATTCGCCGCAGGAGATCACAGCGCTGATCGCCGCCGCCAGGGCGGTCACGCCCGTCTGGCGCGGGGCGACCTATGCGACGGTGATCGGGCTGATAAGCGGGCTGCGGCTCGGCGAGGCGCTCGCGCTCGATCACCAGGACGTCGATCTGCGCGACGGGGCGCTGCACGTGCGCGCCAACCAGACCAAGCAGCGCGAGGTGCCGCTGCACCACACGACCACCAAAGCGCTGCGCGAGTACGCCCGGACGCGCGATCGTCGGTGGCCGACGCCACAGTCGCCGGCATTCTTCCTCAACCTGAAATGAAAGGCGACAGGCTGAGCAAGTCGGAGTTCAACGACCGGTTCGCGAAGCTGATCGCACAGGTCGGGCTGGAGGGAGCCGGCGAGCGCGTCCGGCCAAGGCCACACCACCTCCAGCATACGATGGCTGTGCGCACGCTGCTGGACTGGCATCACACCAGCGAGGACGTCGACCGGCGGATGCCCGAGCTGTGCACCTTCCTCGGCCACGTCCAGCCCGAATCGAGCTACTGGTACTTGCAGGCGGTGCCGGAGCTGATGGCGCTGATCAGCACCCGGCTCGAGCGGCTGCCGGAGGTGCTCTCATGACCGCGCTCGCGCCGACCTTGCAGCTGTTCTTCACCGAGCATCTGATCACCCAGCGCGACGTCAGCCCGCAGACGATCGCCTCCTACCGCGACACATTCAGGCTCCTACTCGCCTTCGCCGCCGACCAGGCCGGCAAGCAGCCCTACGAACTCGACATCGACCAGCTCGACGCGCCGCTGATCGGCGCGTTCCTCAACCACCTCGAGCAAGCGCGCGGCAACAGCATCCGAACCCGCAACAACCGGCTCGCGGCGATCCACTCGCTCTACCGCTACACGGCGCTCCGACACCCCGAGCGTCTGGCGACGATCGGACGGATGATGGCGATCCCCTCCAAGCGCCACCAGCAGAAAGGCATCTGCCACCTCGACCTCGACGAGATCAAGGCGCTACTCGCCGCGCCCGACCACAGCACCCGGCTCGGTCGCCGCGACCACGCACTGCTGCCCACGATGATCCTGACCGGCGTTCGCGTCACCGAGCTCGCGAACCTCCGCATCCGCGACCTCAGCATCGCCACCGGCGCTCACATCAAGGTGACCGGCAAGGGACGCAAACGACGCACCGCCAACCTGACACCTGAGACCGTCGCGGTCCTGCGCCAGTGGGTCGCGGTAGGGACAGCCCTTCGGTCGGGTCGGGACCTTCGTCCACACCGGCCTCGGGCTGCCCCCCGCGCAGATCCCAGCGTGCGGGACTACCGCACTGGGCTCCTGCCTTGGGTGGTAGCGGCGAAGCGCTGCTCGGGCCAGGGATGCAGGATCTGGGGCAGGGGTAGCCATCGGTCAGCCAGGCGCCTCATCCGCTCCCAGGTAAGCCGGTCGTGCTGGCTGCGACGCCGAAGCGTCAACAGCCAGTTCCGGGTGATCTGGTCGCGGAAGGCGGAGAGCGCCTTGCTGTTGTCGGGGTCGGGTGGCCGGGGGCATCGCAGCCCCCGGCTCCCACAGATCCCGGCGTGACACTCTCGCGTCACCGGGCTCTTCTCACCAGCCAGTCAGACCGAGCGAACCCACTGCCATTGGGCGAACAGACGGGGCTCTCTTTCGAGTAGCCCGGTCCACCACCGCTTGAACCGCTTGTAGGTCCGCAACCGTCGATACTTCTTCCCAGCCCAGCGCATCAGGCAAGTGTTGACGCGCCGTAGGATGGGATACATCTCCGTCCGGTAGTACCGGCCGTAGTAGTGCATCCACCCAGCGACGATGGGGTTCAGCCATCGCACCAGGTCGTCCAGCGTCAGGTCGGTGCGCCGGTGAATCCGCAACTCGCGGAGCCGGTCGCCTTTGGCTTTGAGCGCCTCGGGACTGATCGCAGGCAAGAACGAGGTGAAACTCACGCCGCGCTTGTTGCGCGCCTCCCGTGGCCGGAAGGCGAACCCGAGGAAGGTGAAACTGGTGTGCTCGTGCTTTCCCCGACGGTTGCTGTCCTTGCAATAGACGACGTGCGTCTTGTCGGGGTGAAGCCGTAGGCCCACATGTTCCATCCGCGTAGCGATCCCGGCAAGCACGACCTCAGCTTGCCGCCTGCTCTTGCAATGCACGACAACATCATCGGCATAGCGCTCAAAGGGACAATCCGGATGATTCCGGGCCATCCATGTATCGAACGCGTGGTGCATGAACAGATTCACCAGGATCGGCGAGACCGCCGACCCTTGCGGAGTTCCCTTGCCCCGCTCGACAAGGATGCCGTCCGGGTACTGAAGCGGGGCAGCCAGCCACCGCTTCACATACAACAGCACCCAGCGGCAGTCGGTGACCGCCTGCACCGCCTTGACGATGAGGTCCCACGGCACTTCGTCGAAGAACTTCTGGACGTCGAGATCGATCGCCCAGTCGTGCTTCCAGCACCGCGCCCGGCATACCTCCACCGCATCCAACTGCGAGCGTCCCGGCCGATAGCCATAGGAGTCAGGGTGAAACCGCGGTTCCGCCCTCTCCCCCAAACGCATGGCCACGACCGTCTGCGCGACCCTGTCTGCAATAGTCGGCACACCTAGCAAACGGACCCCGCCGCCATGCGGCTTTGGGACCTCGACCGCCCTGACCGGAGGTGGAAAGTAAGAACCAGAGCTCATCCTGTTCCAGATCTTGTACAGGTTGTCCTTCAGATCGGCTTCGAACTCGTCCAGGTCCTGCCCATCCACACCGGGGGCGCCCTTGTTCGCCTTGACCTGCCGCCACGCCTCCCACACCATCAGCTTGGGAATCAGGAACGGCTTGTCTTCGGGCTTTGGCATGTCTTCTCGCTTCCTCCCAGGACCCAAGGGCCCCGGTTGATCGAAACAACATTCCTGGTGAGCCGGCCCCTTCGCTCCACCCCCACCCCAGCAAGCAGGGACTTCACAGCTAATACGAGCCGGTCCGCCAGCGAGCGCCGCATCGGTACTCAGTGCCTACGGTTTCTGCCTCGGCACGCTCCCTCCAGCGACCTTTAGGGCCTGCGACCCCGATCGTCATATCGACGCTCGCCTTCTCACGTTCCGTGCAAGAGCCGCAGACCAGGATCACGCCGCCTCTACGCCGGACACCGCCTGGCCAGGAACGCGGGCACCCGCCAAGCTCATCCCGAGGATGCAGTGGCTCCCCGGTTTCGATGCCGTCTGTCTACTATTTCGACGCCTCAACGACGACACCCGACCCGAGCATCCGCCCGAACCAGGCGCTTCTGGAACGTCTTCCTGGTCCCCACCTGACCGGGTCAAGCCCAGCCTTTTCCCTGGACGCTCACCACGACAGTCTTTAGCTAACGCAGCTCCAAGGCGGTTTGGCGCCTACCCCCGCAGGGCCGACGCCGGAGGGCCGAAAGCCTCCATCTCTTGCACAGCACCGCTTTCTAGAGTACCTACATGGATCCTCCTTCAGCGTTCGTGACACACCACCGCGTAGTACTGGTAGTGCCCGCGCAGGACACTGGCTAGCCAGCGCCCCTGTTCGGGGATGGGCTGATGCATGCGTCGCCTCATTTCGAGCCGTTTGGCCCGCAGCTTCGCGCGCACCCGTTTGGAGTCGGTAATCCGCTTCAGCTTGAACCGCCCCTTCTTGGTCTTCGCGCACACGTGCGTGAAGCCGAGAAACTGGAACGTCTCAGGCCTACCGAGTCCGCACGCCTCTCGATTCCGGGCGGCGCACCGTCCGAACTCGATCAGCCGCGTCTTCTCGGCGTTCAGCTCCAGGGAGAACTGCGCGAGTCGTTCGCGCAGATCAGCCCAGAACCGCTCCGCGTCATCCCGGTGCTCGAAACCCACCACGAAGTCATCGGCAAACCGCACGATCACCACATCACCATGCGCGTGCCGAGTCCTCCACTGATGCGCCCAGAGGTCGAAGACGTAGTGCAAGTAGACGTTCGCAAGCAGCGGTGAAGCTGAAGCCCCTTGCGGCACGCCGTCCTCGAACGCCGTCCACGTCCCCTCCTCGATGACCCCCGCGGCCAACCATTTCTGGATCAGCCGCAGGACCCTCCGGTCCGCGATCCGGTGCTCCAAGAACCGCTCAAGCCACCGATGGTCGAGGCTTGAGAAGTAGTCGCGGAAATCCGCGTCGAGCACCCAGTTCACGCGCTTTCGATTGATCCCGTACGCGAGCGCGTCAAGCGCATCGTGCGGCTTGCGCCCCGGCCGGAACCCATACGAGAAACCGACGAAATCCTGCTCGTAGATCGCGTTCAGCACCTCCACCACCGCCCGCTGCAGGATCTTGTCCTCCAAGCTGGCGACCCCGAGCGGCCGCAGCCGCCCGTCGGGCTTCGGGATGAACACTCTCCGAGACGGCTTCGCCCGGTAGCCCCCGCGATGCACGCGCGCGTGCAGGTCCTCGAGGTTTTCCTCCAGGTTCTGCCCGTACTCGTGCCACGTCACGCCATCCACCCCCGGTGCGGCCTTCGGCCGAAGCGCGAAGTACGCCGCCCGCAAGCGATCGACGTCGACATGATGCAGGAGCGCCGTGAACCGCGCTTCCTTATCCGTTGCTGCCACTCGGCGCACGCGACCAAGCTCACTGAGCGCGCCCTGCCCGGCACTGGGTCCGGGACGCGTTTCGCCAGCCGCGTTCCCCTTGGCCGATCCCCTTCCCTCCACCGACTCCGCCACCCCGCCCTGGGCGTTGTTCGCCGGTTTCGCAGGTACTACGGGACCGTCCGACTTCTCACGATCGTGCATCACGGGATTACGGCCTTGACCTTCCCCGCACGACCCGCCCATTCCATCACCACGGGCGGGTGACCGTGAGACCTCCCGGTTCTCAGCATGGAGAGATCACGCGCATGCTGGGTTCTCCGACCCCGCGGGGCCCAATGGCGACTCGCGATAACGCCACCACCGGTGTTGCCTTCCGACGTTTGAGACCGCGTCGGCACCCCGGACCGCTGATTTCGAGGCTCAATAGCCCGCCTGCGCGCACCCCGATACCAACGCTTCGCTGCGCCCTCACGGGTCGCCAACGCATGGTCGGGGTCGTCTGACTCGCTAGATCTTCGACGTAGGACTCTTTCATTCCCTTCTCTCATGCCGGTTGTCCGGCGCTTTCCTCAAAGAGCGCCACGGCCAACCCGACGACCCCCTATTCCCCACCCGCCACGGACGGCCACTGACCCGCTACGGGATCGGGATCCTGCTCTCAAAGCACACCGCGACCCGGTGCCCATCGCTGAACACCAAGCGCATCACCCCGCACACGCTCAGACACACCAACCCAATGCTGCTCCGGGCCGGCGGGATCGACATCGCCACGATCGCGATCTGACTCGGCCACGAGAGCATCAAGACCACCTACATCCACCAGCAAGCCGACCCCGCGCTCAAACAACAAGCCATCGCGAGAATCGCCCCACTAGGCACCAAACCCGGCAAATACCGACCCACCGACGCGCTCCTCGCGTTCCTCGAAGGCCTCTGATTATGCTGTCCAGCCCACGCGCCCAACCAGGAAAACCCTGGCCGTGGAAGCACCTCACAACATAACCGGACGCACAACATGAGAGCGATTATGTGGTGCACCACATAACCCCCTGTGAGGTGTTTCTGAGTTAAAGCCACAGATCGGGGAGCGAATTAGTCCACATCGGTGGGGCTCCGGCGGTTGGCTTTGGATTGCTGGATTCGATGGTAGGCGATTCGTGCCCACCGGGCGAGCTTGAGCCCGCGTTTCCGGGCAGCACGGATCCGCGGGCCGCGGCCTTCGTGCTCGTCCTCAGGCGTGACGTACCCGATCCCGGCGTGCAGGCGCACGGTGTTGTATTGCCGGCGGACGTCGGCGAGCTCGGCGCGCAGCACCTCGGGATCCTTGATGCGGTCCAGGTGCGGTCAGTCGGCCTTGACATGCGAGAACAGCGACTCGATCCAGGCCTGATCGGTTGGAGTTCCGGGCCGGCCAAAGTGTTGCGCGATCGCGCACATCGCCATGAACTCGCGCGTCGAGCCGCTCCTCATCTGCGGCCCGTTGTCCGAGACGGCCAAGAGGATCGGCGCCAGCTCGGGCTCATCAACGGCGGCATCGAAGGGGAAGGTCTCGGCGGGCACGGCGTCCTGGCGGGCCTCCACGAGCTCGAGCAGCCCCTCGAGTTCGAGCGCATCCATGAACACGACCTGCACCTGCGTCGAGGTCTCCTCGATGCTCACGAGCTCTGTGATCCACTTGCGGGTCACGAGGTCCATCACCGCGAACACCGCATGGTTCGGACAGCCCGCGAAGTGGGTGCAGTCGTAAATCCAGATCGAGTTCTTGCGGTAATCGGCCCGCTCCGGGAACGGCTTGCGCTCCGACCGGACCCGGCGAGGTCGTTTCAGAACCAGCCCGTGAGCAGCCAAAACACGACGGACGGTCGCCGGCGAGACCCACACCAGTCCGAGGTAGCTCCCGCGGTGCGCGAGCTTGCGATGCGAACGATCGATATCGCCCCAGGCCTCGAACAGCTGAAGGATCGCCTGCTCCTCCACCGGTCTGAGCCCGTGCAACGCCGCACCGGGCTTACGATCCTCCAGGCAGCCGTCATCACGCCGGCGGCGCCACCGCCACGCCCGCCCCTCGTCCAGCTCGAGGTACGTGCAGGCGCGACGGTGATCCCACCCGTCCAGCACGGCCTTATCGATCAGATCCAGCAGCTCATGCTTGGTGGCCGTGTCGACGCGGCGAGGGACCCGGCCACTCAGTCCCAGCGCTCTTTTCCCTCCGCGAGCATCAACCGCACGCCCATCTCCTTCAACGCCTCCGACAGCCTGGCGATCTCCGCCCTCGCCGCCGCAAGCTCTGGGTCCGGGCCGCCGTGGCGCACCCCCGGCCGGGACGCCGCGAACGCGTCCAACGCGCCCTGCTTACCGACCTGCCGCAGCTTCACGATCGTCGATCGATCCACCCCCGCACGATCGGCCGCCTCCACCGTCGAGACTTCCCCGCGCACCAGCGCAAGCCAGATCTCATACTTCTGCGAAGGCGAGAGAAACCGCTTCCTCCGACGGCCCCCGTCACTGCCTGCTGAATGTCCCGGCCCGGTCATCAAGACCTCCTACTGATCGTGCCGGAAGCCTCGCAGATGTGGGCTAATGAAATCCGGGATCTATGTCATTGACTCAGACGCAAACCACC
>CAWIII010000008.1:0-63642 GCA_963836065.1 uncultured Solirubrobacterales bacterium
GTGAGAACCAAGCTGGGGGCGCTGGGGGCGCCACCGGAGCGGATCGCTCGACGTGCCGCCGCCTGCCACGCCAACGGCTCGGGGGACGTGCCAGCGGCTACCGGTCCAGGCGCCCGGCGAGCTCCGCGCGCTGGCGCTCGCTCAGGCCGCCGAACGTCTTGCTGGGCGAGACCCGGCAGCTGTGCAGGATCTTGGTCGCCTTCACGCGGCCGTACTTGGGGAGCGCCAGCAGCATGTCGAAGACCTTCGCGCTCTCCAGGTACGAAGGCGGGTCGAGCAGCAGCTCACCGATCGACACCCTGCCGGCCTTGAGGTCGCGCTTGAGCTGCGCGCGAAGCGCACGAACCTCGTTGGCCCGGCTGAGCGCGTCCATGCGCTGATCCAGGCTGCGCCCGGGTGTCGCGCGGTGCTTCTCGAGCGGATCTTGGTGAGGGACGATATCCGCGCCGAGACTACACCCGCGCTGAGCGCCATCCGGCCTGCATGCCCGCGCCCCCAGCGCGTTGCGAAGGGCAAGAAAACGATCCCGGGACACTGCACGGATCGCCGCGGATGGTGAGAAACGTCTCGGACACCCGTATCTGTGGCACGGAACCCCTGATCGCGCGGTGTTGGTGGGGGCCAACTCATCGAGCAGCGCTCGTGCCTGCGCTCGGGTCCCGGTGAACAAGCAGGACGAGGTCATCGGCGTTTAGCGAGTGCTGCTCGGCGTAGCTGGTCGGAATGCGGATGAGCGGGGTCTGCAGCTCGCATCGCCGCGCGAGAGTTCTCCCGCCTGGCGGATCTAAACCCGGGCGAGGAGCCGGCCGTCGCCGACCGCTCGGATTAGGGGGCCTGCAGCTCGATCTTTAGCTCGCACATGTCGACGGACGCGCGGGTCCCGGGCGTCTCGGAGGGGTCCATCGCGCTGAGGACCTCGGCACCGGTGCTCATGTCCTCCGCCGTCTCGAAGTGCTGGAGGACTACCGCGGGTCCTCTGAGCCTCGTCGAGGAGTACCTTGAGCGCAGTCGTGGGCACACCCGGCGGTGGCCCGTCGGCCTCCTTGATGCGGGAGAGCAGCCCGTCGATCCTCTCGGCGGTCACGTCGGTGAATCGGACGACACTACGAACATCGGAGACCTCCTTCGTCGGGCGTGCGATCGTGCACGCGATTTGGGGGTGCTTGTTACCAAGCGCGACCGAACCGTGTTCAGTGCCGTGCGGCATCGCTGGTTGGACTACTTGCGAACCCTCTTGTCCGGGTTGAGCTGTCACGCCTGGCCGCGTTGGCCGGCGCGTGCTCCACCGGCGGCTACCTCGTGCTAACGCGAGGCGGCCCTCGCCTCACGGTGCGTGCCGCGGGCTCGATGATTAGGTGCTGAGAAAGTGGGCGGCGATTCCATGTAGATCCGATAGCACCCACTCTGCCAATCGTGGCCGTCGCTGGATGTCCCGCGGCACGATCTTCACAGCGTTCGTGCGCTGGGGTCGCGCTTGTAGATCCCGGCGTCGTCGTCGTGATCCAGCGACGAGCTCATCGCGAGAGGCCCTTGACCCGCAGCTGCGGACCCCGAGCTGCATCTAATATCTAACGCCCCTGGCTTTTGAGATCCGATCAGGTCCGACGCTTGGAGACGGTGGTCTGGTGGCGGCGAATCGGGCATTTGACAGGCGCCGCACCGGAGCGCCTACCTTGGCCCGGGCGTTAGCCGGCTTTAAAGGTGAGCAGCGAGGCGCTCAGCGGCGGGACGCTCACCTGGTAGGCGCCACTCCGGGCGCTGAGCGTCGTGGTCACGGGGTTGCCCTGCCATGCGCCGTTGTTTGAGAGCTGCTGGCCGCCGAGGGTGACCTGTGCGCCGGGCGACATCGAGGAGCTCTGAAGCGACTGCACCTGCGCTGGGGCTTGCGCTCCTGTCTGCAGCGCCACCGTCGCCGTGGATGAGGCCTTGTTGATCAGCAGTACATGCATCTGGCCCCCTTGCAGGGCCACCGGCCACACCGACAGCCCTGCGGGCAGCTGGCCGCTGACGCTCGTTTGAAGCAGTGATGCGCCGGGGCCGAGGGTGCGAGTAAACGCGACCATCCCGTAGAAGAACGGTCGGACGATCGTGGAGCCGGAGCCGTCCAGCGGCGTGTTCGAGGTGTCGTAGCGAGTGTGCACGTTGACTCCGTCCACGCCGTCGGCGAGCATGTTGAACAGCACATCCGGCGCCCACAGCGCGGTCGCGAACGTGTCAGAGACGCCCGGTAGCCCGGTGCAGGATGCCGATCCGAGCTCGGTCACCCTGAACTTCAAGCCCACCTGGTGCGCGGCCGTGATCGCGGGCAGCAGGCTGGCGGCAAGTCCCGAGGATGCCTGGGCTGAGAGCTGTCCCGCGATCGTCGGGTACTGCGCGGAGCCCGGGACCGCGCACGCGTTGAACGGGTAGCGGTGGCCGGTCAGAAGCCCGACGCTTGAACCGTCGCTCTGAAGCAGGGTCTGATACCAGCTGGCGCCCATGTTGGCGAGCACGGGGCCGGCCACCGGCACGCCCGGCGTTGCACTGGAGAGCGCGCCGGCGTAGGTCGCGAAGTGGCTCGCGTAGGTCTGCGGGGAGTAGGTGGCTCCCCACGTCAGGTTCGCGGGGTTCCAGTTCCAGCCGATTAGCGTGTGGTAGAGATCGGGCTCGTTTCCGACCTCAAGCGCGTCGAGGCTGCCGGCGGGCAGCGCGTTCTGAGCTTCGCGCGCGAGCGCCGCCGCCATCTGCGGGTCGTGCGCGGCCAGGTTGAGATCAAGCGTCACTGTCAGCGGCGCCAAGCGCGCGAGCGCGCCGAGGCGCTGCAGGTAGGGCAAGTCGATCCCGACACTCTTGACACCGCTCGGAGTTGAGAAGCCGTCAGCGTTCAGGTAGGTGCCATCGGCGGACTCGCCTCCGATCCGCAGCGACACCGGACTGTTGTCCCCGACCACCGCCAGCTGCTTGAGCAGCGCCGGAAAAGACGGCACCTGCTGCACAAAGTCGTTGAACTCGTCGGTCTCCGTCGAGATTCCCAAAAACGAGTGGGGCACCGCCCGCACAACGGCGCCGAGCGACACGACCGCGCTGCCGACGGTGTCAGTCATGGGGCTGTCGGCACTCGTGGTGCCCCCAACGGCGCTGGCGTTAACCCTCACGCCGATCCGGTATCGGGCGTCGGCGACGGCGAGCGTGTAGGTAGGGCCTGTTGCGATCTGCGTGCAGCTGTTCATGATCGATGTTGCGTCCGCCGGGCAGCGCAGCCAGCTGTAGTTCAGCCTCGCTCCCGTTGGATTCCAACTGCCGCCGTCGGCCCTCAGCGTGTAAGTGCTCGCCAGCGTCCCGGAAGGCATCGCCGGCGCCCGCTTGCTTACCGGCGGCACTCCCATCGCGACGCTGGTGGCGCGCCGTGAGCCGTCCGGGTTGGTAGCGGTGACGATCACACGAAGCACAGCACCACCGTCCGCCTGGGCCACCCTATAGCCGCGGCGACGCGCGCGGGAGATGTCCCTCCAAGTCCTGGCGTTGGTCGAGCGCTGCCAGCGGTAGGCGAACTTCGATCTCGGCGGAATCCAGCGGCCGGCGCTGACGTGCAACACGGCGCCGGGGCGTGGCGCTCCCGTGATCAAGGGAAGAATCGTGTTGAGCGGCCGCGCGCGTGTGATGCGCGCGGTCGCCGTGCTCGCCACGGCCAACGAGCCGTCCCGATTGGACTCGGTGACGAGCAGCCGCACGCGCCCGCCTACATCTGACTCGGTCAGCGTATAGGTCCCCCTGCGAGCGCCAGAAATACTCCGCCAGCCACCCTTGGTCAAGCGCTGCCATCGATAAGAAACCTCATTACCAGCGCCGCGCCACGAGCCGACCGTAACCACGCTCAGCGTAAAGCCGCGCCGTGGCGTTCCGCTGATCACCGGCGGCGAGCTGTTCCCAGGAGGGGACGACCTCACCGGCGCGGATGCCCTGCTCAACACGACGGTCCGTCCCCGCGCGATGATCGCCGTGACCCTAACAGTGATCCGGGCGCCCTTGTCTGCCTTGACGAGCAAGTACCTCGAACGCCTCGCGCCCTTGATCCGCGTCCAGGTGCGGCCGCCGTTTCGCGAGCGCAGCCACAGGTAGCGAAAGGCCCCAACGGCGGGACGCCAGATGCCGTTTGAAGCAGTCAGCTGCTCACCGCGACGCGCGACACCGGTCACGATCGGCACCACGATGTTCACAGGGCCGACATGGTCGGCCCCCGACGCGCCATACGCTACTGGCACGCTCGCCGCCAGCGACAACAGCACAGCAACGCTCACGAGCAAAGCTCGAAAGCCAGAATCGCGCCGCAGCTTGAACCGACCGGGCATCCGCGTACGGTAGGGCAGAACCAAGCTCCACGGTCCTGGTTGGACGATCGCGTCAGTCGTCGAGAGGCAGCGATACCGATCGAAAACTTGCCGTGTTCACCGCTTAAACCAGCGCCCACACTGTCGCTCGCGACCCAACGGAAGTCTCGCCGCGAATGACTGGCGGGCCTCCGAGTTTAGGCTGACCTTCCGGTTATGTGGACTCCTCGCTCGCGAGGTCACGTTTCTTCGCCGGATAGGCGGTTTTGCCGTCGCGCGGTCCGCATAATCGGACGCGCTGCCGCGCACCGCCCCTGGCGAGCAGCCCGAGCCTTGCCGACGATCCGAGCTGGCGAGAACCGGTGCTGTAATCGTGCGTATACGATGATTCTCAAGGTTTGGCCGTGGCTCTGGGCTTTTCGTCGTCGCAAAGAGTCAGGCGATCGGCCTCGGGAACCCGTCGCTGGAGCAGCCGAAGCCACTACGCACGCTGGACGATTATGCGGACTGAGAAATCGCGCGATGGCCCGTCGAGCAGGCAAAACGCTCCCACTGGCGCCGGAGTCCGCATAACCGGAAGGTCAGCCTAATTCCTGTTATGCGGAATTCCGCATAACTGTATTGGAACGTAGGGAGCACTTACGCGGCCAGCTCGTGAGGCTCCCGCTTGAGCAGCTGGAAGCGGCACTACGCGAGACCTGGCGCTTCAATATCGCGAGCAGAGGTGCGAGTTCGGCCGTGCTTGCACCCCTGCGGCTCGCACGGCGTCGAAGCAGAACTCTGGTCGGCCTCGCGCTGGCTCCTGCAACGGCCTACAACCAGAAGCGTCGAGCACTGCTTTCGAGGCTCGTCAGACTGCTGGTCCCCGTGGCCTAGCAGGAGTGCGAATCGCCTCCGACGAGACGCCCCTTTGAGGAGAGGCGGCACGGCGCCGGGCGCATATCGCCGCTCCTGCATCGTCTGGGGCGTGCCCGCTGATGGGCGAAAGCGATCCGCTGACGGGACGGACGCTGCCGGAGGCGTTCCGGAGCGGTCGGTCTCGTGAGGTCTGGCCGCGCGTCTCGGGCTTCCACTCCGAAGGACGAGCCCGTCGACCGCCGGGTCGGACAGCCGCTGCTGGCACTAGCGTAGCCAGGTTGACGTCGCCGTGGGAGCCACACTCAACCATCAACGACGTTCGCGATTAGGCCCGGCCTTCACGGGACAAATCTTTCCAACTGCCAGCGCTGCAGGGCGCGGCAACTCCCAGCGGTCGTCGAGAACCGCGATCACCCGCGTAGTTACGGGCAGCCCGTCAGGGAGCCGCCGCAGCCCAGGTCGGGTGCGTCCCCGGACGGCCGGCTTCTCTGTAAAGTGACGCTGGCGCAGCGGACGCCTTCGTCCCAATCGAGAACACGAACAGGAGCACGGCGAGATGGAGGAGACCGGCAGCTACCGCACCCCAAGAGTCGAGCACGCTCGCGTGATGGATGCGATGAACAAAGCGGTCGTGACCTGCTCGCGCGAGGCCGGACTGAGGGAGATGGGCCGCCTGATGGCCAGCCACCACATCCACAGCCTGGTCGTGTCACTCGGCGACCCGGCGCGGTGGGGACTAGTCTCGGACGTCGACATCGCGCAGGCCGCGATCGGCCGCCCAGACGCCACGGCAAAGGATCTTGCCGTGCCGGCGACGGGCATTCCCAACGAAGCCCCGCTGATCCGTGTGATCGAGGAGATGCGCGAGCAGCGCGCCTCGCACCTGATCGTCACCGACACCGACAGCGGCCAGCCCACTGGCATGATCTCGGCGCTCGACATCGCCGGCATAGTTGGCTGGGGCGAGGGCTAGCTCTCCGGTCTGTGCCGCGTCCGAGGGCTTGCGGCCCATGTTGGTCAGGGTCTCCGTCCGCCATCTGCTGATCTTGCTGCGCAGAATCTCGCCAGAGCTGGCCTTAGGCAGGGCAGGTCGTCCCCCTGCCCGCGTACGCCGGAGCATTCAGAACGCCGGCAAAAATCGGCGAGCTCAGCATCGGCGACTCCCTGATCACCGAAAGGCCGCGAGGTGAGAACAAGGGCACAATCAAGCACATCGAGAGCGCAGCAACGATCTCCGCCACGGCGAGGGCTCGCGGCCGGTCTCCGTCGACGGCGGCGCGCTCTACGATGAGGCGAGCCGCGAGGAGCTGCCGGAGGCTGCGCTCACTGCTTCGCTTGGCTGTGGTGTGCCCACCGCGGTTGCCGACCTGCGCGACGGCGAGACGGTCCTGGATCTCGGATCGGGAGCTGGCGCGGATGTCCTGATCTCCGCCGGCCGGGTGGCGCCCACCGGCAAGGCGATCGGGCTCGACATGACCGACGAGATGCTCGAGCTGGCGCGTGCGAACGCCACGGCGGCCGGCGTCGAGAACGTCGAGTTCGTCAAGGGCTACCTCGAAGAGATGCCATTGGACGACGCGAGCGTCGACGTCGTGATCTCCAACTGCGTGATCAACCTCTCCGGAGACAAACCCAAAGTCATCACCGAAGCCGCCCGCGTGCTGCGCCCCGGTGGACGATTCGCGATCTCAGACGTGATCGCTGACCCTGACATGGACGAGAACACCAAAGCCGACATGACGGCCTGGACCGGCTGCATCGCCGGCGCGCTCACCGAAACCGAATTCCGGACCGCGCTCAACGCAGCCGGGTTCGACGAGATCGAGATCCGACCGACCCATCGCGTACACCGACACGCGTCCTCGGCGATCATCCGCGCCCGCAAGCCAGCCGCGTGCTGCGGCGCGCAAACGCAAGCGTCATGCTGTGAGCCGGCCGCCACGGCAGCGTGCTGCGGCAACGATCACGCCCCGGGCACGTGCGGATGCCAGCCCTCCGCAACCCCGTCACACGCGCAATCCAGCTGAGCGCCCAAACGCCCGCGCGTGACTGAGCAACGTCGCCGACGGTGACCACGCTCGACCCAGACCGGGTCCAGCGGCACAAGCTCGCCCACCCGGGAATCAATCCGAGACTGGCTCGTTGCCCTCGGTGGTCGCGCCGACGGCCGTGCCGCGGACCGTGTGCGGCAGTGACCCGAGGCCGGTCGCGGCGGGACGGTTGTCGTTCGCCGGAGGCGCGGCCGCGGCGAACGCGCTCGCCGCGATGCTCACCAGCACCCCGATCGCGAGCACAAGCGCTCACGTGGCCCTGATCAAGCCGCTTCCGCTCCAGTCAAATCCACGCATGTCGAGCACCCTCGCTCCACGGCTCGCTCGGTACATCCGCCGCCAATACGAATCCGGCTACGTAGTCTGCCCCAGCGCAGCCTGCGGACCGCCAGAAGGAACACCGCCTCTCGGCGAAGGCGCCCGAAGCGGTCCCGGCTGTCCGCGTCCGGAAGCCCATCCCTCTTGCTATTTCGAGACGCTCGGGGCGCCCATCACCAAGTCCTGCTCGACTACCGCTTGAGCAGCTTCCTCTCCAGGCGCTTGAGAGAGATGCGCGCCTTGAGGCTGGCGAAGCGCCGGTGAGCGCTATTTGGCGCAAGGACGCCTCGTCTTCCGATCGGACGCTTGCTTTTCGACCCGTACCCTGCGCGCATCGTGCTGCCTTTGCGACGCGACCATGCGCCGGCAACGGGTGGCCACCGAGGCCACGCGACTCACCGGGGTGACCGGCCTGCCGATCCGATGGCTTACGCGCGCCGGGTCCGGCGTGTGTGCCGGACCCGGCGCTCAAGGCTGGAATCCGATGGTCCGTGGGAGGACTACGGGTGGCCCATCGTTCCGGTGCCGGTGACGTTGAAGTTCGCGTCGACGTAGACGATGACCTGGGAGCCGTCGCTCTTCTTGATGTGCGCCTCGGAGGGCGAGCCGGTGTCGGCGTCTGTTTCGACTCGCTCGATTGTTCCCCCTGGGACTTTGGCCTTGGCGGCGGCTCTCACCTTGGCGGCCGTCTCGCCGGTCAGGAGCTTCTCCCTCTTTCCGTTGGCCTGATGGCCGCCGAGCGACGGGTCATGCCGGGCCGGCGGTCCGTACTGGCCCTGTGGCGGGTTGCTGGGAGCCGTCGTGTTGGTGGTGCTCGTCCCGGAGCTCGCCGCGCTGGCGATCGCGGAACCGCCGAGGGCGGCGCCAGCGATGACGGCGAGCGTGGTCATATGAGTGCGGCGTATCACTTTGTTGGTCCTTTCGGCAGGGATTGATTGGCTGCCGTGGATGCTCAGGACCGTGGCGAAGAGAACTCTCGGGGAAGCGTCGGAGCTATCTAAGCTAAGAGACCCCTCATTCGTGATGCACCGAGTTACGGCGTTCGAGGCGAGCGCCAGATCACGGTGGCTCGACCAGCACCTGGTTCGCGTTCGCTTTCGTTGCTCGCGCGGCCCGTCAGCCGACTTGCACTCTGCGACGGACGCAGTCGCTCGCGCGCAGCCGGTTTGCCTGACCCCGTCCACGCAATCCCGTCGTGATGCGCGGTGGGCGATGGCACGAAGCTTCGGGCGATGGCCCCGGCTCGCTCGAGCCCGACCCTACGTCTAGTGCCGTCGGCGACCGCTGGCCCATCGCCGTCGCCTGCCCACGGTAATATGCCCAGGAAGCTACCCGGCGCTCCTGAGAGGTCGCCAAAGCACCTCAAAGCGTCCGGAACCTGGGCTTGACTCTCCGTGAAAACGACGAGAGACTCGAAGCCTTAGAGCGCATGGGAGCTGCGGGGCCGGCTCCGATGGTTTGGCGGTTGGTTTCCGGTCCGATTCGGGGTGGGACGAGGATGTCTTCGGCGTTTAGGGAGGTACCGATGGCTCGTTGGATTTTTGTTCCGCTTGGTCCGATGATGGTCGTGGGCGCGCTGGCGGGATGGCTTGCCGCGCCGGCGCTCGCAGGATGGAAGCTCAATAGCACGAGCAGAGCAAGCGTCGCCTACAACCAGGGCATCACCTTCGACCAGCCGCCGGGCAACTTCTTCTTCGACGGCGTCAGCTCGACGAGCAACTCAGCGCTCTACCGCACCAACTCCACGCTCTCCCGAACCGCTTCCAACACCGCGGTGATCCCGTCGACGAAGGAGGGCTACAACCATGTGGGCGATCTGAGCTTCGACCCGGGCGATCCGCGCTTGGACCCGCCGGTACCGCCGCGCGTCCTGCTCCCGCTGGAGTGCTATTACCCCAACAGCAGCCCTAGCAACACCTGCGGCAGCGGCGCGTTCGGCGTCGTTGACCCCACGACCCTCACTTTCGTCTACTACGTCAAGCTCTGGACACCTCAGATCCAGAAGGCGATGTGGGACGAGATCAGTCCCGACGGCCGCTGGATCTTCACGTCCAGCGGAACCCATCTAATCGCGTACAAGGCGGCGGACGTAAACAAGCAGAGAGCCGATAATCAGCGGTTGGGGGTCTGGGGCGGTCTTGGCGGGACGGATCTCGGGGCGGTGCTCCCCACCGGCGAGGTCACCGGTGCCGCTTTCTACGTGGATCCGGTCTCAGGTGTGCCACGTCTGTTCCTCGCGCTGAACCAGGGAACATACTTCCAGGTCGTCTCCTACGGCACCGGCACAGCGTCCGACGGCTCGCCGATGCTGCTCGGCACCACCCCCACGATCGAGATCACCGTCACCAAGTCGTCCTCCAACAGCGAATCCGAAGGACTCGCGGTCACCGGCGCCTCCAACGGCTCCTACCCACTCGGCGGCGTGCTGCACTGGCAGATGCTGCCCTCCATCAAGCTCCACAGCCGCATCCTGAACTACACACCGAACTCCGGAGGGTCCGGTAGGTCGAGCAGCGGCACGCCGCGCGTAGTGCAGTGCGTGGTACCGAAGCTCAAGAACCACACACTCAAGTCTGCGAAGACACTCCTCGTCGCCGCGCGCTGCAGGCTCGGGAAGGTGACCGCGAAGCACACTTCGCGCTCGCGCGGCGGGAAGGTCATCGCGCAGAAGCCCAAACCCGGAGCCCGTCTCCCGGTCCGCTCGCGCGTAGCCGTCGTCCTCGGCCGTTAGCGTCGCCGCCGGTAGCCACCCGAGCAAGTGCCGCGACCGCATCGCGCACGGTTGCCGCGAGCCGTGTCCCCCTCCGCCGGCGCATCTCATCCGGCACCCCTCCAATACTCGATCACCTCACCAGCTGTTCCTGCTTCACAGGCATGTCGGCAGCGAAGCTGACACTGCTGAGCTTGAGCAATAGGGACGGTCTCGGTCGGCATTTGATCCTTTCGTGGGCTAGCAGTTGCAATGGCCGGGTCCGAGCAGCGCGCTGCTACCAGTAGGGCCGGCAGGCGCGGTCGCCGTGCCGGAGCTACCGCTGGAAGTTCCGCCGCTGCCGCCGCTTCCGCTGGTGCCGGATGTGCTGCTGCTCGGGTACGACGTATTTGAGGCTGCGGCGGGCGTGTAGCTGACCGCGGGTTGGCTTGAAACTGGCGGCGTGATCGAGCTCGTCTGCCGTTCCCTGCTGGGGGCGTGGTTGACCGCAGGCTCGGTTGAAACTGCCGGTGCGCTCGAGCTCGACTGCGCGACCACGGTTGCCGGACGCCTTGTTGCCGACGCGGCTTGCTGGCGCGGGTCGTGGGCGGGTCGCCGAGCGTGGTGCTCACCCGCCGCCAAACATAGGCGCGCAGGTAACCAAACGTCCGCGAACTGACACCGTGGCGGAAGTGGTCGCACCAGCCTCTGAGCACGGGGTTGAGCCGGTTCAGGAGCTGGTCGAGCGTCTGGTTTTGGCCGGTCCGCGTGATCTGCTTGACCTTGCCCATGACCGCCTGGAGTGACGGCTTGGACGGGTAGGTGTAGATCTGCGGGCGGGCTTTGCGCCCCGTTTGGCGCTGGATGCGCCAGCCGAGGAACTCGATCCCCTCGTCGATGTGAGCGATGCTGGTCTTCTCTCGCGAGAGCGCCAGACCGAGCGGCGCGATCACCTGCTCGGTCTCTGCGATCAGCGCCTCGGCGTGCCGCCGTTCGCCTGCCACGACGATGACAAAATCGGGACTCCTGCTCGTCTGGGGGTGACTCCGGGGTCCTTGGTCGTAATCTGACCTAATTCGGTGAGTAAGGGCGGATTGCGCTCGGTGCGATCCTGATTTGACAGTTACCGTGGGCTGACTGGGTTACACGCGGGCGTAGACGCGGTGTCAGCGCGTCAAAGTGGTTGTCAGGGGTGGGCGGCGGGCCCAGCGTGGGCGCGGGCGAGCGTTTGTGGGGTCGCCGACGTGGACGGCGTGGCGGGGCTGGTGTTCTGGAGGGCGGGCCGGCCGAAGCTTTAGGGGCCGGGGAGCGCGAGCGCCGCGTGGTAGGTGGCGTTGAGGAGATCGAGGTGCGGGAAGCCCTCGGCGAGGCGTACGATCGTCCGCCGGGCGGTACGCACGATCCGGCCGGGGACGCAGAACAGGATGCGCCTGAGCGTCTTGGCGTGCCGGCGGAGCGGGGCGTGCTGATCGGCGGCTCGCCCGGAGGCGGCTGCCGCCGGGCTGAGGTCGCATATGAAGGCGGATAAGTTGAGCGCGAACAGGCAGCAGCACAGCCACAGGCGGTTGGCGGCCAGCTTGCCGGACGGGAGGTGCCGCAGCGCCTGGCCGAGCTTCGCGTCCTTGAACCGCTCTTCGATCTGCGCGCGGTGGCGGTGGAAGTGCTCGACCTCCGCGGTGCTCATCTCGTCCTGGGGGATGTCGGTGACGATGAAGCTGTAGGCGTAGGTGGATGAGAGCTCGCCGTCGAGCACCATCTGCAGTTGCTGGGGCGGGATCGTCTTGCGTCGGCGGGCGCGGGGGCTGGTGGCCTGGATCTCCTCGGCGCTGACCGGGACGCGGCGCACGATCAGCCTCAACGGCTCGTGCTTCCACCCCTGGGGGGTGAATCGCAGCTCGGCGACCTGCGCGCCTGCCATGTCGATCGCCTCGGTCCCGGCGTCATCTGCGATCTCGGCAAGCTTTGACCACATCAGCGACGTGCGCGTGGTCGAGAAGGTGAAGCGCATACTCGCTTGCGGCAGTCCATCATCAGCTCAACCGAGTAGAAGCCCGAGTCGCCGCGGACCGTGATCCGCCCGTGCCCCTCCGGGAGCAGCCGCTGCGCACGGCCGAGCATCCGGCCCGACTCGGCGGCCTTGATCCGCGCCTGGTTGCCGCCCTTGAGCTCCGAGGTCAGCGCCCGCCCGCGCTCAGCCCACGTAACCACGTAGGAGTTGTACGCCAGATGCCCGTGGCGGCTGCGCCCGGCGCCTCGCTTGCGGCGCCCGAACACCTTGGTCTCGGTCGCGTCGAGATCGAAGGTCAGATCCTCGCCGGGGTCGCGACCGAGCCGGCGGTCAAGCTCGTTGCCCGCGCGCGCCACCCCGCGCTCGATCGCGCGGATGTGACCTGGCTTGAACCGGCAGGCCAACTGGCGCGCGGTCGGCGCCGATGGAGTGCCGGCCACCGCCCGCAGACTCGCGCCCGCGCGATCCGCACGCACGTCCTGCACATCGTCGAAACACGCGGCGCCCGCCAGCTGGCACTCGGCGATCGCGACGGCAAACTCGCCCGCCGACAGCCCCCCGCCGCCGCTGCTTGACCGGCGCCACCCGCGCAGCCGCAAGCTCCGCGTCGATCAGCTCCACCAGCCGCAACCTCCGGCACAGCTCGCCGGAGACCGCCAACCCGGCGTACGGCGTCAGCGAGGGATCGTCGGCGCGGAACTCGATCCGTCCGGGCCCCCTGTCAGGGTTAGCCGACATCATCCTCTGGGTGAGCTCCACTCACCATCAGGATCAACATGCACAGTCCGAACCGTGACACGCGGTTCGGACGGAAAGCCCCGCAAACGCGGGGCTTTCTGCTATCAGCAGCGCCTGGTTAACACACAGTTAACCGAAAAGCTGCGCGTCGCCGCCTCAACTACCCACCGATTTAGGTCTGATGAGTGCCGGGCTCTGCTCGGCGATCATTGCCAGATAGCGGAGCCGAAGCCCGGGTCAAGCGGCCGGATCTCCTGCATACGTTGGTGTTGGGCGGGCGGCTGGTGATCCGGGGCTGCCGCTTGACGCGCGGCGCGCGGCTGCGCTACCTCGCGCTGAGCGTGGCCCGGCGTGAAGGTCTCGCAGGTTGCGCGCGTGTGGAGCGGCCCGCCGCCGCCCTGATTCGGCAGGCTGCTGGATGTTCGAAGTTCAGCGGTCTACGAAGGAGGGCGACGTGCGGGTCACGACGGCATTGAACCGGATGCTTGGGCTTCCGGGTGCATGGGTTAGGGATGTGGCGTTCGGGCAGGAGGCGGTGATCGTGACCGTCGTGCTGCGCGCGAAGAAGCCTGTCTGCTCGGGCTGTGGCGCGCGCGGGCTGAAGATCAAGGAGCATCGTGAGAAGCGCTGGCGGGCGCTGGATCTCGGCGGCTTGCGGTGCGTGATCGAGTGTCGGCTCAGACGCTTGTACTGCCCGGGCTGCGGGGACGTGTACGAGGGGGTGCCGTGGGCCAGGGCGGGCTCGCGCTACACGCGCGACTTCGAAGATCTCACCGCGTGGCTGGCGCAGCAGATGAGCCAGACGCAGGTCGAGCGGCTGCTGCGGATCGCGTGGCGCACGGTCGGCACGATCCTCGCGCGGGTCGTCGCCGACAAGCTCGACCGCCACCGCCTGGACGGGCTTCGGTTCATCGGCGTGGACGAGGTCTCATACGGCGCCGAGCACAAGTTCCTGACCTGCGTTGTCGATCATCAGGCCGGGTCGATCGTGTGGGCGACCGAGGGCCGCAACGCCGACAGCTTGCAGGCGTTCTTCGCCGGGCTCACGGGCGAGCAGAAAGCGTCGATCAAGGCGGTCTCGATCGACATGTCCGCCGGCTATGAGAAGGCGATCCGCGCCGAGGACGGCGTCCCGCACGCGCAGGTCGTGTTCGACCCGTTCCACGTGGTACAGCTCGCTGGCAAGGCCGCCGACCAGGTCCGCCGCGACGAGTACAACCGCCACGGACGATCCTCGACTGGCGAAGGCAAGTGGATCAAGGGCACCCGCTACTCGCTGCTGAAGGACACCGCCAAGCAGACCGCCAGGCAGCTGCTCAAGCTCGCCGAGGTCGTGCTCACCAACAAGCGCATGTACCGCGCGTTCCTGCTCTACGGCGAGCTGCGCTACCTCTACAAGCTCCCCAAGGAGCAAGCGCCCGAGCGCCTGGAGGCGTGGCTGGCGTGGGCATCTCGCTCGCGGCTGAAGCCGTTCGTCAAGCTCGCCCGAACGCTCCGCAAACACAAATCCGGGCTGCTCGCGGCGATCGAGCTGAACTTGAGCAACGGACGCCTCGAAGCCTTAAACAGCAAGGTGAGGTTGATCTCACACCGCGCATACGGATTCCACTCCGCCGACGCGCTGATCGCGATGATCTACCTCTGCTGCGCCGGCATCCAAATCCCGCTCCCTCACCGATGATTCACCCCCAGATCAGCAGGAGAGCCACAAAATCATCGGCGTAGCGGACAATCCGGTAGTTGGCCTCGCCTCGACGACGTCTCGCTTGGCGTTCATGCTGACCGCCTGTCGCCTCCCACGCCCGAGCGAAATGCTCGTCGAGCGCGGACAGCGCGACGTTAGCCATCAGCGGCGAGAGAATTCCCCCTTGCGGCGTGCCGGTGACCGTTCCCTGCAACCGGCCCTGCTCGGTCATGATCCCGGCCTTCAGGAACGCCTTGATCAACGCCAGCACGCGCCTGTCCGCGATTCGCCGTCGCACCCGATCCAAAATGGCCGAGTGCGAAAGCTCATCGAACCATGCCTCGATGTCACCCTCAACGATCCACTCATAGGAGCGGGAGGTGAGGTAGTGAATCTCAGCGATCGCGTCCTGCGTCCGGCGTCCCGGCCGGTACCCGTAGGAGCAGGGTTTGCAGTCGGCCTCAAAGATCGGCTCCAGCACCAGCTTGAGAGCGGCCTGAACAACGCGATCGCGTAGAGCGGGCACCCCAAGGCGACGGAACTTCTTCGTTCCACCACGCTTGGGGGTCAGCCTCTCCTTGACCGGCAGCGGCCGGAAGCTCCCTGAGCGCAGCTCCTCACGGAGCCCGTCGAGGAACTTCTCAACGCCCAGCACCTGCTCGATGTAGGGGGCGGTCTGCCCGTCTACACCCGCCGAGCGTGACCCTCGGTTCGCCCTGACCCTGTGCCACGCCACCATCAGCGTCGCGGGATCGCAGACGAGGTTGTAGAGGTCGTCAAACCTCCGGTCCTGATCATCGATGGACCACTTGTGCAGCTTGCGCCAGCTTCGGCGAAGACGACGGACCGCCGCTATTCAACGACGACCTCCTCGCGTTCCAGACGGGCTGCAAGCCCACTGCTCCCCTTCACCGGGTAGGCCGGGCGCATTGCTGCGCCCGGCCCCCCTCAGAACCGGACGAGCACCTTTCGATGCATCCGGCTCAAGCAAGCCCGTGTAGGTCCGATGGGGCGACGTCGTGCGATCCGCTCAACCTCGAGTGGGTCGTCCGCGGGTCCGTTCACCACGACCGTAGTCGCAGCGTCTAACTTGTCTGTTGGTTCTGGCGTCATCATCATCTTCTCCTGCCGGGGCTCACCTGACCGCGTCAGCACGCTTTCGCGTCCGGGCATTTACGTCCCGTATCCGGCCAGTTATCCGGAACGGCCAGCTGAAGGGGCCAGCCATCATGTCCCGGTTTCCTGTTGTCTTTCGACTGTCGGCATTACGTCTTCTCGATCATCAGATTCCCGCCGAGGGATCGGGCGTTCCTCACGGTAGGCCTACCGGGCATCAGCCCGGACCTCGACGGGGGTTACCGCGTTTCGCACGCACGAGCTACGACCGGGGTGGGTGCCTCCTGTGCCCCGGGGACGGCGGTGCTCTTCCCGGTTGAGAGGACTCCTCAACCGGCGCCTGCCGCTTCTCAGCGGCCAGTCCTTGTACTCCGCTGCTGCATCCCATCGGCGGAGCTCGTCCTCACGAGACATCAGCCAGAGGTTTAAGTTCTTCACCCGTCCGATCTGCCTCTCGCGCTCTTGGGCACCCATCAGATCACAACCCGGACCCCCGATTCACCCCCAAACGAGCAGTAGTCCCGATTAAGGTCGGCCGCTCTATCAAAGAGTCAGAACACCTCAGGGGGCGGGGGCTGGTTTCGGTGTGGACCCACAGTCCATAGATTAGTCCACACTTCGGTCCACACTTGTCCGAGCCCGCTGGCCCGCCCGTGCCGCGGCCAGGTTCGGTAACAAGGTGCGGATCTGTTCAGTAGCATGCCGCGCACCTGTATCGTAAGCACATGGTCGTCACGCCTGGACACGACTCCGCTGCGCCCTATCGGCGGCGCGTTGTCGATCACGAGCTCGACGAGTTGCTGGTCGGCCTGCCAGCGATCGCGCTCGACGGCCCGAAGGCGGTTGGCAAGACTGCGACCGCGCTGCGCCGCGCCGCTACCGTTTACCGGCTGGACGACGACGGCGAGCGCGCGATTGCTCAGGCCGACCCCTCACGCCTGCTGGAAGGCGACCCGCCGATCTTGATCGACGAATGGCAGCGCGTCCCGGAGTCGTTTGACCGAGTGCGCCGCGCGGTCGACGACGGAGCAGGTCCTGGAAGCTTCCTGCTCACCGGCTCGGCGTCACCCACGGACCCCCCGACACACTCCGGCGCCGGCCGGATCGTTCGCGTGCGGCTCCGTCCGATGACCCTTGCCGAGCGAGGCGTCGCCGTCCCGACGGTGAGCCTCACCCAGCTCTTCCGACGCGGACAGGCTCCGATTGCCGGGCGGACCGATGTCGGCCTTGAGCGCTACGTCGAGGAGATCCTCACGTCGGGGTTTCCCGGGATCCGCGGTCTATCGGGCCGGCTGTTGCGAGCACAGCTTGATGGCTACTTCGACCGGATCGTCGACCACGACTTTGAGGACCTCGGCCACCAGGTCCGCCGGCCCGCGACGTTGCGACGCTGGATGCAGGCGTACGCCGCCGCGACAGCGACGTCGGCCTCCTTGGAGACGATCAGGGACGCGGCGACGAGCGACCGCGGCGAGAAGCCGACCAGAGCCACAACGCAGCCCTACCGCGACGTGCTCGAGCGCCTGTGGATCCTCGATCCCGTGCCGGCCTGGCTGCCGACCCGCAACCGACTCGCGCGGCTCTCATCACCACCCAAGCACCACCTCGCCGATCCCGCGCTCGCCGCGCGCCTGCTCGGCGTCGACGCCGACGCGCTGCTGCACCCACGTCCCGTAGGACCCCCCGTACCTCGCGACGGGACGCTCCTCGGAGCGCTCTTCGAATCGCTCGTCACCCTGTGCGTGCGCGTATACGCGCAGGCAGCCGAAGCGAAGATCGCGCACCTGCGTACCTGGAGCGGCGATCGTGAAGTGGATCTGATCGTCGAACACGGCCGCCAGATCTTCGCGCTCGAGGTGAAGCTCGGACAGGTCGTCGAGGACCGCGACGTTCGTCACCTGATCTGGCTGCGCAACGAACTCGGAGACGACCTCTCCGACGCCGCGGTCATCACAACCGGCCAAGCGGCCTACCGGCGCCCCGACGGCATCGCCGTCATACCCGCAGCGCTCCTCGGATCCTGAGACGTGTGGCAAGCCAGACTCCGCTGACGCTGCCACTCTAGGCCGACCCGTTTGAGAGGCCGACCAACTCCGAGACCACCCGCGCGCCTGCGAGGCCGCTTCGATCATCTCCTCAAGCCTTGACAAGCCCCTCACTACTCGTCGACCCCTCGGGGTGAGCCGTGAGATGTCGGTCCAGCGTCGCCCCCGGCCAACCCCGACCGTCTTGGCCATCGCGTCCACCGTGTGCTCACCGGGCGCACCGCTTGAGAGACTTACATCAGCGCAGCGGTCTGCACGTCTGCGACGTTCTCGCCGTTCGGCCGCCGAACGTGCTCGGCCTCGAGCAGCCGGTCGATCGTTACGGACCAGCGAGCGGTGATCGGCGCGAGCAGTTCGTCGTCGCCGTACAGGTCGCGGTGCAGCCGCAGCATTTCGCGCACGAGCTCGACGGAGCATCCAAACGTGTAGCTCGTAGAGGCCCAAGGCGGCGTCCTCCTTGAAACACGGGATCACGCCGACGCCGAACCCGTCCTGGCCAACTGGCGTGCGAGCTAGCAGGCCATCGAGGACATCGGGCTTAGCGACATGCGTGATGCCGCTGAGGTAGCCATAGATGGGCCCCGACCCCAGCGGCCCGTGTTTGATTTGGACACCTTGCCGATCCTGGCCTCTCCGGCGTCGATTTCCCGCATTCGTGCGAGGATCTCGAGGTCTTGGCGCTCCAGCCGCCTTGATGTACTGGCCCTCGCTGATGAGCGTCTCGGTGACACTAACCCCCTGAAGGGCAGCTACGACCAGCGCGAGGCGCTCAGAGAGCGCCTGAGTGGTAGAGCCCGGAACACCCGCGCGTAGCGACACCAGTTCAGCCGCCATGCCGATCAGCCCCAGGCGGGCGTCGAGAAGCACAGTGCCGTAGGCAGGCTTGGACGGCTCGAGAATGGCGGCGCCTGCCTCGTGGATGGCGCCCTCGAGCTCGACGCTCGCGCGCAGTGAGCGTTCGACCTGTTCTGCGGTGACCAGCGGCCCGTCGTCCATGGCAGGCAGGGTAGTAGCCGACGCAACGCACACTCGTTCACGGTGGTCCGCTGCCGCTCAAACCCTCGTGCGACCCGCCGCGGGATCCCCGGATCTGTCGGGCTACCTTAGCCTGGATCCACCGATCGGTTGGGTTGACGGGGTGAGATTCCCGGGTTTGTCGGGGTGACACTCGGGATGGACGGTGTTGACCCAGGCGGGAGCGCTCGTCTGGGAGCGCCAACGCCCGAAGTGGCAGTTGGCGCGCGGTTTTGGGGCAGGGTGAGTGGGCCGGTGTCGGCCGCGGGTCGGCTGGTGGTCGTCGTGACCTCGCGGGTGCTCAGGTGAGGGCGGGGAGCGCGCGGATCGCGTCGAGGATGGTGGTGAAGTCGTGTTGCCAGGGCCAGCGGGCGGGCATCCGGAGTGTCCATTGGCGGCTGGTGCGCGTCAGTCGGGCGGGGACCTGCAGCAGTTGGTGGCGGCGTGACCGGGCGGTCTGGACCGGCCGATCGGGGAGCCCGATCTGGGTTGCCCAGCGTCCGAGGTTGTGCGCGAGCGCGGCGATCACGGTCCAGGCGCTATTGGCGTGCATGCGGCCGGAGGGGAAGTGCTGAAGTGCTTGGTCAATGAGGTCGCGGATCGCCAGCTCGACGGTGGCGTGGTCGCGGTGATCGATGTCAGCGACGAGCGTCGGGATCGTGCGGTTGGTCGCGAAGCAGTGGTAGCGCCAGTCGGGGAACAGCTCGGCCTGGGCGCCGATCAGCCGGGTGCGCCTGACGATCAGCCGAAAGCCGCCCAGCTGGGTCTCGGCGACCTGCGCCTCGCCGCCCTCGGGGTAGTCGGCGACGGTGACCCAGTCGGTCTCGGGGATCTGCCCGATCAGCCTCTGGATCTTGGTGCTGTGCTTGACGGTGATCGAGAACTCGATCCCGCGCGCGTCCAGGGTCCGAAACAGCTTGTGGTTCTCAAACCCGGAGTCCGCGCGGATCACGATCAGGCCGCTGTGCCCGGCGCGCCGCGCCCGGGCGATCAGCTCATCCACGAACCGGGCGATCCCGCGCTGGGTGTTGGCCTTGCCCTTGCGGTTGCGGATGTGCAGCACCTCGCCGGTATCCGCGCGCACCGCCACGATCGGGTGATAGCCGAGCTTCTTGGTGTACCCGTAGGAGGCGCCCTGCTTCTGGTAGCCGTGCACCTCGCCGACGAAGCTGTCGATGTCGATCACCAACGGCCCATCACCCGGCCCCGCGCCGGCCTGCCACGCCCGCGCGAGCGTCTGATCGAGCACGCGGTCGAGCTGGCGGACGTGCCCGAAGGTGAACGCCCGCAAGAACGTCCCCAACGTCGAGGGGGCCATCACCCGGTGCCCCAGGATCAAGCCCGTGCTCCCGGCTCTGAGCACGCTCATGTCATCGATGCTGTCCGCGCCGGCGAGCATCCCGTGCACCAGCGACATCACCTTCCGGCCCGGCAGCGCCGCTCCCGGCGCTCTGGGGTCAAGCCACACCGACTCGTTCACCAGCTGCTCGATCCCCAAGCGGTCCGCGAGCGTTGCTGTCAACAGCAGGCCGGCGTCGCTGATCAGTCGCTGCTCGTCGAACCGAACCTGCACCAAGTCGAGGTTTGCCGGCCCTTCGGGAACGTCCGCAGCGTCATGCACCATATGGGTGACCTCCTGACAGGGCCGCAGCCGCCCTCTACGACTGCTATTAAAGCCCTGCTCAGGAGGACATTTAAGACTCAGGCTCGGACGGAACCGAGCATGTCACCCGGTGGATCCAGGCTAAGAACGAGAGCCGTTGCCAGAGTGCCGTCTCGAAACTCGTGTGCGGACCGTCGCATCTCAATACGGAAGATTGCGGGGAATGTTTTCGGACGCGGTCGCGACGATGGCGACGCGGCGCGCCATAAGTGGCCGAAATGTGAGCTGGACCGGCGAGGCGCCGACCGGAATCATGCGAGTCGTCTGGCAACGTTAGAAACCGTGCGGCGCATCCGGACGCCGAGGGTGCGAGCACGCCGATCGCGGTCGGCCCGCTCGCGATCCGCTGCGTCGTGTCGTCTGACCAAGGCGGGGACATCGGAGCCGGCACCGAGGAATTGTGTGGAGAATGGGCAGGCTGGCTGGCATGTGTGATCGTCGGTCCGCAGCATGCCGGGTACCGCGTGGTAGGTCAGGTCGCCTAGGTCGGAAACGCCGTTCGGGGCGGCGACCAGCGAGATCAGGTGGAATACTTCGAAGGAGGCGGCACTCATGCTGAACGGGAATACGTTGGCGTTCGCCCGGAGGGGATGATCCGGTGGCAGCCCGTCGATGTAGGACGAGGTCGTCGAGGAGTCCCTGTTGTTCGACGCTCACGTGACCGGCGTCGTATTGCTTGAGACACTCCAGGCACCGTCGGCCGGGCGCGGCCACGTGCGTCTTCCAGTCGGCGCTAAGCATCCGGCCGTCGCCCCGGACGCGGACGAGGATGCCCCCGTCGATCACGGGGATCAGGTGCGCGTATGCGGCCAGGTTGAGGACGGCGCGTGGCTAGGGACGATCGACGCAGCTGAAGAGCACATCGCAGTCGAGTGCCTGCTGCCATCCGGGCTCTTCGACCACGCTGTATTCGAGCGCGTCGATCGTGGGATGTTGCGCGGTGGCGCTGTCGAGCAGGGCGCGACGGAGTACCGCGACCTTGGCCCGGGCGAGACGCACGTCGGCGTCGGTGGCGTGGAGCAGGCGGTCGAGGTTGTGGGTCTTGACGGAGTCGAAGTCGATCAGGATCAGGTGCTCGATCCCGATGCGGGCGAGCGCTTCGGCAACCATCGAGCCGACGCTGTCGGCCCCGATGACTCCGATGCGGAGGCGGGCAAGGTCGGCCTGCACGCGCTCTCCCCATGATGCGTAGGTGCGCATCAGGTAACTATTCAGGTCCCCGTGAGGTCGGGGACGGGGGTTGGGGTTCAGCCGGTCAGCGGTAGCTGGTCGAGGTTGAGGCTGACCGTGTAGCTGAACCCGTCGCGTCCGACGGTGCGGCGGAGGGTGCGCATGATGTGCTCGGCATCGTCGTAGGGGCCGGAGATGTAGGTGGGTTTGCCGTTATGTCCGAAGGTGATCGCGCTCGGTCCGGTCCATGGGCCGAGGTGCGCGTGTGCGTGCTGGAAGTCGGGGTGGGGTGCGAACCCGAGTCGCCGCGCGTAGTCGGCGGCGCCGAAGACGAGGTCGCGTACGAGTTCGATCGGCGCGGTGACGGGTGGCGCCTGTTATCCGCTGAAGCTGCGGTCGGTGAGCCGGCGGAGCTTCCGGTCGTCGGTGGTGTGTGGTCCCATCGCGTTCTTGACGCCAAGGCACCAGACGTCGAGCAGGTAGACGCTGGCGCGGCAGCGGTGGCGACGCCTGCGGGTGACCAGTGCGGTGACCAGCCCGCCGGTGCTCTCGTCGGCGTGTGGGTCGTGCCATTCGGGTGCCCGTCGATTCTCAGGCCGGTGCTCCAGCCGGCGTTGAGCAGGCAGTCGATCTGGTCGGTCTCGGGGCTTATGGCGGCGCGTTCGGCGGCGAGCTTGCGGACGGCATCGGAGACCACGGCGGTCCTGATGCCCAGGTTGCGGGCGATCTGGTTGGGTGATAGTCCGCGGCTGCGCAGCTCGCGGATGCGCTGGATGGTCTGCTCGTCGCTCATCGGCGGCTTGATAGCGGACGGGGCGGACGGCCCGGGTCCCCTTCGGCTGGAGCGCTGGGATGCGTGTTGGGCAGGATCGCGGCTATGCGCAGGGAACCTTGCGCGCGTGACGCCTGCAGCCGACCTTTCACCCCGCCCGGCCGATCCCGAGCTTGAGGGCCTGCTGTCCGAGCGCGACGCGCTGATCGCCCAGCAGGCGGTGCGGATCACCGAGCTCGAGGCGCTGGTGCAGGAGCTGCGTGCGCGGCGTGACCAGAACTCGCGCAACTCCTCCAAGCCCCCGTCGTCTGACGGCTATGCCAAGGAGCCGGCGAACAAGAAGCGCAGCCTGCGTCGCAAGTCGCATCGCAAGCGGGGCGGGCAGCGTGGGCACCAGGGTCATCACCTGGAGCGACGCGAGGATCCCGACCGGGCGGTTCTGCATCCGGTAGAGGGTATGCGAGTGCTGCGGGCGGGACCTGTCGGGCGAGCCGATCGTTGAGTCCCAGTCGCGGCAGGTGTTTGACCTGCCCGAGATCCCGCGGCTTGACTGTGTGGAGCACTGGATCCAGAAGCGCCGCTGTGAGTGCGGGCACCTGCCGGGCTCGAGCTTTCCGGCGGGCGTGAGCGCGCCGGCGTGCTATGGGCCGCGGATCCGGGCGCTGGGGATCTACCTGGTCTGCTATCAGCACCTGCCGGTCGCGCGGGCGGCGGAGATCCTGTCTGACTGGGTGCGGGCGCCGATCTCCGTCGCCACCCTGCAGGCGTTCGTCACGCAAGGCGCCGACGGGCTGGACGGGTTTTTGGAGGAGATCCGCGGTCAGCTGCAGGGGGCGGATTTCGCGCATTTCGATGAGACCGGCGCACGCGTCGACGGGCGGCTGTCGTGGATCCATTGCGCCTCGACCGATCAGCTGACGCTCTACACGCTGCACGCCAAGCGCGGCCGGGATGGGATCGACGCCGCCGGCGTGCTGATCGGATTCGAGGGCACCGCCGTCCACGACGGGTGGGCTCCCTACCGGCTCTATGAGAAGGCCCGCCACGCCTTGTGCGGCGCCCATCATTTGCGCGAGTTGCTCGGCGCCGAGGAGCAGGGCGCGAGCTTGGCCTCGGCGATGAGCGCCCTGCTGCTGGACGCAAAGGACGCCGTCGAGCGGGCGATCGCAGCCGGCAAGGATCATCTGGGCGCCAGGCCGCCGGCGACCATCCGGGAGTGCTACCGCGACGTGATCGCCCTGGGCTACGAGCAGAACCCCGGGCTCAAGCCCGCCCAGGCCGGGCGGCGGCCGAAGCGGACCAAGGCACAGAACCTGCTGCTGCGCCTGGACCAGCACGAGCGCGAGGTGCTGCGCTTCGCGACCGACTTTCGGGTGCCGTTCGATAACAACCTGTGCGAGCGTGACCTGCGCATGGTCAAACTGCAGCAGAAGATCTCCGGCTGCTGGCGCACCCGCGAGGGCGCCGAGCGGTTCTTGGCGATCCGCTCCTACACCTCGACCGCCCGCAAGCACGGCCAGCGCCCCGCCGAAGTGCTCACCGGCCTCGCCGGAGGGCAGCCATGGCTGCCGCTCGCCGCCGGCCCCTGAAACGGTCCGTCCTGGCGCAGGCCGATACTCCCGGGCCGTGAGCAAGCGCTCCCGACGGCGACCCCGCAACCCAACGCCAGGCTCGCCGCCGAGACAGCCAGCCGCCGCGACCAGTCCGCCGACCCCGCACTGGATGAGCTGATCGCCGAGATCACCGCCGACTGCAATGACGAGGGCGAGGTGCTGATGGGGTTCCAGGGGTTCTTCGACGAGCAGGCCAACTTCCCGTGCCCCGGTACCATCCTCGGCGAGAACATCGACGTGATCTCCGTCGCCGCTGACGACGACCGTCGCGAGCTCGTCGCCACCTGCCAGCGCAACGGTCACCGCTACGAGATCGCGCTGCTCGACATCGACATCCAGGCCGAGCGCCATGTTCGGCTTGCTGCCGTCCCTGGGCGGATTCACGGTCGCCGAGAAGTCAAGCTGCTCGAGCTCGGCGAGGAGGCGGTGGATGTCGGCGATGTCCTTGCCGCCGAGGCGCCGGCGGCCGGTGATCAGCTGCGCAAGCTCGCTGGCGGTCGTCTCGGCGTACGGGCAGGCAG
Organism: uncultured Solirubrobacterales bacterium; assembly: GCA_963836065.1. Lineage (GTDB taxonomy): Bacteria > Actinomycetota > Thermoleophilia > Solirubrobacterales > Solirubrobacteraceae > Palsa-465. The sequence continues at coordinate 24,568 of CAWIII010000008.1, forward strand.
CGGGGTTGCGCGAGTGCCACAGCCCGCCGGCGGCCGCGAGGACTCCGAGATGCTCGGAGCGGAGCGTCTGTGAGCACGACATCGCCCCGTCGATGTCCTGGCCGTCGTTGCTCCCGCTGCGATGCGTGTCCGCAGAGGTCGGCAGCCGCTTCGCCAAGGCGCGCGGAAGCTTGCCCACAAGCCGTCCAGACGCTCGCGGCGCCCCTGCCCGTGAGCGCGCTCGGAACGAGGCCGCCGGCCGCGCGGTCGCCCGTAGCCGACCCGCTCGAGGATCTCGAGCGCCTGGGCGAGCTGCTCGCCCTGATCGCAGAACAGCTCCCGCAGCTTGGCGCGCTCCTCGTCGGTCAGAGCGGCGGGGGAGAGGCCTCCGAGCCGCGTAGGCAGGAACGTCCTGGCGAGGAATCGCACGGTGAAGTCGCCAGCCATCTCATCGACGCGCGTAGCCAGATCGGCCGGCACGACGCCGCGGTGTCGGCCGCGCAGCGGCAGGAACCGCGAGCGGTCCACTCCGCAGCAGCGCTTGGTCTTCTTCCCCGACCCGCACGGGCACGGGTCGTTGCGCCCGGGTGGGGTTCCCGGCGCGTCGAGGTTGATGTGGGCGAAAGCCATCGCCAACACCGCAACGGCGGGGTTCGCGATGAACATCAGCGAGGACACACGGGCGCAGCGCGACTTGCCGGCCGCAGTTCCGTCTGCGACCCGGCTACACTGGCCGTACCATTCTTGTGCGGCGCTGGACGGCGCCCATGTATCGGAAGATCGGGTTGCCCCCCGGTCTTTCTCGTTTCCGAGGCAGCAGAGTGCGGCGGTCCCCTGCACGGCGGCGCGAAGTCCGAGCCGCCCGCGCCCGCAGATCGGCTGAACCGCCGACCACGCTCGGCCGACGCTCGGCGCCGTTGTCGGCCAGCACCGTCGGTGCCGGTGCCGAGATCGCGGTAGGCGCGCGCCTGACGAGCCACGCGTGGGCTCACGCGAGCTCCTCCTCGAACGGTTCGCCGCCACGCTGACCGGCGATCAGGATGCGGCGGTCAGCGACCGTCCACGTGACCGCGCCACGGATCCAGGGATGGCCAACGAACTGGCCGTAGCGGTCCCACACCGGTCCTTCGAGCGCGAGCGCCAGCTCGTCACGACCGCCCCACCGCTCGACGTCGACGAGCTCCTGCCCTTCGAGCCGGCTGAGCGTGATCGTTCCCGTCGTTCCCCCGTCCCCGGCGCGACCCGAGAACGGGACGACCGCGACCGTCGCGCCGCGGAGCTCGAGCTCCTCCCACACGGCCTGGCGAGCCGTCAGCTCGCGACGCCTGGGACGCAGCCGGGCTGTATGCGGCTGGGAAGCCTCACGACCCGACGGCTTGTGGCACGGATCGCCGGCCAGCGCCTTGCAGGTCGGACAGCGCCGCATCCGCCATCCGCGGGCCACGTGCAGACACGCCGCCGGCCCGCAGCGGGCGCTATATGAGTACCGGTGCCTATCCCGGCAGCGCGTCGCAGGCGCCGCTCGGCACTCGGGGCACCACTCGGCCAGCCATGCGAGACGGTCGCTCACCGCACGACCGGCGCTTTCGCCGCCCGCTGTTGGTCACCGTTTTGGTCACCGTTTTTCTGGCGCGGCCTGACTTCCGGTGGCTTGCGGTCGCGAACGCCGGCTCTGCGCTGCGCGCAAAGCCCCTGCTACTGGCGCAATCTGACTCGCTGTGACTAAGCGAGGGGATTGTCCGAGGAACTGTGTAGGCATGAGCGAAGGAGATCGCTATGCCTACGACTACGAGAAGCAGGACGCAGAGGAGCAGGACCAGGACCGAGCTGGAGCAGCACGCCGCGGAGCTAGAGGCTCTCGGGTTGGGGATCGCGCCGGCCGCGGACCCCCCGGCTGTGTCGCCGGAGCTGGTCGATGAGGCTGTCGACCGTGCTGCTGGCCGCCGGCGGGTCCGTGAAGCTCTCGGTGTGCCGTCTGACAGGCGGATCAGCAACGGGGTGATCGACGAGCTGCTGGCCGGCGTGAGCACGGAGGAGGAGATCGCCGGGCCTGGTGGGCTGCTCGCCGAGCTGACCAAGCGGCTGGTGGAGCGGGCGATGGAGGTCGAGCTGACCGAGCACGTCGGCTACGAGCCGCATCTGGAGCCGGCAGGCGGCGGTGGGAACACGCGCAATGGCACGACCGCGAAGACGTTGATCGCCGAGCACGGGAAGGTCCCGATCGACGCGCCTCGCGATCGCGGCGGCAGCTTTGAGCCGAAGATCGTCAAAAAGCGTCAGCGCCGGTTCGTCGGGTTTGACGAGAAGATCCTCGCGCTCTACAGCCGCGGGCTCTCCACGCGCGATATCGAGGCGCACCTCGAGGAGATCTACGGCGTGGAGGTCGGCCGTGACCTGATCAGCCGCGTGACCGATGGGGTGATGGACGACGTGCGCGAGTGGGGCAAGCGGCCGCTGGAGGACATCTACCCGATCGTGTTCCTTGACTGCATGGTCCTGAAGATCCGCGAGGGCGGCACCGTCCAGCGCCGCGCGCTGTACCTCGCCTTGGGGGTCACGCTCGACGGCGAGCGCGACGTGCTCGGCATGTGGTTCCAAGAAACCGAGGGCGCGAAGTTCTGGATGCAGGTGCTCACCGACCTCAAGCAGCGCGGCGTCCGCGACATCCTGATCGCGTGTGTCGACGGGCTCGCGGGGTTCCCCGAGGCGATCGAGGCGATCTTCCCCAAGACGACCGTGCAGACGTGCATCGTCCACCTGATCCGCAACAGCCTCAAGTACGTCCCCCGCCGCGAGCGCGAGCAGGTCGCCCGCGACCTGAAGCCGATCTACACCGCCAAGGACGCCGACCAGGCCCACGCCGAGCTCGAGGCCTTCGATGAGAAGTGGGGCGCCCGGTTCCCCGTCATCACCCAGGCGTGGCTGAACGTGTGCGAGCACGTGGTCCCGTTCCTCGCGTTCCCCGCCGAGGTCCGCCGCGTGATCTACACCACGAATGCCATCGAAGCCCTGAACCGGCAGCTGCGCAAGGCGATCAAGACCAAGGGCAGCTTCCCGAACGACGACGCCGCCCGCAAGCTCGTCTACCTCGCGCTGCAGAACGCGACCCCGCAATGGACACGATGTCAGAACTGGACGACCGCGCTGCTCGCGTTCAAGATCCACTTCGGTGACCGCGTCCCCGACAATGCAAACTGACAGTCACTGATTGCCACTCACACGGAGTAACTGTTACACTCACCATAATCCGCCTACACAGTTAACGGGACGCCCTCCGGCGGCTCGTCCCGATCACGGGTGGTGCTCGTGGTCGGTGGCCGCGGGGACGCTGCGATGGCCTCGTGGATGCGCTGTAGCGGTACAGCCGGTTGCCGACCCGGTCAAACGGATCATGGTGAACGTGGGAAGCGCCCCGTGCGCGCCGGTCTGGCGGTGGCCAGCACCGGCAAGGCGCGTTGTCCGCTGATGGGTGCGGGGCGTGGCGGAGGCGTCGTAGTACTGCGAGGACGGGAGAGCCGTCCACATCGGGAAGGACGCCAGCAGGACCGCAGCGTGAGAGGCCGTTCGGGAGGTCGGGCGTGAATACGCTCGCGCCGCTTGACGCCGAGTTGGCGCAAGAGCGGGTACTGGGATGGCAGAGCAAGCTGCACCGCTGGGCAGTCGAGGACGAGCGCAAGCGCTTCGGCGACTTGTTCAACCTCCTCTGTGACCCCGCGACCCTCACGGTCGCGTGGGAGCGGGTGAAACGCAACCGGGGGTCAAAGACCGCCGGTGTCGATGGCGAGACGCGCAAACGGATCGAGCAGGCCGGCGTGGAGAAGGTGCTGGGCGAGCTTAGACAGTCGCTCCGCGATGGCTCCTATGCCCCGCTGCCGGTACGTGAGCGCACGATCCCTAAGCGCGGGTCCGGGAAGGTCAGACGGCTAGGCATTCCCGCGCTGCGCGACCGGATCGTCCAGATGGCGGCCAAGCTGGTGCTCGAGCCGATCTTCGAGGCGGACTTCTGTCCGACCTCGTACGGATTTCGGCCCAGGCGCCGAGCGCAGGACGCGATCGGGGAAGCGCGGCAGTTCATCAACCACGGATACGAGTGGGTGATCGAAGGCGATGTCGAGGACTGTTTCGGGTCGATCCATCAGGGTCTCTTGATGGAGCAGGTGCGTTCTCGGGTGACCGACAAGCGCGTCCTGGCGCTGATCCGGAAGTTCTTGGCCGCCGGTGTCATGTCAGAGCTTGGCACCGTGACCGCGACGCCATCGGGCACGCCGCAAGGGGCGATTCTCTCGCCCGTGCTTGCGAACGTCGCCCTCTCAGTCCTCGACCGTCGCTTCGAGGCGTCCTGGCAAGCGCACGACGGACCACAACGACGTGCGCGACACCGAGCGCGAGGCCATGCCACCTACCGGCTCGTTCGCTTTGCGGACGACTTTCTGGTAATCGTGGCCGGCACTCGCGCCCAAGCCGAGGCGATCAAGCAGCAGACGGCTGAGTTCATGGCAGAGCAGATGCGGCTCACGCTCTCGCCAGAGAAGACAGCGATCACCCACGTCGATGACGGGTTCGACTTCCTCGGCTGGCGCGTCAAGCGCTGGCACAGGCCCGGTCGTGTGCCCGTCGCGATCACGTTCCCGAGCGACCGCGCGCTCGGGGACATCAAGCACCGCATCAAGGAGCTAACCGGGCGCGCCACGACGAACCTGTCGCTCGACGAGCTCATCCACGCGCTCAATCCAATCCTTCGCGGTTGGACTAACTACCACCGCCACGGCGCGGCGAAGCGCTGCTTCGGATACCTCAGCTACTACCTATGGTGGCGAGTGATCCGCTGGCTGCGCAAGAAGTACCCGCGCCTGACCTGGAAACAGATCAAACGGCGGTGCTGGGGACGCAAATGGACGAGCAAAGAGGGCACCAGGCTCCACTGGCCGGCCGACGTGCCGGTGACCCGCTACCAATACCGCGGGCACCAAATCCCGACACCGTGGACCCCAACTACCCCGCCCCACCAGGCGACCGGGGAACCATCCAGTGCCTGAAATGGCTCCGAGAGCGACCAGCGCATGTCCTGTGGAGAGCCGGATGCTCAGGCACGTCCGGTTCGGAGGGCGGGTCGGGGAAACGGGCCGGCGGTAACGCCGGTACCGCGCCCCGGCCCGACCCGGCCCGGGGAAAGCCCGGTACATGGCGAAGGGAGGCAGCAGGTTTGCAGAGTGGGCCTGGAAGGCGAGGAGGTCGTCGTTGAATAGCGACGCGCCGTTGCTGGTGCCGATGGTGGCGCAGGAGCGGGTACTCGGGATCCAGCGCAAGCTGCACAAGTGGGCACAAGACGATCAGGACCGCAGGTTCTCGGACCTGCATAACCTTGTCTGCGACCCGGCCACGCTGGTGGTGGCCTGGCAGCGGGTGAGGACCAACCGAGGGTCGCGCTCAGCGGGCGTGGACGGCCAAACGGCCGGCTACGTCGAGAAGGTGCTGGGCGTCGAGAAGTTCTTGGGCGATCTCCGTGAGGAGCTGCGGTCCGGGGGCTTCCGGCCTGATGCGGTCAAGCAGCGGGCGATCCCGAAGCTTGGCGGTAAGCTGCGCCATCTGGGGATCGCCAGAGCAGGTGGTCTCACCCGCCGGCCGCGGCTCGAATCGTGGCATTCGCCCCCGAGCACCGGCAGGGACCGCTCCCAGGCTTGCTGCGCCTCCCGAGCCGATCACCCGTCACCCGATGGGACGGCAATTCGCCGCCGACTACGGGAAACCTGCGTCAAAACGTCCAACGGTCGGCGTGAATGGGCGCAGGGGCCTGGCGGACAGCACGACCCGGACCGAATGGGGGTCCCACCCCATTCCCCTCGTCTCGATCGTGCGTCACCGTGGCGGTGAAACGGCTAACCGCTGATCAATTTTGAAAGGAGTATCCGATGCAGGCGACACAGGCCACCAACGTGTTGCGGCGCTTTGACGCCGCTCAGGGTCCGCGCAAAGTCGGTCGCGCCGACGGTCAGTACGCACAACTCGGGGGGTGCGATGCCCGGTTCCTGATTTGGGGTGAGGAGTCCGGCGGGGGGTTCTCGCTGATCGAGCACCCGATCCCGCCGCGCTCGCTGTGCGCACCGTTGCATCGTCACGACGGCGTCGACGAGTACAGCTTTGTGCTCGAGGGCCGGATGGGGGCGTTGCTCGGTGATCAGGTGATCTACGCAGAGGTCGGCGAGCTCGCGTTCAAACCGCGCGAGCAGTGGCACACGTTCTGGAACGCAGGCGACGAGCCGTGCCGGGTTCTCGAGATCATCTCGCCGGCAGGCTTTGAGCACTTCTTCCGCGAGTGGGGCGCCGGGACCAAGGACGGAACCCTGAACCCAGACGAACTCGGTGAGCGCTACGCGATCGAGTTTGACATGGACAGCGTGCCGCGTATCTGCGCCGAGCACGACCTTGTCCACCCCCTGCTCGGCTGACCGGGCGAGTGCGTCAGACGGGACCTCGCGTGAAGGATCCGTGCGCCCGACGGCGATCACGGATCCGTCGAGGGACCGATCGCCGCAATCCCTGGCTGAGCTTTGTCTTAGAGCATCTGTCACCCAAGGAGGTAAAGAAATGACCGCCGTTCTCGCACCCGAACACACAACACAGCTGGAGGCGCAGCTGCGCGGAGCGATCCTTCGACGCACCGATCCCGGCTATGAGCAGGGACGGCGCCTGTACAACGCGATGATCGACAAGCGCCCGGCGCTCATCGTACGCTGCCGCGACGTCGCGGATGTGATCGCGGCCGTAGGGTTTGCGCGTGGCGAAGGGCTTGAACTGGCGATTCGCGGCGGCGGCCACAACGGCGCCGGGCTAGGCAGCGTGGCCGATGGCGTGGTGATCGACCTGACGCTGATGAACGGGGTCCGCATCGACCCCGAGCAGCGACTCGCCACGGTCGAGGGAGGCGCGCTGATCGGCGACCTTGACCATGCTACCCACACCTTTGGCCTGGCGACGCCCACGGGCGTGTTCTCGACCACTGGGATCGGGGGTCTGACGCTCGGGGGTGGGCATGGCTACCTGACCCGCAAGTATGGGCTGACGATCGACAACCTCGTGTCGGCTGATGTCGTGCTCGCCGACGGCAGCTTTATCACCACCAGCGAGCAGACGCACCCCGATCTGTTCTGGGCGTTGCGGGGCGGTGGCGGCAACTTCGGGGTCGTGACCTCGTTGACGTTCCGCCTGCATCCCGTCTCGATGGTCGTTGGCGGACCGACCTTGTGGCCGTTGGAGGCTGCGCCCGACGTGCTGAGTTGGTATCGCGAATTCCAGCCGGCCGCACCCGAGGACCTCTACGGGTTCTTCGCGTTCTTGACCGTGCCACCCGCGCCGCCGTTCCCGTCCGAGCTGCACCTCCAGAAGATGTGCGGCATCGTCTGGTGCCACACCGGACCGCCTGATAAGGCCGAGCGCGCGCTGTCGGCCGCGACCGAGCCCGCTCGACCGGCGCTGCACGGCCCGCATGAGCTGCCCTATCCAGCCTTGCAGTCGGTATTCGACGCGCTGCTCCCATCGGGCCTACAATGGTACTGGCGCGGCGACTTCGTGTGTGAGCTTCCCGACGACGCGATCGCTCGCCATGTTGCGTTCGCCGAGCGGATGCCCACGCCGCTCTCAACGATGCATCTGTACCCGATCGACGGCGCAGTTCACCGCGCCGGCCCGAGCGATACGGCGTTCGGTTACCGCGACGCGAACTGGTCGATGGTGATCGGCGGAATCGATCCCGACCCCCACAACGCCGACCTGATCCGCTCCTGGACAGTCGACTACTGGCAAGCGCTTCACCCCTACTCCGCTGGTGGCGGGTACGTCAACTTCATGATGGACGAAGGCCAAGACCGCGTCCGCGCGACCTACCGCGAGAACTACGATCGGCTCACCGAGATCAAGACGGCCTACGACCCCGACAACCTCTTCCACATCAACCAGAACATCACGCCACGGGTGCGGTAGCCCACCGCAACCCACGCGGCGCGCCCCCCGCCCGCGGCGGTGTCGCATTCCGCAACCTCGGACCTCAACCCGTTCTGTCAGAGCCCTGACAACGCCCCTCGTGACACTCAGCAGCCCCGCAACCTCGCGACTGGACATCGGTTATGAACTGCGAGGGGCGACGAAACATGGGGGCACAACCTCGGGGTCGGACACGGTCCGACCCCGACGTTTCTCCCGCTAGGCTAGTGGTTCATCCTTCAAGTTCGTTGCATCGGGTAGGTTCCCTGCTTGTGGCCTCGAAGTCCTTGCCGACAAGTTCGGCGAGGATGGAGGTTGGCGATGGGTGTCATCAAGCAGATCGAGGTGTCAGTGGAGGATCGGCTGGAGTTAGAGCGGATCGTGCGCGCGGTGAGTTCTGAGGTGCGGATGGTCGAGCGGGCGCAGATCGTGCTGGCGGCGGCGGAGGGGTTGAAGGGCGTGGAGGTCGCCGAGCGGGTGGGGTGCTCTGAGCCGACGGTGGTGAAGTGGCGCGGGCGCTATGCCGAGCACGGGATCGAGGGGTTGCGTGACGTGCCGCGGTCCGGTGCGCCGTTGGCGCATGGCCCGGAGACGAGGGCGTTGTTGATCGCGAAGGCGTGCACCCGGCCGGAGCCGACTGCGGAGGGCGCCCGGCGGGAGCGGTGGACCTATGAGGAGCTGGGAGCGGAGGTGGGCATGTCCGCGTCGCAGGCGCACGTGATCCTGTCGCGCGCGGAGATCAAGCCGCACCGGACCGACTACTGGATGATGAGCGACTACTCGCGGCCCGAGTTCGAGGAGCGCCTCGGCGAGATCTGCGGGCTGTACGTCGACCCGCCGGAGAACGTGCTGGTCGTCTCGCTCGACGAGAAGACCGGGATCCAGGCCAAGGCGCCGACGAAGCCCGACCAGCCGCCGGCGCCGGGCAAGCCCGCCCGCCGCGAGCACGAGTACACCAGAAACGGCACCCAGTGCCTGTTCGCGTGCCTCAACGTGCAGGCAGGTGACGTGCTGGCGATGCCGTCCAAGACCCGCAACCGGTGGGACCTGATCCACTTCCTCGACCACCTCGACGACGAGATCCCGGTCGTGGAGGGTCAGGAGATCGTGGCGATCACCGACAACCTCTCGACCCGCGGCACCGAGGAAGTCGAGCAGTGGCTCAAAGACCATCCCCGCTGGAGCTTTCAGTTCACTCCCAAGCACGCCTCGTGGCTCAACCAAATCGAGATCTTCTTCTCGATCCTCTGGCGGCGACTGCTCAAGCACGGCATCTTCACCTCCGAACAGGACCTCGCCTGCCAGATGCTTGCGTTCATCGAGACCTACAACCAGACCGCCAAGCCGTTCAAATGGACCTGCACCGGCAAGGTCCTCGAAGCGTAGAAAAGTAAGCAAGTAACTCAATCAACTAACAGGATGCTCCACTAGGCTAGGAGGCAGACATGGGGCAACAGCCGGTGCCCCATGTCAGGGGAGCGCTGGAGTTCTGACGTTCCCTCGAGTCGTGCGCGCGAATGCCGGTGCAGTCCGCCAGCCGAGCCTTCCGAGCAGCGCCGCCGCTCCCGAGATATCAGCCGGACAGTCCGAGCTGGTGTGGCGTCCATCGTGGCAGAATCCGGCTACCGCCTTTCGGCAGGGAACTGTCGCTGCTAATCGGTCGGCGCCTTCGCTGAGCCGGCGAGCTTGGCGGTTGCTCGAGGAGTGCCCGACGCGCCGGGCGAGAGCCTAACTGACTCGCCGCCCGAGGTTTCTAGCAGGCACTTGATCCGCTCGAGCCGGTGCCTCCAGATCTGTTGGCCCTTTCGATCGAACAGTGAAGACAGGGGCTTGAGAACTCCGACGGGGTGGGAATGGCCGCGCAACGAAACCGACGTTCGGGTGCCTGTCTGCTCGAAGGCGAGGGCGCACTCGGGTCGTAGCGGTCCGATCACCCCCTCGAACTCGAGCTTGCGGTTTCGCTCGATCGCGGTGAAGCGAGTGGTTGTCTCCCGCGTCTTTCCCAGTGAGCACTGACGCAGCCGGAATGTCGTGGCCGGTTCGGTCGGGCCTGGCGGAGTCTTGATGACATGCTCGACGCTTGGGTCGGTCCTCGGTATGTTGCGCTCGAGGTCGAGAAAGAAGCGAAAGACGTCCTCGAGCGGTCGATCGATCGTGACCGATGAACGCATTGGCATGGGGTTTCTCCCGTGTTCTGATGTGTATCCCGCTGCGCGACGGTCGCAGCTCGGTTCTAGGTCATGTAGTTGTGCACCGGCCAGAACTGGGCGTCGGGTCGCTGTCCGGCGGCGCCCACGGCCTCGAGTGCCGGACGGAACCGCTCCTCGAGGAATCGCTCGGCCTGCTTTCGCGACTGCCAAACCTCGATGACCCGGAAGCCGCCGTCGGGGCCCGGCCCGGCCAGGTGCACGGTCCCGCCGGCAGCCCGGTCCTGGTCGAGCTCCGCTGGACCTTGTCGTAGAGGTCAGCGGTCCCGCCGGGGTTGTCGACCATCATCACGACCGGCATGCCAGCCTCCTTTTGACTGTTTGTGGTCTCAGGGGGCGAGCTTAGGCGCGGCCGCTGACGCGGACTATCGGGAGTTCTCCCCACGTCATCAGCCCGTGCTGCATGGCGAACACGGTCGCGCCCGCCCGTGTTGAGACGCCCATCTTCGCGTAGGCGTTCTGGATGTGGCGGTCTGCGGTCTTGGTCGCGATTGCCAGCTCGCGCGCGACCTGTTTGGTCTGCAGCCCGCGCGCGAGCATGCGCACGACCTCCGCCTCGCGCTCGGTCAGCCCGGCAGGACGCTGGATCCGCGGAATCCGCTGTCCAGCGGTCTCGATCACTGCCGCGACGGGATCCGGATCGAGCCGCCCCGCACTTGCCTCGAGGACGTGAAGGTGCGCGGAGTGCAGCACCAGTTTGGTGGCGATGAACGCCAGGATGACCGAGGGGCCGATGGAGAGGTAGATGAGCCGGTCAACCAGTCCCGAGACGACGAAGAACAGGGCGCGCAGCCCGAGCAGCGCAAACGCGTTGGCGCAGAAGACGATGTAAGCGTGCTGGGTGACGCCGAACACGGCCGGGATGGAGTCCAGCGCGAAGACCGCGTCGGTGCTGGCGATCGCGATCAGCACCATCAACATCGGAGTCGCGGAGCGTCGTCCGTCGATCCGGACGGTCAGACGTCCGGCGTGGTAGCGGTCGCTGACCGGCAATACGCGACGGGTGGCCGCCACGACACGGTTCTCCCGGACCGATGGCGTGCGGTGGCGGTGGCGCAGCAGTTGGACGGCGGTGGCGAACAACACCAGACCGAAGACGGCGAACATGAACGAGAACGCGTCGAGCAGCGTGGCGGCGAGCGCGATGAGGATCGCGCGGAGGCTCAGCGCGAGGGCGATCCCGATGGTCAGCGCCCGCGTCTGGTGCGCGGCGGGAACCGCGAAGGCAGCGAGAATGATCACGAACACGAACAGGTTGTCAACGGACAGGCTCTTCTCGACCACATAGCCGGCGAAGTACTGCCCGGCTAGCCCCCAGCCGCTCACGGCGCCGAGCACGAGCGCCGCCGCGATGTAGAACACCGACCACGCGACGGCCTGCCGGAGCCCGACGCTCGCGGATCGGCGGCCGGCGACCGAGAGATCGAGTCCGAGCAGCGCGATGATCGCGGCCAGGGTCAGCCCCCACCCGAGAGTGGTCACCATGACGCATCGGGCTCCCTCGTGTCACGATCGCGCACGCCGGGGCCAGTTCTGCGCCGGGCGCGCCGCCGGCGGTCGAGCAGCAGCACGCCGAACCCGATGGCGAGAACGGCGCTGACCGCCAGCGTTCCCTGCCGGGTGATGGCGAGCAGCTGGTCGAAGGACTGCCAGAACGCGTACCCCAGCAGGCAGAAGGTGCTCGCCCATAGGCCGGCGGCGAGGGTGGTGTAGGGGATGAACCGTCGGGCCGGCATCCGGGACGCGCCGGCGATGAACGGCGCCAGGACCCGGACGAGGCCGATGAACCGTCCGAGGACGATCGTCTTGCCACCGTGGGCGGCAAAGAAGCGCTCCACCTGTTCCAGACGGCGGGCGGTGATCCCGGCCGCTTGTCCATGACGAACCAGGAAGTCTCTTCCCAGCCGGCGGCCCAGAACGTAGGAGGTCACGTCGCCGCCCAGTGCGCACGCCCACACGATCGCTGTCAACGGCACCAGCCGGACCTCGCCCTGGCCAGCGCTGACCCCGCCGAGAATGACCACCAGCTCGCCGGGCGCGATCAGCCCCACACCCCCGCCTGTCTCCAGAAAGGCAAAGACCCCCACGAGCGCGTACGTGTACGCGCCCAGCGCCCCGGTGGCGTCGCGGATCATCACCTCGAGCGACGGGGGGTGGATCAACCCGCTGCCGTAGGCGATCAACCCCAGGCAGGCCAATGCCGACACGATCCGAACCCCGATCGACAGGTGACGGCGACGGCCGATGACACCGGCCGCCAGCAGGACAGCCAGGATCAGCGAAACCGGATGCATGTTCGAAGGCGCGCTGAGCTCAGGCCGACGAGCGGCGAGATCGCCCGGCACGGCGGGCGCGGTCGTAGTGCAGCGCTGAGGGGCGCGCGGTGCGTCCACGTCCGCTGGTGGTGGCCGGGGCGGGCATCGACAGGATCGCGTCGCGAGCCGCGTCGAGGTCGGTGCTTGAGATCTGCAGCGCCTCCGTGATCCGGGCGGGGGGGATGTCTTGGACGAGCATCAGGAAGATGGGACGCAGCCGGGGGTCGACCCGGGCGCTGAGCGCGCGCGCCACGGTGGGCGCGATGACCGGCAGGTAGCGCTCGCCGCGGGCGAGTTGACGTACCGCGAGGTAGAGCTCCTCGCCGATCGTTGACTTGCCCAGCAGGCCGTCGACGCCGGCGATCAGGGCGGCTACGGCCAGCGCGTCGTCGGTGAACGCCGAGTAGATCAGGACCCGTGGCGGTGATTGACGCTGGCTGAGGCGACGGGCGAGCCACAGGCCGGTGCGCTCTCCGAGGTGATAGTCGATGACCGCGACGTCGATCGCTTCATCGGCGGCCTGCACGGCGGCGATCGCGCTCGAGACGGGCTCGGCGACGCGCAGGTCGGGCTGATCGGCCAACAAGCGCCAGACGCCGGCGCGGACCGCGGGATGATCATCGACCACCAGCACGCCGGTCCGGGGATCTGACCCCGCGGCGATCCCGGGCTGATCGGATGGGAATTGGACACGCACGGAACTCATGCCAGGAGCATCGCGTCGCGGCAGGCCCGGCAAAATGGGGTGCCGGCCTCATCTTCTTCGCCGGCGACTCCGGCGATAGTCCGGGTGTGCTCGAGGTCGCTCTCATCGTGGTGTCGCTGGCGATTGCCGACGCAGTCAACCCACTGACGATCGCCGCCGCGATCTATCTGGCCTCAATCGACGGCCCGCGTTCGCCGGCGGCAGCGTTTGCCGCCGGCGTGTTCGGCGTCTACTTCGTCGGTGGAACCGCGCTGGCGCTCGGTCCCGGCCAGCTGCTGGACGGGATCGCAGCCAGCTCGCAGTCCACGGCGTTTCACACCGGGTCGATGATCGCCGGCGCCGTCTTGATCATGGTGGCGCTGGTCCTGGCCCGCCGTCAGCAGACCACCCGGCTGAACCTGACCGCAACCCGGGTGAGCATGCGCGCGGCGCTGGGGCTCGGCGTGAGCGTCACCGTGCTCGATCTCCCGACCGCGTTTCCGTATTTCGCGGCGATCGGCGTGATCGCCAGCTCAAGTGAGTCGGTCCCGGCCGAGCTGGTGTTGCTGCTGGCGTTCAATCTCATCTACGTGCTGCCGTTGGTGATGATCGCCGCGGCCCGGGCGTTCGCCGGCGAGCGCGCCCAGCAGCGGCTGCGTGACTGGCGCGAGCGAGTCAACCGCTTCGCTCCGCGCGTGGTCAGCGGCTTGACGGCCGTCACCGGCATGGCGCTCATCTGGCGCGGCGCTGACGGCGTGCTCGCCTGAGCGCCAATCGTCCTGCCGTCGGGGTCCGAGGCTTATGGTTCGACGAGTCCGCGACGGATCGCGTACCGGGTCAGCTCGACGCGGTCGTGCATCCCGAGCTTCTCCAGAATGTTGGTGCGGTGACGGTCCACGGTCTTCTCGCTGATCACCAGCGCCTCGGCGATCTCCCGGGTGCTGTAGCTCTCGGCGATCAGCTTGACCACCTCCTGCTCACGCGCCGTCAACGGATCCTCGCGCACGCGGTCTTCGTCGCCGGCCTGGCGCAGATAGTCGCTGATCAGCGAGGTCATCGCGCCGGGGTACAGGAACGCCTCCCCGCGCATCGCCGCCCGGCACGCCTCGATCAGGTCGCGATCGGCAACCGACTTCAGGACATATCCCGACGCGCCCGCTTTGAGCGCCTCATACAGGTAGCGCTCGTTCTCGTGCATCGAGAGGACAAGCGTCCGCAGCCGCGGTCGACGGCGCGTCAGCTCAGCGATCGCCTGCAGGCCGGTCATCCGCGGCATCGAAATGTCGAGGATCGCCAAATCGATCTCATTCCCGAGTGTGAGACGGATCGCTTCGGCGCCGTCCCCCGCTTCTGCGACCACCTCTAGGTCGGGCTCGGCGTCGAGCATCAGCCGCAACCCACGACGCACCAGCACGTGATCGTCGGCCAGCAGGATGCGGGTCTTCAGCGGCGTCATCGCTCACCATCGGGGCGGTTCGGGCTCGCCGAGAGGGTGACCAGGCAGCCCCCGGCCGGCCCGGCGCCGATCTGCAGCCGAGCGCCGATCAACGCCGCGCGCTCGCGCATCCCGCGCATCCCTGTGCCGGGCGATGTCCCGGCGGGCAAACCCGGCCCGTGGTCGCTGACGGCCAGCATTACGCCGCCATCCTCGGCGCGCAAAGACAGTTCGGCGCGGTCCACGCCCGCGTGACGCGCGACGTTGGTCAATGCCTCCTGAGCCACGCGATAGACCACCAGCTCAGTCTCGGGATCAAGCTCGGGCAGCTCGTCGGCGAAATGCTGACCGATGGTCACCCCCGAGTGCTGCCCAAACCGCTCGCACAAGACCGCCAGCGCGCTCACCAAACCCAGGTCATCCAGCGCCTCGGGGCGCAGTTCCAGAGCGATGCGCCGTACATCCTCAAGGCTTGAGCGCACCGCCTCCTGCACACCGGACACGTCGTCACGCAACGGCGGCTCAAGCCGAGCGCGGACGCGGGCGAGCCCCAGCAGCACAGCGGTCAGCTCCTGGCCGACCTGATCGTGGAGCTCCTGCGCGATCCGCAGCCGCTCGGCCTCCTGACCGGCCAGCACCCGTCCGGTCGCCTCCCGGCGCTCGGCCTCCAGCCGCGCCAGCATCTCATTGAACGTTTCCGCCAGCTCACCCGCCTCGGACGTGGAGGCGGCGCCCGGCAGGCGCTCGCCCGGGTGAGTGAGATCCACCCGCCGGGCCAACGCCGTCAGCGCCTGCACCGGATCCACCAGCCGCCTGACCAACAGGAAGTTCACGGCCGCTGCGATGACGAGGGCCGCGCCCAACACGATCGACTCATCCACCGCAAACGAGGAGAGCCTGTGGGGGGCCAGCACCACCAAGGTCAACACCACCGCGGCCACCAGCACCAGCGCGTTCAGGCCCGCCACGCGGTAGGCCAGCGGCACATAGCGCCGCGGGCGTGACGACCCGTCAGGTGTCATCTGACAGGGGCCGGATCGATTCGTTCCAGCTTGCTCAGCATGCTCCACAGCATCGCATCGAGCTCGTCAGGCGCCAACCCCAGCGTCTGGCCGATCTCCGGCACCGGAATTCCGGCCGACAGCAGACCGAAAATCGCCTGCTCGGAGGGATCGAGCCGAAACCGCAGGCGCTCAGCCAGCACCGGCGGGACCACCGGCAGACACATCCGCCCGGCCGCCACGTCACGGACGCGATCACACAGCTCTGACCCCAGCGCCGCCTTGCTGACCATCCCGTCGGCCTGGGCGACCACGCACGCCGCCCCGAGCAGGTAGTCAGAGAACGCCGAATACACCAGCACCGCCGGCGGGTCGACCAATCCCTTGAGCATCCGGCTGAGCCACAGCCCTGACCGGCCCTCCAGTTGGTAGTCGACGACCGCGACATCCACCGGTGAGCGCTCCGCGACCGCCAGCGCCGCCTCCGCCGAGGACACCGCGTCGCACACGACGAGCCCCGGCTCTCCAGCCAGCAGCTCCCGCAGGCCGACGCGGATCGCGGGATGGTCATCCACCAGCAGGCAGCGGATCGACGTGTCCTTCAAGGCATCGGGTGCGTATCCGTTGGCTCGCGATGGTGAGAGCTGCTCGAGCGTTCGGTTCATGTCGTGATCTCCTCGTGAAGCGTTGGGAAAACAGCGATCCCCCACGATCAGGCACCACGCCGCCTCAGACAATGGGGTCGCGGCCTCATTGCCAGGTCCTCATTGGACAAGCAGGCTTGAGCTCATCCACAAAGCCGCGATGAAAGGATCACCATGTTCACCATAATTCTCTGCGCCACCGATGGTCCGCGCACGCCGACCGCGCGCTGCGCTACGCGGCCGAGCTCGCCGACCGCGAGCGCGGCGAGTTGCACATCGTCCACGTGAGCGAACGGTTTCTCGCCGGCCGGCTGGCCGGCGAGAACGTGTTCCTCCACGAGTCCGAGATCAGCGACGCGATCACGACGGAGGCCGACACGATCGCTCACCAAGCCGGCGTCGAGGTGTCGGTGCATGTCGTCAAGGGCACCACCAGCCGTGTCGCGGAGCGACTCGCCGAGATCGCTGAGGCCCTGGACGCTGACCTGATCGTCATGGGCACCCATGGACGCACTCCGCTCGGCGGGCTTATCGTCGGCAGTGTCACCCAACGCCTGCTGCACGCCACCTCCCGACCCGTCCTGGCCGTCCCACCCGACCACCGCTCCCGCACAACAGCCAGGCGGTCGGGACGATCCGCTCCGCCGCATAGACACCCAGGCCTCGCCTCAGCGTTCCAGCAGCCGCCGGGTGAGTGGAGTGGCGGCGATCCCATGCACCGTGACCGACACGGCCACGCAGACGACCGTCGTCCACATCACGGTGCGGGCATCCGCGGGCGGCAGGTCGTGGCTGGCCACCACGACCGCCGCGTAATACACGGCGGCGACCCCCGACCCCCCGCACCCCGAAGAATCCCAGAAACAACCGCCCGGGAACATCCAAAAACCGCCGACCGGTGACCGCCAGCACCAGCACCGGGCGCACGATGAAGATCACCACAGGGGCCAGGAGCCAGCCGGCCAGGCCAGGCACGGCCAGTCCAGCGGTGGTGAGCGCTGACCCCAACAGCAGCAGCACGGCCAGCTCCAGCACCCGGCCCGCGGTCTCGGCGCCATGATGGATGCGAGCGTGAATCTCATGCTCAAACTCGTAGCGGCGAAACGCGATCCCAGCCGCGAACACCGCCAGCAGCCCATAACTCCCCAGCGCCTCCGCAATCCCGTAGATCACCAACGCCGTCGCCGGCGCAAAGAACCCATCCAGATCCGCAGACAGCAGCCGACGCGCCCGCAGCCGCGTGACCGCAGCCGCAGTCAGCCACCCCCCCGTCACACCCACCACAACCGCCACACCGACCGCATACAGCACATCGCTGAGCAGCCAGTCCCCCAGCCAGCCGGTGCCACCACGAGTTGCCACAAACAGCCCCACCAGCACAAACGGCGACGCCAGCCCGTCATTGATCCCGGCCTCGGTGTGCAGCGACAGCCGCGGCTCACCCTGGTCATCACCGCCCGGCGGCCCAAGCCCCACATCCCCCGCCAGCACCGGATCAGTCGGCGCCAGGACCGCCCCCAGCAGCAGCGCCGCCGTCACCGGCAGACCCATCACCCCCGCCCCGAACGCCGCGATCGCCGCGATCGTCAACGGCATCACCACCAGCAACAGCAACCCGATCACCCGCCGTGACCGCCGCGAGACCTCCCGCTCGACCGCCAACCCCGAACCGAACACCGCGACCACCAGCGCCAGCTCGGTCACGTGCTCGAACACCACATGATCCGCAATCGGGTCAAGCCGCGCGACCCCCATCACCCCCAGGCCCACCTACGCCACGGCCCCCAGCAGCAAGTAGAACACGGTCGCGGAATACGGACGATCGTCCTGGCGCGACAGCGCCGCGATCCCCACGAACAGAGCAACCCCCACAAACAGCACCCCGAGCGTGTAGTCCCCGCCCAGATGAAAGCCCGGCGCAAGCCCGAAGCCGATCAGCACCGACAGCACCCGACGTCTGCTGGTTTCCCGCGGGCCGCGCCCACACCTGACCCCCGACTAATCGATCGCCGCTGGGCGCGCTCCCATACCGCGACGGTATCGGACGCACGCTGACGGAAGGCTGCCCTGCGCCGGCTGCCCGCTTGCCCAGGCGCTCCGCGGCGACCGGCCCAGCTCCGGCCGCCGCGGACGCGCTCTGCCCCCCTCATGCCCCCGGACGCGCTCGCCGGCCAATACGGGGTTGAACCGCAGGCGGTGTCACGTCTCGCAGCAGAATCACCCACGTGTCTCGTCGGTGGTATGGGGTCAAGACCCCATCCGAGCGAGCACTCTGCGCCGCGACCGCCATCGGCCACCGGGGATTGTCCGAGGAACTGTGTAGGCATGAGCGAAGGAGATCGCTATGCCTACTACTACGAGAAGCAGGACGCAGAGGAGCAGGACCAGGACCGAGCTGGAGCAGCACGCCGCGGAGCTAGAGGCTCTCGGGTTGGGGATCGCGCCGGCCGCGGACCCCCCGGCTGTGTCGCCGGAGCTGGTCGATGAGGCTGTCGACCGTGCTGCTGGCCGCCGGCGGGTCCGTGAAGCTCTCGGTGTGCCGTCTGACAGGCGGATCAGCAACGAGGTGATCGACGAGCTGCTCGCCGGCGCGGGCACGGAGGAGGAGATCGCCGGGCCTGGTGGGCTGCTCGCCGAGCTGACCAAGCGGCTGGTGGAGCGGGCGATGGAGGTCGAGCTGACCGAGCACGTCGGCTACGAGCCGCATCTGGAGCCGCCAGGCGGCGGTGGGAACACGCGCAATGGCACGACCGCGAAGACGTTGATCACCGAGCACGGGAAGGTCCCGATCGACGCGCCTCGCGATCGCGACGGCAGCTTTGCGCCGAAGATCGTCAAAAAGCGTCAGCGCCGGTTCGTCGGGTTTGACGAGAAGATCCTCGCGCTCTACAGCCGCGGGCTCTCCACGCGCGATATCGAGGCGCACCTCGAGGAGATCTACGGCGTGAAGGTCGGCCGTGACCTGATCAGCCGCGTGACCGATGGGGTGATGGACGACGTGCGCGAGTGGGGCAAGCGGCCGCTGGAGGACATCTACCCGATCGTGTTCCTTGACTGCATGGTCCTGAAGATCCGCGAGGGCGGCACCGTCCAGCGCCGCGCGCTGTACCTCGCCTTGGGCGTCACGCTCGGGCCCGTCAGGGCCCTGCGGTGGCTATCTGGTGGCGGTGAAGCTTGGTGAGATTGTGGGTTGCCATCAGTAACCGCCATTCGGTACGCACGGCGGCCCTGCCTCGTCGGTGAAAGCGGGTGACACCTCTGTTGTGTTTGGTGTGACCGAATACCGGCTCGATCGTAGCCGTTCACGTGGTGTCGGTACGTGAGCGAGGATTCCTTCTGTAACTCGGGACGCCCGGTTCGGGGTTCGGGTGACGGTGCTGCGTCAGCCAGGAACCAGTGTGGGGATCGGCCGGGAGTGGAGGCTGGCGTCGATTGCGTCGTGTAGGTACTCGGATGCGGATCGGCCTTGGCGGCGGCAGGTTTCGAGGGTGGAGAGGATCCGTTCGATCCAGCGGTTGCCGCGCTCGGATTGGGTGCCGCCGGAGATCCGGCGCAGGATGACCGGGCCGCGCATCGCGCGCTCCGCGTCGTTGTTGGTCGGGGTGATGCCGGGCACCTCGCTGAACGTCCAGAGCGCGGGGTATTCCTCCAGCAGTCCGGCGCAGAAGCGGGCGGTCTTGGGGTGGCGGCCGCGTGCGCCTTGATCGAGCAGGCCGCGGAACCGCTCGCGCAACGGCGCGAGTTGCTCACGCAGCGCGACCAGCGCCGGGTGCTCGGGATCGTCGGCGCCGGCGAGCGCGGCGGCATGCTCGCGGTGGATCGCGAACACCTGGCCGGCGATGTCGAGCAGCCGAGCGCCGAGCTTGCCGGGCGCGCCCGGACGTTCGGAGAGCTCGGTCAGCTGGCGCACGGCGTGCGCCCAGCACAGCTGCTGTTGCAGAACGTCGAGCCAGTGGTAGCCGACGTAGCGGTCGGAGGTGACGAACCCGCCGAAGTTCTCGCCCAACAGCTTCTTCGCTGCTTGCTGGGTGCGTCGCGGGTCGATCCGGTAGCAGACCAGCGCGGCGGTGGTAGCCGTCCACAGCCAGCACGGATCGGCCTTGCACAGCCACGTCGTCTCATCGGCATGCACGGCCTCGGCGAGCTTGATCGCTTCGTGCAGCTCGCGCCACGGGTCGTGCAGCACGCGGCTGACGCGCCGCAGCATCCCATCGACCGCACCAGTGCTGAGCTCGATTCCGTAGCACTCGCCGAGCAGCTCGACGATCTTCTCGCGCGAGAGCCGGCAGACCCCGGCCAGCACCGCGACATGCGCGTGCAACCGCGGCCCGAACGCGCTCAACGACACGCCCGCCGGCAGCTCCGCCAGCGCCGGCTTGCCGCAATCGGGGCACTCGAGCCGCAGCCGCCGCCACTCGCGCACCTCCGCCACGACCACCGGCAGCTCCCACTGCTGATGGCCGACTGGATCGCCGACGCGTTCCTCGCCGCCGGTGAACCGGTGCCCGCACCCACACCGCCCCGGCACACAGTCAAACGGCCCGGCGGTCAGCTGCTCCGGCTCGGCCGGCGGCCGGCTGGAACCCTCATGACCCGGCTGCCCGCCCTGACTGCGCGCTTCGCGCCGCTCGCGCTCCAGCTGCCTCTTCGCGCGCTCCCGCGCCAACTGACGGCGCTGCTGTCGCGTCAACGGCGAATCCGACGACGGCGCCACCGAACTGTTGCGCGAGGTGCGGTTCACCTGCCGCTCAAGCTCCTCGAACCGCTTCTGCAACCCAGCCACCTCGTCCAACGCATCAAGCAGCCGGACAACCAGCGCCCGTGCAGGCTCCCCACCAGCCACCGCGATCGCTTCCGCCTCGATCCGATCCACGACCGCAGGATTCCATCCATCCAGAAGGAATCCTGCTCACCACCACGACACCACCTGAACGCCTGCGCGCACGCGGCCCTCGGTGAACGGCAGGCCGGTGCCGGTGCGTCTCCCTTGGCGGCTGAGGATCCCGGCGATCTCCCGGTCGGAGTGATGCTCGGCGAGGCGGCGGATCAGCTCGAGCGTGTCCTCCGCAATCCGGCCCTGCTCGAGCGACCCGGGCACCTTGAGCGGGAAGCTCAGCTCGGTGCGCGCGCCGCCGTCCCACTGCACCTCGACCGCGGCGCGGCGCTTGTCGTGATCGGCGGTGACGATCACCTCGCCGATCAGTGTGCGCAGCAGCTCCTTGCGGTCGCGGTCGGTGGTCGTCTCGGCAGCCCACAGCCTGGGCAACTCCCGCGCAAGCCGCACCAGCGCCTCGCGCTCCTGCTCGGTCAGTGGTGTGGGGCGGGCTCGGTCGAGCTGGGCGAGCTTGCCGCGCTCGCGCTCGAGCTGAGCGAGCGCTTCTTCGAGCGCGCGCTCCAGCGTGCGTCCGACGAGCCGGTTCTCCGGCTCGCACGCGTCGTACTTGCGTTGCGCGCGGTCGGCCTCGTACTGGGCGCGCTCGAGCGCGAGCCGTTGGCCGGCGAGCCGCTGGTCGTGCTGGTCCTCGAGCTCCCGGATCGCGCCGGCGGTCGCGGCGATCCCGGCCGGTGCGGCCGCCTCCAGGAATGCGCCCACGACCGTCTTGTCGAGCCTGGCGCCGCCGACGGTCTGGCACGCCCGCCCGGTCGCGTGGAAGTCGCGCCCGCGCACGCACGTGTAGCGGCGGACCTTGCCGCCCGTGCCCGAGTAGGCGACCTGCATCTTGCGTCCGCAGCGCCCGCAGCGCACCAGCCCCTGCAACAGCGCCGTTCCTTCGCGCGCGGCTCCGCCGCCTTCCCCGCGCCGGGTCACGTTTGAGCGCAGCCGCTGGCGGGTCGCGAGGTACTGATCCCAGCTGACATAGCCGGGATGGTGATCTTGCAGGCAGACAGACCACTCCTCGATCGGCACATCGACCCGGCCGACGTGCACCTCGCCGTGCTCGTCGATCCGCTTGACCTGCCGCTGGCGGCCGAACACGAACGCGCCTGCGTACGCCGGGTTGGTCAGGATGTTGTGCACCGCGACATAGCTCGCGGGCGCCCACCGGATCCGCCGCTGCCCGACCGCTCGACGCGGCAGCAGCTGCCCCTCAGTGACCAGCTCGATCACTACTTGACGCGCTGATCCCAGCCGCTGCCACAGGCAGAACACCCGCTCGATCGCGTGACGCACCTGCTCATCGGGACACAGCACGACCCGGTCGTCATCGTTGCGATCGAGGCCGACCGGCAACGGCAGCCGCAGCTCGCCGCGCTTGGCCTTGTTGCGCAGCCCGCCCACCAGCCGCGAGCGGATCAAGTGCAGCTCCGCCTCGGAGATCTGCCCCTTGAAGCCAGCAGCATCCGATCGTTGACATCCTGCAAGTCATAGATCCCGTCCGCGTCGGCGATCAACGTCCCGGTCAGCGCGCACAGATCAAGCAGCCGATGCCAGTCCGCCGAGCCGCGCGAGAGCCGCGAGGTCTCACGCGCGAGGATCAGCCCGACATGCCCGAGGCCGACCTCGGCGACCAGCTCCCTGAACGCCAGCCGGCCTTCGCTGCGCGCGCCCGAGCGGCCCGTGTCCTCGTCGACCACCGCCACCGAGCTCGTCGGCCAGCCCAGCTCGACCGCGCGGTCCGCGAGCGCGTACTGAAGCGCCGCGGACTCGACGTTGTGCTCGACCTGCCCGGGCGAGGACTGGCGGACATACACCCCCGCGCGTCGCCGCCGGTGCGCGTCGGTGATCTTCTGCTCACTCATCGCGCCCCGCCTCCAATAGTCGCGCCGCCAGCCGCGCCAGCGCCACGGTCACCGCGCGCTGCGCCTCCGGCGACAAGCTCTCCCACACCGCCGCGGCCGCGACCGCCCCGCCCGTCACCAGCGCCAACTGTCCGCCCATGAGCACCTCCGTTTCCGGGCCACCCTGCACGGCGCGCCGGACACCACCCAGAGCGCGCAACACGGGCCTGGTGCCCCGCGCGCTCACCCCGTCCAGCGCATCGCCCCGCGCTCACGGCGCGTGCTCCAAGCGCCAGGTCACCATCACGAGTACGCAACCAGCCAGTCGGGCGGCGGCCGTCAACCTCGACCAGCATCCGCCCGCGCAGCCGTCGCAGCGAGCTACCGGCCAGCTCCTCAGAACAACACGCCAGCCGTGCGATGCGCTCCGCACGCCGCACGCGCAACGGGTCGGTCGCTCGCAGCACACGCGCGTCGAGCGCGCTCAGCCTCAGCAGCGATATGTCTCTCACGACCGCGACTCCTGCCGCCTCGCCAGCCGCTCGCCACGCGCCAACAACAACCGCCACCCCGCCGGCGAGCCGACCCCACCGACCGCCCGATTCGGCGCGACCCGCCACGGCAAGTCGGTCCACCGCGCCGGGATCGTCCCCGTGCTGCCGTCAACCAGCCGGCAGATCAGCGCCGTCTCGCCATCCTCCGTCCGCCACCCGAGCACCGCGAGATCAACGTTCCGCAGCTCTCCGGGCGCGGCCACCAGTCGCACCCGCTCCGGCAGAAACTCCACAACATGAGTAGTGCGACAGGTACTCGCTCGGGATCACGAAAACACACAGCCGCCCGTACACCTCGAGCGACAACCCTTGCTCGGAGTCGAACTTCAAGACGCTGAAGTACCGGCCCGAGTTCCCCGTCCGGTTCGACGACATCGAGCACGCGCGCGATCACTGCCGCCAGTTCTTCGACTGGTACAACCACCAGCACCGCCACTCCGGGATCGGGCTGATGACCCCCGCCGCCGTTCACCACGGCACCGCGCCCGAGCTGCACCAACTCCGCGCCGACGTCCTCAACGCCGCCTATCGACAGCACCCGGAGCGGTTCGTGCGCAAGCCGCCAGCGCCGCCCGAGCTGCCGACCGCCGCCTGGATCAACAAGCCCGCCACGCAGGAGGCCGCCGCTCACTAAATTCGAACACGAAGCGTCTCACCGAGCTTGACAGGCTCCGGACGGCTGTCTGTGGCGATGGTTGCTCTGACGTGGGAACGTCACCGGTATGACTCGCTCCCGTGATCGTTCGAGTACTAGCCCTAAAACAAGCGAATGGTGCTGAGCTGTGGGCGAAAATCGTGGCTTGCGGTCTGATTGGTAGCGGGCCGGCTCGTCTGTCGTTGGTACGAGAGCGTTTTGGCGAGGGGATGAGGTGCGTGGAGTTCACTCATGTCGAGGGGGGCTGGTTTTTGGGTGGCTGACGCAGAGCCGGTGGGCCGGCTCGGGGTGAGCGCGGGTCTTGGATGGTGTTAGAGGGCGTCGAGGAGGCGGAAGAAGATGCCCAGCCAGGGGTTCCAGGCTTGGATGCGCCAGCGTATGTAGCGGGCTGTCCTGACGATCTGACAGGGGATGTCGATCAGAGCGGCCCGGAAGGTGCGGAACTCCATGGTGAGCAGTCGGCACCGCTGCTGTTCGTGCTGCGCTTCCCAGCGGGGTGAGACGGGCAGCATGAGCGCGCACCAGGCCTTGAGGGTCCAGGCCAGTGACGCCATGGTCATGTAGGCCCAGTTGGCGTAGAGGGTGTTGACGGGGGCGTGCAGGGCTCGCACCCCGCTTTTTAGGTTGGCGATGAGGTTCTCTTGGTTGCAGCGCTGGTGGGCTTCGCCGATCACCTGGTCGGCGGTGAGCTTGCGGTCGTTGGTGATGTAGAAGAAGTACCTATATTCATCGAACAGGACGTTGTCACCCCGCTCGATCGACAGGTTCTTGCGCAAGGCGACCACGCGGTAGTCCTTCTTGCTAGCGCGCGGCCGGTAGGAGAACTCGACTACCTGTTCCTTCTTCGGTCGTATCGTCTTGTAGCCGCGCTGGCGAACGATGTCGTCTTTGACGTTTGTGGGGCGGGTCCGGGGCCGCGTCGCGATCTGGCGTTCGGTCTTGGCCACCAGCTCGTGGTAGAGATCTTCCGGTTGGCCTTCGGCGGCTTGGATGAGGTTGGCCTTGGCGTCGTAGCCGAAGACGAAGCGCACCCCGTCGGCGTCCCAGCGGTCGAACTCAGTTGTCAGCGAGAAGTCGGTGTCACCTCTCAGCAGGATGTCGGTGAACCCGGCCCGCCGGCACAGCTCGATCGATCGGTCATAGAGGGGAACGACCCCCTCATGGGAGGGACGGTTGGCGCCGTGGAGGGCCTGATACAGCGGCTCGGCGGTGTTGGCGAGCGAGACCAGCAACGCCGAGTAACCCCAGCTGCCGTTGTAGGAGATGTCCATGCCCTGCTTGCACTGCCCGTCGGTGCCCACGATCGAGGCGTCCGCGTCGATCCGGGCGGTCTGGGAGAAGAATGAGGCCGGCTGCTGGGACCACAGCTTCAGCCGAGCCCGGTTGATCGCCTCCTGGAGGGCCATGATCGAGGCCTCGTCGAAGCGGCGGCAGAAGTCGCCCGCGGTGGTGGGGTCGGGCAGCGACGGCGTCCCCAGGCCGTCCAAGAACACCGCGTCGGTTCGGCGAGTCTCGATGTCCTCCAAGCGCGTGCCGCCGCACAGCGCGTTGTAGGCGATGTTCAACACGTGGTCGGACTCGTGGTAGGGGCGGTGGACCTTGAGCAGTTTGACCGAGGCGTCGATCTCGCAGGCCAGGCCGACCGCCTCGACCAGGCGGGCGATCATCCCCATGCCACCATGGGCTACCCCCCGGTCCCGCTCGGCCCACTCGTAGCGGATCGGGGCTCCCCCCAGGAGCGGGCCGGACAGGTTGGGGGCCACTGCGGCTTGCAGGCGCCGCTCGATCGCCAGCTGTTCGCGCTCGAGCCTGCGTTGCAACTGTCGCCTCGGGTTGCTCATCTCCACGCTCCCTCTGATCAACAATGTTATGTAACCATAGCAGAGATCAGCTATGGTTACATGGATGTCACCATCAGGATCAATCCAACACCCAAGGGAGGACGACTATGGCGACCGAGGCCCAACTGACCGACACGATCCAACGCATCAAAGCCGCTCTGCTTGCGCTAGGCGACCTGCGGCCAGGAGCGCTCTCCGAGCAGTACAACACCTGCCGCACCCCCGGTTGTCGCTGCAAAGCCGACCCGCCCCAGCGCCACGGCCCATACCACCAGCTCAGCTACAGCCACCGCGGACGAAGCCGCACCGAGAACATCCGCCCCGAACACATCGACGCGGTCAACTCCCAGATCGCCAACTACCGCAAACTGCGCGAACTCAACGACCAATGGATCGACGCCGCCATCGAACTGGACCGCCTCCGACGCAGCACACCCAGATAAGCGTCAGGGCCGCAAGCCCACAGCCGACAGCCGACGCCCCTTCACTTCAAACCGACACGGGCCATCCCGCCTCGGCACTCAAACCCCAGGAATACCGGGTCTTCCGGGCCTTCGATGCCCATCTACCACAGTCTTACGCTTGGTTTAGGCCTAGTGCTCGGTCCCGGCGACGACGAGCACGACCTTTCCGAGGCGCTGCGGTTGCTGACGCCAGTGTATGAGGCACAGCCCAACTCGGTCCCCGAGGTGGTCCGTAATCGCTTTGAACTGAACAGTGCCATCGACCCGTTCCGACGGGCGCTTGAGGCCACCCCGGCCACTGATCCCGACCGCGCCCGCTCGTTCGGAGATCCCCATGTGGTTGCACTCCGCGTCACCGGCCTGCTGCAAGACGCCCTCCGCAGAGACGATCGCGTAGAGTTGGACATAGTCATCGACCTGCTCAAACAGGCGCGTGACGCCGGCCCGGCCGACCACCGCGACCGCGCCGCGATGCTGTGCAATCTCGGCGTTGCCCTGTGTCGCCGGTTTGAGCGCAGCGGCGTGCTCGACGACCTCGACGAGGCGATCCGCGTCGACCAGGACGCGGTGGCTTCCAGTCCGGCCGACCACGCCGACCGCGCGACGAGGCTGTGCAACCTCGGGGTCGCGCTGTTCGCGCGGTTCAAACGCACCGGGGTGCTGGACGACCTCGACGAGGCGATCCGCGTCGACCGCGACGCGGTGGCTTCCAGCCCGGCCGACCACCCCCAGCGCGCCGCGATCCTGTCCAACCTCGGCATCTATCTGCGCCGCCGGTTTGAGCGCAGCGGGGTGCTGGACGACCTCGACGAGGCGATCCGCGTCGGTCGCGACGCGGTGGCTTCCAGCCCCGCCGACGACCCCTACCGCGCCGCGAAGCTGTACAACCTCGGTGTCGCCCTGCGCACGCGGTTCAGCCGCACCGGGGTGCTGGATGACCTCGACCAGGCGATCCGCGTCGGCCGCGATGCGGTGGCTTCCAGCCCGGCCGACCACCCCGACCGCGACGCGATGCTGGCCGACCTCGGCGTCGACCTGTTCACGCGGTTTGAGCGCAGGGGGGTGGTGGATGACCTCGACGAGGCGATCCGCGTCGGCCGCGACGCGGTGGCGGCCAGCCCGGCCGACCACCCCGACCACGCCAGATGGATGTCCAACCTCGGCATCGCCTTGCGCCGGCGGTGTGAGCACGCCGGGGTGCTGGACGACCTTGACGAGGCGATCCGCGTCGGCCGCGACGCGGTGGCGGCCAGCCCGGCCGACCAACCCGGCCACGCCATGATCCTTTCCAACCTCGCCGATGTCTTGCATATCCGGTTTGAGCGCAGGGGGGTGCTGGACAACCTCGACCAGGCGATCCGCGTCCTCCGCGACGCGGTGGCGACCAGCCCGGCCGACCAGACGAACCGGGCTAGGATACTGTCCAACCTCGCTAATGCCCTGCGCCGGCGGTTTGAGTACGCCGGCGTACTGGACGACCTCGACAACGCGGTCCGCGTCGGCCGGGACGCGGTGGCGAGTGGCCCGGCCGACCACCCCGACCGCGCCACAATACTCTCGACGCTCGGACTTGCCTTGCGCCGCCGGTCTATCCGCACGGGGGTACTGGACGACCTAGACGAGGCGATCCGCCTGGACCGCGACGCAGTGGCGGTCAGCCCAGCCGACCACCCCGACCACGCCATGATGCTGTCCAACCTCGGTGGGGCCCTGAGCATGCGGTTTGACCGAGTCGGAGTGCTGGACGACCTCGACGAGGCGATCCGCGTGGGGCGCGACGCGGTGACGGTCAGTTCGGTCGACGACGCCAGCCGAGCGGTACAGCTGTTCAACCTCGGCGTTGCCCTGAGCATGCGGTTTGACCGAACCGGGGTCCTGGACGACCTCGACGAGGCGATCCGCGTCGACCGCGACGCAGAGGCATCCTGCTTAGCCGGCCACCCCAACCGCAGCGCGATGCTGTCAGGCCTCGGCGACGCGTTGGGCCGCCGGTTCGAGCGCAGTGGGTTGTCAGACGATTTCGACGAAGCCGTCGGCGTCCTCCGCCACGCGCTGGCGGCCACCTCCCCCAAGGACTCCAACCGCGCTACGTTACTGTCCAGCATCGCCAGTGCCCTGCACGCACGGTTTAGACGTACGGGGCTGATGACCGACCTCGACGAGGCGATCCGCGTCGACCGTGACGCCGTGGCGGTCAGTTCGGTCGACGACCCCGGCCGAGCGGTACGGCTGTCCAACCTCGGTGGTGCCCTGACCAACCGGTTTGAGCAAACCGGGGTGCTGGACGACCTCGACGAAGCCGTTGGCGTCCTCCGCCGTGCGGTGGAGGCCAGCCCAGTCGTCGCCCACCACCATGTAACAGTGCTGTCCAATCTCGGTGTCGCCTTGCGTAAGCGGTTTGAGCTCACCGGGGTGCAGGACGACCTCGACGAGGCCGTCCGCGTTCTCCGCGGTGCGGTCGCAGTTGAGGCTGCTGCGCCGCCTCGTGAGCGGGCCCGGGCGGCTCGCCAGTGGGGGTATGCTGCCGCGGTCGGCGGGCGCTGGCAGGAGGGCGTGGCAGCGTACGAGGCGGCGGTTGGGCTACTGTCGAAGGTCGCGCCTCAGAGCCTTGCCCGCGGCGACCAGGAAACCATGCTCGCGGACTTGGATGGCTTGGGAATGGAAGCCGCCGCGTGCAGCGTACAGGCCGGCTTGGCGGATCATGCGCTGAAGCTGTTCGAGCAGGGTCGCGGGGTGCTCCTGAGTCAGGCGCTGGACGCTCGCACTAATGACCTGACCGCACTCGCCGCGCAGCGTCCGGACTTGGCCAGGCGGTTCACGGCCTTGCGCGACGACCTCGGCAGGACCGGCGACCTTGGCAGGCATCAGGTGGCATTCCTGACAAGGATGCATCAGGTTGCCCCGCTAACAGGGACGGAGGTGGAGGGCGACCGCGCTGATGTCGCACGCCTGGACGTTGAGCGCCGGCGCGAGCTAGACGACGCCTTGGACCGGGTAATCGGCGAGATTAGAGGCCTGCCGGGGTTCGACGATTTCCGGGACTCCTGCTCGTCTGGGGGTGACTTGGGGTCCGCTGTGGTTGGTCGTTGATGTGATGGGTGCCGGGCTCTGCCCGGCGATCATTGCCAGATAGCGGAGCCGAAGCCCGGGTCAAGCGGCCGAATTGCCTGGAAGCTCGGGGTTTGCGGGGCCGAACGGGTTGGCTTGGCTGCCGCTTGCCGCGCGGCGCGCGGCTCCGCTACCCCGCGCGGCGGCGTCCGGCATGAACGTCTCGCAAGTTGCGCACACGCCGGGCGGCCCGCCGCCGCCCAGATCCGGCAGGCTGCTGGATGTCAGATGTTCAGCTGCCTACGAAGGAGGGCGACGTGCGGGCTACCACCGCATTCAACAAGATGCTGGCGCTTGCGGGTGCATGGGTTAGGGATGTGGCGTTCGGGCAGGAGGCGGTGATCGTGACCGTCGTGCTGCGCGCGAAGAAGCCTGTCTGCTCGGGCTGTGGCGCGCGCGGGCTGAAGATCAAGGAGCATCGTGAGAAGCGCTGGCGGGCGCTGGATCTCGGCGGCTTGCGGTGCGTGATCGAGTGCCGGCTCAGACGCTTGTACTGCCCGGGCTGCGGGGATGTTTACGAGGGGGTGCCGTGGGCCAGGGCGGGCTCGCGCTACACGCGCGACTTCGAAGATCTCACGGCGTGGCTGGCGCAGCAGATGAGCCAGACGCAGGTCGAGCGGCTGCTGCGGATCGCGTGGCGCACGGTCGGCACGATCCTCGCGCGGGTCGTCGCCGACAAGCTCGACCGCCACCGCCTGGACGGGCTTCGGTTCATCGGCGTGGACGAGGTCTCATACGGCGCCGAGCACAAGTTCCTGACCTGCGTCGTCGATCATCAGGCCGGGTCGATCGTGTGGGCGACCGAGGGCCGCAACGCCGACAGCTTGCAGGCGTTCTTCGCCGGGCTCACGGGCGAGCAGAAAGCGTCGATCAAGGCCGTCTCGATCGACATGTCCGCCGGCTATGAGAAGGCGATCCGCGCCGAGGACGGCGTCCCGCACGCGCAGGTCGTGTTCGACCCGTTCCACGTGGTACAGCTCGCTGGCAAGGCCGCCGACCAGGTCCGCCGCGACGAGTACAACCGCCACGGACGATCCTCGACTGGCGAAGGCAAGTGGATCAAGGGCACCCGCTACAGGCTGCTGAAGGACACCGCCAAGCAGACCGCCAAGCAGCTGCTCAAGCTCGCCGAGGTCGTGCTCACCACCAAGCGGATGTACCGCGCGTTCCTGCTCTACGGCGAGCTGCGCTACCTCTACAAGCTCCCCAAGGAGCAAGCGCCCGAGCGCCTGGAGGCGTGGCTGGCGTGGGCATCTCGCTCGCGGCTGAAGCCGTTCGTCAAGCTCGCGCGAACGATCCGCAAACACAAGGCCGGCGTGCTCGCCGCGATCGAGCTGAACTTGAGCAACGGACGGCTCGAAGCGCTCAACAGCAAGGTGAGGCTGATCTCACACCGCGCATACGGATTCCACTCCGCCGACGCCCTGATCGCGATGATCTACCTCTGCTGCGCCGGCATCCAAATCCCGCTCCCCCACCGATGACTCACCCCCAGATCGTCAGGAGAGCCCGATTTCCCTCTAAGCGACCTCAAGGCGGCGGCCGCGGACGGCGCGGTCGTTGTAGTCAACGTCTCCCGGCTCGGCTCCCATGCGTTGATCCGAACCGTGAGCGCTGGAGTGGATGCACTGCCATTGGAGGACGTGACGCCCGACACAGTCTACGAGCACGTCGTCGAGGTTCTCAGCGCGCTGTACAGCGGCAGGCGTTCAGGTGGTGTCGTGGTGGTGAGCAGGATTCCTTCTGGATGGATGGAATCCTGCGGTCGTGGATCGGATCGAGGCGGAAGCGATCGCGGTGGCTGGTGGGGAGCCTGCACGGGCGCTGGTTGTCCGGCTGCTTGATGCGTTGGGCGAGGTGGCTGGGTTGCAGAAGCGGTTCGAGGAGCTTGAGCGGCAGGTGAACCGCACCTCGCGCAACAGTTCGGTGGCGCCGTCGTCGGATTCGCGGTTGACGCGACAGCAGCGCCGTCAGTTGGCGCGGGAGCGCGCGAAGAGGCAGCTGGAGCGCGAGCGGCGCGAAGCGCGCAGTCAGGGCGGGCAGCCGGGTCATGAGGGTTCCAGCCGGCCGCCGGCCGAGCCGGAGCAGCTGACCGCCGGGCCGTTTGACTGTGTGCCGGGGCGGTGTGGGTGCGGGCACCGGTTCACCGGCGGCGAGGAACGCGTCGGCGATCCAGTCGGCCATCAGCAGTGGGAGCTGCCGGTGGTCGTGGCGGAGGTGCGCGAGTGGCGGCGGCTGCGGCTCGAGTGCCCCGATTGCGGCAAGCCGGCGCTGGCGGAGCTGCCGGCGGGCGTGTCGTTGAGCGCGTTCGGGCCGCGGTTGCACGCGCATGTCGCGGTGCTGGCCGGGGTCTGCCGGCTCTCGCGCGAGAAGATCGTCGAGCTGCTCGGCGAGTGCTACGGAATCGAGCTCAGCACTGGTGCGGTCGATGGGATGCTGCGGCGCGTCAGCCGCGTGCTGCACGACCCGTGGCGCGAGCTGCACGAAGCGATCAAGCTCGCCGAGGCCGTGCATGCCGATGAGACGACGTGGCTGTGCAAGGCCGATCCGTGCTGGCTGTGGACGGCTACCACCGCCGCGCTGGTCTGCTACCGGATCGACCCGCGACGCACCCAGCAAGCAGCGAAGAAGCTGTTGGGCGAGAACTTCGGCGGGTTCGTCACCTCCGACCGCTACGTCGGCTACCACTGGCTCGACGTTCTGCAACAGCAGCTGTGCTGGGCGCACGCCGTGCGCCAGCTGACCGAGCTCTCCGAACGTCCGGGCGCGCCCGGCAAGCTCGGCGCTCGGCTGCTCGACATCGCCGGCCAGGTGTTCGCGATCCACCGCGAGCATGCCGCCGCGCTCGCCGGCGCCGACGATCCCGAGCACCCGGCGCTGGTCGCGCTGCGTGAGCAACTCGCGCCGTTGCGCGAGCGGTTCCGCGGCCTGCTCGATCAAGGCGCACGCGGCCGCCACCCCAAGACCGCCCGCTTCTGCGCCGGACTGCTGGAGGAATACCCCGCGCTCTGGACGTTCAGCGAGGTGCCCGGCATCACCCCGACCAACAACGACGCGGAGCGCGCGATGCGCGGCCCGGTCATCCTGCGCCGGATCTCCGGCGGCACCCAATCCGAGCGCGGCAACCGCTGGATCGAACGGATCCTCTCCACCCTCGAAACCTGCCGCCGCCAAGGCCGATCCGCATCCGAGTACCTACACGACGCAATCGACGCCAGCCTCCACTCCCGGCCGATCCCCACACTGGTTCCTGGCTGACGCAGCACCGTCACCCGAACCCCGAACCGGGCGTCCCGAGTTACAGAAGGAATCCTCGCTCACGTACCGACACCACGTGAACGGCTACGTACAGCGTTTCAGAATTTCCCCTTGGCACGAACGCCAGAGCGCAGGCAGAGCGCAGGCAGAGCGGCGGCTTGTGGCGGTACTCGCCTGGCTTTGGGACGCAGTGGCGGGTCCGGTGCTGGACCGGCTTGGCGTCCGCGCGCTTTCGGGTGAGCCGCTGCCGCGGCTGTGGTGGTGTGTGTCGGGTTTGCTGTCGTTTCTGCCGTTGCACGCCGCGGGTTACCATGACACCCGGTCCGATAGTGTCCCTCAAACGGTGATCGACAGAGTGGTGTCGTCATACACCCCGACGATCCGAGCACTTGCCCATGCCCGCCGTGCCCGCCCGCCGGACCACGACTCCCGCGGCATGGTAGGCCGGGGCTACCAAGTGGTGGTCGTGGCGATGCCGAACACTCCGCACGACCGCGATCTTCCCGCCGCGAATGCCGAGCTGGAGCTCCTCCAAAAGCGTCTCCCCGGTCGGGTTATGACGCTTGACGGATCTCGTGCCACGCACGATGCGGTGCTTGCGGCGTTGCCGACCACGCGGTGGGCGCATTTTGCCTGCCACGGATCCAACAACCCGATCAATCCGTCGGCGAGCTGTCTGCTGCTCAGCGACTACGAGCAGCGGCCATTGACTGTGGTCGACGTGGCTCGGCTACGTCTGGATGACGCCGACCTGGCGTTTCTGTCAGCATGCTCGACGGCGCGGCCGAGTGCTTTACTTGCCGATGAGGCGATCCATTTGGCCTCGGCGTTCCAGCTCGCCGGCTACCGCCATGTGATTGGCACTCTGTGGTCGATTGGCGACCAAAACGCTGTTGACCTGGCCGACAAGTTCTGCGAGAAGTTGAGCAGCGCTGGGACAGCGGAATCGGCGGCCACGGAGCTACACACGGCGACCCGTAGGCTGCGCGACCTGTGGCCGCAGACACCGTCGATTTGGGCCTCGCACGTCCACTGTGGCCCATGACCCGACCTCCGAATGGTTCACGCTACGGTCGGGGAGAACCGATGGCAACTGATGACAAGCGAGCGCGGGAGGGACGGGCGAGCCCGCCTACAACGCCCGAGCTGGGTGCCGAAGCATTGGAGGTGGCTGCAGCCGCTGCGACCCTGAACGACCAGGGCACCGCCTGGCGCAAGCTGGGCGAGCCGGCCCGCGCGCGAGCCTGCTTCGAGCGGGCCCTGCGCATCGTCGAGCAGCGGCTCGGACCAGACCATCTCGACGTCGCGGCGGTCCTGCACAGCCTTGGCCTCGCATGGTTGGAACTGGGGGAGCCGGTCCGCGCGCGAGACTGCTTCGAGCGGGTCCTGCGCATCCGCGAGCAGCGCCGCGGGACGGACGATCCCCTGGTTGCAGCCGCGCTGAACGGTCTCGGGAGGGCCTGGCGCGATCTGGGGGAGCCGTTCCGTGCGCGCGATTGCTTCGAGCGGGCCCTGCGCATCCTCGAGCAGCGGCTCGGCCCAGACAATGTCCACGTGGCAGGAGTGCTGAACAGCCTCGGCACCGCGTGGTCCGATCTAGGAGAGCCGGCCCGTGCGCGTGAATACTGCGCGCGCGCTCTTGAAATCAACGAGCGGCGACTCGGGGCGGACCATCTCGACGTCGCGGCGACTCTGAACACCCTAGGTACGGCGTGGCGCGACCTGGGGCAGCCAGTCCGTGCGCGCGATTTCTCCGAGCAGGCGCTTCACATCTACGAGCAGCGACTCGGGGCCAACCACCCGCTCGTTGCGTCGGCGCTGGACAACCTCGCCAACGCCTGGCGCAATCTGGGGGAGGTGGCCCGCGCCCGTGAGTGCTCCGAGCGAGCGCTTCACATCTACGAGCAGCAGTTCGGCCCAGACCATCTCGACGTCGCGAGAGCGCTAAACACGCTCGGAATCGTCTCGTCCGATTTGGGAGAGCGTGCCTTGCGCGAGATTACTTCGAGCGAGCGCTACGCATCCGCGAGCAGCGACTCGGCCCAGACCATCGCGACGTCGCGACGGCGCTGCACAACCTCGGCATCGCCTGGCACAACCTAGGGGAGCAGGCCCGCGCCCAAGACTGCTTCGAGCGGGCGCAGCGGATCCGCGACTGACGGCTCGTCGCCTCCCTGCCGCCCACCAGTTGATGAGAAGCATCGAGTTGAACCTCGGCAGCTAGTCTCCTCATGGTTGGCGCATGCTTTCTAAACCGGACGACGCCTCGGCGAGGCGCTCCGTATCCCGCGCTCGCGGCACGAGCACTCGCGACACCGGGCGATCGCTTACTTGTCCCGGTCGGGGTTGTCAAGTGGCGGGTTGGTGAGATGAGATCCGCGACCCCGCGTAAGGGGTTTCGGGGGTGCGTGGCCGCGTTGGAGTGACGGGGTGGTGTGTCCGCGGACGCCC
The DNA here is from genome assembly GCA_963836065.1 of uncultured Solirubrobacterales bacterium. GTDB lineage: Bacteria > Actinomycetota > Thermoleophilia > Solirubrobacterales > Solirubrobacteraceae > Palsa-465. The sequence continues at coordinate 59,862 of CAWIII010000008.1, forward strand.
AGGCTTACTTCGGCACGCGGCTCGGGTTGGCTCCGGGCCGGAGGCATGATGTTTGATGGGGTGTTCCGGCAGATGGTGGTGCGGCCGCTCGTTCTTTCTGGGCAGTCCCCGCCGCCGGGGCGACGGGTCGGCAGCGGTCTTGCCGGGAGCTGGCCGCGGTTCATCGGATGGTTCTCGGGCTTGCCGCGTGGACAGGGGTTAGGCGACCGGCGCGAGGGCTTGGTCGCCGAGTTCTTTGAGGAGGTGGTTAGCAGCGTTTGAGGAAAGCGCCGGACAACCGGCATGAGAGAAGGGAATGAAAGAGTCCTACGTCGAAGATCTAGCGAGTCAGACGACCCCGACCATGCGTTGGCGACCCGTGAGGGCGCAGCGAAGCGTTGGTATCGGGGTGCGCGCAGGCGGGCTATTGAGCCTCGAAATCAGCGGTCCGGGGTGCCGACGCGGTCTCAAACGTCGGAAGGCAACACCGGTGGTGGCGTTATCGCGAGTCGCCATTGGGCCCCGCGGGGTCGGAGAACCCAGCATGCGCGTGATCTCTCCATGCTGAGAACCGGGAGGTCTCACGGTCACCCGCCCGTGGTGATGGAATGGGCGGGTCGTGCGGGGAAGGTCAAGGCCGTAATCCCGTGATGCACGATCGTGAGAAGTCGGACGGTCCCGTAGTACCTGCGAAACCGGCGAACAACGCCCAGGGCGGGGTGGCGGAGTCGGTGGAGGGAAGGGGATCGGCCAAGGGGAACGCGGCTGGCGAAACGCGTCCCGGACCCAGTGCCGGGCAGGGCGCGCTCAGTGAGCTTGGTCGCGTGCGCCGAGTGGCAGCAACGGATAAGGAAGCGCGGTTCACGGCGCTCCTGCATCATGTCGACGTCGATCGCTTGCGGGCGGCGTACTTCGCGCTTCGGCCGAAGGCCGCACCGGGGGTGGATGGCGTGACGTGGCACGAGTACGGGCAGAACCTGGAGGAAAACCTCGAGGACCTGCACGCGCGCGTGCATCGCGGGGGCTACCGGGCGAAGCCGTCTCGGAGAGTGTTCATCCCGAAGCCCGACGGGCGGCTGCGGCCGCTCGGGGTCGCCAGCTTGGAGGACAAGATCCTGCAGCGGGCGGTGGTGGAGGTGCTGAACGCGATCTACGAGCAGGATTTCGTCGGTTTCTCGTATGGGTTCCGGCCGGGGCGCAAGCCGCACGATGCGCTTGACGCGCTCGCGTACGGGATCAATCGAAAGCGCGTGAACTGGGTGCTCGACGCGGATTTCCGCGACTACTTCTCAAGCCTCGACCATCGGTGGCTTGAGCGGTTCTTGGAGCACCGGATCGCGGACCGGAGGGTCCTGCGGCTGATCCAGAAATGGTTGGCCGCGGGGGTCATCGAGGAGGGGACGTGGACGGCGTTCGAGGACGGCGTGCCGCAAGGGGCTTCAGCTTCACCGCTGCTTGCGAACGTCTACTTGCACTACGTCTTCGACCTCTGGGCGCATCAGTGGAGGACTCGGCACGCGCATGGTGATGTGGTGATCGTGCGGTTTGCCGATGACTTCGTGGTGTTGAGCGCCGCTGAGTTTGGTCACGGGTGGGGGTGATGGCGCCGTTCGTCGTGGTCTGGGGGTTGGCAGGCTTGGCGCGTTCGTGAACGCGCGAGAGCCCTCCCGCCAGCGCTTGGTGGTTGCGTCGGGAGGGCTCTCTTGATGCCGGAGGTGGCACCCGATGTTGATCGTAGGCGCCGAGCTGGGGTTGGTGGAGGCTGAGCTGGTTGGCGGGTTGTTGGGCTGTCCGTCGTGCCGTGGGGTGTTGGGGCCGTGGGGGCACGCGAGGGAGCGGGTGTTGCGCTGCCGGTCGGGGAACAGGTTGTTGCGGCCGCGGCGGGCGCGGTGTCGGGGCTGTTTGGGGACGCATGTGTTGTTGCCGCAGCTGGCGTTCTCGCGTCGGCAGGACGAGGTGTCGGTGATCGGTGAGGCGATCGAGGCGAGCGTCGCTGGCTTGGGGTTCCGGCGGATCGCGGCGCGGGTGGGGGCGTATCCGGAGACGGTGCGTGGCTGGGTGCGCCGGTTCGCTGAGCGGGCCGCGGAGATCCGGGCGCTTTTCACGCGGTGCGCGGTCGCGCTGGATCCGGAGCTCGGGCCGGTGATGCCCGCTGGTGGCGGCGTCGCGGACGCGTTGGAAGCGATCGCGGTCGCTGCTCGGGCGTGGGTGTTGCGGTTCGGGCCGGGCGAGCCGTGGGAGATCGCGTCGCGGTTCTCGGGCGGACGGCTGCTTGGCAACACGAATCGACCCTTGGAGAGCGTGTCATGAGTTGAGAGGGTTCCGCGCTCGTGAAACTTGAGCGTTGGGAGGCACTGATGGATGAGGACCGCCGCCGGGAGACCGGGTTGTTCCGCTACACGTTGGTTCGGGACGCTGCCGATCCGGGGTTGTCGAAGGCGCAGCGTGGCCGGCTGCTGCGCGGGCTGGCGGATCGTGAGCATGTCGGGCCGGACGGTCGGCTGGTCAGGGTCAGTCGCACGACGCTGGGGCGGTGGGTCCGCGCGTACCGCCGGGGTGGGTTCGACGCGCTCGTTCCCCAACCACGGGTCGTTGCGGTGCGCACGCCGGCCGAGACGTTGGAGCTGGCGTTCGCGCTCAAGCGGGAGCGGCCGGAGCGGACCGCGGCGCAGGTCCACGAGATCATGCTCAGCACCGCCGAGGACCGTGACCGTGTGCCGGGGTTGCGGACGTTGCAGACGCACTTGGCCCGCGCCGGGTTGAACGTCCGGGGCGATGGCCGCTCGCCGGGGAAGGTCTATGGCCGCTTCGAGGCCGCCGCGCGCAACGAGTTGTGGATGGGGGACGGGTTACACGGCCCGGTCCTGGCCGGCGCGACGGCGCGGCGGGCGGTGCTGCTCGCGTTCATCGACGATCACTCCCGCATGTTGGTCGGGTGGCGGTGGGGGACCGGCGAGGACGTGTTCCGCCTCGAGGCCGCGCTGCGGTCCGGGCTGATGTCCCGCGGCGTTCCGGCGGCGATTCTGGTTGACCGCGGCTCCGCGTTCGTGTCCTCACAACTGCTCCGCGCATGCGCCGTCCTCGGGGTGAAATTGATTCACGCAAGCCCGCGCGCGGCGACCACGAAAGGGAAAATCGAACGGTTCTTCCGGACCGTCCGCGATCAGTTCTTGGTCGAGATCGATGACGGTGTCGAGCTTGCGGAGTTGAACCGGTTGTTCTCCGCCTGGCTCGAGGTCGTCTATCACCGACGCGCCCACTCGGAGACCGGGCAGACCCCGGTGGCCCGGTTCGAGGCCGCGGGCGTGCCGCGGTTGCCGACCCCGGCGCTGCTCCGGGAGGCGTTCCTGTGGTCGCAGGAGCGGACCGTGACGAAGACCGCGACGGTGTCGCTTTACGGCAACAGCTACGAGGTCGACCCGGCCTTGGTGGGCCGCAAGGTCGAGCTCGTGTTCGACCCGTTCGATCTGACCCGGATCGAGGTTCGCTACCAGCACCGCCCGATGGGCCTCGCGGTCCCGCTCGTGATCGGCCGTCACACCCATCCGCAGGCGCAGCGGGAGCTGCCCCCGCCACCGCCGACGGGCACCGGGATCGACTACCTGCGCCTGCTCGCCGAGCAGCGCGACGCCGAGCTCGGCGGGCACCCGATCGACTACTCAGCCCTCGCCGAGCCGGCAGGAGGGGACGACGGCGACGGCGACGGCGACGGCGACGGCGACGGCGACGATCGTGACACCAACCAGCAGGAGGACGAACAGTGAGTATTGACAGGTTGCGCAGCCACTATGGGTTCTCGAGG
>CAWIII010000009.1:0-134785 GCA_963836065.1 uncultured Solirubrobacterales bacterium
AGCTCCGCTAGGTGGTTGAAAAGTTCACGGATTGGTCATCTTTTCAGGCCGCGATAGCGGCCTGTTTGATCTTGTCCTCGAGTGCTCGCTCGAATGCGCGCCATGCGCGCGCGAGGGGGTGGTGGTTGGCGATCTCCGGTGGTAGCTGTGGGTCAAGTTCGGCGAGGGAGGGGTTGACGATCCGCGTGTAGGTCTTGCTGAAGAAGACGGCCAGTCGGCGTCCCTCGCGGGTCAGCTCGTAGCGCTGGGTGCGAGGGATCCGCTGGATGAACCCGTTGCGGCGTAGCCGCCTCAGGTCGTAGGTCATTTGCCGCGGGCCGTAGCCGGGGATCAACCCGGCGATCAGCGCGCGTAGCGAGCGGTTCGTCACCCCGGTGAACAGGTGCTGGAAGCTGCACAGGCAGGCGAGCAGCGCCATCGTTCTGGGGTCCCCGAACCGGAGTCCGGGGGCGGGTAGGCCATCATCGGTGGTGGATGGCAGCACCACGCGCTCAAGGAGCGTGGCGTCTGGTGCGCAAGCGCACGCGTCAAGCTGATGGTTCAACAGGCGTTGATTGATGTCGTGTCCGATTTGGATCAGCGCCTGCCAGTTGGCGTCGGTGAGGAGTCGTCCGACCCCGAAGTCGCGGGTGTCGTTGACGGTCGTCTCGGTTCTGAGCACGCGGCCTTCTTTGAAGTACTGCTTGACCTTCGACGCGCGGAAGTGGATCTGGATCGCGGCCTCGACACCGCGGTTGAAGACCTTGGTGTGAAACCGTCCCGGGGTCTGCCGGGTCACGCGGCGGCCGAAGATGACCGCGGCCTGATCCGGGCGTCCCAATGTGAGCTGATCGGGGATCGTTGCCTCGAACCAGGCGCGGCCCGCGGCCGGCCGGTCAAACACGCGGGTGTCGGAGATCTCCAGTTGCCGGAACGCGAGGTCATAGCTGTAGCCACGGCGGCGGTCCTCGTCGGTGAATGGGGACGGGAGCGCGGCCTGCCAGCGATCAAAGAACGCGCGAACATCGGCGGCGGACAGACTCCCGCAGATCTCGGCGAGCGCCTCAGCGTTCTCGCACGATGCGAACCCGTTATCCAACGGGCGGAAGCCGATCCCGTGCTGGGCGGCCTGCTGCTTGGCCCACTCGTTCCCGTTCAGGTAGACCCATACCGGGAACGGCGCATACCCGACAGTCTTCAGAAAACTGGGTCCCCAGTCCGGATCGCGGATGTAGAAGTAATAGTTGTTCGGGAAGATCGACTGACGGCGATAGACGAAATGCGGATGCCCGTCCGGGCCGCCGTCCCGCCACCCGCGCCACGCGCTTGTTCTCTCCTGCGCGATCCCGACCATCACCACCCCGAACCGGCCCTCGCGTTCAGCGGCCTCGAAGTGCTTGCGGGCGATCTCCTCCTTCACATCGCCCTTGACAAATTTCACCGCCGGGATCCCGTTGCTGATCACGAAATCGTTGATCTGATCGACGTAGCGACGGCCGATCCTCCCCAGCACCGCTGGTGACGGGATCGGGAACCCACGATCCACCAGAAACCGGATCACCTGCCCCTCCGTCATCAGCCGCGGCACGTACCCCTGCAAGAACAGGCGGTCGACCGAACGCACCTGGAGCGTTACGTGATCGGCGAGTAGGCTTGAGATCGTGGCCACGGTGGTACCTCCAGCAACCGTAAGGTGCAAAGCCCCGCAGGGGCTTCCAAGCGGGCGCCGCTCGCCCGCGCTCTAGATCGGAAGGTACCCCGCGGCCACACCCCGCGGCCCGCAGGGACGCCCCGCGAGCGGGGCTCATACCGAGCCCTGACCGCCCTCAAGATCACCGCAACGCTTGAACAACCACTCGGCGGTATGAGGCTCGCTCGCTAAGACTAGTAGGACTTTGGTAGCTGCGTGCAGGAGTTCTGTGGGGGTGCGGCGAATGCTGTGTTATGGGCAGCACCGTGATGGAGCGCGAGGACGAGGCGGCGGGCGTGGTCGTGGTTGCTCCGGAGGTCAAGGAGCGTTTGGCGGCGTTTATGGCAGATGTTGCTCAGGGCTTGGGCCGCTCCGAGCAGCGTTGTTGCGCGGAGCGGTACGCGCGGGGGCTGTTGGAGGCCGGGCAGCGCAAGTCGCTTGAGCCGCTCGTCTCCAGGCTTGGAGAGGACGGCGACTATGAGGCGCTGCAGCACTTCTTGGCCGACAGCCCGTGGGATCCGGTGGTGATCCAGCAGGCGGTCGCCGAGCGGGTCGTTCCCGAGATCGGGGTCGAGGCGTGGGTGATCGATGACACCGGGATTCCGAAGGACGGCAAGCATTCGCCGGGGGTCAAGCGCCAGTACTCCGGGACGCTAGGGAAGATCGGTAACTGTCAGATCGCGGTGTCGGTGCACGCGGTCCCGAGCCATGTACTAGCCGTGTCGTCTGCGTCCATCTGCTCGGCTGCTCGCAAGTAATAGTCTAAACCCTTCCGGAGGTCACCAAAGTTCTCGTAAGCTCTTCCAAGATTCCGTAGAACAGCGCTCCGATTCGGATACCTGCGATAGAAAGCCTCTGCGAGCGCGAGCTCAGACTCGTAGTCACTGTCCTTGTCAAAGCTGTCAAGCAACATGCCAAGCAGGTACAGGTCCGTCCGCGTTCCTTTCCCCTCTGAGGATCCACGAGCAAAAGAAAAGGTGTCCAAATCGAAGCCAAGCATGCGCGCAAGTCCCTCGCGCGCAGTCACCCGCTCGACGCGCTGGGCACTGCGCGCTCGTCTTGCATACCATGCGCGGATCACATTCCGGTCATGTGGCAATAACTCGGCGGCATAGGCGAGTACCACAGACGGCACTTCCCCCAAGTCTAGAGATGTGCTCCAACTAGCAATTTGGAGGAAGTCGTCCGCATCTATTTACGCCGCGTGGCCATTAGTGCGTGGTTACTTGGCGTAGGCGACGTACTCGCCGTCGAAGTACTTGCTGACAATCTCACTTGTGCGGGTAGCGAGATACTCGACGGTGAGAATGACGAGCTTGGCGAGGTTGGATGGGCGGCGTCGCGCGACGTGGGTGTGAACGTCCTGGTTGAGGAGCTCGTCGGGGTTGAGCTCCGGAGCGTACGGTGGAAGGTAGAACAGCTCCATCCGCGGATGGTCCAGCAGCCAGTACTCGACCGCGGGAGACTTGTGGAAGGAGGCGTTGTCGACAATCAGGAAGATCTTGCGCTCGGCGAAGTGCTCGAGCAGCTTGTCGAGGAAGTCCAGGAAGCGGATCTCATCGCAGGTGCCCTCGAAGATCTCGAACACGAGCGTGCCGTCGGCACCGATCGCGCTGATCACGTTGGCCGAGAAACGCTTGCCGGTCAGCGGCACGACCGCGCGCTCGCCGATCGGCGCGTAGCTCTTGCCGGCGGTCTGCCCGGCGCGCACGCCCATCTCATCGCCGAACAGCATCCGCGCCCCTTCGCGCCGCGCGCGCGCCTGGATCGCCGGGAACTCGTCCTGGAGCCACGCCCGCACCCGCTCGGGGTCCTGCTCGAGCCACCGCCGCTGCGGCTTCTTGCCCGAGAACCCCCAGCGACGCAGGTAGACACCAACCGTCTGGCGGCTGAGCCCGATCCCGAACCGCCGCTCGATCAGCGCCTTGACGGCCTGCCTTGACCACAACACGCCGGGAATCTGCAGCTGATCGGGGTTCGTGCCCTTCATCAGTCCGATCAGCTCTGCCTGCTGGGCGTCGGTGAGCGCCATCTGCTCGCGCGAGCGCCGACCACGCCGCCGCTCCCTCAGTCCCTCAAACCCCCCGAGCTGGTGGCGCGCCATCCACAGCGACACCGTCCGCAGATGCACCCCCATGGCCTGCGCCACGACCGCGTGAGTGCGGCCCGCCAACACCATTTCTCACACCCCGCTCACGCAGCGCTTCCCGAGTCTCGCCTGACACCCGCCTAGCGTCACTCATCACACAGTCAATACTATCATAATGACACACTCGAATGTACTGTTACCTGACGTACTATTTGCCACGCGCCGTGATACGCGCTCAACGACGATGTCACCGCCGCCGAGAACGAAGTCGCCAGCGAGCTCGTCGAGGCCGCCGTTGACCGTCTCGCCGACCTCTACGAGCTCCACGAACGCAACCAGCCGCTCTACGGCAGCGCGGCACCCCGCCTCGCCGACGAGTTCGACGCCATCGCAACCGACGTCGCGACCGTCAAACGGGACGACGAGGGGTTCGAGGGGCGGATATGGCGCCACGCCGAAGTACGCAAGCGCCTTCGCGGATCGGCGCTGCGCCTCTACCCGGGAGTTGCCCTGGACTGCGCGTTCGGCCCCGGCGGCGCGTGCGGCGGGGTCGAGGCCCCGAACTGGAACGCCTGTGACCCCGGATGCGCGAACGCGATCCTTGACCGGACCCAGCTCGCGTTCCTCGAAGACACCGCCGAGCGGATCCGTTCCTACCTCGACGACCAAGCGCTCGGCACCACGCTGCGCCTGCTCCTTGAACGCCAGCTAGACGAGCTGACCGCGGCAATCGCCGGCCACGAGTCGCACCCCGCTCCCGGGCGCCAACCACCACAGCGATGACCCAGCGATGACCGTCTCCCTGCACAATCGTCGCAAGCTCGAAGAAGCGATGCGCCGGCTTCTCGACGGCAGCGCGACAACCGCGGACGGGAAGCTCACCTGGAAGAACGTCGCGGCCGTCTCCGGCGTCAGCAAGGCGACCGCTGACCGAGCCGTCGACCTGCGCGACGAGTTCCGCCAGCAGCTGCAACAGCGCACCCCCTCCCCGAGCGCCCGCGCTGACCCGGTCTCACCTCCACGCGACGAGCTCGAGCAGGAACTCGCTCGCGTGCGCCAGGAGAACACGGACCTCAAACACAGCACGAAGGTGCTGCACTCGGTGATCCTCGCGCTCACCCACGAGAACCAGCGGCTCGCGCGCCGGCGTCGACGCGCCGACGCCGATGTCGTGTCGCTCGCCACCGGCGACCAGAAACCAGAGGGGAAAGCGCTAATCGACGACCACGACCTCGCCCGCAGCCCGCTGATCGACGCTCGCGACCTCGCCGGCCCACCCTCACCGCCGCGGGGACGGCCCACGCGGTGCGCGACACGTCGCGCGACACGTCGCCAGGCGCTGCCGACGATCGCCAACGCTTGCCCGAAGCAAGCGACGCGGAGCCGCAGGTTGCAGGTCGCGTGTGCTGGCGCCGCGGCGAGCCGATCGCTGCGAGCGCCCGTCCCGAGGCGCGCCACTGCGGCAAGCGCTGCCGACAGGCCGCCTCGCGCGCCAGGCTTGCGCTCGCGCGCGGGCCGACCCCGACCCGGCGGCGAGCGCGCCGACGTCGACCACAGCAAGCGGCACGTCGCGCGACGCGTCGCCCCTCAGCGATCGCAGTTGACAGCAGGGCCGCTCTCGCGGTCGACCCCAGCGCCGCGACGGTTTCCTGCTTTGGCCGTGCCGCGCCACCGGCGGCAGTCCCGATCGAATGCCTGCCTGGCGCGGATCGTGTGCGCGTCGGGCGGCCGCGGTCGGCCTCCTCAACGCTCGCAGACTCGGTCTCCCCCCGACTCAACGGCCCCCTCTTCACCCCGTTGATCCCGAACGCCCCCGGCCTCACCGCTGCTTCCCCCTCCCCGCCGCCGTGAGGCATGAGGCGTCACTGAGGCACCAGATTCAATCAAACGAGCAGCGTGTCGGCCGCGCAGCCCGGCCGGGCGCCAAACGGCGCTGGGTGCAGACCTACATCCCCTACATCCGCGGCGGCGGGATCGAACACGTCGTCTCGGTGCTCTCGCCAAGAGGCGCCGAGTCCCACCAGATCCTCGACAGCTTCGAAGGCGTGCGCGCCAACGAATCGACCATCGCGACGCAGCGGCACCGAGCGAATCGCCCGAAAGCTCTCAGACGCGCTCCCCGGCGGCCAGAACCCACTACGCACCGCCGTCTGGGAGTTCATCCGACCAATCCTCTCCCCCAACCTCGCACAGCTCAACCGCGACGCGTTCGTGCAAGACACAGGGCTCCAGAGCACCGTCGCGCTGGATCGACACCGCGGCGATTCCGGATTAGATTAGATGAGCTCGACCTCGGCGACGAAGACAGCGAAGCCGCCTAACCCGCGACGCACCTCCTCCCGCCCTCGGCACGACGCCCGGGGCGGGAGGCGGCGAGCCGAACCCCTTTTTTTTGCCCTCGGTGCTGTCCAGCACGACCGGTATGTTTGGGGACGATGAGCACACTCGCACAGCGGGCCGCGGAGCGCCGCCGGGCTGTCGCACTCGCCCGCCACTACCGGCAGGCCGAGGGGCTGTCCAACGCGCAGATCGCCGCGCGCCTCGGTCGCTCGCCCGCCACCATCAAGGGCTACTTCTATGACCCGACGGGCGCGAAGGCACGGGAGGTGAAAGCGCGCTACCGGGGTGTCTGTCGTGGCTGCGGAGCACCGACGAGCGCGCGCAACGGCAAGGGCGATGCCTACGCGTACTGCAACTGCGCCGCGAGGCGCTCTGTCGTATCCCCGGCTCAGCCGGGAGGAACTCGAAGGGATGTTCTTGGGTCCAATGGCTTACCCGGATCCGGAAGGTGAAAGGAACAATCGCATGTCAGGAAAGCGGCGGTCATGCCCAGGTGTCAGGGGTGAGGCGTCGCGGGACCCGCGTGATATGGCGAAAGCTGGATTGCCTGAAGCCGAATCTCCAGAGGATGAAAAGGCGCATCCGCCGGAAAGACACTTGTTACCGGCGCCATGTTCTGCGATGGCATTCTTGCAGGGCCGTCGCAACCTTCGGGGCATGGAGCGTTGCCCAGTGAGGGCAATTAAGGAGATGAATCGGACGCCTAAGTCACGCTCGGACGTACGACAGGGACGAACGCGGGATCAACCTTCGGGGCGAGAGCCCCAAGGTGACGGAGTGCCCATAGTAGTCGTGGGAGTAGCGACCCACCAGGGGGGACGGGAGAGCCGTCCGCAGGGCGAAGGGGCATAGGTGGCTGGACATCGAAGAGCCGCGAGGTATGCGTAATGCAGAGCGCCGAAACGGTCCTCGACGTCCTACGTGATCCAACCACGGTCACGACATAGTCACTGGAGAGCCCGGTGATCGGAAACGGTCACGCCGGGTTCGGGAGGGCGGCGTCGGAGAAGGACCCGCAAGGGCACCTCGCCGGCGTCGTACCTCGGCCTGCCATCCCGGCGCGATCGCGCGGGAATGGACGCGCGAACGGGTGCGCGAAGCGATGCGCGCCTGGCACGCCCGCTACGGCAGCCCCCCGACCTCCTATGACTGGTCCATCTCACACGCGAGCAGGCGCGGGCCAGACGCACTCGGCCGCCTCCAGGACGCCGAATGGCCGCCGGCGAGCACGGTAAGCGAGGTTTACGGCAGCTGGGCGGCGGCACGTGCTGACGCCTTCCCGGATGCCTGAGTCGCAGTTGACGTTCCCCGCGCGCGTGCAACTACGCGTGACGGTGTGCGTGACGGCTGTCCGTCACGGGCCGGGCGCGACGCGCGCCTCGCGCAGGCTGCCGTCGGCGTCGACGCGGGAGTAGACGAGCTCCACGGGCTGTCCGATCCGCTCGCCGGTGCGGGCGCTGGCGAGCGCGTGAACACGGCGACCGTCGAACTGGCAGACGGCGTGCCAGCAGCCGTCGCGATCCTGGTGAACCGAAGACAGCTGGGCGTGGGCGGTGAATCGCGCCTTGCGCTTGATCCAAGTGCGGTGTCGTCCGGGCCGGTACGCCGATCCCACGCGTTTGAGCACCGTGCCCTCGAACCCGAGAGCGACGATCGCCTCGTGCGCCGCCAGCGTCGCCGGCTGCGACACGGCCAGGCGGATCCGCTCGCGAACCGGCAGCGTTTCGTGCAAGCACGCGTCCCGGTCCTCCCACGGGCGAGCGCGAACATCTTCGCCCGCTACCGCTAGGACGTCGAACGCGACGAACCGCAGCCGGTCCGTCGCGGCAGGCCGGCCGGTAAAGACCGCGCGGGTGACCGCGGCGAAATCCTGGATCGGGTCGCCGTCGCGCTCGCTGACCGCAACCAGCTCGCCGTCAAACGTGGTGCCCGGACGCGACCTCGGTGAACGGTGCGAGCAGCGATCCGAGACGAGCGGTGAGATCGGTGCCGTGGCGCGACCACCCGCGTACCTCTCCCCCGCCCCGAACTTCGATCAGGAGTCGACAGCCGTCCTTATGTCGAAGCGTCGGGTGTCTCAGCGACCGAACGACATACGACATGGACGACCTATGGGCGTACGTTGGGATCCTCAGATGAGCCGTTCCGTGCGAGCCCACGTCAGCGAACAAGCGTCCTTACTCGATTTGAGTGGATACGTCCGGGGCCGGCCGTCCACTGATTCGCGCGAGTGCATGGGCGGCCGAGGTCGGGGGGCTGTCGGATTGCGTATCCATCCGAATCGCGAGTAGGAACAAGCGTTTGCTTCGCGAGCCGGGCTGCTTCTCTGCTCGCTCGGGGCGATCAGCTCAAGCCTGCGCTGTGGCTGGTCGCGTGAGTCCGTGGCGTCCTCCTCTACCAGATCAGATCGACGGCCTGCGACATCCGGCGATCCAGCTTCATCGCTCGCGGATCGCGGTGGTGCCGAGCCCAGGTGAAAGCGGTGGACGCCGCCGAGCGGGTGGCGCAGCCCGCGGGGAAGCCTCTATCCGTCTATGCGGGCAACCCCGAATAGGGTTCTTGTCACAAATCTCGCGCGGTCGACAATAACCTGCATGGACGGAGATCCGCGCTCGGATGGGGAGCTGTTGGTAGCTGCCAGCAATGCGGATCCGGACGCCTTCGCGGTCTTCTACCGGCGGCACGTGCGGGGGCTGCTCGCGTTCTTCAGGCGCCAGGTAGGAAGCGCGGAAGTGGCGCTCGACCTGACCGCCGAGACGTTTGCTGCCGCGCTTGAGGGAGCGTCGCGGTATGAGCTACGGACGGAGCCTGCCCGTGGGTGGCTGTATGGGATGGCGTGGAACAAACTGCACGAGGCTCAGCGCCGCGGGCGCGCGGAGGACAAGGTCAGGCGGGCGCTTGGGATGACCCCGATCGTGTTGACAGATGAGGGGATCGAGCGGATTGAGAAGCTTGCGGCAGCTCCTGCGTTGGAGCTTCTCGAAGGATTGCCCGCCGACCAGCGCGACGCGGTACGCGCTCGGGTCCTCGAGGGACGGTCATACGCGGGGATCGCAGAGGAGCTTGGCTGCTCACCAAGCGTCGTGCGCAAGCGAGTCAGCCGAGGCGTGCGGGCGATGAGAACGAAGATGGAGGCAGGCGGCGATGAATGACGACCCAATCGCGCTGCTCGAGCGCGAGCTCGTGGAGGCGGCGCGGCGGCGGGCAGACAGCCGTCCGTCGCGGCGGCCGTTTGGCCACGGTCGGATCATCGGAGGTCTTGCCGCAGGGGCCGTGCTGGCAGTCACACAGGAGGTTGACGGCGAAGCCGGGAGAGATGAGTCAAGTTTCAGGCGGCGAGGTTGAGTTGGTCGATGTGGGCGGTGATCGTTTGATCGAGTCGGTCGAAGTGGCGGCGTAGCGGGGTGTTGATTGTATCGGGTCGCAGATCTTGACAGCCGGTCCGTAGCAGTCGGCTATAGGTGGGCTGAAGAACGTCGCGACCTGAGTCCGAAGGGCGTGACTGGTAGCGGTTAGTGTGGGGATGCGTTGGATGATTGGTGCAGGCGTAGTCGTCGGAGGTCGTAGGTCATTCTGCCGCGGTCATGGTGCTGGGGTCGAGGCCAGTATGGTGCGAGGTGGGTTCGCAGGTCTCGGTTGGAGAACCCGGTGGGCAGGAGGCGAAAGACGACCAGGACGCTGAGCAGCGCCTGGACCGAGGGTCGCCGAAGCGCAGCGCGGCTGCACGCTGGTGATCGACGACGACGGGTGGCAGACTTGGTCGAACGCTTGTTGGCCGATGTGGCAGTCCGCGCTGATCGTTGGACGTCAAGGAGACGTCGGTTGGCTTGAAAGCCGATGTGTCGCAGCGCGGGGAGGTTATGGAGGCGTTTGCCGATACCGAAGTCGCGAGTGTCGTTAATCGTGGTCTCGGTTCGTAGAGCCTGGTTCTGCTTGTGGTACTGCTTGATCCGGGAATGTTTGTAGTCGACGTGCAGCGATGGCGTCACTCCTTCGGTGATCACCCGGGTGCGGAACCGGCTTTGGGTACGCGGTTGATCCGCGGTTGAAGATCAACGAGACCTTGTCAGGGCGGCCGAGGTCCAGGTTCTCACGAATGACGTCTTCAAAGAACACGCGTCCGGTCAGCGGCCGGTCGAGCACCTGGGTGAGGGAGAACTCGGCCTGCAGGATCGAGATGTCATAGCGATACCCTGCTCGGCGGTCGCGACAGTGAACGGGTGCGGCAGAATCCGAACCACTTGCGGGCCAGCGCGTCGATCTTGCGGGCGCTCAGCCGATCACAGATCATTTGCAGACCCCGCGGGTCCTCGCACGCAGCGAAGCCGTTATCCAGCGCTTCGAACGCGATCCCCGCGTGGGCGGCCTGGCGTTTAGCCCACTCGTTGCCGTTGATGCACAGCTTGGCGTTGTAGGGAAAGTAGGAGCTGAACTTGATGAAGAACGGCCCGAAGTCGCGATCAACGCAGTACATGTAGTACTGGTTGACCATCGCGGTCGCCGCACGATCCAGGGATAGCTCGCGCCCGTCACGGCGTTGCGGCGCTTCTCGGTCCGGACGTCGTCGTCTTCTCCTGCGCCTTGCCGACAAACAGCACCCCTTCCTCAGCGCGAACCGGCCAAGTAGTCAGCGCGACGTCGTCCTTGCGCTGCCCCTTCTCAAACGTGACGAGGTCCACGCCCTCCGCTCAGCGAACCGCTCGATCTCGCTCACGAACGCCTGGTCATCGGAGCCATCAGCGCCGAAGACGCAAACGTAGCGCCCTGGTGGTCGCGCAAGAAGCCCACCACCCCGGACGCGTACTGCAGCTTGGGGACGTACAGATCAGATACATCCGGTCCACGCACTCGACCTCCAACGTCACGTGCCCGGATAAGACATCAGCGGCGCTGCGAGCTATCGTCATGGCAGGCTCCGGTCGACAGGCCCACGCGGCCACTAACCGCTTCGGGCGTCACGCAGACCTCGGGCTGGACTAGGCCGACCGGAGCCACCGGCCAGCACCAACGACAAGACGACACCGGCCGCGGACACAGCGCGAAACGCGACGCGAACGACAGAGGGGGGGGGGAGGTAGTCATCACTGGTGGCGCGCTGATCCTGCTCGGCGGATACCATCGCGCAGTTAGCTCCAGTCGCGCCGTGTCCGGGCGGCAGCAGTTGGTCGACGTCATTAGGGCGTTGAGGCGGCCGCAGACCTCGGCCGATCTCCACTCGCCGGCCGTCGCTCGGCTGCTATCCAGGTACAACCCAAGCCGGGAGCCGTGGGACAGTTGGGGCGCCCCGGACCTGCGTCTGATCCGCCGCGCTACGGTGACACCTTGGGGGGAGGGCGTCTTCCTCATTCCGGTGAAGCCGACGAGCGCTCGCCGCCAGGAGGGGCTGCTTTGGGCGACACCGGGTTTCATGGATTGCTGCGCGACGGCGGCCGACATGAGGACCCAGGGCTTCGTGAATAACGCGGGTCAGGCCACGGGTCGAACCGTCGGCCGGGGGAAAGCACTCGACCGCTTCATCGCCGTGGTCCCGGACGGCGTGGCAAAGGTCCAGCTCAGACACTTGGTGATGCCGGTGCACGACAACGTCGCCGCGGCGCAGGCGAATGGCAAACTGGTCGGCGCGACCCCCGTGATGTTCTGGTTCGGCCCGGATGGCGAGGTCATCCGGCGGATCGGAGACCTGGTCGGAAGCTACCGCTCGGTCGCTGTCTCACCGCCTGGGCCCGGGACGGCCGCCTCACGCGCGGCCGAGCGCGATCCGTCGACGCCGAATCCCGTCTGGGTCACGCCCCGCGTCGGTGGGCGCCACACCGCCTTTACGGTTCACTTCCGAGTTCTCCTTAACGCCGCCAACTACACATACACTGTCACAGGCGGGGGCTGCCGTTCGCTGTGGGGCACGCAGGGAACCCCTGATGATTCGCGCGGACACATCTGGAGCGACCAGGTCGTGCCAGCCGCGGGGCGGCAATGGTGTCCTGGCACCTACCGCCTCAGCGTCGCAGTGAAGGACCTCGGTCCGGCTGGAACGCTTAGACTTAGACAGCCGGCCAAGCCGTTCGGAACCACCACGTTCGTGGTCCGCTGAAGAACTCCCCTTCGAACGATCCGGTCCGGCTCGGCGTCAACTTCGCTTCGCCATCGCCCCGCCAACGCGGGAGCGCCAGCGGCTCACCGCCCCCCTGAGCTTATCGGGGTGAAAGTTATCGGCTCGACGTTCTGGCCTCGACGTCCGTGGGCGCGGTCCTTGTCAGCCATGCTCGGCACGTAGCGCTCGATCGTCGGGCCGCCGCCGGTCGGCGTCTCCTTGAGGCGGCGCAGGAGGCCGGCGTCCTGGATGAGCTGGAGCGCGCGGTCGATCTCGCTGCGCCTCTTGTTGCGGCTGAACCAGTCGCGGATCTCGGTCCGGGTCATCCCCTCGGGACGGACGCTCATGGCCTTCCAGAGCTCGTCGGCGACGGGATCCCCGAGCGAGAAGCCGTAGACCCAACGGGCGGTCGACCAGCAGTAGCGCCACAGCGCGAGCGCGGCCTCGACGTGCACGACATCAACCTCGTCGCCACGGTCGAGCAGGGCGTAGAGGAGGGCCAGCCGGAGCACGCGCGGTGCAGAGCGCGCGGTGACCTGTCCGAGGGAGCCGGCGGTGTCGTTGGTGCGAACGGCACGGTAGAACGCCTCGTAGACAGGGCGTGCGTCACCTGAGAGCGTCATCGGCCCGCGCGCCCGGGCGTGCTGAACCGCAGCGGTGACGTGATTCCGGATCTCGCCGATCTCCGGCTCAAGCTCACGCATCGACGGTGGGAAGGGCAGCACCTTGTCCGAGTGCGATCCGACGTGCATCAAGCGATTGAGGAAGCCGTTGGCGATCTCGGTGGTCTCGACGTTGCGCAGAAGTTCATCGGGCGTGATGTGACCGATGATTGAGACGTGCGGCTCGGTCGCGATCGCTGGCGCGGTCTTGCTCTTGGTCTCCAGCGTCTCGCCGTCCCAGCAGCGGCGGATCATCTCCGTGATGGTCGACTCCCCGCGCTTGGCGACCTTCAAGATCGAGGCGAACTCCGTCTCGGTGTTCAGCAGCCGCTTGTCGGTCGTCCCACCGGCGTTCTCCTCGTCAGGGTCGCGGATCGCCCAGATAAGCCCCTCGCCGGACACCAGGCCGGAGGTGATGCGCCGGTCGAACAGTGTGTCCAGGCCGTCGAACAGGTGCTTGACGATCGCCAAGGCCGTGCCCTTGCGCCCGGTGCTCGTGGGCCCGATGAGGATCATGAACTCGTTGGTGTGGTGGCGCGTGGCGTTGATTTCGAAGTGCGCGGTGCGCCCGATCATCGAGCCGAAGAGCACGAGCCCCTGCGTGAGGATCGCGACCGGGTCGGCCTCGGTATAGGGGTCGACGATGCGGGCGTATTCGCCCATGGGGCCGTGCCACGCCTCGCCGACCGGCGCGGCCGGCATACCATCGACGCGCCGCAGCGGGACAACGCTGCTGGCTTGGGGTTTGGCGATCGGTGTGTCCGACGCCGCCGCGGTGGGTGAAGTCATAGTCGGTCCCTTGTCAGAACGGCGGTCGCTGGAAGCGGATGGGCGTGACGTTGCCGGCTGCCTGCTCGCGTTGGAGGCGGACAAGCTCCTCGTGGAGGTCGCGCACCCGATGCGCGAGGACCTCGACCGCGTCCTCGAGTATCTCGTTCTTGTGTCGCAGCTTCTGCCGCTCCTGACCCCAGCGCGCCTCGGCATCTCGCAGGCGCGCGGCAGCCGCCGCAGCGCCGGCAGCTGGCTCGTTCGTGTTGTGAGACAGCATCTCGGTCTTGCGCTGCGCGAAGACGGCCTTGAGCTGCGGGTCCCGGTTGATCGTCGGTCGCGACACGCCCGACTCGGCCGCGAGCTGGGTGATTGTCCAGTTGCCGTTGCTGCGCACTGGACGGCCCGCGAAGAGCCGCTCCATCGCCTCGAGGACGGCCTGTCGGTTGCGCTCGTTCATGCCGCGTCTCGGTCGATCACTCGGACGATGAGGTCAGCTGGTGTGGCAACCGACCGATCGATGTCGGCGAGCACCGCCTCGCAGCTGTCCCGCTCCTGCTCGATGATCTGAATCTGCATAGGAGTGACAGACAGTCCGGGCGTGGCGAGCATCGCGTCGCGCTCGTCGCGCAGTCGCTCCCAGGCGGGACGATGCTGTGCCCCGGGGCAGGAGTTCGCGCAGCGCGTCGGGTCGCAGCCCGGCATGTTCGGCGCCCCGGCGCCGCGGCGCTCGGAGTCACTGAGGCACTTGGCGGTGGCCGGGTCGAACCAGCAGTTGGTTAGCACGCCCGGGTAGACGCGTTGGGCCTCGTCGCGCAGCGCCAGCGCCAGCCGGTCGTCGTCGACCACCGCGCCCTCGAAGCCACCAAGCTCCCGCCTGACCCGGCGAAACAGCCGCTCGACGCGCTTGCCACCCGGCCCCGTCGGCTTGAAGTGGCCCTTGTCCCAGGAGCGCCATTGCTCGCAGAGCCCTTCGAGTTGCGAGAGCATCCGCTCCTGCTCGACCTCCTGCCGGAAGCCGGAGCGCGAACTGCCCGCGTAGCCTTCGAACGTGAGCATCGAGACATGCTTGTACTGCAGCATGCCCGCCACCGTCCCGCCCGGTTGGGCTGCGATGTGCCAGGCGAGCGTTCGGCGTAACTGCCGCGTGGTGAACCTCCACGGCCGCCCGTCGACGAGGGGGATGAGATCGTGTCCGTGCTCCTCCGCCAAGGCTGACACGTGAGCGCAGAGCCGATTGATCCTCCCCGACCACCAGTCGGCGTCGCGGGGGCGGCGGTCCGCCAGCCGCGCACGGTGGGCTCCGGGGTCGAACAGTCGCCCGCTCGTCGACAGTCGCTCAAGGATCTCGACGGCAGCCGCGACCTGCTCGACCACCACCCACCTGGCCTCGACGGGCGAGCGCTTGCCCTTGCGCGTGCGACCGTGCATATACCAGCGGATCACGTGCCCGCCCGGCCCACGCCGCCGCCTCACGCAGCCGGCCTCGAGGTCGTTCACCTCGGGATGGCGCATGCCGGACAGGTAGGCGACGACGACGTAGCACGCCGCGCGGAGGTGGTTCAGTTCGTCGTAGACCTCACGGCTGCTCTCCATGGCCGGGCGCCACGGACGGCCGGTCGCGGGATGCGCCGTGAACGCGTCCCAAGTGAACCTGCGATGAGCGAGGTGGTCTGCCTTGGCTTCCGCCGCAGCCAGGATGTCCTTGGCGGCGACCTCCACGTAGAACAGGCACCAGCGGAGGAACGGCCCCATGACCTCTTCGGGCACGCGCGGCGTGGTGTTCTCCGCCTGCGTGATCCGACCGCCGACGTTGGCGGCGCTCAGACCGGGCCACGGCTCGAACGCGAGACGATCGCTGCGCAGGTAGTCGCGGTAGTCGTAGAGCTTCTTGATGACGTCGGCCATCACGGTCATCGAGACGTCGCTGGCGCCGAGCTCGTCGCGCATCGCCAACCGGAGCGTGTCGAGAACCTCCTGGGTCAGATCCTCGAAGCGCAGCGGAGGGGTCGCAGCCGACAGCCAATGGCAGACCATCTTGAGACGGCGTAGTTCGGCGTGCACCGTCTGCGGCAGGGGACGCAAGTGGCTGCGGCGCAACGAGACGGGAGGCCGGGCATTCAGCCGCGCGTATGCGTACTCCTTCCCAAGGGCGCGGAAGCGCTCGTCCGCAAACCATCGGCCGAACGGGAAGACGCTCTGCCATTGCGCCATGGTGTCAGGCGCGGGGTGCAGCGCCTGCACGTGCCAGGTGTCGTCGCCATAGCGGGGCAGCGACTCGGGATCGCCGTAAACCGGCCGGGCCAGGAGAACCGGCGCGTCACCGTCGGGAGCAGGCAGCTCGATCGGGGCGAACTCCGCGGCGCTCGATCTCATGCAGCCACCTCGAGGGGCAATGCGACGGTCAGCCGCTCGGCAATGAGCCGGGCTGCCTCGTTCTCGGCCCGCGAGAACCTGCCGATGATGTCCACGGCTCCCGCGTAGGCCAGGCCGTAGATCGCCTCCCAAACGGGCTCTGCCAGCACCTCGGCCTGACGCTCGGCATGTCTGATGAACGCATGGATCGCGGGCAGCTTGCTCGGGCCGACCAGCGCGTTAGCGCATCCGACGCACCCGAAGTACGGCGTGGCGCAAGGCGTGTTCGGGCTCCCATGCGGCGCGTCGAAGAAGTCTCGGCACCCAGCCAGCCACAGATCGGTGCCTCCTCGCGCCGCCTGCTCGGCCGCCTCGTCGCTCAACCGGAGTTGCTCGGCGACCCGACGGTCCCCGGCCGCCAGCGCGGCTTCGGTGTCCTCGTCCATGACGGTGGCGCCGCCGGAGGTGTCGGCCCCGAGGGCTTGGTTGAGCGCGCGCTCCACAGCCTGCTCGTGAAAATCGTCCAACGCCCGGACGTTCGCGTAGTGCGTGCCGGCAACCTCGATGCTGTGGCCGGTCGCCATCACGTCCAACTGCCCGCGCGCAGCGATGTAGCGAAGCGCCTTCTGCGTCTTGCGCAGACGACGGAAGCTGATGGCGCCCAGCGGCTTCGAATCGTCGTCATGGATGCCGTGTCGAGCGGTGAAGGCCCGGGACTCGCGCCGCAGTTGTGGTTCGGTCAGGCCAGCGAAAAACTGCCGGCCCCCCGTGTTTATGGCCGTGAAGATCAGATCGTCGTCACTGTGCTGCCGCGACAATTCGGTGAGACCCAAGACCAGGCGCAGGAGTCCACCTGCAGTGGTGCGCCCGCCGTCCTTGACACGCAGCGGCGGGGGACTCACCCGGCCTGAGCGCCGCTTGGTGTAGGAGACCATCACGTAGCCGCCGCCGGCGCTGCTCAGGCAGTCAGACCGCAGCTCGACCGCCGACGGCAACTCCATCCCGCTCTTGAGGATGAACAGCGTCAGAAACGGGACCAGGTCACGGGACGACAGGTACAGGTAGGCGTAGAGCCGCCTGACTCCGAGCCCGGTGACCCACGACCCCAGCTCTTGCACGGTGCTCGCCCGTGTGATGGGCAGCACCCCCCGCTCGGCGACGGCCACTAGTTGATTGGCTCGGAGCTTCCACAGCTCGCGGTCGCGACCCGGATCGACGCCCTCGTCCATCAGGCGCGTACCCTCTGCCAAGCGCTCAACCGTGGCCAGGATCTCCTTCTCACACGCCGTAATCAGCTGCGCCGCCACGTACGGGCTGTAGGGCTCCAGAGGAAGCGTCGACGGCTTGTCCAGCGCGGACCCGTACTGCACCCGCGCGGACATCGCCGGTGAGAGAAGCTCGGGCCCCGCGCGCAACAACGACAACAGCCCTGAGCTTCTCTCCCAGGCCATCACGGGAGCCTTCGTGGCCAGCAGGTGACCTTCCCAGGCGGTGATCACATGCGGTTCTAACAGTGCAAGCCGCTCGCACTCGGGATGCTCGCGGGCGACGAACCTGACGAACTCGCTGATCGCCCGGCGCCGGTTGCCGGCGGCTGTCCCTGCCGACTGCACCGCTCCCCCGGGGTGCATTTCGCGAAGCAGCAAACCGACCAGCTCACGAGCCAGCCTTGGGTGGGGTAGGTCTGTGAAGTCGAGACGGAAAGGTCTGCCATCCGGCACAACGCGATCGATGACGAGCGGCGGCAGATCCGCTTCATCGCGGCGAGCCTGCGGGGCGATCAGCCGCCCGCGAGGTGTCGAGGCGCGAAGGCTCATGCAGCGGCGCCTTCCTCGTCAAGAAGCTCCGCTGCGACGGCCGACCAGCTTCGGTGCTCGAACGACCTGCTGCCCAGCTCGCCCGCCTCGCCGTCGAGCTCGCTCCTCATCCGGTCAAGCGCGTCGTCGGTCATGTCCTGCACCTCGTCGAGGTGATTGAGATAAATCTGCGTGGTGCGCTGATCGCGGTGGCCGAGCTTCTGTTGCCCTATGCGCAGAGGGTCAAATGTGACTCGCTGGTAGACGGCGCGGCGCGAATCGACACCGCCGAGCCCGCCGGCACCGAGCCGCCCGAGCTGCACATCGATGAGGTTCTTGAGGAGCTGGACGGCGAACGTGTGGCGGAGCATGTGCGGCGTGACGAGCTCGATGCCGGGCCCAGCCCGCTGCGCGCGTCGCGACGCGACACTGAACACCGCGTTCCAGCTATCGGGTTGCATCGGTCGCCCGTCCTGCGTCAGCCAGAGGGCGGCTGGGGCGCCCCTATCGCTCTCACCCACCCACAGCCCGAGGCGCTCCCGCACAGTGAGATCGGCAACCGACACCCGGTCGCCGGACGGGAAGACCACCTTGCCACCGATGATCCGCTCCGCGCGCAGCGGCATGCGGCTGCCGAGGCCCATCCGCTGCGCCTCCGCAACTGCCTGAGGGCGCTCGAAGCGCTGGTAGTCGCGAACCTGCTGCAGCGCGACTCGGTCCACGATGGTCTCACGACCCCTCCCGTTCTTGCACACGCCCTCGGCGAGCACGAGCCGCCCGTTTCGCCTGTCCGCCCGGGGCACCGGCACCTCACACTCCAACAGCGACCCGATCTCGGCCCGCCGCCCACCCGAAGTCAGCAGCATCTCCGCGAAGGCGCGGTCCCGGAACTTGGTCTTGCCCACGAAGCCGAGGTCCCGCAGATCCCGGTAGGTCGCCAGGCTGATCGCGCAGACCTCCCGCCGATGCCCCTTGGCCAGTCGCACGCGTCCCCCAACCTTGCAAGGGTTCTCGTCGACCAGCCCGCGAGAACGACCCCACTCGAAGAGCCTCGACAACGATCCGATCTGCCGGTCCCAGGTGCTCGCCGCGATCCTCAACTCAACCGGTCCGGACCGGCGAGCCTCGTAGAACGCGCCGACATCGGCCGGCGTCGCGTCCCACGGCGACTCAAAGCCACGATGTTCAGCCAGGAATCGCAGCCACACCAACAGGTCGAACGCGTACGCCCGGACCGTCCCGGGCGCGAGATGAGCGGTCAGCTCGCTGAGGTAGGCGTTGACCGAGCGGTCATAGCTGCCATCGCTGCGGAGAATGAACGGCGTCCCGTCCTTGACGGGACGCAGCTGGAAGTCGCTCGGCCAGGCCGGAATCTCCGGGAGCTCGACGCCGACGCCCGCAAGCGCCTCACGATCGAGGTCCACGCCTCGAAGCTCGCTACTCCCGAAGAACAGGTCGCAAGTGAGCCGGTCCGCGGCCACGGATAAGACCGTAGGCCTGGGTGCGGACGGAATGAATCAACCGATACACCTTCCAGCAGTCGAGAGAACCGTCCCACTTCGGTTGGAGCACCCACCGTCCGCCTTCGGGCCACCGGCCGGCAGAGACGCTAAGCATCGGCTCTGGATGAGGCACGAGACGAAGCTTACGTATGGCTCCCCGGCAGCGAGAGCTGCTGCTTGGATACGACATCGAGCATGTCCGAGCCGTCGGGACCGGCGTCCCTCCGCCCGGCCTTGCGCCAGTGGCCGACGATCTCGCGCGCGCTGGCGTGTCGCCAGCCGGTCGCCGGACAGAGCGGCGTGAAGTTGACCACCCCGTCCTTGATCTCGGTCACCTCCCCCCAGATACCGGTCCTCCCCTTGATGGACGCCTTGATGACGTCGCCCGGCGCCACCCGGTCTAGGCGCATGGCTGTTGCTCCGCCTGCTGAGCCGTTCCGCGTAGCGACGCCTGCCGCGTCCCTGTGACCAGCTTGGAGACAAGCACCTGGTCGAACTTTTCACCGCCCCGCTCGCCGGCGACGAGGACGCAGCGCTCCTTCACGTCCCAGACCAGGAGCCCTGTGATCCGCGGGTGGCCGCGAAACAGCGCGTAGCGGCCCCAAATCAGCGCCGCGAGCGCCTCCGGGAGCTCCCCCTCCCCCACTCCCCATCAGCAAGCACGCGCTTCTCGCTGTCCTCGAGCGTGACCGCGCCAATGCTGCCCCGGCTGCCGCCTCCGCCCGAGAAGCGAACGAAGGCGGTCGTGGCGTTCCAATGCTCCAACTCCTCCCACACCCCCTCGTCGGTGAACACCTCCCGCCGCCCCGCGGGAAATCGGGCAGTGTGCGGGCGGGTAGCCTGGCGGCCGCTTGGTGTCCGGCACAGCTCGCCCGGGGGTGCCTTGCACGCCGGACACGGACGGTGGCGGCATCCCCGAGCGCTGTGCAAGAAGACCGTCGGCTTGCCGTCGTACCGCCAGGTCTGACATCGCAGCCCGGGGCGCGCCCCGCAGGACGGGCACACGTCCTCCAGCCATAACCGGCGGTCACTCATCAGCCGCCCCCGACAATCGGCCCCAGACCCGTCGTCGCGCACCGTGCTTCCCGGTGGGCCGAAAGCGGGGACAAGGGCGCCGGGAGGCACGCGGCGGTCTCGAGGTTGTAGGCCACCAGCCGAGTTTCCCAAGCGTCCCGGACGGAATGTCGCCGGATTGGCGACAGAAACGCCGACGCCCGGTCGCCGGTCCGTCCGGGACGGAGCGTAGGGTCCGCGGCACGATGGCACAGAGCGCACCAGTCAAAGTCACCAACGCCGAGCTGGCAACCGTTCGCGAGGCGATGCGCGAACTGCCACGACTTCTCGCCGACCTCGACGCCGGCACGATCGACAAACTCGTGCTCACCCAGCGCAACCAGATGCGCGCCGTGCTCGTCAGCGTCGAGCGCTACAGCGCGCTCGAGCAAGCTGGCACATTGCTCCCGACAGCGCCCGAGGTTGCCGGTGCCGGAGCTGCCGCCCAGAAAGCAACAGGGCCTGAGTAATCGCTAGCTGCGGCTCAGCGCCAGCGTCACATCCGGGCCGCACTCGCACATCCGGGGCGCCCACACGAGCCTCAGCACGGACCCCGCAAGCACCGGGCGAGACGAATGTGATCGGCGCGCCAGCAGGCAGGCAGGCCGGTGCAGCGTTCGCGACTCGGGGTCGTAGAGCAGGTCCTCCTCCGCCACCCAGCTGAGCGGCGGCAGAGCGTAGGAGGCGGTCGGATTCGGCTGAGCGGTCACGCCGCCAAGTCTGCCATCCGGAGCGCGGCCGCACGAGGCGGTGGCGCGAGTCAGGTCGCGCTGTGCTTAGGCAGCCCGTTGCAGAGGAGGCTCGCATCTCGGGTCGAGCTTTCCGCGCCAGGCAGGGCCTGTGGAGCCGCCGCCGAGATACTCGTGCGACAACGAAGGCAGGTCTGCGTCGGCCGTCGCGAGCCAGCCGGAGCGTGGCTCCTCCACGCCTGAACCGGTGCGCGGCTGCCGCTGCCGCGATGCGTGGAATACAGCAGCCGGCGGCTTGTGGCCGTCCAAGCGGTTGGCCCGGACCCAACGGCGGATGGACCGGCTCGCGAACTCGCGGTCGTGCGCCGCCCGAGCACGATGTGCCACCCGCTGCGACGTCCGGCTGCGCGACTGCGCGGTAGGTCCCATTCCGTGACCGTTAGCCCACCCCGTACCGCTTGCGCCGGGTAATGAACGCGTCGCGACCACCCTCCATGATCGTAAGGACCGCATCGATGATTGTCTGGTCGTCGATGCTCCCGGTGCTGGTCGCCTCCGCGCGATTCGCCCCGGGCGCATCCAGGACGATGACCTGCTCGGCGTCCCCGCCGACCACGATGTTGGGGTTGTGCGTCGAGACTATGATCTGCCGACGCTCCTTGAGGTCGGCGAGGATTCGTGTGAGGGTTTCGCCGACCATCGCGTTGTCGAGGTTGTCCTCGGGCTGGTCGATTACGAGCGGGTCAGTCTCAGCGAGGGCGATCAGCGGCAGCATTGCACTGCTGCGCTGGCCCGGTGAGAGCTCATCCACAGGCTTGCCGTTGAGCCTGATCCGGACGCGATCGTCGATCGGCTGCTCGGCGAGCTCGAGCAATGGCCCGACGGACGCCTCGACGATATCCACATCTGCGTCCTCGTCCGCCTTCCGCCAGACGCAGCCTTCGACGAGTTTCCTCGCCTCCGCGGCGGTCAGGGCGCCGTCGCTGCCGACCGCGCGATCAATTCCGAGCCGGTTGGGCTTGCCCGTGACGAGCGCCGTTGATAGCTCGCCGGGCTGCGCCATACTCGCCAGGCGCTCGGCGATCTGCATACGGACATATTGGCCAGCACGCTCCATTGTTAGCACGGAGTCGTTCAAGAACTCGATCACGGCCTGGCGGTCCCCCAGGTGGTCGCGCTCGACTGTGATCTCCAATCGGTCGCCGCCGACCTCGCTCAACTGCTCGTTGAGCGGCGCGAGGCCGCCCTCGCGTGCCGCGCTAAGCGAATCCTGGACCGACGCCAGCTTCCCAAGGAGGTCCGTCCTCGCGGCGAGCGCCGTGTCCAAGCTTGCTAGCAGCGCTAGGTAATCCTCGCGGTCGGCCCTGACCTGCTCGAAGCGCTCGCGTGCGAGCTCGCGCTGATCGCGGAGCAGGTCCTGGGCGTCGTCGATGCGCGTCTTCGACCGCAGCTCCTGCTCCACGGACTGGGTCTCAGCTTTGGCCGACTCGCCGAGAGAGGCGAGCGCGTCGCTCCGATCCTTCACATCGGCCGCGACCGCGCTGCTTGCCGCGGTCACTCGACCGTCGAGATCCGTCAGGTTCAACTCCGCGCCCGGACCATACGCCCACCAGTCGCGCATCGTCTCGCCCGCGGCGTCAATCATTTCAGCGACGGCGTCTGAGATGGTCGCCTGCCCGAGCGCCTCCGCGGCATCGGCGACGATCTCGATCTTGGCAGCGACTTCCTCGATGAGCTGCTTGCGCTGCCGCGCCTTGTCGAGGCCGGCGAACAGCGCGGCCGCGTCGGGCGTGTTGATGGCATTAAACGCCTCACGGTACTGCCGGTAGCGCCCGAGCCGGGCTCCGTTCGCGGCACGTGCTCGCACGAGTTGAGCGACCAAGTCGGTGATCTCGGCGCGGTTCAACGCGAGCTGCTCGCGCACGGCGTTCCGTTCCGCCTCGAGGCTACGCACGCCCGGGAGAAGCCGGTCGACAAGATCACGCTGCGGGGCCGCCTCGCGCCCGAGCACCTCCATCTCGCTCCAGCTGAAGATTGCGACCGGGAAGTCGGCGGTCAGCGCGTCGCCACCAATTCGCAGGTCCTCGCCCTCGGTTGTGAATGCTCGCGTGTTGAGATCCTCGGCCGGATCGAACACCGCCGACAGAACCGTACGCTTCCCGTCACCGCGCTCGTAGACAAGCTCGATGCGCGTGTCGCGGAGGTTGGCTGCCTGGGTGCCCTGAGCGAGATCGGCGAAGCTCTTGACCTCTCGTCCGGCGCGCTCAGTGAGCTGCACGTTGCGGCCGAGCACGTAGCGGAGCGCCTCGATGACCGTGCTCTTGCCGCAGCCGCGCGGCCCAATCAGGCAGTTGAGGTTTGGGCTGAAGGCGATCGTGGTGTCCGCGAAGAGGCCGCTGCCGCTCGGAGAGTTCAGCCGTAGCCCGATCAACCGCGGCGCAGTGTGCTCCGTTACCTGTCCGGGGAGCCGCACACGTGTCTCGTGGAACCGAAGCGCCTCACGAACCGACACAAAGTCGCACCGGGGCACCTTCAGCAGCGTCGCCGTGTTCCCGTTCTCGTAACCCTCGAACGAGTGGTGATCGGCCGGAGCAAGGCACGCCACCTGATGCTCTTCGCCGTCCGCAGTGAAGTGCGCGTAGTGGTGCTGATGCTCCACGCGCTGCAGCTCGACCGCGTCCGGCTGCAGCTTCGCCAGGTAGACGCCGTACTCGTCCGCGAGATCGAGCTCGAGCTGCTTGCCCTCCGTATAGACGGCGAGGGTCTTCGCCCGGTCGATCCGGAAGCGCGCGCGGTGCCCGCGCTTCTCGTTCTCGACATGTGCGAGCACAAAGATCCCGCCTACCTCCTGGATCCGCCTTCGCAGCTCACCGAGGTCGTCAAACCGCACCGTCTCCTTGCCGGTTCGCTCTGCCGGCTCCGCGAGTGACGAGCCTGCGAAGATGCGCTCGATGGCTACCTCTCCTGTCTCGGGCGGGAAAACCGCAAGCACGTGAATGGCGTCTGCGTAGTGCGGCGCGGGCAGGCAGTTAACCTCTACGCCCGGGAGCACTGTGATGTCGTCTCGCCTCATCGCGCCTCTTGCGAGCCGGGTTGCGTATCCGCACCGCATGTGGTCAGTGACGGCAACAACGCTGTACCGACTCGCGAGCTCGTCTAGGAACTCCTGTACGCCCGCCTCGGTCCGGAGCCGCGCTGCGTCGTTACGCTGCGGATCAGCGTTCGGCCGTTGCGCCCAGTCATACCTGTCGATCGAGTGCGCGTGGAACACGACCGGCTCAAATAGCGCGATGCTTCGGCGCTGCTCAGCAATCGTCTCGAACAGCTTGTTGTAAGGCCCATTCTCCGGTGTTGTGGAGCTCACCTCGGCGACGTTAGCGCCCAGTCAGGTCGAGAGACGAAAGGCGCGTTGATAATCCCGCACGATCTCGTCCGCCGCATGATGGCGATACTCAAGGCCAGGTCGACGCTCCGGTCTTGAACGACGTGCGGCAGTCTCACAGCGAGCGAACGGGCGACTCCGCACTGCTGGTCCCGGACACGAGCGGCCACGAGACAGCAACCACCCCGACGTTCCCGTAGCAACGGCGCGCTGGCCCGAGATGACCTACGCGCCGACGCGGATCTCGCGGCAGAAGTCACGCCAGGCACTGAGGCACTGCTCCAGGAGGTCCTCGATCCCGAAGAAGTTCAGGCTCCCGTCTTGTTCCTCGACGGTGAGTATGACGTCGACGGGACACGGATCATGGTTCCGCAGCGTGTTGATCCGGAGCGCGTCTACACCTCCGAGTCGCTGCGACTAGCTGGAGAGACGAAGGCTGCGAGCGTTCCGACTACCACAGGCGCAGGAGAGTTCGTAGCTGCCATAGACGCCGCGCCTGCCGAGGAGCGTGCGGAGCTCCGTCGCCTCGCCGATTGGGCGATCTCGCTCGAGGAGGAAGGGCTTGTGCGACTTCTCACAGGCCATGGCAAGAAGGGGCGGATGACGCTGCTCCCCCGCTTGTACGGTGACGACGCCGGGCTGGTCACCATCTGGAATGACCATGGTCCCTACGTCTCGGTCTGGCGGACGGTGTTCGAGCGGCGCGCAGCGGACGAAATCCCGGCCGTCGAAGCCGCAATCGGGACACGCATCGGGACGGGAAATATGATCCGATCGATCAGCGACGAGGCACCTTCGGGCGCTCAGCCGGGCCTATCGAACTGCAGCCGAGGCGGTCGGCCGGCCGCCTGCGCCCTGACGACGTGCCTCTGGATCCGCTGCACCGGATGCGTCGCGTGGACGAACGCACGGCAGATGAGCGAGGACTAGGGCCACCGGGCAATCGCTGCATCCAGGGCGATTGCCTAGGTGCGCACGCGCCGTGAGCTACACGCGCTATGCGAGAAGTGAGCGAGCGGTAGATCATGAACTCATTGCTGAATTCACGTACGACGAACACCGCTGGAGGCGTCCGGTGCACGATCGTTCTTCTTCTTCGGCTTCGCGGGGTTCGAGTTCAGCAGCCCTGATGTCGTGGCCCCAGCGGCGACAAAGGGCGAGCGCTAGGTCCGCGCGCTCCTGGGAGTCACCGCTGTCCTCCGCAGCGGCTCGGTCCACCGCGTCATGGTCATGAGGCTTAGATGGCGCTCTCGCCTTCGTCCTCCGTCAGGCCAAAATGCCGCTCCAGCCTGGCGATCGTTTCGGTGTCGCGAAGGCGGGCCGCGGTGTTCTGGTTGGCAAAGAGGTTGGGCTCCCAGAAGCGGCTCTCGCGGGCCACGGTCTTGATCCAGTTGACCGGCACAACGTACTCACACTTGTCGGGGTTTCCGAGGTCGTGATCCATGCTTGGCGCCGCGAGGCCGGCTTCGAGCAGCGGCACCTCGCGTCCGTTCTCGGTGACGTTGAATTCCTTGACCGGCCGCGCAGTTCCGGTCACCTCACCGACGCCGACGTACCCCTCACCAGGGATATGAACGAACACGCGGTGCCCCTCCTTGAGCGCGTTAAGCGTCCGTGAATACCACGGATCCCCTCCACCGGCTACAAAGCCGTACCGGCGAGCATCTTCCCACCGGCGCGAGTCGCCCTGCCCAAAGGAGATGTAGAAGTCGCGCTGGTTCCAGGGCCGGCGCTTCTTCGGTGTGCTCTTGATTTCGACCTCGCCCGGATCGATCAACCAGCTGCGAGCGAGATACTCGTCCTCGCCGTCTTTGAAGTACCGAAAGAACACGGCATTGACCGGGATTTCGAAGTCAGAGAGGTAGTCGATGATCCGCTCGGTGCTCGGGTCAAGCTCGGAGGCGACAACGATCAACCTGTGGTTCTGGTTGATCTCATCGGGCACCGGCTGACCGAAGCGTTCCTCAAACGCCGTCTCGAAGTCCTCCCCCGGTTTGTAGGCGCTGAAGATCTCGACAAGATCCGCGTACCCCAGATCCTTGACCCAGGAACCGTAGTCGAGCGCTTGCGCGACGACGTCGCGCGGGGTCCGGTCACGCTTGAGCTCGATGACAAACAGATCGCCCTGAGCATCGATGCACAGCAGGTCAACCAGCTTGCCCCAACTCGTCCGGACCTGACGTCCCACAATGAGCAGAATGTCGAGGCCGAGGATCGTGATGTCGCGCTCGAGGATCTCCTCCAACCGGCCCTCCCTATCCAGGCTCGACGATGCGACCGGGGTCGCCTCCCCGCCATCAATCTTCCACAGACCAATCTCGATCGGCATGTCGCGCGTAGCGTAGAACGCCGATCCCGTTCAGGACGCCACCGCCCGCCCGTGGAACCTCTCCGTGTCATAGCTGATGGCATAGGTGGCAGCACGGGAACCGGCTCGACGAGACTCCTACATCGTCAGCAGGGGCAGTAACCCGACCGCTACAAGCGTCGCTTGAGACTTCTGCGTCCGGCGGGACAGCCATGCCCGCACCCGAGTCGCGTAGGGGTCACCTGGCTGGGCAGTTTTCGGCTAGGGGGATCGCTACGCTCGACCTGTATGTGCGGGCGCTATACCGCCGCAGCGGACCGAGTGAAGTTCGACGACATCTTCAAGCCAGCCGTGGTCGACAAGACGGTGGAGAAGGCGGTTGGCCGCTACAACGTGGCCCCGACCCAACATGTGGCGATCATCCAGCGCACGGCCGAAGGCGACCGGCACGCGTCTACTACGCGCTGGTCCCTGGTGCCACGGTGGGCGAAAAGCATCAAGGAAAGACCGCAGTGGATCAACGCCCGTTCCGACAAGGTCCTGACGTCAAAGCTGTGGAGGTCGATCGCGGCGCGCCCCGAGGGCCGCGTCCTGATCCCCGCCGACGGTTGGTATGAGTGGATGCACGCCGAGCAGCAGCGCGGCGGTCCCAAGCCCGCGCCGTTTCACCATCGCGTCGATGATGGTGGCTGGTTCGCGTTCGCCGGGCTGCGAAGCCTCGCGCACGTCGAAGACGTCGACGAGCCGCTCGCCACGGTGGCGATCATCACAACCGACGCCGCTGGCCCGGCCGCGCGGCTGCACGATCGAATGCCGGTGGTCCTGGCCGACGCGGACATGATGGAGGCATGGCTTTCGGCGGACGTCCAGCTCGGCGACGTGCCCGAACTGCTGGCGCCGCTCGCCGGCGACCGGATCACAGTGCACCCGGCCAGTGGCTTGGTGAACAGCGCCCACAATGATGGGCCAGAGCTGCTCGAGCCCGGCGACCAGCCGCCATCGGCCGGCACGCGAGCAATAGGGCCTCTGTCGGCGACGAGAGCCGCGGCGCGCCCTCCACCTACGGTGATAGCAACACGAGGCGTCCATGATCGATCAGGACCCGGAAGTGCCGGACGAGGCTCGCGGCCAGCAGCTGGTCGCGGCTGAGGATGCCGACCTCGATGTTGCGATCGAATGCTGCTTCGGTGAGGTTCGCCGAGGTGACGAGGGCCGCCCGCTCGTCAACGACGATCGCCTTGGCGTGGAGGACGCCCTCGGGCCCGTCGGGCTCGAGCGATCGCGGGTCGTAGTAGACGGCTGGCTTCGTCGCGCCTGGCCAGTCCCTAGACCAGAAGCGGCGTGCGAACTGCCCGACCAGCTGCTCGGCTGGGGTGTCGTCGCCGTGCCGCCGCTGGATGTTGAGCATGATCCGTACTTGCAGCCCCGGGATCGCCATCATCCGGTCCGCGAGTGACCTGAACGCGTGATGCCCGTCGAAGTAGGCAAACGTGCTGAGCCAGATCGAGCGCTCGGCTGCGGTGATGAGCTCGTCGTAGACCTGCCGCGTGCTGCGTGTGTGGAGTCCCGGTGCGGTGGGTCCGGACCAGACGAGGTCTGGCCTCGCGGTGCCGGTCGGGGCGGCTGCTTGGAGCACGAGTGCGATCCCCGCCGCGCTAACGCCATGCGCGTCGAGCGCGCCAAGCGCGTCTCGGATCGCCTCGACGTCCTCGACGCTACTGCCAAGTGCCGATCGGACAGCCGCGGCGGTGTATGGCGGGGCGAGCATTGACGTTGAGAGCGCCTGCTGCAGCCGGGAGCGCAGGTGCGCTGGCAGCGCCCGGAGCGGCTCGATCACGGCAGCGCGGAGAAGAACGCGGCGTCCGGGACGGCCAGTGTCGGCACGACGAGCGCGCGGTCGAGGTAGTCGTTCCGCATCTCGCAGGAGGTTTCGGCGATCAGCGTGCAGCCGTGGCATGAGGCTCCGTGCAGCCAACGCGCCTCCATGCCATCGGCGGGGGAGTGCTGGGCGCAGACGGGGTCGTTGGAGCAGAGCGCGGCCGCGCGCAGAGCGACGCGGAGGTGCGAGGCGATGTGGCGGGCCTGTCCGACCAGCCCACCGAGGGTGCCCTCGGCATCGGGGCTCGCGGTGTACAGCAGCACCGCAAAGCGGCGTGCCTCGTAGTCGACGTAGATGCGTTCGCGAATGGAGCTCGCCGGGTAGCCGCAGCGCATCGCGACGGCGCCGATGAGGAGGTGCGAGAGGGTGTGGAGCAGCACGTACGGGCCGCCCGGAAACGGGCGGTCGACCTTGCGCTGCTCAGCCCATCGCGCATGACCCTCGACGAGCTGGTCGATGCGGGCTTTGACCTGAGGGCGGTCGACCCAGTCGAGCACTGCGTCCGAGTCGAGCTGCATGAACAGCCCTTCGCCGTGGTTCTCGACAGCTGGGAACCACTTGGGCTCGATCGCGAGCTCGGCGCGGGTGACGTCGGTGTCGAACTCACCATTGATGTCGGGGACCTCGGCCTCGAAGCGGGTAAAGCCGATCAGCGCGAGCACCTCGCGGAGGCGATGGAGCTGGATCACAGTCGCGATCGAGTCTGTAAGAGGCGGGGATCGCCAGATCTCGGGCGGGAGCCGGCGGGCGTGGAAGTCAGGATTGATCGGGACGTCGTCCTCGTAGCCCTCGGGCTGGGCGAGCAGCGCGTCGAGCTCGACCAGCTTGACCGGCAGCTCGGCGACTTCGCCGCCCTTGAGCTTGTCGATCGCGCCGAGCACGTCTTCGTCGCTGAACCCAGACAACGCGGCGCCGACGGCGGGCACGTTGCGCATCACGGCGAGGGCTGCGGGTCCGTCGACTGCTTGGAGGATCGCCCACTGCGCCTTGACTGCCTGCTCAGCTTGGTTTCCCTGCTCGGGCAGCGACAGCGCACTCAGTACCTGGGGGAAGTGCGCGTTGGTCGCGGTCCGGATCAACAGTCGGCTCGGCTGTCCGCATGGCTCGTGCGCGACCGCGCCGAGCCAGGGTCGCCGGCCGGGGCAGTTGCCGAGCGCCTTGAGGCCGAGGTCGGCCGCCTCGTGCAGTCCGCGACTGCGCCCGCACTCGCAACGCACGCGCAGGTCGGCGAGATCGCCGCCGGTGCCGCGCTCGAGGAGCCACAGCTGGCGGTTGCAGGTGTCGCCGTGCTCGTGCACGTAGCCGCGCCAGTCGAGATCCTCGATATGGCCGCGCGGGCAGGCGCGCACGAACCGGGTCGGAACGACCTGCTTGCTCTCGAAGCGGCCCTTCTCGTCGAGCGCGTTGCGGTGCACCAGTCGGCGGGAGCGGTCGCCAGCATCGCCGGTCTTGCCGTCTTCCTGGACCACCATCCATTCGGGAAATCGGTAGACGCCGATCGAGAGTTGCCGTTCACCTGGCGCGGCTGTGTCGGGCGGAGGTGAGTACAGGGGCGGGCTCGGCACCCCGGTCAGGAGCGTGATCTTGCGGGTGAGCCGTGGCTCTACGACTTGTTCGAGCTTGTCGGCCTTCGGCCAGGTGTCGAGGCCGGCGACGATCCCGGAGTGTCGCGGCAGGTCGATCAAAGACCCCGGGCCCCAGGTCGTGATCACCTGGCTCCGGCGAACCTGTCCGTGGGCGCGGGCCATCAGTCGTTCTCGATCGGCCCGCCGCGAATGTCCCAGAGCACCAGGTTGACGCTTGGCTCGACATCCCGCAGCGAGCGGTTGACGCGGAACTTGCGGTGGTTCTCGGTGATGAAGTCGGTGTCGAGAATGTCGCGCAGCAGCGGCCTGGGTGTGTCGGGTCCCTCGTAGCGCTGGTAGCGCAGGTCGATCGAGTCGTGCTGGTAGCCGTCGATGATCGCCTGCCAGGCGTCGAGCAGGTCGACGATCCGCTCTTGCACGCTCGCGGTCCGCTGCCGGCGCTCTTCCTCGTCCATCGGCTGCTCGAGCAGGCGCTGGTCGAACAGCTCGCGCAGCTGCTGCTAGAGGCCGACGCGGACTGCGGCGAGCTGCTCGGCGCCGAGCGGCGGCTCAAGCGCTGGCGCCAGGTGCCTGGCGAGGGCGACCAGGGCGCCGGCGAATCCGCGATCGAGCGCGCGTGCCGAGAATGGGGTCACGCTCCCGACCTCGACCGAGCGGTAGAACGTCTCGTGGAAATGGCGGAAGCGCTCATAGTGCGAGCGGTCACGGGGCTTGTGGACGTTGAGCAAGGTCACGACGAGGCCGGGCGCGTCGTTGGTGCGGCCGACGCGGCTGGTCGCCTGGATGTACTCGGCCGCGGCCTTGGGCTGCCCGAGCACGCCCATCAGCCCAAGCCTTGGGATGTCGAGGCCGACGGAGATCATGTTGGTCGCCAGCGCGCAGTCCACGCGCTGCTTGATGTCCGTGAACGGGGTGCCGAGCCGGCGCCTGGCTTCGGCGACCTTGTTGGTCGGCACGCGTGAGGTCAGCTCGACGACCTCGTTGAAGTTCCGGCGGTCCTGGAACAGGCCGGGATGCTCACCGATTCGACGTCGCGCGCCGTACCCGCCGACCGTGTTGCGGACCTCCTCCTCGATGATCCGCCGCGCTCCGCCCAGCTCGCGCAGGCTGTTGAAGTAGCCGATCACGGTCATGTACCCGTCGACCGGGTTCTGCGCGTTGTTGTGGCCGCCGTTGTCTCGGTAGCACCGCTCGGCTGCGCCCATCAGCGCCAGCCACACCTTGCGCATCACCACCTTCGGGTTGCGGCCCGGGGCGGCGACGCCGATGTAGCGGCACGCCGGAGCGTTTGACGCTGGAACGGTGCGTGCGAAGAACGATTCGCGGCGGTCCGGCCCGGGCGGAGGGAAGATCTGCGTGGTTGCCCGCGCGAACAGCGCCTGAATCTGATCCTGCGCCCGTCGCACGGTCGCCGTCGAGGCGATGATCTTCGGCGCCACGATTTGGTTGTCGAGCTCGCGCTGGCACAGTCCGGCGATCGCGGTTTCGTACAGGCCGGCCATCGTTCCGAGTGGGCCCGAGATCAGGTGCAGCTCGTCCTGGATCACGAGGTCGGGCGGTGGCAGCGGTTCTGGCAGCGGTGTGCCGCGGCCCGGCTCGGCGGCGCCGTAGAAGCCGGTCGCGTCGTAACGGCTTGCGCCACCGAGCAGCGCGCCCGACGGCCCGACCCACGGCAGCGCCGCGAACTTGTCGACGGTTGCGATCAGGAACGCGGGCAGCCGCCGGTACAGCGGCTCGTCGACGGTCACGATCGGCAGCGGCCGATCGCGAGTGAAGTCGCACTCGAAGTTCGTGCACACGATCCGCAGCTCCCGCGGCCGGTCGGAGTCGGGGTGAAGCGAGAACGACGCCGCGGTGAACGGCGTCTGGCACCACGGGCACTCCTCGAGCGGGATCGGCGATGGCTTGCCCTGCGGATTGGCCTTGTATTGCAGGACACGCGAACGGGCCCTGTCGGTACGTCCGTCGCCCTTGTGGCCCATCCCGTTCGGTGTCGCCGCCTTCCCGACCCATAGCCCGATCTCGAAAGGCCACGTCCCGTAGCGGTCCTGGTCGTACTGGCGCTCGAGCTCGAGTGCGCAGATCAGGCCGGCGGCCCGTGAGAGCTGGTCGAGCGTCAGCAGCCGCAAGGTGTAGCGCATAACGACGGTGACGCCGGCGCCCGTCAGCCGGCCCGGGTCCGTCCGCCGCAGCCTTCGCAGCACGATCGCGAATGCGGCCAGTGCCAGATACGCCTCGGTCTTGCCGCCTCCCGTCGGGAAGTAGAGGAGATCGACGATGCTGCGGTCCGGCGCGGCGGGGTCGGCGAGCCCGGGCAGGTTGATCAACAGGAACGCGAGCTGGAACGGCCGCCACGCGGGCTCGTTCACCTCGTGTAGACGTCTGCGCAGCGCCTTGGCCACCGCGCGGTTTGCCATCCTGAACGCATCGAGGGCGTCGGGATCGCCGGCGAGCGTCGCGATCCCCCGCTCAATCCGACCGGCCGCGAACCATGCTGCCGAGAGCAGTGTTCCCGCGGTTGACCGCCGTTCGCCGTCGAGTACTTGTGTCTCGGATTCTCCCAATTCGATCCAGGCGCGGTACTCGCTGACGAGTGGCGCGAGCGCGGCCTGCGCAGCCGCCCCGTCGACGAGGGCGCCAAGCGCCTCCATCCGGAGCTCGGCTCCGCCGGCGTCCGCCGGGATCGTCTGCTCGACCTCGGCCGACGGGATCCACCGGGTCCGCAGCAGCCGGCATTCCCCACCGACGAGATCCCAATCGACCGAGACGCCGTGGCCGGTCGCGAACTCCGGCGTGTCGGCATAGTGCAGGTCAGCGACCTGCTCGTCCCAGTCCGAATCTCCGGAGCGGAGGTCCGGCCGCGGGACGAACGGTTTCTCGCAACCCACTTCAAGACCCGCTTGGAAAATGTAAGCACGATCGCGCTGTTTCGAGTCCGGATCGCGATCGTTGACCAGGAAGACCGACACGGCGCGTGTGTCGGCCGGGATCCGCCCGTCGATGCCGGCGGCGGGCAACGGCCGCTCCAGGATGTGCAACTCAAGCCCGTTGGAGTCGGGCACCGGGATCACGCGCGGAATCGAAGAGCTGCCGCTCAGCGGCACCTCGATCGTCCGTTTCTGCGGAGTTCGCTGCCACACGCGCCGCGGGCGGCTCCGGCTCTCACCATCCGACTCGCCGGCCTCGCCGGCTGCCTGCTCGCCCACGGTGTAGTCACCCCATTGGACCGTCACCCGAATAACGGCCACGCCGGCGGCCACGAGCGTGCTCAACCCCAGCGACGACGGGAAGTACCGGCGCTTCGCCGCTGTGCGGTCCTCCGCGCCATCGTCGGAAGGGTCGTCCTCCTGCGGCTCGTCGACCTCCTCGTCGCTGTCCACGTCACCGGCCTCGTCATCGACCGATCGAACCGGAATCAGGAAGCCGGTCAGGTACCAGTTCGACGGCCGCTCCCAGCCCGGCAGCCGCTCCTCTGCCAGCGGGTGCCCCGTCCCGGGACCGACCAGGTCCAGCTCCAGCGCCTCGACAAGCCGATCACGAACCGCGAGCGGCGTCGTCGGTACGTCGGCCTGAAAGGTCGTCGCCTCCATCAGAACAACGCCTCCATCGCGGGACTGCACGGCTTGGGCGCCGCGCGGCCGCTCTTCTGCCCCGCCGCATCGCGCTTGCCGGCAGCGGCCGCCCCCGAGCGCTGCTCCTCGGCCGCCCGCTCGGCGTTCAGCGCGATCAGCCGCGCGAGCACCTCGTCACGGACCTCGTCTGGCCAGCGATACCGATACGGCTTCTTCTTGCTGCCCCACTCCTCCTCGTCGATCTCGTAATCGAGGACAAACTCGCACTCTGTAGGAATGTCATCCCAGCCGTAGGCGGCGAGAACGCTGCGGTCGATGTCAGCGTGCAGTTCGCGGAGGCGTGCGATCTCCGGGTCGGACTCGTAGGGGTCGTGGAAGCGGTTGTACGTCTTCGTCAGGCCTTGGTCATTGCGGATCATCAGCGCGGCCCGGAAGTCGTAGTAGGCCTGGCCGGCACCCTCGAGGTCAGGGGCGTCCTCCCAACTCTCAGGAAACGGGAAGGTTTCGAAGCAGTCGGAGGGGGTGTACTGCAGATCGTCCTTCAGCGTCGCACTGAAGAAGCGGGCCCAGCCCTCGTGTGGTCGGGACTGAAGCACGCAAAATGCCGCGTCTGACGCGAACGGGAATACGACGGTCTTTTCGTTACACACGATCCCGTTCGGTAGAAACGCAAAGGCGAAGGCGTTGCTGACTCGTGAGATCACCAAGAGGCGCTCCAAACCAGCTGCAGCTTTGTCAAGCGACGGTCGCTCGGTATGCCACCTCCACCAGAGCTGTCTCAGGCGGCGCGACTGTGGGTTATCAGGGCGCTTCTCCCGAAAAGGCAGGACCGAATCGTGCACGATGTCGACTAGCTCTGGCCATCTGAGTTGACACTCATCTAGTTCACGCGAGCCAAAGCGAATCACGTACCGCGCCGGCCGCAGGTCAGGAGTGTTGTTGAATTCCTCTCCGCCAAGGTACGGCCATATGACCTCCCGTGCTCGGGGATTTGCATGCACGATTTGACGCATCAACGACAATGAATGCGCGCCGCGGTCACCGTCGGCGAAGAGAAAACCTTGCCCGTCGATGTTCGCTCCCTGAAAACTCAAGCCGGCGTTTCCCGCCAACCGATGCGGATCGTCGCTTGACCAGCTCTCATTCAGAAACGCGGATATGTGCGTGACTGGCCGATCATCAATTGTCAGAGTCTCCGTTTTTCCGCGAGAGACGTGAACGACACTCACGATGACGGCAGCAGAGCCTGGCCATTTCACTCGGCGTCGAACTGAATAGATCGTTCCACCGTTCTTGGCGATGAACCTGAGACCGGCGGCGCGCGTATCACCCTGCGCGATCGTGTTTGTTGCTATGAGACCGCATGCACCGCGCTCGCTGAGTAGTGCAAACGCGCGTCGAAAGAAGAAGCCGATGAGGTCGCTCTTGCCGTTCGTCTGCGGGTAACGGTCAAGCAAGAACGGGGTATAACTCGGTCCGTTCGCACCCGTGATCATGTTCTTACCAGCAAATGGCGGATTCCCCACGACAACGTCGAAACCTGATCGCTGCCTGTCGAACACTTCGGGAAACTCGACTTGCCAGTGGAACGGCACCAGCGGCCGCTCGGCGTGGCGTAGCTCGTCGAGCCACAACGTATAGGTGCCGGCGGTCCCATTCGTCACGGCGTCGGCGAACTCCAATCGTTTCGCTTCGCGCGCCTTCGCATTCGCGCCGACGAAGAACGCCGCGACGGCGAGGTCGCCGAAAAGGCGGACCTGGTCGAGCTCGTGCTGGGCCTCGTCCCAGAATTCGCGGAGCGCCCAGTCGGATGTCTCCTCGCCGGCCTCGCGGATCTGGCGGCGAAGCTCGGTGATGCGCTCGACGTGCCGTCCGATGCGGATGGCGGCGAAGCTGGGGGCGTCTGGCTTCCAGTCGAATGTCTCGATCTGGCGGCGGCTGAGGCCGACGAGCGAGTCGCCGTGGCGCAAGGCGTGGTCGAGGAACGTGAGCGGGTGCTCGCGAGCGAGTGTCACGAGCCACAGCGACATCTTCGCGAGGTCGACGGCGACTGGGTTCCGGTCGACGCCGTACAGGCAGCGTTGTGCGACGAGTCGTCGTGCGAGTGTGACCTCGTCTTCGTCGGCCGGGATCTCGGGTCGTCCGCCGTGCGCGTTCCACGCGGCCACGAGCTCCTCGCCGAGCTGGCGGCAGGCCTCGACGAGGAAAGCGGCTGAGCCCATCGCCGGGTCGCAGACCTTCAGGTCGAGGATCTCCTCGGGGGTCAACGTGCCACGATCGCCTCGGAGGCGATCGAGCACGGGCCGGAGCGCCGTGCGCACGATCGGCTCGGTCAGCGACCGTGGCGTGTAGTGCGAGCCCGAGCGACGTCGCTCCGGGCTCGGCTGCAGGACCATCGCTGCGGCCGGGACGAGGTTCGGCGTCGCGGCGTGGTCGATTACCGGCGAGAGGGCGGCGTGCAGCGCGTCGAGCGTGGTCGCGTCCTTCACTGGGGCCGCGACTTTCGCTGTCAACTTGCGGTCGGCGTTGTCCTGGAGCCACTTGCTCCGCTTGTCCCCGGCGAGGCCCAGCAGCGCCTCCAGGTTGACGGCGGTCGGCGCGCCGAATGACTTCTGCGCCTTGATCGCGATCGAGCGCCCGGTCGCCTGCTCGAGGCGGAAGCCCATCATGGTCTCGTAGACGGAGCCGATCTGCTCGACGTCGAGCGCACGGTAGGACAGGCGCTCGCCGTCGAGCACGAGCAGCTTCTCGAGCACGCGGTAGATCGTGCCGTCGGGGACGAGCGGTGGCTCCAGGCGCTCATGGATCTGGCGGCCGCCGACGCCCGGGCGGCCCTCGAGGAACGGGTAGCGGTCGGGGTCGAACAGCACGCCATGGCGGGCGGGCATGGTCGCCTCGCCGGCGTGCGCGCCGTCGTGGACCATGCGGAACAGAGCGAGCAGCTGAGCCCAAGCGCCGTAGCGCTGGTTCATCGTGTCCGGGTTGCGGGCGTCGTCCTCGCGCAGGCGCTCGTGCAGACCCGCGAGGGAGTAGTAGCGCAGGAAGGTCGCGTCTCCAAGGAGCATCTCGCGCTCCTCGGCGTACAGCAGGAACACGAGCCGGAGGATCACCGTCAGCAACGACCGGTACACCTCGTCGGGGCGCTCGGCGAGGGGCGTGCGTAAAAGCTCGCCGCCAGAGGCATCGTGGGCGGCCTGGAAGCCGCGCAGCAGCTCGTAGAGCGCGTGCAACACCTGCTCGGCGAGCTTCTCGGAGACCTCGTTCTGGAACTCGCGGCTACTCTTCAATAGCGCCGCGAGTCGTTCCGTGCGCGGTCGTGCGAGGAGCGTGTCCTGCCCGAGCAGCAGCCGAAGCGCCGCGCAGATCGGCCGGCCTGCGGTCTGGACCATGTCGGAGACGTTGAACTCGAGCCAGCCCGAGCTCTCGCCGCGTGGCGCCGAGATCAGCCGTAGCGCGTGGCCGTTAAACAGGAGCCCGGCTGGGATGGAGTGGTCTCGGAGCAGTCGCTCCATCCGTCCGTGTTCGCTGGCCTCAAGCTTGTCGCGTCCGTCCGGTGGCTTGTCGAAGTCGGCCGCGGGTTCGAGCAATCGCACGAGCAGCTGCCAGGGCGGCGCGTCGTCTTTCGGCTCGAGCTCGCGGACTGCGAGGTCAGGCCGCAGGGTGACGCCGTAGTCGGGCAGGACGAGCTCGAGCTCCTCGGGGATCGGCGTCCCGTCGAGGCCCGCGTACCCCTTCGGGGAGAAGCTCCAGCCGAGCACCTCTCTCGCGAACCGGTCGAACTCGACGATGACGGGCTGTGGTTCGCTGTTCGGTCCGGTTGGGCGCTCCTCGACGCACTCCTGTAGGAGGCGCTGACCGTCGCGATCGCGTCGGTCGAGGATCGCTCCCGCGCGCACCAGCGCTGGTGCTGACACGACGAGTCCGGTTGGCTGCACGAAGCCGAGCCATTCGAGGTGGTCCTGGATCTGCGGGTCGATGCGCGCCATCGCTTTAGTTCGTGTCGGGCCAGAGGTAGACGAGCCCGACGGGCTCGACGCGCCGTGCGTGCACCTCGTAGAAGTCCGCGATCCGGTCGGGTTCGCTGACGAGGTCGCGCTGGAACTGGGCCAGTCGGCGCTCCCAAGAGCGCATGTTCTCCTCGAGCTGGCGGCGCTCATCGTCGGCGAAGCCGAGCGTCAGCTGCGCGAACTCGGCCGAGTAGCGCTTCAGCTCGCTCCGGACCCGGTCGCGCTGTGTCTCCAGGATCTCGCGCAGGTCGCGGCGTTCGCGCTCGCCCCGCTCGCGAAGCCTTTGCTCGGCGTCGGCCGCGTACGCCTCGGCACGGTGCTCAAGCTGCGGCAGCAGCTCGGCGACATCGGCCGCAGCGCTTTGGAGCAGTCGCTCGCGGACGCGCTCATCGGGCTGGTGGGGCGTGCCGGCGAGCGCGTCGTCCAGCAACTCTAGGCTATGCGCCTCGGCGTCGCGCGCGTAGGCGCTCAGTGGCTTGTCGCGCTCGTGCCGGGCGATCCACCGCGCGGCGACCGGGACGAGCTGCTCGTGGAGCCGCTCGGCACGCTGGCCGTACAGCGACAGCCGTCCCAGCAGGATCAACCGCGGGATCGAGTCGCCGACCTGCGCCAGGCACGCCCGCGAGAGATCGTCGTGGACGAACCCCTGCGAGCGAAACCGGCCGAGCAGCCGCTGCGCAACCCGCTGCTCGAGGTGTAGATGCACGGTCGCCTCGGTCAGCTCGCCAGCGTCCTCGAACACGACCGGGCGCACGGGCGCCTCGCGCCGCCAGTCGGTCAGCTTTTGGGCGGTCT
Organism: uncultured Solirubrobacterales bacterium; assembly: GCA_963836065.1. Taxonomy (GTDB): domain Bacteria; phylum Actinomycetota; class Thermoleophilia; order Solirubrobacterales; family Solirubrobacteraceae; genus Palsa-465. The sequence continues at coordinate 38,541 of CAWIII010000009.1, forward strand.
TGCGGGGCGCCCTGAGCGTGTCGAGCGTCGCCGCCCAACTCGGATCGCTCGTCGCGCGCGCGTCAAGCTGCGGAAACGCCCACACCGGGCGACCCTGCTCATCGATCCCCTCGCGCAGCGGCTCGGCGCCGAGCAACTCCAGCGAGCAGTTGAGCGCGTCGCGGAACGGGCGCGCCTCGAAGCGCACCCAGCGGCGAGATGCCTCCAGCAAGTTGCGACAGCGGTCGATCTGTCGCTCGAGATCGTGCTGGCGTTCGCGCGTCTCCTCCAGCTCCTCGCCCACCGACTGCTTGCGGTCGGCGTCGACGTCGGCGTGCTCGATCTCCTCCGCGAGTTTGGCGGCGTCACGGTGCCGGATCCCGCCGGCAAGCCGGGTCTGTACCTGCTCGTCGATCACCTGCGACAGGCTGCCGAGCTCCGCCCTGATCGTCTCGGTCTTCCGGACCAGCACGTCGAGCACGTGATCCTCCACCCGCTGCGGTAGCACGAAGTAGTGGCAGCGGACCTCGGGCGCCGGCTGCAGCTTGCGGTCGATCCGCCCGTTGCGTTGCTCGATTCGCCCCGGGTTCCACGGCAAGTCGAAGTGGAACAGGTCGGTGCAGTGCGCCTGGAAGTTCAGGCCCTCCCGTGCCGCGTCGGTCGCGATCAGGATCCGCATCGGCTCCTTGGCCGGATCGATGTTGAAGCGCCGCTGGATCTGGGTACGTAGCGGGCCGCTCGTCAATCCGGTGATGACGGCGATCCGCTCCTCGGCCCGGTCGGTCCCGCTGATCGCGCGCTCGAGCAGCGTCTGCAGGTAGCGTTTGGTGCCTTCGCGGTTCTCGGTGAAGATCAGCACGCGCCGCTCCGTCCATGCCGGTGGCTGACCGTAGTCCGCGCGACCGAACTCTTGCAGGCCCGGGCACTGGTGCTCGCGGATCCAGTCGATCAGCGCGAGCAGCTTCGCGTCCGGCTGATAGCGGCTGTCCTGCGCGATCCGCTCCATCGCGTCGAGCAGCTCCTGCTCGCGCGCCCACAGAGCATCGTCTGCCGCGGCCTGCGCCGATGCACTCGACTCCACCGCCGCGGTCAATCCCGCCACGAGGTCCGCCTCCTCGCGATCCCGCTCCTCGTCGGTCCCGTCGAGCTCGTCATCCGGGCCGGGGCTGGCGGTCAGCAGCTGCGCCTGCCGCTCAAGGCCCGCGGCATCGCCCGCCGCGGCCGTCGCGTGGCGCTCACGCTGGGTGACGACCGTTCGGCGGTGCACGTCGAGGCTGCGCGCGAACGCCTCGATGGATGAGAGCAGCCGCTGCTGCAGCCCGACAACCAGCAGCCCCGCTGCCGCCTGCGTACGACTCGACGCCTGCGTGAAGCGCTCCTCGCGCGCCGTCCGGTACTCATCAAGCAGGCGTGACAGCTGCAGCTCGGGTGCGTCGTCCGCGAGTCCGGTGATTCGGATCGGGTTCACGATCCGACGCGGGAACCCGCCCCCCTGGACCTCGCGGATGTCCTCCTTCAGCCGGCGCACCATCACCTCCTCCAGCGCTCGCTTGCCGCGCACCTTGACCCCGCGCGTGAACCGGTACGGGTCGAGCAGCTCCAGCAGCGTCGAGAAGCTGTTCGAGTGTCCGTTGTGCGGCGTGGCCGACAGGAACAGGCGGTGCTCGAAGCGCCCGCCGAGATCACGCACCGCTCTCGTCAGCTTCGACTCGATCCCGTAGCGTCCTCCGCTTGACGGCGCGGCGTGATGCGCCTCGTCGAGGATCATCAGGCTGCCCGGAAGCAGCGGGCCGAGCCACTCCCGCATCGGGTCCGCGTAGGTCGGGTCGATCAGCAAGTTGTGCGAGACCAGGAATCGACTGTGCGTCCGCCACGGGTTCACGCCGAACCCACGCTCTCGTCGCACCGCGGCGAAGTACTGCCGGTCCAGCAGTTCGAACACCAGCCCGAACCGCTCGTCGAGCTCCGCCTTCCACTGGTCCAGCACCGATGGAGGCGCCGCGACCACGATCGCCTTGCACTTCTTGCGCAGCAACAGCTCGCGGGCAATCAACCCGGCCTCGATCGTCTTGCCCAGACCAGTGTCGTCCGCGATGAACAGATTCACACGCGGGAGCCTCAGCGCCTTGCGAAGCGGCTCCATCTGATAAGCGTCGATCTTGATCCCTGCACGAAACGGCGACTGGAACAGATTCGGATCGGTCGCGGTTACCGATCCCCAGCGCAGCGTGTTGAGGAACGCGGCGAACTGCCGCGGCTCGTCGAACCCGCTCGCGGCGAGATCGGCCCACCGCTCCTCCTCGAGGATGCGGCGATCGAGCTCGTACTCCCAAAAGACCTCGATCACCTCGCCCTGCGCGTCGTCATCCGCGCATGCCAGGGACACGACCGGTGACCCGGCGCCCTCAGCCTGAACCTCCTCGACGAGCCAGCGCCGCGAACGGATCTGCACAAGCTCACCCACCGCGGGGAGCCGTTCGGGAAGCGCATCGACGCGGATCTGGGCGGCGGTCATCACGGAGACGTCACTGAGCTGGGCTTAGGCTCATTCCTCGGAAGATCATCTTGGCCGATCTCGAAGCCTCATGGCGGCTCGCTCTCCGCAGTCGGGCCGGCCCTGCTCACGTTCACGTCGGCCAACGATCACCAACGCTCGGCCGGCGAGCGGCGACGAGGACCTGGAAACCTAACTGAGGTGCTTTCTCGGTGCTTATAGCTAGGTGAGACGGACTCGAGCACTGGGCCTACCCGTGACGAACCCCGTGCTTTACGACAACCGTTTCCAAACCTATCCCCCGCCCCCACGGGCCTACCGGCGGATGAACCCCCTCTGGAAAGGGGGTTCCAGAGGGCATCCGGATCGATTGAGATCATCGGCGTATGCCTGCTGGTTATGACACGAACGCGCCCGCGGCCAACCGGCGGGAGCTGTGGAGGATCGGGCGCGAGACGGCCGCCGATCGAGAACTGATCGAGCTGGCGGGCGCGGACGAAGCGGCAGAGTTGCGCGACCGGGCGCTGCGACTGCTCGCGGTCGGGGTCGGGGACCACACCCCGATCGAGGTGCAGGAGCAGGTGGCCCAGATCGCCCGGCGGCTGGCGCAGCTCGAGCCGCCGGCACACCGGTGGGGATGAGCGCGCTCGCGGTCAGCCCAGACGCCGAGCTACCGATCGCACAGGCAGGGCTCGGTGCCGCGGCGGAACGGTACGCGCGGCTGACGTTGCGCAAGTCCGAGCAGACGCAGGCGACGTACCTGTCGACCTACCGCCGGTTCGCGGAATGGCTGAGCCACCAAACCGGTCATCCGGACCCGCCGCCCGCGACGCTGACCGCGGACGCTGTCGCGGCCTACATCAGCGAGCTTGAGACGCGCAAGGCGGCGGCGACCGTAAAGAAGGAGCGTGCGGCGATCAACCGGCTGGCGAAGTACCTGCACGCGCTCGGTGCGATCGACGCGACCGAGATCCTGATGATCGAAGGATCCAGAGCGGCCGCGCAACCCCGCCGTCGCGACGCGCTGGATGCCGCCACTTGGAAACGCGTCCGCCCGAAGTGGCCGACGCGCTGCTCACCTGGCTCGAGCATCGCGAGCGCATCCTCCCCACTCCCGGAATCCTGTTTCCCCGCCTCGGTCGCCAGCGCGCCGACGGGAGCTTTCCCGACGCCAGCCCTCGTGTGGGCCCGGGTAGCGCAACGATCGACGACGGCCGGCTCTCCCCACACGCGCTCCGAGACATCGTGCGCCCCGTGATGCTCGCCGCCGGCGTCGCGCCAGCGCTCGCGCACCCACACGTTTATGCCGACCCGATCGTTAAGCCGACCTTGGCGAGATGTTGCTGCTCAGAGCAACTCGGGGTGAGGGACTGTCGGCATATTCACAGGTCCTCGAGGAAGCGTAGGAGCGCGTCGGGGGGCTGATAGCGACCCGGTTTGGCGGCGAGCGGTTTGGTGCGGTCGATCGCTTGTTGCTTGTGGGTCATGTCGACGTGCAGGTACACGTTGGTGGTGGAGATTTGCTCGTGGCCGAGCCATAAGGCGATCACGGTGACGTCGTTCCCGGCCAGCAGCAGGCGCATCGCGGCCGTGTGTCTGAGGGTGTGCATCGTGACGTGCTTGGCCTTGAGCGATGGACAACTCTCGCGGGCGGTGGTCAGGTGGCGGGCGAGGCGTCGTTCGATCGCGTCGCGGCTGAGGTGCTTGCCGGTGGTGGTCGGGAATAGTGGATCGGTGGGAGCGCCGTCGCGTTCCTTCAGCCAGGCTTTGAGCACATTCCTGGTTGCTGGGATCAGGGGTGTTCGCCTCTCCTTTCTCCCTTTGCCGATGGTGTGCACGTTGGCGCCGGTGGTGAGCGTGATCTCGGCGCAGGTGAGCGCGGCGAGCTCGGAGATCCGGAGTCCGGTCTGAATCGTGAGTGCGAACATCGCGTGGTCGCGTCGGCCTGTCCAGGTGGTCTGATCGCAGGCTCCGAGCAGCGCGTCGACCTCGGGCTCGGTGAGGTAGGTGACGAGATTGCGTTCGGTCCGTTTGTGCGGGATCGCGAGCACGCGCTGGATCGAGGCGGCGTGTTCAGGGTGGTGCAGCGCCATGTATACGAACAGCGAGTGGATCGCGGCGAGGCGGTTGTTGCGACTACGAACGCTGTTGCCGCGAGCCTTCTCGAGGTGCTCAAGGAATGCGGCGATCAGCGGCGCGTCAAGTTGGGCGATGTCCAGCTCGCTGGGCGGCTTGCCAGTCCGTTTGGAGGCGAAGCCGAGCAACAGCCGGAACGTCTGGCAGTAGGCGGCGATCGTGTTCGGGCTTGCTCCGCGCTGCGCGACCAGCCGGTCTGTGAAGTAGGCCTGCATCGCGGGCGCAAGCGCGCTCATCGCACGCCTCCGAACCGGTCGTGAACCCGCTCCGCCGCGAGCGCCATCAGCTCCGGTGAGGCGGACAAGTACCAATATGTGTCCGCCGGGCTGACATGCCCGAGGTAGGTGGACAGCGTGGCGATGTGCTCGTCGATCTTGATGCCGGATCGCTGCCAGTCGATCAGGGTCTGCACGGCAAAACGATGGCGGAGATCGTGCTTGTGCCGACGTCGGCACAACCACGAATATGCCGATGTCGTTGTTATGCCGACGTCGGCTAGAGATGCCTTGTTGGCCGGGGTGATCGCCGAGTAGACGTCGGCATAACGCCAGGGGTTCTGGCGATCGTCGTTCTTCTTGTTGTCGGAGAAGGAGGAGACGATGGCCGAGCCGTCGAGCCGGGTGTGCAGGGTGTTGATGACGGGGCCGTTGACGCCGTTTGCTGATGCGTTCGCGGCGGAGTTGCGAGCTCGTGCGTATACGCCGCTAACGACGGCCAGCGAGCTGCGGCAGGTCGGGCGGTTGAGTCGCTGGTTGCAGGCGGGTGGGCTGTCGGCGGCTGACTTGACCGAGGAGCGGGTTGAGGGGTTCTTGGCCTGGCAGCGGGCTGGTGGGCGTCATCGTTCTCAGTGGTCGCGGCCGGGTCTGGTGTGCCTGTTGGAGGTGCTGCGCGGTCTGGGGGTGCTCGCGGTCGGGCAGCCCGTGCCGGCTCGCTCACCGAGGGATCTGCTGCTGAGGGCCTTTGAGCGCTATCTGCTTGGGGAGCGAGCGCTGGCCGAGGGCACGGTGCACGGGTATGTGATGCACGCGCGCTGGTTCTTGGATGGGCTCGTGGACGACGATGCTCTGGTTCGTTTGTCGGCGGGCGCGGTGACCGGCGCCGTTGTCCGGAAGGCCGACTCGGGGGTGTCGGTGGCCACGGCGCAGTACTTCGTCTCTGGGCTGCGCGCGTTTCTGCGGTTCTGCTTCTTGGAGGGGCTGGTCGCGGCGGATCTGTCGCCGGCGGCGCTTCTGGTCAGGGGTCGACGGCGCTCGTCGCTGCCGAAGGCGCTCAGCCGCGCGGATGCCAAGGCGCTGCTGGCCGCGTGCGATCGACGGTCGCTGATCGGGCGGCGCGACTACGCGGTGATCATCACGCTGTTGCGGCTCGGGTTGCGCCGTGGCGAGCTTGCGCGGTTGACGTTGGATGACATCGATTGGCGCGCGGGGGAGCTTGTGGTGCGCGGCAAGGGCCGTGAGGATCGGCTGCCGCTGCCCGCTGATGTCGGCGCGGCGATCGCGGGATACCTTCGCCGCGGGCGCCCGGTGAGTGACCGGCGGGAGCTGTTTCTGCGCGCCCGGGCTCCGTTTGCGCCGATCGATCCCTCGACGGTTGCCTCGACCGTGCGCCGCGCGTGCCGGCGTGCTGGGATCCCGGAGGTTGGCTCGCATCGGCTGCGGCACACGGTGGCGTGCGAGATGGTCTCAGCCGGGGTGCCGATCGTGCGGATCGGGCAGGTGCTGCGACATCAGAGCTTGCAGACCACCGCGATCTACGCGCGCGTGGACATCGAGCAACTGCGGCAACTCGCCGCGCCGTGGCCAACGGCCGGGACGGGAGGTATGGGGCGATGAGCGCCACCAGCTTGCAAGCGCACGTTGATGAGTATCTGCGGTTGCGGCGCGGCTTGGGGTTCAAGCTCGAGCGTGCCGGGCAGATCCTGCCGCAGCTCGTCTCTTATCTTGAGGCCGCCGGCGCGAGCACGGTCACGCGCGAGCTGGCGATCTCGTGGGCCAAGCTGCCCGCGAGCGCTCGTCCCCAGCACTGGGCCGCCCGGCTTGCGATCGCGCGTGGGTTCGCCGCCTACCTGCAGACGATCGATCCGGCCACCGAGGTTCCGCCGGCCGGCGTGTTTGCCGTCCGCTACCAGCGCCCGACCCCGTACCTGTGGTCAGACGCCGACATCCGCCGGCTGCTTCTGGTGGCGCGGACGCTCACGCCACGGCTGAAGGCCGCGGGCTACGAGGCGCTGTTCGGGCTGCTCGCGGTGAGCGGCATGCGGGTCGGTGAAGCCGTCGCGCTCGGGCGCGATGACGTCGACCTCGACGCCGGCCTGATCACCATCCGCGAACAGATCGCCAAGCTCGAAAAAGCCCGGCTGGTTCCCCTGCATCCCACGACCGTCGACGCGCTCGACCGCTACGCCAGCGAGCGTGACCGACTGTGCCCGACGCCCCGATCAAACCGGTACTTCATCTCCGGCAGCGGCTCCGCGCTCACTAGCAGCGAGGTCGCCAAGACGCTCAGAAAGCTCACCACCACGGTCGGGCTTCGCACCGACACCGTCCACCCGGTCGCACACCAGCTCAGGCACACCTTTGCCGTTCGCACCCTGATCGATTGGCAGCGATCCGGGGTCGCGATCGACGAGCGGATCGTTTGGCTCTCGACCTATCTCGGGCATGTCAGCCCGGCCGAGAGCTACTGGTATCTGACCGCGACCCCGGAGCTGATGGGGCTCGCTGCCGACCGGCTTGACCGACGGTTCGGAGCACGCTCATGAGCCTCCTCGCGCCCTCACTACAGCCGTTCTTCACCGACCGGCTCCTCACCCAACGCCAAGCGAGCCCGAACACGATCGCCGCCTACCGCCACACGTTCCAGCTGCTGTTGCCCTTCGCCACCGACCGGACCGGCACCCCGCCCAGCGAGCTCGACATCACGCAGCTCGACGCGCCGCTGATCGCCTCGTTCCTCGACCACCTCGAACACGACCGCGGCAACACCATCCAGACCCGCAACAACCGGCTCGCGGCGATCCACTCGCTGTTCGCCTACCTCGCCCTGCACCACCCCGAGCACGCCGACACGATCGGGCGCGTGCTCGCGATCCCACACAAACGGACCACCAAGAACCTGCTGACCTACCTCACCGACCCAGAGGTCGGCGCGTTGCTCGCCGCCTGTGACCAAAGCACCTGGACCGGCCGCCGAGACCACGCGATGCTCGCGCTCACGATCCAAACCGGCCTGCGGATCTCCGAGCTCGTCGCGCTCACCCGCCAGGACATCACGCTCGCCACCGGCGCCAACGTCCACACCATCGGGAAAGGAAGAAAAGCCAGACGAACACCGCTCACCCCGCCGATCAAGCGAACCCTCACCGCCTGGCTCAAGGAGCGCGCCGGCAACCCGAACGATCCGCTGTTCCCGACCCGTACCGGCACCCAGCTCAGCCGCGACGCCGTCGAGCACCGCCTCGCGGTCCATCTCCGCACCGCTGCCACCCACTGCCCTTCGATCGCTACCAAGCACATCACGATGCACACGCTTCGGCACACCGCCGCGATGCGCCTGCTGCTCGCCGGCAACGACATCACGGTGATCGCCCTCTGGCTCGGCCACGAACAAATCACGACCACCCAGATCTACCTGCACGCCGACATGACCCACAAGCAAAAAGCGATCGACCGGACCAAACCAATCGCCGCGAAACCCGGCCGCTACCGCCCCACCGACACGCTCCTCGCGTTCCTCGAAGCGCTCTGATTATGCCGACCTCCCGACCACCGAAAACGCTCTGAGCAGCCCCTTCTCAACAACATCGGCATAACAACGACATCGGCATATTCGTGGATCCGCGGGTGCACCTCCTGGGTCCGCACGCCGATCCGGGTCGTGATCTCCCTGAACGTCGTTCCCAGGCAGCCCTTGTGCACATCGGTACCGGCGCTGGAGAGAAAGAACGCGCGCGAGCGCGGACGCCGGCACAGACGGTCTCGCTCGGACGCGTAGCGGCGCAACGCCTCGGTGGCGGTCGGGTGCAGCGGCACCAGCCGCACGCGGTCGTGCTTGGCTTGGCGGATCGTGATCAGGCCGGAATCGAGGTCGATGTCCTCGCGCTGGAGCGCGATCGCCTCCCCGACCCGCATGCCAGAGACGGCCAGCAGCCCGAACAGCGCCTCATAGCTCGCCGCGCGCAACGGACGGGACAGCCGCCGCGCTTCCTGCAACAGGCGGTAGATGTCCCGCTCGGAGAACAGGTACGGGGTGGCGCGCTGGCGACGAGTCGGGAACACGTCCGGTGGCGGGATCTCGGTCGTCGGGTCGATCGTCTGCAGGTAGCCGGCAAACCCGCGGGCGACGCGGAGCCGCTTCGCCCACTGGTTCGGATGCACCCCCTCAGGCAGTCGCGCCCAACCGATCGCGAGTTCGCTGCTGAGCGTCGTGGCGCCGGCGGCCTCGACGTATCCGATGAACTGCCCGAGCAGGTGCCCGTCCTCTTTGAGCTTGAACCCCAGCGCGCGGCGCAACCGCAGGTAGTCATCGACATGCGCGCCCAGCACGCTGCTCATCGTCCTGCACCTCGTGGCCACGGCGCCGCCAACAGCCGCAACCGCTCAACGTCGACGCGCGCGTAAATCGCGGTTGTCTGCAAGCTCTGATGCCGCAGCACCTGGCCGATCCGGTAAAGCGGAACGTTCGCTTTCACCATCTCGCACGCCGCCGTGTGACGCAGGCGATGCGACCCGACCTCCGCGATCCCGGCGCGCCTGCACCCCCGGCGCACAGTCGAGGCCACCGTCCCCGAAGCGATCGGCTCGTATGGGGCTCTGGCCCGCAGGAACACCTCCCGCCGGCTGCTCCGCGGCCGCCCGCGGCGCAGGTACGACGCGATCGCCTCGCCCACGTCGGCCGGCAACGGCAGTCGGTCCTGGCGAGCGCCCTTGCCACGAACCACCAGCTCACCCGCCCGCCAGTCGATCTCATCAAGCCTCAGGCCGGCCACCTCGCCGCGCCGCAACCCCAGCCGCAACAACAAGATGATCACCGCGTAGTCACGCCGCCCGAGCCCCAGCCGCCGATCACAGGAACCCAGCAACGCGCGAGCGTCCGCGCTACTGATCCCCCGCGGCAGCGAAGAGCTCGCACGCCCTTTGGCAAACAGCGCCGCCCGCGAGAGGTCAAACCCCACCAGCCCGTCGATAAAGCAAAAGCGCAGAAACGAGCGCAGCCCCGACACGAAGTTCTGCGCCGCGCTCACCGACACGCCCTCGGACTCGCGCAGCACAGCGGCAGTCACGTCGCCCGCTACCAGCCCAGCAAGCCCGCGATCCGACGACAGGCCCTCCACGAACCGGCGCGCGGACGCCGAGTACAGAACCACCGTGCCCGCCGCCAGCCCCCGCTCAGCGAGCAGATAGCGCTCAAAGCGAGCCAGCAGCACATCGGTCGACGAGCTCGCCACCGCAGGCTCCCCGGCCGCCAGTACCCCGAGCCCGCGCAGCACGTCAAGCAGGCACCTCAAGCCCGGTCTCGACCACATATGACGGTGACACCCGCCGGCGCGCTGCCACTCCAGGAACTCCTCGACACGCACGTCGCTCACCTCGGCGACAGTCAACCCACCCGCTTGGAGCCACCGACTGAACCACGCTACCTGCCGAAGCGCGTTGACCGCCGACAGCGGCGTATAGCCGCGCTCAAGCAACTCCGCCCGATACGCATCCGCAAACGGAGCCACCGGCCCCGTCATCAACACCCTGCTGACCCTGCTCGTCGGCCTGGCCATCCACTCCTCCTTCTCCGGGAAACGAGCCGGGAAGGATGACCCCAACCGATCGCGTTATGCCGACATCAACACCGCCATCATCCCAACGTGCGCAGACTTTCTCGCCAAGGTCGGCTTAACGATCGGGTCGGCATAAACGTGTTTGTGCCGACGTCGGCACAAGCACGTCCTGCGCCACACCTACGGGACGCTGTTCATGCGCCGCCCCGATGCGCGGATCGAGCAGCTGCAAAAGCTGATGGGGGCACGCCGACATCTCCACCACCGCCGCCTATCTCCACCAAAACGCGAGCGACCTCGAGGCCGCCGTCCTGGCACAGCACCCGGCTCGCGCGACGCTCGCGGCAGACGCGCAACGACGCCGCGACCTAGCCCGGGCGCGCGCTCAGGCGAGATCGTGAACTACCCGCGCCGTCAGCAGTACCGTCGCCTCTGTCGCGCAATCACAACCGGCGCCGGCGGTCTACTAGCGGCCGGTGTGGCGCTGCTGGCCGCGGCCCAACGGGCGGTCTGGATCGCGCTCATCCTCCTGCTGCTGGCGATCGCGCTGGGCGTCCGCGCGCGCCACTGGACGCAGCTGGCCACGCGCAGCCGGGTCGGCGCGCGGTCAGAGGAGCAAGTGCAGCGCGCACTGGCGCCGCTTGCCACCGAAGGCTGGCGCCTGCGGCATTCACTGCGCTGGCAAGGACGAGGGGACATCGACTGCCTGGCGATCGCGCCGAGCGGGATCGCATTCGCGATCGAGACCAAATGCGCCGCGAGGCGCCTTGTTGTATCCCCGGCTCAGCCGGGAGGAACTCGAAGGGAGGTTCTTGGGTCCAATGGCTCACCCGGATCCGAAAGGTGAACGGGACAACAGCATGCCAGGAAAGCGATGGTCAGCCCAGGCGTCAGGGCTGGGGTGTCGCGGGACCCGCGTGATATGGCGAAAGCTGGATCTGCGCCACGAGGCGCCAAGTGAAAGGAGATGACGAACATCAACATCTCGTCCGTGCCGGTTGGAATGCCGGCCCCGGTCTGATGCAGCGGCCCGGAGAAGCTGGGGACGGCCAAGGCGCGGGATCGCGCGCCGGAGGTCAAGCGTCCCGACAACGTGACGGCCGGGCGGCACTGCCAGACGCCCGCGTGCGTGCTAGCGAGACCGAAAGGTAGAGCGAGAGCAAACTGGTGGTAGAAGCCCCTTCAATTCGCAAACGGCCCCAAACCTGGCGGACACGGGTCGTCCACAGCAACGAGCACGCTCTGTATCGTGGCGGCTCGCTCCGCGCGCGGCTATCTAGCCCGGGCGTGGTGGCCGGCGGAAGACTGCGAGTGCCTGCCGGAGGTGCTGTAGGGGTAAAGGCAGCTGCCGACCCGGTCAAACGGATCTTGGTGAACGTGGGAAGCGCCCCGTGCGCGCCGGGCTGCTGGTGGCGGCCCGGCAAGGCCCGATGCCGGCTGACGGGCGCGGGGCGTGGCGGAGTCCGCGTAGTAGTCCGAGCCCGGGAAAGCCGGGCACATGGCGAAGGCGGACAGCAGGACCGCAGCAACAGAAGCCGTTCGGGAGGTCGGGCGTGAACTCGCCCGCGCCGCTCGACGCGAAGTCGGCGTTGGAGCGGGTACTGGGATGGCAGACGAGGCTGCACCGATGGGCAGTCCAGGACGAGCAGCAGCGCTTCGGCGATCTGTTCAACCTGGTCTGCGACCCCGCGACGTTGCTCGTCGCGTGGGAGCGGGTGAAACGCAACCGGGGGTCAAAGACCGCCGGTGTTGATGGCCAAACCCGCAAGCGAGTCGAGCAGATGGGCGTCGACGGTGTCCTCGCCGAGCTCCGCCAGGAACTCAAGGATGGCACCTATCGTCCGCTGCCCGCGCGCGAGCGGCTGATCCCGAAGCGCTCGGGGAAGCTCAGAAGCTTGGGCATCTCCGCTCTGCGCGACAGGATCGTGCAGACCGCGGCCAGGCTGGTACTCGAGCCGATCTTCGAGGCGGACTTCTGCCCGACCTCGTACGGATTCCGGCCCGGGCGCCGAGCCCAGGACGCGATCGGAGAAGTGCGGTTCTTCATCAACGACCCACGTTCGTATGAGTGGGTGATAGAAGGAGACGTCGAGGACTGTTTCGGGCAAATCCATCATGGTCTGTTGATGGAGCAGGTGCGCCGTCGGGTGACCGACAAGCGCGTCCTGCAGTTGGTCCGACTGTTCCTCGCCGCCGGTGTCATGCGCGAGCTAGACACCGTGACCGCGACGCCATCGGGCACGCCACAAGGGTCGAGTCTCTCGCCCTTGCTGGCGAACATCGCCCTCTCGGTACTCGACCGCCGCTTCGAGGCGGCGTGGACGTCACGCACGCAAACTCAGCGCTGGCGTGACCGGGCCAAGGGCCACCCCAGCTATCGGATGATCCGCTTCGCGGACGACTGTGTGCCGAGAACGCTGAAGGAGGGATCGATGTAGAAGGCGATACCGACGGATGCGGTGCTGCATGAGAGATGAAGGAGCCGGGCCGATTGGTCTGGTGGCCCTTCGCGGCCGCCCTGCAGGGGGAGGCCGCAAACCACCGCGAGGTGCGCCGGTCAAGAGCCGGGGTGCTGAGCGTCGCGGAAAAGGCGGAAAGCGCCGGACAACCGGCATGAAGAAGGAGATGCAAATTCTCTACATCGAAGTGCTAGCGACACACGATGGCCCTGAGCCGTGCGTCGGCTGCTCGCAAGGGTGGCGGCGAAGCGTCGGTAGGGGTCGTGCAGGCAGGCTATTGAGCCGCGAAAGCCCAAGTTCGGGGTGCCGACGCCTTCGCCTTGAGCGGAAGGCCACGCCGCCGGCGACGTTATCGTCGAGTCGTCGGGGGACCCCGCGCGGTCAGAGAACCCAGGCATGCACGAAGTTCTTCATGCGGAGAACCGGGAGGTCCTGTGGTCGCCCGTGGACGTTGATGATGCCCCGTCCTGGATGGTTCGCGGGGTGGCAGATCGGCGTTCTGGCGGGCCGCGAGGGGAACGCTGAGGCGGTAATCCCTCGATGAACGAGCGCAGGAAGTCGGATGGTCGCGTAGTACCGGAGAAGCTGCCGAACAACCCTGGGCGACCGGGGGCGGAGGTGGTGGAGGGAAGGCGATCAGCCAAGGGGAACGCGGCTGGCGAATCACGTCCCGGACGCAGTGCCGGACTGGGCGTGTCAAGTGACCTGGATCGCGTGCGCCAGGTGGCGCGACGGGACAAGGACGTGCGGTTCACCGCGCTTTTGCATCACGTGACCGTTGAGCGGTTGGAGGCTGCGTACAGGGCGATTCGCCCGGGCGCTGCTCCCGGCGTCGACGGCGTGACGTGGCAGGAATACGGGCAGGGGCTGGAGGGCAACCTCCGGGATCTCCATGCTCGCGTTCACAGAGGCGCGTATCGGGCGAAGCCGTCTCGGAGGGCGTACATACCGAAGCACGACGGGCGGCTTCGGCCGCTTGGAGTCGCGGCGCTGGAAGACAAGGTCCTCCAGCGGGCGGTGGCGGAGGTGCTGAACGCGATCTTTGAGCAGGACTTCGTCGGTTTCTCCTACGGGTTTCGGCCCGGGCGCTCCCAGCATCATGCGTTGGATGCGCTTGCGGTCGGGATCGAGCGGAGGAAAGTGAGATGGGTGCTCGACGCGGATATCCGCGACTATTTCTCAAGCCTCGATCATTCGTGGCTTTTGAAGTTCCTCGAGCATCGGATTGCGGATAAGAGGGTCCTTCGCCTGATCCAACGATGGTTGAAGGCGGGGGTCATCGAAGATGGGGTCTGGGCGGAGACGCTGGAGGGAACGCCGCAAGGGGCGTCGATTTCGACGCTGCTCTCGAACGTGTTTCTTCACTATGTCTTTGACCAGTGGGTCCATCAGTGGAGGCAGAGGCACGCCCGCGGCGATGTGGTCGTGGTGCGGTTCGCCGATGACTTCGTGGTGGGTTTCCAGCGTCGTGACGACGCCGAGCGGTTCTGGGCTGATTTGCGCGAGCGTTTCGCTCGCTTCGGCTTGGAGCTGCACGAGGGCAAGACGCGGCTGATCGAGTTCGGGCGGTTCGCCGCCGAGAACCGCGAGGACCGCGGCCTGCCCAAGCCTGAGACATTCGAGTTCCTGGGCCTTACGCATATCTGTGCGAAGGACGGGCGCGGGCGGTTCATGCTCAAACGGGTCACGAGCAAGGAGAAGATGCGCGCGAAGCTGCACGCGGTCAAGGCCGAGCTGCGGCGACGGATGCATCACCCGATCCCCGAACAAGGGCGCTGGCTCGCCAGGGTCCTGCAAGGGCACTACAACTATTACTCGGTGCCCGGCAACAGTCAGGCGCTCCGTGCCTTTCATCTGTGGGTCAAGCGGCTCTGGCTGCAGGCGCTTCGGCGGCGTAGCCAGCGAAGCGGCCTGACCTGGGAGCGCATGGCGCGACTTGACGAGCGATGGCTACCCAGACCCCGCATCCAGCATCCTTGGCCCGGCGCCCGCTTTGACGCCAGAACCCAAGGCAGGAGCCCAGTGCGTTAGACGCGCACGCTGGGATCTGCGCGGGGGGCAGCCCGAGCCCACAAGGCGAAGGGCTGTCCCTACCGCGACTGCTGTCAGCGCGTCAGGTGCGGATCACGAAGGCGAGCGAAAGCGATACCACCGTTGAAGTGTCGAAAGCGTATCGGTGACATTCAAAACCGGGGTCGTGTCGTTGCCCCGGGAAGAGCCTGGCGGGAGCCTGTTGACTGGCCAGGTGGGTGTCCGGCATGGATGGTGGCGCGAGCGTGGTCTGGGCTCTTGTGTGGAACTCGGGAACCTGTCGCCCCGATGGGACGGCCGGCCAGTGGAGCGGTTTGGGCCTGCGGTTGGTCGTCTGGAGCGAGAACCCCAAGCAGCAGATCTGCGAGGGGGAGAGTAGTGATGCGGGGCACAGGGGCGGACCTGACCGTAGTAGTGATGAAGGTCCTGTAATGGGGCTGGAGCGAAGGGGAAGGGTCGTCCTGGCTGGCTTTCAGGCCAACCGCGGTGACGCGGAAGGAGTCGCGTGAGCGAGCCGAAGCCAAAGTCGTTTGAGATCTCCAAACGGGCTGTTTGGGAGGCCTATCGGAGGGTCAAGGCGAACAAGGGTGGCGCCGGTGTTGACGGCGAGTCGATGGCGGAGTTCGAGGTTGACCTCAAGGACAACCTGTACAAGCTCTGGAATAGGCTCTCGTCGGGAAGCTATTTCCCGCCGCCGGTGCGTGCGGTTGAGATACCGAAGCGGGATGGCAGCTCTAGAACGTTAGGGGTGCCGACCGTCGCTGACAGGATCGCCCAGACGGTCGTGCGCGGGTACCTGGAGCCCAGCGTGGAGCCGGTGTTCCACGAGGATTCTTATGGGTATCGGCCGGGCCGTTCGGCGCATCAGGCGTTGCGGGTGTGCCGGGAGCGCTGCTGGCGAGCGGACTGGGTGCTTGATTTGGACATCCGGTCGTTCTTTGACAGCGTTCCGTGGGAGTTGGTCCTGAAGGCGGTAGCTCATCACACCGACCTGCGCTGGGTCCTGTTGTACGTGGAGCGGCGCGGCCAGCATCGCCGGCGCCGAGCCGGAGCCGATCATCGACACCACAGGATCAATGGCGTTCATGGCGCTGCGGCGATCCCGCGCTGCTCTTGCGCTCGTCGGAAGGGCATGGGGGGATTGTCTTGGACCGAGGGGAGAGCGGAAGCCACCTCGTGGTGGAGGCGGCGTCCGGGCGTCAGTTCTCGCAGGTGCCGACCGGGCGTCGCCACGCGGACAAGGCAGCCCATGTTCCCCTTGAATTCAGACATGCATGTCTGGTATCGTAACTCAGACAGTGTTGTCTGATCTAGGAGCTCTCATGCACGGCCATCGACATCCCGCTACAAGACAAGCCTCGGGACCGGAGTCAAGCCGTTTCCCGAGCTGGGGTCTGCTCATCCTGCTCTCCCTGGCGCAGCTGATGGTGATCCTCGACATCTCCGCCGTGAACGTGGCGCTGCCGGAGCTGACCAAGGATCTGGGCATCGGCCAAGCGGATCTGAGCTGGACGATCACGAGCTACTCGCTGATCTTCGGAAGCCTGCTGCTGCTAGGCGGGCGCGCCGCCGATCTGATCGGCCGCCGAAGCGTATTCCTCACCGGCTTGGCCATATTCACAGCCGCCTCGCTCGGCTCCGCGCTCGCGGGAAGCGCCGCGGCGCTGTTCGCCGCGCGGGCCGGACAGGGGCTCGGAGCCGCGCTCCTCTCACCCGCCGCGCTGTCCATCATCACCTCGCAGTTCAAGGGCCACCAGCGCGCTCGCGCACTCGGCGTCTGGGGCGCCGTCGGCGGAGCCGGCGCGGCGATCGGCGTGCTCCTGGGCGGTCTGCTCACGCAACTGATCGACTGGCGCGCAATCTTCTTCATCAACCTCCCGATCGGCCTGGTCGTCGCGACCGGTGCGATCCATCTGATCCCAGCGGACACCGTCCGGGCGGACTGGCGGCGGCTCGATGTGCGCGGTGCCCTGCTCGCAACCGCGAGCGTCGCCGCGCTGGTGTACGCGTTCTCGCAGGCGCAGACCGCGGGCTGGGCCTCAACCCAGACCGTTGGACTGATCAGCGCCGGGCTCGCCGGACTGGTGGCATTCGGATTCGCCGAGCGGCGCGTCTCGGCGCCGCTGCTCAGGGTGCAGCGGTTGGCCGATCGCGCGATCGGCGGCGGCTTCTTGATGATGCTCGCCGCCACCGCCGTGCTGTTCGGTTCGTTCCTGCTCTCCTCCCTCTACCTGCAGAATGTGCTGGGCGCCAGCCCGCTCGCGACCGGGCTCGCGTTCTTGCCGTTCGCGCTTGCCATCGGGGCCGGCGTCCATGCCGGAACGCACCTCGTCAGCCAGCGCGGAGTGCGCGCGCCGCTAGCGGGAGGGTTCGCAATCGCGGCCACCGGGCTATTCCTGCTCACCGGAGTCAGCGACCACGGCAACTACGTCAACGACCTGCTGCCCGGCATGCTGATCGCCGGCATCGGCCTCGGAGTCATCCTCGTGTCCGTCGCGTTCTCGGTCCTCTCGGGCGCCCGGCCAGAGGAGACCGGCATGCTCTCAGGACTGAACACGACCGGTCACGAGGTGGGCGGCTCGCTCGGCCTCGCCGTACTCACCACGATCGCCGCCGGCAGGCTCGGCCACGCACACGGCGCCGCCGCGACAACCGCGATCACGAGCGGCATCAGCAACGCGTTCCTCGCAGCCGGCATGATCGCCGCCGTCGCAAGCATCCTCGCGCTGGCGATCCTCCCAACCGCAAAGAAGTTCCTGCCCAGACTCGAGCTCGCGCCACCCGTGAGCATCCATTAACCGGACAGATGGCGAGCACCGGCAACCAACCCAGTACCCGCGGTCGGCGTCGCCGCGCCGACGCCGACCGCAGCGAGGCCGCGATCATGGACGCCGCCCTCGACGCGCTCGCGATCGATCCTGACGCCAGCATGGCCGAGATCGCTCGCCGCGCCGGCGTCGTCCGCGCCACCGTCTACGTCCACTTCCCCACACGCGAGGAACTGATCGCCGCGATCACCGACCGCGCGATCGCCGAGGCCACCGACGCGATCCGAGCCACAGCCCCCAGCCAGGGCGACCCCACCGACGCTCTTACACGCATGCTCAGCGCCAGCTGGCAGACACTCGGGCGCTACCACGCCCTCGTTCACATCAACTCCCGCCTCGGTCCCGAACACATGCACGCGCTGCACCAGCCCATCCTGCGCCACATCCGACCACTGCTCAAACGTGGCCAAGCAAGCGGCGCCTTCAACCCCGACCTACCCCCGGACTGGATGCTGACCGTCCTGCTCGAGCTCATCCACGCCGCCAGCCACGAGGTAACCACCGGCCAGCTCCCAGCGGAGAAAGCCGAGCACGCGCTGATCGCCACCATCGCCGGCGCTTTCGCACCCACCCCGGACCTCACTGCCGCCGCGACATAGACGATCGCGTTGATCGGAGGCGACGGCGACCGGTCTTGCCATTGACTACTACCGCCGCGGGAGCGACCTCACCATCCTCGACGCCGCGTCCGAACCGGCCGCGGCCCGGCCGTCGCGCTCGGACTCGCTGAAGCCGTTCATCGCGGCGGGCTACGACGGTCTGCCGGACAAGTGTTCGCCGACGAGTCAGACCGCGACCTGCCGCGGGACGAGGTCCGCCAGCATTCTGGCTGCCGGATGGGCGGGGTGGCGTCATTCGTGTCGGTCTCGTAGGGTTTGACCGGGCCGGGTCTCCGTGGCCTGGAAGCGCTGGCTGGAGCAGCGATGAGCCATCACACCACTCCCGCGCTGGGTAACCCATCACCAGCATCTAGCCGTGCGCCGATGCTCTGGGGAATCGCCGTCGGCATCATGCAAGCGGCGACTCCATTGGCGTTTTGGTGGCTAGACAGCGCGACCGTCTACGCGCTGGGGCTGATCGTGATCGCCGCGATCTACGTCGGCTTCGCCGTGGCCGACGGACGCCTGAAGATCATCGCCACCGAGACCGGTGTGGCATTCGGCTTCGTCGTCATCTCCGCCGCCGCAATCACCGCCACTCCATGGCTCCTAGTCATCGGCTTCGTCGGTCACGGCCTCAAAGACCTCTGGCAGCACCGAACCCACTTCGTTTCGAACACGAGGTGGTGGCCGCCCTTCTGCATGGTCGTCGACTGGATAGTCGCCGCGATCATCGCCGTCGAGATCATCGCTGGCATCCACTTTCGGTAGCCGGTCGACCGCGAAACCCACGCGGTGGTCGTCCCACGCCGTCCTACGAGCTTGAGGTCGACCAGGCGAGTCCCCCGTAGCGCGGGTCGCGCCTATCGGCGACACTGAGATGCTGACCGGGGCTCTCGGGCCCTGGCGCCGGCTTGGTGACTTATCGGCGTGCTTTGTCCCCGCCGACCGACCGCGACACCACCGAACTGAGAGAACCCCATGAGCCAGCCACGACCCACCGATCCGATCGGATCCATTGGATGGACCGAGCGCACCGGGGGAGTGCTGACCGCTCGGGAATGCCTAACCCTTGCCCGGCCCCTGCTGCAGGGGGAGCTCAGCATTCTTGCCGGCCGTCTCGCGATGGTTCTCCGAATGCACTCGGGACGCCGGAGTTCCATCGATCCGGCGAGCCTGGTGCCTCCCGACTCCCTTCTCGCAAGCGATGCCGAGGTCGCCGCGCAGGACCTGTTGACGCCGGCACTCCTCAACCATTCCAGTCGTGCCTACACGTGGGGCGCGGCCATCGCCGCACTTCACGGGATCACGTTCGACCGTGAGCTCCTGTACCTGGCTGCCATGTTCCACGACACCGGGATCCCGAGCCCGGTGCCCGACGTCGACTTCACGGTTCGCAGCGCCGCGTTGGCACGCGAGTTCACCGACAGCCACCACGTGCCTGGCGATATCCGCGAGCTCGTTGCAAACGCGATCGCCATGCACTACACCCCCGGCGTTGGCCTCGAGTCCGGTGCCGAGGCCTACCTCCTATCTGCCGGCGCAGCCGTCGATGTGTTCGGCCTACGCAGCAACGAGATCCCCGATGCAGTCCGCCGGAGCGTCATCCAGGAGTACCCGCGGCTGGGCTTCAAGCGGGAGTTCGCCGGGCTTCTCCGAGCCGAGGCCAAGCAAGTCCCTCGTGGCCGCGCCTGGTTCCTGCACCGCTTCGCCATGAGCGACCTAAGCATTCGGCTCGCGCCCTTCCGTGGTTGATGTGACGGCAACCGGCAACGCGTGCGGGCGCGCAGTCCGAAGTCTGTCGTGAACTGAGGACCGCTTGGCTTTCTGGGTATCGGGCCTCTGGGTTTGATGGCGGGAGGCCCTGAAGATCACTTCACCGAAAGCCGTCAGCTGTATGTGCTGGTCGAAGGCGACGAATGGGCGCATGTGGAGGCCCTTCATCCCGACGCCACTTACTGGGCCCGCCGGTTTGCGCAAATCGTCAACTGGCGGGCGCGGGGCGAGAAAGCCGTGATCGAGCCGTGGTCCCTTCTCTTCCATTAGCGCCAGCGCGATGGTGTGCGCACCGGAAGGTGTCACCTCCATTTATGCGACGACAAGCATGTCGTGGTCCTCGATGCGCGCCCTGCTCCGCGCCGGACGCGTGCACGACCCCTGGCCCGGAATTAGCAAGATCTCAGCAAGCGGTCTGCCGGCGGCGTGGGGTCCGCAGAGCCGGCGGTCCGCGTTGATGAGCCATTCGCGGCCTCGCGGCGCGCGACTGCTTGGTCGCCATTGCAGCTACGGAGCCGAGACGCCTCCTTTAGGCGTCAAGCAGCTACGACGATCCTGCTATGGCTCTGCACCGCAGCCGAGCATCAGTCGCGGCTGCGATGCCTCACCGAGCACGGGCCCTGCCTTGCATGCGGAAGGCACGAAGCTCGAATTCAGGTCGCGGTCCTCGAGCGAGCATTCAGCCGGCGCTCCGATGATCGCTTTCGCCGAGCGACCGTGCGGAATCGCGCTATCGCTCCGGCGACCAGGCGATCGCGGCGATCTACGCGGCGCGCGCGATCGGATCCGCCCTAGAGCGATCGCTCACGGAACCTGGGTCTGGCTCCCCCGGCACTTCCCCAATCACGAAGCAAGAGCAGTCTTGCCTCCGCCGTGCGCCGGCGATGACGCTGCTGCTCTTGGGGCGGAGCAGCCGTCAAGAGCGGGCGCTGAGCGCGGCCCGCGTGGCCGCTCTCGAACAGAACCGGCCACGCCGGCGCGGCCATGCCGAGCGCGTCCCGATGCGGCCGGAATCACCCGCCAATCGCCGAATGCAGGGCCGGCACGGCAGCGTGCAAGAACGCCCGCCTGCCTATGCAGAGTCGCCTCGCCCGCTCCGGCACGAAGGTCCCGCCGGTCACCTCCGCAGCTTGATCCCTGGTGATCGGAATGGCGACTTATGTGAGGTCGGTGTCGTCACACCCCGTGGTTGTTGGGGTTTGACGTGGTTGACATGTAATCGACGTGGGGCATCTGGTCCGTTGGTCTGACGCGTTGACGACGTACGACCGAAACGACCGAAGTCTTGTTGGTCGCGGAGTTGAGGAGCGGAACGTCAACGGCTGCAGCGAGGGGGGCTGTGCAGAAGCGGGCTTGGCTGGCGCGGCACCGGCGGACGGACCTTCACGCGATCGACGACGGGTGGAGGCTGTGGATGTCGGCCCCGTCGGCTGGCTTGTGCTCGTGAGTCCGCGCGCCGGTCGGGGGGGAGCGAGTCGTCGCTCATGTGGCTTGGTGTCGCCCCAACCCCTCAACGTGGGTCAACACGAGCGCCCCACGTTAGCCGGCCGACTGGACGGGGCTCGTGGAAGCCGACTGACGTCGATGACGTCGACAACAACCTCACATAACGCGCCAGGCGACCGTTTCAAACGCCGCTGGTTGACGTCGTTGACGCACCAAAGGCGACCTCACATAAGTCGCCGAAGGACTCGTCCAGTCGGACGGGGCTGAGATCGCGAAAGCGATCGTCAGGCAGACGTCTCCGCGGGAACGCGCACAGCTCACATGTCGCCGACACCGAGGGGAAGCCGGCAAGGCCCTAGCCGCATCGATCGATGCGATTGCAGCCGTCAGCCCTGGTCTCCGCAGAAACGAGCCGGCGGGCCACAGTTTCGTCATGTCGATCCGAGTAGCCTGCGGGAGCGATGACCGACCGCATCGAGCGGATCACCCCGGCCTACCGCGGCGTGATGATCGCCTCCACTCCTGGTGTTGTCTGGTGGGGCCGCTTGCAAGTGACCGCTCTTGAACTGCTGCCGCTGGAGGGGCCGCTGCTGGTCGTGGGCGACCACGACAGCTACTGGGACACCGTGGCGACTGGGATCGCGGCGATGCCCCGCCGACAGATCAGGGCGCTGGCGAAGTCCTCGATGTGGAAGAACAAGTTGCTCGGCGCGGTCGTGACCGTGATGGGGCAGATCCCGATCGAGCGTGGGTCCGGCGACTCCGGAGCGCTCGACCGCGCGATCGAGGAGCTCCGCAAGGGCGCATGTATCGGGATCTATCCCGAGGGCACACGCTCGCTCGGCCGGGCGCTGCGAGCCCGTAGCGGCATCGGCTACATGGCGCGGGCGGTGCCCGAGGCGACGATCATCGGAGTTGCGTGCAACCACACAGTCGCGATCCCGCGGTTCCCTAGTGCACGCCCGCACGTGCGAGTCGAATTCTTCGAGTTCGATCGACCCGCGATCGCGCCCGAGGAGTCAACGCAGCAGTACAGCACCCGGCTGCTCGCCCAAGTCCGCCGCCGTGCACCAATCGAAGTCGCGGGCCGCAGACGCGCCGCAGCGCTCGCCGGACGCGTCCCCACTTGGTCCCCGGAGCTAGCGATCACCGGCAAGCCCGGCGCCGAGGGCGCGCTCGAGGAGGCGCTCGCCCAGTCCGCGGCGAAACAAGACTAGACCCTATGGAGGATGATTCGCCGGGACGTTGAAGGCCGGACCTCGGTCGCATTATGCGGGGGTTTGACTGGCCGGAGATGGGCTCCGGCTGACCCCATACGAAGGAGGTCCGGCCGTGACTGGAACGATGACATGGGCCGCGATGGATGTCCACGCGCGCTCGACCTACGCGGCGTCGCTGGACGTCATGACCGGCGAGCTGTCGCGCCAACGATTCGATACCGGGGCGATCGAGCCGGTCGTTGGGTGGCTGGCTGGGTTGCGTGGGCCGGTGCGCGCCTGCTACGAGGCGGGCCCGACCGGGTTTGGCCTGTACCGGGCGGCGGTCGCTGCCGGTGTCGATTGTCAGGTGATCGCACCGTCAAAGACGCCGCGTCCGTCCGGGGATCGCCACAAGTCCGATCGCCGCGACACCGACCTGTTGTTGCGGCAGTTGATGGCCGGCGCGTTGACAGCGGTCGCGGTCCCGTCGGCGACGTTCGAGGCGGCGAGGGACCTGGCCCGCGCGCGCGAGCAGGTCCGGGTCGATCTGATGCGTTGCCGGCACCGGCTGTCCAAGCTGCTGCTACGTCACGGCCGGGTGTGGGATCGCAGCACGTGGACCAAGGTGCACCGCCAGTGGCTTCACGCGCAGCGCTTCGAGCAGCAGAACACCGAGCTGGCGTTCATCGACAACCTCGCCGCGTGCGACGGGCTGAGTGCCCGCAAGGACGCTCTGGACGAGCGGCTCTCGTGGGTCGCGACCGACCCGGAGTTCTCGCCGCTGGTCCGCCGGCTGCGCGCGTTCCGTGGGATCGACACGCTCTCGGCGCTGATCATCGTGCTCGAGGTCTCAGACTTCACCCGCTTCCCGCGCGCGGCGCAGCTCGGGTCGTGGCTGGGGCTGGTGCCCTCCCGCGAGCAATCCGGCGAGACCGATCGGCACGGGTCGATCACCAAGACCGGCTCGCGCTACGCCCGACGGATCCTCGTCGAGGCCGCCTGGCAGTATGCCCGCCCACCCGGGCTCGGCCGGGCGCTGTACGAGCGCCAGGAGGGGCTGCCCGACCACGTCCTGCAGATCGCCGCGCGCGCCCAGGCACGCCTCTACCGGATCCACAAGCGGATGCGCGAGCGCAAGAAGCCCGGCAACGTGATCGTCGTCGCGTGCGCGCGCGAGCTCTCCTGCTTCCTCTGGGCCGCCGCCATTGCCCCATAGCCCGATCTGACAGGCCGCTCCCGCTCGGGTGGGGAGGCGCCGGGCCCCGAAGTCCGCTGGTACGCGCGATGAAACTATGGGCAGCCCTCACCAGGCCACGCCCGCTCCTAGACACGCGTCCGCCAGCGACGAAACCAGGGACCTGGGGTAGCCAACCCCCGCATATGAGACTGACCGACGTCGAGAACTTCGCCCGACGCCTCCCCACCCGAGCAACTCTTCCACCAACCACCGGCGGCAACGACGGCGGAACAATCAACGCTGCCTACTTGACAAACGTTCCTCCATATGAGTTTCGCGCCAGCCGCAAAGGGACCAGCGCGTAGTCGCCGTTGCCGGCACGAGTGGGCTGCTTTGGCGACAACGGACTCGTGCGCCGGGCGGCCGAGCCGACGATCACGTTCGTGGCCGAGCGATCGTCCGACGCCGCCTGTGTCCGGGCACTGCTACGTCGCCAACCAGTCGTGCGCCTTCAGAATGGCGAGAGACGAAAGCAATCGCAGGGACACGGAGCTGGGCGCCCGACGCTAGCGGCTCCGCGAGGGCAGGGGAGCGCCGGACGGCGAGACCAGTAGCGACCTGACCGCGAGACAGCACCCTCTGAATGGGTTAGGTCCGGGTTGAGCCACGGTGGTGATGCGATGGTTCGCCGATCGCGGGTAGCGTGCGGCGGGGCTCACCCACAGATGCCCAGGCAACCGTTCCCCTGCGGCTGCTCGACGCGCAACTCGACGAGGCCCTATGTCAGCGACGCGATCTTCCTCGCGTCGCAAAGGGGGAGCGAGGCCGCCGGCAGCCGCTTCGACGACAGGCGTCCGCACAGCACAGCCAGGTTGCCGCGGGAGCAGTTGTTCAGCGGGCGTGGCCGAGACGGTTGCATCTCGCGCATTTGTGGAAGCCGGGCGTCTTCGTGCCGGCCTGGGCGCGTCGCCACGCCTTGGTCCTCGGGACCGTGCCTATGCAGAGCATAGGTCGCAGCCAGACGAGTGGTGCTTCTGAGTTTCGTCGTCCTCAACCTTTGCGCCGCTGGGTGCGTCTTTGGGAACAGCAGGGCGCGGCGTCGCGCGAAGGTGTGGGCCGGGTGAGGGTGCGGGGCGAACTGTAGCTGTGCTGCTGTCGTTGCTGGACGCGAGAACGAGCGACGCCCGGGGTGATGGGGCGCTCCCCGGGGCGTCGGTCAGTCCACTGACTATGCGCGTTTAGTTGAGCGAGTCGCGCTTATACTTTTTCTCGTGGCCGTAGCGCCCCGGGCGATCCCCCTACCCGTACCCCGGGCCACTCGCGGCCTAAGTGACAAGCGGCTTGTGGCGCGGGTCGCGTCCGGGGACGATCAGGCCTTCGAGGAGATTTTCGATCGTTACAGCCCTAGGCTGCTCAGTTTCTGCACGCACATGTTGGGAAGTCGCGAGTGCGGCGAGGACGCGCTGCAGTTGACGTTCGTCGCGGCATACAAGGCGCTTCGCCGCGGTGGCTGGGACGGTGCGCTGCGGCCGTGGCTGTACGCGATCGCGCGCAACCGCTGCCTGTCGGAGCTGCGCGCTCGCCGCGAGATCCCTGACAGCGACTGGGTGAGCGCTGACCGTCCCGCAATCGATGGTCCCGCGAGCCTGTTCGCGCGCCGAGAGCAGCTGCGCGAGATCGTCCAGGATATTCAGCGGCTGCCCGCCGATCAGCGCGCCGCGCTTGTACTGTTTGAACTCGGCGACCAGTCTCACGAGGAGATCGCAAGCGTGCTCGGAGTCCGTCGCGACAAGGTCAAGGCCCTCATTTTCCAAGCCCGCGAGGGGCTGTATCGAGGGCGCAGCGCTCGCGAGAGCGCCTGTTCGGAGGTCCGCGAGCGGCTGGCGAACGCGCGCGGGAAAGCCCCTGCTCGCGGCATCGTGCGCGCCCACATCGATCGTTGTGCGCCCTGCCAAGAGTTCGAGCGCGAAGTGCGCAGGCAGCGGGCGTCGCTGGCGCTGGTCCTCCCTGTCGCGCTCGGCGGAAAACTCAAAGCGCTGGTGCTCTCATCCGCGCTTGGGCACGGCAGCGTCGGCGCGGGCGCCGCGAGCGTCACCGGGGCAGGCGGCGCTGGCTCGCTTTCGGCCGCGACCGCCGCAGGCTCCGGGTCGGGCGTGGTCGCAGGACCGGGCAGCCTCGGCGCCGGCGCCGCAGCGAGCGCTACCGGTTCTGCGAGCACCGCCGTCGGCGGCGGCGCGGTCGGCGGCGCAGGCGCTGCCGCCGGCAGCGGTGCGGTTTCAGCCGCCGCTGGCACTGCGGCGCCGACGATGGTCGCGTCGGCGCTCGGCACCGATGCGGTCGCGGGCGTGGGCGCGCTCACGTCCTCGGTCTCGGTCGCGTCGCTGGCGAAGCTCGCGACGGTGGTCGCAGTCGCCGTCGGCGTCGGCGGCGTGACGCGCAGCGCACTTGCGCCGTCGCCCCGGCCCCATGTCTCGTTCCTTGCCGGTCAGCCTGCGCAACCGGCGTCGCTGCGCTCGCCGCTTCAGCCGCTGGTGTCGGGCGTCGTCGATCCACTGGCCGGCGCGACCCAGCCGGGGTCGCAGCCCGGCGCGGGCGCGGCGGCGCCCGCTGGTGCACCGCCGATAGGCGCGGCGAGCGCGCCCGTTCCGTCCTCAAACGCGGCGCCATCCTCCTCGGCGAACCCCGCTGCGGTAAGCGCGCTAAGCACTCCCGGCGCCAGCGGTCCCGCCTCCCCGATGGGAACGACCTCCGCTCCGGCGGCCTCCGCCCCCGGCGACGGCTCGGCCACCACGAGCGCGCCCTCCTCCGGCAACTCAACCACGACCGCAGGGACCACGACCACTACAGCCTCCTCGTCCACCGGCCCCGGCACGAGCACGTCCACCACCACGACAGCCTCATCACCGCCAACTGCCTCCACGGGGTCTTCTTCCGGGTCTTCTTCCGGCTCCTCTGCGAGCCAGGGAACCTCGGGCGTGTCGTCCGGAGCCTCCGGGAACCGACCCGGCGACTCGACGCGCCAGGGCCAGTCATCCGGGGGGGATCCCGGCGGTGGTGTCACCCACTCGAGGGGAAACGGCCCGCCGATCACCCCGCCGGGGTGTATGCACAATCCCGCGCCCGGCTGCGCGAAGAACACTCCCCACTCCTAACCGCCGCGTCAGCTGCTGGCGGCGAGAGGAGTCTCACGCGAAAGCGATGCACTCGGGAGCAGCCCGGCCTCGGGCGGGCAGTCGATCAGCACGGAGGAGGGTACGGCGGCGCCAGCCGGCGGGGAAGCGAACAAACGGGATCTCTGCGATCTGCCCTTTCTGTGTGAGAACCTGGTGGCGCGGCTCACACAGCTCGCCGACCACCGCGGCTTCGTCGCGAGCTGAACGAGCCGCCGAACTTGGCCGTTGACCAGGGCTCAGTCTGGACAAGCCATCCGATGGGGATGCAGATGCGCGGCCTGTTCGGGATCGACATTCACACAGTGCCCGATGATGAGCGCGCTGACCGGTTGGAGGAGCCGATTCGCCCGTGAACCCACTCGTCGTCGAGGCGCAGGACTGGCCCGAGGCTCGCGCGATCGCGGCCACGCGTTAGGCCGTCGTCGCAGCCGAGGGTCCGACCTTGCGTGACGCGACGAGCAGATCTTCGGCGTCGCGGGCTGCCCAGTCTCCGGCGAGCGCACGAGCACCACGCCGACGGGAACGTAGACAGATAGCGCGCAGCACCGGCCGCGCCCGGATCCGGTCGCATCGTCACGCGCGCCCATGTAGCGTCCGACAGCGCTCGCCGCGCCAAGGCCCGGGCACATCCGGGCCGGCATTCCGAGACCGCGCGGACATCGACTGGCGCGCCGGCGAGCTCAGCCTCATCTGCTGCGCCAGCCACGCGGCCAGATCGTCGAAGCCGCGCGTGTAACGCGCGCCGCCGCGCGCCCACTCGACCGCTTCGGGCAGATCGCCGCAGCCCGCACAGTAGAGCCGGCGCAAACCTGCACTCGATCACGCACCGCAAGCCGCCGAGATCCAGATGCCGCCAGCGCTTGATGCGATGATCCTTGATCTTCAGGCCGCGGGCTCCGCAGCCCGAACAGACAGGCCGCTTGCGACGCAGTGCGACCGTCACGATCACCGCCCGCTCGCCGAACTCCACATCACGCACCCATCCGCCCGGTAGCCCGAGCATCCGGTTGAATGCCGTCGTGACCCGCACGTCGCCCTCCTTCGCGGACTGCTTGAACTGAACAGCCCAGCAGCCTGCCGAAGTCGCGGCGGCGGCGGGTCGCTCAGGACGCACGCAGCTTGCGAGACCCTCGCCGCCGGCAACGTCACCGGCGTAGCGGAGCCGCGCGCCACGGGTCAAGCGGCAGCGCCCCGGTCAGCCCAGCGTCCCGGCGAACCCCACGCTTGCGGGACCTCCGGCCGCTTGATCCAGGTCATTGCTCTTGCGTTTCGCCCGTCGCTCAGCTGGCCACTGCTTTGGCGACAACGCGAAGGTCGGATCGGCTCCACTCCCGCGCGGCTCGGCCCCGGTCTCGAATCCGCGCCGCGGGTCGGTAGATTCCGACCACGAGGCGCCGCGCACGGCCCGCAACAGACGCTGCGTTTCGCTCCGAGCAGTGCTCGACAGCGGCGACCGCCGCCTCGGGGGCCGCTCGAATACGTCGTCTTCCGGCTTCTGGGGCGCCAGCAGGACCATTCCGACCGACACCACGCTGCGGGTCGTCCATAGGCCCGGTCTCGCCGTGCACCGGCCGGACCTCCGCTTCGACGGGTCGCGCGTACTCGTCGCGGGACGCCAACAAACGACCTCAGCGACGATAGCGCCGCGAGCGTTTGCAAATCTAGGGTCGCGGCCAGCAAATCAGCCACCTCCCGGACACTGCCGCTGACGAGCACACGCGCATCACGGCTGGTCTCCGGCACGCGCCTAAATGCCGGGTAGGCCGAGTGCCCTGCAGCGCTGGGCCAGAGGAACTGGTTACTTGAAATTCGAGGTAACCGGTTCGGAGGGCGGCGGCGAGGCCACCACCGGCCGAGAGGCCGGCACTCGCGACCCTGCGAGAGGCGAGCGCCTCCGTGCCGCCACCTGTGTCTCAGCCGTGTTGTCGATGGCAGCGTGGTTCGGGCTAAGTGTTGAGAGACGTGGCTGCTGGCTGCTTCACCGCTCACGGCGGGTCGTGGGCAGTGCCCGTGAGCGCAGCGATGTCGGCGGCGGTCGCGTCGAGCAGCGGTCCAACGGCCGGCGCGCGATCCGGTGCCTCGTTGCCGACGCGGGAAGCAGCACGGTCCGTCGCTGCGCGCACTTCCTTCAGCAGCTGCGAGGGCCACGGGTGCTTCGTGCTGCCCAGCCGCCACAGAGCGTCTCCAAGCAGCCCGATCCCGCGTTGGAGCACCTCAGGCGGGTCGTCGCCCGCGCTGGGCCCCCTGGTTGCGGCGCGAGCGAGACCAACAGCCGAATCGACGAGCGCGTCGATCTGGGTGAGACGGCTGAGCTCCGACGCGACGACGGAGCGCAGGCGCCAGCGAAGGGGCGCGATCCGGACGCTCGCGCGCGCGGTTACACGACTGCTGTCGAGCAGCCCGAGCTGCGTGTGCGCGTCCGAGCGCCTGGCGTGCAGCCAGCCCGCTGGAGGATCGGCGTCAGTCGCGAGAAAGCCGGCCGCGCCTCGGAGTGTGTCGGCGAGCGACAACAGCACGCGCCGTTCGGCGTCCGCCAACAGTGACAGGGGTTCGGTTGGAAAAACCAGCACGGCGAAGAACAAGGCGACCCCCCCGCCAACCAGCGCGTCGACCGCTCGCTCGCCACCGGCGCCGTGCCGACTAAGCGTGACGACCAGGATCGCGGATGCAGCGGTCTGGTTGGCGAATAGCATCCCTTCGCCGACGAATCCGATTCCGCTCATCACCGCCGCCGCGAACGCCGCGAACACGATCACGCCGAGGGCGACCGCCGAGGTGCCGAGCGCCGCCTTCAGACCCTCTCCAATCGCGATCCCGAGCAGCACGCCGACGACCAGCTGAACGATCCGCGCGCTGCGCCGGACGCGAGTCGTGCTCATCGCTATCGCGGCCGCTATCGGCGCGAAGAACGGCTGCGGGTGATCGAGCACGCGATCAGCGATGAACCACGCC
The DNA here is from genome assembly GCA_963836065.1 of uncultured Solirubrobacterales bacterium. GTDB lineage: Bacteria > Actinomycetota > Thermoleophilia > Solirubrobacterales > Solirubrobacteraceae > Palsa-465. Next base: position 68,560 of record CAWIII010000009.1, read on the forward strand.
ACCGCGGCAGCGAGCGCCGCTTGGGCAATCGGCGACCAGGACAGTCGGATTCGCGCCAACGCAGCCCTAACAGCCTGGACCACGGGCCTGTGTACGGCTTCGGTCCGGCCGCGACATCGTGTACCCATAGCGGAGCGACGCAGATTCAGGTTGTGGACGCTGCTGGTGCCTCGCGTTCGGTGGGGGTTACGTCGCGCCGGCGGCCACAGCCTAGCGCTGGTCCTTGAACTCGACCATGATCACGCGTAGGTCCAATTCGCCGACGTGCACACCGACCGCAGCGGGAACGGTTCAGACCACAGCGTCTCCGACCGTCGCACCCCCGACGCATACGGCCACAGAGTCGAAGACCACCACATGTCCGTCGCCGTCGCGCCGGACGAACCTCGTGGAGCTCACGACATGCTCGACACCTGCCCACCGATCGGCATGCACGGGCCTGGTTCCCGACCGAGCCCTTCTTACTCGCGGATCTCAGCGCTTGGTCAAGCGCGCTCGAGAGGGGGCTACGAGAACGCCCGGTCGAGCTGAAGCTGAGCACCGAAGCGGGATGACCGGAACGCCGCCAACGCGATAGCCCAACCCGCACCGGCGTGAGAACAAAAGCAGTCGCGCCGAGCCCATGCCGACACGTTCGGATCTGGGCGAATCCGATCGTCCGCCGACCCTCGCGTTGCGTTCGATCGGAGCGAGCGCAACGTCGCCAAAGCGCTCGCCGGCGTTTAGCCGGGGTGGCGACGAAAGCGATCGCCTCTCGGCCTCAGCCGAACGCGCCCCACGAGACTACTCGTCGTTCGTGATACGACAAGGCTCGCGTCGTCGGGAGCCTTAGTGCCGCGATTAGCCCAAAGTGGCGCTCAGCCTGTGCCTCCCGCGTTGGCGACAGAGCGGCAGCGGTCCACTGCGACCCCCCACGCTATCTACCGGCACGCTTAGTCTCCCGCCACCGATGGTTGAAACAACTGACCAGCTCGTTCTCGACATTGGCGATCGACTCGTCCGCCTAGTCACGTCCGAGATCCCGATCGTTATCAGTGGTGGCCGAGCGCCGCGCGTTACAGGCCCTTCTGATCAAGACCGTGTCGATCATGCGCAGCCTGCTCGACCTTACGCGTCAGGGCCACAACGCAGAAGTGATGATTCTTGCGCGATCTCTGGCAGACCATGTGATCACATTCGCGTGGCTGGCCATCAATCCTGAGGCTCACTATCCGCGCTGGGAGCGGGGCGACGCTCGGGATCGACTAGCCGCCCAGGAGCGATTCCAGAAGCGCGGCCGCGCGCTGCTTGAGCCCGCGGTCAAGGAGATGTTCGAGCGTCAGAAGGCGAATCAAGTCAAGTACCCGCCAGCTATGGATGACCGCGCTGACAAGGCCGACGACTACTGGGCGACTCGCCTCGGATTCCCGGCTGGCGACAGGCCTTTCGCGGACACCTACGACGTGATCTTCAAGCACTGCAGCAGCCGCACGCACGCCTCGGTCCAGGGGCTCAACGACGTGCTTGAACCGACACCGGAGCACACCGTGCTCGTCCTCGACCGCGGCTCCGAGTACCAGGCTGGTGTGCTCCGCGCCTCGCTGGTGATCTTCGGCCTCGGCCTGAAGGTGGCAGCTGAGATGTTCACGATCCCAGCTAGCGACAAGGTTGAGCAGCTCGTGGCTGAATATCTAAGGCGTCGGCAGACGATTGACCGTTTGGCTTCTGGCAGCCTTTTGACCGGCTTCTGAGCCACACGAAGTTCGACCGCTTCAATCGAGTCTCGACGGTCTCGGAGCGACTACTCTGCGAGCTCGCGGCGCTGTCGCGTGTAGACCCGGCAGCAGTCGTAGTCGTAGTGTCGCTACGCCAACGGAGGGGCACCTAGTAGGTCAGTTCGCGGTGTGCCCAGGCGGACAGCCCGAAACCGAAAATGCACGAGATTCGAGAACGACCGCCACCGACCGAAACATGGGAAGAACTGGCGAGGCGTACGACGTCGATCATGCGGTGGGCATGCGCGATGTCCCTCGGACGGCACGCACGTCCGTTCATCTGAGGCCGCGGCGGTGTCGATGGGCGAGTTGGCAACAGAAACTCGGCGTAGGAGCGCGGTGATCGCGGTGGGCGATGTCCTGACGTTGCACGATGCCGACACCGGCGCGTCGGGCAAGAACGTCACGCGGCCCTGCATGGTGATTGTTGTCAGCGCCGCGATCGTCGTCGTCGCACCGCGATCGGTTTCGGTCAACGGGCCCGTACCAACCCCGGTGAGCGCGTCGCCGGGGTTCAATAAGCCGGGTAGTTTCAGCCGTTGGCGATGCCGGGTCGGGCGGCCGGCTGCCGATGCCGCGGAAAACCACGGACAGCTCGCTGAGCCGTACCGCGCCCAGGTCCTCGCGCTGTTTTCCCGGAGATCGAAATGACCGAAGCCGAGTACAGATCCGCGCGCGCCCACGTGTTGGCGGGCGGTGATCCGCCACGGGAACTGATTGAGGACTGCCGCCGATCGGTCCGGCTGCTCGTCCGGGCCGCCGGGCTGCCGGCTCACTACTCTCCGGTCGGGGTGTGGAGCGACGAGGCAGTCGACGAGGTATTCGCCGACTGGGTGGCCCGACGCCTGGTCGAGCGGGGTCAGTTGCTGGCGATGCTCCAGCGCGCGCCCGCGCTGTCCGTGTTCCGCCGGATGTCCGAGACATCGGTGCGTCAGCACCTGATCGACGGCCTCAAGCGATCGCAGTCTGCAAACGTGTATGAACGCGTCGCTCGACTGCTGGCCGACGACGAGCGGTTCAGCGCCTCCGGCTCGGGCAGCGGGCGGCTCTGGCGCGTCGCCGGCGGGCCGGTCGACCCGTTTGGCGGTGATGACCGGCAGCTCCTGGCCGTCGCATGGTCGCTCGGCGAGTTTGAGGTGATCCGTTACAACATCGCGGCGCGGAAGCTCTCCCCGCTGCTCGAGGCCGACGAGCTCGAGCGCTTTGTTGGTGGCTTGCTCACAGCGGGGACGATGACGACCGCGACGATCATGCACGCCATCCGGCTGCGGTTCGCGATCGAGGATCCGGTAGCGGACGAGGAGCTCGACAGTGCCGCGCGAGCCGCGCCAGGAGCCGACCCTGAGGAGGAGGCGATCATCGGGGAGCTGGTCACCGCGACTCTGGCGGAGCTGACCAGCCGCCAGGCCCAGGTGCTCATCGGGATCCACAATCAGGTTCCGGGGCGCGAGCTGGCCATGCAGCTTGGCTGTTCGACTGGCACTGTCTCGTTCGAGCGCAGCCGGATCGCTGCGATCCTTGCACGCCTTGGAACAGATGCGCCAAAAGTGTTGAACCGTTTGCTCGATGCTCTGTTCATAGAGAACGGATGAGCTGTCCTTGCTTCACGGAGCTGTGCGCAACCGACGCGACCTACGCGTTGTACGACCACCTGTCCGTGTGCCGTCGGTGCCGAGCGATCGTCGCTCGGGTCGAGCAATCCGAGCTGGCAGCCGAGCCCAAGGCGGCATCTGCAACGAGGACGGCGGCACCGGGCCCGGCGCCTGCGCCGGGCGGCGTCTGGACATTCTGGGCGCCGATGCTCGATGAGTACATCGTCGCCGCGGTTCTGGGGCGTGATGAGACCGAGATCCTGATCGTGCCGCTCCTGACCGAGACGCGGTGGGCCTCGGAGACCGACGTCGCCCTCTCGCCGGACGTGTTGGGCTACGAGGCGCTAGCCCCGGTCTGGGCTGGTGATCATGTCTTGCTGGAACAGGCGGTGGAGGCGGTGAGTGTGTTGTCCGAGCAACGCTTGGACGAGCTGACGGCGGGCTACGACGCCTTCTTCGCCGGGGAGCCGGTCGCCGATCCGGCCGGCCCGCCGGTGTTGAGTAACGAGGATCCACGTATTGACGCGCAAGCGGCGCTGGCGGACGCTCTGCGTCCTCTGTACTCGCCGTGGGCCCAGCTGCAGGTCGCCGAGGAGCTCGGGCCGGTCCTGGCCCACCGCCGAGGCGACGTGGGGATCGACCTCGAGACGTGGAGCACGCGGCTCGGGCTGGAGTCCGCGGTGTGGGCGTCGTTTGAGGACGCGACCGCGGATCCATACACCGTGATCCCGATCGCCGCGATGGGCAAGGCAGTCCGTGGGCTGGGGTTGATCGAGAGCCGCCGCGTGCTCGAACTGGCCCACGCCTCGGTGCTTGCCCATCATGTCGACGACAGCCTCACCGCCGGCCGTGCGCAGGCCCGTCGGCGTCGCGGAGTTGTTCCGCGTCCCCGTCAGGATCCGCAGGCGGCCGCCGCGGCTGCTGACCGATATGCGGAGGCTCTCGCGCAGGAGCTGGGACTGTGACGATCATGATCTGCCGTGACTGTGGTGAACGCGTCAAGGTCCGTAGCTTTGAGGCGTGCTGCACTGAGTGTGGATCGGACGACCTCGAGCCCGAGGACGCCTACGACCCGGTCGAACACGAGCTGCAGTGCCAGTTCTGCGGCTACCAGGTCGACACCACCACTGGCCCCGACAAGGACTGGGCCAGTGACGACACGGCCGACGACACGCCGACCTCGGTCGACGATCCATGCCCGATCTGCGGCAGCGCGCTGGTGCCGCGCAGTGAGGCGCACACCGTCCGTGACCTACCCGAGTACAAGCTCGCCAGGGAAGCCGCCCGCAAGCTCCACCGGGACCGTGACATCCCCGGGCCACCGTTCACGCTTGAACGCTTAGCCGCGGATCTCGGCCTGGAGATCACCACAGGCAACTACGACCACGACGGTCTGCTGGTTGGCACCCGCATCGAGATCCCCACGGGCTCGTCTGAGAAAGCAATGCGGTTCGCCCTGGCTCATGAGATCGGCCACTACTTGCTGCGCCACGCCGGGGAACGGGCCAAGGTCGAGCCCGAAGCCAACGCCTTCGCGTCTGAGCTCCTGGTGCCCCGCGAACGCCTCATCGCGGCTATCGCCGGAACCCAGTCGGTACGCGCCTTGTGCGCCCGGTTCGGCGTCAGCCGGCAAGCGATGGTCTACGCGCTTATGGCCGCCAAGGCCATCGGTCGAGTGCAGTCATGACCGAGCACTGAACGCCCGCGTCGATCCGGCGTTCTGGGTGGGTGATGGCGATGACCACCACCCAGTTCGACCGAGGAGCCACTGATGCTCGACACGACGTCTGACCTGATCAGCCGGCTGCTCACCGACACGGTGGCCGAGCTCGACATCCCACTCCCCCTTCGCCGGGCCGCAACCCGCGAGTATGAGCGTGTCGGCAACTGGCTCGCGGCTCACGCCGACGGTGACACCGGCTGGATCGTCCATCCCCAGGGGTCGTTCCTGCTGAACACGGTGGTCCTGCCGATCGACAGCGACGAGTACGACGTCGACACCGTCTGCCGTCGCGAGATCACCAAGGAGTCAACCACCCAGGCCACGCTCAAGCACGAGGTCGGCGGGGTCCTCGCCAGGTATGTGACTGCTCACCACGATCTCGACGACGGTCCGCTCGGCCGCACGGAACGTAACCGGTGCTGGACCCTTCACTACGACGCGGCGCTGCGCTTTCACCTCGATGTGTTGCCCGGCATCCCCAACCCAGAGACGCCGCCGAACGGGATCTTGATCACAGATCGCAAGCTCCGGGAGTGGCAGCGATCCAACCCACTCGCCTACGCGGCTTGGTTTAAGCACCAGGCCGAGACCGAGTTCCTCGCCAAGCGAATGCGGCTCGCCGAGGCGGCCCATACCGCCCCGCACGCGATCCCAGACTGGGAGGTCAAGACGACACTGCACCGTGTCGTCCAAGTACTGAAAGTCCACCGTAACGAGCACTTCGCCGACGACCTGGACTCACGACCCGCCTCGATCCTGCTCACTACGCTCGCCGCGCACGCATACCGCGGCGAGCAGAATCTCTACGACGCGGTGCTGCAAGCCGTCGACCTCATGCCCGACTACGTGCAGAACGGCGACACGGGCCTGCTCGTCCCGAACCCGGTAGAGCCCCGCGAGAACTTCGCTGATCGCTGGCGCCACCACCCCAATCTCGCCGATCAGTTCTTCGGCTGGCTCGACAAGCTGAGTGAGGATCTTCGCGATGCGGAGTCGCGCCGAGGGCTGGACCGCGTGGCCGCCCGACTCTCGGAGAGCTTCGGGGAGCAGCCGATCGAGAAGGCCGTCGACCAGCTGGGGGACGTCTACCGCCGGACACGCGAGACCGGAGCCCTCGGGTTCACCGCTGCATCAGGTCTGCTGTCGACCAGCGGCGCGATCCCGGTCCACAACCACGACTTCTACGGTGATGTCGGCCGATCGTAGAACGCTGGCTCAACAGCGACTGGCGCTGGCACGCCTCCCGGTCACCACCAGCGTCACGCTGACCCGCAGCCGCCTGCGCTGGACGGGCGATCTGCAGCCGACGCCGCTGAGCGCTACGTACTCAGTTCGGATCGATTACACCCCTCACCGCCCGGCCCCGAAGGTGATCGTCCTACGGCCCACGCTCCGTGCCGAGGACGTCCAGGATCTCCCGCACGTCTACGCCGAGGACCGGCTTTGCCTCTGCTACCCGTGGCAATGGGACGACGCCAGGTTGATCGCACGGACAATCGTCCCGTGGGCATCAGAGTGGCTGCTGCATTTCGAGATCTGGAAGTTCACCGGACGCTGGCACGGCGGCGGGCACGAACCGGCCGTCGCCGAACGGACGCGGGCGGCGTCCTGATGGCCACGAACCGCGGCTCGATCACCCGTGACGAGACCCTCCGCCTGTGGGTGCTGGCCGGCGGACGCTGCGAGTACTGCAACGCCTACCTGCTCGAGGACGCGTACTCGGGGTACACCCTGAACCTCAGCGAGCGCGCGCACATCGTCGGCGCCGCCGAAGCGGCGCGATCGCCTCGCGGCGACGCGGACCTCCCGCTGTCGGAGCGCGAACGCGCCGCCAACCTGATGCTCCTGTGCCGCGCGCACCACCGACTCATCGACCGGCTCATCGCCGAACACACGGTCGAGGGCCTGCGTCTGATGAAGCGCGAGCACGAGGATCGCGTCCGTCTGCTCACCGGCCTCACCGCTGATGTCGAGACCGTCGTGGTGCGCGTCATCGGCGGCATTCGTGGCGCGCCGGTCGAGATCCCGGCAGACACGGTTCTCGCCGCCGTGCGCGGGGATGGGCGGTTTCCGCGATACCGGCTTGCCCTGGCCGGCGAGGACGTCGAGATCGATCTTCGCCGTCTGCCCGACGAGGGCGACGCGTCCTACTGGACGGCTGGCGCACGCATCATCGAGGAGAGGGTCTCCCGGATCAGAGAGACCCAGCAATCCATCCATCACATCTCCGTGTTCGCCCTCGCTCGCATCCCGCTGCTCGTGGCGCTCGGCTTCCACCTCGATGACAAGATCCCCACGACGGTCTACCAGCGCCGCCGCGACGGTTCCGGCGATCAAGGCTGGGGCTTCGACCCCTACGCCGAACCGGTGAGCTTCCAGACGGAGCGGATCTCCAGTTGCGCCGACAAGCCAGGCCGCGTCGCCCTCGCCGTGTCCCTCACCGCGCCCATCGGCGGCGACGTGGTCGCCGCCGCATCGAACGCCTCGGTGTACGAGATCACGCCGTTCGCGACCGCGCCATCCCGCGACGTCATGACCGCCAGGGCATCGCTTGACGCGTTTGCTGCCACGTACCACCGATTGCTCGGGATCCTCGAGCGCGATCACCCAGACTGCGCCCAGATCGAGATCTTCCCCGCCGCACCGGCGTCGGCCGCCGTCGAACTCGGACGCGGGATCATGCGCGACGCACAACCCGATCTCGTCATATATGACCGCCAGATCGACGGCACGTTCCAACCGGGCCTAACTCTCACGCGCTGACTCTGCGCCGTGACGCGCAGCGGGACGCATGACAACTATGGGAACCCGCCCGGACGCCATCCTCGCCGTCGAGGCCGGCTTCATATCGCAGATGCCGGCCGAGATCGTGATCTTCCTGAACTCGGGAACGGCTCGCTCTCGACGGCATTACTGCGTCGCGAGGGCCAGCTCTCCGCACCTGAAAATCGCACAATCGCATTCGTCCTCACATCGGCTCACCTCGCGCGATCGGATTGGCGACATCTCGTTCGCTGCGGGCGCCGGACGTCGAGCGTCGAAGCGGAGCCGAAGCGCCGTCGACGCCGACGGGCTCTGCGTAGGCAGATCGCGAATTCTGCACGCCGTCGCGCCGCCTCGCTTTCGCGACCGATGAAAGCGGGGCTGCCCGGCAGGCGAGCGGAACGGGGCGACGCCTATGCATCGCCCCTTGGAGTCGCCGCCCAGACTGCCCCATTGACCGCCGAGCGAACGAGGTTAGGCTTCGCCGTGCGTCGGGCTAGTGGATGCTGATGCGGAGGTTGGGCGCGGGCGGCGCGATCGCGCGCTCAGCCGTGGCTTGCGTCTACGCACTCCTCGGCGCGAGAATGACCCGAGTGACGCCTCTCTTCGACAGATACATAGCGGTCGACTGGAGCGCCAGCAACCAGCCGAAGTCCGGCAAGGACAGCATCTGGTCGTGCGTCGGTGACGATCACGGCGAGGAGCAGCTCGAGACAGCCAACCACCGAACCCGTCGCGCCGCCGAAGCGTGGCTGCTTGAGCAACTGACTGCGGCGGTCCACGCAGGCCAACGTGTACTTCTCGGCTTAGACTTTCCCTATGGATATCCTGCCGGGTTTGCTGCCGCGCTCAACCTCGGCGGCGAGCCGTGGAGGGCCGTCTGGAAATACCTCGAGTGCCACATCAGCGACGACGAGCTCAACGTCAGCAACCGATTCGAGGTCGCTGCGGGCCTCAATAGGCAGCTCGGCGGCCACGCCCCGTTCTGGGGCCGACCAGAGAAGCTGAAACTGGCGGCCCTGCCTGTCCGGAAGGAGGTTGTCTACGACGCGCCCGAACTCGTCGGACTGTCGGAATGGCGCCAGGCCGAGCGACGGCTTCAAAGCCTCAAGGCGTGGCCGCAGTCCGTCTGGAAGCTCGCCGGGGCAGGTGCGGTAGGAAGCCAAAGCCTCGTCGGGATCCCGGTGGTGGCTCGGCTCCGTGATCACGAGGCGCTTCGCCACGTCAGCCGCATCTGGCCCTTCGAGGTCCACGTGCGTAACGCCCGAGCGGGCTCACCAGCAGTTGTTCACGCTGAAATCTGGCCAACGATCGTTCCATTCGCCGATGAGCCCGGTAGCTGCCGCGACGAACAACAAGTCCGGGCGGTGGTGCGCCACTGGCGAGGACAGGACCGTGTCGGCCATCTCGCCAACCTATTCGCGGCGGCGCCGGCTAACGATGCCGTCCTGCGCGAAGAAGGTTGGGTGCTCGGCGTGTCGGCCCCAGGGACACACATCATGGTTCCTCCACGTCCGCCACGCGAGCGGGCGCCGAGGTCGGGGCCGGCCCTGCCCTCGGCCGTCACCACAGGCAAACCGCCGGCATCGATCACGCGACAGCCGTGCTTGTGCGGCTGCGGCAACTTCCCGCTCGGGAAGCGCTCCCGATTCATGCCCGGGCACGATCAGCGAATCAACCCAGCGACCGGCAGGCGCTTCAACGCCCACTAGACGGCCTCGAGGCCCATCGACTAAGACGACACCGCACGCGTCCCTGAAGCGCGGTACCGAACCAAGCACGACACCACCGAGAGCTCCGGTCACTGTTCCGGTCCTTAAGTACGGTTGATGGGCGGTGCGGATCGTGTCGCTCAACCTGCGGGCCTACTTCGGCCCAGGAGGGACCCAGGCCGAGGACCTTGCGAAGCTGATCGCCTCTCACCAGCCGGACGTGGCGCTGCTGCAGGAGGCACGGCCGAGATGGCTGAACGTCGTCTGCCGTGCCGCCGGCCTGACCGGAACGCATTCGGTCGATGTTGCGCCTCAATCAACTCCTCGGCGTGGGGACGGCTGTGTGATTGCGGTCCGGCCTCCGCTGCGGATCGAGCGGGTCTGGCGGGTGGCGCCCTCGGCATTCGCGCCGGCGCTCGTGGCCGCGGCGCTGAGCGATCCCGCCCCGGCCGGGTATGAGATTCCCCCGGACCCCCTCGCGGAACGGTTCTCGACCCGCACGTTGTTCGCCGAGGTGTCCGGTGGTGCGCGCCCTTTCGTGGCCGCGGCGTTTCACGCGACACCGGGCACGGGCCGCGTCGGTGGAAAGCTCGTGAGTGAATGGAAGCCGCTGTTTCACGGCGCTGTCGCGATCGCTCTCAGGGAACTCGAGCTGCCATTCGTGTTCGCGATCGACGCGAACGAGCCGCGAGCAGAGACGGTCGACACCGTTCGATTCCACTGGCACGACGGACGACCCGGGGCGGCGAAGTTCGGGGCGTTGCTCGGCTTCCAACCGCGACACCGAGCCCGAGACCTTCAGCGCGAGCAAATCACCAAGACCAGCACCGCGCCGGCAGCACCTGACTACCTTGCCCTGACGTACACCACCACTGGCGGGAATACCACCGTCGGCGCTGGCCGCCGGTTCGACTCGATATGGGCAACACCCGAGTTCAGGCTCGACGGCTTCGACACGTTCTACGTAGAAGCGCTCGCGGCCGGCAGCGACCACGCATTACTCCGAGCCAGGATGACGCTCCAACCGCCGCGACCTGTGCCCGGCCGGGACGTTCGCGAGGATCGGAGCGATCACCTAGAACGAGCCGCGGCGCGAGGCAGATAGGCTCCGCTGGTGTCTTCGGGGGCCGATGATCGCGGACGGTTTCTTTTCAAGGGCGCCCGTCCTCACGTAAGCGATTGGCCATCGGAGCTCTGGCACTCCAAGGTTCGGCAACCCCACTCCTCACAAGCATTATGCGTGAGCGTAGGGGCACTATCGCTGCACATCCTGAGGGCGCCGAGCTCGTCCAAGGCATCCTCGAAGCCGCCGGGATGAATCCCGGAGCTATTGGCACAACACGCCGATTGGGTCGAGAAGGTTGGGGAGTTCATTCGGACTAATGGCGGTCACACGCTGGGCCCGCTGAGCAGTATCTGTTTCAGCTTGCCGGACGTGGCAAACCGGCCCACGTGGAACTTGCCTATCTCCGCGACAACGTGCTGCCAAAGGTACGAGCTGGTTACTGGCTGGATCGGTCCGCCGGTGATTCGGATACGTGACCGACGGCACGCGCTCAGATCGGCATCAACTCGGCACACTCGGCGGAGTTGTTACAGACTCCGTCCTTGCGCATGGGTCCGTGTGGGCCGAGCGGCGCGCGCGAGCCCCGTCGTCACCACGCCGAAAGGGAAGCGGAGGATTCGTGCGCTCGGACGCCGGTGCCGCTAGCGGCCGGCTACGTGTTCGCCGATTCTGCGGAGCCGAGCAGGCTGTGCAGCGTCTCGCGCGCGTCCGGCGAGCCAGGGATCAGGCGGTCCCCGTCGATGACGATGACCGCGATGCCGAGCGCTCGCAGCAGCCGGACGCGCTTGTCGCTCAACGGGTGGTCGGTCACCAGGCACAGACCGTCGTCCGACGCGCCGAAGAAGAAGCGGTACTCGAGCAGTTGCGAGATCGCAGCGCGGACGCGCGCGAGCTCCGACCTGGGTCGCAGCGTTTTGACCTCGAAGATGGTCCGTGCCCCATCGGGGCTGCGGCCCCAGAGGTCGATCGCCGTCCATATCTCGGTCACGTCGGTCCAACCGGCGGCGATCAGCGCGTCGTTCAAGGTTGTGACGAGCGCGTGGTGACTCTGCACCGCTTTCTCTTGCAGCGTCGCCGTCTCGGCGGGATCGCGGCGGGGGCGCCCGTTCGGCGCTCGCGGTCGCGGCGGCCGCGATGGGTCGAACGGGCGCGTTGTCGATCCGGGTCCGCGGACGGCGATTGCGTGCCGCCAGCCCCGCCCTCTCCGCCGGCCGGCCGCTCGATGTTGAACCGAAGGCGGAAGCGGATGACGCGCCGTGGGTCACCGTCGCGGTCGGGCGCGGTCTCAGGCCATTCGTCGACGCAGATCGGCGAGCCGAGATAGCGCAGCTGCGCTGGTCCGGCCTGCTCGAAGGCGAGCAGCATGCGCAGGTTGTCGCCGACGTAGCGATTCTCGCCCGTGCGCTTCTGATCGCCCTCCTGACCCTTGCCGCTGTAGATCAAGTCGGCGCCGTCCCAATAGTCGTCGTAGTCGAACGACTTTCCGCCGCCCGGGTGCGTGATGATCAGTACGGCGTCGTGCCTCGGCAGGCTGCCCATCCCGCCCGTGCGGTTGAGCCAGCCCGGCTCGAACCCGAACAGGTCCGCTAGTGGTTCATCCTGTTAGTTCGTTGAGTTAGTTACTTACCTATGCTTCGAGGACCTTGCCGGTGTACGTCCACTTGAAGGGTTTCGCGGTTTGGTTGTAACTCTCGATGTAGGCGAGCATCTGCTCGGCGAGATCGGTTTCGCTGGTGAAGATGCCGTGCTTGAGCAGCCTGCGGTACAGGATCGAGAAGAAGATCTCGATCTGGTTCAGCCACGACGCGTGGGTCGGGGTGAACTGAAAGCTCCACCGCGGGTGCGCGTCCAGCCAGTCCTGGACTTCCTGGGTACCGCGCGTGGAGAGGTTGTCTGAGACCGCGACGATCTGCTGCCCCTCAACGATGGGGATCTCGCTGTCGAGGTGGTCCAGGAAGCGGATCAGGTCCCAGCGGTTGCGGGTCTTCGATGCCATCGCCAAAACGTCGCCGTGGTGGACCTTCAGGCACGCGAACAGGCACTGCGTCCCGTTGCGAGTGTACTCGTGCTCACGCCGCGCCGGCCGCTCGGGTCGCGGCGGAAGATCAGGCTTGGTCGGTGCTTTGGCCTGGATCCCGGTCTTCTCATCGAGGGAGAGCACCAGCACGTTCTCCGGCGGATCGACGTACAGGCCGCAGACCTCGACCATCCGCCCCTCGAACCCCTCCCTGGAGAAGTCGCTCATGATCCAATAATCGGTCAGGTGGGGCTTGATCGCCGCCCGACTCAAGATCACATGCGCCTGCGATCTCGACATCCCGACCGCCTGACCGAGCTGCTCATAGGTCCAGCGCTCCTGACGCACACCCTCCGGCGTGTCCGACGGCCTGGTGCACGCCTTCGCGATCAGCAACGCCCTGGTCTGCGGGCCGTGCGTCAACGGCGCCCCGGACCGCGGCGCGTCCCTCAGCCCCGCCATCCCATCACGCGCGTAGCGCCCGCGCCACTTCGTGACCGTCGGCTCAGAGCACCCCACCCGCTCGCAGATCTCCAGGCCGCTCAACCCCTCCGCAGCGGCCAGCACGATCCGCGCGCGCTCCACCATCCGCACCTCCGAGCTCACCGCGCGGACAATCCGCTCAAGCTCCGCCCGGTCCTCGGCCGACACCTCGATCTGCTTGATGACACCCATTCGGCACGCTCCATCCTGTCGAACAAATCGACAAGAACTTCGAAGCGAAAGGCAGGATACCTACATCACCCAGCGAACTTGAAGGATGAACCACTAGCTCCTGCCACGAGTACGCGCGCCCCTCGACGAGCTCGGATGGCTCGATGGCCGGCTCCAACTCGCCGGCCGCCCGAATGTCCACGATGTCGAACCCCATCGCGCGAAGCCGCCCCGCCGCGTGATCCACGCCGCCGGATAGCTCGTCCTGCTGAAGCGGCTGCCCGAACTGATAGCCGTGCGCAGCAGCCGCAATCGCCTTCGAGTCGTAGAGCTCGCCGTTGTGACGAAGCATGTATCGCAAGGCCTTGCCAAAGCCGTACTTCTTAAGGAACGGGACGCGCCCGATCTCCTTGGCCTCGTCAACGGCGGCGATCACCGCCTGCGGGTCGTCGAGGTCTCCAAGAGCCATCCGCACAATGGTCGCGCTGGCAGCGGACGACCGCGCCGCATGTCCAGCGAGCGGATCCCCTGGGGCGCGTTACGTGCCCGCTGCGCGCTTGCGCACGTTCCTCGCACTGCGTGGGCAGTTCCACAGAGCGGCTCCAACGCAGGCCCTCGCGCGAGTGCTCCGACCGCCGGACCGCAATCGCGGCGCCCGCGGTCGACAGCGACCTATCGCAGGCACACCGCAAAAGCGCGACACGGATTATCACTCTGATGGCGCTGGTTCGGAGGTCTACCTTCGAAATCACAGGACGTCCACCCCCTGCGGTAGCAATCGAACACGAATCGGGCGCTCGACTCGAATGGCTGACACGCGCAGGCGAGGTCGCGATTCGTTGAACCTCTCCTATCGCCCATCTCGAAATCTGGCCGCCAAGTTGAGCGACCGCTCTTGTCGTCCCTCTACCTCGCCTTGCACGACTCCTTGGCCGACAATGCGCTCGTCCCGATCCGGGTCTGCGCGAGCCGCGGTGCGCGATCGGAACCGCCCAAATCCGAGCGCGACGGCGCCACCGGAGACGCGACAGCCTGCCCCGGGCCACGCGGGCACGCTGCATAGGTATCGCACACGTGCGGCACGCCGTCGCGCGCGCCCTGCTCTCGGCGATCAGCGAGATCCGCTCGCGGGGACGAGGCCCTGCCGTGGCCATGCATGGGTGGCCCATTTTGTCCGCAAGCAGAAGCTTCGCGGCCTCGCCAGAACCGCCGCGAGAGTGCTGCGTGTTCGTGAATCCAGAAGCCAGCTTCGCCTCCGTGACGCTCGCTTGTCGCGCAACGGGGTCGTCTCTGAGTCTCGGTGTTACTCAGTCGGCGAGACCGCACGCGCGGTAAGGCCGCGACGACGACAGAGCGACGTGCGCTGGACGACACGAGGCGGCCACGGCGAGCGTGATTTCGCGGGCCACGTGGCTCATATACGCCTCATTGTCACCACCACTTGGTATGGATCATCGAGCAGCGGGCTCACCTCGAGCAGCTCGAACAGCGATGACCATCGCTCACGCAGGTAGGCCATCGTGATCACGGTCTCGCCATAGTCGATCTCTCCCTCGCCCTGGTATTGCGGATGCGCCGGGACGGCGGTATGGGGAACAAAGAGGTAGCGCGGAGCCGCGAGCGACGCCTGCTCGTCCGGTCCGAGCGCCTTCAGCAGGGCATGCATCGACTCGCAATCGTGGAGGTACGCCGGCGGCCGGACAGTCACGATCAAGATCCCGTCCGGTTGCAGTGATTGATGGAGCGCTAGCAGGCACCGCTCATGGGCTGCCTCGGACAGGTGTGTGAACACAGAGAACGCGAACACGAGGTCGAATCGCTCAGCGAAGGGGAGCTGCTCGGGCAGGAACTCGGATCTGGCGAAGGTCGCGACAACTCCGTTGGCGCGGCAGACGTCCAGAATCCCGTCGACGGGGTCGCACCCGAATAGCCGGTCCGGGGAGACATCACGCACCAGATACCGAGTCAAACGGCCCCAGCCGCATCCAAAGTCGAGCAGCGGGCGCTCAAGAGCGATCGCTCGCCGTAGCGGTCATAGCCGTCGCACAGCTTGGTGAAGAAGGACTTGCTCTGAATCGCGAGCGGGACGCCGCTCCGCCCGTTCCAGAGTTCCTGCAGCTCCGGCTCGGGCATCCTCGGCAAGAGCGCCCGGATGTCGGGATACAACTCGTATTGCTGGGTCAATAGCAGCGCCCACAGATCGTTGTCCAGCCCTCGTAACATCGCGTAGCTCTCGGCGTGCGGGGCCTCCACGCACGCGGCGTCGATTGCTGCTAGGCGCTCGCCGTAGAAGTGCTCGAGCAAGGAATCAAAAAGGTCCTGCGGCGCCGGCTGTGCGGCACCATCCGACGCTCGCCTGGGACGCAGCGCCCGGCCCAGCCGCCCGGCCGCACGAAGTGGCCCGGTCAGCCGCCAGCTCAGCGAGGTCTCATACTCCCGCCGCAGCCGCTCGAGCTCTCCGATGTTCGCCCCCGGCAGTCCAACTGACATGGCAGCAGCCTACCGCCGCCCATGCACTCAGCCGCCGCGATCCACGGAGCCCTTTGGCGCAACGACCGTCAGACTTCAGACTGAACGGTGCGAAGGCTTCAGGGAGGACCCGGCCCCCCGGGCCCGCTCGCCTTCGTCCTCGACGCGCCGTCATCTGATCGACTACTCCGCATGGAAAACGACCGGGCGCAGAAGCCGGGAAGGACGCGAGCGTCGCCGCTGAAATCACCTGAATTCAACCGCCACGAGCTGGACCTGGCCCGTTGTCTGCGCTTCTGCTCCGTCGCCACTGCGGTCACGACGTCGGGACTTCTGTCGAACACCGAAGTGCCGGAGGAGAAGCGAACGACGGTGCGGATCGGGCAGCGACGCGTCGGGTGGTCCGTGATTGGGAAGTGAGCGGCAGACGGCTCGACCTCCGGGAATCCTCAAACGGGGCAGGTCGTCGGGACTACTGGTACTCGATCAAGGGAGGAGGCGGCTATCGGCGCCGCCGATAGCTGATTCGCGGCGCGATTGCCAGGCGACCGCGCCGATCGTGGTGAGTGCGTACATGGCCACGGCGAGAGCTTCGCCGGCGAGGACGTCGGAGGCGTAGTGGGCGCGCAGGTAGATCCGGCTCAACCCGACGAGCACAGCGAGGAGAGCGCCAGAGGTGATCGCGGTGATCCGGCCGACTCGGGTCGGGATCACGACCGTGAGTGCGATCGCGAGCGCGAGCCAGCCGACGGAGTTGGCAGCGTGAGCCGACGGATAGCTCTGGCCGGAAGTGTGCACAAGCGGGTCCGGCGGCCGGGTGCGGTCAACCACCAATTTGACGATCCACACGCTGATCCATACCAGTGCCGCCCCGACAACGACCCCGCCCCCGCGCGCGCGGTCGTGATGCCTGATCACGACCGCGGCGCCAACGAGCACGCCCGAGCCCACGATCGCGATCAGCCCCAGATTCGTGACGACCCGGGCGGCGGCGTCAAGCCACGGCGCGCGCACGTCCTCGACGATCTCAAACGCCCTCGAGTCAAACGCGAGCGAGGAACTGCCAGTCACAGCGATCGTCAGCGCGACGAACACGACGATCGCGGTGACGGCGACCACGATGAGCAGCCATGAAACGGATCCGCGGCGCACCGACATAGCTTCGTCGATTACCTCGTCGTGAGGACGACGCGGTCCGTTCCCGACGACAAGCCGCCTTCCGGCCAAGCAATGTTCCGACGGCACACCGCTGCGAGACCTCGGCTTGCAGCGGAGATCGCAGGAGCGATTCGCATCCTCGACGGCGCTCGCGCTCCTGCGCAACAGGAGACACTCCGATCCCAGTCCACCAGAGTGATGGATCGGGCTGTGGCTGTCGGACAAACCAAACAGGTAGCCCATCCTCCAGTGATAGTGGGAGGGGTTAGCCGAAAAGCGCTCGATTCGCAGGCTCTCGCCCAATCCAAAGTCCGGATCGGGGGCGCGGGGAAGTGTTATCCCACCGACCAATTGACGCACTAGCTTCTGGAGTGGTTCTTCCGACAGCCACGGCTACTTGCAGCATCTCGATACCCCGATCAGGCCCCCCCGACACTGCGGGCGGCAACGATCTCGCGCGTCCGTCTCCGCGGACCGTTGCCGCCTTCGTCGCCTTTTCGATCACGAGATCGGCACTGCTTGGTCGCCTCTGCAGCCATGGTGCGCCGGCTCCCGCTCCGGGCGGCGGCTGACCCGAAGGGCCAGCGAGATTCTGGCCTGGCCGCCGCCCGACAGGGCCCCTGGTTCGTGGGAGCAGTCATCTCAGGCATTCCGCATGCAGCGTAAGCCCGAAGGGAAAGCGTGATCTCGCTCCTCATCTTCACGAGGAGGAGGTCGTCGGCTTGTCGAGAGCGGCGCGCACCCAGTCGTGCTTGCTGCCCGGGTCGAGGCCAGCGAGGAAGTCGGACATCTGGCCGTCCCAGCTATAGCTCGCATGGTCGGCCGCTCCCGCGGCGACCATCTGCCCCGTCCCTCGTTCCTTGCAGCGAACCAGCAGAATGGCCGCGCCCGGTCCGGCCTGAGCAAGGATCTCGTGGGCGCGTTGCTCATCGGACCCGACGTGCGACCCGCGTTTGTGAGCCGCGTGCGCCGTGGCCTTGGCGCCCTTCAGCGTCGAGACCAGGCCCATGAATCCGACTGTCCACGAGAGTGAGAGGTGGAGGATGGTGGCAGTAAAACCGCTGGCTTCCAGCACTCGGGATTCCGTGAGCTTCAGGGAACCGTCGGCGTTGCCGCTGACCACGAACGCTTCCGCGTGCCCTTTGCGAGCGTTGCGGCGGAACTGATGCCCGAGCGACACCAGCATGTGCTCCGCGGCCCGGCGGTTCTCAAAGCTGGCGATGACCACCCACTCTTGCCCGGACCTCGCAGCCGGGTCTTCTTCGGACGCCATCGACCCATCATCACTGACCGTGCGACCGCGAGCAAGGGATGATCGAGAAGGAGCAGTCTTCCGGTGGGCGAGTATTGGCAAGTGTCCCCCCAACGACTATTGGGCCTGCGCCCCGCGTGGGACCAGACGGCTGACGATCGCCGCGACAACCGTGACCAGGTAGATCTGACCGAGCAGCGCCTCGGTCACCGCCAGCGTGTGTCCGAGATTCGCGCGCGCGGTGAAGTCGCCGTAACCGACCGTCGTCATAGTCACAAAGCTGAAGTAGACCGAGCGCGCAGACGTAGCGGCGTCACCGTTGGCGAAGAAAGGAGCGCCACCGAGATTCTGGACGGCGCCGTACGTGAAGGCGAAGAACAAACCCACCAACAGGTAGAGGCAGAGGACCCCGGCGACCACCGTGACGGTCACCGTGCCCGTCGCGCGGAGGTTGCGCACGACCCCGATCACAACCGCTGGAGGCGCAAACGCGACCAGCAACCCGTTGGCGATAGCGGCAATGCCAGCAACCGTCGTGCCCTTCCCGGCCACAGACGCGATCACCACCCCCGCCACGATTGTGAGAATGACCGCGGCCGCGACGCGCAGGCGCCGTTTTGGGACCTCGGCGGCGTACAGCGCGAGCATCAGCGTGGCACCGACAAGGACGGTCCCGACCGCCCGCTGAAGATCGCCCGGCTCCGCGACGCCCTCGAAGAAGAACGTTGCACCGAGCGCTAGGAGCAGCATCCCGTGGCGCTGCCGCGAGCCCTTCACCCCACCTTCATTCGCCACCGGCAGTCCAGTCTCCTGCGCTCCCCGAACGAGGGTCTCGGGCACGGACAGCAGAGTGGTGGTTTGATCGACGAGGAGCAGTCTGAGCCCGGCGGCTCAGACTTCCGCATCGTCGCCGTTGGGGCACTCTCGACGCGGCTGCTGCTCTCCGTCAAGAGCGGTCGCGGCGCAGGGATGACCGCTTCAGGCGTCAAGCAGCAGCGCGCGCGGGGGAGGCGTTCGCCGGGCCCTCCCGGACCAAACCACGCACGACGAGGTTGCCTACGCAAACGCGTGTTTCTCCACACCGTCGGCCGAGCCCTGGTATCGGCGAAATCCAATGATGGGTGGGCGATGAGTTCGCGCGAGCGGGTAAGTCTCTACCTCTATGAGCGATAGAAAAGTGATTCTCAAGATGGTCTTGTCCCTCGACGGTTTTGCCACCAGCCCGGACGGGACCCATGAATGGATGTTTGAGTGGTTTGGCGAGGACTCGATGGAGCGGAACCTCCGTGCGCTCGAGGAGGCCGGCGTGCACGCGATGGGCCGCTGCAGCTACGAGATCATGGGCCCGCACTGGGCCGCATCCGAGGGACCGATCGCTACCGCGATGAACGAGAAGCCGAAGGCCGTCTTCTCCCAGACCCTGAAGAACGCGGATTGGGGACCAGCCGAGATCTTCAGCGGCGACCTGAGCGGGGAGATCGCGGACCTGAAGGCCCGAGACGACGGAGGGACGGTCTTGGTCCACGGCGGTCCTGACTTCGCCGCATCGCTGACCCGCCTCGGTCTCGTCGACGAATACCACCTGTCGACGATCCCTATTGCGATCGGCGCGGGCCACAGCCCATTCGCCAAGCTAGATGAGCACCTGAAGCTCGACGTCGTCGAAGAGCAGCGCTTCCGAAGCGGAGCCCTCGCGCAGATCCTGGTGCCGAGGCGATGAGCGACCGCCCCGCGCACACGGGCCAGTTTGAGCCGATCACGGGCCGCTGGAAAGGCCGAAGCGGATTTCGACCTCGATCCGCCGGTGCGCATAGAGGGAGAGTCGGTCCAGAAGCGGCTCGGTGAGCTCCTGGTAATCCGCGCTGACGCCGAGGATCGCGTGTTGTCCTCGATCTCCGCTTCTCCGCGGCAGGAAGGACGTGCCGGGCGCCGACCAGCCGCCCGGGTGCGGAATGCGGTTCCCATACGAAGGAGTCGCCGGCCGCGTCCGATCGTCGACGCCTCCCTTCGCTTGGATCCGATCGTCACAACGGGTCTCGCTCTCGAGCCGTCGTCCGCGCCTCAGCGCGTGGTCGCTTTCGTCGCGCCTTGGGGAAAACCTGGCGAGTCCTTCGGCGACGAAGGAGTGCTCCGCCGATCTGGACAGCGGACGATCGGTTGGCCACGTGCGACGCGACCGTCGGCCAGATGCGCGCTTCGGCGCGTCCGGACCACGACAACGCAGCGGGCGCCGTCGGCGGGAGCGAGACCGGGAAAGGGAGCATCGTGCTATCGCTGCGCCTGAGGTCATCGCATCCGGGGCGGCCAGAGCCGGTGTCGGATGGCGGCTGCGGCGAGAGCGCTCCACGCCGCAGCGACGATCCGGACTGCTAAGAGGTCTCACACATGCGCTGCTATCTCGCGTACCTCCACGTTCTTGAACGTCATCGCGGGCGGCACGGTGGCCTGTGCCTGCCGGCTCATGAGGTTGGCTGCGTCCTCTGATTCGAAGATGAGCATTGTGAGGCCGGTGTCGTCCTTGATCGTCCAGTATCCCGTGACGAACCCGGGCAGTTGTGAGACTCGCGGCACGAGTTGTTCGCGTAACGCGTGCTCGGCGGCGTCTGGATCATTGATCGTGACGTTGACGACGACTGCGTGGATGATTGTTCCTTCGTGATTGGTGGGGTCGAGAGGCGGAAGGGACTGAAACGCGGGCGGCTACGCGAGCGGAGCGATGGCTTGACCGCGGTCCACGGTGGTCGCAGCTGCGAACCGGTCTGCTGAGTCCGGGTCATGTGAGGGCAGGTAGACGGTCGGGTGCTGGGCGCAGTGGGCCAGGATCGTGCCGAGCGTCGCGACGTGGACCTTGGGGTCGGGCCCGACCGCGTCGTGGCGCTGTGCGTGGAGCTGTTCGAGCGTGTCGGTTGCGTCACCGGCGAGCATCACGTGACGGCCCGAGTCATCGATGCAGATCACAGAAATGTGCCCCGGCGTGTGTCCCGCGGTGTCGACGGCAACGATGCGTCCATCGTCGCTCAGCGCGTGGCTGCGGGGGAAGGCCCCGAACGGTCCGCCCTGGAAGGCGAAGGTCTCGGGAGCGAAGCCGGGCGGGAGCGGCTGGCGCAGGACGCGACGCACGACCCGCGACATCGGCGCGTTGACCGACTGCATCTCCGCCTCGCTGATCAGGACCTGTGCGCGCACGTGGACGAGGCCGTCGATGTGGTCGCCGTGGGCGTGGGTCAGCACGACCTGGGAGACGTCCTCGACGTTCAGACCTGCTGCGGCCAGCGTGCCCGGGAGCTCTTGCTCGCGCGTGACCGCCATCCGCGCGAACGGCACATCGCGCGCGAGCGCTGTGTCGCCCGTGTCGACGAGCCGGAGCACGCCGTCGTGCTCGATCGCCCAGCAGTGGATCGGTAGCGGATCGGAGAACTCGCCGGGCATAAACAGATCGAGCTGGCGTCGTGCCCCAGGGCTTGGGAAGAGGAAGCTGTGCTTGACGCTCACCGTTCCGGTCGTCAGGGCGTGAATCTTCATACGTGCTCCGATCTACGAGGTCTGAGGGTTTCTGGGTTCGGCAGCTATGTCGGGCGCTGCCGACCGTCGGACGGGCGCGAGGCCGCGCAGGAGCGGCGCAGGACGAAGACCATTTCTCACGCCTCCCATTGCCTGAGGGCGGTCAGCAACAGTGCATTTAGCACCACGGCGCTCGCAATGACCGCGGCGACGGCAGCCACACCCGCAGCCAGCAGCGCGAAAGCCGCGAGCAGCAGGATTGTGAGCTCGAACGGGATTCGTGTCGAGAGCGACAGCCGCCGGCTCGCCTTTGGGGCGGCGAAACGGCCCCACAGGGCGATCATCGCGGCGGGTGCAAGCAGCATCATCACAACGGACGGCAGCGAGCCATCCAACGAGGCACCCCAGTACCCAAGCGACGCGATCGCGGCGAGCTCGACACCGAACTTCAGCGCAAGGTTGACGACCCGAACCGCTGCCACCACCCTCAACTCCACGAGAGCTCACGGCTGATCAGCATGTGCCTGAGAAACGGGTCACGTCTAGGCCGTGACCCCTTCGATCTGCTCGCCGTTGGTTCGTAGCCGCGTGGCTAGGAACTCCAGTCGCGGAGGGGGTGCCGCATTGCTTCTCCTGTTCTCGGGAGACATTCCCAGCCACTCGATTGTCAGCAGACGTCTGATGATGTTCGCGGCCCTAGGGACGCCGCCGCGGCCCGGATCCTTCCCACGACGCTCGGAACACAGCGCGGGCGCGTGCTGACGCGTCTGGGTTGAGCAAGCACCGGGGTCGACTATCGGTCGGCTTGGAAGCGACGTGCCGATGGATCCGCATCGCGCCCGTGGCCCACAAGCTCATGCGGCTCGCGGCGGCGGGACGAAACTCAGCCAGCCCGCCGCCGTCCCGAACCCGGTCCTGCAGCGCACGCAGGGGATCGCGCGCTACCCGAAAGCCGTCCGGTCAAGCAACTGCGACAGTTCGTGGGCCGCCAGCTCGATCGTCTTATGCCGCCACTCCGCCGCGCGATAGTGGCAGGCAATGATCCCGGAGCGGTGAACGCGGCGGAAGTCGCCGATCACAAACGCTTACCTGGCCTTGGTCTGCTCGCCCGCGCCGTCCATCAAGCCGAGAAACCATCGCGCGTCCTTCTCCCACCCGTGCCGCTCCACATACGCGTTCTCTGCCGCAGCCCGCGGCTGCACCTCGCCCCACTCACTGCGCAGCACGTACTGGCGCTTCGCAATCAGCTCGGGGCGTGCTCAATCCCGACCTGATTGATGCTGTAAGACGCCACAACGCACATTCGGGTGCGGGTCTCCTGGAGGGACTTTATGCCGGTAGCGGGATGACACCGAGGGCATAGCGTGATGCGTGGACGCGTCGGCGTTCTTGGGCAAGGTGAAAGTCCCAGTACTGGTCGAAGTCGTCGTTGCCGATGAGGGCGCGGAGCTTGAGGACAGCCTCGGCTGACTCAAGCCCCCAGCGGGCGCCGGTGATGTCCATGCGGTCCTTGACCAAGTGGCGACAGGCGCCCTCGATCACGCCGGTGGCGATCGGCCTGCCTTGCCTGAGCGCGGTTGGGTAGTCGAGGTAGGGACGCTTTGCGAGCAGGTAGTCGGCGCAGCGGTCGGCCCCCTCGCGGTTGCTCGGCTCGAGGCGCAGGCGGGTGGCCTTGCGGCGCATCGAGGCGGCGACGATCCCTGCCCTGCCCTCCAGCACCTGCCTGGCCTTCTCGTGTACCCAGCGCTCGGCTGCGGGGTCACCCTCCCCAAAGAAGCACCACGCGGCGGACCAAAGGTATTGCAGCACGTGCACGAAGTCGACGGCGATGAGCACCTTGATCTTGCGCTTGCGGGCCTCCTTCTTGATGCGGTCGATCTGGTGGTTGTTGCCATCCACCAGCGCGACCCAGGTGCGCTCATGGGCGGGGTCGCGGCGGTCGGCCTCCTCGAACATCTCGGCCACGACCGCTGACGTGTCGTCGGTGACGCTCGCGGTCAGCCACTTGTTCTTGGCCTTCGGGCCGGGCGCCTGGGCTTGGCGCTCGGCCTCGTCGCGGGGCAGGATGTCGGCCGCAGCGCGCGGTGCGGATGAAGCCTCGTAGACGGCGGCAACCTCCGCCATCCGGTTGCGATTGCGCGTGAGCGACCAGCAGATCGTGATCGCTGCGGAGGTGAACTCCGACTCCCCGGGCTTCGGGCACTTGCAGCCGATGGTCAAGACCGCCCGGGCCGAGCTCGCGAGCGTGGGTATCTGCGAGAAGCCTGGGGTGGTGGTCGCGGACGCCGGCCACTGGCATCACGATCAGATGGACAACCTCGCTGCTGAGGGGATCCCGCTGCTGATCCCACCAGATGCCGGCAAACGCAAAGACACCCGGCCTGGATGGCATGGTGGACGCTACACGTGGATGCGTTACCTACTCGCGAGCGACCACGGCCCAGCTGTACCGAAGACGCCAGGTCACCGTCGAGCCTGTGTTCGGCCACACGAAATTCAACCGCAAGATCGACCGATTCCAACGACGAGGCAGGTCCGCCGTGCGCAGTGAGTGGCGAATAATCACCGCCACACACAACCTGCTCAAGCTCCACAGCCACCGACTAGCCGCCGCAGGGCCCTGAGAGGGGCCGGGGGGCGGTTCAAGCCCCTCGGCGGCGAACACGCCATCGCCGACGGGCGACCGCAATCCGCGCTTGCGTGGGTCGTCGACGCGGACGCCGAGACGTTTGCTGCCGAGACGAACGCCTCCGTGCCGGTAGTGGCGGATTTCTGGGCGGCGTGGTGCGGACCCTGTCGGATGATCTCTCCTGTGCTCGAAGATCTCGCCAAACGTCACGCCGGGCACCTCAAGATCGTAAAGGTCGACGTCGACGCGAATCCGGGACTCGCCACGCGGTTTGGCGCGCAGTCGATCCCGCTGCTGGTCGTGATCCGGGACGGACACGAGGTCGACCGAATCGTCGGCGCGCTACCTCGCGCCGCGTTGGAGCAGCGGTTGGGGCCGGCCCTCGCCGCGTGAGTTCACTCTCCCGGGCAACAGCGCGGCGCCGCCTCGTGTCGCGAGCCGGCAGACTCGGGTTCCCCGCGCAGCGGGTCTTCCGAGGGGTCGCTGCCGAGTCCCCCGCTGGGTCTGAAGCGGGTGTTGCCGGTCGCGAGCGGGCGAGTGCTTCGCACCAGGAGCAAGCACGTCGATCGCCCGGGGCACGTGACTGCTCTTGGGCGGGAGCAGGCGCGGCGTTCATAGCGGCCCGCTCCCGCACGCGTCGAGCGCCTCGATCACAGCTTTCGCGCTCCTGGCGATCCCATCCGCTCGCTTGGGTAGCCGGCGGTGGTCAGTCCGCGCCCCGAGTAAGCGGCGATCCAACCGACGCCGCCCTCTCTTGTCATTTGGCAAGAGCCGCGCTGAGCTCGGATGCGGCAAGCAGCGCCGGCTTGGCGGGCACCTCGCGGGAAGACTCGACGATGCAGCTCCCGGACGGGCCGCTTGTGATCGCCGCCGCTCCCTCCCAGAAGCTGGGTATGAGCTGGTTGACGATGTACTGGTGCCGAGCACGGGATCGCAAGGTCAGAGTCAGCTTCAGCGCCGGCACCTGCAGGCGCCATCTGAGCGGATAGCGGGCCCGGGCGCCGCGCGGACGCACGAACGGCCCTAACCCAGTCGCGCTGAAGCGCCGCAGGTGCTCGACCCTGCCCCGGCCGTCGGCCAGGGTTCCGGCGACGGTTCCGGAAGGCCGGTCGCGCTGGTCCAGGAACTGGTAAAGCATGAGGCTGCGTCCGTCGCGGAGCTGGCAGGCGAACCAGTTCCACCGTAGGGATCCGGGATCGGCCAGGAAGTTCCCCCACTGATGGTCAAGCCATCCCTCGCCATCGACCCCGATGCGCCGACTCCCGAGTTCGAGCACTCCGCGGGCCGCGAGGCGTGGCTCGGAGTAGTAGGCCGACAGGCCGCCCGGTCCCTGCTGGATGATGCCGTGCGCGCCGTGCGCAACATAGGGTTGGCCGGGAAGCAGCTTGAGCGCCAGGCGCCTGGCAACCGTCGTCGCATCTACCGACCAGCGCCCGAGCGGGCCGCCGCGCCGCCAGTCCAGACTGAAGGCCCCGACGCGCATCGACGTCTGTCCCTGAGCCGGCGGCGTCAGCGAGAGGTACTGCCGGGCGAGAACGATTCGGTCGTGGCGCAGATCGACCACGTTCGCTCGCGCGACCATGCCCATGCGGGAAGCCCACACGGTGGCGAACCAGAAGTACGGATGACCTGCGTGGTCCGCAAGGGTGCCGGCCGTGTACCACCACTCGGACTGAAAACCGGCGTGGGCGCCATGGTCGCGGGGCAACGCGACGGCCCGGACCCGAGGCAGGACTGGCGCAGCAGCGGCGGCACCGTACACGCAGCCGAGCCCCGCCGCCAGCACCAACCCGAGCGCGACCAGGCGACGGCCACTCGGGCGGGCGAGAAGTGGAGGGCCGGCAACCACGCGGGCAACCTAGCAGCTGCGGTGCACCGAGCTCTGCCTACGCACAAGGAGGCGCTCACGTCCTTTTTTGGGCGTAGGCATCGTCCTCGATTAGGCCTCCAGCGCGATCGCATTCGTCGCAATGCAGGCGCGAGGTTCGTGACGTCGGGCCGCGCGAAAGCAGGTATACGCCACACGTCGTCCCCACGAGATGGTCTGGGCGATGTACGGAGACCCGGCGTTTGCGTTCTTGGTCGATTCCGCCAACGCCAGTCATCCCGGAGGTCGCGGCCGACGCGTCCTGATCGCCTCAAAGATTCCCCCCTCGCCGGTCTTGGCGTCTATGGTTAGATTTTCGAAGGCGTGAAGAGGTATTGGAGGTTTTCCGTGCGGTGGATTCGTCGGCACCTGAGCTACGCGAACGTCACTGCCAGCGTTGCGCTGTTTCTCGCGCTGGGCGGCGGCGCTTATGCGGTGGCCAGCAATCCGTTCGTCGGCCGCAACGGCGTGATCGTCGGCTGCGTTCGCAGGAGCGATGAAGCGCTACGGGTCGTAACTGTCGGCGCCACGTGTCCAACTGGCAGTGTTAAGGTCGCCTTCAACGAGAAAGGCCAACGTGGTACGCGGGGGCCAATCGGTTCCCGGGGTGCGGCTGGCCCTCAGGGGCTGAAGGGTGACACCGGTGCCCCCGGCGCCCAGGGAACGACTGGCCCTGCTGGCCCTCAGGGGCCCAAGGGCGACACCGGTACGACCGGCGCGCAGGGCCTGACTGGCCCTGCTGGCCCTCAGGGGCCCAAGGGCGACACCGGCGCGACCGGCGCGCAGGGTCCCCCAGGAGCGAACGGCACCAACGCGACGATCAACGGCGTGGCTGCGGGCGGAGCCTTGAGCGGCACCTACCCGAACCCCTCGATCGCCAACGGCGCCGTCGGTACCGGCCAGCTCGCGGACGGCTCGGTGACGGACGCCAAGGTCGCCGCCGGATCCTTGACCCTGTCGGACTTCGCCGTCTGGAGCTTTCACGGCACCCAGCCAGCAGGCTCGATCGCGGCCGGACAGTGCCTCGGGGCCGACGTGAGCGGCACCGGGGTGACAGTCGCCCCCGGCAACCTTCTCATGGGCTGGATCGACGACAGCGAGCCCGGCCTGACGTTCAATCCCTTGATCGTGACGCAGGCCAACACAGCACACATCAGATTCTGTAACGACAGCGGAAGCAACGAAACGTTTCCGACGCTCAACTACAGGGTGATCGCGGTACGCCTCTGATCGTTCGCCCGGTCGAGTCCCATCGCGAGCCAAACCGGCACATCCCTTCGACCCGGATCACAGCGCTCCGCGTGCTGCTGTTCGAGGCGACCGGCGTCCCACGGGACGGCCGTCGCGGGAGAGCGATCACTGCCGTCGTCGCACGCACGTGACTCCATTTGGTGCAAAGCGGTCGTCACGCCGGGTGACTGCAATAGGCGTAAAGCGATCACCGCCGGCCGGCGACGATGGCACTCCGCTGCCCTCGCTCTGATCGTTCCGACCGGCAGCGTGGCGCTCGCGCACCGCCGTGGATGGCAGCGTCGGCGACGGTTCGGCCGGACGCGCGGAATCGCCCAATTCCGCGCGCGGCGGCAGCTGCCGATGAGCCGGCTGACCTGGGCCGCCGAGGCGGGTTCTGCCTACGCAAACCCGCGAGCCCGCACACCGTCTCGTGGGCCCTGCATTCGGCGAATCGTGGCGATCGAAACGTCGCCATTGGGATCGTCCGCTCGGTGGCGGGCCAGATGACGAAAGCATTCGCCGGCGACTTGCTCGTTTTCCGCGCGAAGCGAGAGAAGTCGCGCCGCGTGCGGGATGCTCGTCGCGCTGCGAAGGCAGGGACAGCAGCGTGCGGACACGCATCCCGCCCACCGTGTCAGGTTGCGGGGACTCGATGGTGAGATGTTGCGCGGTCTGAGGCCGTCCGCCCGCAGTGGGCGCGTCGGGATGTTCGCAGGCTGGCGAGGATGCTCGGTCGTGCGCACGGGTGACGTGAGCAGGCTGCGGTGGCTGCTCCTGGTCGCGGCTTGCCTGGTCGCCGTCCGCGCCGCGTTTGTCGCGGGCTCGTGCTCGCCGGCCGCCGTGAGGCGCTCGGGCGCTGGCGGGGTTCATCGCGGACTGCATCGTTCTTGTGCGCCGTTTGTTGCACGATCCGTGTGTGCCTGCTCGGGCTGCTCGTCGGCTATCTCGCGCGGCCGAGTGATCTGGCGCCGGACGTCATTCCGGTCGCGGGGCAGGTCGAGCGCGGCGAAGGCGTTGCGTTATTGCCGTACACCGCGGAGATGTACGTCGGCGCGCTGCGAGCGATGCACGAGCGTGGCTCATTCGAAGGGCGCGAGACGATCCAGCCGTACGAGTCAATCGCGTAGGTGTAGCAACGCCAGCGTGCCGGATGGATCGTCCACTCTGCGCCGCCCACGTCCGGCGGGGGAATCACGCGACCGCGGTGAGCCGCGCGAACATCTTGCGCTGGGCCTTGAAGAGGCGGGCGAACTCGGCGTACAGTCGATCGTAGACCGCAGGATGCTGCGGGTCGGGCACGAACGGACGATCCACGGGAACGAGCTGTGAGATCTCGTCTCGCCGCAGGGCACCGAGGGCGACCGCCGCGAGCAGTGTCGCGCCGCGCAGGTTTGTGTGCAGCGGGTGCTCGACGCGCTCGATCGTGACGCCGAGCACGTCCGCGTAGATCTGGCACCACAGGTCCGATTGCGCCCCGCCGGCGGAGATGCGAAGCGGATCGAGGCGACGGTGCGCGAAGTGCTCGACCGCGTGCTGAAGCCAGCGGCTGTTGTAGGCGACGCCTTCGAGTACGGCGCGAACGAGCTCGGGGCCGGTGGTGTGGACGGACACGTTGTGCCATCCGCCGCGAGCGTTGCGGTCATCGATCGGTGATCGCTCGCCCCCGATCCACGGCGTGAAGATGACGCTGCCGCTGCCTGGAGCGGCCGACGCCGCGAGCCCGATCAATTCGTCGAAACCGAGGCTCCCTACTCCGGGCGGCACATCTCGCAGCCACGCGAGGCAGAGCCCCGCAGCCTCCTGGTTGTTCGCGACCAAGTAGCCGTGTGCGTCGAGGCCGGGAATCGTCGCGATCGAGTGGATCGGATCGGTCTTCTTGCGCGCGACCGGCAGCGAGATCCACGAGGTCGTGCCGATCGACGTGTGCGCCATCCCCTCCTCGACCGCGCCCGTGCCGAGTGCCGAGGTGTGGATGTCGGGCAGGCCTGTAACGACCTGCACATGTTCACCCAACCCGAGGTCTGTCGCGACCTCGCGCTTGACGGGGCCGAGCAGCGAGCCCGTCGCGACCAGCGGCGGCAGCTTGATCAGGGGCAGCCCGACCCGGCGGACGAGCATCGGATCGTAGGTGAGGCGATCGAGACGACGGTTGTCGGTCAGCCACGCGGCGCTCATCGACGCGAACGTCGCCGCGGCGTGCCCGGTGAACCGCATGCTGAGGTAGTCGACGGGTTCGAAGTACCATCGCGCCGTGCTCGCGGTGCGGGGGTCGTCGCGCTCCAGATGCAGCATGTGGCTGACCGGGTCTCCGCCGAACGGCGACGGGATCCCCGCGGTGCGACGCACCCACGTGGCGAGCGCGCGCGGCGAGTACCCGAGCAGCGGGCCACCGATCGCTCCACGAGCGTGCTCGGCGCCGCGCGTGTCGAGCCACATCAAGCAGGGGCCGACGGGCTCGCCGGCGGCGTCGGCCGGGACGGTGCTCGCCCACTGGCCGGTGCAGGCGACCGCGACGACACGTTCTGCGGGCACCGCAGCGAGCACCGATTTCGCGAGCGCGCGAACGGCATCCCACCAGCGTCGGGCGTCCTGGACCGCGGCGCCGCCCGGTGCGCGCTCGGTCTCGAGCGGCGACGCGTCGACCGCGACGATCTCGCCCGTCAGCGAGACGATGCCAACCTTCAGCGTGCCGCTGCCAAGGTCGACCGCGAGCGCGTAGCGGGACGCCGCCATGGCCCGCGCATCATGCGGATCGCTCACGCGGGAGCCGGGACGCTCTGCTGCGCGTCGAGCAGCTGTGCCATCACCGTGTGCATGAACTGCTCGGCCTCGACGTTCAGCCCACCTGGGACGCCCCCGTACACGCCAGCCGACTCGGCGGGCTGGTCCTTGTGTTCGTGCGCATATGCGACCGCCGCGGCGAGGTCCTCGGCAAACGTGTCGACGACGCCAGGCTGAACTTGCGGCCGGGTCACGGCCATGTGCAGCGCGTTCGGGTATTGCAGTCCGTTGAAGCGCCAGCCGCGGCGCTTCATCTCGTCGTTGACGTGATAGATGTCGAACTCGTCGGAGGTGAAGGCGAACAAGAACGTCGGTTCCCCGAGCAGTCGCAGCTCGGGATGCGAGCGCACCGCGTTCTGCATCGCGGCCGACGTCTCGAAGATGCCCTTCGCATGGTCGCGATAGCCCTCACGGCCGATTGAAACGAGCGAGGCCCACGTCGCGGCGAGCGACCCGTCCGAACGCGATCCGTCCATTCCGGGTGAGAAGTACTTGCCGCCGCTCCAGTCCGCCATGAAGAAGTAGCAGCTGTTGCGCAGCGAACGGTCGCGGAAGAGCACGGTCGAGGTTCCCTTGAGACCGTAACCGTACTTGTGCGTGTCCGCCGAGATGCTCGTGACGCCGGGCACGCGGAAGTCGAACGGGGGTATCGGATAGCCGAGCTCCTCGCCGAACGGCAGCAGGAAGCCGCCGAGGCATCCGTCGACGTGCATTCCGGTTCCGCGGTCGGACGCGAGCGCGGCGAGCTCGGCAAGCGGATCGATCGTGCCGTACCCGTAGTTGCCGGCCGATCCGACGAGCGCAACCGTGTTCGCGTCGATCAGCTCGGCGACGGCATCGAACCGCACGAGCGTCGTCGCGGGATCCACCGGCGCCCGTCGCAATTCGATCCCGAACAGGTGGCATGCCTTGTCGAACGCGGGGTGAGCGGTCTCGGGCTTGACGACGTTGGGCTGCCCGATCCCGCGGCGCTCGCGTCCGTCCTCGCGATAGGCGAGCATCGCGTGGGTGATGCTGGCGGTGCCGCCGGAGGTCACCATCCCAGCCGGTTCGCCATCGCCGGCGACGCCGGCGTTGAACAGGTCGAGCGCCATCGCGATGATCTCGCCCTCGAAGCGCGTGGCGCTCGGGCACATGTCGCGCTGTAGCGCATTCTGGTGGGCGAACAGGCCGAACGCCTCCTTCAGGAACGCATAGTGCTGGTGATCGCCGCAGTACATCGTTCCCGAGCATCCGCCCGCCTCCCAGACCGCGTCCTCCTCGATCGCGATCGCGCGCAGCTCGGACAGGATCTCCTCGCGCGGTCGTCCGCGTTCTGGGAGCGTACGGTTGACTCCTAACGGGGCTCCGCCCCAGCCCGGACAAGTCAGTGTCGTGGGTGGTCGAGCGGGGTCGCCCGGTTTCGCGGCTGGGATGGGTCCAGGCGGCCCGGTGTGCGGTCTTGGTCGTTGGTGCTGGCCGAGGTAGGCTCCGGTCGAGCCTAGATCCAGGACCCGAGGGTCCTGCGTTGAACCGCCCGAAGCGGTTAGTGGCCGCGTAGGGCCTGTCGACCGGAGCCTGCCATGACGATAGCTCGCAGCGCCGCTGATGTCTTATCCGGGCACGTGACGTTGGAGGTCGAGTGCGTGGACCGGATGTATCTGAATCTGTACGTCCCCAAGCTGCAGTACGCGTCCGGGGTGGTGGGCTTCTTGCGCGACCACCAGGGCGCTACGTTTGCGTCTTCGGCGCTGATGGCTCCGATGACCAGGCGGTTCGTGAGCGAGATCGAGCGGTTCGCTGAGCGGGAGGGCGTGGACCTCGTCACGTTTGAGAAGGGGCAGCGCAAGGACGACGTCGCGCTGGACTACTTGGCCGGGTTCGCGGCTGAGGAAGGGGTGCTGTTTGTCGGCAAGGCGCAGGAGAAGACGACGACGTTCCGGACCGAGAAGCGCCGCAACGCCGTGACGGGCGCGAGCTATCCCTGGATCGTGCGGGCGACCGCGATGGTCAACCAGTACTACATGTACTGCGTTGATCGCGAGGGTGTCAGTTCTTCCGTGTAAGCTGACTATTTGATAGTAACAGTTACTCCTGGTGTGTCAAGTAGTGACAGTCAGGTTTCAGTTGTCGGGGATGCGGTCACCGAACTCGATTTTGAATGCGGCCAAGGCGGCTGGCCAGTTGAACACGCGCTTCCATTTGGTCTCGGCTTTGGTGATCGCGAGGTAGATCAGCTTGCGGGCGGCGTCCTCGGTCGGGAAGTGCCCGCGGGTCTTGATGATCTTCCGTAGCTGGCGGTGTAGGGCTTCGATCGAGTTGGTGGTGTAGATCACACGGCGGACGTCGGCGGGGTAGGCCAGGAACGGGGTGATCTGCTCCCAGTGCTCGAGCCAGCTGGCTGAGATCATCGGGTAGCGGTGATCCCATTTCTCGGCGAACGTTGTGAGCTCGTCTGCGGCGTGCTCGGCGTCGACGGCGGTGTAGATCTTGCGCAGGTCGCCGGCGAGCGGTTTGCGGTCCTTGTAGGACACGAAGCGCAGGCTGGAGCGGACCTGATGCACCAGGCAGGTGTGGACGGTCGCGTGCGGGAAGGTCGCCTCGATCGCCTCCGGGAAGCCGGTCAGCCCGTCGACGCAGACGAACAGGATGTCGGCGACGCCGCGGGTCTTCAGATCGGTGAGAACGTGCAGCCAGAACTTCGCGCCTTCGGTCTGCCCGAACCACAGGCCGAGCACGTCACGCTCGCCGTCGAGGTTGACGCCCAGCGCCACGTAGCACGCCTGGTTTCGGACCGTATGCCCGTCGCGGATCTTCACGATCAGCGCGTCGAGGTAGACGATCGGGTAGACGCGCTCCAGCGGCCGGTTCTGCCACGCCTTCGCGTCGCTGAGCACCGTGTCGGTGATCTTCGAGATCAGATCCGGCGAGACCTCGGTGCCGTAGATCTCCGCGAGGTGTCCCTGGATCTCACGGACCGTCAGACCGCGGGCGTAGAGGCTGATCGCGCGATCGTCGAACCCAACCCACCGGGTCTGACGTTTCTTGACGATCTGCGGCTCAAACGTGCCCTTGCGATCCCGCGGGGAGCGGATCCGCAGCGGTCCGTGATCGGTCAGGATCGTCTTTGACGGCTTGCCGTTGCGCGCGTTCCCCACGCCACCGGGCGGCGCCTGATCGGGCTCATAGCCGAGATGCTCGCTCAGCTCCGCCTCCAACGCCCGGTTCAACAGCCGGCGCGTCAACTGCCCCAGCAGCCCGTCTGGGCCCGCGATCTCCTCAGCGGTCCTCGCCCCTGAGAGCAACGCATCAAGGACCTCGTCAGAGATCTCAAGCGGCTGCTCATCGACCCCCGGCCCACCCGGCAGTCCGGGCAACACCTCTCGCCGCTCGACGGTTTCGGATCGCTGTGCTCGCCCTGCGGGCTCGCTCCGCTCCTCGCTCGAACAAGAAATCAGATCTGGATGAATGAATGTGGATGGCATGACCAGTCCTTTCGATCACGCTTACACGGTTCCTCCGACACTCCCTTGATCGCGACTTCGGGCCGTTCTTCATCAAGTTCAGCTCCTACTTTCCCTACAACGCCAAGCTGTGCATCAACGGCAACGAGTGGGCTAAACGCCAGGCCGCCCACGCGGGGATCGCGTTCGAAGCGCTGGATAACGGCTTCGCTGCGTGCGAGGACCCGCGGGGTCTGCAAATGATCTGTGATCGGCTGAGCGCCCGCAAGATCGACGCGCTGGCCCGCAAGTGGTTCGGGATTCTGCCGCACCCGTTCACTGGTCGCGACCGCCGAGCAGGGTATCGCTATGACATCTCGATCCTGCAGGCCGAGTTCTCCCTCACCCAGGTGCTCGACCGGCCGCTGACCGGACGCGTGTTCTTTGAAGACGTCATTCGTGAGAACCTGGACCTCGGCCGCCCTGACAAGGTCTCGTTGATCTTCAACCGGCGGATCAACCGGCGTACCCAAAGCCGGTTCCGCACCCGGGTGATCACCGAAGGAGTGACGCCATCGCTGCACGTCGACTACAAACATTCCCGGATCAAGCAGTACCACAAGCAGAACCAGGCTCTACGAACCGAGACCACGATTAACGACACTCGCGACTTCGGTATCGGCAAACGCCTCCATAACCTCCCCGCGCTGCGACACATCGGCTTTCAAGCCAACCGACGTCTCCTTGACGTCCAACGAGTCAGCGCGGACTGCCACATCGGCCAACAAGCGTTCGACCAAGTCTGCCAGCCCGTCGTCGTCGATCACCAGCGTGCAGCCGCGCTGCGCTTCGGCGACCCTCGGGTCCAGGCGCTGCTCAGCGTCCTGGTCGTCTTTCGCCTCCTGCCCACCGGGTTCTCCAACCGAGACCTGCGAACCCACCTCGCACCATTACTGGGCCTCGACCCCAGCACCATGACCGCGGGCAGAATGACCTACGACCTCCGACGACTACGCCTGCACCAGATCATCCAACGCATCCCGCACACTAACCGCTACCAGGTCACGCCCTTCGGACTGCAGGTCGCGACGTTCTTCAGCCGCACCTATAGCCGACTGCTACGGACCGGGCTGTCAGAGATCTGCGACCCGATAGCAATCAACACCCCGCTACGCCGCCACTTCGACCGACTCGATCAAGCGATCACCGCCCACATCGACCAACTCAACCTCGCCGCCTGAAACTTGACTCATCTCTCCCGGCTTCGCCGGGTCAAGCCTCCTAGACGCTCGGCGTATGGATAGAAGTCGAACAGATCGCTCATGTCCTGGCGGTTCCTCTCCAGATGCACTCATTTCCGCGTCCGACGGACGATAGACGAGGCGGCAGGGGTGAAGAGCGTCGAGGCTGAGGTGTGCTCGCCGCCTTCGCGTCGGTGGTCGCGAGCACGCAGATGCTGTGGCTGACGTTCGCGCCGATCGATACTGATGTCGCCAGGGACTTCGGAGTCTCGAAGACCGCCGTGGGGTGGCTGGCGCAGGTCTTTCCGCCGCTGTACGTCGTGCTTGCGCTGCCTGCGGGCGCCGCGCTCGACCGCTGGTTCCGTGGCTCGTTGAGGACCGGAGCAGGCCTGACCGCGGCCGGTGCCATCGCGCGGCTCGTGTCGCACACGTTTCTATGGGCGATGATCGGCCAGATCCTCGTCGCAATCGTCCAGCCGCTCATGCTGAACGCGCTGACGAAGGCGGCGACCGGCTATCTCCCGGAGCGCCGGCGCCCGGCGGGGATCGCGGCGGGCTCAGCCGCACAGTTCCTCGGCGCGCTCATGGCTCTTGGCATGGGGCCGTTGCTGCAGGGGCGCCACGGCCTCGGTGTGCTGCTGCCGGTCCAGGCGGCGATCGCGTGCGTCGCCGCCTTGGCGCTGCCCGTGGCGCTTCGCCATAAGCCCAGCGGTGAGGGCCCGCCGGCAGCGATCGGCATCCCGGAGATCTGCGCGGTATGGGGCGTGGAGCTGATCCGCAGGCTCGCGCGCCTGGCGTTCGTGGGTATCGGCGTGTTCGTCGCGCTCAGCACGTGGCTGCAGCCGATCCTCCACCACGACGACATCTCCTCCGGCGCCGCCGGCGCGATGCTCGCGGGAATGCTCCTCGCCGGAACGATCGGATGTGCGGTGCTGCCGCCGGCGGTCGCGCGGGCCGGAGCCGAGCGGCGCTATCTGATGATCGCTGTCGCGTGGATCTCGGCGTGCCTTGTCGGACTCGCCGTGCTGCACCGGCTGATCGTCGTGGACTTCGTGCTGATCGCGGCGCTCGGCTTCGTGCTCCTCGCCGCCCTGCCCGTGATGCTCGAGCTGATCGAACGCTGCATGGGTGCGTCGGGCGGCGTCGCGACGGGCACCCTGCTGCTCGTCGGTAACGCGGGCGGGCTGATCGTCGCCGTCGTCATCGGTGCTCTCGTCGACATACCCGCGCTCGCGTAACAGTGTTGGCGGTCGTGATCCTGCTCGGCCTCCCTGCCGCGCGTCACGTCGCGCCAGTGCCGCCGAACCCCGCTGCCGACAGCAGATGACTGCGGGTTCATCGGGACGCACGCCGGCGGCACGGCTCAGCCGGTGAGCTCGGCCCTCACCGCGGGGCCGACGTGCGAGGCTGCGTCGAGCCCGCCGATCCTGACCACCCGATCCACCTCCATCTTCATCCGCCCGTGAGAGCCCAGCCGCCCTGGCACAGAACGTAATCCCTAATCGCAGCAGCGCGGGGAAGACTCGGGGAGACAGGAATGCGGGACCGGACCGACCTGCCAGTCGCGGCCCTGCTCCTCGCCTCAGTGGGTCTGCCGGCGAGACGCACTCGAGACGGGCATGGATCAGCGGGCCTCGGTCTCGATCGAGCCAGAGCCGGACGATCGGCGCGTCGCCATAGGCACGTGAGCTCTGCGGCGGCGAGCCGAGCAAAGCACTCGTCAGCTTCCGGGCCTACGCGTGCCTGCTGATGGGTGATTGCGAGCGTCCGGATCTGATCTGACCGCGCCGGCGAGCGCGGCTCTTGCGAAGCGAGCGAGCGGGTCGTGGCCTGCGCATCCGGACGGTCGAGTCAAGGCGGTCAGCCGTGCCGCTTGCCGACTGTGGCGCCATCATCGGGAGCTCACCCGCAAGCTGTCTTCGCTTGCCCGCGTCCCGTCGTGGCGCCAGGCGACCAAGCAGCTCAGACCTCGCCGGACCAACGGAGTGCCGTTGGGTCGGAGCCGCGTGACGTGTGAAGCGAAGTCGTCGCACGCAGGCTGCCCGTCCGAGCATCCCAGTGCGGCCGTAGCGACATTTCCCGAGACCTGCCAAAACATGGTGAACTCGGGGTAAGACGCACAATTGTGGGGCTCCGGGCATCGATGTGTGGACACGGTGAGAGCCGGATTGCGCGCTTGAGCGGGCTTTTCCCGGCTGAGGAAGTTCCCGGAAGTTGGGCACTGGTTGGCGACGCGCCCGCCGCCCTCACCGGCATGCTGCTGGCTGTCAAGGTCAACGGCTTGCAAGGAGAGACAGCGTGCGCGTCACGACGGCATTTTCCAGGCTTCTGCGCCTCGGCGACGGGGTGCTGGTGAAGAACGTCCGGTTCAAGCCCGACCGGGTGATCGTTGAGGTGGCGCTGCGTCGCCGCCGGCTGGTGTGTCCAGAGTGCGGGTACTCGACGCGGGCGCGGAAGGACATCCGGCCGGAGGACTCGGTGTGGCGCCATCTCGATCTCGGGGTGTGGCGGCTGGAGGTCCACTGCCGCCGCCGGCGGCTGTGGTGCCCGGAGCATGAGGCGCGGACCGAGGGCGTTCCGTTCGCCCGGCCGCTCTCGGAGTTCACCAGGGACTTCGAATGCCTGGTCGCGTGGCTGGCGACCCGAACCGACAAGACCACGATCACGCGGGTGCTGCGGATCGACTGGCGCACGGTCGGACGGATCATCAAGCGTGTGTGCGACGACGAGCTTGACCCCGACCGGCTCAACGACCTCTATGACATCGGGATCGACGAGGTCAGCTGGAAGCGCCAGCACAACTACCTCACGCTCGTCGCCAACCACCGGCACGGCAGGATCGTG
Organism: uncultured Solirubrobacterales bacterium; assembly: GCA_963836065.1. Lineage (GTDB taxonomy): Bacteria > Actinomycetota > Thermoleophilia > Solirubrobacterales > Solirubrobacteraceae > Palsa-465. The sequence continues at coordinate 106,238 of CAWIII010000009.1, forward strand.
TGGGGCGCCGCGGGCAAGGGTGAGAAGGCTGCTGACGCCTTCTTCGCCGAGCTCGACCCCGAGCCCGCCGCTCCCTCCCCGCCGCCCGCGCCGCCCGCGCCGCCCGGGCCGCCCGGGCCGGCGAGCCAGCCGCGCGAAGCTCAAGCGCCCGCGATCATGGTCCCCTTCGGCCTGTGCCCGACCGTCCCCGCCGGCCACGGCATCCCGGCCGCGTGGCTCACCGACGGCAGCGAGCTTGACCCGCACCTCGTCGCGCGCGCCGTACTTGGTCCGGAAGCTCTCGACTACCTCATCTACCTTGGCGGCATCGGTGAGGGGCGTGGCCCGGGCGGAGTATTCGGTTCCTCCGGCGGCCAAGCGAATGGTTGGCGTGTTGAGCACGTTTTTGTACCACTGGCTGTCCGAGCCGGTGACCGGTAGCAGATACAGGCTCTCGCCCTGGAGTACGAACCACACTGGCCGGGAATTCTGGCGTCCAGAGGTTCGACCGGTGGTTGTCAGCTCGATCTCATGGGTGTCGTTCAGCGCGTTCCTGAAATCGGCGAACGCCATTCGGCTCTCCTGCGCTGGTCGTGGCTGAACTCGTTGTTCGCCCCTATGGTCCCAGGGGCGATGTGGAACGCGCGTGCAAGCTCGTGCTTCATCGGGCTGGCTGGGTTTCTTCAGGCCCAGGTGCTCGGCCAGCCACGGGCCGGTCACGCTGCCTGGACCGCGCGCAACCTCCTCCGGCGTGCCCGCCGCGACGATGTGACCGCCGTCCGGACCGCCGCCTGGCCCCATGTCGATGAGGTGGTCCGCAGCGGCAAGTAGGTCCAAGTCGTGATCGATGACGATGATCGTGGCACCGGCGTCCAGCAGCCGGTCGAACACGCCAACGAGCGTGGCAACGTCGAGCGGGTGCAGGCCGGTGGACGGCTCGTCAAAGACGTAGAGCGCGCCGCGCTGGCTGCTACGCAGCCGGGTGGCGATCCGCAGCCGCTGCGACTCGCCGCCGGAAAGGGACGGCGTGGGCTCGCCGAGCCGCAGGTAACCCAGCCCGACCTCGCTCACGGGCCGCAGCGCCGCGATGACCGGCGCCCGGTGAGCGAACCGCTGCAAAGCGTCATCTACGCTCAGGTCGAGCACGTCGGCGATGGTCAGGCCGTCGACCCTCACCGCCAGAGTGGCGTCGTTGACGCGGGCCCCGTGACAGGTCGGGCACTGGACGGTGATGTCGGGCAGGTACTGAACGTCGAGGTCGATGTCCCCGAGCCCACGGCAGGTCGGGCACTGGCCCTCGCGGGTGTTGAACGAGAAGTGACCGGGCTTCCAGCGCCGCCGCCGCGCGTACCCGGAGTCGGCGAATACGCGGCGGATCTGGTCGAACGCCCCGCTGTAGGTCGCTGGCGTGGAACGCGAGTTCTGGCCGATCGACGAGGCGTCGACCTGGACGACCTGGCGGATGCCGTCCAGGTCTAGGCGGCGGACGTGCGGGGGCGGTGCCGACCCGCTCAGGGCGGCCCGGGCGGCCGGGATGAGGCTGTCCAGGATGAGTGCGGTCTTCCCCGCACCGGACGGCCCGGCGAGCGCGGTCAGCCGGCCCACCGGGAAGTCGGCGGTAACGTCGTGCAGGTTGTACAGGTCGCCGACCTGAAGGGTGACCTGGCCGCCGGGTCCGCGCCGCCGCGCCCGGTCACCCGGCACGGCCGGAGCGCCGGCCAGGAACGGGCCCATAATCGAGCTTGGGTCCCTTTCCAGTTGGCCGGGAGGACCCTCGGCGATCACGCTGCCGCCTTTGGCTCCTGCGGCGGGACCCAGTTCGATGACCCACGCGGTCCGGACGATCTCCCGCTCGTGCTCCACCACAACGACGGAGTTGCCGTTCCCGGCCAGCGCGGTGATCGTCTTGCGCAGCCCCTGGATGTTGGTCGGGTGGAGCCCGACAGACGGCTCGTCCAGCACATACAGCATTCCCGTTGTGCTCGCGCGTACCGTCGAGGTGAGCTCGATCCGTTGCCGCTCACCCGTCGACAGTGAGGCGCCGGACCGGTCGAGTGTCAGGTAGCTGAGACCCACGTCGAGCAGCGGGATGAGCGTGCCGTTCAATTCCGCGAGCAAACCGGTGGTCATCCGGCTGAGCTCGGCCGGAAGCCCGGCGGGCAGCCCAGCGGCGAATCCGCGCAGCTCCCCCAGGCCTAGGGCGCTGATCTCGGCGATGTTGCGGCCGCCGAGCTGCGAGCTCAGTGCCTCGGGCCGCAGCCGGGTGCCGTGGCATACCGAGCAGACGCGGGTGATGAGAAACCGCTGCACCAGGCGGCGCGTGCGCTCGTTGTCGCTGCGTAGCGAGCGCTCCACCGCGGCGACGGCGTTGTCGTAGTTCACTGACAGCTGCACGGACCGTCCGGTCCGCCCGGACTCAAGCGTCACCCGGCGCTGAACCGGTTCACCGTGCAGCACGATGTCGCGCTCGCGCTTGGTCAGCGACCGGTACGGGAGATTAAGCCGGACCCCCTGCTCGCCCGCGGCGTACATCGACAGCCGCCGACCGCCGGAATTCCACGGCAGCACGGCGCCCTCCTCGATCGTCTTGCCCGGATCGGGAACCAGCGTGCTGACGTCAACCTCGGAGCGTACGCCCAGGCCCTGGCAGGCTGGGCACGCGCCGTAGGAGTTAAACGAGAAGGATTCGGCGCTGGGGTGCTGAAAATGCGCGCCGCACACCGGGCAGATGATCTCCTCCCCCTGCGTAGCGATCGACGGAGCCACGCGATGGCCGTTCGGGCACGGATGCGAGCCCAGCCGCGACATCATCAGGCGGAGCACGTTGAGCACCTCGGACATCGTCCCGACCGTGCTGCGCGGCCCTGGTATCGGCGGGCGCTGCCGCAGCGCCAGCGCGGGCGGCAGGTAGTCGATCCGGTCCACGTCCGGTCGTTGCGCCTGGGTCAGCCGCCGTCGGCTGTACGTGCTCAGGCCTTCCAGGAACCGGTGCATGCCCTCGGCGACAGCGTCCCGATGGCCAGCGACGTCTTGCCCGAACCGGACACTCCGACCACGGCGACCGTACGCCCACAGCGGCACATCGACGTCGACGTCCCGCAGGTTGTTATGCCGTGCCCCGCGCACGGCGATCACCCGAGGCAGCGTTCCCGGCACCCCCAGATCACCAGCAGCTGGTCCAGGCAAGATATGGCCATTGTCTCAATGGTCTGAGCGAGAACCGGCGCTGAAGCGCGAGCTGACCGGCTACTCGAACGGATTCCGCGCAACGAAGATGAAGCTTCCGCATTCACGAACGACCAGGCACGACGCGACCGGCGCGGTGCCGGCGGGGTCACTTCTGCTCTGGGCCGGCGGCTAACCGAAGCAGCAGCGCCGATCTCGTGATCGGAAAGGCGACATTGCAGCGGCGAAGCCCGGCTAGCTGTTCTTGGGCCGGCCTCGGCGCAAAAGCAGCTGATGACCTCGATGTCGGCATCGCCGAAGTTCGGCGGGTTCTCGCAGAGCCTGCCCAGATCGGCCGAGCTGGTGGTCCGCCTGCCGGACGAAGTGATGCCCTCGATCTCCGCCGTGAGAGCCGGGCTGGTGATCGAGGCGAGTTAGTTTCAATTCGTTCTATGAAGAGGCCTTCGGCTGGCAGATCCAGGACGTGATGAACCGCTGCCACAATACGATCTAGGAGCCGATGGACATCCCCCAAGCCCCAGGATCCCTCGCTTCGGCGATCCGGAGGGCCGTGTGGTCGGCGTGGTTACGAGCGCCTAGGCCGGGCCGGTCCTTCGGTCCTGGCGGCCGCGAGCGCCGGATACCTGGCAGTGGCCTCCAGGTTCGCCCTCAAGATCGAAACAGAGGTGCCCGCGGTGACCAGCGCATGAGGCGGGTCCTTGGTACGTGCGTGCTGGCCGGCGCGGTCGCATTCATGCTCGCCGGCGCGCTCGCGTCGTGTAGCTCGACGGCCGCGGCGCCAGCTCCAGTCGCCCCGAGGCCGACGCTGAGGTTCCAGGTGATCACGAAGACGACGCAGAAGTTGGACAGCATCGTCTGGACTGGCAGGCAGTTCCTCTACGTCCAGAACACAAGAAACACGGTCTGGGCCGCGCCGCCGGCAGGACGGCCTCTTCAGCAGTTCGCGAAGATGCCAGCACTGGTGGAGGAGACCCGTTGCATCCTCTCGCCCGGCAGGCAGGGTTTCCCGCCCGGCGCGATCTTCTGTCACTCGCCGGACAACAAAATCTATGAGATCACCCCAGACGGCTCGAAGGTGACCGTGTTCGCGACCCTCCCCGCGCCCTACCCGCCTGCGGCGGACGGGGCGCTGGCGTTCGACAGGGTTGGCCGCTTCGGCTACCGGCTGCTCGCGGCGACCGGGCGCTCTGGCGGCGCTAAGCCGGTTGGCGGCCTGGTGTATACGATCGACGCTCACGGCCACGTGCAGCGCGCTGGCAGCTACGCCGGGCCGGGGGGCGCCGACGAGCTCGTGATCGCACCGCGTCGATTCGGTTCGGTCGCCGGGGACGCGCTCCTCACGGTCGACGCCGGTGCGAGCGGCGGCGCCGTCGTCGCGTTGGACCCCAGCGGGAGGACGCGAACGATCGCGACCCTCCCCATCGGTGTGAGTCCGATCGCCTCGATCCCGAAACTCCCGAGCAGGACCGGGAGAACTCGCGCTCCTTCTCCGGGCCTGTACCTCAACGACGACAAGACGGGCTACACCTACATGGCGCCGGCGGCCTCCCTCGCCAGATACGCGGGCGATGTGATCGTCGGCACCGAGTCCCCCCGCGCCCTCTTCTGGATCCTCAAGCCGAAGGGCAACCGTTTCGCCGAGATACCGCTGCGAGACAACCTGCCCGCCGGGACCAGCCTCGAGCAAGCGATCTTCGTGAGCTGAAGGCCGCGCCGTCCTCGGATGCGACCGCACCCCCGGCCGTCCTCGAGGGCTGATTACGGCCGTTCCAGTCTTCAAGGACCGGGTCGCCGGAAACCCCCTCTCGGCCTTAGCTAAAAGAGGGTTGCGAGAGCCGGGGCCGTAACGCACGACGACGCTGCCGTTCGGCTGTACGGCGGCGTTAAGCCGCGAAGTGCATATCCGGTTCGCTCCATGAGAGCTGCTATGCGGCTTTGCGTGTGATCTCGCGGTAGGTGGTGGGCTCGTGGAGGACGCCGAGACCGAGCAGCGTCTGAAAGGCTGCCATCGGGGTGCCACGACGGTTGTGACGGAACACGTACTCGTCGAGGTACACGGGCAGGCGCTCACGCGAAGCCCAGCGATGGGTCCCGTGCAGCCACGCTTTGAGGTTGGAGATCGCGCGGTGGGCGCGAGGCAGCAACTGCTCGCCGGGTGATGCGGCGCGCTTGCTGCGCGGGCGATGGTCATAGCCGAGCTTGGAAAGGCCGGCGTAGCCCTGCCAGCCGTCGGTATGCACGATCGCGCCGGATGCGGTCGTGACCTTCACGAACGGGTGCAGCGAGTCAGCTGAGACGTCGGCGATGACCTGCAGGCGCAAGCGGCCGGAGCCGCGGCCGCGAACCTCGATCGCGACCGCGACAAGCGCCTTCTCACCGTGCTGGCGGCCGCCCCGCAGGCCTTCCTCAAGGCCGCCGATGTAGCACTCATCAACCTCGACCTCGCCCTTGAGCGGCTCGCGCTCTGGAGCGACCATCGCGCGGCGGAGCTTGTGCAGGATTAGCCAGGCTGTCTCGTAGCGGCGGATCCCGAGCTGGCGCTGCAGCTGCACCGCCGAGATCCCTGGATGGTGCGTCGAGACTAGGCCTAAACCAAGCGTAAGACTGTGGTAGATGGGCATCGAAGGCCCGGAAGACCCGGTATTCCTGGGGTTTGAGTGCCGAGGCGGGATGGCCCGTGTCGGTTTGAAGTGAAGGGGCGTCGGCTGTCGGCTGTGGGCTTGCGGCCCTGACGCTTATCTGGGTGTGCTGCGTCGGAGGCGGTCCAGTTCGATGGCGGCGTCGATCCATTGGTCGTTGAGTTCGCGCAGTTTGCGGTAGTTGGCGATCTGGGAGTTGACCGCGTCGATGTGTTCGGGGCGGATGTTCTCGGTGCGGCTTCGTCCGCGGTGGCTGTAGCTGAGCTGGTGGTATGGGCCGTGGCGCTGGGGCGGGTCGGCTTTGCAGCGACAACCGGGGGTGCGGCAGGTGTTGTACTGCTCGGAGAGCGCTCCTGGCCGCAGGTCGCCTAGCGCAAGCAGAGCGGCTTTGATGCGTTGGATCGTGTCGGTCAGTTGGGCCTCGGTCGCCATAGTCGTCCTCCCTTGGGTGTTGGATTGATCCTGATGGTGACATCCATGTAACCATAGCTGATCTCTGCTATGGTTACATAACATTGTTGATCAGAGGGAGCGTGGAGATGAGCAACCCGAGGCGACAGTTGCAACGCAGGCTCGAGCGCGAACAGCTGGCGATCGAGCGGCGCCTGCAAGCCGCAGTGGCCCCCAACCTGTCCGGCCCGCTCCTGGGGGGAGCCCCGATCCGCTACGAGTGGGCCGAGCGGGACCGGGGGGTAGCCCATGGTGGCATGGGGATGATCGCCCGCCTGGTCGAGGCGGTCGGCCTGGCCTGCGAGATCGACGCCTCGGTCAAACTGCTCAAGGTCCACCGCCCCTACCACGAGTCCGACCACGTGTTGAACATCGCCTACAACGCACTGTGCGGCGGCACCCGCTTGGAGGACATCGAGACTCGCCGAACCGACGCGGTGTTCTTGGACGGCCTGGGGACGCCGTCGCTGCCCGACCCCACCACCGCGGGCGACTTCTGCCGCCGCTTCGACGAGGCCTCGATCATGGCCCTCCAGGAGGCGATCAACCGGGCTCGGCTGAAGCTGTGGTCCCAGCAGCCGGCCTCATTCTTCTCCCAGACCGCCCGGATCGACGCGGACGCCTCGATCGTGGGCACCGACGGGCAGTGCAAGCAGGGCATGGACATCTCCTACAACGGCAGCTGGGGTTACTCGGCGTTGCTGGTCTCGCTCGCCAACACCGCCGAGCCGCTGTATCAGTCCCTCCACGGCGCCAACCGTCCCTCCCATGAGGGGGTCGTTCCCCTCTATGACCGATCGATCGAGCTGTGCCGGCGGGCCGGGTTCACCGACATCCTGCTGAGAGGTGACACCGACTTCTCGCTCACAACTGAGTTCGACCGCTGGGACGCCGACGGGGTGCGCTTCGTCTTCGGCTACGACGCCAAGGCCAACCTCATCCAAGCCGCCGAAGGCCAACCGGAAGATCTCTACCACGAGCTGGTGGCCAAGACCGAACGCCAGATCGCGACGCGGCCCCGGACCCGCCCCACAAACGTCAAAGACGACATCGTTCGCCAGCGCGGCTACAAGACGATACGACCGAAGAAGGAACAGGTAGTCGAGTTCTCCTACCGGCCGCGCGCTAGCAAGAAGGACTACCGCGTGGTCGCCTTGCGCAAGAACCTGTCGATCGAGCGGGGTGACAACGTCCTGTTCGATGAATATAGGTACTTCTTCTACATCACCAACGACCGCAAGCTCACCGCCGACCAGGTGATCGGCGAAGCCCACCAGCGCTGCAACCAAGAGAACCTCATCGCCAACCTAAAAAGCGGGGTGCGAGCCCTACACGCCCCCGTCAACACCCTCTACGCCAACTGGGCCTACATGACCATGGCGTCACTGGCCTGGACCCTCAAGGCCTGGTGCGCGCTCATGCTGCCCGTCTCACCCCGCTGGGAAACGCAGCACGAACAGCAGCGGTGCCGACTGCTCACCATGGAGTTCCGCACCTTCCGGGCCGCTCTGATCGACATCCCCTGTCAGATCGTCAGGACAGCCCGCTACATACGCTGGCGCATCCAAGCCTGGAACCCCTGGCTGGGCATCTTCTTCCGCCTCCTCGACGCCCTCTAACACCATCCGAGACCCGCGCTCACCCCGAGCCGGCCCACCGGCTCTGCGTCAGCCACCCAAAAACCAGCCCCCCTCGACATCAGTGAACTCCACGCACCTCAACCCCTCGCCAAAACGCTCTCGTACCAACGACAGACGAGCCGGCCCGCTACCAATCAGACCGCAAGCCACGATTTTCGCCCACAGCTCAGCACCATTCGCTTGTTTTAGGACTAGGTAAGCCGCCCAGAACCACAACCTCAACGGCGTGCGCGTCCCGTGCATCACCGTCCCCGCAGTCACCGAAGTCTGATACCCACAGCACTTGCAGACCCAGAGGTTGCGTGCGGTCTGCAGACCAACCTCGCCGCCACCACAGCGCGGGCACCGAAACCCATCCGGCCTGCGCGCGCGAACAGGTACTCACGACACGCCTGCTGGTCCGCGAAGCGCCGCTGGAACTCCAAGATCGTCAGAGGGTAGCCCGGCCGGGACACGCCGCGACACTACGAAACCACCCGGATGGAGCGAACCGGATATGCACTAGCCGCGAAAGCCGTGTCGCGGTCTGGTTATCGGTGCTGCTTTTTATGAACCATCGGCCACCTGGTCGCCGGCGGTCGTCATGCGGGCACTGCTGCTTTCGGTGGGCTGGCGCCCGAAGCGCCAGCCACCCGATAGTGTCTGGGGCTCGCGGGGGTTATGCTCAAGTGCACGCGATTCAGATGGCCAGACGTTCCTGTGTCATCACGACTGCGGTGTGTATATGGCTAGCTCTCGCCTCCTGTGGTGGCGGTACGCCGGCTGGTGGTGTCCGCAGGGTGGCAAGCGATCCGAGCGTCACGCACATCGGACGACCGGGCTATACGAACCTGGCGACCACCTCCTCTGCCTCGCGAACGTTGACCATGAGAGCGCGCTTGACACCGCTGCCGAAGCCGACGGACCTCGTTCCGTTCAGGGTGTCTGCGGCGGGCCGAGAAGGGGTGTGGCGAGCAGCCGGGCGGCGCGTCGAGGGCATACCTGCCGTCTATGAGACCACGCTGGTCCCGCCGGGCGGCTCGCAGCCAGCGGGGATCGCGTGGATGGACACGCATCTGCTCAGCGCCCTGCTCTACTCGGGGTCCGTGAGCCCTGGGGGCGGCCCCTACCGTTACACGGCCCCCATTCAACCGGCGAGCGCGCGGCATCTGGTCGCGCCTTCAACGGCGGCTTCAAGATGAAGGACGCCAAAGGCGGCTACTACACCGAAGGCCATGTGATCGACCCGCTCCGCCCCGGCGCTGCCTCGCTCGTTATCTACGCCGACGGTTCGGCCAACGTAGGCGCTTGGGGCAGCGAAGTGAGCATGACCCACAAGGTGGTCGCGGTCCGCCAGAACCTCGTCCCGCTCGTCGCCGGCGGCCGACCTGCGCCCCTTGCACGGAGCACCGACTGGCAGGCGTGGGGTTCGACCTGCGGCGCGAGTTCCTGCGCCCACAGCGTGCCCGGTATCGAGCACCAGTGGCGCTCCGCCCTCGGCGTGACCTCGGACGGCGCGCTCGTATACGCGCAAGGGCCCGCGCTCGACCCCCTTCAGCTTGCGCTCCTGCTCGTGCGCGCCGGAGTCGTCCGCGGGATGCAGCTTGACATCAATCCCGACTGGCCGATATTCGCGACGTACGATCCGCCCAGCAAACACGGGTTGGCCACGCCGGCCAACGGCCACCTGCTCACGGCGACGGTACGGGGCCCGCACACCTTCTTCGACCCATGGTGGGCCCGCGACTTCATCACGATGTTCAGGCGCTAGCTATGTGAGCCCTTCCAGCGCGTCCGAAATGCAACGCTCAGTCGAGCCACGCTCGCGCGAGATTGACCTCCTGCATCGCGAACCCCGGGCTGACCGAGCGCCGGCAGCGCACCGGCCTCCATGTGATCGCAACGCTCGGGGACCGCCACCTCGCTGCTCGAATAGTGCAGCGCGGCACCCTGCCGTCGTTCGGTCGCTGCGTATGCATGGGCGCCGCGGTCGGCGCTGACGACCTGGGCAAGCGCAGATTCCGCAATCGCCCAACAGCGATCGCCCGCGCAACGTGGATCCGGCTCTCCAACACTTCCCCAATCACGAAGCAGCAGTTATGCGCTGCAGCGCATAAAAGGAGTTAAGTTCACCGTCGGGTGTCAACGTCCCGTGGTTGCTGGTGATTGTCGTGGTTGACATGTCTTTGACGGTGCGGTCGTTGCGTCGAACGGGGACGCGGTAAGCGGGTACGACCAAAACGACCTATTGACCGTCAACCCTGGTCGGCTGTGGCGGCGGGAGAGGGTTCCGGCGAGGCAGCGAAGAGCGAGTGGGACAGGGCCCCCGGTTGTGCGTCGCGCGTTGAGACCGGCTTCGCCTCTCGCTGGTGATCGCTCGCCACCGATGCTGGATAGGGGACGCGAGGCGCCGCGCGGTGCGCGGGCGGGCGGGCGAGCGATGGCGACCCACTCGCGCGTAGTGGTCGCGGTCCGGGCGCTCCTTCGGTGCGTCAGGCGGCTTGGGGTCGCCAGATCTCGGCGGGTCGTCCGCGGCCGTCGCTGGCGTGGGTGCGTGTGAGGCGTCCGGCTTCTTCGAGGACGGTGAGCGCGCGGTCGATCTCGCGTGCTTTCTTGTTGCGCGAGAAGAGGTCGCGGACCTCGCTGCGGGTCACGCCGGCTGGGCGGTCTTTGGCGAGCGCCCAGATCTCGTCGGCGGTCGGGTCGCCGAGCGTGTCGCCGAAGATCCAGCGGGCAGAGTCCAGGCTGTAGCGCCAGACCGCGAGCGCGGCCTGGAGATGCGGGATCGTGATCTGCTCGCTCGTGTCGAGGGTGGCGTAGATCGCGGCCAAGCGGACGACGTGCGCTTCGGCGCGGCGGGTCGCGGCGCCGAGCAGGCCTTCCTCGCCGTGCGACAGCGGCCCGTAGACCTCGATCCACCGCTCCCGCGCGGGCGGGTCGAAGGTGAGCTGGCGGGGCAGGCTCGCGAACCGCAGTGCGGCGAGCGTGGCGTCGCGGACGCGTTCGAGCTGCTTGCCGTCGAGCCGGCCGCCGAACGGGAGCTCCTGACTACGCCTGACCCCGACGAGCAGAAAGCGGTTGACGAACCCGTTCGCGAGCTCGGTGCCGGACACGAATCTGAGCAGCTCGTCTTTGGTGATGTGCCCGATGATCGCGATGTGCGCGCCGGTCGCGCGCACGGGCGCGTTCTTGGCGATCGTCTGCAACGGTTTCCCGTCCCACGCGTTGCGCACGACCGGACTGAGTGTGTTGCCCTCGCGGGCGAGGACCTTGAGGATCTGCGCGAACTCGGCCTCGATGATCAGCCGCCACTTATCGCTCGAGCCAGCATCGCCCTGGGTCGGGTCGCGGACCTCGAAGATCAGTCCCTCCCCGCTCGCCAGACCCGAGGAGATGCACCGCTCGGCGAAGGTGCTGTCGGTGTGCTTGATGAGCGCTTCGACGTGATCCCAGGCCGAGCCTTTGCGTCCCTTGCCGCTGGGGCCGATCAGGATCGCGTACTCGTTGAGGTGGTGGCGGGTCGCCTCGACCGGGTAGTGGACGTTGCGCCCGGCGGCCGCGCCGAACGCGACGAGGAACTGGATCAGCAGCGCCATCGGATCTGACTCGGTGTGCGGAGCGGTGCGCGTCACGAACTCGCCCGCGACGCCGTGCAACGCGGCATCGCGTGCCGGGGCGGGCCAGCTGCTCATCGCCGGCCACCGACGCGACGGTCGAGTTCGAGCTCGCGCACGCGGCCGTGCGCGAGCGCGAGCTCCTCGCGCAAGGCGGCGAGCTCCTCGCGCTGGCGTTGGTTCTCATCCAGCGCGGCCCGCAACCGGGCGCGCACGGACGCGTCGCTGGCGCGCTGACGTACCGGCAGTCGTGCCGGCGCGGCCGTGTGGATCGACCGCAGCGCCTCGATCTCGGCGCGCAGCTCCGCGTGCGCGTAGAGAAACGCGCGGCTGACGCGCGCGTGCTCGGCGACCGCCGCGAAGGAGATGGTCGCGCCGTCGGCGTCCAGAGCTCGTAGCGTGCTGCGGACGCGCTGCTCGGCATCGAGCGTGCGCCGGGCGGCCGTGGCAGCGAGCGCGCGAGGCGGCTCGGAGTTGCTCACGCGCCCTCCTTCCGGTCGCGGTCGGCGAGGTCCCGCAGGTCCACCACGTCACCACCTTCGTCGTGGTGGCCGAGTTGGTCGAGTCCGTCGAGGATCCGGGTGAGGCTGTGCTCGTCGCGTTCGAGCATCTCGATCAACCGCACGTTGCCCTGCGTGCGCGCCTTCCCGAGCAGATGACGGGTTTCGGCCTGCTGCTGCTCATGCACCGCACGGAACGAGGGGTCGGTGAGGAAGCTCTCGCACGTCAGGCACGCGTTCGGGTGCGGGCATGTCTGCACCAGCGGCAGCCCGCAGTACCCGTTCGGGAGCGCCTGCTTGGCGCGCGCGATCCGCTCCTTCATCCACGCCGCTTCTTCCAGCGGCCCGTCGACGGGCAGCGCGATCCGCTCGCCGCGGATGTTGACTCGCTCGTGCCAGCGCGTGACCTCGCGCTTGATCGTCTGATCATGCAACCGCGCGTAGCGGGCAGTCATCTCCAACGAGCGGTGATCGAGCACCTGCGCGATCACGGTCAGCGGGATGTTCTCGTTGACCATGCTCGTCCCGAGGTGATGGCGGAACAGGTGCGGGTGCACATCGAGCGCGAGTTCACCCGCCGCGGTGCGGATCTCCGCGGTGCGGACGTACCGCTTGATCACGTTCGCGACGAGGCTCGGGCTGACGTGAAACGCGCCGCGCATGGCGCTGCGATGCATCGGCGAGGGGAACAGCCACTGCGTCTGCGGAAACCAGTCAGCCAGGTGCCGCTCGTGCCGTTCGAGCTGATCGGCAAGGATCGGCGGGATCGGCAGCAGCGCCTCCCGGCTCAACTTCATGTTCATATACCGCAGATACGGGTGCTTGTCCGGACCGCCCTCGAGCGCGTCGCGCATCAACGTCACCACGCTCGAGACGCGGAAGCCGGTGAACGCGAGCACCAGCACCAGCGTTCGGTCGCGCTCGTCCAACAGCGCCAGGTTCCCGGGGTCGATCCACTGCGCGAACACCTCACCGGCGATCGTCTTCGGCAGCCCGGGATCGACACGCGGCAGCTCAGCGCCGTGGATCACCGCGCCGCGCGGCAACCCCTGAAGTCCGTCCTCGGCCTGCTCTGAGAGCAGAAGCCGCACGGCAAGCAGACGCTGGTTGCGAGTCGCGGGCTTCCAGTCGGTCTCGTGCCGGACCCACAGCATGTAGTCCTCCAACACCGAGCGCGACAGCCCAGCCGGCGTGCTCACCTCCGGCGCGAACCGGGCCAGCCACTCGCTGAAATGCCGGACGCTGACCAGATAGGCGCTGATCGTCCGCGGCGCCGTGTCCGACAGCAGCCGAGCGCGGGTCCAGCGCTTGGCGGCCTCCTTCAGCCACGGCTGCGCGATCCGCTCAAACCGCAACGTCTCCTCGCCCCGATAGCGGTGCGCGAGGTCGCCGTGCGGCAGCTCGGACGCGAACCAGACGTCTCGTGGCCACAACGCCTCCCAACCGGTCGGCGCTCGGCCGCCGTCAACGACACGCAGGGGTTCCGGGCTCATTCGTGATCCTTTCTGTTGCCGACGAGGTCTGCGACCTTCTCCAGCACGCCACGCTCGGCCAGCGCCCCGCGCAGGTCCTCCGCGGTCGGATGCGTATAGATCAGCGTCGAGGAAGGCGAGCGGTGCGTCAGCAACGCGCCGATCACCTCCAACTGCACGCCATCGCGATACGCCAGCGTTGCGTACGTGTGCCGCAGCAGGTGGGCGGTGAAGTGAAACCCGACCTTCTGCTGGGTGCGCTCCACGATCCGGTCGACGTTCGAGTAGCTCAGCGGCCGCCCGACCTGCCCGCCCCACAGGCTCGACTTTCGCAGTTCATAGGCCAGCTGCGGCCCATGCTTGCTGGACGTGCATGATTTCCCGTGGTGTGGGGGTTCGACCCTGTCCCGGGTGATATTGGGTGGCGATGATCACGCGGCGGAGCTTGGCGAGCATGTCGGCGAACGATGGGGCGGTCTTGGTGAGGTACCAGGGAGCGCGTTGGCGGTGCTCTTCGACGACGTCTGGGTGATGCCCGCAGACCGCGTACCAGATGATCGTCAGCGTCATCGCGAGGAACTGGAAGGGGACGGTCCGCTCGACGGCTTTCTTGGCGCGGTTGCGCGCATCGCCGACGCCGAACAGTTCTTTGCCGTCTTCGAAGGCGACTTCGATCGGCCAGCGGTCTGCGTAGCGCTCGACGATCTCGGCGGCACTGGCGTCAAGGTCGGTGGTGATCAGCGCGAGCTGGTAGCCGGAGGGCTTGCGCTCGTCTTTGACGAGGATCACGCGCGCGGGGGTGTCGGGGCCGAGCGGCCCCCACAGGCAGTCGATGATGGCGAGCTTGAGCGTTTCGGTCTTGCCGTAGCGTCGCACGGCCTGCTCGACCCACTCGGTGGCAGGGTCGGTCGCGAGCTTGGCAAGCGTGGGGAGTCGTTTGCCCCACTTGCGGGGCCGGCCCTGCTTGCCGGAGCGCGGCGGTTTGCGATCGTAGATCGCGCCGTTGGAGCGCAGGCGGGAGGTGATCGTGACCCGGCCGGGCAGACCCCGCCAGGCCTCGGTTGCGTACGCGGCGTCACCGACGATGTCGATCCTGCGATCCGGCAGGCGGGCGGCGAGCAGGTCGAGCATTTCCCTTGCCAGCTCGGGCTTTCCGGGCCGCTCAGGATCGCGCTTGTCCTTCTTGGCGAACTGTTTGCGCCTGGGCTGCCAGCAGCGGAACAGGATCGGCAGGCAGACCGATCGCTCGAGGAACGCCAAGCGCACCACGATCCCGACCACGACCCAGTTGTTGCCCCACGCGACCGCCGCCTTGTCGGAGTTGGCGGTCGCGTCGTGATGCCAGAAGCAGGCGTGGATCTTGCGCCCCAGACGATGCAGCAACGTGTCGTCGACCGCCACCAGCAGCGGCGCGCCGGGCGCTGTCAGCCGCTCGGCGATCAGCTCCGCGAGGCGCAGCCCGAGCTCATCAGCAGACCAGTCCGAGAGACTGAAGAACCGGTGCGCGCGGCAGTGATGCCAGACCGCCGAGAGCCGACAGCCGACCAGCATCCCTGTGACCGTACGCAACCCGGTCTGCGAAATCTGGCCCACAACCAGCGCGCAGAAGGTCTGGAACGTGGGGCGAGAGAAACACGGCGCGAACAGGAGCAGAAGCTCATTCAGCGAAGATGGGACGCAGAGCATCGGCGGCAACCCCCATGGGCAGCCGCGACGGGCCTCCCACCCGACCGCGGAAATGGTCATCGAACAACCACCGCTTCGGGGAAGCCGCCGATGCTCCTTCTGCGTCCTCGCGCGGCCGACCGCTCAACAGCCCCGACCGCTCACCCCACCGCGCCTACCGACCCACGCCCCGCGCGCCCGTGCCCCCCTCCCCCTCAAAAGTGCAAAAGTCGAGCACAGGTTCACGAACACGAAATCGCAGTCGAGGTCCCGGTACTCCTCGTGCATGTAGTCGTTCCACAGGCGCATCAACTCCGCCGGGACCGGCACCCCACCCTCAGCGCCGCCCTTGCTCCGCGCCCGCCGCGGCGCGTCCTCGCGGGCACGGATCACGATCCGTCGCTCCCACGCGACCACGTCCTCGTGCCGCAGCCCGAGCGCCTGCCCGATCCGCATCCCCGTCGAGGCCAACAGCGCGAACAAGAACCGGTCACGCAAACGCTCCTGACAATCGATCACCGCCGCGACCTGCTCCAGCGACAACGTCCTCGGCAGCGACGTGCGCTCCGGCAACCTGACCGCCCGCCCACGCGGCCGGGACCGCGCGATGCCGTGCAAGAACGGCTTATACCCGCCACGGCCCGAGCGGGTCTTCACGACCAGATCCTGCGCCAACGTCGAGCCGCGACGGGCCTGGAACTCATAGAAGCCGACCACCCCCGACAGCATCCGGTTCACCGTCCGCGCCGACAGACGCGCCGCCTCCTCCGCCAGCACCACCACGTTCGCGGCCGGCTGCCGCGCCCACGCAGCGAACTCGCCGAGCTCCATCACATCGACCTGATCCCACCGCAACCCACGCTCGCCCAAGAACGTCCAGAACGCGCGGAGATCGTGCGCGTACGCCTCGACCGTGTTCGGCGAACGCTCGCAATCCGTCAACCACGCCAAATACTCGTCGACCAGCTCGACCGGCCGCCGATCCGGGCCGATCACCGTGAACGAATCGACCGCGCGGCTAGGCAACAGCACGCGTCGCACCACGAAGCGCCCCGTGCGCCCGAAGACGTCGTTGTCATCCATGACGCGATCAACATATCGACCGCCCATGACGGAAAAACACACCCGTCGTGGACGTCACAGACACCCAAATCCCGGGTGAACTTAACCCCGTTTATGTGCTGCTTCCGGTTATGCGCTGTGGCGGACCCTGACCACGCGTTTTCCGCGCCGGCGTAGCGAAACGCAGCACATAATCGACCGCCTCCACGCGGCGCTCGCAGGCGCGCTCGTCTGAGATAGCGACGGAGGCCAACCGGAGCCCAGCTGCCTCTCGACGCAGCCTTCGCAAGCGTGACCCTGTAATCCGCGGCGTTTCGCAACATGCGATCCGATCGCCACGATGGTTTGACGGCAGTCGGCTGGCTCGCATATCAGCTATCCGACGGAACAGGCATCACGTTGCGCGCGTGGCGATTATGTGCTGTAGGTCGACCCATGATCTTCGGCTGAGCAGGGGAAAAGTGACCGCCGAGCTGCTGAGAGCACATAACCAGACGCAGCGCATAGCAGGGGCAGTCTCCGAGACCGCTATCGCGGCGCTCGAGACTTCCGCCTCCGGACAGAACCGGCCACGCCGGCGCGGCAATGCCGGGCGCGTCCCCATGCGGCCGGAACAACCCGCCAATCGCCGGAAGCAGGGCTCGACGCCCGGCGTGCAGGATGCCCCACCTACCTATGCAGCGTCGTTCCGGCCGCCCGGGGCGCCGAGGCCTCGCTGGCCGGCTCGGAATCTTGATCGTGCGATCGGGATGTCGCCATAGCGATGGCCGAGCTGTTCGCCCTTCGCTCGGCCAAAGCGATCGTCGCGTGACTCGCCGCTGTTGATCGTCTCGAGCAGCTCGAGACGCGCCAACCCGGCGGACCCAGCGGCGCGCTTCCCGTGAGCGGGCACCGCCTCATCCACCGCCGCGACGAAATCTTTGGAGGTTCACGATGAGATCGTCGCTGTTCGGCAGTCTTCACGCCTATCACGCACGTGGCAAATAGTACGTCAGGTAACAGTACATTCGAGTGTGTCAGTATGATAGTATTGACTGTGTGATGAGTGACGCTAGGCGGGTGTCAGGCGAGACTCGGGAAGCGCTGCGTGAGCGGGGTGTGAGAATGGTGTTGGCGGGCCGCACTCACGCGGTCGTGGCGCAGGCCATGGGGGTGCATCTGCGGATGGTGTCGCTGTGGATGGCGCGCCACCAGCTCGGGGGGTTTGAGGGACTGAGGGAGCGGCGGCGTGGTCGGCGCTCGCGCGAGCAGATGGCGCTCACCGACGCCCAGCAGGCAGAGCTGATCGGACTGATGAAGGGCACGAACCCCGATCAGCTGCAGATTCCCGCGTGTTGTGGTCAAGGCAGGCCGTCAAGGCGCTGATCGAGCGGCGGTTCGGGATCGGGCTCAGCCGCCAGACGGTTGGTGTCTACCTGCGTCGCTGGGGGTTCTCGGGCAAGAAGCCGCAGCGGCGGTGGCTCGAGCAGGACCCCGAGCGGGTGCGGGCGTGGCTCCAGGACGAGTTCCCGGCGATCCAGGCGCGCGCGCGGCGCGAAGGGGCGCGGATGCTGTTCGGCGATGAGATGGGCGTGCGCGCCGGGCAGACCGCCGGCAAGAGCTACGCGCCGATCGGCGAGCGCGCGGTCGTGCCGCTGACCGGCAAGCGTTTCTCGGCCAACGTGATCAGCGCGATCGGTGCCGACGGCACGCTCGTGTTCGAGATCTTCGAGGGCACCTGCGATGAGATCCGCTTCCTGGACTTCCTCGACAAGCTGCTCGAGCACTTCGCCGAGCGCAAGATCTTCCTGATTGTCGACAACGCCTCCTTCCACAAGTCTCCCGCGGTCGAGTACTGGCTGCTGGACCATCCGCGGATGGAGCTGTTCTACCTTCCACCGTACGCTCCGGAGCTCAACCCCGACGAGCTCCTCAACCAGGACGTTCACACCCACGTCGCGCGACGCCGCCCATCCAACCTCGCCAAGCTCGTCATTCTCACCGTCGAGTATCTCGCTACCCGCACAAGTGAGATTGTCAGCAAGTACTTCGACGGCGAGTACGTCGCCTACGCCAAGTAACCACGCACTAATTGCCACGCGGCGTAATATGAGCAATCCAATGCAGTCCCCCACCACCGTCTCGAACATCGGCGTCGCGATGTTCACGATCGCCGACCAGGACGCGGCGATCGCCTACTACACGCAGACCCTCGGCTGGGAGCTGCGCACAGACGTCGCATTCGGCGACGAGGGCGGCAACCGCTGGGTCGAGGTCGCGCCGCCCGGGTCGATCGCTCGTCTCGCTCTCAACCCGCCGATGGGCGAATGGCAGCCAGCCGGCAGCGCGATCGGAGTCGAGACTCCGGGCGTCAACGCCGAGTATGCCCGCGTCACGGCGATCGACGGCGTGACCACGACCGAGCCGATGGGCGGCGAGGGCCCGGTTCCGCGGATGTTCTCGATCGTAGATCCGGACGGCAACCACATCTGGGTCGTTCAGGCAGCCGCCGAGCGATGACGGCTCCGCCGGGGCCCGGCGCCAGCCGTGGCCCCGGCGGGCGGCACGCCGCATGACGAGACCACCGGAAGTCGGGTCAGTCATAACTCGTCGTTCGTTGTGCCCGCGCAACACGACCATCTCGCGGAGCCGCAAGCGACCGCAAACGCGGACTCGTCGCCAAGGCAGTCGCCACCTCAGTGGAGCGACAAGGGCAAGAGCAATCGTCCGCCGGCGCCATCGCGGACGCCTGCCTCTGGGCGAAAGCGATCACGGACCGCGGGTCGACGCCGGTAGCCGCGGCGCCCGACCGGCGGCCGCACGCGGCCTCGGGACGGTTGGCCCTCGCGCTGGCGACGCCGATCCGATTTGTCGGTAACCGCACATTCGACGGGACGGAACCGCAGCCCGGACCGTCGGCCACCGCAGTCATCGGGTCGGCGGGCCGCGCTGTTCTGCTTTCCCCACGAAGCGAGCGCGGCTCCGGCTCCCGCCGAGAGTGTCGCGCCCGTTCCATTCCGGCAGCGACGCGGCTGCGATCGGGGACGCCTCCTATCGTGGGCGAGCGGTAGTCGGCGCTGCTTGCTGTGGGTTCGGTTCCTTGATGGAAACAGCAAGCATCCCGCCGCGCCCGGGCCGGTGGCCGCCTCGCACCAATAGGAGCCACGTGGCCGCCCGCGAGCGCGTGATCGCATTCGTCGTAGAGCAGTCATCCGACCGCGGAAGGTCTGACGACTGGTGCTGGGCGATAGCAGCAGCCAGGTCGACCGGCCTCCCGGCGGTCCAGGACCCCGGTCGTGCGTAGGCACGAGGTTGGCAACCAAGATCGGAGCGCCGCTCTTCGTCTCCCGCGGCGGGAGCTCTGCGGTATGTCCGCCGGTTCGGGTCAGCCGCCTCCGGTTGTAGGAATCGCACAAATCTGGCAGTCGGCCTGCACCGCCGGACGGCTCTGCCGAGTACGACTTCCGCTTCCGGGCGGAGGAGAAGCTCGCGGCAGTTGCGCGTCTCGTCCAGGGCGGTCGTCTCGTCAGTCACAGCGTCGGCTGTCGCTTGCGCCGGGCGAAGTAGTAGTCGACTGCGGTAGCGCGCGTGGTGGGCGTCCGTTCGCTGCTGCACGGTCCGCAGAGCGCTCCCGCGCGACCGGCCAAACGCGCGATCTCATCTCCACCATTCACCTGAGGAGTCTCCCTTCCGCCATCACCTTTGTCCTAGCTCGACGACCGCTGCTGCACAATGCAGGCTGGTGTCGGACCCGGGAGCTGGCTTGAATAGCTGTACTAGCCGGATGTCGGCTCGCCGTTGCGGCGGGTCTCGGGTCGCTCGCTCTCGCGATGGCCGGACGAGCCTCGAGGGACAAATGAGTTCTGAGGCCACAACGGATCCGGATTACCTGGCGAGCAAGCAGGAGCTGATCTGATTTGGCCGCTGGGCGCTACGGTCAGTCGAGCCGTGATGTCGAGGTTGCGATCATCGGGATGCTTCTGCCTTGGGCCGTGTTCGGCGGGGCGCGGGATGCTCAATCCGCTAATTGACCGGCGGCTCAAGCCGGACGCGGCGCTGCGGGCGCTGTTACGCGACGACGATGTCGAACGGCGTGAGTGGCGCCCGGCGGGTTGAGCCTGGAGGGCGTGGTCGTGCCTCGCATGCCGTCGGTTCCGCGCCTGCCCGGGCTGCCGGATCCACTGCGACGGGTGCGTATCCCGCGTGACCTCGAGTCGGTCACCGCGACCGGCCAGGAGGAGGAGGCCGACGTCGGTGGCATGAGCGGGGAGTCTGTGGAGCGGATCTGGATCGCTGCTGTCGACCTTTATCGAAGCGGAGTTCACCCCGCCGTGCAGGTGTGCGTACGTGTAGTTCCAGTCTGGATGGAACTGGTCGCGGGCGATGTCCACGGCGGCAAGCTCTTGGTCGGTGACCTTGATCCCTTTCTCGTAGTGGCCGGGGTCCAGGCGCGCGTAGACCTTCAGGCCGGTGCTGGTCGTGGTCGCGCCGATCAGGTCGATGATCACCTGCAGGCTCTCAAGCGGCCGTCCGCGCCAGTTGAGGCTGACGTAGCTGAACATGCGATGCTCGATTTTGTTCCACTTCGACGTCCCGGGCGGAAAGTGGCAGACGCGGATCGGCAGCGCGAGCTCGTTGGCGAGCTTCTGCAGCTCGGTCTTCCACAGGCGCGTGCGGCTGGAGTTGCTGCCGCCGCCGTCAGCAGTGATCGTCAGGCACGTCGCTTTGGGGTAACGCTTCTGGCCGAGGTACTGCCACCACACGCGGATCGAGTTGACCGCGAACGCGCTTGTGTCATGGGTGACACCAACGCTGACCATCCCCTCGTTGGCTTTGATGTCGAGCACGCCGTACGGGATCGCGTGCCCCAGATCCTTGTCTTTGAAGTCGTGGCAGCGAACCTCGACCGGCCGCCCAGTCGGCTCGTATTCCCGCCCGACAGCCTTGAAATCCCCGACCAGCTCGCGCTTTTTCGCGTCTACGGATATCACCGGCTGATCCGCGGCGAGCGCCGAGCGTGTCGTCTCGTTGATATGCCGAAACTGCGCGTCACGGTCAGGATGATCCTTCCCCTCCCGCGTCTTGGAGTTCGCGTGCAACCGAAACCCAAGCCCCCGCAAGAGCTTCCCGGACGTCCGATCGGACACCTGATGTCCTGCCGCCTGAAGCGCACTCGCGATGTTCTGCAAGCTCTTCGAGCACCACCGCAACGGCGAGCACGGATCCCCACGCGTATCCGGATCCACCAACGCCTCCAACGCTCCCACCAGCTCCGGATCAGACTCCGTCAACCGCGGCCGCCCCGCACCCGGCCGACGGACACGACCCGCCTCGAGCCGTGTCCCCTCCCGCAGCTCTGCGATCCCACGCTGCACAGTGTTCTTGCTGATCCCCGTCGCACGCACGACAGCCGCGATCCCGCCCGGCCCACACGACCGAGCCTCCGACGCCGCCCACAACCTGCGCTGACGCTCGTTCAACTCCGGCCCCAACCCCCGATAACGCTCAACAATCTGCGATTCATCGATCATGCCCCCGCGATACGCCACCACAACCCAACATCCTGCCACAGCCCACTAATTCATTCGTGAGCCCTTAGCCCAACGCGATTGCTCGTCTTGAGGCCGTTAGCGCTCTTGCATTGAACTTCCGGTTCGAACTCGGCATCGAGGCCGGCGGCGAAAGGCGAGCGTGCCTTAATCGCGTGCTAGTTGCTCGAATAGTTCGGTGACAACTCTTGGCGCGACGGGATCAACGAGAGCGCCACGCACCGAGCGCTCGTCGGGCCATCCGGCCGCGAGCATCCGTGTACCTGCGGCCTTTGCGTCGTAAGCCGTAAAGCGCAGTTCCGGAGTGCCATCGACAACCCAGGCCCAGCGCGCAGCCCCATCGCCCTCGTATGGCAGGCCGACGCTTCCGGCGTTGACGAAACGGACTGTGCCGACCTTTCGATCGTCCTGTTGGTGCGTGTGGCCGGCGATCACTACCCGTGCGTCAACGCCAGCCAAGACCTTGGCGAAGCGTGCGGGCGTCGAAGCTCGCGTGACCATCTCGTTGTCGGCCCGCGGAGTGGCGTGGCAATACATGACGCCATCGAGTTTGACGATGAGCGGCAGGTCGCCGAGTGCCCGCGCGCGGTCGGCGCCAAGCTCGGAGGCGGTAACTGCGGCGGTGACGCCGGCGAGGTCGTCTTCGGCTGGGGGCCTCGCAACCGCGCGGCGTCGTACACGTCGCAGAGGATCGGTTCGGCGCCGAGCGCGCTCAATCGATCGAGCTTTTCGGGGGAGCGGGTCATCCCGGCGACCTCGTGCCCGGCCGCCGCCAGCAGTGGCACCAGCCGGACGCCGATCACGCCGCTCGCTCCCGCCACGAAGATCCGCATGGTCACTGACCTCCTGCGACGGCGGGGCGCCCGGTCCGATTGTCCGAGAACGCGACCTCGTGGGCGTAGAGCGTGTCCATGTATTCGCGCACGGCTTGGATCTGCCCGTGCCGGATGGTGAATACACCGATGCAGCCGTTCTCGTACGGCCGGCCGTCGCGTGTTCGCGCTCGGCTCGTCCATTGCAGGACGACCTGGTCGTGCTCGGCGATCATGCCGGTGATCTCCAGGCTGATCGATCCTGGCTGGTAGTGGGACATCGCGGTGGCGAGGAACTCATCGATGATCGCCGTGCGTCCCTTCCAGACGCCGGAGATCGGCAACGCGCCGGCGAGCGTCCACGTCGCGTCGGTCGCGAACAGGTTGCGGATCGCCTGCTCGTCGCCGGCCTGCACCGCTGCGACGTACTGCTGGGCGACCTCCTTCGGGTTCATTGCCGGAGTCATTTCGCATCTCCTGTCGGGGTTGTGGGTGAGGGGCAGTGTTCCTCGATCCGCAGCACGGCGTTGCCGCGGATCCGGCGCTCGCGGAGGTCGTGCAACAGCGTCGCGGTCCGCGTCCAGTCCGCGACGACCCCGATCTCCGGATGCAGGCGATCGCGCGCGACGAGGGTCACGAGCGTCGCGAGGTCACATGCATCCGGGATCGCCGAATCGTCGTGGTCGAAATGGCGGATCGTCGCGCCGGTCTGGGCGAAGAACTCGAAGAAGTCGAGCTCGCTCGGCGTCCGGCTCGCCTGGCCGAACCACAGCAGGCGGCCGCCCTTGGCGAGGAGCTTGAGCGCCTGCGGCAGTGAGCTGCCGCCGACCGACTCGAAGGCGACGTCGTATGGGCCGCGGGCGTCGTCGAGGTGCTGCACGACGTCCGCCGCGCCCAGAGCGAGTAGGCGCTCGGCGCGATCCGGTGATGCGCTGACCGCCGTGACCGACGCGCCGGCGGCCGCTGCGAGCTCCGTGACGTAGTGGCCGACGCCGCCGGACGCTCCGGTGAGCAGGACGCGCAGTCCGGCTACGGCGCCGCTTGCGCGCAGGAGCCGTAGCCCGGTGAGCCCGGCGAGGGGAAGTGCCGAGGCTTGCACCGCGTCGATCTGGTCAGGCAGGACCGCGAGGGCGGTGCTCGGCACCGCCGCAAGCTGTGCCCAGCCCCCCTGTTGCGGATGACCGATGACCCGCGCTCCGGCTGCCGGCCCGCTCCCGTCGGCGGCCGCGCGGACGACGCGACCGGAGACGTCTCTACCGGGCCTCCAGTCGTGGCGGGGCCGTTCGAGCAGGAACGTCTCGCCGCGGTTGATCGAGAATGCCTCGACCTGGATCAGCGCCTCGTCGGGCGCGGTGGGCGGCTCGGGTGCCTCGCCGCGCTCCACGAGTGGATCTGAACCGTCAGTCGGCAGCAGCGCGAGCATCGCTTGTCCTCCCGTTCGTTGACCGCGTCTGCTTCATGTGCCGCCACGGTAGGTCTCGCGGGGCCGGATGTGAAAGACCTCGCCGGCATCTCTTCAGCGCGCACCGGCATCACGACCGCCCGATGGTTCGCGGGGCTCTAGATCCAGCCGAGAGCGCTCGACGTGGCAGCCGCCGCGTCGAGCATCCGGCTGACCGCCGCAGAGCGGTTGTGGCGACGCGCGAGGACACTGACCTCGAGGGTCGCCGGCGGAGACAGCGGTAGCCAGCACAGCTCCTCGGGCAGGCCGCGATCGTCGATTCGCCGACGATCGCCACAGCCTCTCCTTGCACGATCGGGCTGTAACCAAGATCGAAGCTCAACGTCCGCACAAGGATGCGCGGCTCGATGCCGTGATCACGGCACAACCCGATCACGGCGTCGTAGTGCCCCGGGTTCGCGTCGCGCGGGTGCAGAGCCAACGTCTCATTCGCCAAGTCCGCGAGGCTCACGGTCGGCGGTGATGCGAGGCGATGGTCGCGCCGCAGCAGCACGCCCTGTGGGTCGTGCCGGACGGTGCGCGCCTCGAGGTCATCGCTGCGAGGCGGGCAGCGAACGAGACCGACATCGATCGAGCCATCCTTGACGCCGGCGACGATCTCATTCACCGACTTGACCTCGGTCGTGATCGCGACGCCCGGCTGGCGCTCGGCCACGGCTCCAAGCAGCCGCGGCGCCGTCTCGTAGCTGGCACTTGCGCCGTACGCGACGCGCACCTCTCCGCGCTCGCCGGCGCCGTACGCCCGCGCGCTCCGCCACAGCTCATCCGCGGCCGCCAGCAGCGCCGGCCCCCGATCGAGCAGGAATTCGCCCGCCTCGGTCAGCTCGAACTCGTGCGTGGTGCGGTGCAGGAGCTCGACCCCGAGCTCTTGCTCGAGCAGTTTCACCTGGCGGCTGAGCGCCGGCTGGGCGACGTGCAGGCGCTCGGCGGCGCGCGTGAAGTTGCGCTCCCGAGCCACCGCGACGAAGTACTGCAACCGACGCAGATCGGTCACCGGACAAAGCCTACCGGCGTCCGCGTTCCCGTG
Organism: uncultured Solirubrobacterales bacterium; assembly: GCA_963836065.1. Taxonomy (GTDB): domain Bacteria; phylum Actinomycetota; class Thermoleophilia; order Solirubrobacterales; family Solirubrobacteraceae; genus Palsa-465. Next base: position 131,253 of record CAWIII010000009.1, read on the forward strand.
ATGCCGAGCCGCGCTGAAGACAGCGCAAAGCGGTCTTTCACATCGTCGACTCGGCGACCTAGCGTGGACGGCGATCAATCACCTGCCAACAAACGATCCCCCGAATGCGATGAATCACCAACTCCACAATCAACTCGCGGCAGCTCGGGTCGACGAGCTGGCACGCCGAGCCGCGCAGCAGCGTCCGATCGCCCCCTCGCACCGGCACGTGGGGAGGCTTCCGGCCTGGTCTGCGTTCATCCTCGTCGCCGCGATCGTCGGACTGGCACTGTTCGCCTCGGCCGCCCCGTCGCCGCTGTACGCCGACTACGCCGCCCGCTGGCACTTCTCGACACCGATGCTGACCGTCGTGTTCGCCACCTATGCGGTCGGAGCGCTCAGCGCACTACTGCTCGTCGGCCGGCTATCTGACGATCTTGGCCGGCGACCGCTACTTGCCGCGGGGTTGGTCGGTCTGCTCGTAGCGGCGCTGCTGTTCGCGCTCGCGCGGTCGGTGGAGTGGCTGCTGGCGGCGCGTCTGGTTCAGGGAGTCGCGACCGGAACGATCCTCAGCGCCGCCGGGGCGGCCCTGCTCGAGCTTGAGCCCGGGCGCGACATCGGCAGGGCGGGGCTGGTCAACGGCGTGAGCGCGTCGCTCGGGATCGGCGCCGGCGCGCTCGTCGCGTCGCTGCTCGTGCAGGACGCGCCGGACCCGCTCGTGACTCCGTTCGTGCTGCTGTGCGTCCTGGTCGGTGCGCTCGGCGGGGTGGCGCTGCTGCCGGAGCCCGTGGCTCGCACGATGCGCCCCGGACTGCGTCCGCAACGCCCAGAGGTGCCGGCCGAAGTTCGCGGCGTGTTTGCGCTCGCCAGCGCCGGCGTGGTCGCATCCTGGTCGATCGCCGGCCTGTATCTCGCGCTCGCGCCGTCACTCGCCGTGATCCTGCTGCACACCGAGAGTCACGTCGCCGGTGGCGTGTCGGTATTCGCACTGGGGATCTCCGCCGGCCTCGGTCAGGTCGCGCTGCGCGGTCTCGCGGCGCGTCAGGCGACCGCAGCCGGAGCGCTGGGACTTGCGCTCGGAATGGCGGGCACCGTCGCTTCGATCCCTGCCGATTCGGGCCCGCTGTTTCTCGCCGGTTCGGTGATCACGGGCGCCGGCTTGGGGTGGCGTTCATGGGCGCGCTCCGCTCGGTCTCGGCCGCCGCGCCGGCTCGGCAGCGGGCCGGAGTGATCGCGGCGTTCTACGTCGTCGCGTACCTCGCCCTGTCAGTCCCGTCTGTGCTGGCGGGGCTCGCCGTTCCCCGGGCTCGGGATCGAACCGACCTTCCGGGTCTTCGGGATCGCCGTAATCGTGCTCGCACTGCTCACCGCCGCCGGAACCCGCCGCGGCCCCAGGGCGACCCGGACCGTTCAGCCAGCCACGAAATGACGCACGCCCACCCCGACCCGAATGGAGGATCGATGCAATCCAAACTGCTGGCGCTACTTCAGCCTGACGACCAGAGCCGAGCCGAAGAGGCGCTCTCGGACGAGGTCGTCTTCCACAGCCCCGTACGGGACTACCACGGTCGCGCGGATGTGGCCCACCTCGTGTCAACAATCGCCGGCGTCGTGAACGAGATCACCGCCCAGCGGGAGTTCGCGGCCGATCGCGAGATCGTCACGATCATCACCGCGTCCCACGGCGGCCGGCTGATGGACGGCGTCCTCTACGAGACCCATGACACCGCCGGACGGATCGAACGGGCCACGCTCCTGCTCAGGCCACTGTCAACGCTTCGCCAGGCGATCGCCGAGATGGGGGCCGCGCTCGAGCAGTCACCGCTGCCGAGCAGACGATGAGCGCCCAGCTGCGTGCGCCGGCGCGATCGCCGTCGGACGTGGACCCATCGGAGAGCGCGAGCAAGAACGCCACCGCCCCGGCGCCGGTGAAGTCGCCGGTCAGGCGGCCACCGGCTCGCCGAGGTTCACGTCCGCGAGGTCTGCGCGGGAGGCGATCTCGAGTTTGGCGAAGACCTTGCGCAGGTGGTAGTCGATCGTGCGCGGGCTCAGGAACAGCTCCGCGGCAACTTCAGGGTTGGTCCTCCCGGAGGCGACCAGGCGTGAGATCTGGAGCTCTTGCGGTGTGAGCTGATCGCGGGTGGAGGGGTCGCGCTTGCGCGCGGTCTCGCCGCTGGCGCGCAGCTCCGAGCGTGCCCGTGCTTCCCAGGGCGCGACCGCGAGCTGATCGAACAGCTCGAGAGCGGTGCGGAGATGGCGGCGGGCGTCAACGCGGCGGTGCTGTCGTCGGAGCCACTCGCCATACGACAGCTCGGTCCGTGCTCTGTCAAACGGTGAGAGGGCCTCGGCGAGTTCGATCGCCTGCGTGAAGTGACGGCTGGCATCGGATTCTCCGACCAGCGCGCGGCAGCGCGCGAGCAGCGCGAGCAGCGCCGGGTTCGGGAACTGCTGCACCCAGGTCTGGAAGCGATCGAGGTGCTCGGCCACCTCGCACAGCCGATCGGCTCGAACCGCTGCCTCGACCGCGTCGGGCAACGCGAGCACGAACAACGGGTGGGATTCGTATCGCGCCGCGGCGACCGCGACCAGCAAACGGTCGAGCGCCGGCGCCGGCCTGCCACAACCAAGATCGAGCAGCCCGAAAGCCCGCTCCACCTGGGCAATCACCAGCGTCGCGCCGCTGGCTGCCACCAACGTGTGCAGTTCCGCGGCGTGCGCTCGCGCTGGCTGCTCGGCCCCGCGCAGGGCATCGACGATGGCGAGATTCGCGAGGTTCCAGCTCGCGGCCCACGGCTGACCGATGTCCAGCGCGAGCCGCCAGCCTTCCTCCGCCGTCGCGTAGGCGAGGTCGAATCGGCTCTGCGCGATCAAGCCGTCGGCCTGCATCTGCAGCGCAAACGACAACGCGGTCATCAGCCCCCGCTCACGGGCGATCTCCACGGCGCGCGACGCATATGACACGCCATCTCCCGCGCCGCCCGCCCGCGCGACTGTCCACGCCGCCCACACCAAGCAGACGGGGTCGTCAAGCCCATCGGCAAGTCCGATCGCCTCGGCCGCCAGCACAGCGCCACGGTCGTGATCCCCGGCAATCTCGGCGGCGACCGCGGTGAGCACCGCCACGATGAAGCGCTCGGAGTCGGTCTCACAGGAAACCCCCTGCGCACGACGCGCCAGGGCGACGACCGCGTCGTAATCGCCGGCATAGAACGTCAAGGCGGCTGCCTCGAGCAGGATCTCGAGCGTCAGCGACGCACTGTCGCTGAGCGCCGCCGCCTCGTCCATGCGGCGATCCCGTCCTCGAGCGAGCCGTGTCGCCCTTCGATGGCTCCCTGACAAACAGCAGTCGCACCCGCTGACCCCGATCCCGAACGGCAACGAACTGATGTCAGCGGACGGGCGCGATCCGCCTGTCCCGCCACGTACGCGGCTTCAGCTGCGAGAACGAGACGCGCCGCACGCGCGGGCTCGCTGTCGCTCAGCTCCGCCGCGCGCTCAAACGCGCTCGCCGCCGAGGAATGACCCCCGCGCTCCTGCGATCGCCGCCCCGATGC